>NZ_JAKRGB010000050.1 GCF_022347725.1 Ruegeria sp. Ofav3-42
CGTGAGGCGCTGTATACTGACACGCGTAATAGCAACCCCGACAGTTGTGGCAGAGGTTGGCCAGTTGCGTGATATCCCCATCCGAGAACGCGCGTTCCGCGTGCAGCGACGGGAAGACCGAGCAATATCCCTCGCAATAGCGACAGGCATTGCAGATCTCGGCCTGACGGCGGGCTTCTTGAATAAGGTCAGTTTGCATAAGCGGCAGCCTCACGTCCTGCGATGCGTCCAAATACGGTTCCGATGGTCATGCCGAAGCCGGCCAGATAGCCTTGTCCAAGGATCGACCCGGCCATCGTCTCGCCGGCGGCCCAGAGGTTTTTGATCTTGCCGCTGGAGGTCGAGCACTGGGTTCTGTTGCGAAGATTACTGAAGCTCAGAGGAATACATCTGACGTGCTTTGCTATGCGACCAGCTCTTTGAATTGTTGAAAGGGACAGAGTCCTGGTGTGAATTGGCCTTTACGGATCATGTGCGCGACCTCGATACCTGCCAGAGTTGCTGAAGCTGAAGCAAAAGACTTGAAGCCGAGTATCGGGCGGGTTCGTCTTTTGATGAAACGGTGGTCCTGCTCGACGATATTGTTCAAGTATTTCCGCCTCACCATTTCAATTGGGATCGGGCAGCCAAAGCCTTTCAACATCCTGTTGACGGCTTTGATGCCAGCCGTGTTTGCGCCGCTTTTGTCGATAACAATCTTCCTCGGCATTCCATTTGTCTCCAACACTCTGGCGAGGAACTTTGTAGCGGCGGGTTTGTTTCGACGCTGCGAAAGCATGAAATCAAGCGTCTTACCGTGCTTGTCGGTAGCTCGGTAGAGATAGACCCACGCGCCTTTCACCTTGATGTAGGTTTCGTCCATTCTCCAAGAGCGATCACATGGCGCTTTTCGACGCCGCGCCACTTCTGCGATTACACCGGGATACCGTGTCACCCAGCGGTTCAGAGTGGTGTGATCGACCGATATGTCTCGCTCGAGCATGATTTCTTCCAAATCTCGATAGGAAACACCGTATCGGACATAGAAAAACACTGCGTACAGGATCACATCCTTGGGATATTGTGCGCCTTTAAAGGAGATCATGAACTGGCTTTCGACTTGGAAGTTCCGAAAGTCATTCGCCCGTTGGTGGCGCGAGCGTCAATGGCCAAAAGTTTGCAACAGATCCATACTCTACAACCGCTTGAAAAAGAAGGAGGCTACTCCCCTTACGACAGTACTGGTAGCGCTCTGGGTACTTTAGTCTGAAGCGAATTTTCCGGCCTTGTAAGCAATTCTCTTACGCTCCCTTTCGACAAAGGCTCCTTGATCCTGAGAGGCAACGTTTACAAGCCGCGCTGGTAATCCTATCAGGCGCACGCACCAAGATTGCTCGATACAGCTGATCAATTATCTTTCGTTGTTCTTCGATAGGATTGTTCATTCTATTGCCCAGCCTAGTGATCTGACATTTAAGGCTCAGGCTTTATTGGCAAGATCTCCAGCTCTGACCAATCATCCGGCAAACCCAAACGCTCCATGTAGTGGTTGAAGTAATTGAAGGTCGCGTATTCGATGCTGTCTGAGCAAAACCACACGGCATCACACTCGTCACATATATGAATGACGCGACCATTCCTTTTTACTTTCGCTGGAATAACAGAGCCCTGTCCGCATCTTGGGCATTCATGAGTGCAATTCTGTGTCATTGTGGGTAAGTCGAAATGATTTCGTTTGTACCGGGCTTAACAATGCCCCGAATACTTGTTTCGCCGTAGTGCAAACGCGTGCGCCATTGGCCCAAAGTCTTTCAATCTGGGGATTACCTAAAGTCTACTCGTACACTGCCGCCGCTTGAAGCAACTTATACAAGTCGGCCCAAGTGATGTATTCCTCGCAAGGCTGATCGAAGAGGCTATTGCGCCCCTCGAAAGCTAGCAGCCATGCCTGCATTGCCTCCACAAAAGATTTGGTATTCAAGTTTTCTTCAGGAAACTCAGGATCACGCAGCAGAATATTCAGTGCATTACAGAAGTCTCTTGTGGTTTGGATTTCTACAGCACGGTTATTTTCTTCTGACTTCAATATCCTGCCCTCCATTGATAGTTGAAAACTTGAACCTGGAATCCTTCGCGATTTCAGCTGATGTCGCTGGCCTGGTTGGGATTTTTATACCGGCTCTTTGATAGGCATATAGTCTTCTGTTGTCCAAAGAATACTGTTGTCCGTTCACCTCGAAGGTCCGAATTGGCGGCAATGAACTAGGCTCAGGACCCATTGATTTCCGCGCGACGGCATGATTCACGGCTCGAAAACGAGCGGTGAACATGTCTGATCTTTTCTGGTTGAGTGACGCGCAGATGGCGCGTCTGTAGCCTTTCTTTCCCAAGTCGCACGGCAAACCACGTGTTGATGACAGGCGCGTGTTGAGCGGCATTATCTTCATCAACCGTAATGGCTTACGATGGCGTGATGCACCCAAAGGGTGTTGTCACGTTAACCCGCGGTTCACACAGAGATCCTAGTTTTCGGATTTCAAGCGGCTCGAGTGGCAGCATTCCAGGCGTCAAATGCCTCGAGGCGGTGATATCGGATTGTTAGGGCTGAGCGA
>NZ_JAKRGB010000051.1 GCF_022347725.1 Ruegeria sp. Ofav3-42
CGGATCAAACGAAAGACCGTCGAAACCCGGCGCTTGCTTCACCGCAAAACCGCCGCATAATCAACCCAACCAGATGCGCCAAACCCTCTCTTAGCTCAGGCCGCCATCTGTCCCATTGGCGCTGACGACGGACAATTCCAATCACAGCCCACATTTCATGGTTGTGAGGCGGAATGGTCGTCAATGGTTTCCAGGCCAAGTTAATTATTGTTAGGTCGGACGATTGATAGAGAGGAGTTATGCCTGGTTCTTTACGTTCTCCTAGAGCTGCCAGTACGTCAGACGGATTTGAAAGGGCACGCCGAACAACTTCTGCGGAGGACTTTTGAGTTGGGTCTTTGTCGACTGCATCGCGGCAGTCAGCGATAAATGTATCAATGTCGAACATCGTCTATCTCCCCTTCAATCACTGTAACACAGTTGGGAGAAAACGTCCGTTTCGAGCTTGGTATCGCCATTCGCGGCCATTCGCGTCAGTGATTGGAGGGCAGCCCGAAGCGGACAGTCACAATCGAGGTTTGCAACTCCAAATTTGCTGGCTAATGCTTGCTCTCTAGACGACAACATTGACGGTCGCTTCAAGTCCAGTCGCACCCTTCGCAAATTCCATAGACACTGCATTGGCCTCCGCCTTGGACATACGGTTGAATAACCCATCGCGGGCGTTGCTCGGATGGTCTTTGATGTAAAACTGCGTCGTCAACAGTTCGCGATTTCCATCAAATACCTTTACATGAATATGTGGTGTGCGCCCTGGATAGATCGTGGGTTTTATCGTACGAAACTCGTAGTTCCCGCCGTTGTCAGTTACGTCATGGCCAAAGCCCTGGAAAGCCTGATCAAAGTTAACACTGCGACGGTCGCGCGGGTGCATGTAGTTGCCGTCCATGTCGCATTGCCAGATTTCGATGCGATGTCTGGCAAGGGGTTGTCCATTGGCCCCCGTGAGCCTTCCACGCAGTGTAAAGACTTCGCCACCGGCTTTTTCAACGCGCCCTCTGATCTTAACGAGGTCATTATCTATATCGGGCCTCCGCATGGCTGGCGTCGGATAATACGGCCCTTCTGCGGCGTCTGGTGTGAGTACAGCCGTAGCGGCTCTTGCACTCAGCGAACCGACGCCCATTAGTCCTGCAACGCCGCCCAGAAGGTTACGGCGGAACTTATTATTCGGTTTCATAGCGTCTCCTTTCCCGCGCGGGATAGTACCCATTACCCATCAAAATTACACATCGTGCAGCGCACGTCACGTCGAGGTCTGCCTTCGCAACCAAAGCTGCCGCTATGCATATGGGTCAAGAAACGCAACTTTCGGGTGGGCATTCAATTGTCTCTTGATTGAATCAATGTCACCCAAAACCCAGAGCCTCCCGATTTTTTTCTCCCACATTGTAAAGAATGCCGCCCCGGACCATTCGATCCGTTGCTGTGTTCCGTCTACCCCGAAGAATTTACCATGGTGCGTGCCGCCGAAGGTCATTCGTGCAGCTGCTTTTTCTCCGGCATCGACGATTTCAACGATATTGCATTGAAAATCCGGAAGAGCCGCTCGAACTTCTTCCATATAGTGAATGAACTCATCCGGCCCTGAGCGTTTCGGCCCGAGACTCCCACGAAAATCGAACTCTGGGTGTAGGATTTCTCGGGCGCAGTCCATGTCCGCCGCGTTCCATACTTCGTGGTAAAATCGCTTAATAAGATCAGACAGCGTCATGAAGTTTTCCCGGAACTGATGATATGCTCTACATATAACGGCGCGAATTCGGGTGTTAAGGGCTCAGAGTGATCACTCGTTGCCACTGAACTACGCAATAGAGGCGTTCCCGGACATTTGGACCGGTGCATTCGGAGATGCGTAATGCTGTGCTATGATGTTCTGTGACCTAGCGACAGAGGTACACTTTTGATGCGACCCGAAACGCGTATTCGCATTTTGACGCTCGGTATTGCCATTGCTCTTATTGCTGCGAAGCCGAACGCTGCCCTTGCTTCTGATGGAGAGTGTGGCGTGCCAAATGCACCTTGCACACTGGAAGGCGGTGAGTACTACGTGGCCCTGCCGGAGACTCCTGATAAGCCGCCTGCCGTCATTTGGTTGCACGGGTATGGACGGTCTGGCCAAGCGATGATCCAGAATTCCGCCTATGTCGATCCTTTCATCCGGCGCGGCTACGCTGTGATTATGCCCAGCGGGCAGCCCAGTTTAAATAACAAAGACCTCGATTGGGGTGTGGCTGACGGATATGACCTGGCGCGCGATGATGTCGCCTTTCTCAGCGCCGTGCGCGCCGACGCATTGGGGCGCTTCGGTATTGACCCGTCGAGAATACTGATCGCAGGCTTCTCCCGCGGAGGATCGATGGTTTGGGACATTGCGTGCCTAGCGCCAGAGCTGGCGAAAGCCTTTGACCTGAGCCCCTGAATCTCCTCCAGTTTTGTGTAGAGTCCGCCCAACTCAAGGACGGACAAATGAAGACGAGATTCACCGACGAACAGATCATCCAGATGATCAAGGAACAGGAAGCAGGCGAGCGGACTGCTGACGTGTGCAGGCGCTATGGTATTAGCCAGGGCACCTTCTACA
>NZ_JAKRGB010000052.1 GCF_022347725.1 Ruegeria sp. Ofav3-42
GGCCTCGGTCTCACTTTGGAAATACGCTGTCATCACGTCGATGAAGGGCTGACGGTCGACTTCGGCGAATGTCACACCGTTGTCCGCCATGATCTTCATGCCTTCCTCGGCCTTGGCGAGGTTGATGTCATAGCTAAAATCCTTGAGGTCGGCATGTGCCTTGAGCATCGCCTCTTGCAGTTCAGGATCCAGTTCTTCCCAGGCTTTCTTGTTCATCATGTATGCGATGGACTGGTAGAACTCTTTGTGAACCGTCACGTTTTTGGCCACCTCATAGACCTTGGTGGTCTCGGCCAACGAGATCGGTACATTCACCGAGTTCACAATGCCGCGTTTCATTGCCTCATAGACTTCTGAGAACGCGATTGTGCGCACCTCGGCTCCCAACTCCGCCCATGCAGCTGTTTGGGCCTTATCATTCGGCAGGCGCAACGTGAGCTTCGATACGTCATCCAGCGATGAGACCGGAATGGTCGACATCATCACGCGGTAAGGCCCGCGCGCGATCAGGGCGGGGTTACCCAGAACCTTGATCCCTGCCTCGTCCTCTGCCTTCTGGTACCAGCCTTTGACCAGATCGCTTTCCATGAAGCGTACCCAATGGTCCCGGTCGTCAAACAGGAATGCCGCCGAAGTCAGCTTGATCTCGGGCACCCATTTTTGCGGGTACTGGGGACCTTCGGCATATATCTGGATGGCACCAAGCTGAAGCTGCTCCAACACGGCGCTTCCTTTGCCCAACTGCTCGGAGGGGAAGATGGTGATCTTCATCTTGCCGTTCGAGTGCTTTTCGACCTGATCCGCGAAATATTGGTGAGTCTGCCCCTCGGCGCTTTCCGGTGACAGCTTGCTGGCAAAGCGCCATTCCACATCCGCAGCCTGTGCGGCAGCGGCCACCACACTCAGTGCCAATCCGGAAATCAAGTTTCTGAGTTTCATGTCTATCCTCCCTTGATCGCCATCCTTTTGGACGGCCTTCTCAATTTGCTGGCCCTGCGTCCAGCAAGCGGGCCCAATTGGCCCAAGTTCAGCATTTTGCTTGTCGTTCCGGGTCTCCTGAAACCGGATCTAAATGAAATCTAGCAAAAAGGAGTTCGTGCTGATATTGAGTAATACCCAATAGATGGTTCCTGAAACGCAATAAATCAGGTGCCAAAAATGGAGAGTTAAATTGTCCGCAAGAATGCCAAAAATCCCGTCGCTAAAGCTTTTCGTTGAGGTCATGGGTGCGGGTACGATTGCCAAGGTTGCCGAGCAGATGCACCTGACACCGTCCGCCGCAAGTCGGATGCTTTCGGCATTGGAAAGCGACCTTGAACTGAAACTGTTCCGCCGGGAACGACAGCGCCTGATCCCAACCGAGGCGGCGGAAACCTTCTTGCCTGAGGCAATGCGTGCACTCAGCGTGATGGATGAGTTGCCCCGAATTTCTGACGCTATTCGCGACGGGGCAAACAAGGAACAGTTGATCCGTATCCTGAGCTTTCCGCGTCTGGCGGAACAAATCCTGCCCGCGGCCGTACAGCGATTTTACAAGGACAGCGGTTCAGACACGCGCATAAACACCAGCGTCGAAATGCGCCATAACCTTAAACGGTGGGCGGCGTCTCGAATGTTCGACATCGCACTGACGTCGGTTCCCGTTGTC
Organism: Ruegeria sp. Ofav3-42; assembly: GCF_022347725.1. Taxonomy (GTDB): domain Bacteria; phylum Pseudomonadota; class Alphaproteobacteria; order Rhodobacterales; family Rhodobacteraceae; genus Ruegeria. The sequence goes on from NZ_JAKRGB010000052.1 coordinate 1,649, forward strand.
CATTCCGGCGTGCGTGGAGAGCCTATAATTGACTTTCCCTTATGCGTCACCCTGCCCCGGGATCACGAATTGGCCGGCGACCGAGAGATTCCGGTACAGGCCCTGGCAGATGCCCCCCTGTCGTTAATCGAAGGCGGTGCGATATTGCGGCAACGCATTGATAAGGTCTTTGACGAAGCGGGACTTACTCCGAATGTGCGTCAGGAAAGCGGGACAGTTGACGTGTCGATATATATCGGGTTGGCGGCAGGCAGCATCACGATAAACGATGGGATTTTCCCCAAGTCGCTGTTGGATCAGGGTTTTGTTCTGCGCCGCCTCAAAACTCGGCAAACGGTTCCGGTCGGATTCGTTGTCCCCCTCGACCGTGAGGTCGAAGGGGCCGCTGAACTTTTAAAAGACGCGATCCGGCACGAGGTTCTGGCCTACAGGAACGA
>NZ_JAKRGB010000053.1 GCF_022347725.1 Ruegeria sp. Ofav3-42
GGCTTCCTCCTGCTGGGTGTAATCGCCGTGTTCGCACGGGCCAGGTCGCTAAGCAAACAGGCCAAAGAAGCGTCGTTGAAAGACGCCTGAAAACTTCCCCCAAGGCCCGCAGATAAAGGCGGGCCAAAACACCTCTGCTTAACTTCACTGTCTGCGCCTACTTGTCCCCCGTATCGAGTGAAACGAGTTCGTAGCAGAGGAACAAAATGATTTTGTACCACTGGTAATTGCGGCGTCGATGATCAGCGCAGTCTGAAAGTGGCGGTCCGCTCTCGTGTAGGCTTAATCCGCTTTTGCCAACAGAACTTAACCGTTCGGCTTTGCCAATGCGCCAAATTTCGAAACAGATGTTTCCAGCTTTGCACCAAGAAGTCGTGCAGAAAGCGATATGTTATGCGCATACGACACTAATGAGTGGCTAGGATCTCATGACACGTTCAAACAACCTCATTCTATTTGTAACTGACAATCACGCGTCAGACTTTCTGGGTGTAGCAGGTCACTCGAAGGTACAAACGCCGAATCTTGATCGATTGGCCACGCGGGGCGTCCAATTTCAGAATGCCTATGCTGCCACGACATTGTGCTGCCCTTCCCGGGCGGCCATGGCTACCGGGCGGTATCCACACCAGACCGGGTATTGGGACAACGCGACGATGTACGACGGCAAGGTCGAAACTTGGCATCATCGCTTGCGGGATGCGCAGGTGCCGGTCACCGCGATTGGCAAATTGCATTACCGCTCAGCCGAGGATGACAACGGCTTTTCTGAAGAAATTCATACAATGCACGTTGTAGACGGAATCGGATCTCCGCTGACCTTGTTGCGGGGTACGGATGAAGGCGTTCCAACACGGGGTGGTCATAAGGCGATCTATGGAAATTCTGGACCCGGTCAAACCGACTATCAGATTTATGACCGCCAGATCACCGAACGTGCAATTGACTGGCTGCGCGAAAATGCCGGTAACCCCGACCCTTGGGTCTTGATCGTGTCCTACCCCAGCCCTCATCCGCCGTTTTGCGCGGATCAGGAAAACTGGGCGCTATATCCGCCAGAGGACATGCCATTGCCCCCGACGTGGGATGCGAAGGATCGCTATGACCACCCCGCGATGGCCTATCTGGCGCGAATGAACCAGCTGCCTGAAGGTTTGGATGAATCATTCGCGCGAAACGCCTATGCGGGCTATTGCGCGCTGATTACCCAAACCGATGCAGAGATCGGCAAGGTGATCGACACGGCGGATGATCTGGGCCTGATCCGGTCGACTCGGATGATCTACACCTCGGATCATGGCGAAGCGATTTGTGCACATGGCATTCTGGGCAAGGCCAACCTTTATGAGCATTCGGCAGGTGTTCCTCTGATCATGGCCGGCCCGGGTGTGCCGCAGGGCAAAAAGGTAGCGGATTGCGTCAGCCATGTAGACTTGTTCCCAACGATGCTGGATCTGTTCGACCTGCCCACCGACAAAAGCCTGACGGGTCAATCGCTTTTGCGGGCCATCGACGGCTCAACGGAGGAGCGCCCCGCCTTTTCCGAATACCATGCTATGGGCAGCCTTAATTCCAGCTTCATGATCCGAAGCGGGAACTGGAAGCTGATTTACCACGTGGGAATGCGCAACCAGCTGTTTGACCTGGCCAATGATCCGCATGAAGGCGACGATCTGCTCGCAAACGAGCGTACCCATCCAAAAGAGGCGAAATTGGTTGCTCTGCTTCGCGACCTTGTTGACCCCGAAGCGCTGGACACTCGCAGCAAGGCCGATCAGCGCGCCCGGATCGAGGAATTGGGGGGTTTGAGCACAGTGAAATCCGCAGGTTCTATCGCGGCTTCACCCATCCCCGGCAAAGAGGTCAATTTGGAAAAGATCTGAAGCGCGGCGTCAATCGGCATCCAGTACCTTGTTCAAATCGTTCCTGTAGGCCAGAACCTCGTGCCGGATCGCGTCTTTTAAAAGTTCAGCGGCCCCTTCGACCTCACGGTCGAGGGGGACAACGAATCCGACCGGAACCGTTTGCCGAGTTTTGAGGCGGCGCA
>NZ_JAKRGB010000054.1 GCF_022347725.1 Ruegeria sp. Ofav3-42
TAGGGTCAGGATCTGTAATTTGTGGAGCTCGGCGGTGTTTCCCTTGAGGGTTTCAAGGATCTGTCCGCACTGATTGCTGTGAGGCGACCGTGCTGTATCGGGTTTCACAAGGCCGAACGTTGCATTGAGTCGAAGCGGGCTCCTAGGCCCATCCGGTAACCTTCGCAGATCGTTCGTCCCTGCGTCCCCTCTCGGGACACCGCCTTTGGATCAGCTTTCCGGCTTCACCGCTGGCAAATGATTTCTATCTCATCTCACGCTTCGAACAAAGTGCCGTCACGCAGCATCGCGTGCATGATGACAGCAAGCCGCCTGGCAAGTGCCACGCGTGCCTTTCTCAGACCTCGACGTTTGGCGATCTTCTGAGCCCAGGTTTTGAGGGCGAAGGTGCCATGACTGCGCGTCAGGATCGAGTTGGCCGCTTCGTAGAGCAGCTTGCGGACCATGCTGTCGCCCTGTTTGGTGATGCGTCCCGTCCAGTCGATTTCCCCCGACTGGTGACGTCTGGGGACCAGTCCGAAGTAGGCACCGACGGTGCGGGATTGTCGGAAGCGGTCAGCTTGATCAATAGCCGCGGCGAAAGCGGCGGAAGTTTGAACGCCGACGCCAGGGATGCTCATGAGCTGCCTGCAGGCCGACGACTGGTGAGCGAACTCACGCAAGACACGATCCAGTTGCTTAATCTGTTCCACCAATCCGGCTCTGGCGGCGACCAGCGCCGTGATGCTCTGGCCAAGGCCCGGTATGTCGGCAGCAGTCATCACCCGGTCGATGAACGACTTGCCCTGACCGGGGCCGGGTTTGAACCCGAAAGTTGCACAAATACCTCGGATCATGTTGTCCAGCCGCACCCGAGCTTCAACGAGATGGCTGCGCGTCGCGATGACGCTGCGCACGCCATGGGCAGCTGCAGATTTTACGTGCACCTCCTTATAGAAGCCTGTCCTGGCAAGTTGCGCCAGCCCGGCTGCATCATGCGGGTCAGTCTTATTCGCCTTCAATGCCTTTAGACTCTGATGCGCCTGCCGTGCGTCAATGCACACGACGGGAACGCCGAGAGCTCGCAAGCCGTGGCAGATTGCTGGCGACATGCGGCCGGATTCGATCACCGCCCGCTCAATGTCGCCAACTCGATCCAACGCACATGCGATCTTGTCAGGCGCGCTCTCAACCTTAATCGAGACGACTTTCTCACCGCCTTCATCGACGATGCACACCTGCGTGCTGTCCATCGACAGATCCAGTCCGGCATAGTGTTTCATGGTTGCTTCCTTCCATCAGCTTCGAC
>NZ_JAKRGB010000055.1 GCF_022347725.1 Ruegeria sp. Ofav3-42
AAGGACGGACAAATGAAGACGAGATTCACCGACGAACAGATCATCCAGATGATCAAGGAACAGGAAGCAGGCGAGCGGACTGCTGACGTGTGCAGGCGCTATGGTATTAGCCAGGGCACCTTCTACAAATACAAATCGAAGTATGGCGGCATGGAGCCGTCAGACGCCAAGAAACTGCGTGCGCTTGAAACTGAGAATGCCAAGCTCAAGAAGCTGCTGGCGGAACAGATGTTGGACAACGCCATGCTTCGAGATGTGAACTCAAAAAAGTGGTGACGCCCGATGCCAAGCGGAAGGCGGTGGCACATCTGGTGGAGGTCCATCAGGTGAGCCAGCGTCGGGCGTGCTCTGCTCTGGACGTGGATCGGTCAACGGTGCGGTATCAGTCACGGCGGGACGACGACACGGAGCTGCGTGACGCCATGAAGGCTGTCGCCAAGGACCGTCGCCGGTTTGGCTATCGGCGGTTGCATGTGATGGTCGAACGGCAGGGCTGGCAAGTGAACCACAAGAAGTTCCGGCGGATCTATCGCGAAGAGAAACTGCAAGTGCGTCGGAGGGGCGGACGGAAGCGTGCATTGGGCACACGAAGGCCGATGGTTGTGCCCGATGGGCCTAACCAGAGATGGAGCTTGGACTTCGTGTCTGACGCGCTAACGGACGGCCGTCGTTTTCGCATCCTGGCCGTGGTGGATGACTACACACGCGAGAATCTCGCGTTGGTCGCCGACACGTCGCTGTCGGGCTTGCGGGTCACGCGGGAGTTGGACCGGGTCATTTCCGAACGCGAGGCACCGGGGACAATCGTTTCCGACAATGGCACCGAATTCACCAGCATGGCCATCCTGCGGTGGGTTCAGGACAACGGGATCGACTGGCATTACATCGCGCCAGGAAAACCAACCCAGAACGCATTCATCGAAAGCTTCAATGGCAAGCTGCGTGACGAATGCCTGAATGAAACGCTCTTCATCTCACTGGCCGAGGCCCGTGAAACGCTGGAAGCATGGCAGGAGGATTACAACTATCAAAGACCACATTCGGCGTTGGGCAACCTAACGCCAATGGAATTTGCAGAGAAAATGAACATGGACAAACTGGCCGCGTAAGGCCATCAAACCGAACCCAAGGACTCTCCGAAGGTTGGAGGAAACTTGGGGCTCAGGTCA
>NZ_JAKRGB010000056.1 GCF_022347725.1 Ruegeria sp. Ofav3-42
AATCAGGATTAGCACTCTGCGGCCCCTGTTATTCTTGATGCTCATGTCATTGAAAGGGAGACTGACCGATGGATTACTTTGCTGGTTTGGATGTGTCCATGGAAGAGACGCGCATCTGTATTCTTGATCGTGACGGAGCACTCATTCGGGAGGGAAAAGCGCCTTCGATACCGAAGGCGATCGCTGCGTTTCTCGCTGCCGGACCGCCATGCGCCAAGGTTGTTTTTGGAACCGGGCGCATGGCCCCAATGCTTCACCACAGCCTGACGGAACTCGGTGTCCCGGTTGTTTGCATTGAAAGCCGTCAGGCGTATCAAGCCTTAAAGTTGTTGACGGGGCACAAAACCGATCGAAACGACGCGCGAAGCGATATTGTCGGCGATCTCAGCTATCGACAACGACATCAAGGCCATGACCCGTAAATCAGAGATCTGCTCGCGTCTTATGACAGTGCCGGGGGTCGGTCCGATAACGGCTTTGGCATTTGCCGCAGCCATTGATGACCCCAGGCGCTTTAAGCGTTCGCGAGATGTAGGCCCCTATCTTGGACTGGTTCCCAAACGCCACCAGTCCGGCGAGGTTGATTACACCGGGAATGTCTCGAAGTGTGGGGATGCGCGCGTCCGAACGCTGCTTTAAGAAGCTGCAAATGTTATGTTAACGCGATATGCGGCACCGCTGAAACTAAAGCCGTGGGCGCTCGCAATCGGCCAACGCTCGACCATGAGAAAAGCGCGGGTGGCGCTGGCAAGACGGCTTGCAATCATCTTGCATGCCATGATGCGTGACGAGACCGAATTCCAGGCCGCGTAACCACACCCTGAACAACAGAGGATTCCTAAATCACAGTTCCCATGCGGGAAGACGCCCGAGGGAGGGCGTGGAACATGGCGCCGATTTTGTAGCGACAGAGCAAACTATCAATTTGATCGCGGTTTCAACCTTGCCGATCCACACCCAGCCAACCCCATTATGAGCCCGCGAGCTCGAAGACAACCAAGGCAACCTCAGACGTCAGAAAAACACAAAAGTGAAAACGAACATTGACAGATTAGAGAACAAAATA
>NZ_JAKRGB010000005.1 GCF_022347725.1 Ruegeria sp. Ofav3-42
GGCTTCCTCCTGCTGGGTGTAATCGCCGTGTTCGCACGGGCCAGGTCGCTAAGCAAACAGGCCAAAGAAGCGTCGTTGAAAGACGCCTGAAAACTTCCCCCAAGGCCCGCAGATAAAGGCGGGCCAATCAAACCCTAACTATCATCTGCGCCGTACCCGCGAGCGTGCCGGGTAGCCGCGTCCTTAAAACAAGGAATTCGACCATGCCAAATCATGACTATCGTCCCGATCTCATGGGCAGCGCCGAGCTGTCGCCTGCCGGTCCGATCGAAGCGGGCTCGTGGCAGAGCTACACCCTGACTTACACCGCTGGTAAATTCGGTATCGACGATCAGGGCGGTTTGAAAGTGGCCTTTCGGACCCACTCGGACATGACGCCTCTGCAGATGGATGACCCCAAAGCGCCAGGCTATCTGACCATCGAAACGTCGAACGGGGCACCGTTCGAAGCCGAGTTCAGCTATAAGCGCAACCTGCGCCCCTGGGGCCTATGCATCACCGTTCTGTGCAAGCAGTTCCTGAAGCCCGGCGACCAGATCATTTTTCGCATCGGTGACCAGCGTCAGGGTTCGCCCGGCGTTCGTACCCAGACCCATATCGAGGCAGAACATCAGTTCCGGATCACGGTCGATGCCTTTGCAACCGTCGACTACACTCCGCTGGAAGATGACGCGCAGCCCTTCATCAAGATCGTCCCCGGCGCGCCCAAGCTGTGGAAAGCGATCCTGCCGACCCTGCGCAAAGCAGGCCAGCCGTTCCGTTTCGTGGTCAAGCCAGAGGACAACTGGGGCAACCCGTCGGACAAGTTCGAAGGCGAGATCACGCTGCGCCCGAACAAGCCGATCAATGGCCTGCCGGAAACCGTTGCGTTCAAGGCTGGCGAATTCTCCGTCGTGCTGGATGATCTGACGGCGGATGCCGAAGGTGACTATACCGTTGATGCATTGATCAATGGTGAAGTCGTGGCGCATTCCAACCCGATGCGCATCAGTGCGTCTACCGGTTTCGGCCACTACTGGTCCGACATGCACGGCCAATCGGGTGAAACCATCGGTTCGGGTTCGGCGCGCGATTACTTCTTCTTTGCCAAACACCGTTCGTTCGTGGACATCACCGGCCATCAGGGCAACGATTTCCAGATTTCCGACAACTTCTGGGATGAGATCAACAGCCTGACCGCCGAATTCAACGAAGAGGGCAAGTTCCTGGCGCTGCCCGGTTACGAATGGTCCGGCAACACCGGTCTGGGTGGCGATCACAACATCTGGTACCGAAACGAAGGCCGTCCGATCTATCGCTCGTCACGGGCCATCGTTCGGGACAAAACCCGTCCTGAAAGTGATTGTCACGATGTGACCGAGCTGTTCGAGGCGTTGCGCGGCGAAGACGTTCTGGTTGTGCCGCACGTAGGTGGTCGTTTTGCCGATGTAACCTACGCGCATGACGCCAGTGTCGAGCCGTCGGTCGAGGTGCATTCCAGCTGGGGCACGTTTGACTGGATCGCGCAGGACGCACTCAAGATGGGGTATCGCATTGGTATCGTGGCCGGTTCGGATGGTCACAAGGGGCGCCCCGGAGCGTCTTATCCGGGGGATGCCAAATTCGGCTCTTATGGTGGTTTGACCTGCCATCTTTTGCCGGAATTGACTCGGGACGCGCTGTTCGAGGAGTTCCGTCGCCGACACCACTATGCGACCACCGGCTGCCGCCTGTATATGTCCGCCGAGATGGAATATGACAGCCCAGCTCGGGTTTTCGTTCGCAATCCCACTCTGGACAACACCGAGTTCGAAGAATCCACCACAGCGATCATGGGCGACATCGTCCAGACCGATCAGGACAAGGCAACTTTCAATCTCGAGGTCTCGGCTCAGGTGCCGATTGAAAAGGTTGAGCTGTTTGACGGATTGGAAATGATCGACCGGTTGCGTCCCTACGGCGAGGCCGATCTGGGTGCCCGGTACCGGGTAACCTGTAAGGGTCAGGAAACGCGCGGCCGTCAACGTCTGGTCAAATGGACCGCGTCCGCCGATCTGGAAGGTGGCAAGATCCGCCGCATCCGACCGATCAACTTCTACAACCCCGACCGCCAGCCAGCGCAGGTTTCCGATACCCGCGTCGAATGGGTCAGCGTCACCACCGGTGGGGCGCAATCGGTTGACCTGTGGGTCGAAGACGCCGGAGCCGACTCCAAGCTGGTGATCAAGACAAATCAGGGTGATCTTGAAATTGCGCTGTCGGATATCGGCCTTGAAGGCACTGAGGTTGCATGTGGTGGGATCGACAAGACCCTTCTGGTGCAACGCATGCCGGAAGAACTGACCGAGACGCAGATGGCTGTCCGCCGCGAAGTTTCGATCCCAGGCAAAGGTGACAGTGCCATCTTTGCGCGCGTCGTGTTGGAAGATGGCCATGTGGCATGGACCAGCCCGATCTACAGCTTCAAATAAACCAATTCGGTGCCCTGCCTTCAGGGCACCGCAACTCATTTTCGGATATGAAATATGATAAATCGAGCTGAAATAGACTCCCTTGGCAGCATCAGTCTGCCTGCTGACGCGCTTTACGGAATACAGACTGCCCGCGCGGTGGAGAACTTCCCGATTTCCGACGTCCCGCTCAATCATTTCCCGCGACTTGTCGAAGCGCTGGCTTTTGTCAAAAAGGCCGCCGCACGGGCAAATCTGGAAGCCGGTGTTCTGGATGCCGATAAGGTGCGCGTCATCGAGGATGTATGCGACGAAATCCTGGACGGGCAGCACCATGAACACTTCATTGTTGACATGATCCAGGGCGGGGCCGGAACGTCGACCAACATGAACGCGAACGAAGTGATTGCAAATCTTGGTTTGCAAAAACTTGGTCACGAGCCCGGCGACTATATGTACCTGCATCCGAATGATGACGTTAATCGCTCGCAATCCACAAATGACGTGTATCCGACGGCGATCCGGCTCGCGGTCCTGCGTATGATCGACCCGTTGATCGTGGCGCAGCAGGAGCTCGTTGATGCGTTTCGGGATCGCGCGCAGGCATTTAGGGATATCCAAAAGGTTGGCCGGACGCAGTTGCAGGACGCCGTCCCCATGACCTTGGGACAAGAGTTCGCCTCGTTCGCCAATACGGTTGAAGAAGATATCGATCGCATCCGACAGATTTCCGCGCTGCTGACCGAGGTAAACCTGGGCGGCACGGCAATTGGCACGGGCGCAAACGCTCCCGCGGGTTTTGCGAAGCTTGTGGTAACTCACCTGTCAGAAGTGACTGGAATCCCGTTCACGCCCGCCAAGGACTTGATCGAAGCTTCTTCGGATTTGGGTGGTTTGGTGATGTTTTCCGGTGTCCTGAAACGCGTTGCAGTCAAGATATCGAAAATTTGCAACGATTTGAGGTTGCTGTCCAGCGGACCGCGCGCCGGTTTCGGTGAAATTCGCTTGCCACCAGTGCAGGCGGGCAGTTCGATCATGCCCGGCAAGGTCAACCCGGTGATCCCCGAAGTTGTCAATCAGGTCGCCTATCAGGTTATCGGCAACGATCTGACCATCACCATGGCCGCTGAATCCGGTCAATTGCAGCTCAACGCGATGGAACCAATCGTCACTTTCCGGCTACTTGACTCCATTCGCATCCTGCGCCGTTCAATGAATACGCTGACAGAACGTTGCGTCCGTGGCATCGAAGCCGACGAGGAACGCTGCCGAGATCTGCTGGCGAACAGTCTTGTCTCGGCCACTGCGCTGGCACCGATTCTAGGATACGACGCGGCGGCCAGGATCGCCAAACAGGCGTTGAAAGACAAAACGACAATTCAGGCGGCACAAGAAAGACTGGGCTTTGCGCCCAAACCCACCTGAACGCCGGGATGCCGCCGGAAGTTTTGGGCGTATGAGTTCGGGTGTCACAATATGCGCGGAATCAAGCTCCTCTCCCCTTCTTGGATCTGCGTGGCTCCGGCTGGCATTTTGCCAGCCGGGATCACTTTCAATTGAAAGAGTAATATCCCACCAACCATGGCCTGTCAGCGCAGCGAATGGACCCTAAGTGCGGCGGCGGTAACGCGAATAAGCGGTGTACGGATCTCAAACATGGAGCGAAAAGAATCTAATCTTGCAATGAATGCCGATCAAAGCAAAAACTCGACTTTCAGCAAGAACTATAAGACTACCTGAGTTATTGCTGAGGGCAGTTTTCAAGTCTCTTCAAAGGTTTCGAATGCTCATTGATCAAATCAGCTATCTCTGACCGACATGAACCACAGTTCGTTCCAGCCTGAAGAGCGTCTCCGATATCATCCACACTGATCAAACTCTTGTCGTTAATAGCGCGGATGATGGTTCTAAGCCCGACTCCGAAACATGAACAGACAATTGGTCCACAATCTTCTGAAGCAACAGATGAACGACCGGATAAAATCTGTTGGAGCGCGACCTCGGGCAAGGTTGCCAAGTAGTCTCGCATCAGTGTGACAGGCTTTCGGGATACGAAGAGCACCGCCAATATGCGCTGCCCTTCTGACAGCGCAATCCTGAAAGACCCGCTCTTTGCGTCTTCTACAGAGGTGGCCACGGCTTTGTGTAGTCCAAACCATTCTCGGGCGGTACTTTCCCAATCATCGATGACCTGTTTTCCGGCCAACTCCAACCTGTAGCCGTTGGCGGTTCTGGCGGTCGCCCGATAGTCTGCGTTGGGCGACGCGGCAGCAACTGAGACGGCAAAACCGTACCATGCGGCATTCATTCGCCGTACGGACACAGCTGTTGATTTACTTTCTGGTTGTCCTGAAATCGGATCAGTCACACTTGGAACAAGTGCATCCACACGGGCGGATGGGGCGGTTTCATCTGTCCAATGGATAGGCGCAAACACTTGACCTGGCGCGATAGATTCCGAGATACGAAGGCGATAAATGCCGCTTCCAACTGAGCTTGTAATTTCGACTAAATCAGCGGTACTGAGGCCCAATCGACCAGCGTCGTCAGGGTTAACCTCTAAGTGTGGTTCGGGAAGATGGGCTGATAAACGAGGCGACAAACCAGACCGGGTCATAGTGTGCCATTGATCGCGATTTCGCCCCGTATTCAATAAGAATGGATATTGTGCAGAAGTCGTTGTCTTTGGTGGCCGATGGGTGACAGGAATAAAACGCGCCTTGCCATCAGGATGAAAAAAATGTCCATCGCCGAAGAAACGGCCGTCTGGTTTGCGCGATATCCTTGGCCACCGTGTTGGACTTAGCGTTTCATATTCTTCGTCATCAATGTCCGAAAAGTCCATAATATCAAAGTCCTTGCCAAATGACACGGCAAGCGATGTCATATTCGCGTATTCCCGAAAAATCTGCGCGGGCGTCTCATAGCTGAAAGCTTCTGTCCAACCCATGCGGCGACCCACCTCGGCCAGGATTTCCCAATCCGCGCGCGCCTGCGCCGGAGGTGCGAGAACGGCACGTTGTCTGCTGATCGTGCGGTCTGAATTGGTTACGGTTCCGCTTTTTTCGGCCCAGCCCGCCGCTGGTAACAGCACATCCGCGAGGCGCGCGGTATCCGTGTTGGCTGTCAGATCGCTAACAACTGTGAATGGGCAGCGCGTTATCGCATCCTTCACGCGATCAGCGTCGGGCATTGTGACTGCCGGGTTGGTGTGAATGATCCAAAGGGCTTTGATCTGACCGTCCTCGACGGCGCGAAACAGGTCGACCGCTTTCAGTCCCTGCTTTAGAGGCATGGATGGTGCATTCCAGAATTTTTGTACCGCTAAGCGATGATCTTCATTTTCGATGTCTAAATGGCACGCCAGCGTGTTGGCCAGCCCGCCGACCTCTCGACCGCCCATGGCATTGGGTTGTCCGGTGACCGAAAACGGACCCATTCCCTCGCGCCCAATCCGGCCTGTTGCCAGATGACAATTCAGGATCGCATTAACCTTGTCTGTTCCGCTGGAGGACTGGTTCACGCCCTGGCTGAAGATCGTTACGACACGCTCGGTTTTGATCCAGAGTTCGCAGAACTTCTCAATCTCATGTCGACTTAGTCCAGTTACTGATGGATCGTCCTGCTCTGCCGTGCTTATGGCATCTGCGAAGCCGACTGTTCGATCTAGAAATGTCCGATCGAAATGCCCGCCCGCGTGAATTCTGTTCAGCAATTGGTTGAACAAGGAGACATCGCTACCCGGCTTCAGCGCCAGATGGAGATCCGCCTGATCACAACTTGCCGTTCGACGCGGGTCGATAACAACAATCTTCGTTCCACGCGCCTGCCGCGCCGCGAGCACTCGTTGATAGAGCACCGGATGACACCACGCGAGGTTCGAGCCCACCAGAACCACAAGATCGGCCTGATCCAGATCCTCATAGGTCCCTGGAACGGTATCGGTCCCGAAAGCACGTTTATGCCCCGCCACGGTTGAGGCCATGCAAAGCCTTGAATTGGTGTCGATATTGGCTGAACCTATGAAGCCCTTCATCAGTTTGTTGGCGACGTAATAATCTTCGGTCAACAACTGCCCGGAGACATAAAACCCAATACTGTCCGGTCCGTACGCTTCGATGGTGGACGAAAACCGGTCCGCGACCAATTGCAGAGCTTCATCCCACTGAACGTCCTTGCCGAATGCTCTTGGGGTCAGCAAACGGTGATCCAGCCCCACTGTTTCGCCTAAGGCCATACCTTTGGAGCACAAACGCCCGTAGTTCGCAGGATGGTCCGGGTCGCCCCGAACCGACAATCCTCCGGCGCCATCTGGACGCAGCAGGACACCGCAGCCGACACCGCAATATGCGCAGGTCGATCGCACCTCGGGCAGGCCGGTTCCGTCCATCAGGCTGCACTCCGCTGGGCCACAGCGCTGTCGTCCAGCAGGATACGGCCACCTTCCAGACGTACAGGATAGGTGGTGATCCGTCCGTCGTCTGCCCCCTGCGCTTCGCCTGTGTTCAGATCAAAGACCCAATTGTGCAGGGGGCAGGTCACTGATTGCCCATGCACGATGCCTTCGGACAGCGGCCCGCCCCTGTGAGGGCAGCTATTGGTGGCCGCAAACACCTCGGCCTCGGCTGTGCGAAAGACCGCGATGCAACCGATATGTGTTTTCACCAAACGCGCACCGCGAAGAGGCACCTCGTCGATATGTCCGATGTCGATCCAGCTCATTCCGCGGCCTCCAAGGTGAAATCGGCAATTGGCGCATAGGTCTGCGCCTTGTCCCGCACGTGCTCAGCCCAGGGGTCCTTGCGGTAGATGCTTTGGGACAGTTCGAACCGTTCAACCAGTGCGGCACGGTTCTCAAGATCGTCCACGACCTGAGTCTTGACCCAATCCATGCCGACCTTTCCCAGCCATTTGTACAGCCGATCCAGATACTTGCCGCTTTCGCGATAGGCTTGCGTGACGGCCATCACGACCTCAATAGCTTCGATTTCGGATGGTACCTGGCAAAGAAGCTCGGTCTCTTTCACATCCATACCGGCGGCCCCGCCGATGCTGATCTGGTAACCGGAGTCCACACAAACGACGCCGATATCCTTACAAGTCGCCTCGGCACAGTTGCGGGGGCAACCGGATACGGCCAGCTTTAGTTTATGGGGCGTCCAGGACCCCCACAGGATTTTCTCAAGCTTGACCCCAAGACCGGTGCTGTCCTGAGTCCCGAACCGGCAGTGATCGGTGCCGACACAGGTTTTGACCGTCCTCAACCCCTTCGAATAGGCATGACCAGAGACCAGCCCAGCATTGTTAAGATCCGACCAGATCGCGGGTAGGTCCTCACCCTTCACTCCCAGCAGATCGATCCGCTGACCACCGGTGACCTTGACGGTCGGCACGTCGTACTTGTCAGCAGCATCCGCAATGGCACGCAGCTCCTGAGGCGTGGTGATCCCGCCCCACATACGCGGCACAACGCTGAACGTGCCGTCTTTCTGAATATTGGCGTGCTTGCGTTCGTTCACCAACCGGCTTTGTGGGTCGTCCTGATACTCAAGCGGCCAATCGGCCAGTAGGTAATAGTTGATCGCCGGGCGGCAGACATGGCAACCGTTGGGCGTTTTCCAGCCCAGTTCCTGCCAGACGGCGGCCTGGCTTTTCAGCTCTTGCCCCTGGATCAGACGGCGCACATCTTCATGCGTCAGGTCGGTACATCCGCAGATAGGTTGTGCGGTTGGCATCTGGAACGCGTCGCCCAGAGTGGCTTGCAGCACCTGTTCGACAAGCCCGGTGCATGTCGCGCAGGAGGCGCTGGCTTTGGTGCTGGCACGAACAGCGCCCAGATCGTTGGCGCCAGCGTTGATCGCCTCAACAATGTCACCTTTGCATACGCCGTTGCAGCCGCAAATCTCCGCCTCAGGCGGCAATGCTGCAACGGCTGAGAGAGGGTCCGCGGTGTCGCCCCCCTGATATGCCGGGCCGAAAATCAGCGTCTCGCGCATTTCGTCGATATTGGTGCCGTCCTTAATCAGGCCGAAGAACCAACTGCCATCTGCGGTGTCGCCGTACATGACAGCGCCAATCAGGCGATCTTCTTCAATGACAAGGCGCTTGTAGACGCCGCGCGAGGGGTCGCGGAACACGATATCCTCGCGCCCCGGCGCATCAGCGAAGTCGCCCGCGCTGAACAGGTCGCAGCCGGTGACTTTCAGTTTGGTCGAGAGGGTTTTCTGAGCAAACGCAGCTTCCTCTTCCAACAGCGCTTGCGCCGCCACCTTCGCTTGATCGTAAAGCGGCGCGACAAGGCCAAAGACCTCTCCGTCATGCTCCACGCATTCACCCACGGCATAGACATCCGGGTCCGACGTCAGCATCTGGTCATCCACATGGACACCGCGTCCGGTGGCCAGCCCCGCCTTTTGAGCCAACGCCGTATTGGGACGGATACCCACGGCCATCACCAGCAGATCACAGGGCAATTCCGTCCCGTCATCCAGCAGCAGCGCGCGAATCTTGCCGTCGTGTCCGAGAACTTCCTTGGAGTTCGCCTGCAGGCAAATCTTTATGCCTTTGTCCTCAAGCGACTTCTTCAGTAGGTACCCGGCGGCTTCGTCCAGTTGCCGTTCCATCAGGTGACCTATGATATGCACCACGGTGACGTCAACGCCGTGTGCGGCCATGCCCGCTGCGGCCTCAAGCCCCAGCAGCCCACCGCCAATCACGACGACTTTGTTGTCCGGGCCCATGCCCATCATCTGCTGTGTGTCTTCCAGATCGCGATAGGCGATCACGCCATCCAGATCATGACCGGGCAGGGGGATAATGAACGGGTTTGACCCTGTCGCGATCACCAGCTTGTCGTAGGGTACATGCCCGTTCGCGCCTTCGACCACCTTCATTTCGCGGTCGATCTTTTCGACCTTCTCGCCGAAACGGCATGCGATGCTGCGCTCGGCATACCAGGCGGCATCATGGGTGACGATCTCTTGATAGGTCTTCTCACCGGACAGAACCGGGCTGAGCATGATACGGTTGTAGTTCCCGCGCGGTTCGGCGTTGAAAAGGGTGATGTCGAACGCATCCGGAGCGGCGTCGGTCAGGTGTTCCAACACCCGGCCCGAGGCCATCCCTGCGCCGATGACAACAAGTCTTTGCTTCATGATTTCACTCCGCTGCAATCGCCTTGGGGGCGGGCGATTTTGGTTTGGCGCCGTGTTCGTATTCTTCAAGGAAATCGTGGACTTCCTGCCGGTAGGCGTAGTAATCCGGATGTTCCAGCAGAGCCTTGCGGGTGCGCGGGCGCGGCAGGTCGACCTTGGTGATCTTGCCGATGGTTGCCTGTGGGCCGTTGGTCATCATCACAACGCGGTCGGCCAGTAGGATCGCCTCGTCCACGTCATGGGTTACGCAGATCGCAGTGACCTTGGTGCGGGACCAGACCTCCATCAGCACTTCCTGCAATTCCCAGCGCGTCAGGCTGTCCAGCATCCCGAAGGGTTCATCCAACAACAGCAGTTTAGGAGACAAGGCAAAGGCGCGAGCGATACCGACGCGTTGCTTCATGCCGTTCGACAGATCGGACGCTGATTTATCCATCGCATCGGACAGGCCAACGCGTTCCAGATAGTATTCAACGACATCCTGCCGTTCGGCCATGCTGGCCTTGGGATAAACCTTGTCGACTCCAATTGCGACATTCTCATTTGCGGTCAGCCATGGGAACAGGTTCGGCGATTGGAACACCACCGCGCGTTCAGGGTCAGCGCCTTCGACATGGCGGCCATCCAGTTTGATCGCGCCTTTCGAGATTTCGTTCAACCCGGCGGCCATGGTCAGAACCGTGGACTTGCCACATCCGGAATGCCCGATCAGCGAGATGAACTCGCCCTTGTCGATCTTGAGATCGAAATCCTCGACCACGGTCAGCGGGCCTTTGGGCGTGGGGTAAACTTTGTGAAGTTGCGAGAAGTCGAGGAAACGGTTCTCGATCATCCCCTTTTGCGCGTCGATTACTGCCGTGGGTACGCCATGAATCGGCGTGACATCGGGCAGAATGCGCGAGCCTTCGACCTTGGCTTCGATACCTACATCCATCAGGTACTTAGTTACGTCCGCGCGCAGGTTTTTGAACGTCTCGTCGTTATTCATGGCACCCCGGTCGCGCGGTCGCGGGATCGTTACACGGAACTCGTGTCCGAGCGTCCCATCCGGGTTCAGAGCAATGATGCGGTCGGCCAGAATTATTGCCTCGTCCACATCATTGGTGATCAGCACGCAGGTCTTCTTGTCAGCCTCCCAGATGTGTTCGATCTCATCCGCCAGATTGGCGCGGGTCAAAGCGTCGAGTGCGGACAGAGGCTCATCCAGCAGCAATACCTCAGGGTTCATCGACAGAGCCCTCGCCACATTAACCCGCTGACGCATCCCGCCGGATAGTTCGGCCGGGCGGCGTGTCGCGGCATGGCTGAGGCCCACCATCTGTACGTAATGCGCGACCTTTTCCGCCTTCTCGGCCTTACTAAGGCCGGGGAAAACCGTATCAACCGCTAGTCCAACATTGCCGCTAACCGTCAGCCACGGCATCAGAGAGTAGTTCTGGAAAATCACGCCCCGTTCCGGGCCCGGCCCTTTGATCGGGGCGCCTTTGAACGTGACCTCTCCACCGGTTGGGGTGTCCAGCCCCGCCATCAGGTTAATCAGGGTGGTCTTTCCGGTGCCCGAAAAGCCTAGGATCACCAGAAACTCGCCCTTTTGCACGTCTAGATCGATACCCTTCAGCACATCCGTGCGCTCGGCGCCTTCACCGAAGGACTTAGAGGCGTTTTTGAAGCTCATAATGCTCATTGCGCTCACCGGTTGTTCGTGAAGGTAAAGAGGGATTGCAGCGCGTACATCACGCGATCCAGCAGGAAGCCAATGATGCCGATGGTGAAGACCGCAACCATGATCTTGGCCAGAGAACTGGATGAACCGTTCTGGAACTCATCCCAGACAAATTTGCCTAGTCCGGGGTTCTGCGCCAGCATCTCGGCTGCGATCAGAACCATCCAACCAACGCCCAAGCTGAGGCGCAGGCCGGTGAATATCAACGGCAGAGCTGAAGGTAGTACCAGTTTGGTGATCTTGGTGTAAGTGTTCATTTTCAAGACCTTGGAGACGTTCACCAGATCCTTGTCGATGGACGCCACACCCAGCGACGTGTTGATAAGCGTCGGCCAAAGCGAACACAGGGTCACGGTAATGGACGAGATCAGGAAAGACTTGGCGAACCAGCCGTCATTGGTCACGTAAACGGCCGAGACAATCATGGTCACGATCGGCAGCCAGGCCAGCGGCGAGACTGGTTTGAAAATCTGAATCAGCGGGTTCAACGCGGCATTTGCCGTTGGTGACAAGCCGGCGGCGATCCCAAGCGGCACGGCAACGACTGTGGCGATCAGAAAGCCGAAGAACACCGTTTTGATTGAGGTCCATATTTGTTGGTAGTATGACGGTGCACCCGTGTATGCGACCTGCTTTACCTCATCCGCGCGACCTGCGTCGAGCAGCTTTTGGTTCCGTTCCTCGACCATCGCCTCGAACTTGGCGCGTTTCGCAGCCTTGGCTTGCGCGTCTTCGTTCAGGTTGACCATTTCCGCCCAGACCTGAGCCGGTCCGGGGACTGCACCCAGCGAGGTCTGCACTTTTGGGGCCAAAGTCGCCCACAACAGCAGAAAGGCGCAGATCGAAAGAATGGGAACAATCAGCAGCCGCCAGATCTCAATGATCTGGGCGCGCGGGTTGTCTCCGGCGGCGGCCTTCAGGACCGGGGTCGCCCAGCTGAGGCCCAAAACTTGGAACCATTTGTCGGCAGCACTGATGCGGGTGAAAAGGCGGGCGCGACGTGCCTCTCGGGCGGTGTCTGCGTTGAATTCTGGATCGACCGTTGTCATTTGATGTGTCCTTGCGATGGCGGGGCACTGGTGGGGGCCACGCCGGGTTCAAGCCGGGCGCGGCTGTGCGGGATTAGCCTTGCACGTCTGAGCCGACGATCTTCTGATCGCCTTTCAGACCGATGGACAGGCTTTCGAGATAGGCGTTGGGGGCGCGACCGTCATAGGCGATACCGTCGATGATATCCTCGGCCGGGGTCGGAGCTTTGTAACCGTCGCTGTCCCAGGGGAAGTCGGCTTCGTTCGCCAAGCCTTCGTCGACCAGCAGGCGCGCGGCTTCCAGATAGATCTCGGGCTTGTAGACGGACTTGGCGACCTCGTCATACCAGCTGTCCGGTTTCGCATCGGCGATCTGACCCCAGCGGCGCATCTGGGTCAGGTACCAGACGGCGTCCGAGTAGAACGGGTAAGTCGCGTTGTAGCGGAAGAATACATTGAAATCCGGGACGTCGCGCTTGTCACCCTTTTCGTATTCAAAAGTGCCGGTCATCGAATTGGCGATGACGTCGTAATCCGCGCCCACGTATTCCGGGCGGCTGAGGATTTCGACCGCCTCGGGTCGGTTGGCATTGTCGTTCTCGTCCAGCCACATCGCGGCGCGGATCAAGGCTTTGGTCACGGCCAGCGTGGTGTTCGGATATTTCTCGGCGAACTCGGCGTTGATGCCAAAGACTTTTTCGGGGTTGTTCTTCCACAGCTCATAGTCAGTGATTACCGGAACGCCTATGCCCTTGAATACGGCCTGTTGGTTCCATGGCTCGCCCACGCAGTAGCCATAGATCGTGCCCGCCTCCAAGGTCGCAGGCATCTGCGGAGGAGGGGTCACGGACAGGAACACATCCGCACCGATCTGACCGGTGACGTTTTCGGGGCTGTAAAAGCCTGGGTGCAGACCACCAGCAGCCAGCCAGTAGCGCAGTTCGTAATTGTGCGTGGAGACAGGGAAGACCATGCCCATGTTGAAGGGCTTGCCCTCGGACTTGTATTTCTCGACGACCGGAGCCAGTGCTTCGGCGCTGATCGGGTGTTGCGGACGACCGTCCTCCATCACCGGAATATTCGGCTTCATCTCTTCCCAGATTTCATTTGAAACAGTGATGCCGTTGCCGTTCAGGTCCATCGAAAAAGGCGTGATGATATGCGCCTCGGTCCCGTAACCGATCGTTGCGGCCAAAGGTTGTCCGGCCAACATATGTGCCCCGTCCAGCTGCCCGTCGATTACGCCGTCCAGAAGCACCTTCCAGTTGGCCTGAGCCTCAAGCGTGACGAACAATCCTTCGTCCAGAAAGTACCCTTGCTCATAGGCCACAGCCAGTGGCGCCATATCCGTCAATTTGATAAAGCCAAAGGTCAGTTCGTCCTTTTCAAGCTCCAGCTCGGCCAATGCCGGAGACACAAGCGCTGTCGTTGCCGCGAGGCTCAGAAGTAGCTTTTTCATCTCGATCCCTTTCGGTTCAGCCCAACCCCTTGGGCAAACAAAAAAGCCGCCGACACAAACCGCCGGGAGGAGTTGGCGGTTGGTCGAGCGGCTTTGCTCTTGTTGGGTGCCCAGAGTTTCGGGCGAATTCCGTCAGTGGGCCTCGTTGCCCGCCGATGAGTTGATTAGGCCAGTTGCATGTCGAGGCGTCAGCAGTTTTTGACATTTCGGCGTCGAAAATTCTGCAATGCAGCGAGATTTAATGCTGCGCTGCAAAAATTTTGTGCAAACTTACCCGGTCGGCTCGAAAATGCGCCGGTCGAAAAACACGTTTCGAGGAAGAATCAGACTGCCGGGCGCCGAGGCCACAGCCGTCGACTCGGGTATCGCCCCTTCCAGTTTTTCCGAGGCGCCGGGTGTCTCAACACTCAATCCCTGCAATTCGCGGCGATACAGGTCGCTGCGAAAGACCTTGGCCGCCTGACGTTCCGCTGTCGCCGGGTCCAGCCCGTTTCGTTTCGCCAACTGATGCGCGACCCATTTCGCCTGGCTGCGCCATGGAAAGGTGGCCGCACCGTCAAAGAACTCGACAAAACCGTTCACATGGCGCTGTTCCCCGCGCGCGGAAATCGTGAATTCGCCCAAAAGCGCGCGATCAATCAACTCGGGTGCGACATTGAGGTAGGATTTACGCGATAGCATCTCGGATGCGGTTGTCCGGCTTTCCGGGTTGGACAGCCACCGGCCTGCGCGCCAAACCGCCCGCATGAGGCTGCCCAGTAAATGGGGCTCGGTTTCGGCCCAGTCGTTTCTGACGGCCAAAACCTTTTCCGGCGCGCAGGTCCAGATCGCCTGGCCCGGCAGCAGCAAGGCACCTACGTTATCGTCTACGGCGAAAGACCCCCAGGGCTCGCCCACGCAGAAGGCATCGATATCCCCGCCCGCCAGCGCCTGCGCCATGAGTGGCGGCGGGACCGTGCGAATTTCGACTTGTTTCGAGGCGAGTTCTGTTCCTGCCACCCAATAACGCAGCAGTTCGACATGCATCGAAAAGGGAAACGGTACTCCAAATGTAAGAACGTCACCGGCCACCTTTGCCAACGCTGACCCGGCGGTCGCCGCATTCATGAAGTCAAAGCCGTAGCCATGATCTCCCAGTTGCCGCGCCAATTGGGTTCCAACACCGATGACATTGCCGTTCAGTGAGAGAACGGAGACCACGGAGAGGGGCGTCGCAATGCCACCCAGGCCCAAGGCCATCGCTACGGGAACCGGAGACAAAAGATGCGCTGCGTCGACATGCCCGAAGGCCAGCATGTCCCGCAGGGACGACCACGAAGGGGCGGGCTGGAGGTCCAGTGAGATACCTTCAGCATGATCGAACCCCATCTCACGGGCGACGATCAAGGGTGCCGCATCGACCAGGGGCATATAGGCCACGGGAAGGGCTACTGTCTTCATGAGAGCAACGCCGAGGCGGTTACAAGGGCTTCGGCGACATCGGCCACGCGCCGGTTCTGGTTCATCGCGGTTTTGCGCAGCAGGGCATAGGCCTCATCCTCTTGGATGCCTTTTGCTCTCATAATCAAACCTTTAGCCCTGTCGATCAGTTTGCGCTCCTCCAGTGCGCGTCGCGTTTCTTCCAATTCCACGCGCATCTGGCGCAGCATCTGAAACCGTGTGATGGCGATATCCATGACGGGTTTGATTCGATCAGCCTGAAGCCCGTCCACGACATACGCAGACATACCAGCTTCAACCGCGGCCTTGGCTAGTCCACCCGCCGCGCCAGACACAAACATTGCCACCGGGCGTTCCAATGGGCCCGAAACGACGGTCAACTCTTCCAGCATATCGCGCGAGGGATTGTCTATATCGATCAGCACAACGTCCGGGCTATGCGTCGCTATCTGACGTGCCACCCCGGAAACATCGCTTACGACAAAGACGTCTACATCTCCGGACTCCTCTAAGGCGTCTACAATCTGAAATACGCGTTCTTGGTTTTGCTCAACTACAACGACAGTCAGGTGTTGTTTCATGGGGTCTCAAGTGAACCCAAGCTTCATTGACTGCAATTCCAAGGTCATCAAACTCTTCATCAGGCTGTCGGTTCGCCCAATTTATCAGCTTACTTTTGTGTAAAGCGGAATGTCTGCACAGTTTCTCTACGTGCCATCATGGGAATTTGCCTTGAGCGCTGCCTTGGCGCATCAGATCGAATCTTTGGATCTAACACCTGGGCCACACTTTGGGTCTGGAAGGTCCAATTTCATTTCTGTCAACGGCGCGAAATCGAATGTCCGCTTGCCAGCTAGAACAATGTGGTTCCGCTATCGCAGCGAATAACTTGGGTGGATGGCTCCTGCATAGCAAGACTTTTTGAGCTGAGTTGTGCTTTTGTCAGAAGCAGTCATGTGTCCGGCCTGTTTGCGCGGTTTTGACCGCTGGCCCTGATGAGTTCCGCAAACCAAGTTCCTATCAGCTTTGCGGGCTATCATGCCCGCACCATTCGGCGGAGTCTCTTGGCATTGGCGGTAGACTTATGCACCATCATCTCGCGGGTCTTGCTAACTCGTTGTTCCTTTCGAGTCAGACTGCAGCGCTTGGGCTGTAAGGTTCATTGCGGGTTAGGACAGCCCAGACGATCTGAGCTGACTTATTGGCCATGGCGACAGTTGCGACAGGGCTGGTTTGCGTTCGAGCAGTGATGTCAGTCACTTGCTGGCACGTTCGGGGTGAGACCGTGTTTGTCGGACCAGAGATGTCATACCGACAACAAGCAAAGATCGCAGAAGCCGTGACCGCGCCGACACCCGGGATCGTGCGTAACAACCGGACGCGCACATCTTCTTTGGCCACTTGCTTCAGGCGTTCTTCGTACCAGCGGACCCTATTATGCAAAGCCATAAGTTGTTCGCACAAATTGTGGATCACTTCTTTGGCGATGTCGGGCAAATCGAGAACCTCGCCAAGTGTGACATCCTCAGCAAAACCGATCACGCGGGCCAGTCCTCTGGGGATGTAGATGCCGAACTCGGCGACCAGACCACGCAAGCCATTGATCAATTGCGTCCTTTGGTGAACAAGAAGGTCACGAGCCCGGTGCAATGAAAGCAGTGACTGCTGCTCGACGGTCTTAATCGCCACGAAGCGCATAGTCGGTCGGGTCACTGCCACACAGATTGCTTCGGCATCAATCGCGTCAGACTTCCCGCGCTTGACGTATGGTTTCACGGACATCGGTGGGATCAGCCGAACCTCGTGGCCCAGGGAAGTAAGTTCGCGCGCCCAGTGATGGGCACTGCTGCAGGACTCCATGCCAATCAGGCAGGGCTCCAACTTCGCAAAGAATGGCAAAAACTGCGCCCGTGGCAGGGGCTTGTTGAACACCACTTCCTCACTTGCTGTAATCCCGTGAACTTGGAAAACGTTCTTCGCCAGATCAACGCCGATTGTGGTAACTTGCATCGGGTGGCTCCTCTCAAAAGCAGACTTAGGCACCTGCATTATGGCGCATCGCGACGCCGGTAGGAGCAGGAGCCATCCACCCCAACGGCCTCCCGCCGACCCTCAGGGTGTGGGAAGGTCAAACACCGGTACCGATCGCGTCCGCTTTGGCCTGCCATCGGTTACGCGCTGTGTTTTGCACAAATGACTGGTGAGGGCCGAGATACATCGCAAATCGTGGACCCGGCGGTTTCATGCAGCTGCACTTCTTGATTGCCGCTCCTAAATTGAGAGGCCGGAAATTGGGACGATTGCCCGAGAGGTTGAGGGTAATGAGGGCTGTTTGGAGTGCCCAAGCATCTTTGATGCGGAGCAGACAATCTACAAAACCGAACGCGATTGGCACCCATAAATTGCCACTATCGTTGCCACGGTTTCTTTCCAGTTGATGACCTATCAAGAATTGGACCGTTGTTCAGAAGATCCTGCGGGCTCATCCAGTTCTAAAACCGCAGGGTCGATATTGCGCTTGCTTGCGCTCATCTTGACAGATTTCCGCATAGCCTCACTTCGCCGGAGCAATCGTCGGAAACGTGCTTCGTCAAGCATAAGCAGTGTCGAGGGGGCCAACGCCCGAACATTAACGTGACGCGGCCGTTTCAATAGCATTGCCAATTGCCCGAACATTTCGCCACGCCCTAACCGTGTGGTGTGCCTGCCGAGCTCCACTTCGACTGCCCCAGAGGCAATAAAGAATACACTCCGGGCGAATTCATCTTTGGAAATGATGGTATCACCTGCGTTGGCATAACGGGTTCGCAGCGCTCTGCTGAGTCTCCTCAGTGAAGCTTTGTCGAGATCAGAGAATAGTGGAAACTGTCTGACCAGGTCCCGTCCTTTAAGGGCGATGTCCAATTTCGGGCGCCCTTCAGATAGTGCACGTCGCGCCGCCACCTCCTGCATCAGCACTGAATAAAGTTCTTCGCCCACCAGGCCGTCCTCGCGCATGATCGCGTATTCACGTTCCTCCAGCCGCAGCGCCGTCCGTTGGATGAACCGCCGTTCCAGCTTTTCGGCATAGCCTGGATACTGCAGCCGCAGACCGTCAAGCGCTGTTTCGACGGCCTCGGATCGACGTGCCAACAGATCATCAAGCAATTCCGCAACCCGGCGGCCGTGGATGCGGCGTATGCGGCCACGGACGAACCCATCGAGATCCCGCAGGATCAGACGCTGCATGAGCAATCTTTCAAACCGATCCGTTGTAATACGCGTGAGTGGGAACGAGATGCGAAGCCGGTTGTGCAAAAACACGGCGATCCGAAAAGACTTGCCGTAAACGACGGACCGATTTGACGCACGTTGATAACCGATCCGCCCTCCGGTCCGTGCGCCTTCAATTAGCCGATCAGCGTCGGACAGAATCTTCTCACTCAGAACCGATGACATGGTTCGCTCTCGCATCCGGGCCAACACGGAGTCTCGCTCCGCACCGGCCAGCGCAATTAGGCCAAGCGTGACCCGGTCACGATCAAGGATCTGCGCGCTGTCTTCGGCGGCCTTTACAGCTTCGTCGAGGCGTTCGCTAAACTGTTTGGCTTCGTTTCTGACGATATCGTGGGTCAGGTCGTAGTTTTCAGCGGTGCGGGACACGTCCTCGCGAACTGATTGTAAAGCGACCGCGACCACCTGACGCGACAGTGCCGTATCAAGCGGGGAGAGCCTGTCGAGCCCCAGTTTTGTGATCACCGTGCGCAAGGTTGTTCCCTGAACAATCAGTGTAAACAGCGTAAAGCCGGTGGCCAGAATGCCGACAAGGCGCTTGGTCTCGAGCGGGATATGCGTGCTTTCGGTGACTGCCAGTGCCAGCGCAAGCGTCACGGCGCCGCGCAACCCACCCCACAATATTGCGGTGCGATAGGGGCGCTCAACAGTTGGCGACAGACCGATTGTGGTGAGAAGAGGCAATAACCCGAACAGAACCGCCGCTCGCGCAAATGTTGCAGCAAGAACCACCACTGCGAGCAGGCCGAAGTCAGACGGTCGCGCCTCTTCCAGTAATCGTGGTATCAGCAAGGCTGCTAGAATAAAGATCAGCGCTCCTGCCCAGTGGGCCAAGAGATCCCAAACTTCTTGCAGGTTCGTCCAAGCGGCCGGTGACAAACGACCAGGCCCCGTAAGGTTGAGTGTGAGACCCGTGACAACCACCGCGATAACACCCGAAGCCCCGATGCTTTGTTCCGCAACGATATAGGCGAGGTAGGGCAGCGCAATGGAAATTGAAATCTGCGCCATTTCCCAGCGGTCTACAAAAGCCATCACCCAAACCGCCATGCGCGCCATGAGCCAACCGGTGAGCGCACCGCCTGCGATCAACAGCGGGAATTGCCCCACAGCTTCACTTAGTAATGGATCGGGGCGCCCGAGCATGACAAAGCTCATGAATAGCCCGAAAAGAGCAACCGCCGCAGCATCGTTAAGGAGGCTTTCGCCTTCGATTATTCGCGACAACCTGCGCGGTGCAGAGATCGATCGAAAAATGCTGACAACCGCCGAGGGATCGGTTGTCGAGACAATAGCACCGATCAACAGGCAGGCGGCCAACGGCAGCGTACTCGCCCAACTAAGCGCATAGCCAATGGAAAGTGTCGCCACAATCACTGCCACAACGGCCATCATCAGGATGGGCATCCAGTCGTCCAGCATTCTGCGCAGGTTCATGCCGAGTGTCGCCTGAAAGAGCAACGTTGGCAGGAAAACATAGAGGAATACGTCAGAGCGGATCGGCAGATCAATAATCGCCTGCGCCCCCGGGTTCAGCGCATCGGTCAGATCAGTGTCGAGAAAGAATGTCGCGCCAAGCCCAATCACTATCCCCAGGACGGCGAGGATGACGCTGTAAGGCAGGCGCAATCGGGCGGCCAGTGGTTCTGCCACGCCGATTACAACAAAAAGAGAAGTGATGATGGTCGTAATGACGACAATATCCATCAATACGTATTACCCGAGAACTCGATTTTATGGAATCCACCTTTTCAAACCGGATCAACCACGTGGGATCAATGTTTGAACTTACAGGCGTTCTTACTGTGCAGTTGCAGCGAATGTCAGGAAGGACGGGCCGCAGTGTGACACCTGCGTGGTTAGTAAACGGCTTGGCACTTCCGATCTATATAGCGTGAGGTAATTCTCTGCTAACCGGGGCAAATGCAGCGGTCACGCGCTTTCAGACTCGCCATCGGTGGATCGTTTCGGACCGCTGAAAACTGGCCGGGGTTCGGGGTGGAGTAAGGCCGCACTATGCCGCAGCAAAAAAATGGCCCAGGCTATGCACCAGATCAGGGGCACCACAGCGTACCCTTGCGCATCGTTAGGGGTGAATACACGCATAGCAGCAGCTACAGATAAAAACGCGAAACCGACTAGGTCGATCAAAGGCGGCCGCAATTGATTGTCGCGTCGCGCCACAGCACGCGAAGCGACTGCATAGATTGAACAGGAGATCGCCCCAGCGGTTAACGCATGCAGGGCCGCGCTGTCGGGCGGGTCCCCGAAATCTGCCCTGCTCAGCGCCACCAGCAACAGACCTATTGGCAGCCAAAAGTAGGCCAGTCTCAGCATGTTTAGCAAAGAGTCCCTGAAAGTGTCTGTAGAAAGCCAAATCAACAATCGGGCCGCCTCGGTTGTGGCAGCAACTACCAGACCTGCAAAGACCCAGTTGGATGCGATTCCAAATGTGTCCAGTATGAGTGCAACGAGGAGTGCCGCAGCAGAAGCGTATCCGAACAGCTTCGCCAAATTGAAGCGCCTGGCGTAAGGAGCAGTGCAACTCAGCCTGTTCCAGGTGAAGGCCGCAACCATCCGGCCGCCGACGACCGACAGTAGGGCGGCAAACCCCAGTACCGGGAGGAACGGCATAGCTCTACCTTGAAGCACTGCGATCTGGATACAGGTCATCGTCAGCGCAAAAGCCGCAAAACCCGCGCCTTTGATGGATGGGGGTCGCAATGCCGCACACGCAAGGGTCAGCGTCACAAAGCCCATAAAGCCTGCAGTTCCTACCGCGACCAAGGCGGGATCGGTTCCAAATGCGCCTGCCGCAGTCAGCCGGGCAAGGAGCCAAAGCATCAAAAGGAGAGCAACACTCCGGGACGACATACGAGCGCCACTGGACCAGCTTGGCATCGCAGTCAGTGCGTAGCCAGCAAACATGGCTGCGGCGAACCCAAAAACCATCTCATGGCCGTGCCATGCCCACCGGTTACCAAGCGGCGAATGCGTCAGATCAATACCCGTGTCCCAGCCGACAATGCCAACCCCTACGATCGCCCAGGCCGCGCCAGCCAGAAACATGGGTCGATGGGGCGTCACCATTGGGCAGTCCCCACCGCGTGATTTTGCCGGATTGAAGTTGATGATGCGACGGTGTCCGGCCACTCCGTGAAAGAAGCTTTTTTTTTGGTGCGCGCGGCCTTTGAGTACTGTTTCAACTCCATTCGAACCCGATCCCGCCAAACTTCGGTCTGACCGACAACCAAATTGCGCCAAAAGTCCCTTGGTTCCCCTTCTGTTTGGTTCGAAAGCTCATCGATTAGTTTCTTTGCGAGTAAAAGTGTATCTGATCATCTATGCGGGCAACCTTTACCTGGTTGTGCCGGCACGGCAAAAGGTCGAAGCTGCGGCGAATTCCTTGACCGGGGCGGTAGCCTTGCTCCCCGGCGGAAACTACATAGCGAAATTACCCATTGTGTTGAGCGCTGAGCAGGGCATCAACGTGCTACGGCACTACATTTGTCTTTGCAACGGGCAAGTTTATGATTGCCGCAATCAATCCAATCAGCAGGCAAACGAAGCGAAGATTGCGCGGGTGCTGGAGAGAGCCACCGACCTGCACGCGAAACACCTCGAAACCGGAGAGGACCACTGGCTTGCCCTCGCTCAACTCGCAAGCCAGCGTCGTCTTGCAGCTGAAAGAGTAAATACTCATCCAACTTCTGGCCGATGTAATCAGGGTGGATTGGATTAAGGTGACCAACGATGCAGTAAAGATCTTCTGTGTACCTGTGTTGCGCTCGTGCCTCGAAGGCTTCCAATGTACTTGCTGGCCAACGGGCATATAGAGGACAGCCCTATTGGCCTAACTGAGACTGGTTCGAATTCGTCTGACGGCACTCTCAAGGTCTCGATCGCTCGTGGACTCCAGGGAACTCGAGAAGTTGACGGTATTTCGCCACCGTGCGACGGGACACTCTTGCACCTGACCGAGCAAGTTCATGAGCAAGGTCTTGATCGGTCATCGGTCGGTTGGAATCCTCGGTAAGTATAAGGTGGCGCAACCGCTCTTGTAGATGCCGGCGAGATTCAGTTGGCCCGCCACTGCGCCCGAGCGGACGAGAAAAAAAGCGTGCAAGATCTATCAGGCCGCGAGGGGTCTGCACGAGCAAGCCTCGGACGACTCGGCTGACGGTGCTTTCGGAGATTTCAAGCCGTTGCGCGATGTCGCACCGACGCAAAGGGGTCAGTCCCTCGGTCCCCCGCTCAAGATAGCCGATCTGAGAGGACACGACCGCCCGAGCCACGCGCAAGGTCATTTGGTTGCGCAATCGGACAGCACCGATCAGGGATCGGGCATCTGCCTGCAATCGGACAAACGCCGGGTCTTCGCCATCGGACGACTCCGACAGGCTGAGCCGGGGCAGAGCCTCGCGATCGAGTTCGATCAACCAGTTGTCCCCGTCTCTGAACACCAGCACGTCCGGGCGGCGCCGCAGCGTCGGATCGGGTGGTTGTAGGGACGCACCCGGCTTGGGATCGCACAGACGAATATCGCGAAGCGCTTCCTCGATCTGTTCCGGCGCAAGGCCCGTTGCCAGCGCCAGCGCATCAGCGCCCCCGTCCAGAATTGCCGATAAATTGCGAAGTACCCGCTCGGTCCTTGGCTGTAACTTGCCCAATTCAATCAATTGCAGTCGCAAGCATTCGGCCAGGTTGCGGGCAAAAACCCCTGTGGGTTCAAGCTGCTGGCAGCGAGTCAAAACCTGTTCAACTTTGACAAGTGTGACTTTTGTTTCGTCGGCGATCCGGGTCAGATCGCGGCCCAGCCAGCCAGTCGGTTCCAACGCTTCGGTCAGCGCGATGGCAACGCGCAATTCGCAGGGATCGCGAAACGCGGTTCGGATCTGCTGCAAGACATGGGCGTACAGGCTATCGGTTGCCGTGACATTCTCCGCTGCTATCCTGTTAGGAGGTTTCGGGTTGCGCAATCGCAGAAACGGATTGCGTGCGGCAGCGCGAACAAGATGGCGTGCCAGCGCCTCGCCGTCCATCTGCAACAACTCTGCGGACCTGCAAAGCTGAGCGCTGATCTGGAGCGCTGAGGAAGTCTTAAGTCGGAGTGCCGGCTGAATCATTGTGTCACCGCATATCGACCAGTACAGGCTAGGCCTCCTATCTGTTCCAGTCGAGGATCATGTGGTGGTTGTCTCATCTTCATTTGTTGTTCCTCCCTGACCCTCTGTCGTGCTGTTGGTGGTCGACTCGTCCGTGTTGGCATCGCCACCGCTGCCGTCGTCGCTGGTCTGATCATCGTTCGAACCTTCTTCGGTGCTGTCCTGAGCACCTGTCGGATCGGGAACGTCCAATGCCTCGTCATCGCCGGGCAATTCCGTTGGCTGTAAGCCTCTGTTAAGCTCCTCCGCTCGCTTGTTGCGTTGGCTGGTGCGGCGCTGTTCGCGGGCGGCGCGACGGTCCTGCGCGATCCGCGCCTCCTCGGTCGGGTTCAGCGCATTGACCCGGATACGGTTCACATCCCCTGTGCCAGCCAGCCGTTCCAGTGGTACATAGTCGGTGCGGAATATCAGTTCGACCGAGCTGTCGAGATCCAGTTCGGCATTCAGTTCCTGTTCGGTCTGCGTACGTTCGGTCGAGACGTAGCCGATTGTGTTCTTCATTTTGGCCGACGCTCCCCAGGGACCAAATTGTGCCTTCACTCCGGCCTGTACCTCGTTGCGTACATCAAAGCGCGACCCGCGATCATCCGAGGCCGCGCTGGTTGCGTCTATGTGAAACCGCATCGACGCATTCAGCCTTCCGCTGTCGATCACGATGCGTTGCATTCCCATCATGACCATACTGGCCAACATGGATTGTCGATTGCGCGCCAATAGCGCCCGCACGGGCCGGACCAATGCTTCGGGATTGCCGGTCGGCAGCGAAGCCCCGCGCGGCGCTCCAAGCGCGGTCCGCAACGCGGCTTCCGTCGGCATTTCCGCACCGGGTGCCAGTTCCAGACGCTGGTTGGCTGCGCGCTCTGCCTGCCATTCGGCGCGTTCGTCGGCTGTCATCCCGGCGGGGTCATCAAACCCGGGCTCGTCATCTCCTGCGATCCGGAAGCTGCCGGGAAACCGTTCCACCAACCATTGGCGCGCGCCCATTTCACCAACATTCGCATCCGCGAACCCATCTGTTGATGCAGCCACATTACGGATCAGTTCCACATAGCTTTCGATTTGCTGCTGGTTGGATTCGTTGAGAGCCTTGAAAACGCCGGTGATCAATTCGCCGACAAAACGCGGGAACGATACCGCGTTCAAAATGCGTTCGGTCTGGGGTGCGATCTGATCCACGGCTGCATTGGAAAATGCGCCCGCCGCGCTTTGTGCTTGCGCCAAAGGCGTGCGTACCTTGCGCGGCAAGGGGGAGGGTGGGTTGGCACCCGCTTCTTTCGCAAGGTTCAAAGCCGTCGATGAAATCCGCACCAGCGACTGCGCAACTTGCCGTTGCGTGTCAGGGTCCAGCCGGTCGAACCCGGACGCCGCTGTCAACAGCGCGCGTACGCTCTGTCGCACATCGTCGCGGGGCCCATTTGGCGCGGCGGTGATGTTGGCGTCCATATTCATGGCGTCAGAATCCCAGATGCGACCAATCCGACGCATAGCCGCCGCCACCTGCGGGCTGATGGGGCTGCCACAAACCGCCTTGTGCAGGCGGCCGCGGCGTGGGCGGCGAGGCGCGCGCATGGCGTTCGCTGATGGTCAGCGAGGCCTGCAGCCAGTCCACCGCAAACGCGATGATCGGATCGCCGGGTGCAAGAATGGGCTGACCATAGGTGCGTAGGCGCTCGGCCGCGTCGGCCAGCCAGACGATGACTGACATGCCTGCTCGGCCTCGGTCGACAAAGACGCGCGGATCGGCATTTGCGATGCGCATGCGTCTTTGGATACCCGCGATCACCCCCCAGATATCGCGCGCCGCGAACAGACCACGCATGTGCGGGTGTTTCAGAACCGCCAACGCCTCGTTGAGCGCGGCCATCAGTTCGGTTGCGAGAAACGGGGTCACGCCGCCACCGGCCCGAGACAAGTTGCCGAGCAGGTTGCGGGCCGCAGACCGGATTCGTGCGGTGTTGGCCGACGGGGCATGATCTCCAAAACGGGCGGCCCTTTCGTCAAGCCGGTAAATCGCCTCGCACATCTCCAGCATGAGCCCCTCAAAGGCGGCGTTGGCGATGCCATCAGCCGGGACTGGTCCGTAAGACAAGCCAAAGAGGCGGGCATAGAACGCCGACCGTTCGCGCGGATCGGGTCGGTGATTGCGCTTGCGCCAGAACTCATGCAGTGGCTCTGCCACCGGCCCAAGATCAAGACCAATGGCACCGGTGGCCGTAAGTGATGCAAGTCCCTCAACAGACGAAATAATGCCGGCAGGTTCCAGATCTGCCGCCAGATACAGCGCTCCAAGCGCCCGCATCTGGGCCCGGTCTACTTGCAGCGCGGCGCTGGGGGGCAGATCGATGTCGCCCAGAACATCAAGCCCCACCGCAAAGACCGAGGCCTGCGCGGCAGCCGCGTGGCGGCTGCCATCCGCAATAAGGCGTTCAAGCGCGTCTTCGGGTGATACCCCTTCCGCCAGCGCCCTGCTAAACAATGGTTTGCACGTCATCAGCGCCCTCCATCAGCTGGTCCCGAATTGGGATTGAACGGGGTGGAATTGCCCTGAATGGTCGAGATCATGCCCGGTGTTGCCATCTTTTCGAGTGGCAGATAGTCGGATTTG
Source organism: Ruegeria sp. Ofav3-42 (assembly GCF_022347725.1). Classification (GTDB taxonomy): domain Bacteria; phylum Pseudomonadota; class Alphaproteobacteria; order Rhodobacterales; family Rhodobacteraceae; genus Ruegeria. The sequence goes on from NZ_JAKRGB010000005.1 coordinate 26,277, forward strand.
AAATTGACCCTCACTTCGCCCGACAACCGGGATTTGACCTCGGCCTTGCTTTCCGATGTCTCGTCCACGGCCGATCCCACGGTGGCCACATGCTCGGAACTGCTTTCGGCTCCGATCGAGCCCGATACCGGTGAATACCACGCGCCATAACCCGCACGTGCGTGCATCGAGGAGCGGTCGGTCTTTTGATCGTGCATCGAGGCGGTATAACGCCGATTTGCAGTGTCCTCGGCACGCATGTCAAAGATCACTTTGGCACGGATGGACCCATCGGTCACAACAATCCGATTAATCCCAAGCATGACCATCGAGCTGAGTAATTGTTGGCGCGTTTTGGCCATTTCCAGGCGTGCGGCAGTGACCAGCCTCAGCTCTGCATCGGAATCAGAAATGTCCATAATCGGCGGATTGATGTTCATTTCCTTGCTGATACGTGCCAGCGCAACTTCGGGCTCTTCACCCCTTGTCTCCAACCGTGCCTGGGTCTGAGCCGCGCCATCGCCTTCGAAGAAACTGTCGGCCCCGGAGGTGATCCCGATCCCCAGATCGCCCGCATATTTATCGACCAGATAGTCGCGCCCCGCGCCTTGGCTGATGTTGTCGACCATAAACTGATCGACTGTCTTGGCGACATTTGCGATCAGTTCGCCATAAGCCCGCATCTGCTCGATGCTGGCTTCGACCATTGCCTGAAATACATTGGTGATAAGTCCGCCGACAAATTTGGGAAAATCAACCTTCTGGATCAACTCGCCATACTGTTCGACGCCCTGTTCCACCGCACCGGCAACAAAGTCTTGCCCGGCAAACCCGGGGCTTTCGGACAATGCCTGCCTTGTGGCGTCGACAGCGTCAGACAATGCCCCTGCCTGAGGGGTTTCGGAAGTACGCGGTGTGGGTTGACCCTGCTTCTCGTCCAGCTCGGAAAACACTCCGTCCGGGTCAGTCATGTAGCTGAGCACCGTCGCGGTGTCGCCAGCGATCTTCTGACGTTCTGCCTGGCTAAGCGCATCGAAGGTGGGCAAGGCCTGCAAGAAGGCGCGTGTCTGTCGCCGCGCCGCGTCCAGTGCGGCAGGGCTGGTCCAGTCAGTTTTGGTGGCGGGCTGCATCACGGCCCCCCTTATGATGTCGGTGCGGGAAGCGTGCCGGGTGCTGGCGGTGTCTGCTGTCCGGTATTGGCGCCGTCGCTTCCGGTCTGTGGCGCCTGTCGGGCAGAGGGCAGAACGTTGGGATCAACCGGGGTCGAATTGCCTTGAATCGCCGCAATCATGCCCGGCGTTGCCATCTTCTCAAGCGGCAGGTAGTCGGATTTGAAGTTGACCGAAACGTTGCCTGCCAATTGCACCTTTGTCTGGATCTGGCTTTCTGAGCCGCTCATCGCGCTGGCCTTGGCAGTGATGATAGGCTTGTTTTTGTACTTGTACTCTCCCTTGGAATAATAGCTGGCGTCGTATTGCGCGCCTTTGGAACGGCGGCGCCGTCCGCGGCCGGAACTGCTGCCGCCTTCGTAACTCACGTCGCGCTCGCTTTCGAAACTGCCTTCGCCTGACCGCGCCATCTGCACGTTGCCTTCGGCATCGCGAGCGTGATCCATCGCCACTGCGCTGCGTCTGGTGCTTTGTGTGTCGATGGATCTGAAGTCATACATGATCTTGGCGGAAATCCGTCCGTCCGTTACGACAATCCGATTGATGCCCATCAATATGAGCGAAGCCATCATTTGCTGGCGTTGTTTCGCCAATTGCAGTCTTGCGTTGTGCACCAGTGCTTTTTCGACCTGTTCGTCGCTCAGATCCAGCGACTTCAACTCGCCATTTTCGAAAGTAATCGAGTTGTTGACCCGTCGCAGGGCGTCACTCTCGTCTACGCCATTGCGGAGCTTCAGCTTGGGCGATGCCTTTTCGTCTCCGAAGCCACCCCAATCGTCCATTCCTATCTCGAACAGATCAGGAAACTTGTCGACCAAGTGATCGCGCCCCTGATTTTCCGAGACGTTTTCATCCATGAAGCTATCCAAGCTTTTTGAAACGGATGCGATCAACTCACCGTATTGGTCCATCTGTTCCATTGATGACGTCACGATCGATTGGAAAACGCCCTGAATCAATCCTCCGACAAATTCCGGAAAATCAACCTCGTCCATCAACAGGCCTGCAACAGCGGCTCCTTCGCGCGCTGCCTCGGCCTTGAACGGTTCATCTTGGATTGCATTGACTGCTTCCATGCGCTCCGTGAACGTGGATTCAGGGGCCGACAAGTTTTGATTGTCACCATCAGCCAGGGGCTGCGCCGTTGTTCCAAACCCTCCCGGGATCTTTCTGCCATCAACCCCCATTGGCCGAGCAAGAAAGTCAGCCACTTTGACCATGTTTTTTGCAAATTGCATTTGCTCACCAGCTTCCAGCGCCTGGAACGCCTCGGACTTCGCCAACAGCTCCTGAACCGCCTGACGTACGCTACGGTCCGGTGGAGGAGTTTCTGTGCCGGCTGCGGCAGCAGGTGGGGCCTTAGTATTGCTAAACATAACGCGCGCTCCTTGGTTCAGGCGGCGGATTGCTCGGCCGTCGTAAGTTCAAATTCGGCTGGACGGAGATAAAGGCTCACCCGCGGCGGGCTGGACCGGTTGGTGCGCAGGGAAATGATCGAGAACCGGCCGGGCCAATAGTCATCTTCGGGCGTCAATGCGCCCATCCAGCGTTCCAGCGCCCGCAATGCCCGGGGCCGTTCGTTCAGCCCCATGGTCAGCAAGCTGAGGAAGCTCGGCGGCACATCGTCAATGGCACTCAGCAGCACATAGATTTCGAAGTCCGGGCCATGCGGGCCGTGACCAAACGCCATCAATGCGCTGTGCGCGGGCAGCTCAAATTGTCCGCCCAGCACCAACCCCAGCGTCTGCATGATGCCGCCAAGGCGATGACCCAGGCCAAGTACATCCAGCGTAGGTTGCAGATCGGCCAGCTTGATGGGGGCGGTGCATGCAAAGGTCAGCTTCTGCTCGCCCGCGTCGCGCCGGGCCGCAATAGTGGTGAAAAGGGGCGTCAGACCCGGAATGCCCTGCATCGCGGTCATCACTACCCGCACGAGTTCGGTCGGTAACCCCTCAATCGCGCCGCGCCCCTCGGGCGTTTCGTAGTAGACTTTGGATGTGTGCAAGCCGTTGCGGTCATGGGCGGTGCCAAAAAAGGCGCCGTAATTCAGGGCCGTATTGTGTTGAAAGCCCCGATGCGGTTCCGATATCCGGTCGAACCACCGCACGGCTTCGCGCCCGGCGAGCCCGTCTACGAAATGCCGCATGGTAGAGGTTACTTCATCACGGCGATCCACTCCGGGAGCGTCCGGCGGCAAAGGTTGCAAGGTTACCCGCATCGTATCCGGCTGATCTTCGGAAAAGGATGGTTCAACCGGCAACGCCATCGGCATCAGCATATTTCGGGCGTAAAATGCGGGATCTTCCCGGGTGAAGGTTTTACGGATCAACGGGTCCAAATCTCCTGCCGGATCCGCCGTGTGCAGGTGATTGGCCCATCGCGACAACTCACGCGTGACCTGTTTGGCCAGGGGTTGCGTAAACATGACACTTCCTCCTTATGCGCAAAGCCCTATTGACGGTTGAGACCCACACCCAGATCGCCGATATCGCCCAGCATGTCCTGAACCACCGACGGCATCTGTATCGGCCGCGAGGTTTGCTCGGGCGCTTCGCGCATTGCTGCATATTCTTGCGTGCGTGTGTCGGGGATGCCGCTTTCCGATAGCCAAAGCTCGCAGGCATTGACGAAATCGAAATCGTTGGGATGGGTTATGGCCTTCTGTCCCGGTGGATAGGGGGACGGATTGCGCACCTCGCCCATATCAAGCAACTGACCTGTTGAGGACATGATGTGGCGGGCATTGTTCGCCAGCCATGCGGTGATAATGGTGCCGCAGGTCGCAAGGGTCTGATATTTCAGGGTGTTCTTTGGTCCTCCCGGCAGATGCAGGGTGTTGATTTGATCGACTACCTGCCACATGTCGCGCGCTGCGAAATTGGCCTTGATTTCGGGATGTCCCAGAACATCGATCACGAAGTTCAGCTGCTTTTGCAGCTCGCCCGCCGCGTAATACGCCATGCCATAGCCGTGCAACGACAAGTTGGCAGCCAGATCCCGGCAGGATTTGCGGGCACGTTGCTGGAAGATATAGGACGGGTTTTCCGCATCGCGATGCATGTTGATCAGCTTTGAGATGTTCGAGCACATATGCATCATCAACGGCTGGAAATCTGAATTCCGCCGCGTGCCCGGCTCGCCACCGGGAACACCGATGGTTTGCGCGCAGAATGTTCGCCGCTCCAGATCGGACAACCGGTTGGGCGCATCGCGCCAATAGTTGAACAGCCATTGGCCTACATCCGAGGATCCAAGCACCAGATCGCCGCGCTGACTTGACTCGACGATGTAATCCAGAGATTGCAGTGCCCGAATTTCGTCGAACATGGCCGCCACGATCATCACGCCCATCAAACGGATATTGTCGGGCATCAGGTTGTATCGTTCGACAGATTCCAGATCGGGCGGGTTGATACCGTTATCCCGTGTAATGACCCGGGTGTAGGGACCCGTCTCATCAATATGCTGGAAGCGGTTCAGCGCTTCGTTGACGCGCCGACGCAGCTGAATTTCGTCTGCTGTAATCCCGCGCCGACGCATATCGCGCAACACTTTGGCAAGATCGGTCGTCAGTACGACGGGAGACTTGCCGCCAGCTCCATCCGAGTCTCCTTCTTCTGCCAGGATCGGCAGTACAAGCCGTGCCAGATCTTCCATTCCTTTGGCTTCGCCCAAAGCGGAATAGTAGGCTTGAGAAAGCGCGTTCCAGCGGCTGTCAGAACGGTCAGGCAGAATGGAAAAACCTGCTACCGTAGGTTGGGATGCGACGTAGACGGGCGGTGCCTGCACTGCGTCGATGGACATCAGCCCGTAGGTCAACGCAGCAAGCACAATGTCATCATCCTTTGGAGCTGTGACCTTGCTGAGCTTTTTGGACTTCGCGCTGCTGTCCGGCGTCAGTTGATAAAATACCAGCTGCCCATCGTCATGGCTGACAAGGATTGCCTTGTCGTCGCAATCTTCGTCAAGCGACAGGTAACGCTGTGCCACAAACAGGCCGTCTGTCAGCTCGCTGGGGTTGCTGCACGTCTGGACGGTGTGCAGGACCTTGTTGATCCGGTCCAGCTCGTCCCGTTCGGTCTGCGAAAGCGGCAGATTGTCTGCCACCTTCTTGTCCAATTGCGCCTTGCGGTTTCGTAAGGTGCGATTTTCCTTTTCCTCCCGCAATGCAATATCGCGGAAACGGATTTTATGAAGGGCCATGTCAAGTCTCCTTGATTGTGCTCGATGGCGGGATGGAGCCGTTGGTGCGGGCAATTTTACTGCACATGCTGCCCTCCCATCGGTCCGGGTGATTGAACGATCATCTCGTCCAGGGTTGTCAGCGCGGCTGCGGCATCAAGAATGCCCACACCTGCGCCGGAATGTCGGGTCCCGTGCGGGAACGGCCGGGCAGAGCGTGTCAGGATTTGACGCATCTCGGGACCGGTCACAGACCGGGACATGCGGGAGGCGCGCGAAACACACAGCGCCGCGGCCGCCGCCACAAAAGGCGCGGCAAAGCTGGTGCCGGTGGCATATTGGTAGCTGCCAAGCGATGTTGTCAGGATACGCGCGCCCGGAGCCGATATTGCGACGTGGTCCCCTTTCGTGGAAAACGAGGCAGGTTGACCCGCAGCATCAACCGCGCCTACCGCTATCACCTCGGGATGGGCTGCGGGCCAGTACCGTTCGTGGGCCCCGGAATTGCCCGATGCTGCGATCAGGATGCAGCCGCGCTCGGCAGCGTAGCGTATCGTGTCGGCATGTGGGCGCGGGCTTGACGGTGTCAGCGCCTCGTCGCTGGTGCCAAAGCTCAGGTTCAAAACCTTTGCGCCCTGGTTCACAGCTAGGGTAATCGCCAGATCCAGATCGGATAGTGCCCCAAGGCCGACCGGCAACACCTTGTCGGGCAGTTTTGCCGCCCCCAGGGCCCGCATCGGCAACACTTGGCAGGCCCCTGCAAGGCCTGGCGGCATATGCACTCCTTTGGCGGCCATGATGCCCGCGCAACCCATGCCGTGACCCACGAAATCATCGTAAGGATTGGGGTCATTTTCAGTGTAATCGCCCAACAGGCGCACGCCCGGAGCCACGTCGGTCTGTTGCAGGTTCACTGTATCGTACCCGTCGTCGCGCAACTGCCCCTTCACTTCCGGGTGACCATGGGCGATGCCACTGTCAATCAAGCCGATCGATACCGTTGGTTGTCCGGGCTCATGTGCCAGCGCTTCGGGCAGTCCTACCAGATGTCGAGGGGCCCAGGCATCGAGATCATCGGTGAGCAACGGGCGTTCCAGCCCCGGCTCTTTGTCCAGTGTCTGCGTGATCAGGTAGTTTGGGCTGACCCATTCCACGATGGAAATCTGTCGCAACCGGTCACAGATCTGCGCAATCGGTGCGCCGCGCGGCACTTTTATGAAAAAGGACCGCGCCACACCGGTGACCTGTTCGACATCGTCATAGCCGTTATGCCGATGACCCCTGCGCCGCTGGTTTCGAGCGGCACAATGCAGATGCGCCGCCCGCATCGCGCCCGCGTGGCACCGCATAATCCGGTCGATGGGCCCGCCATCCAGAGAATGGGCTGGATCGTGGCAGCATTCGTGGACGTCCAGCGCCGCCGGGACATGTTCCGGTGCTTCACCCAGTCGCAGTTTGATTAACAGACTTGTAGGTGTTGAATACACCCGGTCACTAGGGTCAGCCCATGGTATCAAAAGGTTCATGATGTCGCCTCCGGTACAGGAGGGAAGACTCCGTTGGCCGACGCTTCAGATGGGGGCTCATCCCCAGCCACAGGCGTGGCATTGGCGAAGGCCGCCAAGTCGAAACTCATCGTGGTGGACAGATCCGGCGCTGCCGCCACGTGGATCTGACCCGCCCATTGATCCTGCTCGGGCGCCAGCAATATCTCATTAGGAGTGGCTTTGAGGATGGGCGCCGGTCGTCCGTCAATACGGACCGACGGCGTCTGACCTTCTTCGGTCAGATTGCGGCCACGAAGCTTCAGGATCCGGCGCAGCCGACCGGGCGTATCAGGTGCGCGGTCCACGGGTACGATATCCTCGACCATCGGGGCCGCTGCCCGTCGCAATGCCTTGCGCAATCGGTCGACCGGCAGGTTAGTCACCCGCCCAATCTCGCTGCCCTCACCTGCGCGCTCCAGTTCACGTAGTTTACCTACTGTGCGAACGCCCACCCATTCCAGCTTGCGCCGCTCTTCTTCGGTCAACTCATCTTCCAAACTGTCAAGCGTCTGATCCTGTGGGTCGGTCGACAGGGCGGCTGCGTTTTCTTCGATCATTGGACGGGTGATGGCGGTGAAGACAATGTGAAACACGCTCGCTTGGGATTCGTCTGCCGCGGCGGGGCGAATACGTATTTCGCCCGCCGTGAATTCAACATGCGCCCGCAGATCGAGATTGATGTCCTTGATCGCAAAGGTCATCGGCAAGTTCAGATTGCGGGCCTTAACCGCCATGGCCGACTGCGCCTTGTCAAGCTGGCTCTGCACCGCTTGAATGAAGTTCTCAAGGGGAAGAGTGGCGGGGGCATTCATGATGGCGCCTCCCCTAATGTGATCGTCAGGTGCGACGGTTCCGGGTCGAACGCCGTGCGTCGACGGAACAAGGGCAGATCACCCAAGAACGCCCCGTCCTCGGGCGCTATCGAGATATCAATCGGGATCGAAATGTTCAGCGACGTAACCCGCACGGGCGTGCACGCTTCGTCGGGCTTCATTTGCACTATGACGCCATCCGCGAGATCGGCAATGGTATCGCCCAAGGGACGTAAATGGCGCATCATCCGGTCCCCCCTTGCGGATTCGGGGCGGGCGGCAGACCGGTCGGGGGCTCAGCTGGGCCGACAGATTGTTGTGGCGCGGGTTGCTGTTGCGCGGTCGGTTTCTGCGCACGCGCGATCGCCGCGCGGTTGCGTGAATGCCGTTCAAGGATTGCCATCTCAGCCTGATCCATGAACCGGTCCAGCGGCAGCGTTTCCGAAGCGAAATTGATTTTCACATCACCATAAAGCCGTGCCTCCAACTCACTGTCGGACTGGGCATTGACATCAATGGTCGACACTTTGGTAACCGCCGCGCCCCGGCGCGCGCCACGTCTACCCCATTCGGTCTGACCGGTTGACGGATCGTTGGATGTTGCAAAATCCAGCGCAACATTGTCCGAGGCCGCTGCGCGGAACCGAAGTCGCGCGCCAATTGTCCCGTCCCTCACCACCACTCGGTTCATGCCGGTCAGAACCATGGTGGCCAGCGTGGACAGGCGTTGTTGTGCGACCCGTTCCCGCGCCGCCGGCAGCAGAGTCTCCTCCAGAAACTCGCCCGACAATTCGTTGCCTTCCAACCCGAAATCCGCCAGCCAAGAAGGTGGTTCGGAAAACTCCTCCTCATCTGTTGCACGTGGGGTCAACTGGTATTCCGCGCCGGTATTCACGACGTCGACATCGCTTGGGTATTGCTCGGCCAGCCAGTCGCGGGCCTGATTGCGTGTCACGTTTTCCCGGGCGAACTGATCAAGGGGTTTGGCCACCGCTGCGATCAGATCGGAATATGCCTCCATTTGCCGAATGGCACTGTCGGTAATCCCGTTGAAGGTGCCATCCACCAAAGATGCCACAAATGATGGAAAGTCGATTTCATCAAGCAGCGCTCCCGCGCGGCGACCAAGTGCATCTGTCGCCTTTTCGCGCGGAGGCCGCGGTTGGGCCTGCTGCTGATCACCGAAGGAAGGCATGCCCGCTTGTGGTTGACTCGGATGCGGTGGGATCGGGTTGCCGAAGATATCACGCTCCAGGGGTGCCGCAATCGCCCCCGCCGCTGCTAATGGCGCAGCGGGCGGTGGCGGAAGGCCCTGATGATATTTGCGGGTCACGTGCGCGGCTCCCTATGTCATCGCCATTTGCGCGGCGGGGCTCTCGTCCTTGTGCTCGACCTCGTGTTTTCCCGAGCCACAGAGGATCACGCAGCAAACACCGGTGCGTGGTTGCTCGCCCTCTTTGGCGAACGTGGTTCGGACGGTGACCTTGAGCTTGGCCTCATTGGCGTCTTCAGGCCCTGGACCCACATCGGTGTGAACCGCGATTGCCCAGCCGTCCCGCGCTGCAGGGCTGCCGGGTGCTGTACGTACATTGGCAACGGCACCGCCGCCATAGGACCAGTCCAGGACAACGCCGCCCTTGCTGCGCCCCGACGGTCCATCAAGATAAGGCCAGTCATCCAGCACCACCTGTTGACCCGGTATCAGGGGTGACTGCACCGCTGGTGGCATTTCGGGCATCACGCTGCCATCCATCAGAAAGAGATCATATTGTACCCCGTTCCGGGTCACGTTCGACCGGTGGATGCTCACCCCCGGCGGTGGAAAGTCGCCGTCCGGTTGCGGACCGGGTTGCGGGGGCATCGTGCTACCGGCTGAAGGCAGGTCACCGCCCGGCATCGGGACCGGCTGCGGCGCAGAACTCACCTGCTCCAGAACCGAGGCAAGCGCAGAAGCTGCAGTTGGGGGCATCGCTGAAGGCGCGTCAGCCGCCGCGCCGTTTTGCGCGGGCGCTTGCGGTGCAACCGGCAACGGTTCGGGCGTGGTTGGTACCGCAGGCATGGGGTCTGCGCTGGGAGCAAAAACCTCGGCCACCGCCGCTGCTATGGCCTGGATTTCGCTGACCAGCGTTGCACTGGGCATCAGCCGCATCGCCAGCGCCAATGGCAGTTCCGATCCGTTCAGCAGGACAGCTCCTGTAACACCTGCCCCGGTCGAGAAGGCCCGGGCTCGCGTCCACTGGGTGAACAGCTCAGGCGCGCCTTCGGCAATGGTAACAAGCAGCTGAGCAGGGCCGTCCTTCAGCGCGGGCTTCGCTGCGGGTTCCGTGCCATAACGGAAGATCGTTCCTCCCGGCGCGATTCCGACACCTGGCGCGCCATAGCCTTGCGGGTCGTCGAGACCAATTGCAACGGTCCACTGACGTTCGGCAGCTAGCGCCGGGACAGAGACAAGATGCGCGACATGTTCGGCACCCAAAACCTCGGTTACCGCAGCCTGCCAGCGCTCGTCGGTCGGTACACCGTTCGGGCCGCTCATTGGTAGCACTGTTGCGGGGGCGATCGGGGCGGTCTCGGGTGACAGCGTGATCGCCATCGGAGCGCCATTGGCTGCGGGTGCATTTGTTGCTGGCGCGGGCGCCTCGGACAATGCGGCGGCATATCCCGGGGGTGGCGCGGCAGATCCGCGGTTCAGCTGGTGGCCATGGGGGCCGCCTGCATGCAGGATCTGGAAATGCGACGAGGTTGACGCACCCATTCGCGCATACTGTGCTTCGAAGGCGTCCCAAGTCATAATATACCGGCTGCCGGTACGATGGGTCGATTTGTGCGATCCCGGACTGCCAGGTGTCCCGACGATCCGATCCCAAGGATCGGTGATGCGAACCATCAGGTCGCCATCCTCGTCGGTATAGAGCCCCGTCACCACGATCGCGTGCAGCGACCCCGGCAGCGCGACACCCACCCAAATCGGGCCGTTATCTTCCAGAAGCGCCCGGAACCCGGCATGAGTGAAGCTCTGACCGGCGACTGGTATCAGCCCAAGCGCCTGACCCAGATCATCAATATCATCTGGGTCCAGGCCTTGCGAAACCGGTCGGTTCACGATTTCCGCCAAAGTGCGCGGTGACAAGCTGATCTTGTCGCGCCAGCCGACCACCATCGCCGCCGCCGCTGCCCAGCAGCTGGCATTGGTCGGTTGCGCGATTTTCTGCACGTCGTCCCAGTTGCTTGTGAAGCTCTCGTTGATTCCAAGGCTAGCCGCATATCCAGGCGGTGGCGTTTGTGTGCCCCGATTCAGCTCATGACCATGAGTGCCGCCTGCGTGCAAGATCTGGAATGTGGCCGACGTCGTAGCCCCCATCCGCGCATATTCAGCTTCGAATGCGTCCCAGGTCATGATGTACCGGCTGCCAGTCTGGTGGGTCGGCTTGTGCGAGCCCGGGGTGCCAGGCGTGCCGACGATCCGATCCCAGGGATCGGTGACCCGGACCATCAGATCCCCGTTCTCATCATTGTAAAGACCGGTCACCACGATCGCGTGAAGCGAATTTGGCAAGGCTACTCCGACCCAAAGCGGCCCGTTGTCTTCCAGCAGGTCACGGAAACCTTCATGGGTAAAGCTTTGACCTGCTACTGTCGTCAGGCCCAGACCCTCGGCAAGGTCGTCGAAATCATCAAGGTTCAGGCCTTTCTGGATCGGGCGGTCCACGATTTCTGCAATTACATTGGGCGACAAACTCATCTGGTCGCGCCAGCCAACGACCATCGCCGCGGCCGCGGCCCAGCAGCTCATGCTGGTGGGCTGCGCAATCTGCTGTACATCGTCCCAGTTGATGGTGAAGCTCTCATTGATGCCGAGCGATTGTGCACCGCCGGTCGAGGCAACATTAACCCAGTTCGTGGCAACTTCGGTATCGCCCCAGCCCGCAAGTGAGCTTGGGCCATTGCCTGCCTGAACGGGATCGTAGCGATAGATCGCTTTGCGGTTCACATAAAGCTCATGACAGGGGAAGCCGTCATGGCGGCCAACTGCTTTGACCTGAATTTGCCCGCCACGCTTGCGGAAGAAGATCGCAATATCCGCGTCGATATCAGGCGCCACACGCGATAGCGGCATCGCGCCCTCTGCCTTAACGCTAACCACTGAGGCGTTCTCCAGGACCGCTTGAATCGCAAAACGACCCGAAGTGCCAACGACTACATTGAAATTGTCATTGGTGGCCCTCAGGGTTTTGCTTTCTGTCGGTGTCGCGCCCTGTCGCAGACCCAGCCACCAGCCGGGCTTGCCTTGCACCGCATGGGTGTCATCACTGTCATAGGCCTTTGATTCTCCCCAATGACGGCGCTGCACCCGGACCCGATCAATGCCCATACCTGGTGTTAGTTCCACCTGAGCCACAATCTCGCCCCGGCTCGACCCGCTGCTATAGGAAAAACCGCGTCCGTCTCCGCCATAGTCATCGCTGAATGGCCCTGAGATCGCGGGCGACGGGATAAACATGCGGTACTTCACTTCGACCGTATAAGGATCGGAGTTAACACCCAAGAGAGATGCGGCGCGAACCGGATCGTGGCCAAAGGCGGTTGCAAAGCCCAAGCTTTCCGCCACACCGCGTTGCACGCCTGCATAGACTTCCAGTGGCGATCCCACGCCCAAACCGATCTCGACCGATACACCAATGAAATTGGATTGACTGTCGAAGATGGCGACGCCACCACCAACGATACCTTCTCCGGCTGAGAAGCCGGCGACGAATGTGATCCCTTCGAACGCGTCGATGCCGCCGTCCAGAATCGTCATTTGAATGGTGGCGCTCAGCGAGAAGATTGCACCCAGATCCAGTTCTCCGACACCATAGATGCCCAGCTTGTTGTCCGGTGCAAAGATGACGCCCGCACCAAGCGAGCCACCTGCAGCGAAGCCGCCGGAAACCGACGGGCCAATTCCAACCGAGAGGCCCCGCGCATTGGCCAACCGGATCGCAGCCACGGTGGTCGTCAGGGCAGGGTTAGTGGCGATCAGCGCATCCAGCGCGATCCGCATCGCGGTACCCATGCTGTCCGTATCCGGAGCCTGCGCGCTGGTCATTTCACCAATGCGAACGTTCCTTACCGCAGGCTGGTTAACCCCGAGCGAAGCCGCTATTGCAGCATCAGCTTTCGCCATATTCGCGCCGTCGCTGCCGATCTCGTCTGTTTCAACTTCATCACGTGGGTCATTCAGCTCTAACCGAGCAGCGTTGGGTGACGACGCGTTGCTGTCTTGTTCTTCATCCTGTGGCAATGGCGGCAGCTCTCCAAACCCGTCATTGTAAGGCACCGGAGGCGTTGCAGGGGCTTCAGGTGATAGATTCTGCACCTGGTCGCCAGAGTTGCCATTGGACGGCGTCTGGTCCGGCGGCGCGTTCACTGGATCCGAGCCCGGCACTTCCAAACTGTCACCGGCCCAACCCAGCCCTGCCTCGCCCGCCGCGCCATAGCCCGGCGTCCGGATAGCGTTGCGATTGGGGAACATCCTCACTCGGCGTAGGCTACGCCCCGTCAGCCCTTGCAGCGATATGAAAACGCTGTCGGCATCGGGCCAAACCTGCGCCTCCCATGGCCCGGTCCCATCCACGGTCTTGGTTGCAAGGGCGAAATAGAGCCGTTCGCTTCCCACAAACCGCGCCAGCACTTCCGCCGGTACGATATAGACCGCCTCGCCATCCGCGATCTGCAGCGGTCCCATCGACGCGGTCGAAAAGAAGTTGCCCGTTGATCGTCGTGACTTGTCAGAGAGCAAGGCAGGGTCGGTGACCAACGTCACTTCGGCCAGTTGCGGTTGCCCATGCGAGCGGATCGTGAACCCCAACATTGGGTACCGGTCGCTGATCGATATTCGGTTTGGGCTGATTTCTGCGCGCATGAGGGTCACCTGTCGTTGGGATCGTCTGGGAAAGTGTCGGACCGGCGGGATCGGGGCTTACTTCTGGCGGCTTCCGCCCGGCGTTCAAATTCAGGGGAGATGTCCAGGATCGAGGCCAGCGGGTCGTCTTCATGGACGTCCGCGATGGCTCCGAAATCACGTTCGAACTGCTCAACGGCCCGTTTGAGCATCCGCATCAGCAGCTTTGCATGTGTCGGACCAAGGGCCAGACGGCTGTTGACCGTGGCCGAGCCTCGTTGGGGGTCCACCTGACCGAAATCGATCAGGAATTCGTAAGGATTGTGCCCAACTTCAAAATAGTTGGCATATCCTGCGATCAGGGTGCGCCCGTCTCCTGCAGGCGTAAGACCGTCAGCCATCGGCAAGTCTCCCGCTGTTACCCCTATACATGCAAGAAACGTGCCACGGGCCTACCCCAGCATCATCAATGGCTTAGACGATCTTCGGCTGTCACATGTGTCACAACCCACCGTCACATTGTGACATGGCTTCTGTGACACGCGGGTCAATTAGAGTTGTCGGATGATCAGCGTTCGCCCGGGGTCAACGGGCTGCGTGCGATCCGGTACTTTTCGATCTTCCGATAGACGCTCATCCGCGACATGTTTAGAAGCCGCGCCGCTTCTGCCTTGTTCCATTGGGTGCGGTTCAGCGCCTCGATCAGATCGTCTTTTTCGGTCGAGATCACCCGGCGATGGCCCGAGACCAGGGCCCGGAACACCGGCGGCAAATCCGCCACCCTCACCTCACCTACCGGCGGATCAATGAACACTGCTTCGATCACATTGCGCAATTCCCGCACGTTGCCCGGCCAGTCATAGGTTTCAAAAAGCCGCGCCAGTTGCCGGTCCGGCCCACTCACCCTGCGTCCGTCTCGCGCGTTCAGCTCTGCGATAAAGCTCTCGGCCAGAACCCGGATGTCATCGGGCCGCATGCGCAGTGGTTCAACCTCGATCCGCGCAACATTCAGCCGATAATACAAATCCGCACGGAAGCGGTTCGACGCCACCAGGTCTTCAAGCAGCTGATTTGTTGCGGCGACAATCCTGACATCGACCAGGATTTCACGTGTCGCGCCGATCCTGTCAACTTGTCCGGTTTCCAAAAAGCGCAAAATTTTTGCCTGACCCAACAGACTTAGTTCCCCGATCTCGTCCAGAAACAACGTGCCTCGATGCGCTTGCGCAGCACGGCCCTCGTAGCACCCCACGGCCCCGGTAAAAGCCCCACGTTCGTGTCCAAAAAGTTCGGATTCGACCAAACCCTCGGGCAGGGCGGCGCAGTTGACTGTCACGAACTCCTGGCTCTGACGCGGACTCAGATCATGTATCGCCTGCGCGATCCGTTCCTTGCCCGTTCCCGTTTCGCCCGTAATCAGGACCGGGGCCTGACAGCGAGCAACCTTGGGAAGATATGCCCGCAACTCGTTCACCCACTTACTTTCCCCCTTAATGGTCGCCAGCGTATCCATATTTCTGGTTCCAAAATTAATTTTGGGGCAAGGGGCAAGCCTTGCAAAAACAATTGCGGCTTCAAGCGTGCACTCGTTCAGACAGCCGCATAGAGTTCTTTGTGCAGACGTCGCGGTGCAGGCTGCTGGTTTAACAAAAGTTTGAAACTCTAGTTTAACACGAACACTTCAGAATGCCGAAAATCCGCCGAAGGAATTGGGGCGATCAGCAAAGCTTCGCTCAACATGGTCCCTTCGAACTTTTTCACCACCGCGTCGTTCGGTTTGCTAAATGACCCTGGCGCGGGCCTTGTCAGAAGGGGTTCTGTTGAGACTGGCAGGGGGCTTCCGTAGCCTCGGCGCATGAATAAGCGATCACCATTCAAGTGGTTCAAAACCAGTCCCGAGGTTGTTCGTCTGGCCGTCATTCTGTCCGTTCGGTTTCTTTCTTCACTTCGAAACGTGGACGACATGCTGCATGATCGCAGGGTTGAGGTTAGCCATGAAACAGTACGGTTCTGGTGGTACCGATTTGGTCCGGTGTTCGCGCCAGAAATCCGGCGGAAACGGGTTCAGCGAATGCGGGCGTACTCAAAATCGAAATGGTCTGCCGAAACGTGATCGTGAAAATTACCGGTATTCGGCTCTACCTGTACCGCGCCGTCGATCAGGAACCGTCGGATTGAAGGATCACACAGACCCACTCGACAGCGTGAGAAGATGATGAGGCGCTTCAAATCGCCAAACCAAGCACAAAGGTTCCTTACGGCTCACGATCAGATCAACACCGTCTTTCGCCCCGCCGTCTCATACCGTCACGCCAGAACCGATGCCTTTGGCCTCTGGAACGGTTACGCCCTCGAAGTGACCGCCTGACGGACGCAGATGAACCCGTTTTCAGACGCGTGCAAACAAGTCGGCAATGCCCCAGAGAAGATCAGACAGGCTGACCGGACGGTTTTTTGAGCCGTGAACCGCGCAACTGCCCAAAGTCAATCGGTCCTGAGCCTAAAGCAGAATGGGCTAAGTCCCTGAGACATGGCCCATTCCGATCGCTTACAATCAGAAGGTTTTTCGTACGCCGAAACCGAAGTAACGAGGCTCAAGAAGCTCACCTTCGACGCCGCCGATAGTTCGGTTGGTCCTCTTGAGGGTCGGCCCACGCTCGTCGAACAGGTTGTTGACGTAGCCAAAGACTTCGATGTCGTCACGGGGGCGGTAGCTGAGCCGCAGATCGGCAACGGTGTAGCTGCTGACGGCCAGCTGTGGGTCGTTGTCGTCGGTCGAGAAATACCCGTCGGTGAAGCGAACCGTACCACCCAGGGTCCAGTCAGGCGCAAAGTCCCAATCGGCCCCCAGCGTCAGCATATAGCTTGGTGAGTTGCTGAACTCGTTGCCCAGAAAATCAACCGAGGCTGAGGTGAATTCGGTCACTTCGGTGCGCAGCAAACCCAGACCACCGGTCAGACGCAACGTATCGATGGGGCGATAATCCAGACCAACCTCAAGACCATAAGACTTGGCTTTTTCCGCGTTAACGGTCATCGCCTGGCCGACAAGACCGGGAATGGAGACAACAACAAAGCGCTGTGCGTCCGTAAAGTCGCTGTAGAACAGGTTACCGGTCAGGAACAGGCTGTTGTCCAGCAGTTGTGCACGACCGAACAGTTCATAGTTCCAGACGGTTTCTTTTTCGAACGGGACATATTCGCCGGAACGGAAGTTCAGGGAAACGCCGCCGGGATTGTAACCCTTGCTGATCAAAGCGCCGACAGTAGCTGTGTCGGTGATATCATACGCAAGCGAAAGTCTGGGCAACCAGTCGGAAAAGGTCTCGTTGTAATCCAGTGCATCCCTTGCAAGGTTAGATGTGCCAGTGCGCTTGATCTTATCTTGTTGGAACCGCAGCCCCCCAGTCAGCGACCACCGCTCAGCGAACCTGTAAGTGATGTCGGTGAAGATACCCAGGTTGTCTTTGCGGTCGTCAAAGATCGAATCTCCGCGTAACTGCAAGGCTTCATCGGAATCCGTTCTGGCCGCATAGATGCCAACTACACCATCGATGGCGGACTTTTCGGATCCGAATGTCAGCCGCAGTTCGTTTGACAGATTGGTTTGATCAATCTGGGCTGAACCGAAATTCGCGGGTTCCGAGACGCGGTCCACATCAAGATCAGTGTACTGAAGCTGATTAACGATCGCTATGCCGTTTGCGAATTCGTAGCCGATATCGGCGATCGCGGTGTTGGTGCGCTGCCCCCAGCTGGGGTTGCTTGCCGTGGTGCTGATCGGCTCGTTGAACGGCGAGTCGGCGGCTTCGGTGGTCGGGCGATTGGTATCGGTGTACGAATAGGTGAATTTCGCCGTCAGGCCGGGGATATCCGTCGGCGACCAAAGGAATTTCACACGCGCATTCTTGCTTTCAAAATCCTGATTGGTAGCGCCGTGTGCGAAACGCGGGTTAGTATAGTCGATGAACGTATCCCGCGAGTAGTAATCCAGCGCGATTCTGGCCGCGAACTGCTCGGAAAGCGGCGCTGAGTAAGCCAATGACGCCCGTTTCCTGTTATCACTGCCGAACTGCAACTGCGCGGCGCCTTCTTTATAGAAGGTCGGATCTTTAGTGTTGACGATAATTGCACCGGCGATGCTGTTTGCACCCTGCGACGTTGTCTGCGGGCCGCGGAACACCTCAATCGTTCCCACATCCCAAACCGAGTTGGCACCAAAGACCAGCTCGTTGTAGCTCAGGTAGTGACCGTCCAGATTTACAGTCGCGCGGGGAACGGTGCCGCCAAAGAACGCACCAGCCCCGGTGTTTGGACCCTGTGCTTCCTGACCCCGGATAACCGGCGCGCCGACTGTTGCCGGGTAGATCACGTTCGGCGTGCCTTCGACTGCTTCACGCACATCGGCCACGGAAGGCTTTGCTTCCAGATCTTCGGAAGTTATCACCGAGACCGAACTTGCGGTTTCTCGGATGGTCCGATCCACCTTCTCACCAGTGATGATGATATCCTGAAGTTCGAAAACTTCTGTGTCTTCGGTCGGCTCCGAACTCTCCTGAGCCTGCGCTGACACGCTTGAGCACGTTGCCAGAGCGGCAATGCTCGCACGACTTAACAGCCGCCCGAATGTGCGCGGTTTCATTCTTCTGTCCCTTTATTTTTGGACTGTCCGGCTGGTTGAGACTTGCTGCAGTCGATGAATTGTTTGGCCGGTTTCTGCATGGCTGTCCGCGTCGGAATCTGGCGCGGACTGGCGAGTCGAACTACCACCAGAGCCTTCCACATGGCAGAATGTATTCCGCATTGCAATAAGAATCCAAAGTGATACACAGCCCCAAGATTGTGCCAAATAGACGCAATCAACTCCATGTGGATCGGACGGGGATTCTTGACGCATCTGTTTTGCCGACCCAACGTGCAAGTCACCCGAACAAAGGACCCAGCAAGGAATGACGAACCGGAAATTTGGTCGCACTCAGGACAAAACATCGGAGTCCGGACCCTCGCGAAAAGGCACGATCCAATCGGTGTCGATCGCGGCGAGATTTCTTTCCATACTGGCAAACTCCGAAGGTCCGCTGGCGCTTGGTGAAATAGCGCGGCGCGCTGAAACGGGCAGTTCGACCGCTCATAGATATCTGAGTTCGCTGCAACAGGAAGGTCTCGCGACGCAGGAGGCCGGAACAGGTCACTATGACCTTGGACCAGCGGCACTTGGCATCGGCCTTGCCGCGCTACAACGTCTGGACCCGATTGAGGTCGCGGCGCGGCAAATGAAAGAGCTTGCAGGCCGCGTTGCCGCCAGCGCAGGAGTGGTCGTTTGGACAGAACGCGGCCCTACCGTAGTTCGGTGGTATCGCGGCGCGTACTTTTCGATCAGTTCGCTAAGCCTGGGGGATGTGCTGCCCATCGACAACTCGGCCTGTGGTCTGGCGTTTCAGGCATTCCTCCCGCCCGCAATGGTTAAGGTCGCGCGTCGCAATCAACCATCCAGAACGCGGGGCAAGCCGCCGCGCCGCGAGGTGCTTCAGGACATACGATCATCGGGTCTGGCGGAATTGAGCAGCCACCTGATAACCGAAGTGACCGGGCAGGCCGTGCCGGTTTTCGATGCGCAAAATGAGATCGTTTGTGCGATGACCATCGTTGCCGACTTGGGCAGCACAATTGGCCCCAGCGCGGACGGCGCTTTGGCAGAGGCCGGGTATGCGGTCGCTAAAGCAACCGGAACGACCAGATGGGCCGAATTTTCCCAGCGCCCCGACATTGCTTGACAACCAATTGCGCGCGTTTTTAAGTTCCGCTCAATCTGCCAGACCCAGCTGATTCACGGCAAGGCCGAATCTCTGGCAGGCATGGCCCGCGGGCCATGTTGTCCGGTCGCTTCACGCGGCGCATCTATGGATCAGCAAAGTATGCTCTTATTCAGTGGATTTCCCGGTCCAATGTTTGCGGCCGAGACCCTCCCGCGTAGCGGGAAGAACAGCCCCCACCAAATGCATAGGTTGGCGACCCAAGGCCGCACCCAACAATCCGTACATCTATCAGACCCCTGCGTCGCTCATTTGCCTTCGTCCGGCGCGTTTGACCATTTTCGTACTTAATCAACGAGACCCCCCATGCCACATGAATCTCAGGATCTGCTCAACCGAGTAGAACACCATCAGCTTGATGCCTCAGCGGCGTTAAAGGAACCAACCGCCCACCAAGAGCATATCTGGCTGCGCCAACAGCAATGCCCGGAGGAAACTCTGGTTCAGGTCGCGGCCGTTGAATTGCCGGAAACCGTCGATACTCAACGTTTGTTAGGCGCGCTCCGGAATCTGGCGGATCTGCTGCCTGAAGCCGGGTTTGGCTATCTTTTTGACGACAGTGGGCAGCTTGTGAAATCACCGCTTGGCCAGATACCGATCGCTTGCGACCACGTCGGAGACGCGAATGCGCTGTCCGACACCCTGTTGCGCGCGCAATCTGCGGAATGGGACCTGAGCCAGCAACCTCCGGTCGCAGCGCGATTGCTGCTGGGTGCCGATCTCCGTGTACTGGCAATTCTGCGGCACCGGGTATCCGAAGATGCGTTGCCGTTTTCAGTGCTCTTCGACGCTATCTCGGCGATTTACGACGACCGGGACTTTGTGGCCGCTGCAGCGGCCCTTAATGCGCCTGTCTCCGTCGGCACGATTGACGAAAGTGACGCAGAGTCGCCGCTGGACTGGCTGCGTCTGCAATCCGACATGCGGATTACCGGGGTTTCATCAACGGCAACTGAACCGCGTCTAAGCGATGTCTGGCGCGGTGCGTTGGCGCATCATCATCAAATATCGCTGCCGATTTCCTCGGCGCCGCTGATGATCGGGAACCATCAAGATGAAACTGCGCAATTGGCCCGGATCACGAACATCCTGCTGCGCATGCTGTGTCAAATGAGTGACAAACAGGATGTGACAATCGACTATCTGACCCAAGGTGCCGCTGCATTCGATCTTGGTCACGCCGCCGCGTCCTCGCCGCGGTTACCCCTGAATTGGCGCAGCGCTATTGATGATGATGAAAGCCTCCGCATTGGCATGGCATCTCCGGACATGGCCACAACCGAAGCTGCAACAGCGGCCCCGATTGCGATCGCAACGCGGCCCAAACAGCCAGCCGGCATGGTCTTGGGCGGAGATCATTGTAAACCCTTACTCTTGCCGACGACCGCGCTGTTGCCTGACTTGACGTTGGGCGTGCGATTGGATGACGTGCAGAGGCTGACCATCGAACTTATCACCGGCCGCACGATCTCGGACAGTGCTGGCACCATTATTCTTGAGCGCCTGGTCGCTATTCTTCAGGGGCGGCAGCCGATCCCCGAAGTTGGGACAAGTTCAGCGCAGCTCGATAGACCCAAGTCGGCCTCCTCCGACGAGGTTGCACAAACCATCCTGGCAGAGTTCCGTGATGCTCTGGCCAGCCCGGATATGAGTGAGGATGACGACTTTTTTGACCACGGCGGTCACTCACTTGTCGCGACCCGGGTCATTGGCCGCTTGCTGAGCCAGCACGGGCTGGAAATCCGGTTCGCCGATCTGTTCAGCCATGCCTCGGCCAGACGGTTGGCCGAAAGGGCGCATCGAGTAGAGGCCGAACCGATGGTCGAGCCCCGGTTCAGGGAAGATGACAAGGATCAGGGGCCGTTTCCGCTTTCTCTTGCACAGCAATCGCTGTGGCGCGCTTACGCTGCTTTTGGCAAGGGCGCGATCTTCAACATTCCATTCGCATTGCGGTTTCTGGACCGCGTGGATGAACAGGTAATTCACCAGGCCTTCCGCGATCTGATGGAACGGCATCCAATCCTGCGCGCGCTTCATTCTGATGAAAACGGAGAGCCGGTACATCAAGTAGTTCCTGTCGATCAGTTGGACGATTATCGTTGGTTCTGGTCCAGCGAGGACAGCCGCGAAACGGACCGCCATGCCGAGGCTCATTATGTCTTTGACCTCGGTCGCGAACTACCGTTGCGGCTGCGGTTCGTGACGGATCCTGACAGCGATGAACAAATACTGTCGATGTTGTTTCACCACGTCGTGCTGGATGAATGGTCGGTCAACCTGTTGATGGATGAACTGGCCATCGCATATCGCTGCCGTGCCGAAGGGCGGGCACCAGAGTGGTCTACAGAGCCAGTGCCCTTCCACCGATTCACACAAATTCAGAATGATGCGGGACTTAATGAAGAACATGTGTCTTATTGGTCAGACAGACTTACAGGGGCGCCACGCGCTATACCGTTGTTCCCGCAAGATATCGACGAAGACGCCCCACGGTCCCCGAAAGGTGGGTGGGTTGAACTGGTGTTGGACCCCGACGTTGCCGAAGGGTTGTATTCCCTGGCCAAAGAACAAGAAGCATCGCTTTTCAATGTTGTCTACGCCGCCGTTGCCACGAGCTTGAGCCACCTGAGTGGACAACAAGACCTGGTCATCGGAACGTCGGCATCGGGGCGCAATCGGGCCGAGTTTTTTGACACAGTCGGTTACTTTACAACCGTCGTTGCTCACCGGGTCCAGATCGCCGCAGATACAAGCGCGGCATCGCTGATCCAGACCGTTCGGGATGAAGTCGCCGAGTCGCTGCCGCATAGCGAAATCCCACTGGATCTGGTTGGTCGTCGACTGACCGGTGGCGAAGCACCAGCGATGGAAACGATGTTCGAAGCGTTCATTCAAATTCACGCACAGAACAAACTGAATGGAAGACTTAAAGGCGCGCAGGGCCAGGATATCGCGTTCCGGCAAATCGACCCGGACAAATCCGAAACTCTGCTGGGCCTTCAGTTCGAAGTGCTTGAGGAAACGGTGGGCGACAAACGTGGCATCCGGGTCATGATGAGTTATCGCGCAGACCGATACGGGCCGGAACGGGTTGAACAAATTCGCGCTAAACTCAGCGATGTTTTCACCTGTTTCGCCGATCCGGACATGGCTGCCCGCGCTTTATCAGAGCTCGCCAACTAAACTGGAACATCAACGAAGTAGTGCCTAGCTGGACATTGCCGGCTTGTCTGCGCGCCTGAAAACGGGCTGATCTGCGTCCGCCAAGCGGTCACTTCGAGGGCGTAACCGTTCCAGAGGCCAAAAGCATCGGTTCTGGCGTGACGGAATGAGACGGCGGAGAGATGATGACGGCGGGGGCGAAAGACGGTGTTGATCTGATCGTGAGCCGTAAGGAACCTTTGTGCTTGGTTGGGCGGTTTGAAGCGCCCATCATCTTCTCACGCTTTCGAGTGGGTCTGTGTGATCCTTTAATCCGACTGTTTACCCCTTTATGTGCTCGGCGTTCCGCGCCGGGCGCAAGATTGCGGATCGGCTTGATATAGCTGCGCAACTTGTCCGCGATCATGACACGGGGTGCGCCGAATTGGGAAATCAACCGCTTAAGAAAACGTCGGGCTGTCTTGGCATTCCGCCGTGGTTGGGCGAGAATATCAAGGGCATCTCCGTTCGCATCCACCGCCTGCCAGAACCAGCATTTCCGACCGTTGATCGGGATGACCACTTCATCCAAATGCCATTTATCGGCCACCCTTGGCCGGTCTCGCGTGATGCAATTTGCGAATTGGCGGCCAAAGCGGTTGACCCATTGTCGGATAGCTTCACGGCTTGCCGAAACTCCGCGCTCACCTGGCAGATATCCAACATCGGCGGTGCTGAGCGCAAAGCGGTGGTATACCCAAGCGGCATAAACAATGATCTCACGCGGAAAACGAAAGCACTTCAAGCGCGGCGTCTTGTACGGTATCTTCACGCGTGACGCGAAACCAGTTAAGGGCGCGCAAACAAGTTGGCGATGCCGTTTGAATTGCCCGGCGATCGGATCGGAGTTATTGTTATGGTTTCAGGCGAAAACACCTGTATCGGCACCTCCGAAGATCGGCACGATCTGGCTGCGCTGGATGAACCTCTGCGTAGCCATGGTGGCGAGACCGAGCAGGAAGTTCCCTTTATCGTTAACCGCGTGATCGATTTGCCATCGCAACCAAAGCTGCGCAATTTCGATGCATTCTACTACGGGACCACAGCGGCGGCCCTTTGAAAATGGACGGTACAATGAACACATCCGATATCCGCAACGAAGGCATGCGCATTGGTGGAGAGATCGTCTTTACCGAAGCCACCGTTCCGGTGCATTACCCCTATACAAACGAAGTCGTCGGCACAGTGCCTGCCGGCACCGCCGAACACGCGCGTAAAGCCTTTGAGATTGCAGCGAGTTATTCCTCCAAACTAACCCGCTTTGAGCGCAGCCAAATCCTGCAACGCGCCGGTGAACTGATCGGCGAAAAACGTGAGTATCTTGCGAAGTGGCTGACGCTGGAACTGGGCATTTGCCGCCAGCATTCGATTTATGAAACCAAGCGCGCGCAGGACGTGTTCCAATTTGCCGCCGCAGAAGCGTTGAAGGATGACGGTGAGATTTTCTCGTGCGATCTGACACATAATGGCAAAGAGCGTAAGATTTTCACCAAACGCGAGCCAGTCAAAGCGATCAGCGCGATCACACCGTTCAACCATCCCTTAAATATGGTCAGTCACAAGATTGCGCCGTCGATTGCGACCAACAATTGCATGGTGTGCAAGCCCACTGAGCTGACCCCGCTCACGGCGCTGACGCTGGCCGACATCCTGTACGAGGCAGGGCTGCCGCCCGAGATGTTTCAGGTCGTCACCGGTTGGCCGCAGGACATTGGCGATGAGATGATCACCAATGAAAACATCGACATCATTACCTTCACCGGCGGGGTTCCGGTGGGCAAGATGATCGCGTCCAAAGCAGGCTACAAACGGCAAGCTTTGGAGTTAGGCGGGAATGATCCTCTGATCGTTCTCAACGACCTGAGCGACGATGATCTTGAGCAGGCCGCCGCCATAGCCGTGGCAGGTGCCACCGGAAATTCAGGACAACGATGTACTGCGATCAAGCGCATTCTGGTGCAGGAAAGCGTTGCCGAGAAGTTTGTGCCGCTGGTTCTGGAAAAAGCGAAAGCGATCCGGTTCGGAGACCCTCAGGATCCGGAAACGCAGCTGGGGTGCGTTATCCACGAGCAAGCTGCAGAATTATTCGAAAAGCGCGTGTTCATGGCTGCTGAAATGGGCGCAGAGATCCTTTACCATCCTGGCCGGAAAGGCGCATTATTGCCTCCGATTGTGATCGACAAAGTGCCCCATGACAGCGAACTGGTCATGGAAGAGACTTTTGGCCCTATCGTGCCCATCGTCCGTGTTCCGGATGACGATACACGAGTTATGGAAATCTCGAACGGAACAGCGTTTGGTTTGTCTGCGGGCGTGTGCACCAACGACCTCAACCGTGCGATAGCTTACATCAACGGCCTGAACGTGGGCACTTGCAATATCTGGGAGCAACCGGGCTATCGGATCGAAATGTCCCCCTTTGGCGGCATCAAGGACAGCGGCAATGGCGTCAAGGAAGGTGTCATCGAAGCGATGAAGTTCTTCACCAACGTCAAAACTTACTCGCTGCCCTGGCCGGGATAACTCCTTTTGGCGGTAGAGTGCAGGTCACCCCTGCACAACATCCTGACGCTGAACGCCCAACCCTTCGATGCCCAGTTCCATTCGGTCACCGGGCTTCAGGTAGGTTTGCGGATCTTGCCCCATGCCAACCCCCGGCGGTGTCCCGGTTGAAATCACGTCACCCGGTTGAAGCGACATAAATTGCGACAAGTGAGAAATCACGGTCGCGACGCCAAAATGCATCGTTTTGGTCGAACCGTCCTGATAGCGGTGGCCGTTCACTTCAAGGTACATCGGCAGGTTTTGCGGATCAGGCACCTCGTCCCGAGTGACGAGCCACGGACCGATCGGGCCGAACGTATCTGCCGATTTCCCTTTGACCCATTGGCCCGAGCGGTGCAGTTGGAAATCGCGCTCAGACAGATCGTTTATGACGCAGTATCCTGCTACATGATCCATGGCGTCGGCTTCAGAGACATACTTGGCCTCTTTTCCAATAACCACGCCCAATTCAACTTCCCAGTCGGTTTTGACCGACCCGCGCGGGATTTCAACCTTGTCATTTGGGCCAACAATGGCAGATGTCGCCTTGAAAAAGATCACTGGTTCCTCGGGCAATTCCATCCCGCTTTCGGCAGCATGATCGGCGTAGTTCAGACCGATGCAGACGAACTTGCCGACTTTGCCCACGCAAGGGCCAATGCGGGGGTCGCCGTCCACCAAAGGAAGGTTTGCAACGTCCAATGAATTCAAACGTGCAAGCGTTTCGTCACTCAGCGTATCGCCCGCGATGTCATCGACCACACCTGACAAATCACGAATTGCACCATCCGCAACCAATACACCGGGTTTTTCAGCGCCCTTGGGGCCATAACGTAGCAGTTTCATTGCGTTTTCCTTCCTGCTCAGATTGTCCAGCCGCCATCAATGGCAAAGGGCTGTCCCGATGTGTACTTGCTTGCGTCGCTGGCCAGATACAGCGCCAATTCTGCGATTTCCTCAGCCGTGCCGATCCGTCCCATCGGTTGGCGCGCAATGAAATCCGTCATGGCCTGTTCGTAGTCACCAGTGGCTCGCAACCGGTCATGTAAGCTTGGGCTGTCGACTGTGCCTGGACAGATCGCGTTGCAACGAACGCCCTGGGTCACAAAATCCGCTGCGATCGATTTGGTCAGTCCGATTACTGCCGCCTTAGAGGCGCAATAGGCAAACCGGTTCGGCACGCCTTTCATCGATGACGCCACCGAAGACATGTTGATGATCGACCCGCCACCATTGGCCAACATCGCAGGCAGCGTCAGTCGGGTCAGGCGGTACATGGCCTTCACGTTGAGATCGAAACTAAAGTCCCAATCACGCTCCTCGCAGTCCAGAACAGATCCGTTTGCCACATAGCCAGCACAATTGAACAGCACATCCAGCGCAGGCAGGTCCGCCGCCGCGGCCTGGACCGCTTCAGCGTCAGTAACGTTCAGTTTCAGTGTTGTTATGCCTTCAATATTCTCCAGCTTGGCCAAAGCATCTGAGTTTATGTCGCTTGCAATGACCTTGGCGCCCTCGGCGGCAAACAGTTCGGCCGTAGCGCGGCCGATCCCTTGCCCGGCTGCCGTGATCAACGCCGTTTTGCCGGTCAAGCGACCTGTGTTTTCCGGGGATGTCATGTGCGGCCTCACTCCTGTTCCGGCAGCAAGCCTGCCGGGATGTCCTGATAACAAACGGGGCGCAGAAACCGCCGGATTGAAAGCGTTCCAACCGAGGTCGCGCCAAAATTCGTTGAGGCCGGGTAGGGACCTCCGTGAACCATGCTGTCGCAAACCTCCACCCCGGTTGGAAAGCCGTTGGCCAGCAACCTTCCTGCTTTGCGCTCCAGCACCGGAACCAGTTGCCGGGCCAGTGCTGCGTCATCGTCCGCCAGATGTAACGTGCAGGTCAGTTGCCCTTCGATAGAGCGGGCAAGCTGCAGCATTTGGTCGGCATCGCGGACCCTGACGATGATACCCATCGGTCCAAAGACCTCTTCATGCAGGGCGGCGTTGCCCAGCCAATCGTCACCCGAGACCACAAACAGATTTGGAGCTGCACCGCGCGAGGCACTGTCCTTGACCACAATCTGCGCGACATCGGATTGCGCCGCGGCTTGAGCAACGCCTCGTCGATAAGCATCCGAGATCCCATCGGTCAGCATGGTTTGCCCGTCTACCTGTTCCAATGCTCCTTGCGTAGCGGATTGAAATGCATCTGCGTCCGGCCCGTCTATGACGACCGCAATTCCGGGGTTGGTGCAGAACTGCCCTGCGCCCATGGTGAGGGATCCCGCCCAACCCTTCCCGATATCTGCTGCGCGTTCGGACAACGCCGCGGGTAGCAGGAACATGGGGTTCACCGAGCCCAGCTCTCCGAAAAACGGGATTGGCTCGGGGCGAGCGGCGCATAGATCAAACAGAGCGCGGCCAGCCCGCTGAGATCCGGTGAATCCCACTGCCCGGATCAAGGGGTGGCGGGCCAAGGCGGTTCCGACTTCGATCCCATCGCTTTGAATCAATGAGAACACGCCCGCAGGCGTGCCAGTTGCCTTCAGGGCCGCATCGATGGCTTGCGCGACGATTTCTCCGGTTCCGGGATGGGCCGGGTGGCCTTTCACCACCACCGGGCAGCCCGCAGCCAGGGCCGCGGCCGTGTCCCCACCCGCAACCGAAAAGGCCAGCGGGAAATTCGATGCGCCAAACACGGCGACCGGACCGAGAGGTCGCTGGATCATGCGCAAATCCGGCCGGGGCAGTGGCGCGCGGTCGGGCATCGCGGGATCGTGGCGTTGGTCGAGGTAATCGCCTTTTTCGATGTAGTCGGCGAACAGGCGCAACTGGCCGACGGTGCGTCCGCGTTCGCCTTGGAGGCGGGCCTCGGGAAGACCTGTTTCCTGACTGCCGATCTCGGTGATCGCGTCGCCGCGAGTGTCAATCTCCTCTGCGATTTTGCGCAGCAACGCGGCCCTTTCAGTACGCGAGGACCAACCGTATGTGACAAAGGCCTCTTCAGCAGCCTGCACAGCGGCGTCGACATGCGCCGCGGTCCCGGTTGCGAAGTCGTGGCATGACCCATGCGCAGGTGCAGAGGTAAATGTGGTGTCACCTTCAACCCATTCACCGGCGATCAGGTGTTTTCCGATTAACATCTTCGTTCTTTCTTAAAGCAGGCCGCGTTGAGCCAGGTTTCGCATAAGATGAGAAACCCCGAACCGCCATTCGGGACATTCCGTTGAAAGGCGCACATTGTTTGTGAGTGTGCCCAGTTTATCGTTTGCAATCGTGACGATGTCGCCCAGTTTGTGAGTAAACCCACCGCCCGCAGTATCCCGGTCTTGTGTCGGTGCGAAGAGGGTTCCCAAAAACAGCATGAGCCCGTCCGGGTATTGATGATGTCGTCCAATTGTTTGCGTGACCAGATCAGCTGGATCGCGGCTGATTTGCGACATTGAGGAATGCCCGCTCAGAACAAAGCCATCCATTCCGGTCACGGTCAGAGACAACTCGGCCGTTCGCACATCCTCAAGCGTATAGGTGTCGTCGAACAAGCGGATCATGGGCCCGATGGCACAGGATGCGTTGTTGTCCTTGGCCTTGCCAAGCAAAAGCGCCGAGCGCCCCTCGACATCTCGCAAGTTGACGTCATTGCCCAGCGTCGCGCCCTTGATCACGCCCGTTGAGGTCACGGCCAAAACGACCTCGGGTTCAGGATTGTTCCAGGTTGAGATCGGGTGCAGGCCGACATCCGCGCCGAATCCGACCGAAGACAGGACTTGCGCCTTTGTGAAGACTTCAGCATCCGGTCCGATACCGACCTCAAGGTACTGGCTCCACAGGTCTTCCGCGATCAGGGCCTGTTTGACGTGTGCGGCGGCGTCGGAACCCGGAGTAATGTTTGAGAGGCTGCTACCAATCTTGTCCCCGATACGGGCCCGGATTGCTTGTGCCCTGCCGGGGTCTCCGGCGGCTTTCTCTTCGATGACCCGCTCGACCATGGACCCGGCGAAAGTGACGCCGCACGCCTTGATGGCCTGCAAATCACAAGGGGCCAGCCAATCGTGCTCGGAATCGACTCCACCGATCTCGGTTCCGTCGACTTTATGGATAAACTCTGCAGCATCCTCTCGTTCGAGGACGTCGCGTACGGTCGGGGCAATCTTGGATGTGATATCAACAACCTGACCGTCGCGCAGCGTCACAACGCAGGGGCCTATTCCTGCACGTTCCACGCGGCCGAGCCATACCCCATCGCAGTCCAGTTTTGGATAAATCATTTCAATCCCTGAGTTTATAGGCCCGGGCAGCGTTGCCGCCCAAAACCGCCTGTCGTTCAGGCTTGGTCAAGTCGTGCAGCAAAGCATCAGTGGTTTCAAGCCAGCGTTCGTATGTGCAGGCCAGCGTGCAAACCGGCCAGTCACTGCCCCAAATCAGGCGGGACGGAGCGAATGTGTTTAGCAAGTGGTCGACATATGGGCGCAGATCTTCAAGGGTCCAGCCCGGGGCGGCTTCGGTTACCAATCCGGACAGTTTGCACCAGGCGTCTGTCTCTCGGGCCAGCGCTGCCATGTCCTCCGCCCAGCCATCGATCAAACCATCGCGGATTAGGGGTTTGGACCCGTGGTCGATGACAACGCGCATCCGAGGATGACGCGTGAGAAGCTGTCTCAGAGCGCCAAGATGTTGAGGCAACGTCAGCGCGTCAAATGTCAAATCGTGT
Source organism: Ruegeria sp. Ofav3-42 (assembly GCF_022347725.1). Taxonomy (GTDB): domain Bacteria; phylum Pseudomonadota; class Alphaproteobacteria; order Rhodobacterales; family Rhodobacteraceae; genus Ruegeria. Next base: position 56,106 of record NZ_JAKRGB010000005.1, read on the forward strand.
TGTTGGATCGCTTCAAATGCTGGGGTCAAAGCATCACCGATCATCCATTCCGGATCGGCGATGTCTTGAATCATAGGTCGCAGCCCAACCAGCGCCGGATGCGCGGTCAAATTCCTAATCCGCGTAGGGGCATCGGCGGCTTCGAAGTCAGCCCATCCAACGACACCTTTGATGAATGGGGTGTGATCCGCCAGCGACAGCATGAATTCTGTCTCGGCTACTGTTGGGGCGGCCTGGACCAGAATTGACCCCTCAATCCCGGCCGCTACCAGCAGCGGCGCAAGATCATCGGGTGCAAAGTCGCGGTAAATCGGGGCCAGTTCCGGTGTTAGCCAGCCGTAGTCACCACGGGATAAAGCCCAGAAATGCTGATGGGCGTCGATCCTCATCCAATGACGCCTTTTTTGAGAATAATATTGCCGTAAAGCCTGCGCTCGCCGGTTTGTACGATGGCAAAGGCATTAGATGCGCGCTCGTAAAAGCCAAAGCGTTCCGCCCTCTGTATCTGTGCTGGGTTGTCAGCTACTTGGTTAATGATGTTCTGAAAATCAGCAACCGCCTCGGGAATGTTATCCGGATCCTCGACCATCTGCATAGTCAGCGCCGGATCTGAAACGAATGTGTCCAGAGGCATGACGGACAATATTGCCCGCAGGATTTCGCTGGCAGTCGAGCCATCAGCGCGAATACAGCCCGGTCCGCAGCTGGAGCCCGGGAAGTTCGCATCGGCAATCACGATTTCGTCTCCATGCCCCATTGCCCGCAATGCGTACAGCAGTTCAGGTGAAAGGATCGGGTCTAAGTTATGCAGCATTTGCCGCCTCCTGAGGCAGTGGCGCATCGGGGCGGATCAGGCCTTCGCCCCGAAGATCTGACCAAAGGCCCGGCGGAATCTTGTGTTCCAAAAGCGCGACGTTAGCCTTTACCTCAGTTGCATTGACTGCACCGGGCACTACTGTCTTGACGCTGGGATGCCCAAGAACAAATTGCAGAGCCGCAGCAATCAGGGGTGTTTTATGCGATTTGCAGACCGCTTCAATTTTGCGGACGCGATCTAAAATCTCCTCCGGAGCATCGGAATAGTTGTACTTGGCGCCCGGAACTGCGCCGGTCGCCAGAATGCCCGAGTTATAGGGGCCACCAAGGATGATCCCCACATCCCGCTTTTTACAAAGCGGTAAAAAGCTGTCCAATGCCGCCTGTTCCAGCAGCGTGTAGCGCCCGGCCAAAAGGAACCCATCGAAGTCCCCCAGCCCAAGCAACCGTTCGCAAACCTGCCATTCGTTCACCCCTGCGCCGATGGCGGCAATCTCACCTGCGTCACGCAGTTCGACCAGCGCCTTGTAGCCACCGGCATCAAACAACTCGCGCACTTTAGCGTCCGACATTTCCTGACTGCCCTGACTGAACACGCAGACGTCGTGCACCAGAAGGATGTCGGCGTTGGTCACACCCAGCCGATCTCGGCTGGCCTCATAGGATCGCATGACACCGTCATAGGTGTAGTCGAATACAATGCGTTTCTGCGGCACGTCGACAAATGCCTCGGGCGTAATTTCATGCGGCTCGCAGTCCAACAACAACCGTCCGATCTTGGTTGACAGCTGAATGTTGTCGCGCCCGAAACGGGCGATGGCTTGGCCAAACCGGTGTTCGGACCGACCCAACCCGTACTGAGGTGCCGTGTCAAAAAAGCGAATGCCAGCACCGTACGCCGCATGCAAAGCGGCCTGGGCATCCTCATCAGTCACCTTGCGATAGAGGTTCCCCAAAGGTGCGCCGCCAAAACCCATCCGGGTCAGGGGCACAGGTCGGGGTGTGCGGCTGTTCAAAAGCTCGGTTTGTGAAACGGTCATCCTGCCTCTCGCGTGTCCTTAGGGGTGATATTGAACAGTTGCGGCTTTTCCTGCCGAAGGACTTCGATACGGGGCATCAACTGACCAAGGTGATGGCGCATCGCATCCTGAGCGCCTTGTTCGTCGTGGCGGCTGATCGCCTCAAAGATGGCCCGGTGTTCGGCCAGTGTCTCTGCAACGCGTCCCGGCGTTGGCAGCAATAGCATCCGCGCCCGGCTGACCTGCAGAGAAACAGTCTGAGCGACCTCTGGCAGTCGAAGAAATCCAGTGAAATCCATAAGCAGGGCGTGGAAATCTTCGTCGGCCTGATAAAAGCCAGGGATATCTTCATCCTCGATCAGCAACTCCTGCATGCGCATATTGCGGCTGAGTTTTTTGCGCTGATCCTCAGTAAGGTCCCGTGCAACCTTCGCGACCGTCGCCAGCTCCAATGCTTCGCGAAGGAACGCGCCCTCGCGGATTTCAGCCATCGAAAAGTAGGAAACGCGCGTACCGGATTGCGGGACGACATCGACCAGTCCATCGGCTGCCAATCGCGCAATGGCCTCGGAAACGGGTGCGCGCGACACGCCCAGACGTTCACAAATGGGCGCTTTTCTTAGGTTGGCGCCGGGTGGGAAATCAAGGGCCAGAATGGCGTGCTTGATTGACTGGTAAACCCGCTGCGCCAGCGACCCTTCGGTAGTGGAAATGTCCGGCAGGCGGGTTGCGTCAATATCTTGAGGTCGGTTCATGGTTGCTGGTTTATCATTCTAACATGTTAGTTGACAAGTGGGTAGTTTTCGACGTAGCTGTCGGGGCAAGCAAGCGGGATAGCAATGCAAGCACGTGATCAAATCAAGGTCCTTCAGGACGCACAGCGCGATACGGTCAGGCTGAATCCGGATGACAATGTCGTCATCGCTCTGCGTGATTTGACGGCAGGTGAGCATCCAGATTGCCTTTCGGCTCCGCTTCTTGGGGCGGTGTCGCGCGGCCACAAGATTGCGACGACGCTGATCGCCCAAGGTGAAAACGTCATTCGATATGGTCAGGTCATCGGGCAGGCCAAGTCGGATATTGTTCCAGGCGAACATGTCCACGTGCACAATCTGGGCATGGGGGATCACCAGCAGGATTATGCCCATGCCACAGCCAACGCACCTCTGCCGGAAATCCACAATGCCCGCAGTTTCCAGGGCTACCACCGTTCGGACGGCAAGATCGGAACGCGCAATTACATTGGTATCCTGACGACGGTCAATTGTTCCGGATCCGTGGCGCGCTTTATCGCTGAGGCTGCCGAAAAATCGGGACTTCTTTCTTCCTTTCCAAATGTCGACGGTATCGTGCCTATTGTCCACGGAACCGGATGTGGCATGGCCGCAAAGGATGAAGGGTACGAGACGTTGTACAGAACCCTCGCGGGCTATGCGCAGCATCCGAATTTTGCGGGCATCCTGTTGATTGGACTGGGGTGCGAAGTCATGCAGGTTGCTGATCTGGTTGGTGGCCGCCCGATCCGCCCGGATGGGGCGCTGCGATACATGACCATTCAGAATGAGGGCGGGACACGTCGCACAATCGAGCGCGGCTTGGAAGAGCTGCGCGGCATTGCCGAGTTGGCAAATCAGGCCACGCGCGCAACCGCGCCAGTCAGCGCGCTTACGGTTGGCATGCAGTGTGGCGGCTCGGATGGGTATTCCGGGATCACGGCCAACCCGGCGTTGGGCTACGCATCAGATTTGCTGGTGCGCCATGGCGGGACAACAATCCTGTCCGAAACGTCGGAAATCTACGGCGCAGAACACCTGCTGACACGTCGCGCCGAAACGCCAGAAGTCGGCGAGAAGCTGATCGAGCGCGTGCAGTGGTGGGAGGATTACACCGCGCGCAACGGCGGTGAAATGGACAACAACCCAAGCCCGGGGAACAAACGCGGCGGGTTGACGACCATCCTTGAGAAATCACTGGGCGCTGTCGCCAAAGGCGGCACCGCGCCCTTGCGGGACGTGTACAAATTTGCCGAACGGATCGACAAAAACGGATTCGTTTTCATGGATAGCCCGGGCTTTGACCCGTGTTCGGTCACGGGGCAGGTGGCTTCGGGCGCGAACCTGATCGTCTTTACCACCGGTCGCGGGTCGGTATCGGGTTATCAGCCGACACCCTGCATCAAACTGGCCACTAATTCCGAAATGTACGCCCGGATGGCCGACGACATGGACCTGAACTGCGGCGACATCGTCACCGATGGTGTCAGCATCGAAGCCAAAGGCGAGGAGTTGTTCGAAATTCTGATCCGCGTCGCTTCCGGCGAGCAAACAAAAAGTGAGGAACTTGGATTTGGGGGCGTGGAATTCGTGCCCTGGCAAATCGGCGCGGTGATGTAACCCGCGCGCTGCCCAAGGGGAGAGGGGCACATGGGAGGAGAAATGAAAAAGCTGGTCGACATGACGGGGATTGATAAGCACTTCCCCGGCGTGCACGCGCTGAAATCCGTGCAATTCGATCTGTACGCCGGTGAAGTCCACGCATTGATGGGCGAAAACGGCGCTGGAAAAAGCACGTTGATGAAAATCCTGTCCGGGATTTATCAGCGCGACGGTGGTGATCTTGAGATCGAAGGTAAACCGGCCAGCCCAACCACTCCGCGCGAAGCGCAGGATCTGGGTATTGGCATCATCCATCAGGAATTGAGCCTGATGAACGATCTGACGGTTGCGCAGAACATCTTTATTGGGCGCGAACCCCGCAAGAGTTTTGGGCGACTGGATGAGGCCGCGCTGAACGCCAGAACGGCCGAGATTTTCGCGTCGATGAATCTGAACCTTGATCCCAAAACTCTGGTTGGAAGCCTGACAATTGCGAAACAGCAAATGGTCGAGATCGCCAAGGCATTGTCGTATCAATCCACGGTTTTGATCATGGATGAGCCCACTGCGGCTTTGAACGACGCTGAAATTGCAGAGCTTTTCGTGATTATCCGGCGTCTAAAGGCCGAGGGTGTGGGCATTGTCTACATCAGCCACAAAATGGATGAGCTGAAGCAGATTGCGGACCGCGTGACCGTGATGCGCGACGGCGAATATGTCGGAACGGTTGACGCCGCTGAAACTCCAATCAGCACGATCATTGCGATGATGGTCGGGCGCGAGGTCAACGAGGAACCGTTGGACGTGCCTGATCTGGGCGATGCCGAAGTTTCTCTGGAAATCTTTGGCCTAACCCGGGGCAAGGAAATCAGCGACGTCAGCTTCTCGGTTCAACGGGGAGAAATTCTGGGTTTTGCCGGTTTGATGGGGGCAGGGCGCACCGAGGTGGCCCGGGCCATATTTGGCGCCGATCCGAAGGACAGCGGCGATATTCGGGTGCATGGCAAACCAGTCTCGATCAAATCGCCGAAGGATGCGGTGCGGGCCGGGATCGGGTATCTGTCTGAGGATCGCAAGCATTTTGGCCTCGCGACAGGGATGAACGTGCGGGACAACATCGCGCTGGCTTCGATGGACATGTTCACCGGAAGTGGAGGTGTTCTGAATGATGGCGAAATCAGCACCACTGCCAAGAGCTATATCAAGCAGCTAGGTATCCGCACGCCGTCGGACGCGCAGGAAGTTCGTCTGCTTTCCGGCGGCAACCAGCAGAAGGTCGTCATTGCCAAGTGGCTTTTGCGCGATTGTGACATCCTGATTTTCGACGAACCTACACGCGGCATCGATGTGGGAGCGAAGTCCGAAATCTACAAGCTGCTCGAAGAACTGGCCGAGCAGGGGAAAACCATCATCGTGATCTCATCGGAGCTGCCCGAAGTAATGCGTCTGAGCCACCGCATCGCCGTTATGTGCGAGGGCCGCCTGACCGGAATTCTCCCCGGGGGTAAGGACACAACTCAAGAAGACATCATGCATCTGGCAACCCAACGCAAGGCTGCGATGCAGGTAACAGGGACAACGCAATGACCACAGCAACGGACATCGACAAAAAGAAGCCCCTCGCAGGTCTGTCGGAAAGCGGCGCGTATCAAAAGCTGCTGGCATTTGCCAGTTTGATCGCTTTGTTGATCGGTTTCTCGATCGCGTCGCCGAACTTCATGCAGACTTCGAACATGATTGCCATTCTGCAGGCGACGTCAGTCAACGGAGTGTTGGCCGTAGCGGCGACCTTGATCATCATTACAGGTGGTATCGACCTGTCGTTGGGCACTCTGATGACGTTCTGCGCCGTCATTGCGGGCGTTGCGTTGACCTATCTGGGACTACCGCTGTTGCTGGGGGTGGCGGCAGCCATCGCGGCGGGTGCGTTTTGTGGTCTGTGCTCGGGCACGTTCGTGGCCAAGATGAAGATCCCGCCGTTCATTGCTACGTTGGGAATGATGCTGATCCTGAAGGGGTTGTCGCTTGTGATCTCGGGCACGCGGCCGATCTATTTCAACGACACGCCCGGCTTTGACCAGATCTCGCGCGGATCGCTGATCGGAGAAGTCTTCCCGGCATTGCCGATCCCCAATGGGGTGTTGATCCTGTTTCTGGTGGCAATCGCCGCTTCGTACATTCTGGGTCGAACGGTGCTGGGCCGTTACACCTTTGCGTTGGGGTCGAACGAAGAGGCTGTGCGTTTGTCCGGTGTGAACACCGACATGTGGAAAATGCGGATTTATGCGCTGGCCGGAGCGATCTGCGGAATTGCAGGCATTCTGATCGCATCACGCCTCAACTCGGCCCAACCTGCGCTGGGTCTTGGGTATGAACTGGAAGCCATCGCCGCTGTAGTGATCGGGGGTACGTCTCTGTCCGGCGGGCGCGGCACCATTCTGGGTACTCTGATCGGTGCGTTGATCATGGCGGTGCTGACCAACGGCTTACGCGTTCTGTCCGTTGCCCAGGAATGGCAGACCGTTGTGACCGGCGCGATCATTATTCTGGCTGTCTACGCCGACATGGCCCGACGCAAGAAAACCGGCTGATCATTTTAGGAATCGAATAAAAAACGACCAACTGGAGGAGAAAATCATGTTTACACGTCGTTTCATTCTGGGGGCGCTGAGCGCAGCCTCTCTGGCAGTGCCCGCTTCCATGGCCACGGCCGAACAGGTGTATATCCCGCTGGTGTCCAAGGGGTTTCAGCACCAGTTTTGGCAGGCGGTGAAGTCCGGAGCAGAGCAGGCAGCGGATGAATACGGAGTGACCATCACCTTCGAAGGGCCGGACAACGAGACTATGGTCGACCGGCAGATTGACATGTTGGCAGCGGCGCTGGCCAACAACCCCAAAGCCATTGGCTTTGCCGCGCTTGACAGCCAGGCGGCCATTCCGCTGCTGAAGCAGGCCAACGACAAAGGTATTCCGATCATCGCTTTCGACAGTGGTGTCGACAGTGACATCCCGGTTTCAACTGCCACCACGAACAATCTGGCCGCGGCGGGGTTGGCTGCCGACAAAATGGCGGAGAAGATCGGCGGAAAAGGTAAGGTTGCTGTGGTCGCACATGACCAAACCAGCCGCACTGGAATCGACCGCCGTGATGGGTTTGTAAACCGCATGGCCGAGAAGTACCCAGACATTGAAGTTGTTACCGTGCAGTACGGGCAGGGCGACCATCTCAAATCGACCGAGGTAACCAAGGCAATTCTGACGGCCAACCCCGATCTGAACGGTATTTTCGGCACAAACGAAGGGTCGGCTATCGGCGTGGTCAACGGTGTGCAGGAACTGGGCACCCAAGGTCTGGTCATCATTGGGTACGATAGTGGCAAAGCCCAGAAAGACGCGATCAAGAGCGGTCTGATGGCCGGCGCCATCACCCAAAACCCTGTCGGGATTGGATACGAAACCGTCAAGGCAGCGGTTGCCGCGATGAAGGGTGAGGACGTCCCGGCTCTGATCGACACGGGTTTCTACTACTATGATGCGTCCAACATTGATGATCCGAAGATCGCCGCCGTTCTGTACGACTGACACTTGTTTACTGTAACCGCCCGGCCCACCTGTCAGGTGGGTCGGACTCGTATTGGATCTCGGTGCGCGGTAACAAATAGCGCCTTTACAAAGGTTTATGGGAGTTTCCGGGGGCGGGTTTTTCTCATTTCGTAAACACAAAACTTTTGTGCTACTGTCTGATTAGATTGCATTGATTTCATTCAAAGGTAATTTTTCTCGTGCCTGATAGTGCAAATAGTACGTTTAGATTGCGCCCGATGGAGCGGGTGGATTTGGAGGCAGTCATATCCTGGTTTCAGGATGTCGAAGACCTTGCGCGCTTTGACCGAACCTCTCGTGCTCCTCTGAGCCTGTCTCACGCTGAAGAAATGTGGAAGGGCACATTCACGTCGTCTGATGCCAGCCGAAATTGTTGGTTCGTTATTGAAACCAGCGGTGGTGAGGCGGTTGGACTGGCAGGGCTGGAGGCAATATCTAACATCAATCGCGATGCGGTGATTGCCATCTTTATCAGCAAGTCCGCCCGCCGGTCTGGTGTCGGGCTTCGCGCGACCGCTTTGCTGATGGACTTGGCCTTTCGGCAGTTGGGGCTGAACAGGTTAACGTCTTATTACCGCGCAGATAATCACCACAGCCGCGATCTGGTGGCTAAGGTTGGTTGCCAAATTGAAGGAACAATGAGGCAGGCGTGGTTCGCCGACGGAGCTTTTCATGACATGATCGTGGTCGGGGTTCTGAAAACAGATTGGATGGCGCGCCGTCAGGCTTTGGCCCAGGAACTGGATAGCAAAACAACCGTCATTTTTGGTCCGAACGATTGTGCCGCCTGGTCGTGGCCGCCTCACATCACGGCCTGTTGACCTGCAGTAATATTGAAGGTCTTCGGTCGTCAAAAGCATTTTTTGCTATATGTTGATCCCGGGTCCGATCAGAGTCCTAGAAACGAGTACCACCTTTGAGCACAACGATTTCGAACGTTTCAATAACCCAAAAACTTGGCGCGGTCCTTTTCGCCGATGTCGTGGGTTATTCACGGCTCATGAGCGAAAACGAGCTTGATACCTACAACGCATTGAAATCGCTTCTCGCTCTACTCGAAGCCTCGTGTGCCAAGTATCAAGGCCGTGTCGTCGAAGTGCGGGGCGATGGGGTTTTGGCTCTGTTCGAGACAGCAACCAGCGCCGTGGAATTCGGTGTGGAATTGCACCAGATCGCGCGCGAGCACAACCAAATGCGGCCAAAGGACCAGCGAATCAAGTTTCGTGCGGGGATTCACCTTGGGGAAATTCTGATCGACGAGCGCGGAATACATGGCGACAACGTGAACATCGCGGCACGATTGCAAGAGATTGCCGAACCTGAACGCGTTTACGTCAGTTCAGCGGTTTATGACCAGGTCTGTAATCGTCTGCGTTATGGGTACGAATTTCTGGGGCCTAAGCAGCTTAAGAACATTCTGAACCCGGTTGCCACCTATTGCGTCCGCAGTGAAGTCGCCGGTGCGACCATGGCTGGGACGATGCGCCCGGACCTGCAGGGAAATATTCTCGAACGGCCGGATACCCCTTCGGTGGCCGTCTTACCTTTTAACAGCAGTGGTAGCGACGAATCCGACAGCTGGATCGCCGAAGGCTTGACGGATGACATCATCATGAATCTGTCCAAGTTCCGGAATCTGTTCATCATCGCCCGGAATTCGTCATTTTTCTTCAAGACCCAATCAATGCCGCCGAAAGAGGCTGCGCAAAAACTGAATGTTCGCTACATCGCGCGTGGCAGTGTGCGTCGTTCTGCCAGCCGTATCCGAATTACCGCCGAACTGATTGATGCCAGCACCGAACGGACGATTTGGGGCGAACGGTTCGACCGCAAGATTGATGATGTATTCGATATTCTTGACGAGGTAACGGAGTGCATCGTCGCCGCCACTGCGGTGATGATCGAGTCCCACGAAAAGCAGCGGATGATTCAGGCGATACCGTCTGACCTTGAGGCGTACGGCTCGGTGCTGCAGGGCCAGCATCATATCTTCAAATACACTCGCTACGACAACCGCATAGCGCAAAACTTCTATCAATCAGCGCTAGAGCGTGATGGGGGCTATGCCCGGGCTGCGGCCGCATTGTCGCGGACTCTGAACATCGACTGGCGTTATTCGTGGGCCAAGGATCCGTCGGGCGCGTTGGAAAAAGCCCTAAACCTGGCGCAGCGCGCAATTGAACTGGACCCGACTGATGCGCGCGGATTTGGCGAGCTGGGTTACGTCCACCTCTACCGCAAAGAGCATGACGCGGCGATTCAGTCTTATCAGCGGGCGTTGGCGCTGAACCCCAATGACGCGGATATGCATTCGGACTATGCGGATGCCTTGGCCCATTATGGCGACAATGAAACCGCGATTACCCATCTTCAGCAGGCAATGCGCCTGAACCCGTACTTCCCGGATCAATATCTGTGGCATCTGGGCGGGGCGTACTACAATCTCAGGCGCTATGACGACGTCATTGAGACCGTAAACAAAATGAATAATCCGACCGAGGGGCAACGGATGTTGGCGGCCAGTTACGCACAGCTTGGCCAAACAGACATGGCCCGGCTGATTACGGATAAACACCGCGAGGCGCATCCCAATTTCTCCCTTGCGCGGTGGACAACCGTACAACCGGACCGGCTGGAAGAAGACACACAGCATTTCGTCGAAGGTCTGAAGAAGGCCGGGTTCTGAACGACGGAACGAAAGGTGCGTTTATCTCGTATCCAGAAACTGCTCCAGTGCTTTGCTTGATCTGTGTCTCCGCGGGCGGCGATGCCGGGGAATAAGTTATAGTACCAGAGAGATATGAACGCCGTTTCAAGCTGGGTCCAATTTACCCTGAATCCATGGGCGAAGACCGATCAGCCCGACCTGAACTGGCCCTAGTGGGCATCTTTGGTCGGTGAATTCAGTCTCGAGACATCTGCGAGGAATAATAATAGGCGATGGCTTGGGTGCGGTTCTTCACGGCCAGTTTTTCATATATGTTGGACAGGTGGAACTTGACGGTGTTGGTGGATATCTGCAGTTCCTTTGAAAGGTCCCTGTTGGACATGCCCTGGGCCAACGCTTCGAGAATGGCGCGCTCTTTGCGGGACAGGCTCTGGATCGGGTCCTGCTGCATTTTCCGAACGTCGATGAACGGAAAGACCATCTTACCAGCGGCTACATCGGCACAGGTCTTTAAAAGACCTTCGACCTCGCCAGAGCGGGCGGCAAAACCGGCGGCTCCGGCCTGCATTGCCAGGCGTGGAATATCGCCCGCAGTGTCTCCATAGACGACAAATCGCGGGGCATTTGGCTGTTCGCGCAGGACTTCGATCAGTTTTGCTGCGCCCAGAATAGGAAGATTCCAATCGACCACGCCGACCTTGACGGGGACCCGCATCACGGTTCCCAGAAACCCCTCGGCCGTCGCTGATGTCGCAACAAGTGAGAATCGTGAGTCGCGCTCGAATATCTCGGACATCGCAGAAAGGACGAGCGGATTGCTGTCGGCCAGCATGACGTCGATCGGGGCTTGTGGATTATCAACCATTTGATTTTCGCCCTGTTTTGCAGTTTCCCACCCATATGGGTAGGTTGATTTTCGGTATACCTTGGTATTTTTACCAAAAAGGGTGGGAATATACCCATACTTTTAGATGTCCAAAAGCAGTAGTAAGTTACGTTGCGTCATAGGGCAACCCCGCGTTTTCTACCCGGCAAGTCAACACAACGGGCCGCAGCGCCCCGCCAACAGCCGAGGTCGTCCAATTATGACATTCCAGATTTTCCCTCCGCTTGAGATACCCGAGACTTTGGCCGCGGGTCCGGGGCCGGGCAATACAGACGCCCGTGTTCTGCAAGCATTTGCCAATGCCGGCGTTGCCGATCACATGCAGGGCGATGTCCTGAGGGGCATGGTCGAGTGCAAGCATATGCTGCGTAAAATCTGGGGCACCGAAAACGCCTATACCTTCGCAGTTGCCGGTACAGGCTGGAGCGCCCTGGACACGATGTTCTCGGCCGTAATGCCCGGCGATAAGGTTGTGGCTTTTTCCAACGGCACGTTTTCCGGAATCGATGCGCTGACCCTGCGGATCAAGGCTGCCACGCCAGAGGAACACGCAGCCAGCCCGCTTGACCCTCAGGCAGCCAGCGTCACAGTGATTGACGTGCCGCACGGCCAGCCAGTAACCGGTGAAATGGTCGAGGCTGCGCTGGAGCAGCACAAGCCGAAGTGGGCCTTTATGGCGCATTGGGAAACCGGTTCCGGCCGTATCAACGATCTGCGCGGATTTTCGGATGCTTGCCAGCGCCATGGTGTGATGGGCTTGATCGACGCCGTCTCGTCGTTGGGCGTCGATGATTTTTCGATCGACGACTATCCGGGGATTTCTGGTTGGGCGTCTTGCCCGCAAAAGGGACTGTGCTGTCTGCCGCTGACCTACGCTCCTGTCAGCTTCACGGACGCCTATATCGAAAATCTCAAGACAACGGGCGCCTACACCTACGTCCACAATCCGATTTTCGAAGCCCGCCACTGGGGAATCGTTGACGGCGCGGATGTCGAGAAAGGGACATATCACAGAACCCATTCCGGTTATGCCGTTGCAGCTTTCCATGAATCTCTGCGCCTAACGTTGCAGGAAGGATTGGCCAGGCGGTCGGCGTCGTACAAGACCCACGAACGCGTACTGCGCGATGCCGTGACAGCAATGGGATGCGAGGTGACCTCGGACATGCCCAGCCTCGTGGTGCTGAATTTGCCGCCGGAACTCGCCGGGCGCGAGATGGAACTGGTGCAGAACTGTCGGGCACGGAGTTTTGGTATTTGGCCAACGCTCAGCGCGCCTGTGCAGGTTCGGATCGGTATTCTCAATCAACTGAACCGCCAGGCCGTCAGCCGCATCGTACACCTGTTCGCCGAAGCCATGCGGGAACTGGGCGGTCAGGTCGATGCCGATGAGATCGAGGCGCTGCTCGAAAGCCGCTACGGCACGTCGATTGCCGCTTAATCACACTGCATGAACGGGAGGAATGCAGATGGATATTCATGAGTATCAGGCGAAAGAGGTTCTTTCGAACTTCGGCGTCGCTGTTCCGTCAGGCGCTTTGGCCTATAGTCCGGAACAGGCGGCCTACCGCGCGCGGGAACTGGGAGGGGACAAGTGGATTGTCAAAGCCCAGGTTCACGCTGGCGGTCGCGGCAAGGCCGGTGGCGTCAAGCTGTGCAACACCGAAAGTGAGATCTACGAGGCCTGTGATGATCTTTTCGGTCGCAAGCTGGTGACCCATCAGACGGGTCCCGAAGGCAAAGGCATCTACCGCGTTTATGTCGAATCTGCAGTGCCGATCGACCGCGAGATTTACCTGGGGTTCGTGTTGGATCGGTCCAGCCAGCGGGTGATGATCGTCGCCTCGTCTGAAGGCGGGATGGAGATCGAAGACATCTCTGCCGAACGCCCGGACAGCATCGTGCGGTCTATAGTGGAACCTGCGGTTGGGTTGCAGGAGTTTCAGGCTCGCGAGATTGCGTTTCAGCTTGGGCTGGAACCGCGTCTGGTACAGCAAATGGTTCGCACTTTGCAGGGGTGCTATGCAGCCTTCAGCGAGCTGGATGCGACGATGGTCGAGATCAACCCGTTGGTCGTGACTGGTGATGATCGTGTGCTGGCGCTCGACGCAAAGATGAGCTTTGACGACAACGCCCTGTTCCGTCACCCGCAAATCGCCGAATTGCGAGACAAAAGTCAGGAAGACCCACGTGAAAGCCGAGCTGCCGACCGTGGCCTGTCATACGTCGGGTTGGACGGCAATATTGGCTGCATCGTCAATGGCGCCGGTCTGGCGATGGCGACGATGGACACAATCAAGCTGGCTGGCGGTGAGCCCGCCAACTTCCTCGATATCGGCGGTGGCGCATCGCCCGAACGGGTCGCCAAAGCGTTCAGGCTGGTTCTGTCGGATGAAAACGTTCAGGCCATTCTGGTGAACATTTTCGCAGGTATTAACCGCTGCGACTGGGTGGCTGAAGGTGTCGTGCAGGCGCTGAAAGAACTGGACCTCGACATCCCTGTCGTTGTGCGACTGGCGGGAACGAATGTTGAAGAAGGCCAGAAAATCCTCGCGAAATCCGGCCTGCCGATCATCCGCGCCACAACTCTGATGGAGGCCGCCGAACGCGCTGTCGGCGCATGGCGCAACGATCTGACCCAAAACACCAAGATGAGGGCTGTGTAATGAGCATTCTTCTCGACCGCGAAACACGCGTCATCGTGCAAGGCATCACCGGACGCATGGCGCGCTTTCATACCAAAGATATGCTGGCCTACGGTACCAACGTGGTCGGCGGAGTCGTACCCGGCAAGGGCGGCGAAACTGTCGAAGGTGTGCCTGTGTTTGATACCGTCAAACAAGCCGTCGAGGCAACCGGAGCGGACGCCAGCCTGGTCTTCGTGCCGCCACCGTTCGCTGCAGACTCCATCATGGAAGCCGCCGATGCGGGTATCCGTTACTGCGTGTGCATCACCGACGGTATCCCGGCGCAGGATATGATCCGCGTTAAGCGCTATATGTACCGCTATCCCAAGGAAAAGCGCATGGTGCTAACCGGGCCGAACTGCGCGGGCACCATCAGCCCCGGGAAAGCGTTGTTGGGGATCATGCCCGGCCATATCTACCTGCCCGGAAATGTCGGGATCATCGGTCGCTCTGGCACGCTTGGGTATGAGGCAGCTGCCCAACTCAAGGAACGCGGGCTTGGAGTTTCGACCAGCGTGGGTATCGGTGGCGATCCCATCAATGGGTCTTCGTTCCGCGATATTCTGGAGCGGTTTGAACAGGATGAAGGGACCGAAGTTATCGCTATGATCGGCGAAATTGGTGGCCCGCAGGAGGCAGAAGCCGCGGAATACATCCGCGATCATGTGACCAAACCCGTTGTTGCTTATGTTGCGGGCCTGACCGCGCCCAAAGGCCGGACCATGGGTCATGCCGGTGCCATCATCTCGGCCTTCGGCGAAAGCGCGTCCGAAAAGGTCGAAATCCTTTCGGCCGCGGGTGTCACGGTCGCTGAAAACCCGGCTGTCATCGGCGAGACTATCGCCCGCGTCATGGGAAAGGCAGCGTAATGGCAAAACCTTCGGTTCTTGTGACCCGCCGCTGGCCCGCTGCCGTCGAGGCGCAGCTGGCCGAGAATTACAACGCTGTACTCAACACCGGGGACAAACCTATGTCCCCGGCTGAAATCCGCGAGGCTTTGAAACGCTATGATGCGGTACTGCCTACGGTCACCGACACTCTGAATGCCGAAGCCTTGGATGTTCCCGGCGCGCAAACCAAGATCCTTGCCAACTATGGCGTTGGATTCAGCCATATTTGCGAACCCTTGGCGCGCGAACTGGGCATGACGGTGACAAACACGCCCGACGTTTTGTCCGAATGCACCGCCGATATTGCCATGACCCTGATGTTGATGGTGGCCCGGCGTGCGGGCGAAGGTGAGCGTGAACTGCGCTCAGGCAATTGGACTGGCTGGCGACCCACACATTTGGTGGGCACCAAGGTTAGTGGCAAGACTCTGGGCATCATCGGATATGGCCGCATCGGTCAAGAGTTGGCTCGCCGCGCACATCACGGGTTTGGTATGGACATCCTCGTTTACAACCGCAGCCAGGTCTCGCCTGATGTATTGGCGTCCTGTAACGCGACCCAAGTGGACACGATCGACGATCTCTTACCTCAGTGTGATTTCGTGTCGTTGCACTGTCCCGGTGGCACAGCGAACCGGCATTTGATCAATTCGCGCCGTTTGAGCCTGATGAAGCCCGACGCATTCCTGATCAATACCGCGCGCGGTGAGGTGATCGACGAATGGGCCCTGATCCAGGCACTGATGTTCGACATGATCGGTGGCGCCGCACTGGACGTGTTCGATGGTGAACCCCGGATTAGCCCGGACCTTTTGCAATGCGACAACCTTGTGATGTTGCCGCATCTGGGCAGTGCCACTCGTGAAGCGCGCGAAGCCATGGGCTTCCGTGTTCTGGACAACCTCGGAGACTTCTTCGCGGGCCGTGCGCCGCGTGATCGCGTGATCTGACCCAATCCCCACTTGGCCGCTCACCGGCATGGTCCGGTTGAGTGGCCTTTTTTCAGGAGGTTTCAAAATGAACGCCCCCCATCGTACCGACGGATTTTTCACCCAGTCTTTATCTGACCGTGATCCTGAGCTGTTCGGCTCGATCACATCCGAGCTGGGTCGCCAGCGTGATGAGATCGAGCTGATCGCGTCCGAGAACATCGTCTCTGCCGCCGTGATGGAGGCGCAGGGCTCGGTGATGACCAACAAATACGCCGAAGGTTACCCCGGTCGGCGCTACTATGGTGGCTGCCAGTTCGTTGATATCGCCGAGAATCTGGCCATCGACCGCGCCAAAGAGCTGTTTGGTTGTGAGTTCGCCAACGTTCAGCCGAACTCGGGCAGCCAGGCCAACCAGGGTGTGTTTCAGGCGCTGATCAAACCCGGCGACACCATTCTGGGCATGAGCCTGGACGCGGGTGGTCACCTGACCCATGGCGCCCGCCCGAACCAGTCGGGCAAGTGGTTCAACGCGGTGCAGTACGGCGTCCGCAAGGAAGACAACATGCTGGACTACGATCAGGTCGAGGCGCTGGCAAAAGAGCACCAGCCCAAGCTGATCATCGCAGGCGGCTCGGCCATTCCGCGCCAGATCGACTTTGCCCGCATGCGCGAGATTGCCGACATGGTCGGCGCCTATCTGCACGTGGACATGGCGCATTTTGCCGGTCTGGTCGCCGCAGGCGAGCATCCCAGCCCCTTCCCGCATGCGCATGTGGCGACCACCACCACGCACAAGACCCTGCGCGGTCCGCGTGGCGGCATGATCCTGACCAATGATGAAGATATCGCTAAGAAAGTGAATTCGGCGATCTTCCCCGGCATTCAGGGCGGTCCGCTGATGCATGTGATCGCGGCCAAGGCGGTGGCCTTTGGCGAGGCGCTGCAGCCAGCCTTCAAGGACTACATCAAGCAGGTTGTCGTCAATTCGCAGGCGCTGTCGGATCAGCTGATCAAGGGCGGTCTGGACACCGTGACGCACGGCACCGACACCCACGTCGTACTGGTCGACCTGCGCCCCAAAGGCGTCAAGGGCAACGCCACCGAGAAGGCCTTGGGTCGCGCGCATATCACCTGCAACAAGAACGGCGTGCCATTTGATCCGGAAAAGCCGACCATCACGTCGGGCATCCGTCTGGGCTCACCCGCCGGCACCACCCGCGGCTTTGGTGAGATCGAATTCCGCCAGATCGCGGACTGGATCATCGAGGTCGTCGACGGCTTGGCCGCCAATGGCGAAGACGGCAACGGCGCGGTCGAGGCCAAGGTCAAAGCCGAAGTCGCCGAACTCTGCGCGCGATTCCCAATCTATCCGAACCTGTAAGACAAAGGACCCTAAACCATGAGCTTTCATTCCATTGAACAAGCCCCCGGCCGACTGAACCGTAGCGAACTGGCTGTCCCCGGTAGCCAGCCCGGCATGTTTGAAAAGGCGGCCAAGTCCGATGTGGACGTCATCTTCCTCGATCTGGAAGACGCTGTTGCGCCGGACGAAAAGGAACAGGCGCGAAAGAACATCATCCAAGCGCTGAATGATATCGACTGGGGCAACAAGACCATGTCGGTACGGATCAATGGTCTGGATACCCACTATATGTACCGCGATGTGGTGGATGTGGTCGAACAGGCTGGCGAGCGGCTGGATCTGATCATGATCCCCAAAGTTGGAACCGCAGCCGATGTTTACGCCGTCGACATGCTGGTGACTCAGATCGAGGACGCCAAGGGCTACAAGAAGAGGATCGGGTTCGAGCACATCATCGAAACTGCGCTTGGGATGCAGAACGTCAGCGACATCGCTGCGGCGTCGAAGCGTAACGAAAGCCTGCATTTCGGTGTGGCTGATTACGCGGCCTCGACCCGTGCGCGCACCACGATTATCGGCGGTGTGAACCCTGACTATTCGGTTTTGACGGACGCAGATGCTGACGGAGGTCGCCTGACCCATTGGGGTGATATGTGGCACTATGCGCTGGCCCGCATGGTTGTCGCGGCGCGCGCGAACGGGCTGCGCCCGATCGATGGACCTTTCGGCGATTTCCAGGATCCGGACGGATACCGCGCCGCCGCCAAGCGTGCAGCGGTGTTGGGCTGTGAAGGCAAATGGGCCATTCATCCCAGCCAGATTGCACTGGCCAATGAGGTCATGTCGCCCTCCGACGCGGAAGTGAACAAGGCTCAGCGTATTCTGGTTGCCATGGCCGAGGCCGAAGCATCCGGTAAAGGCGCTGTATCCCTGGACGGCCGTCTGATCGACTACGCCTCGATCCGTCAGGCCGAAGTACTGGTGGAAAAAGCCGGTCAAATTGCTGCAGCTTGAGCCGCCACAGTTCAAAACTGCCAAGGCGCAGGGCCATTTTGGCTCTGCGCCTCGTCTTTTGAGGACCCCGGGTTGACCTGAGAAATGTATCACCACTCGAGTGGGACAGTCATACCGGTTGCTTCTTGCTTTCAATCTGTTGATCGGTTCAAAGTAGCCGTTCGCCGAGTGATGTTAAGGCGCCTCAGCGACCGCTGACGGGGTCCGCATCCTGACTTAAGGGGCATCGCGCAGGCAAATACAGTAAGATACAGTCGAATGTTAGAACCTGCATCGAAATCGAAGACCGAACGACAGATAACCTTTGAGATTTTTGTCCAAGGGGAATTCGCATACCTTGAGCTTTCATCGATCATAGCCGTTTTGCAGACGGCAAATGACGTTCTCAACCGCGACCTCTTTCAGTGGCTGATAACGTCTGACACGCCTGGTCTGGTAACCAGCTGCTCTGACCTGATTGTGCGGGCAAAACCCGCAATTGCTGACCAATATCTCAGTGACTGTTTGTGTGTTGTCGGAGGCCAAATAAGTGACGTCAATTCCTGGTTGCGACGCGTTCGGGCGATGCAGAAACTCAAGCGACCGGTTGCCTTGTTTTCGGACGCGGCCAGAGAGTACATCAAGGCGACAGCCCCGCAGGGAGGACCTGTTACAACGCATTGGCGGGACGTCGGGTTGTTGCGGGAAGTCGGAGATTATCCGACACTTTCAGAATCCCTTGTCGCCCGAAACGGAACTGTCTTAACGTGCGCCGGTCACGGACATGCAGCCGAGGCAACTATCGGCATTCTTGCTGAGGTACTTGAACCTCAGGACCGCGCGGAACTCGCCTGCCAACTGATGCTGAACAATGTTCGTGGCCACGCTCAGGAGCAACCCAAAGGCCTGAGCGCCAATCCAAACTTTCTTGAAAAGCGGCTTCAAAACGCGATCCGCATCATGGAGGAGAACACTGAGCATCCGTTGCCAACGGCCAGCCTTGCCCGACGCGTGGGCATTTCGACCCGGCAGCTTGAACGGCAGTTCATGCTGAATTTGGGTACGTCACCCGGTAAATTTTACAGGAAGCTTCGACTGAAAAAAGCATATACTCTAGTCTCAAACACGCAGATGCCGGTCATTGATATTGCAATTGCATGCGGGTTCTCATCCACGTCCACGCTCGCACAAACTTTCAAGGCAGAGTACGGTAAGACACCGAAACAACTGCGGCGAGCTGAATGATGTGAACGAGGGCCTTCGTTCGAACCGCCGTTTTTGGTGGTTCACCCCGCAGGAACACCATGGTCCTTCGTATCGTCGTTGTTGGGCACGTCATCAATTCGGTAGACGTTCACCTTTCCCTGTCGACCTCTAACAGGGAATTCGCCAACGTGAACCAGATGGAAAGACGCGCCGATTAGCTTTGCGGTCGCATCGCTGATCAGAATCTTGGTCTGGTCGTCGGTCGACAGATCCCCGGCCAGAGTTTCGATCCGGGCGCAGGTATTCACGGTATCGCCGATGACGGTGTAATTCATCCTTTCCAAAGCGCCAATGTTCCCGACAATAAGCGGCCCGGTATGAACTGCGATCTTGACGCCATACGTAACCCCAGCCTCGGCCAGAGACTGCTTGATGGCCACGGCTGCACGACAGGCACGATCGGCATGATCTTTCTGTTCCCGAGGTGCCCCCCAGAACGCCATCGCAGCATCGCCGATATACTTGTCGAGGGTGCCGCCTTCGGCCTGAATGCAGCGGTTCAGGATCTCGAAGTGGTGGTTCAGCATCTCGGCCGTGGCTTGCGGGGTCATGGATTCCGATGCCGCCGTGAAACCTACGATGTCGGCAAACATGACGGTCAGTTCAACTTCGCGAGGTTCGACAACATCGGGGTCTCCGGTCTTCAACAGTTGCCGGACCAGAGTTCGGGGCAGGTATGTTTCGAACCAGCGCAGCCCGTCGAGCATCTTGTTGAAAGCCGCAGCCTGCAAATTCAGTTCCGCGACACGAGAAGGAGGCAGATAGTCGATCTGATCCAGATTCAGTTCGCTGATCTTCATAGCCTCTTCGGTCGACCTGTGGATCGGTGCCGCCAGCCTTCTGGCCAGCAGCAGCGCCGCAAGTACGGAAGCGATAAGTAACCCGCCACTGACCAGCGCCGCGTCACTCAGGCGCGACCATTGATTGCTCCAATCGCTAAGCGGGGAATACTGGCCGATGATCCACGGCTCCGCGCCAAACCCATAGACGGTGCTGGTCAGAACCAGTTGTTCGGTGTCTGCGACCTCGACCACATACCCATCAAATGAGCGGTCAGTGCCTTGGAATTCAGGCGCTTGTCTCAACATCTGCGAGATGACCGCATCGCCCAGTGTTGCAATCGAATGCAGGGGTGCATCCGAATTCAACTCAGTTGCCGAAAGGTTCAGCAGTTTTGGGTGCGCCAGAACACGGTTCTTTCCGTACAGTATGAAACCGGTTGCACCGTATTTGCCTCCCAACTCACCGACAATGTCCGAGAAGTGATGCACTGTCGAAGAGACAAGCACAGCGCCCAGAAACACGTCGTTCTTGTAGGCCGGTACGGTCGCCGAGATGTGCGTTCTGCCCTGATCGAAAAAGGGTTCGTTCCAGAACAGGCCGCCATACCCCTTAACGTCTTTCAGAAACCGAAGCGTCCCGGCAGCAGGGGGTTCGTTTTCAGAGACGAAGGTCGGCCCTTCAGGTCCAGCTATGTGAGTTGTGACGAAAAGGCTGCCGTCAGGGTAAACAACGGCAAGGTCGGTCAAATAAGGCGCCGACGCTGCAACACCTTTGAAGTAAGCCTCCAGAAATTCGGTGTCTGAAAGGTCGACGTCACCTAAGCTCGCGTCTTTCTGCAGGGATTTCGCAAGTTCCTCGATCGGCGTTGTCAGGCTGAAGATATTGTCCTCGATGGATTCGACGATCATCGAGGCAGAAGTGTTCAGCAATTCAGTAGTGTTTTGAACATTGGCGTATGTGGATACAAACAATACCGCTCCCGCCGAAAGCGCCACCAATCCACCGATGGCCAGCGCCAGCAGTGCAGAGATCTTGATTTTGATTCTGGATCGGGGGCTGTCCGCCCGCTTACCGGCTTGGACTAAGCCGGTGCGTTCCAGATGTTTGTCTTCTGTGACCATTATTGAACGATATTTTGCTTGTGGGCTCGTTTCAACGCAGTTGAAGCCTTAACCTTGCGATATCGCGTGAGAGGTTGATGCAAAACGCGCGCATTATTCAATGCGAGGCCAAAACCTGCGGACCTACTATGCCTAACGTATGATCCAGGCGACGCCGCTGCTAGCCGAGGTACTCTCGCAAGCTCGGCGGAGGGTTCTCAAAAAGCTGCTCGGTCACTGCAGGGGGGTGCGCTATCTCATCCGCCACAAGAACCGTTTGCTGGGCGATGCGGCGCGCGTCCTGCGGATCATGGCTGACCATCAATAAAGTGGTGTCGCTCTCGGCCACCAGATCGGCCACCAGATCAAGCATTTCGGCCTTGAGCGCAGGTCCCAGAGCCGCAAAGGGTTCGTCCAAAAGCAAAATCTCGCGCCGCTGCACAAGGACTCGGGCCAATGCGACCCGGCTTTGCTGGCCGCCTGACAGTTCCGATGGCCGCCGCCCTCCAAGCCCGGGCAGGGCGACCCGATCCAGTGCCGATTGCACTTGTGTTTCCTCATCTTTCGAAAGGCGGCCGTTTGGGCGCAGGCCCAAGGCGATGTTCTGTTCGGCCGTCAAATGCGGAAACAGGTTCCCGTCCTGAAACAGCATCGCCAATGGGCGCTTACCGGGGTGCAGATTGGAAACACACTTATGCTTCCAGAAGATCTGGCCCCGCTTGAGGTCTCGAAAACCCGCAATGGTTTCAAGCAATGTGGACTTTCCCGCCCCGGATGGGCCGATAATGGCAACGCTGGTTCCAGCCTCGATCTGAATGTTAGCGCGCAGGGTGAAATTGCCGTTTTTAATCAAACAGTCGTCAAGCTTCAGCATGCCAGCGCCCTCCTCGGTCCAAAAGCCAGAATGCACCCATCGACAGCAGCAGTAACAGTAGTGCGCCCCCCGCGGCGGCCTGCATCTGATAGGCCCCCATCAACCGATAAATCTGCAAGGGCAGCGTTGCGATCTGCGGATCGGCAAACAGCGCGATCACGCCTAGGTCGCCCATGGATAGCGCGGCCCCAAGACCGGCAGCAAAGCAGATTTGCGGGCGCATACGAGGCAGCAGGACGCGCGCAAAAAATGTCCCTTTGCCCATGTCCAGTGAGATCGCAAGCCGACCGTGCCGAGTCACGACGTCACGCGCTGCGGGTACAAGAATGCGAAGGGCAAAGGGCAGAGCCATCGCCGCATTCACCAATGCCGTCACGGGCAGTGCGAGTGTTGTTGGATTTGCCAATGGGCGGATCAGGATGAACAGGCCAGTGCCAATCACTAAAGGTGAAGCCGCCAATCCCAAAATACCGCTAAGCTCCACTATTCCATAACGTCCGGTCGCAACCGCGGCGGCCATGGGGAGTGCAAGTAACAAAAGAATGGCAGTGCTGGCTGCGGCAACAATGATTGAAGTCAGGGCCGCACGAAACACCATCGCGGGCATTTCAAACAGCCCTGCAAAACCGGAGATTACCACTGACGCGAGTGGGAGAAGCAGAAAAGTGGCCGCTGTAAGAATCCAGAACGCGTCAAGTGTAGGTGTTCCACCGTCCCAGCGGCGTATGGCGCGATCAAGGCCTGTTCCAAATCCATCTCCGCGTGAAAACTTCAGCGCGGCGAATGCAGCGACGGCAGTCAGGGCCAATTGCAGCGCGGAAAGCAGCGCCGCGCGACCGAGGTCGAAATCATAGGTAAATGCCTGATAGATTGCCAACTCAATCGTTGTTGCCCTCGGACCTCCACCAAGGGTGAGCGCAACGGCGAAGCTTGTCAGGCAAATGGCGAAGACCACCGCCAGAACGCCCGGTAGAATGCGCAGGAGCATGGGCAGCTCGATCAATCGGAACATCGCCGCACCGTTGCAGCCCAGTTGCGCGGCCAGACGAAATCGCTCAGCGGGAATCTCCTGCCAGGCCTGCAGCACAAGGCGCGTAGCCAAGGGCAGGTTAAAAAACAAATGCGCCAGCACAACCCCGTGCAGCCCGTAGATGCGGATGGGCGGCAGGCCAAAAAGACCCAGAAGGTCAGAAATCCAACCGGACCGTCCGAAGACCTGCAACAGCCCAAGGATGGCTACGATGACAGGAAGGATAAACGGTGCACCGAGAAGGGCGATCAAAGCGCGTCGGCCCCGGAACCGCCGACGAGCGAGGGCTCGGGCCACCGGAACGGCTAGCAAGACGCTGAACAGGGCTGACAGCGTGGATTGGGTCAGCGTGAACTTTAGCGCCGCCCAGTCGGCGGGGCTGAACCCGCTGCTGGTTTCGGCACGTAGTGCGACAGCCGCAAGTGTACCCAGTATCAGCGTGGCGACCAAAGCCGCCGCGCCGATACCCGGCCAGGGGCTTACTGGCTGAGCGCGTTCTGCCATTCCGCAAGGGCCTGATCCCGCACAGCGGCGGCTTCATCGGGTGAGAACAGCAGGGAGTTCTCTGGCACGGTCAGGGTCTCGAAACCCTCGGGCAGACCTGCTGCCGGGGTCACGGCCGGGTACATCCAGTTGGTTGTCGGGATGATCTGCTGAAACGCATCCGAGACCACGAATTCCAGGAACTGATCCGCCAGTTCGGGCTGATCCGTTCCGGCCAGCTTTGCCGCCACTTCGACCTGCAGATAGTTGCCTTCGTCAAAGGCCGCTGCCGCTTTGCTCGCGTCTTCTTCGGCGATCAGATGGTAAGCTGGCGAGGTTGTGTAGCTAAGGACCATGTCCGACTCGCCTTCAAGGAACAGGCCATATGCCTCGGACCAGCCTTTGGTGACGGTCACGATGTTATCGGCCAGACCGGCCCAGATTTCTGGTGCTTCGTCCCCATAGGCCGCCTTGACCCACATCAGCAGGCCCAGACCAGGAGTGGACGAGCGCGGGTCCTGAATGATGATCTTGGTGTCGCTGTCTGCCAGTTCCTTAAAGTTGGCAGGCGCCGATGCGTCTGCGTTGTAGACAAACGCGAAGTAACCCCAATCGTAAGGAGTGAAAGTGTCATCCTTCCACTCGATCGGAAGTGCGAAGTCCGCAGAGATGGAACTGGGCGCAAATAGACCGGTTTCCCGGGCCGCAGCGATCAGGTTTGTGTCTAGCCCCAACACCACGTCGGCGTCAGAGTTTTCACCCTCAAGCCGGACACGCGACAACAGGGCGGCACCATCTTCAACACCTACAAGGTTCAGTTCGCATTCACAGGTCGCTTCAAAAGCTTCTTTCACCTGCGGGCCGGGGCCCCAATCGGATACAAAGCTGTCATAGGTGTACACGGTCAGCTGAGATTTATCGGCGGCGATGGCCGAAGTTGCACTCAGTAGTCCCGCAGCAATCAGCAGATGTTTCATGTCATCCTCCATTGCGGCGAGAGGGCAAGGATGGACGAAACCTTCACCTTTCCCTCCGCCGGTTCTAGCCGGTTCAGGTTCTACGGGTTCGCTTGGTCAGCATCTCAGCGCGGCAGGCCGCGCTCCCCGAGGTGAGGCCGTCACTAGGGGGGATTGGCCGAAAAGACAACCTAATAAAATTGCGCCGCGAAGGGGCCGAAGTTTGTGTTTTCGCAAGTCGAGGCGATTTGGGTGCCTCACCGCCTGTCGGAACTTGAAGCCCTTTGAACCAGCAACGCTTTCAGCGCGCTTGATTCAAAGGGCCCTGAAGTCAGAAGTACCGCAGCCAAATGTACACGTTCGCGATCATCAACGTCAGGATCATGATTGGGAACGCGATTTTGGCGAAGGCAATGAAGCCGATAGGCTGTTTTGCCTTCTCTGCAAACGCGGCGACCGTCAGGTTGGCGCTGGCCCCCAGCAATGTGCCGTTGCCGCCCAAACAAGCCCCAAGCGCCAGCGACCACCACAGGGGTTCGATCGCATCCTTGCCGCCAAACGTGTCGGCGGTGGATTCGATCAGCGGGATCATCGTGGCTACGAAGGGGATGTTGTCCAGAATAGCGGACAGGATGCCAGAAGCCCAGAAGATGAAGAACGCAGTCCACATCATGTCGCCCTGGGTCAGTTCCAGCACTTTCTCACCGAAGAAGGCCAAGAGGCCAACATGTTCCACACCGGCAACGATGACGAACAGCCCACCGAAGAAGAAGATCGTGACCCATTCGACTTCACCAAAGATGTGGTGAACCGACTCGGATTGTTCCTCGCCGCTTTGATGGCCATAGGCCAGAAGCATCAGAAGACCCGCACCGGCCAGCGCCGATGTGCCAGGTTGAATCCCATAGCTGTGCCCCAGCGTGAAGCCCAGCAGCACCAGCGCCAGAACGGCCAGAGACTTGATCATCAGGACAACATCGGTGACAGCTTCGGATTCATTGAAGCCCATGATCCGCTCACTTGCCGATTTCGGGATGCTGGCCAGTTCCTTGCGGTTCATCAGGTAGATGATGCCGGTCAGGACAACGAGACAAATGGCCGAAATAGGAGCCAGGTTCACTACAAATTGGTTAAAGCTCAGCCCTGCAGCCGAACCAATGATGATGTTGGGCGGGTCACCGATCAGAGTGGCGGTGCCCCCGACATTCGAGGCCAGGATTTCGGCAATGAAGAACGGAAAAACCCGCGTTTCCAGCGCTTCGGTGATCAGCAGCGTGATCGGAGCGATCAGCAGGACGGTTGTCACGTTATCAAGAAGCGCGGAAAACACTGCAGTGATCAGCGTCAGCATGATCAGGATGCCGGTTGGATTGGCTTTTACCGCTTTGGCGGCCTTGATCGCCACGTATTGGAACAGCCCGCATTTGCTGGTGATGCCCACGATGACCATCATACCGATCAACAAGGCCAGGGTGTTGGCGTCCACGCCCGCCACCGCCTGTTCCTGATTGATGATGCCAAACAGGACCATCAGGGACGCGCCCAGCATGGCCAGAATGGCGCGATTGACCTTCTCGGTGATCAGGACCGCGTAAACCAAAATCAGGATTCCGGTTGCGACCCAAAGGGGATCGATTCCCAATAGTTGTGGAACAGAGAGAGCGCTCTCTCCGTGTGACGTCGAATGCGTTGCCAAGGTTTTAGTCCGGTTCGTATAGGGTTAGCTGAGTGCGCGATCCAGAAGCGAGTTGGCGCTTACGGTGCCGACGAAACGGTTGGTTTCGGGCTCAACAAGGATCACGTGCCGTTTGTATTTGTAGATCAGGAAGATGCCTTCCATCACCGGCGTGTCGGGTGCAGCAACAGGAATGTTGGATGGTCTCGACATGTTGTCGCGAACAGTCTCAGTCTTCAGCCGGTCCAGCTGTTGTTCGAAATCATCCCTCGTCAAGTTCATGAAGCTCAGAGATTCGATCGGGACGCGGGACGCATCATCGTTCAGACCGATGGTTGCCGCTTTGGGCAGGATCAACTTCAGAAGTGTGGGGGCGGTGAAAACGCCAACATAGGTTCCATCTTCGGCCACCACCGGCAGAAAACGCGCCCGGCTGCCTCTGATGATGTTGAAAGCCGTCGCGATGCTTTCATCCGGCAGAATGGTATTCTGTACCTCAGACGGTACCATTACATCATAGCAGGTCAGGCCCATGAGTTCCCTCTGACTTCGATTGGCCGCCGAGTGGTTTCCCATCTGAACAGCCACAAAAAACGCCCGGCTGGACTTGCGGAAAGCCTGCCAAAGCGAATCAAAATTTGCTGATGCGCACTGCATTTCATCGTCAACCAGAATTGGCCACCCCACTTATGAAATTAAATTGATATCGCTACCGTCATCTGCGGCGTCGGTCGGACAAATGACCGATAATTTGCTACTGATTTTGCGGGCGGAAGCGAGGTGCGGCGCCTACGGGCCGGGCACCGGGGAAATGCACTCCCACCCATTGCAGTCGGCGGTCCTGCTTTCATCGGTCAGGCACACGCCCCTTGGCCCGCGCTTGGCAGTTTGGCTGGCCGTACATCTGGACGCATGACGCGGTAAAACTGGAACTTGCTTCTTCGTTCTCTCTCAGGCTAGACGGTCCTTACGCAGGGGAGTCCCACCTAGGGGACTGAGAGGCGGACGGGGCATTGCCCGGCGACGCGACCCTTTGAACCTGACCCAGTTGATACTGGCGTAGGAAGCTAGGGCGCGCAGGCCACGGATCCGGGCGGGCGCACTCCGAACAGGGGGCCGTACACCCTCTCGTTTCCCCAAGCCAAAACTCATCTGGTGTCTTTTTGAGTTGAACTGCTTGAGGAGCACCAACATGAATGTCCCCAATCCCAAGATCACCACAGGTGAATTGCCTGCATCACGCAAAATCTATGTGAATGGTACGCTGCACCCAGGTGTCCGGGTGCCAATGCGCGAGATTTCGGTCCATCCCACAGCGGGTGAGCCGCCACTGCCGGTCTATGACAGCTCTGGCCCTTACACCGACCCGAATGTGATCACGGACATTCGTCAGGGGCTGACCCCGCTGCGCCGCAAATGGATCGAGGCGCGCGGCGATGTCGAAGAGTATGAAGGGCGCGAGATCAAACCCGAGGATAACGGGTTTGTAGAAGGCGACCGCCTGACGCCCGAGTTTCCGGTGCGTCCACGGCCTCTGCGCGCAACAGATGGCAAGGCTGTAACACAGCTGGCCTATGCCCGCGCCGGGATTGTGACGCCCGAGATGGAGTTCATTGCTATCCGCGAAAACCAGCTGCGCGAGGCCGTGGCCGAGCAACGCGAAGGCAATGATTGGGGCGCCAATATTCCGGACTATGTGACCCCGGAGTTCGTGCGGGACGAGGTCGCCGCAGGCCGTGCGATCATCCCTGCCAACATCAACCACCCTGAAAGCGAACCGATGATTATCGGGCGTAACTTTCTGGTCAAGATCAACGCCAACATGGGTACGTCGGCTGTGACTTCTTCGATGGAAGAGGAAGTGGACAAGATGGTCTGGTCGATCCGCTGGGGTGCCGACACGGTCATGGACCTGTCCACCGGTCGCAACATCCACAACACGCGCGAATGGATCATTCGCAACTCACCGGTTCCGATCGGCACTGTGCCGCTGTATCAGGCATTGGAGAAGGTCAATGGTATTGCCGAGGATCTGACATGGGAGGTGTTTCGCGACACGCTGATCGAGCAGGCCGAACAGGGCGTAGACTATTTCACCATTCATGCGGGTGTGCGCCTGCATATGGTCCCGATGACCGTGAACCGGGTGACTGGCATCGTGTCGCGCGGTGGGTCTATCATGGCCAAGTGGTGTCTGCATCATCACAAGGAAAGCTTCCTGTACGAGCATTTCGACGAAATCTGCGACATCTGCCGCGCCTATGACGTGTCGTTCAGCCTCGGTGACGGCCTGCGTCCCGGTTCCATCGCTGATGCCAATGACGAGGCGCAGTTTGCCGAGCTCGAGACGCTGGGTGAACTGACCAAGATCGCCTGGGCAAAGGACTGTCAGGTGATGATCGAAGGCCCTGGCCATGTGGCCATGCATAAGATCAAGGAAAACATGGACAAGCAGTTGCAGTGCTGCCACGAAGCGCCATTCTATACGCTTGGCCCCCTGACCACTGACATTGCACCGGGCTATGACCACATCACCAGCGGTATTGGCGCGGCAATGATTGGCTGGTTCGGGTGCGCGATGCTCTGTTACGTCACGCCAAAAGAACATCTGGGCCTGCCGGATCGGGACGACGTGAAGACCGGCGTCATCACCTATAAGATCGCCGCACACGCCGCGGATCTGGCCAAGGGTCTTCCGGGTGCGCAACGCCGTGACGATGCCCTGTCGCGGGCTCGGTTCGAGTTCCGCTGGGAGGATCAGTTCAACCTGTCACTCGACCCAGACACCGCACGCGAATTCCACGACCAGACCCTGCCCAAGCAGGCACATAAGGTGGCGCATTTCTGTTCAATGTGCGGGCCGAAATTCTGCTCAATGCGGATCAGCCACGACATTCGGTCCGAGGCGCAAAAGGAAGGAATGGAAGCCATGGCGGCCAAATTCCGTCAGGGTGGTGACCTCTACCTGCCCGTAGACAGCGAATAGGTGTAAAACGTGGCGCCGGAGCCGCTTTCGGCTCTGGCGCTTTTCTGCAAGGCCCTCTCAATGGCCATCCGACAACGCAGCACGGGCTAAGGTTTGCATCGGGCAAGGTGACACAGGCCGACATTCCCAACAAAGCGACATACTTTGAACCCGCCGAACAGAGCTTAGGCCAGATGTCGACAGACTTTCCAATCGGACGCTGAAGGATGGATGGTCTTTGGATACGGTAATAGTGGTACTGTTCTACAGCGGTACCGCTCAACCGTAGTTTGGCGTCCTTTTTTGAAGTTTGGCCGCGACGCTTTCGGCGAAATCCGGCGATTGCAACTGCTGCGCAAAGATCTTGATTTCATCGGCCATGTGGCCGGCCACTTCGTCACGCTGACTACGGATCAGGGCTTTGGATTGACGGAGCGCGACAGGTGCCGAGGCGGCAACTTGCCGAGCGATCTCCTGTACTTTGGTCATCATTTCACCGTCAGAAAAGACTCGGGCGACCAACCCATGGTCCAATGCCTCGGTCGCGTCCAAGATACGACCAGCAAGCAGGACGTCGTTAGCGACGGCCATGCCGACCGAAGCGGGCAGCAACATCGACGACCCGGCCTCGGGCACCAGACCCAGCTGCACAAACGGAGCGCTGTATGTGGCGCTTTGCGCGGAATAGACCAGATCGCAGTGCAGCAGCATGGTCAGGCCAACTCCGATCGCCGGGCCGTTTACCGCCGCGATCAGGGGCTTGGGACAATCGCGGATCGCGTTCAGAAAGCGCACGATTGGATTTTCTTCAGCACTTGCCGGAATACCGCCAGCCATGAAATCCTGCAGGTCATTGCCAGCCGTGAACATATCGCCGGAACCGGTGATGACCAGCGCACGCGCTCTGTCGGTTTGTCCGTATTCTTCGATGGCCTCGGCCATCGCTGTGTACATGGCAAAGGTGATCGCGTTTTTCTTTTCCTCGCGGGCAATGGCTACCGTTGTAACGCGATCCTGGGTGCTGACGATGATGTTTGCGCTCATGGGGTTTGTCCTTGGGGCTTCTGCGGAACTTGTGCCGGCTTGGAAGTGGGTTTCGGTTCAGACGATGGCAGCCGCATCTTTAGCGACTTAGTTCAACACGTGCTGAACTGCGGCGCGTTTGCGATCCCAACGTGGCTTGAGAAACGCTGCATTGATCGGCTAGAAACCGCGTGCTGTGCGCCTTTTGAGCATGGTTGAGGGCTGAGATTTTATGCATCTTAATCAGTTCGTATGTTGGCGATAAGGCATCGTCAACAAATCACGGTAATGACCCCACGTCGCCTCTGCGCTGGCATACGATTAGCCATTTTGCAGCGAACCAACGATTTTCTGCACGTCCGGATGTGACTTTAGCCTTTTTGGATAAGCAATCAGATAGTCCTGCGGTAGTGTGATCGGTGACAGGTCCATCTTGGTGATGTTGCCGGTTTTCAGATCCGTCGCGGCCATTTCCTGCGGGACGAGGGCAACACCCAGCCCATTGCGCGCAAAACTCAACGCGGTGCTGCTGTGCCCCACAAGTTGTCCGGCTGACCGATCAATGATCCGGCGTCCATCCAATGCGGTGTTCCAATCCGGGGAAGAGGCGAAACCCGGTCCCCAGTCGGTATGGATGAAACATCGATCCGGGACCCGGATCAGCCCGTGACTATACTGCGCGGCCAACTGCGGTGAAGCCACCGCAACCAGAACATCTGAAAACAAGGATACGACCTGATAGTCACCATATAGATCGTGACCATAGAAAACCCGCATATCAATGCGATCGGCTTGGAAGTCCACGGGATCTTCCTCGATCCGAATGCCCAGAGGTGTCTCAAGATTGTCAAACCCGAGTTTGGAAAGCTTCCGCGCCAGCCAGGTTTCGGCGACCGAGGGTGGGGCGCTCAGCACCAGCCGCTTTCGACGGGTGTTTGTCCGTTGCATCCTGTCGGACAGGTCAGACAGGCGCGTTATTGCACCCGCGAGTTCAGGATAGGCCATCTGCCCGGAGTCCGTCAGAGAAATCCTGTTTCCTTGCCGGATGAACAACGTCTCGTCCCAAAACTCTTCCAGCAATTTTACCTGTTGGCTGACGGCCGCGGCACTGACATTCAGTTCGCGCGCAGCTTTGGTAAACGAGCCCGTTCTGGCCGCGGCTTCAAAAGCGCGCAGCGCATTGAGTGGAGCCGTGCGTTTCATGGCAAACCTTTAGAAAATCTAATGCACCCTAAAAAGAATACCTATTGATAAGGTCAGTGTTCAAGCCCTACTCAGGATTCAAGACTGGGAGGATCGATGATGCGTGATGTGATCAACTTGGACTTATACCCGCTGGACCAGCCGGGCAGCGTGGCGTGGCAAGAGCTGATTGAACACTGCAAGTTGGAACTGACCGAGAATGGCCTGTTCAACTTGCCCGGATTTATCCGGGACCGCGCCATCCAATCCGCGGTTGCGGAGCTCAAGCCGGTTTTTAGCGAACACTCTTTTGTTCATGCACGTCGGCACAACATTTACTTCAAGAAAAGCATCGACGGTCTAAACGACGACCATCCCGCCCTTATCGAATTTGAAACGTCGAACCGGACAATATGC
Source organism: Ruegeria sp. Ofav3-42 (assembly GCF_022347725.1). GTDB lineage: Bacteria > Pseudomonadota > Alphaproteobacteria > Rhodobacterales > Rhodobacteraceae > Ruegeria. The sequence continues at coordinate 88,092 of NZ_JAKRGB010000005.1, forward strand.
GCGGATCGGATGGGGCAGTCTACTGTGATCCGTCTGTATGAATGGCCTCCGTTTGCGCAGTTTTTGGCTGCAGTGATGGAAAAGCCAGAGCTGTTCGTCATGCAGGACCCGCTGGCCCGGGTGAATGTCATGGCCTATGCGCAGGGGCAGGCCCTGAACTGGCACTTTGACAGATCGGAATTCACCACAACGCTGCTGCTGCAGGCGCCCGACTCGGGCGGAGATTTCGAGTATGAGAAGGATCTGCGCAGTGACGTCGACCCAAACTACGACGGGGTCGCTGATTTGCTGGAGGGGCGTCGCAAGCCGACGCTCATGAAGCTGCAGCCGGGAACATTGAATATCTTCAAAGGTAAGAACACGGCCCACCGTGTTACACCCGTGCGGGGCGAGCGCGACCGCATTATCGCGGTATTTTCCTACTACGAACGACCGAATGTTCAGTTTACCGAGGAAGAGCGCATCGGGTTTTACGGGCGCGCATCATGAACGCGGAAAGCGCCTTCAAAGATGATCGCAAGCTCACTTACCTGAACGCCGAGGGTGCGGATAAGCCTTTAAAAAGCCCCGTGCCCGACTCGGTTCTGAACCGGGCGCGCGTATACCGGCTGCAGCGTCTGCGCCAGCAGATGGAAATCGCGGATTGCTCTGCGCTGTTGCTCTATGACCCCTGCAACATCCGGTATGCATTTGACTGTTCCAACATGCAGGTTTGGACGCTTCATAACCCGATGCGATATGCGCTGATTCTGAACAATGGGCCAGCCATTATGTTCGAGTTCAAGGGTTGCCTTCATCAAAGCGAAGGCTTGCCCGGCATTGACGAAGTGAGGGTCGCCAGAACGTGGATGTTCATGGCCTCAGGCGACAAAACAGAGGTGGCAACAGACCATTGGGCCGATGAAATTGCCGAGATCGTCCGGGAATATGGCGGAGACAACCGGCGCATTGCCTGCGACACGCTCGAGAATGGGGGCGTCGATGCATTAAAGGCGCGTGGTCTCAAACCTATTGCCGGTTCGCCGCTTACAGAGATCGCGCGCTCGATCAAATCCGACGATGAAATCGAGCTGATGCGTTGGACTATCCGTGTGTGCGAGGCAGGCATGGCGCGGATCTACGAACACTCCACCCCAGGCACCACCGAGCGTGAACTCTGGGCGCACCTGCATTTCGAAAATGCGCGATCGGGTGGCGACTGGCTGGAGACCAAGTTGCTGACCTGCGGTCCAAGGACGAACCCCTGGTATCAGGAGTGTTCGGACCGACCCTGCCAGCTGGGCGAGATGATTTCGTTCGATACCGACATGATCGGCCCATACGGTTACTGCGCCGATCTTTCCCGCGCGTGGACCTGTGGATACACGCCCATGACGTCGACGCAACGGCGCCTGTACGACACGGCGCTGGACCAAATTCACCACAATCTGGATCTGGTACGCCCGGGTGTCAGCTTTGCCGAGTTCAACGACAAAAGCTGGCGCATTCCTGATCCTTACATTCCCTATCGCTATTCTTTGGCGGTTCACGGCGTCGGTATGGCTGATGAATGGCCGGTTGTTCCGTTGCAAGTGGATTGGGGCGAGGGCGCGATGTCCGGGAGGTTCGAGCCCGGAATGGTCGTTTGTGTAGAAAGCCTGATTGCCGAGAAGGGTTCGGAAAGCGTCAAACTGGAAACACAGGTACTGGTTACCGAAGATGGCAACGAGCGGCTGGACAGTTTCCCGTTCGAGTGAAGCCTGCGCTACTCGCCAGCTATGTGACGCCTGACTTGCATTGAGTATCCCGAAAGGCCTCAGCCTGATCCGCATCAGCCGGACCATGCTGTTTGAATGTGTTCAGCAAGCTGACCATTCAGCGTTTCACAAACCGTGCATATTTATAAATTGTCTCTATTGACAAAAAACAACAATCCCATAAATCATTTCTCCAAACTGGTTTCGGAGACCCTCGATCATGAAAAAAGCGGTCAGGATGATTCTGCTTGTTTGCCTTTTGTTGCCGCTGCTGGTGGGTATTGCTTATTTCAGCTGGACAAGTATGGCCGAGCGCTATGTGGCGCTTGAGCCTGCGCCGCCCGCTCCGACACAGGTGCGTTGGGCTGAGGTGCGTGAGCAGGAGCTGCGCGACTGGATTTACGGTGAAGGTACTGCACGGGCGGTACGCCGCAGCCATCTGACATTTGAAGTGCCGGGCCGGGTTGCCGAGGTGGGCGACGATGTCCGCGAAGGCGCATCCGTAACTGGCCCGATAGAAGACCAGAAAGGTCAGTTGATCGCGCGTCTTGACGACGCTGATTACATCGAGGCGCTCAGAATTGCCGACACCGGCCTGACCCAAGCAGAGCGCAATGTGGATATGGCCAATGCGCAGTTGAAGCAGTCGAAAAGCACTGAGAACCTCTGGCGAACGCGACTGGACCGGGCCAGGGTGCTGCTGGACAAAAAAGTGGTCTCGCAGCAGAAATTCGATGAGGCCACGGCCGAGCTGGAAGTGGCTATTGCCAACGTATCAGCCTCCGAGGCCCGCGTTGTCGCAAGTGAAGCGGGCGTGCTGGCCGCGCGAAACGAAGTATCGCAAGCGCGCCGAAATCTGGAACGAACTCGAATTCACGCGCCGTGGGATGGTGTTGTTGCGCGGTTGAACATCCGCGAGGGTGAATATGTGTTGCCCGAGGAAATGAGTTCCCTTGACGACACATCCATGGCCGCAACGTTTCCCGTGACCCTGCTGGATGCGTCCACTTTTGAGATTGAAGTCGAAATTCCGATGCATCGGCGTGCAGAACTGAGGGTTGGCAATCCAGCCGTTGTTTTACGTGACGGGCTGGCCGGTCATGGTGTGGGGCAGGGCAAAGCCGACCTTCTTCATGCATCGGTGCACGCTGTGGCGCCGATGTTGTCCCCGGACTCGCGCACTGTGCGCGTCACCCTACGCACGAACGAGGCCGATCTGGGCCTGATCGACGGAGAACTGACGCGGGTCAAAATTTTGAGGGCCGCCAAAGCGACTCCGGTTGTACCGGTCGAGGCGCTGCTGCACCGGGATAATGAGGCGTACGTTCTGGTCGTCGACGCTGACACCAACACCGTTTCCGAACGTGTCATCCAGCCAGGAATTCGCGAAGACACGCTGGTTGAAGTCCCCGAGGGGTTAGAGCCAGGGGACATTGTCGTTACCGAAGGACGGCACAGGCTTCTACCCGGAGATTCCGTTCAGCTGTTAGACCCCGAGGCCCGCAATGGATAAAAAGCGTGCCAAAGACAATCGCCTGTTTTCATTCTTCTTTGTCGATTCAATTCTGGCGATACTGCTGCTGTTGTTCATCACCGTGGGCGGGGTGTTTGCCTTTCGCGGCATGATCAAGGAATCGCTGCCGGATCTGCAGATTCCCATGGCTTTCATCCACACCAGTTGGCACGGCACGCCGCAATCCGTGATGGAGAAAGAGGTGACCGACCGGATAGAACAGGAAATCCGCGATATTGAGGATCTCAAGAAATTTTCCAGCGGTTCAACGCATTCGAATTCGGTTATTCTTGCGGAGTTCGACGCGGATGCGCCATTGCAAGAGTCCATCAGTCAGCTGCGCGAGCGGGTCAACAAGGCGCGGGCAGAGTTTCCTGAAGGGCCGAAAACACCTGTGGTTACACAGGCGTCAATCCGGTCGATGCCGATTGCATCCTTCGTTCTGTTCGGGAGAGTTCCCCCCAGTGAACTGGACACGACAGCCAAGCGTCTGAAAAAGCAACTGTTGCGCATTCCGGGTATCACCAAGGTCGACCTGCTGGGCAATCGAAAGTCCTATGTACGGGTGCAATTGCTGCCTGAACGGCTGCGCACGCATGATGTTTCACCGGTTGATGTGGGTCGCCTTATTCGCGCCCATGCCAAGGACTTTCCGCTGGGCGTTTATGAAGGCCCCGAGCAGTCCTTTAGTTTAAAAAGCGAAACGGCGATTTACGATGTCGAGCAATTATCCGATCTCGTCATTCGTCGCAGCCCGGCCGGATACGTCGTTCGTCTAAGCGACGTGGCGCGCGTCGAACAGGCCCTGTACCGGGCAGAAACGGAAACCTACTACTCAAGCGAAGGGCGCGATTTCACCCAGGGCGTGGCGCTGTCGGTGATCAAAGCGGATGGGCAGGACACCATCAAGCTGGTCGATGCGGCTACGCAGGTGATCGATAGGGCCATGCAGGCGCGCGACTGGCCGGTCGGGTTGCAATACGACATCGTGTCGAACGACGCCGAAATCATCCAGCAGGAACTGGACAAGACGCTGGTCAATGGTTGGCAGTCAGTGGCAGCGGTGTTCGTCATATTGTTCTTTCTGCTTACATGGCGCGAGGCAACCGTGGCGGCGCTGTCGATCCCGGTCACCATGCTGGGTGGGCTCGCGGTGCTTTGGATGTTGGGATACACGTTCAACGTCATGGTGGTCATCGGCATGGTGCTGGCTTTGGGGCTGCTGGTCGATGACTTCATCCTGATGATGGAAGGGATGCACGAAGGCGTTCACCGCAAGAAACTGAAATTTCGCGACGCCGCCATTCAAACAGTGAAGAAATTCGCGGTACCATCCCTGGCCGGGACGGTGACCACCGTGCTGATCTTTGTGCCGCTTGCCATGATCGGCGGGTTGGATGGCAAGTTCATTCGCTCGATTCCCGTCACCGCAGGCGTGCTGCTGGTGGTATCCTATGCGGTGTCGTTGCTCATCACGATCCCGCTGTCGCAGTTCCTCCTGTCACGCCGCGAGTCTGCTCAACCAATGCTGGTCGACCGGATTACGGAGCGTCTGGAAATCTGGCTGCGCGGCTGGCTTGGTCGCACCGTGGTGCGCCGCCGCTCGACCTCATGGGGCTGGATCGCCGGTGGGGCCGCGGTGATTACCTCTTGCTTCATGCTGGGGTCACTGCTGCCGGTCACGCTGTATCCTTTGTCGGATGGGCGTAACATGGGGATCACGGTTGAGCTGTCCCCGGACAACAAACTGGAGGACACCCGAGAAGTCGCGCTGAAGATTGCTGACATTCTCCAAGACAAACCCTATCTGACCTCGACGTTGATGGTCGTTGGCCAGCGCGACTTTGTTTACGAAGGCTCTGCCGAAGATCGTTTGTCAGTTGCGACCGCTCGCAACATTGTTGGGTTTACGGTTCTGTACAAGCCCAAGGCAGAACGAGACCAGCTTGCATTTCAAACCGTGCCCGCCCTGCGTGCGGAGATCGAGCAAGCCTTGGCTGACGTCCCCGGTTACCGAATGCTGATCACCTCGGAAACAGGCGCGTCCACCAACGAAGACCCGTTGCAGATCAATATCTTCGGACCAGAGCTGGAGGGTGTTCAACGTATCAGCCAGCAAGTGCAGCAACGGTTGCGGCAGATTCCGGGCCTCAGCGATATCCGTGACAATCTCGGCCAGTCTCGGGTCGAGGCGACGATCCAGCCGCGGCGCGAGGTTTTGCAGCGATACGGGTTAACCGAGGCTGACTTTAACGCTCAGTTGACCCATTACTTGGGCGACTATGAGGCGGCCAAGATGCGCACCAGTTCGGACGCGGATGATCTGGAGATCCGCGTCGAGACCTACTGGCCCTCGAAACAGGGTCGGCTGGGTGGGCCAGAAACCTGGGAAGAATGGAAAAGCATCCAGATCCGCGTACCGGATGGACGTTGGGTTCCGGTTTCCCTGCTGGCCGAGCAGCGCACCGACCGTATCCCTCTGACCATCTCGCACAAGGACGGTCAGCGTACGGCAACGGTTATGGGTAAGAGTTTTTCCTACACCTTTAACCAACTACACGATCTGATCGAACCCGAACTCAGGGCGATGCAGGAAGACTGGCCGCCTGGCTACACCTACAAGTTCGCGGGCGAGTTCGAGCTGGCTGGCGAAACCTATGGCGGCGCACAGCAGGCCTTTATTCTGGCGATGCTGGGTGTGGCGTCGGTGCTGATCCTGCAATTCCGATCTTTCCTTCAGCCAACAATTATCCTTGTCACCGTGGTCTGCGGGCTGTCCGGCGTGGCCTTTGGATTTTTCCTGTTCGCGATCGAACTCAGCTTTCCGGCGGTCATCGGTATGATTGCTCTGGCCGGTATTGCGGTGAATGACGGCATTGTTCTTGTGGACACGATGAACCGGCATGTAGCCAAGGGTATGGATATCGCGCAGGCCGCTTGCCAGGGGGCAGCAGACCGTTTTCGCCCGATCGTGTCGACAACGCTGACGACCATGGTAGGTCTGGCACCCTTGGCGCTGGCGGACGAAGCGTGGAGGCCACTGTGCCTTGCCATCATATTCGGTCAGTTCGCAGCAACGATTGCTGCCCTGACAATGGTGCCCGCGCTGTTTAGCGTTATGGCTGGTCGACAGGGCTCAGAAGCGGAGGTTTTGCCTGCGGAGTAAACGGGAATGGCGGTTCAATCATCAGGTGTCACAGAACTGTTGCGATGCTGAACAAAATATTACCGCATAGCCCCCGGTTTTTTTGCGCGTACTTTGGGTCGCAACACATATATCCTGTCAGAATGAAACACTTGCACGATTGAGTACCCATGCCCCAGATCAATGACCAACTGCTTCAGCAAATCCGTGACCGGTTTGCCCAGATCGACCATTGCCCACAGCAGGGGCCGCGCATTTTCTTTGAAAATGCCGGCGGCGCGCTGACGCTGAACTCGGTGGTGGAAACGTCGCAGGACTATGCGGCCATCCCTGACAATCAGGGGCGTGACAATCCCGGCAGCCACGAACTGGTGCGCGTGATCACTCAGGCCAAAGAGGATATGGCCGTGTTCATGAACGCGCCGGGCGGCCAGTTCTTCGTTGGCGAAAGCGGAACTGAGCTGCTGTTTCGCCTGATCATGAACGCCTGTCTGGGCACCGGCGCGGGTCAGGTTCTGGGCACGACGCTGGAACACCCCGCCACCCGCAGCGCTTGCGACCGCTGGGCGCGCGTAGCCGGGCAGAGCCATGTTCTGGTCGAGCATGACGACACTACCGGCACAGTAACGGCCGAGGCTTATGCCGCAAAAGTCACGCCCGACACCAAAGTGGCAACCATTGTTCACACCTCGCCTGTCACCGGGATGGGGGTCGACGTGGAGGCCGTGGCCGCAGCCATCCGGGCCGTTGCGCCGGACTGCTACATCATCGTCGACGGCATCCAGCACGCTGCACATGGCCGGATCGACCTGACAGCCTATGACGTGGATGGTTATGTGATCTCGCCCTACAAGGTGTTTTCGCGCCATGGCTATGGGGTTGCCTGGATCTCGGACCGGCTGACGGATTTGCCGCACAACAGCCTGATCGACGGCCCAGCCGACAATTGGGAGATGGGCACGCGCGACACCGGGTCTTATGCTACCATGTCTGATGTGGTTGGCTATTTCGAATGGCTGGGTTCACAGGTCACAGATTCTGACGATCGACGCGACAAGTTTGTAGCAGCGGGCGAGGCGATCCATGCTCAGGAAAAGGCGCTGACCGATGCGATGATCCATGGCACCGGGAATCTGCCCGGACTGGCCGAAATGGAAAAGGTCAGCATTTTGGGCGGCGATGACAATCCGGCCCGCGAGGGTCTGGTATCGCTGATTGTGGACGGCGTACCTTCGGTCGACGTTGTGCGTTTGCTTAACGAGCAGGGCATCCGCACCCATTTACGGAAGGCAGATCACTATTCCGGTAACATTCTGGCACCACTTGACATGGACAGCTGTGTCCGGGTCTCGATGTGCCATTATAACAGCGTCGCCGAGGTGGCGCAGTTTCTTGGTGCCATGAAGACCATTGCCGCCTGACGCAGACGCTTGGAATGCCCCGGTCCTCGGGCAATTGCCGGTATCGTTGGTGCGATGAAATTCGGCAACTGTGATTAGGGGATGAATAGCATCTCAGTCGGAGTGTGATGGGGACAACGTTACTGGTTAATGTAAACCAACTGGGTACAGGCGTTGCCCCCAGCGATAGTCAGCCCATTCCAGGTATAGACGTGGAATGGGCTGATCATTGGTGTCAAAGACACTCAGCCAGTGTTTTGGCCATGTTCCGAATGACTTCAGGGTATAGCGCCGTGCCGGGCTCCAGTTCAGCGCCCAGCGGATCGATCACGTTTGTTTTTGCTTCGGTTCCGTCCATGACAGTTTCGACCAGACCCGGGTTAAATTGCGGTTCTGCCAGAACGCAATCGATACCTTCATCGCGAATGCGGCCCTGAATCTCGGCAACGCGGGCCGGGCTTGGATCAGAGGCGTCGCCGATCGAAATCGCGCCGGATGCCGGGAAGTCGAAGGCGTTCTCGAAATACTGATAGGCGTCGTGGAACACGATAAAGCTGCTGCCGCGTACTGGCTTTAGCGTTTCGTTCACCTCTGCAGAAAGCGCTGCCATTTCTTCACGCGCGGCGGCGGCATTTGCGAAATAGGTGCCTGCGTTGTCCGGGTCCGCAGCGGAAAGCTGTGCGGCAATCACATTCAGCCATGCGTTGGCATTTTCAGGCGAGAGCCAGGCGTGCGGATCATGTTCGCCATGTGCATGATCATGATGGTCATCATGCCCGGCATGTTCTTCATGATCGTGGTCGTCACCTTCGGCGTGTTCGTCGTGGCCGTGCTCGTCCTCATGACCATGGTCATCGCCTTCGGCATGCTCGTCGCCGTGGTCATGATCGTCATGATCTTTGTCTTCGCCGTGATCCTCGTGACCATGTTCACCGTCATGGTCGTGGTCGTCATGCCCTGCTTCGTCGGCATGGTCGTCGTGACCATGATCGTCGTGATCCTTGTCTTCGGTGTGTTCCTCATGGCCATGATCATCCTCATCGCCATGGTCATGCGCCTCAAACAGAGCGCTTTCGCGGAAATCAAGAAGTACAGTGCCATCCGATTCCAGCAGGGACGTGACTGTCGCGCCGTCGGCCAGAGTTTCAATCGCGCCTTCCATCCACGGTGTCAGATCCTCGCCGATCCAGAACACCAGATTTGCTTCCTGCAGGGCCGCCGCTTCAGAGGGGCGCAGGTTGTATTCGTGGGGCGATCCGCCGGGCTGTACGATCAGGTCCGGTGTTCCTACACCTTCCATGACGCGTGCCACCAGTGAATGCACTGGTGCAATGTCAACCGCGACATTCGGGACATCGGCCATAGCTGTGCCACCCATTAGCGCAGCAATGATCGAAACAGGAAGAAGCTTTCTGGACATCAGACCCTCTGTGTGATTTTATAACGTTGCGAGCGGCATACATGATATGGAATAACATGACAAGTGAGACAACACCCGCACTTGCCGAAGACACGGCTCTGGTTGGGTTCCAGGAACATGACCACGAGAACTGCGTCGATAGTGCTCTGGCAATTGCCGAGTCGCGGTGCAAAGACGAAGGTCTGCGTCTGACGCCGGTTCGACGTAAGGTGCTCGAAATGCTGTTGCAGGAACACCGGGCTCTTGGTGCTTATGCAATCCTCGACCGTTTGCGCGAAGCAGGTTTCGGGTCTCAGCCGCCTGTAGCCTATCGGGCACTCGATTTTCTTGTCGACAATGGATTTGTACACAAGATCGAGCGTTTGAATGCCTTTGTGGCGTGCGCGCATCCCGGTGCCACACATTCGCCAGCCTTTATGATCTGCAGAAAATGCGACGCCGTAGCCGAAGCGCATTCCGCGCCCGCCAAGGGTGCTTTGGGTGCCGCTGCGCGCGCCGTGGGTTTCGAGATTGAACGGACAGTTGTAGAAGCCGAAGGTGTCTGCCCCGACTGCACCGAAAAGGCGTAGAAATGAACCTGATTACCGTAGAAGACCTCAGCATAAGCTATGGGGCCAATACCGTTCTGCGTAACGTCGCAATGGCTGTTGAGCCGGGCGAGATCGTTACGATTGTCGGTCCCAATGGCTCGGGCAAGACCAGCCTTCTGCGGGCGATCATTGGTGCGGCGACACCGGCCTCCGGGCAGGTTAAGCTCAAGCCGGGTCTGAGAATTGGATACGTCCCGCAAAAGCTGCACATTGATCCGACCCTGCCCATCACAGTTGAACGCTTCATGCGCCTGACAAATCGCGTTTCGCGCAAAGACTGCGCGGATGCATTGAAAACAGCAGGCGTTCCCGACCTTCTGAAGCGTCAAATGTCGCAGCTCTCTGGCGGTCAGTTTCAGCGCGTGTTGCTGGCGCGGGCATTGATCAACCGGCCTGAAATCCTGCTTTTGGATGAGGCAACGCAAGGCCTCGACCAACCCGGATCGGCCGCGTTTTATCGCCAAATCGAAGCCGTGCGCCGCGAAACCGGGTGTGCGATCATCATGATCAGTCATGAGCTGCACGTGGTTATGAGCGCTTCGGACCGGGTGATTTGTCTGAACGGCCATGTTTGTTGTGAAGGCTCACCGGCCGTTGTGGCCTCGGCCCCCGAGTACCGAGCGCTGTTCGGTACTGGCACGGGTGGCGCGCTCGCTCTTTATCGCCATGATCACGATCATGACCACACTTGCGATACGAACTCTCAGGAAGCCGCAGAATAATGCTTGATGATTTTATGACCCGGGCAACGCTCGCTGGCGTTGGCGTGGCCTTTGCCGCAGCTCCGCTTGGATGTTTCGTGGTGTGGCGGCGGATGGCTTATTTCGGAGATGCTACAGCGCACGCTGCGATACTGGGCGTTGCGCTTTCTTTGACGTTTCAAATGTCGGTTTTCACTGGTGCGCTGGCCGTTGCACTTCTGATGGCACTGACTGTCACTTTGTTGGCAGGGCGCGGATATGCGATGGACACCTTGCTGGGTGTTATGGCGCATTCCGCTTTGGCCTTTGGTCTTGTGGCGGTGTCGTTTCTATCCGGCGTTCGCATTGATTTGATGGCCTACCTGTTCGGCGACATTCTGGCCGTCTCCCGCTCGGACCTGATCGTGATCTGGGGCGGTGCCGCGCTGGTGGTTGCTCTGATCACATGGCGTTGGTCCCAGCTTTTGACTGCGACGCTGAACAAGGAATTGGCCTATGCCAGCGGCTTCGATCCCAAGCGCGAGCAGTTGGTGCTGACACTGTCACTGGCGGTTACAGTGGCTGTTGCGATCAAAGTCGTGGGGGTTTTGCTGATCGCGGCGATGCTGATTATCCCGGCGGCGGCAGCGCGTAGCCTGGCGCGGTCGCCTGAATCGATGGCGTTGATTGCCGCAGCAATAGGGGCGACGTCCGCTGTGGCCGGGCTGCGGGCGGCGTATGTTTTTGATACACCGGCCGGTCCGTCCATCGTTTGCGTGGCGGCTGTCCTGTTTGCGTGTTTCAGCCTGCTTGGGTGGCAGCGTCGGAACAGAGCCTGAGTACCTTTGAAAGGCTGAACAAAAGGACGGACTCCTGAGGATAAAACGGAAGGCGCGAAAACCACGCCTTCCGCGCTACTCAAACTTCGACTTCGACCTTGCCGATCGGGTTGGAACAACAGGCAAGGATATAGCCAGCTTCGATGTCGTCTTCTGAAATCCCGCCGTTGTGGACCATGTGAACTTCGCCCGAAGTCTTTCTGACCTTGCAAGTGCCGCAGACTCCGAAAGTGCAACCCGATGGAATGTTGAGGCCCACGGACCGAGCCGCCGCCAGCACGGTGTCAGTTTCGGCAACTTTGGCAGTTATGCCCGAGCTTGCGAAGTGGATTTCTGCACTGGTCTCTTCATCGGGGATGATGTCATCCAGATCGGGCTGATCGGCCTCGGTCTCAACGGGCGCGCCGAAGCTTTCCTGATGATAATTCTCCATATCGTAACCAAGGCCCGTCAGCGCATCCCGCACGGCTTGCATGAAGGGTTCCGGACCGCAACAATAGACCTCGCGATCCAGATAGTCCGGAGCCATCAACCCCAGCATCAGTTGATTGAACTGTCCCTGATATCCGGTCCAGGGCCGGTAGGGATCGGCCTCTTCCACCACGAATTTCAGATCCAGACCTTGCGTGCGGCTGGCCATTTGTTCAAGTCGCTGGCGAAAGATGATCTCGGACGGGCGTTTGGCGCAATTGATAAAGACGATATCCAAATTGCGCCCTTCATCCCACATGCAGGTGGTCATCGACATCATCGGAGTGATGCCCGAGCCTGCGGAAATGAACAGATACTTGCCCGCAGTGCTTCGGGCATTTGTAAACAGTCCAGCGGGGCCGATGGCCTTTATCCGCATGCCTGGCTGAAGATTGTCAAGCATCCAGAGTGTACCAATACTGTCGGCCTGCGCTTTGGCCGTGATCGTAATGGATCTGGGTCGGGAGGGTGAGGACGAGATCGTATAGGTCCGATGCACTACTCCGCCCGGCTGTCCCGGAGCGGGGATCTCGAGTGTCAGAAACTGTCCGGGCTGGTAGGCGAACAGGGCGGCAGAGGGTGCGCGAAAGGTAAAACTGGCGGTGTTTGGCATCTCGGGCACGACCGAGACGCATTCCAGGGTTTCACTATCTTGCCACGTTGCTGCCAAGGGCGGGTTTAGATCTTTCATAACCTTTACTCCGCGGCCATAGCACCCGGCGCCAGTCGGGCGGCCAATGTGTTGCAGTACCAATCGACAAACTGAAGAACCCCGGATTCCTGTGAGGGCGAATAAGGTCCGGGAATATAGGCGGGGCTGTTGATGCCCTGCTGGTTATCCTCAACCACCTGACGATCTTCGTCATTGGTAGCGATCCAGACCTCGGTCAGGCGTTTCAGGTCATAATCGACACCTTTGACGGCCTCTTTGTGGACCAGCCACTTCGTGGTGACCTCGGTTTCCGTAGGACCGATGGGTGTGGCTCGAAAAACAATCGAGTGATCGGCCAGAAAGTGGTTCCACGTGGTCGGATAGTGGAACTTGAGCAGCGACCCAGCATCCGCGAACGGCGAGCGACCCAACCAACGGCGCACGGCTGATCTTCCATCCATCGTGTAGCTCTCTGCGCCTTCTTTCAGAGGCATCCGCGCCAGACGGTATTGGCCATCACCATGCAGGTAGAACTTAGATGGCATCCCCGCAGCTTCGCACCGGTCAAAGTGCGCTTGCATGTGGGCCGGGGTTTCACCGCCTTCTATTCCGGTTACTGCCGGATCATCGGGGAACGTGCGGCAGAGCGCCGGGTGGTTGCCGCCACAATGATAGCATTCGCGGTTGTTTTCCCAAACGAGCTTCCAGTTGCCTTTCTCGATGATCGAACTCTCAAAGGCCACTTTGGCGTTGCCTAGGTCATGAGGCTCCAGATAGGGCCGCGCAAGTTCGGCAAATGTATCGAAACCCGGCGCTTCATCGGCCAGGCAGATGTAAACGAGACCGGCCAGTTCCCGGCAATGAACCGTCTTCAATCCGTGTTGCTTTGGATCAAAGCCCGGCCCCATGTCGCGGGCCCACAACAAGGACCCGTCAAGTTCATAGGTCCACTGGTGGTATGGGCAAACCAGCTTGGGTGCATGTCCCTTTGCGGCCTTGCAGATGACCGACCCGCGATGGCGGCAGGTATTGTGAAAGGCCCGTATCTGATTGTCCGCGCCACGCACAATGATGACGCGGTAAGCTCCGACGTTGTAGGTCACGTAGCTGCCGGGTTTTTCCAGTTCGCAGGCGGGAATGGCAAACAGCCAATCGCGGTAGTGGATGGTTTCAAGGTCTGTCTGGAAAACTTCTGGATCAGTATAAAACGCCTGCTCCAGCGCATAGCCTGGGTTTCGACGGGCCAATAGGGTTTGAATTTTGCTCACTTCTGGCTCTCCTGCCGCGCCCCGCGGCATTGCTTGGGCAGATGGCAAGGGAGAACCGTCCGGTGCCGTGCGAGGATCACGTCCGAAACCTGCGCCCCCACCGCCACCCGCGGTTTGACTTATCTGCGAGGCTGGTTTCCGGACTTGGAAGGGGCTTTCGCCCGGTATCGGCACCTTCCCGGGATCCTCGTCCCAGTGGTTGTTTGCCGTACCTGACCTTCTTTACCGTTGCGGGGGCAGTGCCGGAATTTCACCGGCTTCCCAATTCTCCGCTGCCTGAGAATCAAACAGCGGCACCTCACAGGCACAGAATATTTCCGACCCGTTTCTGCGCTGAAATACTTGCGACAATTCCGCTTCCAAAACAGACATTTCGAAATCTGGTTTTCAGGCTTTCGACATGTCGCAATCGAACCACTTTTCGTCAGCGGCAGCCTTCAACAACCAATTCCGAAACAGTTGTACCGAAGGTGTTGGAAGCTTGTCCTTGGCCGTGAAATAGTAGGCCCATGGGCTGGTCAGATCGATTTCGAAGGGTTCGATCAACACTCCGCGTGCCACATAAGAACGGGTAAGAGATTTTGGCAAAACGACACAGCCCAGGGACCGCACCGCCAATTCCATTGCCAGATTGGAGGCGTTTGTTCGCTGGCCCTCGTTCAGGTTCAGGTCGGTCAGGCCAAAATACTTGCTGACAAGTTCCCAATAGGCAGGCCGACCGAGAATGTGGATCAGGCGCGTACGTCGCAACTGTTTCGGATCGCGCAGCGGCTTTCCATCCACTGTAAAGCCCGGCGCGCAGACGACTGTCAGTTTCTCCACCCACAATCGTTTCATATCAGCGGTCGCTTCGTCGACATGATGAATCGTGACCGAGACATCAGAGACGCTGTTTTCCACGTCGGTCCAAACCGTCCCGTGGACAGTCAGATCAATATCAGGATGAGCCGCGTTGAACTCGCGGATCACGTCCGGCAACCAGCTTTCCGCCAGACTGAACGGGCAGGAGATGACCACTTTTCGGGTGTGCGGGCGTTGGCTAACGGATCGGGTTGCGACGTCGATTTCTTGCAGAGCGTGTCGCACAGACGGCAAATAGGCTTCTCCGACGTCTGTAAGTGACAGAGAGCGGGGGTGGCGCACAAATAACGGGCGTTGGATGAATTCCTCTAGGGACCGCACGTGGTTGCTGACCGCAGATTGGGTGCAGTTCAGCTCTTCGGCGGCACTGGTGAAACTCAGGTGTCGTGCGGAAGCTTCGAATGACCGTAGGAAGGTGAGGTGGGGCAGGTTCATCATTATCGGGTTTCTCCCAGCGGCTAATGACCTGCATAGGGAAAGCAGCAGTGGGGTATCTTGTCCAATCGCGACACCTCTCAGGTGCCAAATGCGACAGGATGCGAAGGCTAAGCTGCAAAAGTTCCCGACCCAATGCCCCAAGATTTTTTTCGTGCAGGCGTGAGAAATCCTCATGCTCTCTTTCCGACATAAAAGCGTCGCTAAGTGGCAAAACAGGGCTTCTGCGGTTGGTACTTTTTGAAAGTGCTGAACCGCGCAGCCGAGCGCATTTCGGCTACATCCAGAATCGGAAACGGGGGCAGACAGAACATGGCACGAGAAAGACGCGGAGGCGGACGTCGCGGTAAATCTGGCCGCAACGCAGCGGGTGTTGATCAGCTGCCGTGGCAACAGATCCGCAATGAGTACCCGCCGTTCGAGTTGCTGAACCCTGACCAGATGGACCAATTGCATGCGACTTCGATGCGGATCCTGTCCGAGGCGGGCATCCGCGTCATGGGCGACAACGTCATGGATATCTTTGAGCGCGCCGGGGCAATTGTCGACCGAGACACCAAGACGATCCGTATGGATGAGAACATCGTTTTGGAAGCCCTCAAAACAGTTCCGCGCGAATTCACTCTGACCTCGCGCAATCGCGCCAAGCAGATCACGCTAGGCGGCAATCACGTAAATTTTGGGCTGGTGGCGGGGCCTCCGAACGTTCACGACTGTATCAATGGGCGACGTCAGGGCAATTTCGATGATTACTGTAATTTCATCCGCTTGGCCCATCATTTTAATGCGATACATCTGATCGGCAATCAGGTGATGGCACCGATTGAAATGCCTGCCAACAACCGCCACTTGGATACCTACAACGCCAATCTGACGTATAGCGATCTGAGCTTTCACTGCACCGCTATCGGGCGCGGGCGGGCGATGGATGGGATCAACATGATGGCGATCTCGCGCGGACAAAAGCCCGAAGAGATGCGCGGTGATCCCGGTGTAATTACGATCATATCGGTCAACTCGCCACGTCTTTTCGACGATGCAATGGGGGATGGCCTGATTGCGATGGCGGAATACGGTCAGCCTGTAACGGTGACGCCGTTCACCCTGATGGGGGCGATGACACCGGTCACTCTGCCCGCGGCGCTGGCGCAGCAGAATGCTGAAGCTCTGTTCGGTGTTGTTCTGACCCAACTGGTCAGCCCCGGAGCGCCGGTCATGTATGGCTCGTTCACGTCCAACGTGGATATGAAATCCGGCGCCCCGGCCTTTGGCACACCGGAGAACGCCAAAGCCAACATCGTGGGTGGCCAACTGGCGCGGCGCTACGGTATTCCGTACCGAACATCGAACGCCAATGCGTCGAACGTGGTCGACCTTCAGGCCGCATATGAGACAATGATGGCGACCTGGGGCGCGGTTCTCGGCGGTGCAAATATTGTCTATCACGCCGCGGGCTGGTTAGAGGGCGGCCTTACGGCTTCCTACGAGAAATTCATAATGGACGTCGAAATCATCCAGAACATGATGGAGTTTCTCAAGCCGATTAAGTTCGATGCCGACGAACTGGGCTTTGATACGATTAGTTCAGTGCCGACCGGGGGGCACTTCTTTGGCACCGAACACACGATGGCGCGGTATGAGACCGCGTTCTACAAGCCGATGCTGTCGGACTGGCAGAACTATGAAAACTGGGAGGCTGCCGGGGCAAAAGACGCATTGCAACGGGCGACAGATCTCTGGCAGCAGGCTTTGCGGGAATATCAGGCCCCGGAAATGGACCCGGCGATACGTGAAGAGCTGGACGCCTATATCGCCAATCGCCGCGAAGAGATCGGCAGTGGAGAACCCTAGGGGCTGACCGGGGCAGGGTGGTTGCCGTGCCCCGATCCAAGTCAAAGGTTATCGAACAGACTCCCGGGCAGGGCATCGTGGCGGGGCAGATTCAGGGCTTTCATCAAACCAAACATCATTGCCTGATTGGACGTGACGACCGGTTTGCCCAAAGCGGCCTCGATACGTTCGACCGCCTCGACCGAGCGCATGTCGGTACAGCTCAGGACAATTGCCTGAGCATCCGGATGATCGGCCTGACAGGCCAGATCAAACACCTCGTCCGGCGTCAGTTCTCCTTGCCCATAATTGCCAAGTTCGCGACCAATATCGGCGCGGTTGACGGTTTCAATGCCGTTATGGGCCAAGAAATCTATCGCTTGATCGTTGATTTCACCCAGATAAGGCGAAGAGAAACCGACCTTTGTCGCGCCAACCGCTTTGATGCCGGCAATCAGCGCACCGGCTGCGGTTAAGGACTTAGCGCCTGAGCCAGCCTTGATCTGTTGCGCCAGATCGGCGTCAAAGGATGGTCCATGTGTCAGCGTTGCCGAGGTGCAGCCATACAGCACCACATCGGGGCGAACGCCCGAGATCATCCGCAGGTCATGGCTGATATCGGATGCCCCTAATCCGGCCATCTGGTCCGAGCCAGGAACCTCGTCCACGTCATAGCCGCCCATGCGCTGGAAATGGACCGTCGTGTTCGGCGGACGCAGCAGTTCCATATCCGGTTCAAGATTGGTGTTGGTGAAAGGCACCAGAACACCGATCTTCGCGGTAGTTCGGGTCTCGGTCATTTCAGAACTCCTTTCAGGATGGCCAGACAGCGATCCATTACTGGTGTCTCGCAGATCGTGGCGCGCAGACAATCAGCCAGCCGGTATCCCCCCATGCCGCGCATCAGCAGGTTTTCGGCACGCAGGGCTGCATCTGCACGATGCGCGTCTTCCGCCGAGGCAAAGCGCAGCAGCACGAAATTGGTATGGCTTTCGGGGACAGTCAGGCCCAATGCCCGGCAATCTTCGGCAAACCGGCCCCGGATCCCAGCCGTTCGGAAAACCACGTCCTTCATGTGGTCCTGATCGCGCATCGCGGCTGCGGCAGCAGTTTGCGACGCGATAGAAATGTTGTTGGGGTTCAATAGCTTGCGCACTTCGTTCGCTATCTCTGGCGGGAAATACCCCCAGCCCGCGCGCGCGCCTGCCAAACCGTACGCCTTGGAAAACGTGCGCATCACCACGGTATCACCCCGGACTGCCAGAGCGAAAATCTCGGCCGGGTCATTTGCGTAGTCGGAAAACTCTGCATAGGCCTGATCCACGACCAGAAGAACGTCTCCGGGCAATCCGTCCCGCAGGCGCAGGATTTCGGCATTCGGGATCAATGTGCCAGTGGGGTTGCCGGGATTGCAGACAAAGACGATCCGGGTTTTAGGCCTAATCGCGGCCAAGATGTCATCCACGGATACGGTCAGGTCGATCTCACGGGCTTTGACGTAGTCAGCCTGCACCTGCGCTGCGGCGGATGAGACGAAGGCGTATCCATAATCCGTTCCCAGCACGCGGTCACCAGGCCCGGCATAGGCCCGGATCAGGCAACCGATCAATTCCATGGAACCCGCGCCGCACAGCACCCGTGCTGGATCCAACCCGTGCACATCGGCGATTGCGGTGCGCAGTTCAGGCCATTCCGGGTCGGGATAAAGCGGCAGGTCCGCCATCGCGGATCGGCCCGCTGCGATTGCAGCAGGGCTTGCGGCAAAGGCGCTTTCGTTCTGGGCCAACGAGATTGTCCCTTCACCACCGAGATCGGCCAGAGCATAGGCGGCCATTGCGCCTACATGGGGGACCGGGCGGATCATGTCGCACCTCCATAGGCTTTTGCGCCGTCTTCGCTGATCAATCCGCGCTTGAGATCCAAGGCAACTGCCTGTGCATCGCGTTCCGCCGGAAGGCCGAAGCCGCCGCCGCCGGGGGTTTCAAAGATCAGGTAATCGCCGTCCTCAACCCGCAATTCACCTTTGCCTGGAATGTCACTTTCGCTGTCACGGAATCGAATGCACCCGGGGGCGCCGGGTTGTCCGCCCCTGCGACCAAGCGCCGGAAACTTAAGGCGCTCGACTGAGAGGAACACAATGAAAGGCGCACCATTGGCCGAGGTCACCTCGATCCTCTGGCCCAGCCCGCCGCGATACTTGCCCGCGCCGCCGGAATCCGGACGCAACTCGCGCCGCCAGATGGTGACGGGCGCAACACTTTCGGTTATCTCGACCTGACTGCCGAATACGCCCGAGGGGTAGGCGGTGGCGGACAGCCCATCTGCATGAGGCCGTGCACCAGTGCCGCCGTTGTGGACCGGTTCGACCGCAAACTCGCGGCCACCATCGCGGGCCACTTCGGGGGCATGGCGCATCGGTAGATCGAACATGCACGATGCGCCCTCGGCCGGGACCGCATCGGGAAGCGCCTGATGCAAGCAGCCCAGCACCAGATCGGGCGTTACCTGTCCCAGCGTGTGCCGCATGGCAACCGGCACAGGGCGTTGCGCATTCAGGATGCAGCCCTTCGGTCCGTCCACGGTGAATGGCTCCAGCGATCCGGCGTTGTTTGGAATATCGGAGCCGACGATGCAGCGCAGCGCGAAAACGGTATAGGCGGTGGCATAGTTGAGCGGCACGTTGATGCCCTTGCGCGAACAGCCCGAAGTGCCTGTAAAATCCACATGCATGCCCGACTTGCTGACGGTCAGGGTTGCGTGCAGTTCCAGCTCATTCTCGTAACCATCCATCTTCAGCGCATTCTTGTAGACGCCTTCCGGAACCTCGGCGATCGCCTCCAGCGTACCTCGGCGCGAAGTGTCGATGATATAGCTGCCCAGCCGGTCCAGATCGTCGATGCCGAATTCGTCCATCATATCGACTAACCGGTTCACCCCGGCCTCGCAGCAAGCGATCAGCGCGTAAATATCACCTTCGTTTGCAATCGGCTCGCGGCTGTTGGCGCGGACAATGTCCAGCAGCAGGGCGTTCGGTACGCCCTCTACGACCAGTTTGCAGGGCGGAATCAGCAGACCTTCGTCATAGACGTCCGAGCCCTCTGGCCCCATACCGAGGCCCCCCAGATCGACCAGATGTGATGTGCAGGAGGTAAAGCCCACAACCTTACCGTTCTTGAATGCGGGCATCATCAGCAAAAAATCGTTCAGATGCCCGGAGGCCAGCCAGGGATCGTTGGTCATGTAGATGTCGCCGGGCTTCATGTTTTGCACAGGGAAATGCGCGCGCAGATGCATCACCGCCTCGGCCATTGTGTTGATATGGCCCGGCGTGCCGGTGACGGCCTGTGCCAACATTCGCCCGGAGACGTCGAAAATCCCGGCAGAGATGTCTCCGCATTCTCGTACGATGGGTGAAAACGCCGCGCGGATCAGGGTCTGGCCTTGCTCTTCGACCACGGCCAGCAGGCGGTTCCACATCACTTGCAGGCGGGCGGGGGAAAGATCGGCAGTCATCATGCGCCTCCTTTCTGGTCCTGGATCAGGACGAGGTTTCCAATGGCGTCCACTTGCGCCGAAAAGTCGGCCGAGACCAGCGTGGTGGTCTGCGGTTCGGTGATCAGCGCAGGGCCACAGACCCGATCGCCGGGGTTCAGGCTGTCGCGCGGCACAAAGCCAGCGAGTTTTGCTTTCCCGTCCACGTCGCAGGTGATGGGCCGCGTTTCAGCAGGCGTGATCGTGGTCAGAGATGGTGTTACGGGCAGGTCAGGTATTTCGGAGTCCGGCGTGGCCACGCGCACGGCCCAGTTCAGGATCTCGATCTGCATTCCCGGCACCGGTCGCGAGAATTGCTTGCGGTATTCCGCCTCAAAAGCAGTAATCAGGGGATCGATGTCATCGGCTGTCAGGACGCGGTCGGGCAGCGCGATTTCGATCTCGTGGCCCTGACCGTTGTAGCGCATGAAGGCGGTGCGCTGCGTCTCGGTGGGGGCATCGCCCGCACCTTGAGCGACAACACCACTGGCCTCGGCAATCATGTCGGCAAACAGAGAGTTGATTCCGTCGAGGTCCAGTGTCTCCAGCAACGAGTAGCGCGAGCGCACGATCTCGAAGCTGACTGGTGCGAAGAGGAAACCGACTGCCGAGCCGACGCCCGGATTGGGTGGGATCACAATTCGACTGACACCAGCGGATCGCGCCACGCGACTGGCGTGAAGCGGGCCGTTGCCGCCAAAGGCAATCATGGTGCGGGGACCAAGGTCTTTACCCGACTCCACGGCGTGCATCCGGCCGGCACTGGCCATGCTCTCGTCGACGATCCTGCTGACCCCATCGGCTGATCCCGTCGCGTCGGTATCCAGCCGAGACCCAATCACCCTGCTCAGCGCTTCTTTGGAGGCTTGAGGATCGATCTTGATATACCCTTCGGCAAATGTGTCCGGCACGATATAGCCTAAAGCGATGTCACTATCCGTCACCGTTGGTTCGGTGCCACCCCGTCCAAAGGCCACTGGGCCGGGTTCCGATCCGGCCGATTTCGGCCCAACGGTCAGCCGCCCCAGCCGGTCAACACCGGCGATGGAGCCGCCGCCAGCGCCGATCTCGATCATCTCGATCACAGGGATGCGCACTGGCATACCCGAACCTTTGATAAACCGCGCTGCCCGCGCGATTTCGAACTGGCGCGAGGTTTGAGGTCGTGCATTGTCTATCAGACAAAGCTTGGCAGTCGTGCCACCAACGTCAAAAGACAGAACCTCGTTGATCCCTGCACGCGCCGCGATGCGCGCGGCAAGGATAGCTCCGCCCGCAGGCCCGCTTTCAACAAGACGGATAGGAAAGCGTGCGGCTGTCTGAACGGTGCACATCCCGCCGCCCGCAGTCATCATCAGGATCGGACAGGACACGCCCTCAGATTCAAACTGAGCTACAAACCGCGCCAGATAGCTTTCCATCAATGGCTGGATGTATGCGTTGGCGACTGTGGTGCAGAGCCGGTCGAATTCACGTGCCTCGGGGCTGACTTCGGACGAGATAGACACCGTGAGATCGGGTCGCTTTTCTGCAATGATGTCACGCAACCTGCGTTCATGCGACGGGTTGGCATAGGCGTGCATGAAGCAGATTGCGACGGCCTCGGCGCCGCTGGCATCAAGATCGTCCAGCAGTGCGTCGACGGCACTGTCTTCCAAGTCAATCAACACGTTACCGTCGGCGGACATCCGTTCCCGGATCGTCAGCGCCCGTTCGCGGGGCACCAGCAGGTCGGGCTTTTCCAGGTTGATATCGTACTGTGAATAGCGCCGTTCGTAGGCGATCTCCAGAATGTCCCTGAACCCTTCGGTCGTGACCGTCGCTACAACGGCACCGCGCCGTTCAATCAGTGCATTGGTCGCCAGTGTCGTTCCATGGATGAAACCCGTTAACTCGCTTAGGGCACGGCCCGATTGTTCCATGACACGCATTGCACCTTCCATCGCGCCATCGGCCGGATTCTGGTGAGTTGTCAGTGTCTTGGTCGAAGCCAGTATGGTCTCGTCGCCCGAGACGAGTACCGTATCGGTAAAGGTGCCGCCAATGTCGATGGCCAGGCGCAACGATTGAGATGTCATGAAGTAATCCGAATTGTCCATTGTCTAGGCAGAAAGCAAAGGGCGCACAGCCCCTGCGATCACCCGCTGACGACGAGGTCACAACCGGTTGCGCGGCGGTCCAGACGATTTGGAGCACAGATCATAGTCATAAGCGTATTTTTGCTTCGACCGGATCATGCCGCAAGTTGGTTTGCGACTAAATTGCCCGGAAACGACAGAATTCAGGGTTTTGCCGCTTTGGCAGGATCGGACTCGGCCAGAACGCCGTCCATGATCAAGGCCTTCAGGCTGGTGCGGATTTCACTTTCGGGAAACTTGCCAATGCTCCAGTGCCTGAGGGACCAGACGTTGCACAGGAAATACAGATAGTTCGCCATCAATTCCGTATTCATGGGGCGGAACACCTTCTGCTCGACCCCTTGATCCAGAATGCCTTTCCAGCGTCCCATGAAGTCGCGTTCCATGTCGAATACACGCGCGCGGTTCTCGGCCGACATCGAGCGTGTTTCTGAGTAGACCAGATTTATATAGCGACGATTCTCGCCGATGTAGTCGATGTACCGGTCTACAGCCTTTTCAAGGTTCTGATCTGCGGGTCCGGTGAACAGCTCTCCGGTATCAAAGAAATCGATAATGTCCTGCATGCACATGGTGGTGATCAGATGCAGGATATCGTCCTTGTCCTTGATGTACTTGTACATGAGCGGAACCGACAGCCCGGATTCTTTGGCGATCTCGCGCATCGAGGCATTGCCGAACCCGTGCTTGGCGATCACCTTGCAAGCGCCTTCAAATATCTGCCGCCGCCGCTCCTCGGCTGTGTCGGACAGGGCGCGGGCGGGTTTTTCGGCCTGAGTGGTTTTCGGTGTTTCCATCAGATCGGTGTCAACCGAGAACGTACAGGTCACTTCCATCAGAGTGGCGGACTCGCCCGGTTTGCGACCGGCCTGAACGATCGAAACACGGTAAGATGTCAGCGGCGAATCCTCTGGCGACATTCGCAAGGCCTGGGCTTCGATCTGGCCCTGTCCTGGTGTCGCCAGATTCGTGGCCGAGGTGTTGATCAAAGTCGGATGCAATGTGTCACCCAGGCGCTTCAGTTCTTCCCGCGCAGCATCAATCGCCAGCGCTAGGCATACGCCATCCAGCTGTGATTTCTTAATGAATTCATCGACTTGCGCTGCTGAATATAAAAACACCCGGCCTGCCTCCTTAGGATCTTGCCCCGAGGCAACATGTTGAAATCCTTATGTCTTGTCCAGTTGGAAATCGTCGCAGTGCCCGGGCGACGCAGGGAAAGACATTTCGGGGCTTGACGAATTTGGCGGCCTCATGAGAGTGTTAGTGAACGTTCAATAACACGCCGGAGGACGCCTGTATGAAGTTCAAGATTCTCGCCATTCCATTCGCGCGCCAGCATGGCGAGGACACCCAGCTTGCCGGGCGTGATCCTACGCGGTTCAACAAGATGATGCACACGCTGCGCGATCAGATGGTACTGGCCGAAGAGCTTGGGTATGACGGCTTCTGCCTGACAGAGCATCACATGCAGGTCGAAGGTGTGGAATGCACAACCAACCCGCTGTTCTGGAACATGTACATCGCTCAGCACACCAAGAACTTCACAGTGGGTCAGCTGGGAATGAACCTCACGGCGATGAACCCGATCAAGACGGCTGAAGACATCGCCATGCTTGATCACATGACTGGCGGTCGCGTCTTCGCGGGTTTCTCACGCGGGAACACACCGCGTTGGACAGCAACCATGGGGCAGCATCTGGACATCACCTCGGCCGAGTCCGACAAGTCCGAGGCAGACCAGCGCAACCGACGCGCGTTGTATGAAAACTGGCGTCTGATCAAGTCGCTTTGGACTGATGACCTGACCGAACATCAGGGCGAATTCTGGAACTTCCCGTCGAACGTCGAGTGGGAGTTTAATCCGACCAAGCTGTGGGGTGGTGACAACCCGGTCGATGAAAACAAGATCCTGCGCAAATCGGGTATCGTTCCGCGCCCGCTGCAAAAACCGCACCCAAAGGTGTATGCGCCGTTCTCTTACTCGATGGAAACCGCCAAGTTTTGGTCCTCGGAAGGGGCCAAGATGGTATCCTTCGTGACCGCCGACAAAGAAGAGTTCATGCCGGTGATCCTGGAGAATTGCCTGCAGGCAGCGCATGAAAACGGACTGACGCAGACCACAAACAACGACGTTCTGGCCTTGGGCGCGCATCTGATGATGGGCAAGACCCCCGCCAAGACCAGGCAGTATCGCGAGATGTTCGACAACCTATGGTTCTCAGCCTACGACGCGCCGCCGTATCACGTGCCGCTGGGTCGCGTCTGGGATGGTTCGCGCCAGCAGGTTCTCGATCAGGTCGGCGAACTGGCCGAACGGTATCAGATAGAAGAATTCTTCGTGTGGCACCACGTGAACTATTTCGGCGACGAGATTGAGCAGGAGGCTCTGATCGAATTTGCCGAAGGCGTCATCAAACCTCTGAACGGTTAAGGAAAAGATCATGTTCGACCTGCACGAGGTTTATCGGTTGTCGCCCATCGAAGATGTCATTGCGGACTGCGCGCAGGGCCGCATGGTCATTCTTGTTGATGACGAAAACCGCGAGAACGAGGGCGATTTGGTGATCCCTGCCGCCTGCACCGACGCGGCCGCCGTGAACTTCATGGCGCGCTTTGGTCGGGGCCTGATCTGCATGGCGATCCCGCCGGAAAGGGCTGAAAAGTTCAATCTGGGACCGATGGCAGCGTTGAACACCGACCCCCATCATACGGCGTTCACCATTTCGGTGGACGCAAAAGAAGGCACCACCACTGGCATTTCCGCCAGCGACCGGGCGCGGACCATTGCGCTCTTGGCGTCAGATACTGGGTCTTCGGTTGACCTAGTCTCGCCCGGTCACCTTTTCCCTCTGGTGGCAAAACCTGACGGCGTATTGGAGCGGGAAGGCCACACCGAGGCCGCCGTCGATCTGGCCCGCCTGTCGGGGCAAGGCGATTCCGGAGTGATCTGCGAGATCATGAGGGATGACGGTGAAATGGCGCGCTTGCCGGACTTGCTGGAGTTTGGAGCCCGCCACGGCCTCAAGGTCGGTACGATCGAAGACCTCAAGCGGTACCGTCAAGCTTTGCTCACCGACAAGGCAGCCTGACAGCTGACACCCCCAGATACTTACGACCGAGGACATTCCATGACCGCATTTGCCGATATCGAAGCTCTGATGCAGGCCTATATCGAAAACCTGCATGACGGCGACATCACAAAAGTAGACCAGATGTTCCTGCCGGAATGTGACCTGACCTGCGCCAACGAAGATGGCAGCTACATCCACATGACACTGGACAAGTACAAAGAAGTCATCGGTGGCCGCGAAAGCCCCAAGTCCAAAGGTTATCCCGTCTACGGTCACACAATCTCGATTGATCAGTCCGGCCCGAACACGGCGATGGTCAAGATCGATTGTGCCGTTCAGCCGCGCTACTTCATCGACTATCTGTCGCTGGTCCGCACCGGCGAGGGCTGGAAGATCGCCGCCAAGGTCTACTACGTCCAGCGCACCGAAGACTGACACCCCATCTGATCGAGCCAGAATTCTCACCCATGACGGCCCCTTATTCCCAACTATCGGCGCGTGCGATGGTGCAGGCCTTTGCCCGGCTGGAACTTTCCCCGGTCGAGGTCACGCAGGCCGCGCTGGATCGGATTGCTGCAGTCAATCCGCAGATCAACGCGATCTATCATCTGGATGCTGAACGCGCGCTGGATTCGGCACGCGCCTCAGAACAGCGCTGGCATGGCAATGAGGCGCTGGGACCGCTCGACGGTGTGCCGACGACGGTCAAGGATGCCTTGGATTGCATTGGCATGCCAGCCTATCGCGGTTCCGCTGCAGGAGCGGTCGTGGTGAACACCACCGACCATCCGACGGTTGCCCGGATGCGCGAGGCCGGTTCCGTGATCCTCGGCAAAAACACTATGTGCGACTATGGTATTCTGGCCGGCGGTGTCAGTTCCAAACATGGCGTCACGCGCAACCCCTGGGACTTGTCGCGTACGACCGGCGCGTCGTCCTCGGGCGCGTCAGCCAGCGTCGCCGCCGGGATCGAGCCGCTCTCGATTGGCACCGACATCGTGGGTTCGATCCGCCTGCCGGCGTCGTATTGCGGGCTGGCCGGGCTGAAGCCGAGCCAAGGCCGGGTTCCCTACTATGTGTGTAACAGCCCGGCCATCACCGCAGGACCGCTGGCGCGTAGTTTTGGCGATGTCGCGTTGCACATGAATGTTCTGACCGGCGCGGATGGGCGTGACTTCACCGCCTTGGCCCGGGACGGGATGAATTATGTTTCGCGTTTGACCCGTGGCGACCGTGAAAACCTGTCTGTTCTTGTTGTTCCAGAGCTAGGCTTGGGCGAACCGGTGGCCGAAGATGTTCGTGCCGCGCTCGAGCGAACGGCGCAGGTTTTGCGGGATATGGGCGCCCAGATCACCTATCATGAAACCGCGCCGTTCAGCCGAACCGATTGGGAACCGACTGAGGCGTTCTATAAGGTCCGCACTCTGTCCGAACTGATGCGTCAGACCGAGGATGAGCAGGCAAAGACGCCTTACATACGCGATTGGAGCTATGACGCGCGGGCCCTGACGGCGGTTGAGCATCAACGCAACTTCGATCACATGCAATCGTTGCGTGAACGTGCTTTGGCGCTAATTGACGGACACGACTTCGTCCTGTTGCCGTCGACACCGAACACCGCCTTTGCCGCAGAACTGCCGGGGTCTGACCCCAACAAGCCGTTCGAAAGCTGGGCCAACACCTTCCTGTTCAACCTGACAGAACAACCCGCATCCAGCATCCCCGTGGGACTAGATCGAAATGGGTTGCCGATCGGCATTCAGCTGGTCGGAAACCGGTTCGACGACTTGGGCGTTTTGCAGATGTCGTGGCGGATTGAACGGGACATCGGAGAGATGACGCCAGCGTCTCTGTAACCGAGGCAGATGCTGGCAACAAAAAATTTGGGAGGCAAAATGAGCACCGACAAAGCAACAATCCCCGGCCAGATCATGACGATGCCGCTGACGGTGACCAGCATCTTCCGTCATGGCATGCGCGCACATCCCGAAGCGCAGATTGTCTGGCGCAACTCGGATATGACAATCGACCGCTACAGCTTTGCGGATATGGGGCGCCGCACGCAGCAACTGGCGCACGCGCTGACTGAATTGGGCGTTGGTCCTGGGGACCGCGTCGCAACGCTGGCCTGGAATAACAACCGGCATCTTGAATTGTATTATGCGCTGGCCTGTATCGGAGCGATTTGCCACACGATCAACCCGCGCCTGCATCCCGACCAGATCGCCTTCATCATCAATGACGCCGAAGACACGCATATGTTCTTCGACACCACCTTCGCGCCCTTGATCGACGCCGTATCAGAACGCTGCCCAACTGTTCAGGGTTGGTACAGCCTGACAGGCCCGGAGCAAGTGCCGCAAATGAAGACGTCGGTCAGCGATTACGAGAGCCTGATCGCCGGCAAGCCGGACGTCTATGACTGGCCCGAACTCGATGAAAACGCCGCCATGGCGCTGTGTTATACCTCTGGCACCACCGGTAATCCCAAAGGTGTGCTGTATTCCCATCGCGGGACGGTGCTGCACGCGATGGGCGTGTCTGGAGGCGAGTGGCTGGCTCTGACGGCGCGAGAGGCGGTTTTGCCAGTCGTGCCAATGTTCCACGCCTGCGCCTGGGGTCTGCCCTACGCCAGCATCATGAACGGAACCAAGCTGGTTTTGCCAGGACCGGGCATGGACCCCGCGCCGCTGCAAGAACTGATGGACGGCGAAGAGGTCACGATGATCTCGGGTGTAC
This sequence comes from Ruegeria sp. Ofav3-42, assembly GCF_022347725.1. Taxonomy (GTDB): domain Bacteria; phylum Pseudomonadota; class Alphaproteobacteria; order Rhodobacterales; family Rhodobacteraceae; genus Ruegeria. Next base: position 116,414 of record NZ_JAKRGB010000005.1, read on the forward strand.
CGACAGTCTGGCTGGGTTTGTACGAATACCTCGACCAGCGCGGCGAGAGACTGAAAACGGTCAAACGGGCGATGATGGGTGGTTCGGCGGCTCCGCTGTCGCTGATCGAAAAGATCGAGAAAGGTCACGAGACAGAGGTCGTTCACGGATGGGGCATGACCGAGCTGTCGCCGGTTGGCTCGCTGGCCATGCTCAAATGGGGCGAGGACAAGCTGCCCATTGACGAGCAGTTGCAGATCAAGACCAAACAGGGCCGCGCGCTTTATGGCGTTGAGATGCGCATCGTCAATGACGAAGGCGAACTGCTGCCCCACGATGGGATTGCTTCGGGCATGCTGCAGGTTCGTGGTCACTGGGTTGCCAGCAGTTATTGGGGCGGGGCAGGTGCCGATGCATTCACCGAGGACGGTTGGTTCTCGACTGGTGACGTCGCCGCAATCGACCCACAGGGATATCTGCGCCTGACCGACCGGACAAAGGATGTCATCAAATCGGGTGGGGAATGGATTTCCTCAATTGATCTGGAAAGCATCGCCATGAGCCATCCTGATGTTCTGGAGGCTGCCTGTATCGCCGCCAAGCACCGCAAATGGGACGAACGCCCGCTGATCGTAGCGGTCAAACGCGAGGGCTCGGAGATCAGTCGCGAAGACATTCTGGCGCTTTATGACGGCCAAATTGCCAAGTGGTGGACCCCTGATGACGTGGTGTTCCAGGCCGAGCTTCCGCACACCGCCACCGGAAAGGTCTCCAAGCTGCATCTGCGTGATCAATACGCCGACTACAAGCTGCCCACCGACAATTAAATTCAGCCTTTCAAGGATCTCTATCATGCGTTCTGCCGTTATCGTCTCGACCGCCCGTACTGCAATTGGCAAAGCCTTTCGCGGAGCTCTCAATGACACTCACCCCGCCGTTTATGGCGGCCATGCCGTCGCCGAAGCGGTTAAACGCTCCGGGGTCGACCCGTCTGAGATTGAGGATGTGATCATTGGCAATGCCGTGCCCGAAGGCGCGAATGGTGGCAATCTGGGCCGTCAGGTTGCGATGCGGGCCGGCCTGCCGGTGACGGCATCGGGTCAGACGGTCAACCGTTTCTGCTCGTCGGGCCTTGAGGCACTGACCCGGGCCTGTTCGCGGGTCATGGTGGATGGCTGTGACGTGGTTGTCGGTGGCGGAGCTGAAAGCATCTCTCTGGTGATGGGCCGTGAAAACACCCACCGGTTGGCCGAAGACTGGATCAAGGAAAACGTGCGGGGCTTCTACCATCCAATGATCCGCACTGCGGATACTGTGGCAGATCGCTACGGCATCAGCCGCGAGGCGCAGGACGAGTTTGCCCTGCAGTCGCAGCAGCGCACAGCCGCTGCGCAGGCAGCAGGCAAGTTCGATGACGAGATCGTACCGATCACTGTCACCAAAGCGAATAAGAACAAGGAAACTGGCGAGGTCACTTACGAAGAGGTCACGCTGACCCAGGATGAATGCAACCGCCCCTCGACCACGCTGGAAAGCCTTGCCGGACTGGCCCCGGTGATGGGAGAGGACAAGTGGACCACCGCCGGCAACGCCTCGCAACTGTCCGACGGCGGATCGGCGCAGGTCGTGATGGAGGAGAAGCTGGCCGAGCAGCGCGGGTTAGAACCGCTGGGCCGCTACATGGGTTACGTGGTTGCGGGCTGCGAACCTGATGAAATGGGTATCGGTCCCGTCTTTGCGGTCCCGAAATTGCTGGAGCGCAACGGCCTCAAGATGGACGATATTGGCCTGTGGGAACTGAACGAGGCGTTCGCGTCGCAAGCCCTGTATTGCCGCGACAAGCTGGGTATCCCGAATGAGATCCTGAACGTGGACGGCGGCGCAATTTCGGTGGGCCACCCTTATGGCATGTCGGGCACGCGCATGGTCGGCCACGCACTGATCGAGGGCAAGAAACGCGGCGCGAAATACATTGTCGCCACCATGTGTATTGGCGGTGGCATGGGTGCGGCTGGCCTGTTCGAGGTTCTGTAAATGAGCGCGATCAACAAAGTCGCCGTTATCGGTTCGGGTGTGATGGGGGCGGGGATCGCCGCGCACTTCGCCAACGCAGGCGCCGAAGTGGTCCTGCTGGATATCGTGCCCAAAGATGCGGAAGATCGCTCGATGCTGGCCAAGAGTGCCATCGCGCGCATGACCAGAGGCCGCGCGCCACAGTTGGCGGATCCGGCCTACGCGGCGCGGCTAACGGCGGGCAATCTCGAGGATGATCTGGAACAGCTGCGCGACTGTGATTGGGTTGTTGAGGTCGTCCTGGAAGACCTCGCCATCAAACACGCGCTGTATGCGAAAATCGCGCCCTACCTGCGGGACGATGCGTTGCTGAGCTCGAATACTTCGACCATTCCACTGGCCGATCTGGTCAGCCAGATGGGCGATGACCTGCGCAAGCGCTTTGTGATCGTGCATTTTTTCAACCCGCCGCGTTACATGCGCCTGATCGAACTGGTGACCGGACCCGATACCGATCCGGCGGCTGCGGAACGTGCCCGTGCCTTCAGCGACAAGTGCTTGGGCAAGACTGTCGTGCCCTGCAATGACCGCCCGGGCTTTATTGCCAACCGTCTGGGTGGGTTGTGGATGAACGCTGCTGCCCGCGAGGCAGTGACTCGTGGTATCACCGTGGAAGAGGCTGACACGGTCCTGGCTCGTCCCTTCGGCGTGCCCGGAACGGGCGTTTTTGCACTGATGGATCTGATCGGCATCGATCTGATGGGCAAATCGCGCCTGTCCATGCGCAACCTGCTTGAATCCGAAGACCCGCAGCAACTCCATACTAAGGGTCTGGAGCTGTTCGATCAGATGGCTGCCAAGGGGTTAGCTGGTCGCAAGGCGGGCGCAGGGTTCTATCGTCGATCAAAGGATGCAAACGGAAAAACCGTGGCTGAAGTAGTCGATCTGGCGACGCTTGACTATCGTACGCAGGCCAAGGGGCCGGACCTGTCCAAGAGTTTCGGTGTCGACTTCATTGATCAAGCCGGTGATCGGTTGGCTGATTATGCTTGGGCCGTCATGGGGCCAGCGCTGTCTTATGCGGCCTATTGCGTGCCCGAAATCACCGCCAACCCGGCCGATATCGATGCCGCGATGGAGCTTGGGTACAACTGGCGCATGGGTCCTTTCAAGCTGATCGACAAGATTGGCGCAGACAAGATTGTCGCCAGGCTGAAGTCTGAAGGTCTGGATGTGCCGCCGTTGCTGGAGCTTGCTGCGGAACGCGGCGGGATTTACTCGGGAATGGGCCGTGACCGTAAGGTACTGCTGCCTTCGGGCGAGCAGGCAGAAGTGCCGCGCGGGCCGGGGATGATCTTTGCCTCAGACCTGACGGATGCCCCGGAGTTTCAGACCGAAGCGGTGGCGCTGCACGATATGGGGGATGGCGTTGCTTTGCTGACGATCACCGCGCCCAATGCGGCTTTGGACGATCAGGTGATGACTGGTGTCAGCGAGGCATTGGACGTTGTGGGCCGCGACTTCAAGGCGATGGTCATCGGGTCGGACGGCAACCACTTTTCGGTGGGTGCGAACCTGAAAAAGGCGTTGGACCGTGCCGATGCCGGAGAGTTGGACCTGGTTGAAGGGCAGTTGGCAATCGGTCAGGCCACGATGCGCAAGATCAAGTATGCGCCGTTTCCTGTGGTCTCGGCCGCATGTGGGCTGGCTTTGGGCGGTGGCTGTGAGATATTGATGCATTCGGATCGGGTTATGGCCGCGCTCGAAAGTAACATCGGATTGGTTGAGGCCAACGTCGGTCTGCTGCCGGCTTGGGGTGGCACAACAGCGCTGTTGTTGCGCAAAACGGCAGAACTGGGTGACCCGGTCAAAGGGGCCGAGGCTGCATTCGATGTGATCTCGGTGGCGCTGATGACCGGCTCCGCTCCGATGGCGCAGCATGCGGGCTATCTGAAGGCCACCGACGGAGTGGTGATGAACCGCGACCGCCTGCTGGCTGAGGCAAAGGCGGCGGCGCTGGCGCTGGCCGATGGGTATCAGCCTGCGTCCATGGCCGAGATCACGCTCGATGCCGCCGCAATCAATGCCGCGCTGGAGCCGAAGTTGGCCGCCCTAGCTGATGCCATGCCCGACGCACCCTACACGGTCGAAATAGCCCGCGAGACGGCGCATGTGCTGGCGGGCGGGGACGGTGGTACTTTGGACGAAGAGGCGCTGCACAAACTGGAAGCCGACGGCATGATGCGCCTGATCCGTCAGGACAAGACCATCGAGCGGATGCGTCACACCATGACCACCGGTAAGCCGCTGAAAAACTGAGGGATTATAGGTATGGACTATCAACTCCCCCAGCGGGACATTACCTTTCTGTTGGACGAGGTGCTGGACCTCGACAAGACGCTGGCATTGCCGGGGTACGAACACTGCGACAAAGACACGTTCTTTGCTGTCGTTGACGCGATTAACGGTTTCGTGCGCGACAACCTTGCCACTTGTAACGAGGCGGGGGACAGTCCCGGCGCGCGGCTTGAAGACGGTCAGGTCTATGCCGCCCCGGGATTTGGCGACGCCTACAAGGTGTTCTGCGAAGACGGTTGGAACGCGCTTGCATTAGAGGAGGAGTTTGGCGGCCAACAACTGCCCTTCGTCCTACATGCCGCCTTGCGCGAGGGGATGGCCGGAACCAATCTGGCATTCGCTCTGATACACGAGTTGAATTTCGGTGTGGTCGAGGCCCTGATGGCCTACGGCTCGGAAGAACAGAAGGCGGTCTATTGCCCGCAGCTAACCAGCGGCAACTGGGCCGGAACCATGAACCTGACCGAGCCGCATTGCGGCACAGATCTGGGGCTGATCCGTACCAAGGCGCTGCGGAATGATGACGGATCTTATGCCATCACCGGCAACAAGATTTTCATCACATGGGGCGACCACGATATGTCGGAAAACGTCGCCCACCTGATCCTGGCCCGGGTCGAAGGTGCACAGCCTGGCCCGCGTGGACTGTCTTTGTTTCTGGCTCCGAAATACATGTTGGACGTAGACAACAACACGACGGATCAACGCAATACGATCACCATTGCCGGGATTGAGAATAAGATGGGCATCCACGGCTCGCCCACTTGCGCCATTTCCTTTGAAGATACCAAGGCTTGGATCGTCGGCGAAGAAGGCAAAGGTCTGGCCGCAATGTTCGTAATGATGAACGCCGCACGCCTGTCAGTTGGGCTGCAGGGGTTGGGCGTGGCCGAGGCTGCTGTGCAGACGGCAACAGCCTACGCCCACGAACGCCTCCAGGGCCGCGCGGATGGGGAGCCTTTGAATCCAAACGGTCCCGCCGATCCGCTGATCGCCCATGCGGATGTACGCCGTCGCCTGCTGACCGCACAAGGTGAGATGGATGCAGCCCGAGCATTGGCCTATTTTGGCGCAAGTCTGCTGGATGCGGCACATCGTGCCGAGACCCCGGAACTGCGCAAAGAAGCTGATACGCGGCTGTCGCTGCTGACCCCGGTGATCAAATCCTATCTGTCTGACATGGGCTCGCGCATGGCGAACGAGGCTGTGCAGATGCATGGAGGTCACGGGTTCATCAAAGATTATGGCGTTGAGCAATTGGTGCGCGACGTTCGGATCACCGAGATCTACGAGGGTACAAATGCGGTTCAGGCCCGGGATCTGGTCATGCGTAAAGTGCGCGGAGACAATGGTGCCGTCATCAAGGGGCTGATCGCCGACATGCTGGACGAGGCGGGCAAACTGGGCCCAGACCTCTCTGATGTCGAGACCCACTTGCGTGACGCGGCAACACGGCTTGGCCGGTCGACCGACTGGGTATTGGGGGCGGCGCAGGGCGATGTGCTGTCGGGGGCATGCGACTATTTGGAAATTGTGGCGCTGAGCCTTTCCGCCTGGATGTCCGCGCGGATCGCCCGCGTGGCCACGGTAGCGTCCGGAGACCAGTCGCCTGATTATTATGCGGATCGGGCGGATGCCGCGCGCGCTTTCATGGCCCGCGCGCTGCCTCGTGCGGTAAGCCACGAATTGATCATGCAAGCCGGTGAACCTGGCATTGTATGTCGGGCTGATCGCTGTCTGTAACTCCTCCTTCTTCACAGACAGCGGTGCTGAAGGGCGTTCTGGAAACAGGGCGCCCTTTTTGCATTTTTTGACCCAAATCAAGTTCTGCGGAGAGCGTGGCTAGTAAAAAATTAGTGAACGATAACTAAATTAAGGCAAAGCCATGAAAACCCATATCCTTGTTCAACCCTATATGCGTTCAAAAGGCGAAGATGTCGTGCTGCCGGGGTCGGACCCGGATCGGTACGAAACGCTGTTGGAGCGGACAACCGAGCAGATGAAATTCGCCGATGAAAATGGTTATGCCGGCTTTTGCATGACCGAGCATCACTTTCAGGTCGAAGGGATCGAGACCACAACCAACCCGCTGTTGTGGAACATGCACATCGCGGCGAATACCAAGAACCTGATGGTAGGGCAGGTGGGTATGGCACTAACGGCCCACCATCCAATGCGTTTGGCCGAGGATATGGCGATGATCGACCACATGTCTGGTGGGCGACTGTTCTGCGGCTTTGTCCGGGGCAACACGCCGCGCTGGCTGAATACGCTGGCACAGCATCTCGACATCACCACGACGCAATCCGACCGGTCCAAGGAAGATGCCCGGAACCGGCGATTGATGGAGGAAAGCTGGGCCGTGGTGAAAAAAGCCTGGACCAACGAAACGTTCAGCCATCATGGCGAATTCTGGAACATCCCCGCCGACAATATCACATGGCCCTTCCCCCCGACCGCAAAATATGGCGGCGAGGGCGCGGTCGACGACAACGGTACCTTGCGCAAGATGGGCATCGTACCGCGCCCGCGCAAAAGGACCGATGGGCGTGATTTCCCGCCGCTCTATGTGCCCTTTTCGTGGTCAATGGAGACGGCGAAATTCTGGGCCAAGGAAGGTGCCAAGCTGGTCTCGTTCGTGTCCAAGGACGAGTTCATGGACATGACCATGCCGATCTATCTGAAAGAGGCACATCATCACGGCCATACCGATCTGACAGTAGGGAACACTCTGGTTTTGGGCGGCCACCTGACAATCGGTTCAACCGAAGCGCAGGCGGAACAGCATTATCGTGACTTTGAAGAGCTGTTCAATTTTGCCTACAACGCGCCACCCTATCACGTACCGATGGGCCGCGTCTGGAAAGGCACTGTCAATCAGGTGATCGATCAGGTGGGCGCGCTGAAAGAGAAATACTGCACCGAAGAGTTCGTGGTCTGGCACCACGTCGGGTATTTCACTCAGGAAGAAGAGCTTGAGATGCTCGACAACTACGCCAAGGTCATCAAGGCGTTTTCCTGACGCACCGCGATTATGACTTTTTTGACCCCGCGCACAGGCGATGTGCGCGGGGTCAGTCTATTTGGGGTTGTGCAGGGCAATAATTTGACTAAATCACTCAGGATTGACTTCGAACTGCATCAGCTTTGGTCCTAGGAGGTTTTTTTATGGCGCAATCAAAAGGGCGAAATTTGCAGGTTGTCCGTGCATGGGATCTGAGCCCGAACATGCGACGCGTTGTGTTGGGTGGCGAAGACCTGCGCGACTTTCCTCAGGGCAATGAAAGTGGCTATATCAAGCTGATCTTTCCTGATGCCCCCCGCGCGCACCCCGATCGCCCGGTGATGCGAACTTATACCATCCGCGCCCATGATCCCGTACTCAATGAGTTGACAGTGGACTTTGCCCTGCACGGTGATTCAGGGGGCCTCGCAGCGGTCTGGGCGCAGAATGCGCAGCCCGGAAGCGAGATTCAGATCGCTGGCCCGGGAACGATCAAACAGGTTGACGCCAACAGCGACTGGGTCTTGTTGGCAGGCGACATGACGGCCATGCCCGCGCTGTTGTGTATTCTCGAAACCCTGCCTGATAGCACGGTGGGGGATGTGGTGCTGGAACTGACCAGTGCCGAGGACACACCCGACGTACATCTGCCCAAAGGCATCACTCTGCATACCGTCATCAACCCCACCCCTCATGAACCGTCGACCGCCTTTGTGGACAAGGTTAGGTCGCTGCCCTGGCGTGATGGTCACGGGTCTCTTTGGGCCGCCTGTGAATTCAATTCGATGCGCGCGCTGCGAACCTATTTCCGAACCGAGCGAGGCGTGAGCCGCGATCAGCTGTATCTGTCGAGCTATTGGAAATCGGGTGCGACCGAGGAAGAGCACAAAAAGATCAAAGGTGCGGATGCGACGCAGCAAAAAGTTGCTGCGATGCCCAAGGCGTTTCTGAATAAGCTGGCCGGGCAGGTGAGTGGCTAGCTGAAACGGATCGGTGCCCGAATGCCGGGCACCGCATCAGGATCAGTGTGCGGCTTCGCCGCCGAGAACTGTGGTGAATTTGTTCGAGAAGGTGCCGCCATTGGCCTGTGGTTTGCGCTTGCGTAGCCCTTTGCGCCGCCCTTTTTTCTGCCGTCGCAGATACACGACGTACGTTTCCTGAGGACCGTTTCTAGCGCGCCTCAGACAATCACGTAGCAAGTCGGGTAAAGAAACGCGGTGGATGTGCATCTCTGCGTTCGAACCCAAGTGATGTATAGAAAGCCTGAGCTTCATGATTGTCTGGATGGGTTCCGACCGCCAAATAGCGGCATGACCGAGCGATGGCTTCGATCTTGCAGGCTTCAATGAGGCTCTGCCCCACGCCGCGACCCCTAAACTCCGCCTCCGTGAACAGATGATGCACGTCCATTCCCCGTGCCCCAAACTGTAACTTGATCAATCCGCACATCGCTGCGTATCCAATCAGTTTGTCGCCCATCTCAGCGACAAGGATCGAGACCCAAGGCTTTTCACCGAACAGGTCTCGAGCGAGATCGTCTCGTGTAAGGGTCGGGGTATCGCCATGATGCGTGGCCAACTGTCTGACCATTTGGCAAATGCGTGCGGTATCCGCTGGTCGCGCGCGCCGTATCTCGCCGAAACTGGCGGGCAAAGGGAGGAGGGGTTTTGTCATTTGAGGCTCCTGTTCCGCCGCAGGAGCCAACATCTATGCCACCATACGGCGGCAAAAAAAGTTCACCGCGCTCAGTTGAGGCGGCTGTAATACGTCATGAACTTGGCGGCGTTGTTAGTCATGCCGCTTTTCTGCATATCCATCCGTGTGTTTGTCAATGGCGGCTTAGTATAACGTAATGATGTTTACCCGAAACCGGCTCAGCATCAGGCTCGGACCGTGGGTAGGTGGCCGCTTTGGTGGGTTTTGTCCCCAAAAAACCCGCCAGTGTTGTGGCGGGTTGCTGTTGGTTATGCGTTAGTCGCTTCGACGCCAAAGTTTTTGGGCTTAAAGCGCGGCTTCGCTGCCCAGAACGGTGGTGAATTCGTTCGAGAAGGTGCCGCCATTGCCATGTGCGATGGCAATGTTCACGTCGTTGATCTGGCGGTCTCCGCCGTCGCCCCGGATCTGGGTTGCAGCCTCGATCAGGCAGAAAAGACCATACATCCCCGGATGAACACAGCTGAGGCCACCGCCATTGGTGTTTACCGGCAATGACCCGCCCGGTGCGATGTTGCCATCGGCGACAAAGGCTCCGGCCTCACCCTTTTTCACAAAGCCCATGTCCTCAAGGAACAGCAGCGTGTTGATGGTGAAGGCGTCATAAAGTTCAACAACATCCACGTCTTTGGTGGTAATCCCGGCCATCTCGAATGCACGTTTCGAGCTTTCGGCAGCACAGGTGGTCGTCAAAGTCGCGGCCTGGCTGATCTCGCGATGTGAAATAGCATTGCCGCCACCCAGGAAATAAGCGGGCTTTTCCTGATAGTCCTTGGCGCGGTCTGCCGAAGTGACGATGATCGCGGCCCCGCCATCGGACATCAGGCAGCAATCCAGAACCGCCAGTGGATCAGCCACCATGGGTGAGTTCAGGTACTCGTCCATCGTCAGATCGGCTTGCATCGTGGCATCCGGGTTCAGTTGTGCCCATTTGCGGGCCGAGATCGCAACATGTCCGAAGTGTTCCTTGGGCACGTTGAATTCGTGCATGTAACGTTGTGCGGTAAAGGCATAACCTGGCACCGGAACCATCGGCTCGTAAGCGCGTTCCCATTGTGGAGTTTCAATCAGCCCGTTGAGATCGCGCGCAGATTTCGCGTTCGAACCGTAGCAGATCAAAACGTTCTTACACAGGCCCGCCTGTATCGCCATGGTCGCTTCGACCAGATAGGACATGAAGGACGAGCCGCCCACCATGTCCGAGTTCGCCCAGGTCGGCTTGATGCCCAAATACTCGGCAATCGAAAGCGTTGGAAAGAAGTGGTAGAAGGTTCCGCCACAGACGCCGTCGATCTCGGACAGATCCATGCCCGCATCAGCCAGAGCATTCTGCGTGGCTTTGGCGATCAGTTCCATGGGTGAGGTGTTCGGCGTTTTGCCCAAACCCCAATAGCCTTTACCGACGATTGCGGATTTGCCGCGAAGTGCGTGTGCCATGTTTGGTCTCCTTATTCCGCGGGCTTGAAGAACACGGCCGGTTCGCCGGATTTTGCGTTGGGTCCGAAATCGGGGGTCATCACCACGGCTTGCACCTTCATGCCGATGGTGATCGCTTCGTTGTCCACATCGACGATGCGGCTGAACATCCGCGGGCCTTCGTCCAGATCGATAAGCACGTTGTTGATGTCGCCACCGAATTTCTCGGGTCGGCGAATGATAGTCGAGGCATAGACGGTGCCTTTGCCGCTAGCCTCGACCCATTCCAGATCATCCGCGCCTGTGGTGGGGGACAGGGCACGGGGGTAGAAGTTGTACTCGCCGGTGGTTTTGGAGCGTTGGATGAGGAATTTTCCAGCAGCCAGACCGGCGCGGAATGCCGCGTCGGCCTGTGGGCTGGCTTCGGGAAGGGTAAAGTCAGTCATTCGTCGTCCTTGGGTTTCAGGCGGCAAAGATCGCCGCAGAATGTGTGGGTTCAGGATTTAGGATGCGGTGGCGCAGCAACCCGGCTTCGGGCAGGATGCGCGCCCGGACATGGGCCGCAGCAGCACACAACAATTCGGGTTCGGGGGCATCGTCTGCGGCGGCCTCGAGATCGGCCCAGACGCGCCCGAAATAAACCAACCCGGTCAGGCGCATATAGTCTGAGACTGAAGGCCCAATATCAGCGCTTGCCTGCATGGCCTGAGTAGCCGCTTTCCAGGCGTCGATTGCATCGGCCAGTTCCATCGAGCTGGGGCCAACTGAAACCAGTTCGGCAAAAGCGTCCGCAGCTGCGCCATTGTCCGCCCGGATCGCGCGGCGGGCTATTCCTGTGGCCAGAACGCCATTGGTGCCCTCGTAAATCGCCATGATACGGCTGTCGCGCATGATTTGTTCGACGCGGTATTCCTTGCAGAACCCATAGCCACCGTGGATTTGCACAGCCTGACTTGAGGCTGCATTGACCGCGTCGGTCGCAAACGCCTTGCAGGTCGGGGTGAGGATATCCAGCAAGCCCTGATCGGCCCCCAGATCCATGTCCACAAAGGTGCGATAGACCATCGCCCGACACCCCATCGTGTAGGCATAGATATCCAGCAGCATCCGCTGGACATCACCGTGTTCGGTGATCTGCGCGGTGCCTTCGGCCGATGTGCCCTGACGGCGGCCCGCTGCATGGACTCGGGCGCGTTGGAAGGCGACATCCATCTGACCTACAGCTTGTAGCGCCACGTCCAGACGCTCGGCATTCATCATAGTGAACATGGCGGCAAGGCCCTTGCCTTCTTCGCCCAGCAACTCAGCCCGTGCGCCATCAAAGGCCATTTGGCAGGTGGGCGAGGCGTGCATCCCCATCTTTTCTTCAATTCTCACGGTCTGAACGTGATTGCGAGTGCCGTCCGGAAGAACGGCGGGGCAGGCAAACAGGCTCAGGCCCCGCACACCCGGTGCTGCGTCCGGTGTGCGGGCTAGCACAAGGTGCAGAACGTTATCGGTGTAGTCGTGATCGCCACCCGAGATGAAGATCTTGTTGCCGCTGAGCGTGTAAGAATCCTCGTCTGGTTTTGCCAGGGTCTTGATCCGGCCCAGATCGGATCCGGCATCGGGCTCTGTCAGGCACATCGAAGCCATCCATTCACCAGAGATCAACGGGGGCAACAACCGCGCCTTTTGATCGTCATCGCCTGAGGCATTTACCGTGCGGATACAGCCCTGCGCCAGGCTCAGCACCATTTCATAGGAAATGCATGCGCCAGCCAGCATGTCCGCGAGCACCGCGCCCAGAACATGTGGCAGTTCTTGGCCGCCAAACTCTTCAGGGGCGCAAAGACCGGGCCACCCGGCGTCGGCATAGCGTTTGTAGGCGGCAACCATGCTTGGCGGCATCCGCACCCGACCATTTTCCAGCCGCGCACCTTGTTCTTCACCGACCATGTCCAGCGGTGCGATCTCGGTGTTGATGAAACGACCGAGAGCAAAGATCACGGCTTCGGCCAGATCGTCGCTCCATTCCGGCAGGCGTTCGGGTTGACCGATATGTTTCAGGACAAAGGCAATTTCGGCCTCTGAGGCAGTATAGTCGATCACGATGAGGCCTTTCCGGAAGTGATTACATCTTCTGCCCCGTCATAGAGCGCCGCCACCGCGTCCGCGCGCAGTTCCAGCGCAAGGCGTTGATTGATGTAACCTTTGTCTGTGATTTCGTTTTTCTCGACCGAGGGGGCGTCGCGCTCAATCCGTATCCGTTTGACCCGCGTGGCGCTGCCAGTTTGCTCGGCGTTGTACACACCCAGCCGTTCGGCGATGAAGGCTCGCACTGCGGGGTCGTCTGCATAACCTGCCAGAGTGTCATCACGCCCGGTCAGGGCCTTGCACTCATCCGCATTCAGAAACACCAGGGCGCCAATCTCAGTCCGATCATGGCCGGTGATAACAGCATCCGAGGCAATCGGGCTGAGCGCTTGCAGCAAAGCTACGCGCAGATTTCCAACGGCCACCCATGTGCCCGTCATCAGCTTGAAATTCTCTGATATGCGCCCGTCGAACACTATGCCCTTCGACGGGTCGTCGGGGTCCTGCAGCCGCCCGGCATCTCCGGTCAGGAAGTACCCTTCTTCATCGAAGGCCTCGGCGGTTTTTTCCGGGTTGTTCAGGTAGCCGGTTGTGACATGTGGACCACGCACCCGCATTTCCAATTTGCCACCGTTCGGCAGAAACTTGAGCTCCGATCCGGGCCCCGGCACTCCGATCACGCCCGCCTTGTCGATGGGGAAGTGCACGCAGGTTGCCATCATCGCCTCAGTAAGTCCCCAGGCGCTGACAAACGGGATTTTCTCACCCCGCTCCTGAATGCCCAACTGTTCGAGGCCTTCCCAAAGATGATCCGGCAGCCCGGCACCCGAGAAAAAGATCAGATCAAGCCGTTTGAAAAATGCGCTGCGAAAGGCGGCATCCTCGCGCAGAACGGGCAACAGCATGTCAAAGCCACGCGGCACGTTGAAGAACAGGGTTGGAGAGACGTCGCGCACGTTGCGGATCGTCTTTTTAATCTCGCCCGGAACCGGTTTGCCATCATCGACATAGAAACTGCCGCCATTGCGCAGGATCATGTTGAAGTTGAAGTTTCCGCCGAACGTGTGGTTCCAGGGCAGCCAATCCACCACGACCGGCGGGGTATTTTCCAGAAACGGCCAGATCTGTACCACCGCCTCTTGCGTGGCCAACATCATGCGTTGTGTGACGATGACCCCCTTGGGCAATCCGGTCGAGCCCGAGGTGAACAGAATCTTGGCCGTCGTATCGTGGTCGACCTTGCTGCGGGCTTCAGACACGCGCTCGTCCGCCTCTGACGCAAATGCCTGATCGAAGGTCAGTGCGCCGTTGTCGGATAGTTGTTCCACATTCGCCGAGGCAAGAAACTCGAAGGCCCGCGCATAGGTTTCTGCATTGTCGGCATAGGCCATGCCGGGATTTGTTGTCTGGACGATGTGGCGAAGTTTGGCCAGCGACTCGTCGAACAGTGAGTAGGGGACGGAGACGGGCACCACGGGTATGCCCACATGCATAGCGGCCAGCATCAGCAGGCCATGCCGGACCGAATTGCCCGACAGAATCAAAAGCGGGCGATCCTTACTAAGGCCCTTGCCAAGAAGAAATGCCGCTAATGAACGGGTTTGCGTCAAGGCTTCGGCATAGGTGACGCCGACCCAATCTCCATCCGGGCTGCGTTCTGCCAGAAATTGGTGATCCGGCGTCGCTTCTGCCCAGCGTTCCAGGTATTCAGAAACGCACTGAACATCTATTTTCAGCGGATATGGACTGCGCAGAACAAAGGCACCATCGCCCAAGTCTTCGCGCAACACCCTGGCTTGCGCGAATTTTTCTGTCCGCGTTGCGATTTCGTCGCTTTGCTGGGCCGAAATGCTCATCTGTCCTCCCTCTGTTACCCGGTCACTGACGGTGCGGCTTTTAAAAATCAGGCTATCCAAAAAATTGTTAGTATGCAAATGTATTATTGACCGTTCACTAAAGCTAATGCTGAGGGATAAGATGCACCAGGAATTCTCGCAAGTTTGTGGCCTGATTTCGTTGCGTCACTGCGCCCGTACTGCACATGGAGACAAAAAATGAGAATCGAAAACGTATCTGCAATCGTGACAGGGGGTGCTTCGGGATTGGGATATGCCACCGCAGAATATCTTGCGTCGCGCGGGTCGAATGTTGCTCTGTTCGATTTGCCCGGGGACAAGCTGGAGGAGGCGGCCGCCCGATTGAGCGCCGTTGCTGCGCCGTGCGATGTGACAAGCGAGACCGAGGTGACAGCAGCGTTGGACGCCGCGATTGCTGCAAATGGTTTGCCACGCATCGTCGTCAATTGCGCTGGGGTCACTCACGGAGAGCGGATCGTAGGGCGCAACGGCCCAGCTTCGCTAGGTGCATTTGCGCGTACCGTTCAGATCAACCTGATTGGCACATTCAACGTCATGCGTTTAGCTGCTGAAAGGATGATGCAGAACGAACCGCTCGAGGACAACGAGAGGGGCATCATCATAAACACTGCATCTGCCGCAGCGTTTGAAGGGCAGATCGGGCAGGCGGCCTATTCCGCCTCAAAAGGCGGCGTGGCCAGCCTGACCCTGCCCGCCGCGCGGGAATTCGCACGCTCGGGCCTACGGGTTATGGCGATCGCTCCGGGTATCTTCTCGACCCCTATGATGGATTTGCTGCCGCAAGAGGTTCAAGACAGTCTGGGTGCCAAGGTTCCCTTTCCCTCGCGTCTTGGACAGCCGGCTGAATTCGCTCGACTGGCAGGACATATGATCGAAAACACTATGTTGAACGGAGAATGCGTGCGTCTGGACGGCGCGATCCGTCTGGAACCCAAATAAGGCTTTGCAATGGACTACACACATATCACCTCAGAAACAGACGGCGCGATCGGAATCCTGACGCTGGACCGACCTGCGAAATTCAACGCAATCAACCATGGTCTTTTGTACGAGATTGAGCATTATTTCGACACTCTGCCGGATGAGGTCGGTGCGGTGGTGATCCGCAGTTCCGGCCAGCATTTCTGCGCCGGGCTTGACCTGTTGGAACACTCGATGCGCGACGCTGCGGGGGCGATGCATGAATGCCGCCTGTGGCATCGGATCTTCGACAAGATCGAATATGGTCGGGTGCCAGTTGTCGCCGCAATGAACGGCGGTGTGCTGGGCGGCGGGATGGAGCTGGCCATGACCGCCCATATCCGGGTGTCGCAGCAGGATACGTTCTACGAACTGCCCGAAGGGCGCCGTGCGATCTTTGTTGGCGGTGGCGCAACTGTTCGCGTCGGACGGATCATCGGGGCCAGCCGGATGATGGAGATGATGCTGACCGGTCGTCGCTATGGCTCGGACGAAGGGTTGCAGCTGGGTCTGGCGCATTATGTCGAGCCCGACGGAACCGTTTTCGAAAAGGCGATGGAGCTTGCCCGGCGCGTGACCGAAAACGCACCGCTGTCGAATTACATGATGATGCAGGCGATCACCCGTATCAACGACATGTCTGCCAGCGATGGCTTCTTTACTGAAAGCCTGGCGGCGGCGATTGCCCAATCCTCTCCCGAAGCACGGGCGGGGATGGAGGCATTTCTGAACAAGACGGGAAAGCGGGACAATCAGTAAACCCCGAGACACGCGGGATCCGGTGTGAGAGCGTTTCACCGGATCCCGGTGTCGGGCGGGGCAGGGCCCCGGTTGGTCAATCCACGAAGGCGCGTTCGACTACGAAAGTGGCGGGTTTGTTGTTGGCGCCTTCTTCCAGCCCAAACCCTTCAAGCGCGGCTTTGGTGTCCTGCAACATCGCCATAGACCCGCAGATCATACCCCGGTCGGTTTCCGGCGAAATTTGCGGTAGCCCAAGGTCGTCGAACACTTTCCCTGAAGCCATCAGATCGGTAATCCGGCCCTGAAACGGGTAATCCTCGCGCGTCAGGGTGCAATAGTGACGGAGATTCTGGGTCATTTCTCCCACCAGTGGATCGGCTTTGACCGCTGCGACCAGTTCCTTGCCATAATCCAGTTCGCCCTTTTCACGGCAGGTGTGCGTCAGGATAACATCGTCGAATTTCTCATAAGTCTCCGGGTCGCGGATCAGTGAGGCAAAGGGCGCGATACCAGTGCCGGTCGAGAACATCCACAGGCGCTTTCCCGGCAATAGCGCATCGTTAACCAGCGTGCCCGTGGGTTTCTTGCGCATCAGAACAGTATCGCCTTCGCGGATTTTCTGAAGATGCTCGGTCAGGGGGCCGCCGGGAACTTTGATCGAGTAGAACTCGATCTCTTCATCCCAACTGGGCGATGCGATGGAGTAGGCACGGAACACGGGCCTTTCCGCATTGGGCAGGCCGATCATCACGAATTCACCAGACCGGAAACGGAACGAGGCAGGGCGGGTGATGCGGAACTTAAAGAGCCGGTCGGTGTAGTGCTTCACTTCAGTCACGGTTTGGGCGAATACGCCCGCCGGAATGGGAAACTCGGTTTTGGGGGAGGTGTCCAGTGACATGTCGGTCTCCTATTCTGCCGGGGCTTCTGACAAAAGCGCCAGCTTACCTTCCTTGCCGTTCCATTCATCTGCGTCAGGCATGGGATCTTTCTTTTCGGTGATTACGGGCCAGACTTCGGCAAACTTGCCGTTTAACTCGACCCACTCTTCCATTCCTTCCTCGGTGTCGGGGCGGATTGCGTCGGCCGGGCATTCCGGTTCGCAGACACCACAATCGATGCATTCCTCGGGGTGTATGACCAGTGTGTTTTCACCCTCGTAGAAACAGTCCACGGGGCAGACCTCCACGCAGTCGGTGAATTTGCAGTTGATACAGTTTTCGGTAACGACGTAGGTCATGAGGCCGCCTAATTGTTAGTATACGAATGAGTATTGTAAGATTCCCCCAGCTGTCAATATGTTTCTGTACTAATGATTATTCCGGAGGTTCAGCTCTTGACCAAACATCGAAACAAGTTAGTGTGCTAACGATATCCGGAACATGTCGGGAGGGCGAAATGGCAGAAAAACTGGTCATCAAAAACATCGGGCTCATGCTGTCGGGCAAGATGGAGGAGCCGATTCTGGAGGCAGATTGCCTGATCGCAATCGACGGCAAGATTTCCGAATGGGGTTATGAAAAAGACCTGGATTGTGAAGGCGCTGAGACGATCGTGGACGCCAATGGCGTGACACTGGCGCCGGGCCTGATCGACAGCCATATTCATCCGGTCGTGGGGGATTACACCCCACGCCAACAACAGCTTCACTGGATCGATTCGACACTACATGGCGGCGTGACCACCCTCATTTCTGCTGGTGAAGTACATATGCCCGGTCGGCCCAAGGATGTTGTTGGCCTCAAGGCGATGGCGATTGCGGCACAGCGCTGGTACGAGAACTTCCGCCCATCCGGTGTCAAGGTTCATGCCGGTGCCCCAGTGATCGAACACGGCATGGTCGAGGAAGATTTCAAAGAGATGGCCGATGCTGGCGTCAAACTGCTGGGTGAGGTCGGCCTGGGTACCGTCAAGGACGGAAAGACTGCGAAGCAGATGGTCGACTGGGCGCGGAAATATGGAATTCAATCCACAATCCATACCGGCGGGCCTTCTATTCCCGGTTCTGGCCTGATTGATGCGGATATGGTGCTAGAGACAGGAACAGACGTTATCGGGCACATCAATGGCGGCCATTCTGCACTGCCTGACGATCAGATCATGTGCCTGTGCGAAAGCTGCACAGCCGGACTGGAGATTGTGCACAACGGGAACGAGCGCGCAGCCCTTTTGACGTTGAACACTGCCCGCGAACTCAAGCAGATGGACCGGATTATTCTGGGCACTGACGGCCCCGCTGGGTCTGGTGTGCAACCGTTGGGCATCATGCGGATGGTGGCGATGTTGTCGTCGCTGGGCAACGTCCCGGCCGAGATCGCGTTTTGCTTTGGCAATGGCAACACGTCGCGGCAACGCGAACTGGATACGGGACTGATTGAAAAGGGGTATTGTGCCGATTTTGTCCTGATGGATCAGGCGCAACACGCACCAGGCAAGAACATTCTCGAGTCCGTGCAACTGGGCAATCTGCCCGGTGTTGGAATGACCATCATCGATGGCGTCGTACGCTCAGAACGCAGCCGCAACACTCCGCCCGCCACTCGGTTGCCAGAAGTCGTCAGCTGACACGAAATACTCACAGTACTTCCCCCGGAGGTCTTGAACCTCTGGGGATTTTTTTGAAAGGTTCAGGCCATGAGCACCCCTTTGCAAGGTTTGAAAGTGATCGAGCTGGCGCGGATTCTGGCCGGGCCATGGATCGGGCAGACGCTGGCCGATCTGGGCGCCGATGTGCTCAAGGTCGAAAGCCCGGACGGAGATGATACCCGCAAATGGGGACCTCCGTTCATTGAGCGTGATGGCGACAAAACCGCCGCCTACTTTCACTCAGCAAACCGCGGAAAAGACAGCGTTGCGCTGGATTTTGGGGAAGAGGGCGACAGGGACCAGTTGCTCGATTTGATCAGGGATGCGGATGTTCTAATCGAAAACTTCAAAGTCGGCGGGCTTAAGAAATTCGGCCTGGACTATGATAGCGTCAAACAGATCAACCCTCGGCTGGTTTATGCATCGGTCACCGGGTTCGGGCAGGACGGGCCTTATGCCCATCGGGCCGGGTATGATTTTCTGATCCAGGGCATGAGCGGCATCATGGACCTAACCGGTGACCCGGAGGGCGAGCCGCAAAAGATCGGCGTGGCCTTTGCCGACATCTTCACCGGGCTCTATGGCGTGATCGGTATTCAGGCGGCGCTGGCGGAACGAGAGCGCTCGGGCCAGGGGCAGCATGTGGATCTGAGCCTGCTGGATTGCATGACGGGTGTACTGGCCAATCAGGCGATGAACTATCTGGCCTCTGGTCAGTGCCCGACACGTTTGGGCAACGCGCACCCCAACATCGTGCCCTATCAGGTGTTCCCGGTGGCGGACGGCCACATCATCATCGCATGCGGAAACGACCGGCAATTCGCAAGCCTTTGCGGAATACTCGATCTGCCGGAGTTAATTGATGACGCACGGTTCTTATCGAATGCGGACCGTGTCGCAAAACGCACCGTTCTGACCGAATCTCTGACGCAAGCCTGCCGCGAATGGTCCAAAGTCGACCTGTTGTCGGCCCTTGAGAAACATGGTGTTCCTGGAGGTCCGATCAATTCAGTGAAAGAAGCGCTGGCCGACCCGCAAGTCCAACATCGCGGCATGCAGATCGCGCCTGAGGGCGTGCCGGGTTTGCGCACGCCAATCCGGTTTTCACGGTCTGACTTGCAGTTGGACAAAGCCTCGGCCAAACGCCCGGTCAGATCATGAAATCTTGCGCAGAATTCGGATCAGATTGCGCTGTTCGGCTGCGGTCAGCGGTTTGAGAGTCTCGTCCGTGATCTTCTGACCGACATCCTTCATCCGTGCCACCAAGGCTGCGCCATCAGGAGATAAGGAGATCAGGGTCCGGCGTTTGTCGCCCGGATCAGGCTCGACGATGGTCAACCCCTTTTGCCGAAGTCGGTCGACGACTCCTTTGATCGTGGCTACATCCATCGCCGCCAGCCGTCCCAGCCGGTTTTGTGAACATTTGCCCAGCTCGGCAATACGGATCAGGGCCGCGAACTGCGTGGGTGTCAGACCTTCCAGCGTGTGGGACTGGAAAATCGACGCGTGGCGTTGGTTGGCCAGTCGCAACAAATAGCCGACCTGCTCGTCAAGCGCATAGCTTTCAATGGATTCCGTCATGACGGTCCCTGCTTGATTCAATCGTTTGTACTATAATAAACAAAGCCACAACCCCTACAAGATGAACGTGCTACACCGCAAGATAGGTGTTTGAAATTTCGGGATTTTCGTCGAGGTCTTTGAAACTGCCCTCGAACCGCATTTCTCCCTTTTCGATGATATAGGCGCGGTCCGATACAATCCGCGCAAAGTGCAGATTCTGTTCGCTGATCAGTACCGACAATCCTTCGCGTTTCAGTTCAGCAATCACGCGGGCCATCTGTTCGACGATGACAGGCGCGATCCCTTCCGAAGGCTCGTCCAGCAGAACAAGTTTGGGGTTTCCCATCAGCGTTCGGGCAATAGTCAGCATTTGCTGCTCGCCGCCGGACAGTTGTTTGCCGAGGTTTTTGCGGCGTTCCGCAAGGTTGGGAAACAGTTCGAACAGGTGCTCCTGCGTCCACTCGGGGGCATCGGGGCGAGGTGCCCTGCGACCGACTTCGAGGTTCTCTTCGATTGTCAGGTCCCCGAAAATCCGGCGGTCTTCTGGGACGTAGCCCACACCGGCTCGGCAGATGGCGTGGGGCGTTCCGCCCTGAATGTCGTAATTACCGTACCGAATGCTGCCTTCAACATGACGCACCAATCCCATGATGGATTTCATAGTGGTCGATTTGCCTGCACCATTCCGGCCCATCAGCGCGACCACTTCGTTTTCGCCTACGCTTAGCGAAACCCCATTTAGGATTTGTGCGCGGCCATACCAGGCCCCAAGGTTCGTAACATCAAGCATGGGCGCTCTCCGCTTCAAAGACGGTTCCGCCGCCCAGATAGACCTCTTGCACCAGCGGGTTGGTGCGAATTTCCGACCCGTTACCTTCAGCGATCAACTCGCCCCGGTTCAGGACCAGAATGCGGTGGGCGTGGGCAAAGACCACGTCCATGTCATGTTCGGTGAACACCACGCTGACGCCCCCTTTGGCCACGATCTCAGCGGTCAGGGCCATCAGAGCAAGGCGCTCCGACGGGGCCATGCCCGCCGTTGGTTCATCCATCAGCAAAAGGGCAGGTTCATGGGCGAGTGCAATCGCCAGTTCCAGCCGCTTGAGATCGCCATAGGCCAGTTCGGAACAGGCTCGCGCAGCCTGATCCTGCATTGATACCAGTTCCAACAGCGCCATTGCCTGATCCACGTATAGGCGCGTCGCGCGTGAGAACAGGTCGAACACCCTCCGGTGGTGCGAGATCAGCGCCATCTGCACGTTTTCGACGACGGTCATCGACAGAAAGGTCGCTGTTATCTGAAACGTCCGGCCCACGCCCATCCGCCAGATTTTGCGTGGAGGATGGCCGATCAGCGCCTGCCCGCGCAGGGATACCGAGCCGGTGTTCGGTTTCAGATAGCCATTCAGCATATTGAAACAGGTCGTCTTGCCTGCCCCGTTGGGGCCGATCAGGGCGAGAAATTCACCCTCTTTCAGGTCGAAACTGACGTCCTTGACCGCTTGTACGCCGCCAAAGGCTTTGGACAGATTGCGGACCTCGAGAACATTGGTCATGCCCGGCCTCCTTTCAGCCCGCGCAGCAGGCGTTGGACACCGCCCGCAATGCCGTCAGGTGCCAGTAGAACAACGACCAGAATGATGGCCCCGAAGATAAAGCGCCAGTAATCCAACCGCGTGACCCAATCTTCGATTAAGACAAATGCGCCTGCGCCCAGGATCGGTCCGGCCAAAGCGTGGATGCCGCCCAACAGCACCATGATCAGGCCATCGATGCTCAGTGAGATACCAAGGCTGTCGGGAAAGACACTGCCTTTTGAGAAGGCGAATACGACACCCGCCAGACCAGCGAAACCACCTGCCAGTACAAAGCCCATCCATTGGTGGAACCGGGTGTCGACCCCAATGGCCTCGGCCCGGGTCTGGCTGTCGCGGATGCCGCGTAGAGTGTAGCCGAACGGAGAGAACGCGGCGCGTCGCAAGGCCCAAATACCGCCAATGCACAGGACAAATGCGATGTAGAAAAAGACCTTGTCCGCGCTCGCCCATTTCGCGGGCCAGACGCCAAGAATACCATCATCTCCGCCTGTGAACTCTTGCCATTGGAAGGTGACACCCCACAGAATTTGAGCAGCAGCCAGTGTCAGCATGGCGAGGTAGACGCCTGACAGACGCACGCAGAACCAGCCAAAGAACAGGGCGGCGAAGACCGCACAGATCGGCCCGAAGATCATGGCCGGGATCATCCCCAGGCCGAGGAGCTTGACCGCCATTGCAGCCCCGTACGCCCCGACGCCGAAGTAAGCGGCATGCCCGAAACTGACCATGCCCCCAATTCCCATCATAAAATGCAAGGACACTGCAAACAGCGTTGCGACCATCACGTCCACCATCAGAACGGTGGTGAAATCGGCGGTGAAAAGCGGGCTGAGTGCCAGAACACCTAACGCCGCAACCAGAACCATCGCGGATTTCTGATCCATCAATGCCAGCGGTTGGTCTGGTTCTTCTGGTGCCCCCTTTTCGCTGCCCGGTTTGCCGAACAGGCCGTGAGGGCGGAAAATCAGGACGATGGCCATGATGACAAAGGGCAGCACGATCGAAATCTGTGGGAAGATGAGGATTGCAAAAGCGTTGAGGACTGAGATCAGAACTGCCGCCACAAACGCGCCGGACACGCTGCCCATACCTCCGATAACTACGACGACAAATGCCTCGCCTATGATCGACAGGTCCATCTGCAGAGACACAGCTTCACGCGGTATTTGCAGAGCTCCGCCCAGACCGGCCAGGAACGATCCCAACACAAAGGCGGCCGAAAACAGCCAGGCTTGGTTGACGCCAAGCGCTCCGACCATTTCTCGATCCTGTGTGGCCGCGCGCACCAGAACGCCCCACCGGGTTTTGTGAAACAGAAGCCATATAGCCAACAGGACAACCGGTCCGATCGCAATCAGCGCGAGGTCGTATTCAGGTATTGGTTCGCCCATGATCCGGACTGCACTATTCAAACCCGGCGCACGGGGGCCGAGCAGGTCTTCGGCGCCCCAGATTGCCAAAGTCGCATCCTGAAAGATCAGCACGACGCCGAAAGTGGCAACCAGTTGGAACAACTCGGGCGCGTGATAGATACGACGCAAGATGGTCAATTCGATCACAAGGCCGATCAGTCCGACAATCATGGCGGCCAAAAGGACGCTGACCCAGAAGCCAAGGATGCTGCCGCTCCAGAGCGTGACCAGTGTGTAGGCGAGGTAAGCGCCCACCATATAGAACGAACCATGCGCAAAGTTCACGATCCGCGTGACACCGAAGATGATCGAAAGCCCGGACGCGATCAGAAACAGCGAGGAAGCGTTCGCCAAACCGGTCAGTAGCTGTGCAAAATAGAACCCCATCGGGCCACCGTCCCTTGTTTGTGTTCTTATTGTGGGGCGGGGCAGCTATTGCCCCGCCAGAGCCGGCTTATTCTGCCGGACGCAGAGCTGCCGCTTCGTCTTCGCTGGGCAGGTAGTCCGCCCCATCTGCATAGGCCCAGTCGACCATTGACGGCTTTCCATCGACCATGCCGGTCTTGCCGACATATGCCCCCATTGTGGACTGGTGGTCTGCCGCGCGGAAGGTGAAGGGGCCGGTTGGGCTGTTCTCGACGGTCAAGCCCTCCATCGCGGCCAGCAGGGCGTCTGTATCCGTGGACCCGGCTTTTTCAAGCGCTGCGGCAATGGCCAGGATCGAGTTATAGCCGACGATCGAGCCCGTCTTGGGTGCTTCGCCGAACTTCTCGATATAGGCATCCGCAAACGCTTTGTGGTCGTCTGTCTCGATGTCAGTCGAGGGATAACCTGTGACGATCCAGCCGTCGGGCGCTTCGGCTCCCAAAGGGTCGAGATACTCGGGCTCGCCTGTAAGCAGCGATGCTACATCACGGCCTTCGAACAGGAACCGCAGGGACCCCTCGCGGACGAATTTCGCGAGGTCGCCGCCAAAGGTGACGTTGTAGATTGCATCCGGTTTTGCAGCCTCAAGCGCGCGAACGGTGGAACCTGCGTCGATCTTGAAAACCGGGGGCCACTGTTCTTCGACAAATTCCACATCGGGGCGCAGTTTGGTCAGTTCCGCCTTGAACGCTTTCACCGCATCCTGCCCGTAGGCATAGTTCGGCGCGACCGTAGCCCATTTTACGGCGTCCAACTTGGCGGCCTGTTCGGCCAGCATCGCGGCCTGCATATGAGTCGAGGGGCGCAGGCGATAGGTGTACTTGTTGCCCTTGGACCAGACGATGGCGTCGGACAGAGGTTCCGAGGCCAGGAACAGGACCTCTTTTTGCTTGGCAAAATCGGAAACAGCTAGACCAATGTTCGACAGGAAGGTGCCAAAGATCAGCACCGCGCCATCCTTGGATACCAATTCCTCAGCAATACGGATCGCAGTGGCTGGGTCCCCGGTATCGTCGCGGCTGATCACCTCAAGTTGCTTGCCGTCGATCCCGCCAGCGGCGTTGATCTGTTCGACGGCCAGTTGCCAGCCCTTCTTGTAGGGCTCGGTAAATGCGGGCAGGCGGGTGTAACTGTTCACCTCGCCCAGCACGATCGTTTCCTGAGCCAGGCTTGGCCCGGCCGTCAAGCCGGCCAGGGGCAACGCGGCAAGCGCGCCTAATACCGTGCGTCTGATCAGATTCATTTCAATATCCTCCCAATGATCATTTTTCACGGCCAGTTATCCCGGCTTCTTAATGTATTGTCAGCCCTTAACAGTGCCGTTGCTGCATTCAGCGCAACCCGTCTTTGCCTTCTGCCTCCTCGCTCGTCAGACCGCCCACACGCGGCAGTGGTCGGCCGCTGTCAGTGACCGCAACGGCCACCATGATCTCGTTGGCGCGGGGCGCGTCGTTCAACTGTACTTCAATGCCGTCGAAATGGCTGCGGACATAGGCTGCGTCCTTGTGGCCCAAAGGTACGTCCAGAACCTGTCCCGGGCTGCCCATCTTTTTCGATGAAGGCACCAGCGCGGCGCCCTTTTCGACCTCTTTACGTAGCGGTGCGCCAAGTTTGGGGTGCAGGATGGCGGCGGCGTGTTCCAGTTCGCCGTTTTCACCGACCATGGCCGATTTGCCATAGCTTTCAGCCTGTTCCGGCGTGATGTTAAGAGCTTCGACGCAACGCCGACCCAACAAGGCACCCAATTCTGCACCGGTCTCCATCAAGGGGCTCAGATCCTCGACATATTGCCCGGCAAAGGGGTTTTCGATCACGGCGACTGCCACGGCCTTACGCGTCGCGGGCGAGATTGAACGGCCAGCCTCGATATGGGTTTCCTCGACATTCACGGCGATCTTGCGAATTTTTGTCATCTTAGCCCGTCCTCTCCTTTGATATCCCAGGCCTCAAGCCCGCCCGAACGTGAATGCACGCGTGGACCAGTTGTCATGACCAATGCAAAAGCCAGTTCGCCCGCGCGGGGCGCATCGTTGCAGCCCACTTCCATGCTGTCGAAATGGCTGCGCACGTACGAAGCGTTGATATGCGTGATCGGAACGTCCAGCCGCGCCCCGACACCGCCCACTTTCTTGGACGATGGCACGATGGCATTTGCCGTTCCCAGCAACTGCCGCATCGCATAGCCGCCGGGGGCGTGCCAAAGTGCTCCGTGTTCCAGCTCTCCGCCTTCACCGACCAATGAGCCCTTGCCGTAACCCTCGACGTTTTCTGACCCGCCCAGCATGTCGATCAGGGTCTGTGCCAATTCCAGCCCAAGCGGTTTGAGGTCTTCCATGAAGCCCTGAATTTCGGGTTCGTACCGGCCTGCAAACGGATTTGCGATCACGGCAAGCGCTGCCACCCGCACCAGAGGCGTGTCGGACAGAGGTCCACCCTCATGGTAAATTTCTTCAAGCGAAAACAGCTTCTTTCGCAGTTGAACGTCAGGCATATTCGGGAACCTTTTGAGTGGAGGTTGTCACCAACCGGGATGCTCCGGTTTGGCAGGATTGTTGGCCAAGCGACAAGTGGGCGGCGGTGATCAATCCCCGTGCTTGCATGTCTTTGGCAGTGTTCAGGCCCCGCAACAGGGCATTTTGGGTGTCTTTCGGCGAGAGTTGGTTAACAGAAACTGGAACGAGCATTTCGCCCAAATCGCTGTCGTCGCGCAGTTGATTGGCCGGAAGGCGTCGGATGGCCGGATGTCCTGGCAGGTCAACGGCATTGGCTATCAGCGTCGCCGCCACATCCGCCATCGCTGCATTTTGTGCAAGAACTGTAACGCTGTCGGCTATACCAAGGCTCAGGCTGCGTCCGCCGCGACCAGACGTGGCGATGCCGCCGATGCCGTCCGCTGCACTGACGGCGATGCGTCCCAGATCGCGCCCGTCGAGCCCACTCATGGCTATGCGGAAAGTCTGATTGGGTCCCAGATACAGGGCGATATCGCCGCCGTTGTTGACTGAGGCGCGATCCAAAGGTGCGGCTCGTAACATGGCGGTCAGAATTTCGTCGGCGACGGCTCCGGCAACGGCCGCCATAGGGGTGACGAACACGTCTATGTGGGGACGTGCAGCCGCATCCATACGCCGGGCTACCAATCCGCGAGGTCGCGGGCTGTTTGGTATCATGGCGGATTTCAGCAGCGCAAGTTCATCCACCAAGTCCTGCAGGATGGTTTGGAACCGTGTTTGCGCAGCTTTAAATGCAATGTCCCGCGCGCCCTCTGCCTCGACGATCAGGTCGATCGGGCCGTGTTGCAGGTGTAATCTGCGACCACAAGGTAATATGGCGGAGACGGGCTGCATCTGCGGTTAAGCTCCTTTCGCCCAACGGTAATTGGTCGATGACATCGGATCGGGTTGGTTTTCGAACTGGTCCACCTTGCGGGTTTCATCTGAAACGACTTCCGATACCGGCTTAATTTCATTCATGTGACCGCCCAACGTGCTATAGTCACTGACGCGCATTGTGAACTCGATAGGGGCAACCAGCGCCGGGGTGGGAACGTACCCGAACGACCCGGTGGGCATGTCCATGACATCAACCATTACAGTGATGCCCCCGCCCGGCCAAACATAGGCCTCAGCCCCGCCGCAAGACACAAAGGTCAGCGAGTCCTTTACCGATTTTGTCAGCCGCACCGGGTTTTCTGTGACACCGGCCCGCAGGCTGCCACCCGCGCCACCCATGAAGAGGACCGAGCAGACCGACGGTTCGCAATTCTCGGCGATCAGTTCAGCCGAAGCTTTTAGCGCTTGTGGAATCTCCGCCGGTTGCGGTTTTAGCTCGGCATTGAGTTCGAAATACCCGTATTGCTCACCAGTGGTGGACACCATCAGAAGGCTCATGCCTTCACGGGCGAATTTCGGGTTGAAATCGCCCAGGATTTTCAGCGGATCTTCGATGTCGGTGCCGCCCCAACCGGTGCCGGGTTCGGCCACCTGAAAATAACGACCTGGTGTGGATCGCCGCCCATTTATTTTGATCCCTGTAGGTTCGACATCCAGCATTTTGCCAGCTTGGTGCTCGGACAATACGCCGGTGATGTGATCGTCAACGACCACAACGTCGTCCACGTGATCGACCCATTGTTTGGCGAACATACCGATCGTGGCCGAGCCGCAGCCCACGCGCATCAGCTTTTCCTCGACCCCGTTGATGATAGGGGCTTTGCCCGCTTGCACGACGACAGTTGTCTCATGTCCTTCATCGCCGATCACCATCTCGACGGCCTCGCGATTGCACAGGCGAAGCAAGGCGTCACAGGTGACACGGCCTTCTTTCTTGGTTCCGCCGGTCAGGTGTTCCACACCACCCAGAGACAGCATTTTTGAACCATACTCCGAAGTCATCACGTGCCCGACCGGCTCCCCATCCACGCGAACAACGTCGCGCTCATGGCCGATGTGGCGATCGGTGTCGATCTTCACTTTGACGCCGCAATATGAGAAAATCCCCTCGGTCACGACGGTGACCATATCAACGCCTTGCACGTCCTGACTGACGATAAACGGCGCGGGTTTGTAGTCGGGATAGGTGGTGCCTGCGCCAACGGCGGTCACAAAGGGCCGCTTGCCCTGCACGATGTCGCCGTCCCAGTCTTCAGGGTCTTTGCCATCCTTCAGGAACGGAACAAGACGCGTGTCTTCCGCGCTTTCGATGATAGTAAGCGCATCCAACCGGACCAGATCACCGCCGTGGTTGGCATATCGGTCGCAAGCCCCGGCCTTGCCGTCTGCGATGTAACACATCACCGGGCAGGCGTCGCAGCGGATTTTCTCCGGTGTCGTGCGCTCAGTTGCCATCTTTAAGTTCCTTGATTGCTGCGCGCAGTTTCGCGGGTGTGGCCGGACCCCGGGTCAGCCGGACGCCGCAGGCGCGTTTGATTGCGTTGAAAAGGGCCGGTGCGGTCGGAATCAGTACGTGCTCACCCAAACCCTTGGCGCCATAGGGACCGTGGGCATCCTCTTCTTCGATGATGAGGGTTTCGATAGGAGGAATGTCACCAATGGTTGGTATCAGGTAATCGTGCAGGTTCTCGGTGCGCCCCGGTAGGTACTCCTCCATCAGCGCCATACCAAGGCCTTGCGCGATACCGCCCTGTACCTGACCCTCGACCAGCATCGGGTTGATCGCCTTACCGACATCATGCGCCGCCACGAATTTGATTGGCTTCACCGTCCCAAGCTTCGTGTCTACTTCAACCACCGCCAGATGCGCAGCATAGCCGAACTGAGCGTACGGGATCCCCTGACCGTTTTCATCCAGCGGTTTTGTGGGCGGGTCATAGGTTTCTTCGGCGCGCAGGACATAACCCTCGGCGTCTGGTTCCAGCGCGGTCAGGTCGATGGAATGCTTCTGACCGTTGTCATCCACGTCGATTGTGCCGGCGGTCAGCGAAATCACCGCATCGGGCCCGGCATTGACGCGCGATAGGATCTGCGCGCGCAGCGCCTCACCGGATAGGCGCGCGGCACTGCCTGAGACATAGGTTTGGCGCGAAGCCGAAGTTTTGCCAGCGTCAGGTGTCACATCCGTGTCAGCGCCAATCAATTCGATCTGGGACACTGGAACGCCAAGCGCCGTGGCGAATATCTGCGTGATGACCGTGTTTGCGCCTTGGCCGATGTCCATTGCCCCTTGATGAAGGACCAAACTGCCATCCGACCGAACGCCGGATTTGATGGTCGAGGGGTTCGGCAACGAGGTGTTGCCGCATCCATACCAGCCTGCTGCCAATCCGACACCGCGCTTGAGCATATCGTTTTCTGCGTTGAAAGCCGTGGCCGTCGCATTTTCGTTCGCCCATGCGGGGCGCAGCGCTTCCAGGCAGGCGCGAATGCCAACACCCTGATCGAATACTTGCCCGCAGACTGTCGGGACGCCGTTGTCCAGCGCATTTTGGATGCGGAAATCGAGCGGATCGATGCCCAGCTTGTCCGCAAGCTCGTCAAACAGGCTTTCTTGAGCGATGGCCGACTGAGGAACCCCAAAGCCACGGAAAGCCCCGGACGGCGGGCAATGCGTATGGATGCCTTTGGCTTCGGCGCGGTAATCTGTGATTTTATATGGGCCCGAGGCATGAACTGGCACTCGGTTGGCTACGGTCGGACCCCAGCTGGCGTAGGCACCCGTATTGAACAGGCCATCGAATGTCATGCCGCTGACCCGCCCGTCTCTGGTCGCGCCGATCCTGACCCGCAGGTCAGATGGATGGCGTTTAGTCGTGGATTGCATCGACTCGGTACGGGAATACGTCAACCGCACCGGCTTACCGGTTCTGAGCGCTGCGAGCGCCAGATAGGGTTGTACGGAGATATCCAGTTTGGAGCCGAAACCGCCGCCGACGCCGGTTGGGACAATGCGGATCTGATCGCGGGGCATGCCCAGAATGATCTCAAGCGCGTCCAGATCCATTACGGGTGCTTGCGTGCAGGCATGTACCTCGACCCGGCCATTTACGATTTCCGCGAAACCGGCTTCGGGTTCGATGTATCCATGTTCGACAAACCCGGAACGATAATGGCCTTCGACAACGACATCTGCGTCGGTCAGAGCCTTTTCGGGGTCGCCGCATTTGACAAATCCTCCGCACATGACGTTTTCATCGCGATCCTGATGCAATTGTGCCGCCTCGGGTGTCATGGCTTCGAGAGATTCCAGTACGGCGGGCCGTTCTTCCCAGGTTACGGGGAAGCTTGAGGGGTCAAAGGTCGCAAGAACCTCGGGCAATCCTACAACTGCGGCCACTGCCTCACCCCGGAATCGGGCTTCAGATTCTGCAAACACGGGTTGGTCCGCGAAATCGGGGATAACGCCGAACACGTTGCGGCCGGGAATGTCGGCGGCCGTCAGAACCACTTCAATTCCAGGGGTGGACTTGGCCCATGCCTTCAGATCGCCAAAGGTGAACCCCGCCCGATGATGCGGTGAGCGGATTACAAAAATCTCCAACGTGCCCGCCGGAGCCACGTCATCGCCGAACAGTTCGGCACCGGTAACCTTTTGCAGTCCATCAACGCGCCGAATGGCGTCGCCCGCATGCCCGGTCGTCGTGTCAGGTTGACGAACTGTGCCAGCGGCAACGACAGCGTCGATGATCTTACGATAGCCGGTGCAGCGACACAGGACCCCGCCAAGGGCATCCTGTACCTGTTCGGAGTTCGGCTCAGGTGTCTCACGCAACAACGCAACGGCTGCGGTCATCATGCCGGGTGTGCAGATGCCACACTGCGCCGCCCCGTGGTTCTGAAAACTTTCGGCCAAACGGGCAGCGATCTGATCTTCTTCTGTCAGTCCGGCAACTGTCTCTACCACCCGTCCGGCGGCCTGTTGTGCGGGCACCAGACAGGCACAGACCGGATCACCGTCGATCAGCACCGTGCAGGCACCGCAATCGCCCGCATTACAGCCGATCTTGACGTCCCGCGCCGCCAACCGTTCGCGCAGCATTTCAGACAAGCGTTCGCCAACGCGCGGAGCCGCGCTGACGGGCTTTCCGTTGAGAGTGAATTCGGTTGTGACCTCGTCTGCGCGCTTATCCATGGCTTTTACCCGCCTCCCTGATTGCGCGGACGCATTGCTCAGCCACGGCATCCAGCCGGTATGCAGCGTCTCCGCGCACGTCATCGATCGGGCTGAGCGGCGCCAGATGATCTGGCGTGATCTCAACGGCCTCAGGGGTTTTCCCGATCAGGTCAGCTTCGAGGCTTTCCAGCCGTTGCGCCACTGCTGAGGCGGCTCCCACCGCGATCCGAGCGTAGTTGATCCGGCGGTTCTCATCGAGACCGATGACCGCAGACGTCATTGTAATCGATATGACAAGATACCGTCGCGCGCCGAGCTTCTCGAAATGCCCGACAGCCCCAGTGGGCGGATTGGGCAGGTAGACGGCTGTCACGATCTCGTCGTTGGTCCTTGCGGTCTGGCGGACACCGGTGATGAATTCTGACAGCGGGACCTCTCTAAAGCCGCGCGTCGACCCAAGTTCGACGCTGGCCTCCAACGTAAGCAGCGGGGGCACGCCGTCAGCGGCAGGAGAGGCATTGCACAGGTTTCCCGCAATTGTGCCGCTGTTTTGGATCTGCAGGCTTCCGACTTCCCGTGCCGCCATTTGCAGCCCTCGAAACGCAGCCGGCAGGTCAGCCCGCACGATGTCGGTCCAGCTTGTCGCGGCTCCGACTTTCCAGCGGTTGTCCGCAAAGGTGATGCCCGAAAGGCTTGCGATCCGCGTTACATCCAGAATGTCAGTGTGCAGCTCATGGCGCTGCCGAGACGGAAAGAAATCGGTGCCGCCAGCGACAACCGTCAGGTCATGTGTGGCCAGCAAATTAAACGCATCGTCGAGCGTGCAGGGTGAGAGATACCGCAAAGTGTCTGTCCTGATGAGATTTTTCTCGTTAGTGTACTAATGATATTACGCGATCAAAAAAAATGTCAACGATTTGTTTGTGTGGTTTTTGAGTAGTGGTTGTATTCGAAGCAGCCTGTGCCACGAAGGCCGTTAGACTTACACTTTCTCTTTGTTTTCAGTGACGAAGGAGGTCTTGGTGACTGCGGCCTCAAAGAAATGAATAAATTTTAAGCGCATTTCCGAAATTAATCCGAGGCAATCCAGTAGTTTCGAAATTCGACAGTAATTCGTTGACACACTAACAAACAGCCATGAAGATAGTGATCGATCACTCACCAATGTGTGGATCTTTCGACAGGCTGAAACCTACCGCCTGCTGTCAACAGGGAGGAAGAAATGAATAAGTTCAATTTGATGATGGTGACTGCACTTGCTGCCGGCCTAACCGCAGGGGCTGCGGCGGCGCAGGAAAAAGTGCGAATCGCGTTCATTGATCCGCTGTCCGGACCGTTTGCCACAACCGGAACGCAGGGCTTGGCGATCTATCGTCACAGCGTGAAAGAACTGGTCAATGAGCCCGGTGCGCTGCTGGACGGGCAGGCCGAGTTTGAGATGGTGCCCTTTGACAACAAGATCAGCGCAAAGGAATCGCTGATTCAGCTGCAAGTCGCCATGGATCAAGGGATCCGCATTATTGCGCAAGGCGCATCATCCGGTGTTGCCAATGCGTTGACCGAGGCCGTTGCTAAACACAATCGCCGCAACCCCGATGACCCGGTCATCTTCCTCAACCACTCGGCCGTTGATCCGGCGTTGACCAATGACAAGTGCCAGTTCTGGCATTTCCGCTTCGACGCCAATGCCGATATCAAGATGGACGCACTGACCGATGACATCGCGGCCAACCCGGACATAAATAAGGTCTATGTAATCGGCCAGGACTATTCATTCGGCAAGGCCGTCGCCGCGGCAGCGCAGCGTTTCCTCAAGGATAAGCGCCCGGATATCGAAATCGTAGGGAACGAGTTGCACCCGATCGGCAAGGTCAAGGATTTCACGCCTTACGCGCGCAAGATCGTCGGCTCTGGCGCGGATGCAGTCATTACCGGCAACTGGGGCGGCGACATGGTCGGTCTTGGCAAGGCCGTTATGGGCGCTGGCTTCGACAAGCCGATCTACACCTATTACGGCGCGACCTCGGGCATCACGGCAGCTTTCGGTGAAGAAGGCGACGGCATCGTCAAGCTGGTTGGCGCAGGGCAAGTGAACCCGCCCGCAACGCCCGAAGCGCAGGAGTTCGTCACGGCGTTCTACGAGAACTTCCCTGACCTGGACTTCGGTCAACCGCAAATGGCCAATGTCGCGCCGATGCTGGCCGCGGCGATCAACGAGGTCGGTAACGCCACCGATATCAAGGCCATCGCCTACGCCCTGGAGGGGATGGAGTATGACAGCATCGTCACCGGCAAGACCGTGATGCGTGAAAGCGACCATCAAGCGATCCAGACAGTAACCGTGCAGGGTCAGACACCTGACGACATCCTGTTCGAATATGACAAATCGGGTCGCGGCATGGCTGCCGAGACAATTGTGGAATTGGCGTCCAACGACTCCGCCACCACATGCGAGATGAAGCGCCCCTAACTCTCTAACCACTCTGGCGGGCCGTCTGTTGTTAGGGCGGGCCGTCACAGATCACCACTCTATCAATGCAGGGAGACAAGCAATGGCGCTGTTCCTCGTGAACGTGTTGGACGGGTTTGTGACCGGATTGTTGCTGTTCATGCTATGCAGCGGTCTGACACTGATCTTCTCCATGATGGGCGTTCTGAATTTTGCCCATGCCAGTTTTTATATGCTGGGTGCCTATTTCGCCTATCAGATCAGCCTCGTGACCGGGTTCTGGGCCGGTCTGCTGATCGCGCCACTCATAGTCGGGGTTATCGGGGCCGTGGTCGAGCGATATGGGTTAAGGCGCGTCCACAAATACGGACACGTGCCCGAACTGATCTTTACGTTTGGTCTCGCACTGCTGATCGAAGAAACTATTCAGTTCTTTTGGGGCAAAAGCCAGTTACCTTTTTCGGAGCCCGAGGCGCTTGATTTCGCTGCCTTCGCCATCGCTGGAAACGCTTTTCCTGCCTATAAGGTGTTCATGATTGCCGTAGCGATGGGGATCTTTCTGACGCTGCTGTACATCCTGACCAAGACACGTATCGGCATGACCATTCAGGCCGCGCTTAGCTATCCTGAAACAGTACAAAACCTAGGTCACAACGTGCCGTTGGTTTTCATGTGCGTCTTTGGTGTCGGCACCGCGATGGCCGGTTTGGCAGGCGTGATCGCCGGTCCGGTTCTGGGTGTTTTCCCCGGAATGGCCGTTCAACTTGGGTCAATCGTTTTCGTTACTATCGTGATCGGTGGCTTGGGTTCGCTTTGGGGCGCCTTGGTCGCATCCTTGATCATCGGGTGGATGCAAACCTTCGCTACCGCCTATGACATCACTGCCGAACAGGTGCTGACCGCCATCGGCTTTACCAAGCCCGAGTTGATCTGGGATCACCCGCTGCAGGACCTCTGGACTCTGACGCTGCCGCAACTGGGTCCAATGCTGCCGTATCTGCTGATGATCGTCGTGCTTGTCCTGCGTCCGCAGGGTCTGATGGGGAACCGTGAATCATGAGTATCGCAAGCAAGACACCCCTGACAGCGGGCACGGCGCGGTTGGTGTCGCTGTCGACAACGATACCGTGGGCCTTTGCCGCTTTGTTTCTGCTGTGCTTGCCGTTGGTTTTCCAAACCAGCTCGGCGCTGACGATTATGAATCAGATGGCAATCACCATCGTGTTTGCGCTCAGCTATAACATGCTACTGGGGCAGGGCGGCATGCTGTCGTTTGGCCACGCGGTATATATGGGGCTGGGTGGGTTCTTTGCCATGCATGTGATGAACATGGTCGAGGACGGACTGTGGCTCCCATTGCCATTTCTACCGATCGTTGGCGGTTTGTTCGGCCTGGTGTTTGCCTTCCTGATCGGCAGCTTCTCGACCCGCCGGGCGGGCACGGTTTTTGCCATGATCTCTTTGGGCGTAGGCGAGCTTATCGCCGCCTGTTCGGTGATCATCGTCGTGTTCTTTGGTGGCGAAGAGGGCATCTCGGGCGACCGCACAATGGGCCCGCCGGTGTTCGGGTATGAATTCCTTACGCAGCAAGAAGTTTACTACCTGACCATCTTCTGGCTGCTGGTGGCAACGTTGCTGATGTACCTGTTTTCTCGCACACCAATCGGGCGGATCGCCAACGCGGTGCGTGACAACGAAGAACGGGCAGAATTTCTGGGCTATTCCCAACGCAACGTTCGTTGGATTTCTTTCTGCGCTTCGGGTTTCTTTGCTGGCGTAGCCGGGTCGTTGTTTGCGATCAATTTTGAGATCCTGACAGAAGAGAACCTGAACCTTGCGACCTCGGGATCGATCCTGTTGATTACGTTCATCGGCGGGGCCGGTTTCTTTGTCGGGCCGATCATCGGGGCTGTTGTATTCACCCTGCTGCAAACCGTCCTTGGTCTGCATACCGAGCTTTGGGCGCTGTATCTGGGCATCCTGTTTGTCGCTTGTGTGATGTTCTTCCCATCGGGGTTCGCCGGGCTGATCGCTATGCACCGCCGCCCGTTTTCGTTGGGTAAGTTGCATCTGCTGGTCAAGCCGTATCTCAAGGTGGCAATCCCGTCGATCACCAGCGTTCTGTCGCTGGCGGCCATTCTGGAAATCCTGTTTCACAAGCGCCACGGTTACGGCGGTGATCACGAAATGGAGCTTTACGGCATCGCCTTTGACAGCAGCGGCTATCACGCCATCGGCATGGCCGTAGTCATCGCCGCGGTATCCCTTTTCCTCGTGTCCCGTGTGCTGCCGGAAATCCGCGCAGCTTGGGACAATGCCAATCATGCGGAGGGGCAGGTATGAGCGCACCCGCCATTGAGCTGAGAAATCTTGAGAAGAGCTTTGGTCTGGCCAAGATCATCCAGGGCGTGAACCTGCAGATCGCCAAGGGGGAACGGCACGCCGTCATTGGCCCGAACGGGGCCGGGAAATCGACCCTGTTCAATCTGATCACCGGTCGCTTCGCGCCGACTTCGGGCGGGGTCTTCCTGCATGGTGAGGAAGTGACCGGTATGAAGCCCTTCGAGATCAATCGCAGAGGGCTCAGCCGATCTTTCCAGATCACTAACATTTTCCCCAACATGACCGTGTTCGAGAACATCCGATGCGGGCTGTTGTGGACGATGGGGTATCGGTATTCCTTCTGGCACATGATTGGGCGGCAGCAGGATGTGACGGAAAAGGCGGACGAAATCCTGGCCCAGATCAATCTGACCC
This sequence comes from Ruegeria sp. Ofav3-42, assembly GCF_022347725.1. Taxonomy (GTDB): domain Bacteria; phylum Pseudomonadota; class Alphaproteobacteria; order Rhodobacterales; family Rhodobacteraceae; genus Ruegeria. The sequence continues at coordinate 152,911 of NZ_JAKRGB010000005.1, forward strand.
AACGCCGGAACGAACTGGCGGGAACTCTGGCCTATGCCGAACAGCGCGCGCTTGAGATCGGGATCACGATTGCCGGCGGCGCTGACATTATTCTGTTGGACGAACCCTGCGCGGGGATGAGCCATTCGGAAACCGATCTGATTGTCGATCTGATCCGCAAGGTGACCGAAGACAAAACTCTGTTGATTGTAGAGCATGACATGGGCGTGATTTTCGATCTGGCCGACAAGATCTCGGTTCTGGTTTACGGCGAGGTAATCGAATCCAACACGCCGGACGTGGTGCGATCCTCGGCAAAGGTCAAAGAAGCCTATCTGGGCGCAAGTTTGGAAGAGGAGGCCGTGTGATGCTTCAGGTAAACGACTTGCATGCCTATTACGGCAAAAGCCACATTCTGCAGGGTGTGAATCTTGAGGTGGGTGAGGGCGAGATTGTCTCGCTTCTGGGTCGCAACGGGGTGGGGCGTTCCACCACCTGCAAGGCGATCATGGGCGAGGTCGCGCCGCACGGATCGATCCAGTTTCGCGGGAAAGAAATCGCGGGTCGCAAAAGTTTCGAGATCGCCAAGGCCGGGATCGGCTATGTGCCCGAGAACCGGGATATCTTTCCCGGCCTGACTACGCGGCAGAACCTGATGCTGGGCTTGAAACCAGGCCAAAAGGACGGCGATGGGCGTTGGTGCATGGAGGACATGTTCGAAATGTTCCCCAACCTGCGTAACCGTGCGGATGTGGATGCGTCGGTCATGTCAGGTGGTGAGAAGCAGATGCTGACCATCTGTCGCGCCCTGATGGGTGATCCGGACTTTATCATGATCGATGAACCAACCGAAGGTCTGGCGCCCAAGATTGTCGAACAAGTCGGGGATTTGCTGCTGCAAATCGCCAAGCGCGGGGTTTCAATCCTATTGGTTGAGCAAAAGCTGACCATCGCACTTCGTGTGACCAACCGGGTCTATGTGATGGGGCACGGGCACATGGTTTACGAAGGAACCCCGCAGGCGCTGCGTGAAAATGACGATATCCGGAAGGAATGGCTGGAGGTCTGAGGCAACCGCCTCGCGTCGCTTCTGAAACACTGCCGCTGCCTTGTCGGTCATGAGCAGAACAAGGCGAAGGGAGCTCCTGTATTGGAGCTCCCTTTTTTGGTTCCGATTATTTCTTAAGGAACGGAGCCATCGTCTTGAAGAATTTCTCGCCATAGGGTGGGCGCACGGCTTTAAAGACGCCATCCATATTGATCTGTTTGTAAACGGCCTTTGCATGGCTGAACCGTTTGAACCCGTGGTGACCATGGTAAGCGCCCATGCCACTGTTTCCGACTCCACCAAACGGAAGGGTGTTCTGGGTTGAGTGCATGATGGTGTCGTTGATGCACGCGCCGCCGGAAATCGTGTTCTCCATCACCTTGTTCTGCTCGCTTGCGTCTTTGGCAAAAACATAGGCCGCCAACGGACGTGGGCGCGCGTTGGCGAACGCTATGGCCTGATCCAGAGAGTCATAGGGCAGGATCGGCAGTATTGGCCCAAAAATCTCATCCTGCATGACATCCAGGCCAGGGTCGGCGTCGATGATCAGAGTCGGTGGCAGGATTTTCTCGTTGGTGGCCGAGAAATCCTCGTTCGCAGGGTTTACCTGCACGATGCGCGCCCCGGCCGAGCGCGCCTGTTCGACAAGCTTCTTGAGGCGGTCGAATTGGCGATCGGTCACGATATGGGTAACATCTGGGTTGCCGGACAGGGTCGGGTAGGCCTCGGCGATCTTTGCGGCCAGCGCGGTTGCGAAGTCTTCCATCTTTGCGCGTGGGACCAAAACATAGTCTGGCGCAAGGCAGACTTGGCCCGCATTGAAAATCTTGCCAGCCGCGATGCGGGCAACTGTCAGATCCATGTCCGCGCTTGGCGCGATGATGGCAGGGTTCTTGCCGCCCAACTCCAGTGTCGTTGGCACCATATGTTCGGCCGCTGCACGCAAGACATGAGGTCCGATTGTGCTGGCTCCGGTGAAAAGCAAATGATCGAAAGGTAGGACGGTAAACGCCTGTGCAACGTCGACGCCACCGGTTACAACCACTGCCTCATGCGGGGCAAAGTTCATTTCTATCAATGACTTCAACAGGTCGGACGTGCGGGGCGTGAATTCCGAGGGCTTCAGCATGACCGAGTTGCCCGCGGCAAAGGCTTCGGCCATGGGGCCAATGGCCAGGTAAATTGGAAAGTTCCAGGGGCTGACAATGCCGATTACGCCCAGCGGCTGGTATTGGATGCTGCCGCGTGCGCCCAGTAACCCAAGGGGAAATTCAATCTTGGCCTTCTCGGGGCGCATCCAGCGATCGAGATTGTCCCGCGCAAATTTCAGCTGTTTTACCGTTCCAACTATATCTGCCGTGATCGTCTCATGTTTCGACCGATTGCCAAAATCGGCCGAAATCGCATCCACCATGGAATCGCGATTATCCAAAACCAAATCGATCAGCCGCGTAATGCGTTCTTTGCGTTCAGTCGCATTTGGTGCGCCATGTTCTGCCCGGTGGGACTTTTGCGTTTCCAGAAGAGTTGAAAGGCCCTCGACTGTGTTGGGGCTATGTTGGTTCACTGTGCGTCTCCTGCGGTTGTCCTGCGGTGTGCAACCGCCTTCCTGTTGATCTGTGTGCCTTGTTCGATCCCTTGATCGCAAGGGCAGGGCTTTTGGTTCTTTGTTGCCGGGCCGCCAAGTCCACGTTGACATCTGCTCGGCAATGTGGAAGGTAAGTGATCGTTCACTAATAGGCAAGAGCGCAGTATGACCCTGACCACCGAAGACAGGTTCAAGACCGGCATGCAGTTACTTGCGGCCTCAACCACAATCATCACGTCCAATTTCGAAGGCGCGCGCGCCGGCATGGCGGCAACGGCCGTGTGCTCGCTGACCGCAGATCCACCAGCGTTGCTGGTCTGTATCAACCGAACCGCCCGGACTTATGGCGTTGTCATGGATAGCCGGAAGTTCGCCGTGAACCTTATACCCGATGACATGACCGCCGTTGTCGGTGCCTTTTCTTCGAAAATGGACAAGGAACAACAGTTTCAGGCGGCGGGAACCTGGATCGAAGGCGACTTGGGCCTGCCCGTGCTGCAAGAGGCCGTCGTGTCTTTTGAATGCGTAGTCGACAACTGGGCCAACACAAAGACACATGCAGTGTTCTTTGGCATGGTGAAAGAGGTTCACCTGAACCCCGAAAAATCGGCGCTGATATACGGGCGCAAAGGATTCCACAAACTCACACCGCTTGAGAGCTGACACTGGTTTTGCGGCGACACATTCGCCGGATACAGACAGATTTCACGACCGAATAACATTTGGGCGACAGTTCACAGACGTGGTGTAATGATGCCCGGGAGGAGACTGATATGGCGACGCTTGGCCAGCTGATTGACCGAAACGCAGACCGTTTTGGGGATCGGGACGCATATGTAGAACTGGATCGCCGTCGCAGCTGGCGTGACCTAGGCAAGCGCACGGATGCGCTGGCGCATGCGCTGCGGGCTTTGGATGTGCGCAAGGGAGATCGGGTCGGGGTCATCCTATCCGATTGCATCGAAGTGGCTGAAACAATTGGTGCCTGCGCCAAGGCGGGCGCTATCCGTGTGGGTTTGAACTATCGCCTTGCCCCGCGAGAGATCGGAGCGCTGATCGACGATGCGGGCTTGGATGTGTTGTTCGTTCAGGACACGAAGATCGCGATAGCTCGGGACGCGTTGAAGTTCAGCGAACGCCAGCCTGTGCTTGTGGGTGTCGGTTCGCAGCATGAAATGGAGCGGGACTATGAATCACTGATCGCAGCGGCCGCTGATCGTGGGCGATTCCCTCATACACCGCATGAACAACTGATGATCTGCTATACGACCGGTTCAACCGGGTTGCCAAAAGGCGCGATCTATCCCCATGCGTTGATGATCGAGTCAATGGGCGTAATCGCCCTTGCCGAAGGCGCGGGGCCGGACGATGTCTGGTTGCATGCGATGCCAGCCTCGGGTGTTCCAATCATTCATCTTCTGCGCAACATGTTCCACGGCACCAAATGCGCCATTATCGGCGAGTGGAATGCCGAAACGGCCCTGAAGCTGATCGACCGGGAACAGGCCACGATCTGCGTTCTGGTGCCGACCATGCTGAACGATCTTTTGTCGTCGGGTCTGATCACGCACTACAATTGCTCTTCGATCCGGCAGCTTGGCTATGGCTCTGCCCCGATTCCGCCAGCAACGGTGCGCGAGGCGCTCAAGGCGTTTGGGTGCAAGTTCCTGCAGATGTTCGGCACGACCGAACTGATGGGGATGGGTATGATGCTGACGGCAACTGACCATGAGCGCGCATTGAAAGACGGGCACAACTGTCTGGAAAGCGCAGGGCGGCCCCTGTATTACGTGGACGTCCGCGTTGTGGATGAGCAGGACAATGACCTGCCCAGCGGAGAGGCGGGAGAACTGCTGATCCACTCACCATACGTGATACCCGGTTATTGGAATCAAGCGGTGGAGTACTCGGAAACCGTACGCGATGGCTGGTTGCACACCGGAGATATCGCGGTGATCGATGCCGAGGGCTATGTTCACCTCAAGGATCGGGCCAAATTCCGTATCAAGTCTGGCGGGTACAATGTTTTCCCCGTTGAGGTCGAAAACTGCCTTGCCGAGCATGACGCGGTCGACGAGGTGAGCGTGTTTGGTTTGCCCGATCCGAAATGGGGTGATCGGATACACGCCGTTGTAACCCTGAATTCCGATACGCCTGTCAGCGGAGCAGAATTACGCGAATACTGCCGTGGCAAGATCGCCAACTTCAAGATACCGAAGGAAATTGAAATCTGGGAAGCGTTGCCCAAGGGGCCGACCGGAAAAATCCAAAAACGTGAGATCATCGACATCTGTAGCCGCAGCAGCCAGAGTGGCGCGGCCTGAGAAAACTCCCTGGCCGCGTGCGTATGTGCGCGGCCAGGGAGCTTGTTGATGGATTTAGTGCGGCTGTGCCGCCGCGGCATGATCAAAGTCCGAGACTTTGCGCGCCATAGAGTCCGTATCCAGCATCAGATTGGCAAAGATGGTCTCGACCCAGGACAGTGCGCCCGAAGTAAGTAAAAAGGTCTCGGGCACGACAATCCATTCGCCAATCCACATCCCGCCTGACCGTTCATGCTGGTGGGTAGTGAACTCTCCGATCTGCTCGGCCCGCTGCCGGCCAAGCCGGGCGACGGCTTCACCAAACTCAGACGCGCGTTGGTTTTGCTTATGTGCCATGGCGGATGACGCACCCTTGCCAGTGACGTGTACCTCGGACCATTCTGATATGTCCGACGATGACAGCAGATTGACGTTGTGAGAGATCTTGCACAGCGTCGCGCACAACCCCCCAAGCGCGCCGACAATGTCGGCAATACCGTCGCGGGCGTTTTGCCAATGGGGCTCTATGACATTCAGGCCCAGCGTGGCGGCGACGCCTTCCTTGATCCGGTGACCTGTGCCGTTTTTATAACCGCGCAGATCGCCGACGGGGCCGCCAATCTGGACGTTCAAGCCCCGCGCCGCCGACTCTTCAAGCGCTTGCGCGCGCCGCAGTAGTTCGACTTTCCAAACCGTCAACTTGGTGCCAGCCCGAATGGGCACCGCGTGTTGACCATTGGTGCGACCCATCATGACGGTGTCGCCAACTTCGTCGATCTGCTGCCCGATGGCTGCGGTCAGCCGTTCCAGCCCGGTCTGAATGTGCTCAAGCCCGATCTTCATCTGCAGAGCCAGAGCGGTGTCCATAATATCCTGCGTCGTCGCCCGGTAATGAACCCTTGTCGCGTGATCACCAACCTGCCTTCTGAGTTGTTCGACAAGTCCCACAATTGGTCGTCCGACATGCATCATGTCTTCGTGCAGGCGTTCGGTGTCCAGATTGCAGACCGAAATCGCGTCCAGCGCGTCGGCGGCCTCCTGCGGGATCAGATTTTCCAGCGCCTGATGGCGCGCCAGCGTCTGCTCAACCTTTAGCCAGGCTGAAATCGTGGCATGTTGTGACCAGACGGACCGCATGTCGGCGCTGGAAAAGCAGTCTCGGTAAAGGGAGTGCTCAAGCATCTTCCAGCTCTCCCTTTGCGATCTTGCGCTCTTTCATGATCCCACGGATGCGGAAGGCGATGGCCCCAGCACCGATGACAAGGAAAGCCAGCGCGATCGGACGTTCGACGAAGATCAAGGCGCCGCCATCGGACATCAGTAGCGACTGGCGGAAGGTCTCTTCCGCGCCTTTGGCCAGGACGAACGAGATCACGAATGCGGCAACGTTAAAGTCGTATTTCCGCATCAGCCAGCCGGCAAAACCTGCGCAGGTCATGACCGTGACGTCAAACATGGATCCGCGTGCCGAATATGCTGCGACGAACGAGGTCAGGAAGATCAGCGGATATAGAACGTTGGTCGGGATCTTCAGGATCAGGCGAGCCACCTGAGTGGCACCGAAATACCCGATCAGACCATAGGCCAGAATACCCAGCATACCGCAGGCGAACAGCTTATAGACCAATTCCTTGTCCGTCAGGAACAGGGTTGGCCCAACCTGAATGCCGTGGATCAGGAAAACGCCCAAAAGGATTGCACCGATGGTCGAACCCGGAATGCCCAGTGTCAGAAGTGGCGCCATCGAGGGACCGGATACCGCGTTGTTGGCGGCCTCTGGTGCGGCGACACCTTCCAGCGCGCCCTTGCCCCACATCTCGGGGTTTTTCGCGCGGCGTTTGCCTTCGCCATAAGAGATGAACGCAGCGATCGCGGAACCGAGGCCCGGCAGAACGCCGATACCTGCGCCTATAAAGCCTCCGCGGAATGCGTGCGGCAAGCAGGGTTTGTATTCTTCCCAGGTCAGGCTGTTGCCGTTTTCAGTGCTTTCGTTCTCTTTGGTCTCGCCGGTTGCTTTGCGACGCGATTCCAGTTGGGCAAAGACTTCGCCCAGCACAAAGACGCCGATCATCAGCGGCACGAGCCCGATGCCGTTCGACAGCTCGAACGAACCAAAGGTGTAACGCTCTTCGCTTGAGATCGGGTCCAAACCGACCATGGCAATCAGAATACCCATCAGCGCCGAGGCCAGACCTTTGATAATTGAGTTGCCGATAACAGATCCAATGACCACAAAGGCCGCAAAATAGATTGCAAAGGTTTCTGGCGGGCCAAGTTTCAGGGCGATCGCCGCAATAAAGCCGACACCGATAACCAACATGATGTCGCCCATCAGGTCTCCGATGATGGACGAAATCGTCGCCACTTTCATCGCTTTGCCAGCCTTACCGGCGCGTGCCAGTGGATAGCCGTCGATTTGTGTTGCAGCGCTGGCTGCTGTTCCGGGCGTATTGAACAGAATAGCCGCGATTGAGCCGCCATACCGGCCGGATTTTCCGATCACATACAAGAAAGCGAGCGCGAAGATTGGCGACATGTAAAAAGTGATGGGCAGCAGCATCGCAATGGCTGCCGACGCGGTCAGCCCAGGTGTGGCCCCGACCACCATGCCCACGACTGCGGCCAGCACGATGGCAAAAAGCAGCGTTGGGTCGGTGATCACCGAAAGAAGTGCGGGAAAAATTTCCATGACGATTTACCCCTGTATCCAGTTGAGCAGGTCGAAGACCTCGCCGTATGGCGGGAACACACCAAGCAGGACAAAAAAGATGAGGTGGAAGATCAGCGGGCATAGCACCACAGACACCGCCAGCCCGATCCAGCTGCGTACGCCGAAAAAGTACAAAACGATCGGCGCGGCAATCGCCGTTGGCAGCAAGTAGCCAAACCAGCGGAAGGACTGCTGATAGATCAGGGCGATGATGAACAGGCCGATGATTTGCAGCGTTGCTCCGTTGTCTTGTTCCTGGCTGGTGCCGTCGGCCGTTTGACGTGCGGCACCCAACAGCAGCAGGCAGGAAAGAAACAATAGTGCGATGGACGCTGAAAATGGCACGATGCCTGCCCAGGTATCCCCCGGAGACGCTGCGGGCACTTGCCAGGCACCCCAGATGGCAATGATTGAGATGAGGGCTAGCACAAGGCCTTCTGCATAGGCGCGCATGTCGATCCTCCCTGATTACGTTAGATACAAAAAGGCCGGGGGGAGAAAACCCACCCGGCCCTGAGGACTTTAGTTGGTCAGACTTTCGACCAGGGGAGTGGCGTCCTCTTTCATGGCGGACAGCGTCGCTTTGGCGTCCGCACCATTCTGATAGACCGGGCCGGTTCCGCGCGAGGCCAGAAGCTCGGCAAACTCGGGTTTTGCGGCAATCTGCTCCAGCGCAGATTCCATCGCGGCAACGACCTCGGCCGGGGTGCCCTTCGGGGCGAACACGATCACCGGCGAGGAGACGGCGGCAAACGGAATACCCAGTTCGCCAAACGCAGGCACGTCTTTCATGATGCTATCGCGATCCTGACTGTTGACGGCCAGCGCGCGCAGTTGCTCTTCAAATCCTGCCAGCTGTTGAACGCCCAGGAAACCAAAGTCGGCCTGTTCGCCGATCAGAGCGGCACGGGTCGGTCCGCCACCTTTGAACGGTACGTCCTGAGCCTCGATGCCGTTACTGGCCAGGAACCCCATGCCGCCGACATGGTGGAAGCCTCCGCGGCCCGAATGTGCCCAACGCAGTTGGCCCGGGTTGGCTTTGGCCGCATCGATCACGTCCTGAACGGACTGGAACGGGCTGTTGAGCGGCACCATCAGCGAAGTTTGCAGCTGACCGACTTGTGCAACGAAGTCAAAGCTTTCCAGTGCGTCGATATCCGTGTCACGGGTCATCGTCGACAAAAGGAACGAGCCGCCCGATGTCATCATCATGGTATAGCCGTCGGGGCGGGCGCCAACGACTGAGTTTGCCCCGTTCAGACCGCCCGAGCCGGGCTTGTTCACGACGACAACCGGAACGTCCAGAATGCCTTCGGCCGCAGCCGAAATGGCGCGGGCATAGGCGTCTGTACCGCCGCCGGCTTTGTAGGGAACAACCAGATTGATCGGGCGTTTCGGCCAGTCGGCTGCGAAACTCGCCGTCGCGGTTGCAGTTACGGTTACTGCCGCAAGGACAGCGGTGAGAATAGTTCTACGCTTCATAGCATCCTCCCTGAGATGCGATCCAAATTAGATTAAAAGTAGTGTTAATAAAAATGCAAAGGTGTTATCTTCTCTTGCAAAATAGTAAAGGTTCAGTCTGATGAATATCAAAGCCCTCCGAGCCTTTCGCGCCACCCTTTCCGAAGGTACATTAGTTGCCGCTTCTGAAATCCTGCACCTGAGTCAACCGGCGATCAGCCGTCTGATATCTGGTCTGGAGGCAGAATTGGGCCTGATCCTGTTTGACCGCAGTGGCCGGAATCTGACGCCGACTCGAGAGGGGTTGGCGTTCTACCGCGAGGCGGGACGAATTTTGGACAACCTTGACGAGGTTCCCCGTATTGCGGCTGAAATACGCGCAGGGCGCACAGAAACACTGCGCGTGGTCACCATGCCGCGCATCGCTCGCGCGATCTCGGCACCCGCTCTCGCCAAATTTCTGCAAGCCCATCCGGATACAAATGTCAGTCTGGACATCCGGGCGCGGCGCGAAGCCAGCAAATGGCTGGCGGGTCGTGAGTATGACATTGGTATAGGGGCATTGCCGGTTCAACATCCCGGAGTTCGGACGAAACCCTTGCTCAGAGTTCGGGCGCAGGCGGTTCTGCCTGCTACGCACGAGTTGCGTGATCGCAGTTCGGTCTCGGCCACCGATCTGGCCCAATTTCCGGTGATCCGGTTGATGAATGGACTTTTGCTGCGCGAGCAATTGGACGACATTTTTCGATCTGCCGGCGTCAACCCACGCCATACCTGTGAAGTCGCGGCTTCACAGCTTGCTTGCTCGCTTGTTGCAGAGGGCGCGGGTGTAACCATTGCTGACGAACTGGTCGCTGCGCAGGAAGCCCTCGACCGGTTGGCGTTGGTTCCCATCGCGCCAGAACGTTGGATGACTTTTGGGCTGCTCTATCCTGTAAATCAGGAGAAATCAGAGGCGTTGCAGGATTTTGAAGACGTTTTGTTTTGGCAAGCGTCCGAACTGTGTAAAAACAGCCCAACCTTGGCGCTTGCCTGAGAGCCGCCATCAGGCGGCTTTTGGGGAAGTTATGCTTCCATATGACGGAGAACGGATCTCTGGAAATATGTCAGCGGCGACTCCGCTCCGGGACCAGCGGCCATTTTGCCGACCGAATATTTCGGAGACATCAGGGCGCGTTGCATTTTTTCAACCACATAAACGTCCTCGGTCTGGAAATCCTGGGTTTCCAGTGGATGTACTTTCCAGTGAGAGCTTTTGATCAGGCCGGTCGCCTTGTCATATCCGGGAATGTCCTTGACCGATCCGCGATTGGACATCCACGATTTTGCGGCCCAGACATAGACGTTCAACCGGGTCACACCGGCGCTGACGGGTTCCATCACGGAAACCGAGAAAGACCATGGGCTGGCTACGATGAGGGTTGTCGGGAACAGCATATAGACGCCCCCATAGCCTTCTTTCTCGGCATGCGGGATCTTTTTTGCGTTCCACTTGTCCATGCGGTTCGATACGAAGTTTGGAACACGTGAACGCACGGTTTCGTTCTCGGTCGAATACCAGACCTGGTTGTCGCCGTAGGGGTCCCAGATATTTTTGTCCTGGGTTGGTCCGCCAAGGGTATTCTTGTGCAGATAGGCCAGATGGTACCCGTCAATCGCGTTCTCAAAGAAAACTTTCCAATTACACTGCATCTCATAAGTGACGGCGTCACCATAAGAGATCAGTTCGGGACTGGTGATGTCATGAGGCCAGACGACATCCTCCAGCCCGCTGAGCCAGTCGGACAGGTCCTGATCTGGCTCGGGGTTAACGAACACAAAGCCTTTGAATACGGCTACGGACGCCTTGTGAAGACCGTTTTCCTTTTTATCGATGTCCGGAAAGCACGCGCGCTGCTCGGGGATGCCGCGCAACGCGCCATCCAGACCAAATGTCCATGAGTGGTAGGGGCAAACAATGGTCTTGCCTGTATTGCCGCAGCCGCGGTCAAGCAGCTCGGTTCCGCGATGGCGGCAGATATTGTGAAAGGCGCGCAGTTCGCCGTCGTTGCCGCGGATGACAACCAGAGTAAAATGCCCTGCCTTAGCGGTCATGTAGTCACCAGCATTGGCAACTTTCGATTCGGTCCCCGCAAATACCCAGCTGCGCGAAAAGAGATTTTTGTTTTCCTGCGCCAGCCATTCTTCTGACGTGTACGCCTCGGGTGGTAGTTCCTGAGTGGCGACCTCCGGCATTTTATTCGGTTGTTGCATGTATACGTCTCGCAATTGGCTGATTGGCTGCTTCTTTATTGTCAATATTGACAAATAACGAAAAAAATGCCATTTGTCAACAAAAAGTGACCGTTCACTAATTTTGATGTAACAACCGGAAAATGCTGCGAAATGAGCGGCCAGAGACAACCCGCCGAGTTTAAGCGCCACGCTTCGGCAGCAAAACAGGATCTGCCATGCCGCGTCCGAGCCTCAGAACTCAACGGTCCGAAGAAATTCTTGATGCCTATATGACATGTGTCGCCCGGTTTGGCCTTGAGGGTGCCACGCAGGAGCGAGTCGCGGCCGAGGCGGGCGTGAAGCGCCCATTGTTGCGGCATTATCTTGGTAACCGGGATCAAATGATCGTTGCCTTGAGCCTTTATGTTGCAAACACATTCAACAATCAGACCGCTGAATTGGATTTTTACCTGAGCGAGATCGAATCCGGCAGCCAGCTGGTTGAAATCCTATTTACCGACGACGAGGAAATTGACCCCCGACTGCTGGCCGCCTGGCAGGCTTTGTCCACGTCGATTGGAGACCACCCGGATCTTGCGAAACCTCTGCTGGCGGTCCTTTCGCGGTTCTTGTTGGTCATTGAAAAAACTCTGCGCCGCGTGTCGCCCAACGCAAGTGCAGAAAAGGTGCGGGCCGTTGCGCAGGGGATTTCGACGGTCTTTCTATCGCTTGACTCTCTGGCTGCGCTTGATGCCCCGTCAGACTGGCGGTTAGAGTTGAAACAGGCGGCATTGTTGTTGACTGAAACGCTTGACGTGTCCGACTAAGCGGGGGCGGCGTGAGCATTGGTGTCTAGTCTTGCTACCGCGGTAGGCCCTCTTCGGTCTGGGCCTGCGTTGCAAGCCAGTGCCTGAAATTGCGTAAAGATGGGTCGTCGGATTTGGATTTCGGCCAAACGAGGTAATAGGCCCCCATCATTTCGACCGCATCGGGGAATGCTGCGATCAATTTGCCGGTCGCCAGGTCCTGTTCAATCAAATAGTTGGGCAACAAGGCCACGCCGAGCCCGTGCACCGCCGCCTGATTGATCGTGGTATATTGATCGTAAATTGTTCCCGGCAACGCTTCTGGATGGCTTGTGCCCATGTGGCGGAACCACTCTTGCCAGGCGTGTGGTCGCGTCTGGATGTGTAGCAAGGGCAGTTTCAGTAGATCGCGCGGAGACTCTGGTACGCCTTTGGGCAGCAATGATGGTGCACATACCGGTTGTACGCTTTCCACCCGCAACAAAAGCCGGTCCGTGCCGGGCCAGTCAGGTTCACCAAAATGCAGTGCTGCATCAAAGGGTTCCGTGGTAAAGCTAAAGGGGCGCAGGCGGGTGGACATGTTGACTGTTATGTCAGGATGAAGTCGGGCAAACTCGGGTAGCCTTGGTACCAACCAGCGCATGCCGAATGTTGGCAGAATGGCAAGATTCAGAGTTCCTCCGGCGGGCGCCACGTGCAGTTTCAGAGAGGCCTGAGCGATCTGGTTCAATCCTTGCCGCACCTCAGCCACGTATTCCTGTGCGACCGGTGTAAGAAGCAGGCGTTTGCGGTCGCGACGGATCAGGTCTACGCCCAATTGCGCTTCCAATGTCTGCAGTTGGCGGCTTACGGCACTTTGGGTCAGTGCCAGCTCGTCCGCGACGGCTGAAGCCGAGCCGAGGCGGTCCAAAGCTTCGAGGGCGCGGAGCGATGAGATTGAAGGAAAAAGGCGACGTGGCGGTATCATCTATGCGTTCAGATCATGGTTTCGTGCCAATACCTTGCAGTTATTTGCGATTTGTTCAAACAGGTTGTGCATTGCTGGCACGCCCCAATGGTTGAAACGCGAGCGTTGCCACTGCTGCAGAGTAAGAAATGCGTGCATTCCAGCCGGTTTCACTGCCAGTCCTGGACATTGTAGACCCAACCGTCTTTATGCTGACCTGCCCAAAATCCGATAGCAAACAGTTCGGTCATGTAGTCAGGATCAAACGGTTCGTCAGGCTTGGTCAGGAACTCTTTGGGAATATAGGTGATGTTCGCCCCAAAGCCGTCGCGGTTCGCTAGGGCCAGAATGCTCTCGATATTGCCCAGACTTTGCGACCGGATCAGCATCTCGAACGCGCGGTTGGCCACAGCTGTTGCGTTTCCTGGCAGCGGATCGAATGTCGGTTCCAGCTTTTTGTTGTGGATCAGCCAAATGCGGTTGTTCCGGTTGCTCAACCCGGCAGAGCGCAAAAGCTGACGCATCTGTAATTCGTAGGGGTAGGCAAATATCTCGCGTGTCAGCCCACCGTCCACGTGCAGTTCTTCGCGAACAACTTCGCCGTTTGTCACGTCAATTGTAACCGGTTGGAATACGACGGGGATCGAAGCTGATGCCAAAACAACATTGTGAATCAGGTCCCGCGCCTGCGGTGTATCGGATTGCGCAATTGCGCCGATATTCCAAAGTACCGGCCGCTCGGCATCAATATTGGTGGTGCCGATAAGCAGCTGACGGCCCTTTCGGTGCTCTTCGGCGATTTTAAGGATCAGGTCATCCGTTAGCTCTTGTTGGATCGCCTGCTTCAGCGGGGTTGCCTTTGTCAGAAATCCACGCCCGAATACGGCTCCGGTCAGATCCAGTCGGACAATGTCGCGTGTCGCAGTTTCGGTGTAGAACCGCTTTAGCCTGTTGTCATAGTCCGGCCCAAGAAAGGCAAAAGGAGCAATCAGCGCCCCTGTGGATATTCCGGTAACAACATCAAAAGATGGTCGGGTTCCCGTTTCGCTCCAACCGTTGAGTACGCCAGCGCCGTACGCCCCATGCTGGCCGCCCCCTGACAGCGCAAGGACGTTCAGCCCGCGTCCCTTCGGCACCTGTGCCAGTGTCTTGCGCATATCCGATTCCAGATCGGCCAGCCGGGCACCGCTGTCATCTTCGAAATACCGACTGTCTGCATTTGCGCCGACTGGCAGGAACGTTTCGTAGGTCGCCGCTGTCGGCGTCAGAGCCGTACGATCGTAGCTGCCAGCGCAGGCTGTCAGCGACAAAACAAGGACAATATGGATGCAAATCTTCAACGAGGGCATGCGGGCGTGTCCGTCTCAAAAAGCTCGAGGCTCCTTAACGAGGCATTCGCCGATTGTTGAGTCACGTTTGCCCGGCTTGGATTCTTTTTCTGGGTGCCCAGCCTGCCTCTTGGCAAGTAGTCACCGATCGGGCGAGCCGAATGTCGCCTAAGCCCGCATGATGTTCTTTCTTGGGGCCGTCATTTTAATTGTCACCATTGACAGCTATGTGTGGATTGCCTATTTCGCATCGGAATGCCGCCGCGATACGGCGCCGGACAAACGATTTTGCCAGGATCAGAACAGATCAGCTTGCCAACCGTGATAAAATACGGCCCGAGGAGGGGACAGCATGCCACAGATGTACCACGAACTACCCGCAGAAGCCTACACTTCGCAGGAGTGGTTCGATCGTGAGCAGCGCGAGATATTCTCAAAGACCTGGCGTTTCGCTGGCTTTATGGAAGACGTGCCCGAGCCGGGCCACTATCTCTCGGTTCAGGCCGGGTTGAACAATCTATTTATCGTGATGGGGCGAGACCGGCGATTGCGGGCCTTTCATAACATCTGTCGCCATCGGGGCACGCAGTTGATCCGCGCGGTCGGCAAGACACAAAAGGCGCTGACCTGCCCCTATCACGACTGGACCTATGACCTTGAAGGCAACCTTGTTTCGGTCCCGGACGAACATCGCGAATACAAATCGGTCGACAAATCCTGCCTTGGCCTGAAACCGGCGTCCGTCGATATCTGGAAGGGCATGCTGTTCGTTCATCCCGATCCGAACGCGGGTTCGATCATGAAGTGGTTCGGAGATGTCGATGACAAGGTCGGTCCGCATGTTCCCGAAGAACTGGTCGAGCATGAAGACACCTCGAACACGTATGAAATAAAGGCAAACTGGAAGATCGTCATCGAGAATTACATCGATGTCTACCACCTGAGCCACCTGCATTCGAACACGTTGCAGATGTACGACCACGCCAAGGCGCAATATGGCTGGTACGGGCCGCACTACATCTTCTGGGAGCCGCCGGTCGAGGATTTCGCCAAGGATCAGAACAAAAAGCTGCAGATGCCGAGGGTCGTTCCCGAAGATCAGAACGGTGCATGGGTGCCGATGTTGTTTCCGGGGATTGGAATTGGCGCGTCCGAGGATGTTTGGAACGCCTTTATCGTCACGCCGCTGGCCCCGGACAGGACGCGTATCCTGAACCGAACGCGTGTCGCAAATGCCTCGGGGTGGGAATTCACGAAACAGGCCAGCCGATCTGCGTCGTTCTGGAACAACTTTGGCATCAAGGGTAAATACGAAGGTGATGATGCCTATGATGAAAACGACCCGATGGCATCGGGCGATTTCACGCAAGAGGACATATATGCCTGTGAGCAACAGCAGAAATCCCTGACCTCGCCATACTTTGAGGTTGGCCCCGCCGCGGTCGGAGAAAGCCCGGTTGTACAGCACCAGAGGGTCGTCCGCGACTGGTTGCAGGACAAATGATCGGACCTGACGACCGGTTGTCGATTGGCACTTTGTTGCGGGTTTTCCGGGCAAAGATCGCAATGACCTGGGGCCTGACCCTTGTCGAGACGGCGCTGTTCGCCTTTCTTCCGCTGTTGATCGGCTATTCAATCGACGGGTTGTCGAAAGGTGATTACACCTCGTTTACCCATTTCGGCGCCGTCATGGCGGCGCTGTTGGTGGTCGCAACACTGCGCCGTATCTACGACACGCGCGCCTATGGCACGATCCGCGTCGAATTGGGCAAAGCGCAGGCCATGCGCGACTCCGGGCAAGAAGTTTCGGTGCTGAATGCGCGCGTGCTAATGGCGCGCGAGTTGGTCGATTTTTTGGAAGGTGAGGCGCCTGAGTCGATGGGTGCTGCCGTTCAGGTGTTGGTCTCTATTGGCATTCTGATGTCGTTCCACGGGGCACTGGCGACGGCCGCCGGCCTCGCTGCGGCGCTCATCGTGATTATCTTCACTTTGTTTTCGCGCCGGTTTTTTCGTCTGAACGGATTGCTGAATCAGCAATCAGAAAGGCAAGTCACGTCGTTGCAAAGCAACGATCTGAAAAAGATCGGCCAGCATCTGTTCAGATTGCGCGCTCATGAGGTGCGCCTGTCGGACTCTGAGGCCTATGTTTACGGTGCGATCTTTGCGGTTTTGCTGAGTATGCTGGCCTTTAATCTGTGGTTCGCTGCGACCCAAAGTCAGGCCACTGCCGGGCAGATATTCTCGGTTGTCACATATTCTTTTGAGTTCGTGCAATCGGTCGTGGTCGTCCCGATGGTTCTGCAAAGCCTTGCGCGTTTGTCCGAGATCACAGAACGGATCAATGCACCTGCATCCGGGAAGGGCGCGAATGCGTAGCAGAACCAATTCAAGTTTCCGGTGCATATCGGATATCATTACCCATCCAGCACAGACGCATGGCGCGCTTTTCGGAGGTTCCCAATGACCAGAGCTTTTCACCCACTTACCGTGCGTGAGACCCGCGAAGAGATCGGCGGGCAGGCGAAATCCGTCATGTTTGACGTGCCGCCACAACTGGCTCAGGAATTCGCCTGGCGGGCCGGTCAGCACCTGACTCTTCGCTTTCAGCTCAACGGGGAAGAGGTGCGCAGAAGCTATTCGATATCGTCCTCTCCGGTGTCGGGCGATCCACTGCGCATCACGGTGAAACGGGTCAAGAAAGGGCTTGTCAGCAACCACATCAATGACACGGTGCAGCCGGGCGATGTGATTGACGTGATGCCGCCTTTCGGCAGCTTTTGTCTGGATACAGACCCAACCGAGCGGCGCACGCACTATTTCTTTGGTGCTGGCAGCGGCATTACCCCTCTGCATTCCATGCTTCAGTCAGTGCTGTTGGCCGAGCCGTGGTCGGTCGCGCATCTGGCTTACGGCAATAACAATGCGGACAGTATTCTGTTCAGGGATGAATTTGCTGATTACCAAGAGGCGTTTGCCGATCGCCTGACGGTTCAACACCTGCTGTCGAAGCCTTCGATGTGGTCCAGTTTCAGCTATTGGCGACGGGGGATCATCGACAAGGACGCGGTTGAGGCTCTGATCGCCGAGAATCCACCGTACGCTCAGAATGCGCAGTACTACATCTGCGGCCCGGGCGGGATGAACAAGTCGGTAAAAGAGGCGCTGATGTCTTTGGACGTGCCTGCAAACCGGATTCATATGGAAAGCTATGGTGGTGCGCAGGACACGGATGACAGTGTA
Organism: Ruegeria sp. Ofav3-42; assembly: GCF_022347725.1. Lineage (GTDB taxonomy): Bacteria > Pseudomonadota > Alphaproteobacteria > Rhodobacterales > Rhodobacteraceae > Ruegeria. The sequence continues at coordinate 170,534 of NZ_JAKRGB010000005.1, forward strand.
AAAGGTGTCGACGCTGTCGTGGACATCACGTTGAACGGAGAACGCCAATCGGTTCAGATGGCGGCGGGCCAAACAATTTTGCAGGCTGCGCAACAGGCCGGACTGGAACCTCCGTATTCCTGCCAGTCCGGAGTTTGCGGGGCGTGCCGGTGTCAACTGAAGAAGGGTTCGGTCCACATGCGGGCGCGCACTGCGCTGGACGACAGCGAAATTGCGCGAGGCGCAGTGCTTTCGTGCCAGGCTGTCGCGACGACTGAGAAACTGGCTATCAACTACGATTGACCAACCTGAAACTGGGTAGCCGTGCTCACGATTTGGTTTCGAGTGTTTCGGCCAGTTTCAACGCAGCGAAATAGGACGAGTAGCCCCATGTTTTCGGCGGTTTGAGCGGGATAAACGCGTCCGTCGTGATGAACAGGTTGACGATACCGTGCGCGACGATTTCACAAGCCTGCTTGTCGGCATTTGGATGCGACGCCAGTACGATGTTAATCGCAACCTTGTAAAATGTCTCCATCGAATCAAGCAACGGTTTGCGAAGTTCCGGGTAATTCTCAACCGAATTGACCAAGGCCTGATAACAAATGTTGATCCTCGGATCCAACTCACCGTCGGAATTGAACAACGCCTCGATCAGGTTGCGAACACCGGGGTGATCTTCCAACGCAACGCGCAACATCTCGCTCTGACTGCTGAGGGTATCGGCGATGTGCTCACCAAGCGCCAGAACCATAGCTTTGCGATTGCCGAGGTGGTGCCGGATCAGGGGGCGTTTCAGCCCGGCTTCGGCCGCAATATGTTCAAGTGTAGCGCCTTCGACCCCATATAAGGCAACGCATGTCATGAACGCGTCGAGAACTTCTTTTTTGCGTTGATCTTGTACCGAGGGGCGACCCATGCGATTACTCTTGGCTAGATACAGGTTTTCCCGCAAATATAGTATTCTAAGTAAACTGTCAAGTTAGACAGTAAACTATTGCCTTTTACACTGATTAGGTGGCGATTGGTCCACTATTCAATTGTGTTCTGGTAGTCCGTACCGACCGAGGACTGCTTTTCTGTTTTACAGAGTTCGGGGCGCTTCTGCCTGGCTTTTTGGATAAGTGGATTCCTGACATTCGGGTAAGGTCCGAGCACCCTGGTGGGCAGGGTGCTCGGGGTTGGCAGGGTCAGGAGAAAAGGCCCAGCCTTTCGCCACCCGCCACATCAGAGAACCGGTTGAGGTTCGGGAACAGAGTGTCCAGCGCCGACGGCTGAACACCAAACCAAAGGGACAGGTCAGCATATAGTTGATCGGTCGAAGTTGTAGGGATCAGTACTCCATCACCCACATCCAGCGCGTTGTCGCTGGCCAGGCCCAGTTCGGGGTAGTCCCCCAGAATCCGCCCGCCTTTGACAGAATTGCCCATCACCAACGTATTTCCACCCCAGCCATGGTCCGTGCCATTGCCGTTCGACGTCAAGGTCCGGCCGAAATCGGACCCGGTGAACGTCACGACGCGATCCGCAAGTCCCATATCATCCAGCGTCGCCTGGAAAGCCCCAAGCGCCTCGGACAACACGCGCAGCATCCGGGCGTGGTTAGCTAACAGTTCGTCATGGTGATCCCAGCCGATGTAGCGAACAAAGAAGGTCTGCTGCTCGTGCCCCAACCGGTCAGAGGCGGCAATCGTCTTGGCGACCATGCGCAATTGCTGCGCCAGATCCGAGGACGGGAAAGACCGCGGTACCTTGATCCCGCGGGTCGCGGATTTGAACGTCTCGTGTTTGGCCTGGGCGTCGCGGGTCAGGTTCAGATAGGTCTCGCGGAAGGGGTCACCATTATGATCGGCGTTCATCATCCGGTTGAAGCTGTCCAGCAGCAGATCGTTCAGCGGGCTTCTTTCTTCTTTGACATATAGCCCGACGCTGCCCTTGTCAGTGATCGCATAAGGCAGGTCGATCTTACCGTTCTGGGCGATGTTGTTCCCGGCCAGAGAGATGTTCATGCCGATCTCATGCGCCGATTTCGACGGCTGAAGATCATCGGCAAAGAACCCGAACCACCCATCGTTGACCCGCAGATCAGGGCGTGAGGTTTGCCAATGCTTGAACTGGTCCGCATGGCTAAGCAGCCCAAGGGGCAGGGCCGCCGAACCGTCATAGAACTGTTCTTTCCGGACCCGTTCGACCAGCGGACCAACATTGGCGACAAAGGATAGGCGTTTTTGATCGAACAGTTCTGCCACCTCGGGCATCGACGGGTGCAGGCCAAAGCTGCGTCCCAGCCGGTCCTTGGGGGCGTCCAGGTTCAGCAGCTCTTTCCGGGACAGCGCCAGATTGGCCCGAGTTTCCGAATATTGGCCGTGAGCGATCTTGTCGTTCGGCACCAGCATGTTGAAGCTGTCATTGCCGCCATCCAACATTACGAACACCAGCGCCTTGCGAGCGGGCTTGATCATGCCGCCACCGGCTTGCGCCAGCCCGGGCAGGGCCGCACCCATCATTGCGCCTGTTGCGGCAACACCTGTCGACGCCAGAAACTGCCTGCGGGTAAAAGATTTGGTCAGCATCGGCTCAGGCCTCCTGCACGGTGAATTCGGGGGAAACAGCGATCATGAAGGCGATGGTCTGCACCACCCACTCGGGATTATCGGCATATTGCACGTAGGCCTGCTTAATCCGTTTGCGCGCCGCCGCATTTGTCTGACCGGTCAATAGGACCGAGATCCGGTCGATCAACTCATCATGGCGGCCTCGGTTCTGCGCGATCTTGATCTCTTCGCTCAGGTCGAAGCGCAACGCGTTTTTGGTGTTAGCCCACAGTGTATCCGGGTCAAATTCCATGACCATCATCTGTTCGGGCCCGGACCCGATCTGATTGGAGACCAGAGGCAGGTAGCCACCGAAGAACCAATAGTAGATGGTGTTCACATAAGCGACCGAGGTCGCTGCCGTATGAAGTTCGAATTCAGGTGCACGCAAGCCCATCTTTTGCAGGTCGCCGTGCGGGGTAAAGTCAGGTTTGTAGAAATTGAATACCGTGGGCGCGGACATCGGATGCATCTGCAGCGCCTCCTGAATGTCGTCGCCCAGCAGCCACAGCTTGCCGCTCTGATTATGTACTCCGAATGCCAGAAGAACCTGCGTGACCCGATGCAAAGGTGATTTCAGCTTTTGAGACTGCACAATCTTGGTCGAGGTTTTGTAGGCCGAGGGCAAGCGTTTGGCGGCGACCTCGTTGGTCAGCGGGTAGGTCAGGATCGTGCGCACGGCGCTTTTCAGGTCGCCAGTCGGGCCAAATGCGCGGGATACGGCCTCGACATAAGCGGGTGACGGGTTCGAGGTGACCAGCCGGTTGATCAAGTGGGTCGCGATGAACGGTGCGGTCGTCGGGTGGGCCACCAGTTGATTGACGGTCGAGCGGATTTCTTTCGGGCCAGACTGGTTGCCGGGCAGGGTCAGACGGCCATTCAGCAGAGATTTTGCGTCGCGGTCGTGATAGGCCTCTTCCACGATCATCGGTTTTGTCGCGTCGATGAAGGGCACCGTCTTATAAGCTTTTTCGATTCCGTCATCGAACTGAACGGGATAACCGTTATAGCTGCTTTCCCAGAACGAAGTGTTCCATTCGTATTCATAAGCCGCAGGCAGCAAGCCGGTGAAAACGCGGGCCAGTTCCTTGATGTCCCGGTTGTCATAGGTCGGGATTGGATCCCCATTGGCATCCAGCTTCTCGGTGCCATCAGCGTTCAGCTCGAACAGGCCAATCGAAAACAGCTGCATGATCTCACGCGCATAGTTTTCGTCCGGATGGATGTTCTTGGCCTTGTTCGCCTTCTGATTAGTCATGTGCGACAGGTAGATACCCATCATCGGGTGCATCGAGACGTCGTACAGAAGGTCCGAGTAGCTGCCGAACGCGTGTTTGTAGAGCAGGTCGTAGTAGTTGGCCATCCCGATGGCATCCAGCTCTAGCGATGATGCGTCCGAGATGACCAAAATCTCGGACAGTGCCTGCGCAACACGTTGACGCAACAGATCATCGTGCTGGGTCAGCGTATGGTTCCACCAGGCCATGTGGAAATACCACTTGTAGGGCAGGGCGGGGTTGTTGCCATCGCCGTTGATCGCCCACTCACCATGCGCGCGTTTCAGGCGTTTGCGGAAACTCTTCCAAATCTTGCGCGTGGACTTTTCGAATGGGCCTTTGTTTCCGATCGGGGCACCCAACTGATCGTCCAGCCAGCGTTCAACTCCGATCTTGCTGACCTGCTGAAGGAGGTCCTGATCCGCGCCCAGCGTGGCTTGCATCAAAAAACGGCTGGCATCTTCAAGTGGTGTTTTCATGGTGGATAGCGGTCCTTCAAACCTGAAGTCGATGGCTGAGACAATATTAGATTGTCATGATGGACAATTTAAATTCTGACCGTGATCTTTCAACCCGAAAATTCGAGATGGCAAAAAAAAAGCCCCGTTTCCGGGGCAGTCGGGGTTAAAAAATTTGGGAGGCTCTAGTTGGCGTAGTTCATCTTCAGCCCAACAGAGGCGTTGTTGCCATCGTAGTCGATCGCCGCATCCTCGAATACCGGCACGGACCTTACGCCCGCGCCTTTGGAATAGGCCCAGCCTTCCTGAGGGACGGGGCCTTTCATTTCGAACTGCCCGTTGTCGTTTTGATCATGATGGATCATGATCGCAAGCTGCCCTGATTTCTGGTTTTTCAGAGTTCCCGAAACCGAGCTTCCGGAGGCAGGGATTTTCGCATAGCCCACGATTTTAGCCATTTGGCTTTGGTCAAATGCCGTCTTGTCGTCAAATGCCAGAACATGAATGACGCCCCCGCGCCCGGCGTCAACACCGGAAATGTCTACCTGGATGTCTCCGGCCACGGCTTGAGACGCAGCGAGTGCCATAAGGCCAGCGATGAATGCAGTCTTGGTCATTGGGTTCCTCCCGAACAGTTAACCGATGTAAATTCCGAACAGACGCCATGCCAGATCCTGCACGACGTAAAGCAGGCCAAAGCCAAACCACATGATCGTAATGACGTAGAAAAGGGGTGGGTTTTCCCGGCTGTCGATAGTTTCGATCAGGAAGGCCTGACCAGTCATGAATGATGAAATCGCCCACCACATGAACAAAAGACCCCATAGCGAATAGACCTGAAACCAGGTTGCCAAAAGCAATACAACGACGACGACCCAGGAAAGGGGATGGGATTGTAGGTATTTCATTCTGTAGTCTCTTCTCTTTGGGCTCGTTGCCCGTGTTGGGACGTGTCCGCGTAACGTTGTGTGGTGCGGTGTTCTATTGGTGCTTCTTGGCGGGCAGCACACAGGTTAAGCGTACTGACATCTGCCGGGATGCTGAAGTTGCCTTGGTTGCCCGGCACCCGAAGGATTTTTGTGTCTGCTGCTCAGTCACGGATCGCCACCAATTCGTCAAACTGCGCCTTGTCCAGTCGATAAAACATCAGCGCCACGACTGAGGCCAGATAGACTACCAGGCTCAGGCAGGCATAGTTCCACCCCAGCGAGCGTGTAACTTCGGCGGTCAGGTTGGATTGATCCGGCGCCTCCGGAAAGCCGACAAAGGCAAGAAACAGTCCGGATGTTGCCAACCCACCGGCGGTGCCAGCCTTTAGCACAAAGGTAATGACCGAGGTGATGATCCCTTCATTCTGGTATCCGTTTGTTTTGATGCCCAGTTCGACAACATCTGCGGTCATGGACGTCAGCAAGGATGAGGTCCAGACGATCAGGATGATTTGCAGGATACCGTGGATGAACAGCAGCCAGATCAGCAGTTCCGTACCATTGGCAGGAAAGAACCCGATTTCTCGCAGCATATAGGGGGCGACGCCGACCACTGCCGACAGGAGTGAAAGGAAAATGGCGCTCGACTTTTTGTCGCCGAAGCGTGCAATGCCCTTCAGGGTGGCGCCCGCGATCAAAGCTCCGATCAGGTTTGCCACCAGGATCAGTGAGATCTGGTCGTTGTTCAGTTCCCAGAAGAATGATGTCAGGTAGGTCCATAGAGCAGCCCCGATCCCTGCGCCCACGGCAAAGATGGCTGAGCTGATAAAAATCGCCCTAAGAGCGGGCAGTTTGAATGCGGCGATAAACTGGCTGAAGAATCCCGAGGCGCTGTATGTCGCAACATGAGAAATGTCGTACATCCTGTCTTGCCACCGGCGGGTACCAATTGCGGTGATTGCAATGGCCAGTGCGATGATGATGGCGCCGACCAGCCCGGCTTCCTGATAGCCTGCCTGATTAAGGATGCCGTAAGGCATGGTGTCGGTCGGTACCAACCAGATCACATACATGGCGATCACCATGATCTGACCGGCGATCCAGGTGACCGAGACCTTGAGGCCGGCCAACATGGTGCGACCGCTGTAATTTTTTGTCAGCTCCGGGACCATCGCATTATGTGGTACGTCGAACAGCGTCATCGCGGTCCGCAAAAGGATCGTCGTGATCAGCAGAAACCAGAACAGTTGTGTTTGCGATGTCAGGGACTCGGGCGGATTCCAGATAAACCAGAAGAGGAACGCGACCGGAATGATGGCCACATACATGAAAGGGTGGCGCTTGCCTGCCCGCGAGCGTGTGTTGTCAGAAAGGTATCCGACGACGGGGTCCGACACAGCATCGAACATCAAAGCGACAAAAAGAGCAAATCCTACGGTCTCAGCCGGAAGCCCGATCACCAGATTGTAGTAGATCAGCAAGAAAAAGCTTAGCCCGTTCGACAGAATGCCGTTGGCAATTCCGCCCGCGCCATAAAACAGCTGCATACGGACCGGTGGGCTGTCGGTTCTGGTGCTCATTTATTTCCTCCGGATCTCATCGCAGCAATCAGGTTAGTGAACGATCACTATAAGATGATCACAAGGTTCATTTTTTGTCAAAGGTGAAAGGTAACTTTGCCAGGCAACTTTGTTGTGGGTGTTGATGGCCGCCGGTCCAAAGGGCATGTAGCGGCGGCCATACATTGGTTGAAGCTTGAAACCCGACAGCCAGATCGGTCGGGCGCTTGATTAGAAGTTGTGCGACAGGCTGACACGAACTGCGGTGCCGGAAACGTCCCGGATCTGCAGGCCAGCGTCAGGTTCATTCACATCCCCAAGCGTGCCGTATGTGAAATCGACCAGAATGCGGGTCTGACCAATCGAGTGCACGGCGCCAAGTGTGATGCCTTGGCCGCCACCCTCGTAGTTAAACCCTTCAAAACCGCCTTCGGGTTGCGATCTGGATAGGATGCCATAGAAGTACCATTTCGGGTTCAGCAGGTATCCGACGCCAATTTGGTAGTCGATTGAATCTTCGGCGAATTCCGCAAGCGGACCGCCAAGTGCCGGGGATTGCACTGCAACGTCATCCCAATTTCTCCAGCGGACCGATCCGAAGGCACCCCAGGGACCCTTGATCGCACTTTGAACATTCAGCGCAACTGTCTGCGGAGTAGTCAGTTTTGTCGTTACGTCAGCAGGATCAAGAGGCTGGAGTTGTTCGACACCGTCCAGATCGTGATCGATTTCCGAGTAGTAGGTCAGGTCGGCGCGAAACGCGAGTGACGGGATCTCGTAAGCGGCACCGACAAGGAAGCCGGGATTGAAATCCCCCTCGGAGTCCAGCGAATAGCTGAGAGAGGGGTTGATCAATGCACCGCTGAAATCGTTCAGCTTTTCAAAGCGAATACCCGCATAGGCGCTGATGTTCTCGTTGAACTTGTACCGTGCCATCAGGTTTACTTCGGTACCACGATACCGGACGTTGGTGCCTGCCGACGGCGCGCCCGTTCCGGTGGGGTAAAGCAGCTTGTAGTTGATCGAGTTAAAGCCGCGGATTGCAAAAACCCACTTGTCGCCGATGTCCTGCTTATAGGCCAGAGACAGACCGCTGATACTGGGGGTAACGTCACCTGTTGGCTGCCCAAACTCAGTGCCTTCTGTTTTTGAATCCGCCCATCCCCCGGTAATTTCGACATACCGGCCTTGCTCGAACAGGAACCTTGTTTCCGACGGGAACCCCTCGATCCCTCCGGCCAGTACAGGGCCTGAAACCAGACCCGCACCCAATGCCAGCGTTGCTAATTTTTTCATACTTCCCTCCCTTTTCCCCGGTGTCAGCTCATTGTTTTGTCCGGGGGGACTGCATTGACCCCGGCGCTTTCAGGCCGTTGGTCAGTTGATGACGCCGCGAACGGCGTGTGTTTGAACGGCCAACTGAAAAACATGCGTTCCATTGGCAGCGTTTTTGGCTTGTAGAGCTGAGTGCAGTGCATTAGGGAGATGCGCAGAATGAGGCCGTCGCAATAACACGCGAAAACGGATTGAAGATTTCCGATTGCGTCGCTTCTTGCGCCCGTGGAGTGGGCAGATGGAAGCAGGCAATACTAAATGGGTCGGCAAAAATGCCGATTGCGCGATTTTTCATTGTCCCTGTCTAATTTTGCAGCCCAGTCTCAGGCCGTTACTTTCTGGTTAATGTGATGCGAGTGCTACCGGTCTGACACCTCCTCGTCATTTGGTTGAATTTGCTGAGTGGTTTTCCCAATCGCTATCGGCGCGCTCCTCCTGAAAGAGCACCGTGCATCGGAAAAATTTCCTGCATGATTCCCGCCAAAAATCCGGACGTATCCAGGATTGGTCATAGGTCTGTCCCTGTTGCTTGCCTATTTGCTGGCATGACTGTCTTTTCTGACAGTCATTTTGTTACACACAATTTGCACTTTTTCAATACGTTTGTATTGTACAGGTGCATTGAAATTTTCTTTCGTGGCAAATGTTGTATTTTCAATGCTTTGATCTAACTCCCGCCATTACGTGGAAGCCCCTCACATCTTGGTGGAAAATACGTTAGTAGAGGCCGATGATGCCAAATTTGACAGAGAATCGCGCCAGGCTGCGCGACAAGAACCGAGAACAGAAACGGCGCGAGCTTGCAGAGAACGCGATTACAACGATTGCGCAGGCTGGGTATGCCAACACGACACTGCGGGATATAGCGTCTTCGACTGGTGTTTCTTTGGGAAAGATCCAGTACTATTTCCCCGAGAAGGAAGGATTGCTGTTGTATTGCATTGACTTGTCGGTCAATCGCTTCATCGGCCAGCTAAACGAAATCGTTGGTGCGAAGCTTAGTCCGCGCGAAGCTCGCGGAGCTTATGTCGAGCTGTTTGCCCATTCGATTGTCAATTACGCGCATTTGCACCGGCTGTGGTACGACATTCGAAACCAGGCCATGTTCGATAGCCAGCTCAAGCAACGGGTCGCGGATGTCGAAGCCAGATTTGTTTCCGTTTGTGACGAACTGGGAAAGAAATTCGCCCTCAACGATGTGCGCGGTCTAGAGATCTATTTGATGCTGGACGGGGCTTATCGCTATTTCATCCAGCAATCTGTTGCAGGCTTGTCTGTTAGCGTTGATGACATTACGCACAGCGTTGAACGTCTTATCGGATACCTGACCCGCAACCAGGCAACTGACGCATAGGAATCTGACCCCAAGAGTGGGGTTTCTTCCTTGTAGATTTACACAATCGAGGGCCTGCTAACCAAGGTCTGGGCTTAGGTATGGAAAATCGCAGGTTCCATACCTCTGGCCAGTACATATATGCGGTAAGCTGTCATAAGAGAAAATAAACAGATTAGGAGACGATAATGGCTTTCGCAAAACTGACTGCGATGACCGCAGGCGCAGCTGCGGGCGTAATGCTGGCCACAACTGCGGTTTGGGCAGATGATGTGGCCCGTGCCCAATCTCTGGTTGAAAGTTTTTACACCAGTCTGATTGATGAGAAATATGAAGCGGCGATAGATATGTTTCAGCCCAACGCCAACGCGACAAGCGTTTACAATTTTGGAAAGGCGTACCCCGAAGAAACGATTACCTACAGCCCCAAGGACCTGAAACAGTATATCGAAGCCGAAATTCCAGAGGAATATCAGCAGTATTTTGAGGGCTATAAAGAGACCGCACAGTCCTTTGAAGTTCTAGGGGCCCAAAGGGCAGGTGAGAACGTAACCGTGACCGGTCGCCTGACCACCGACTACGAAATGAGCGGATACAAGGGAAAGATATTCCAGAACGACACCTTCACTGTAACGTTCCCATCCGAAGGCAACCCGGCCTTCAGCCGTTACCACGGCGTAACGACATACAAGTAATCCATGCGAAATCGCATGGCAGGAACAGGTCAGCGCACTCCGACTTTTTCCTGCCGGCGCTTATAGTTTTGGGCAGCTGTAACGGTGGGCGGTCTCAGTCCACGCGGATAAGCAGTTTTCCGGTGTTTTCTCCGCGATAGAGCATCGCAATCGCATCTCGGGCAGCTTCTGCTCCTTCCAGGACGTGTTCATTGGCAGACAGTTTGCCAGAACGGACCCATTCAGAAAGCTGCGCAACAGCCTCGGGAAAGCGCGCTTGATAATCAAAGGCGATAAAGCCCTGCATCCGCGCTCGGGCCACCAGTAGCTGGCGATGGACGCGCGGGCCAAGAGGGATCGGATCCCAATCAGACAGTGCGGCTGTGCCACAGATCGCGACACGCGCGCCATGCGCTAGCTGTGTCATCACAGCATCCGAGATTGGGCCGCAGGTGTTGTCGAAATAGCAATCCACGCCATCGGGGCAGGCGACGCGAATGGCCTCGGCCACGTCCTGTTCCCTGTAGTTGATGGTCTCGTCGTAACCGAATTTGTCCGTGCAGAGGGCCATCTTTTCGGCGCTGGATGTAATGCCAACCGTTCGGCACCCCTTGATTTTGGCAATTTGACCGACCGCAGAGCCAACCGCCCCGGCGGCTGTGGAAACAACGACGGTATCGCCTTCCTTTGCGCCACATACTTCCAGAAGGCCGAAATAAGCTGTCACTCCGTTCAAACCCAGAATGCCCAAGGACATAGATGGCGACAGGTCCGTTTCAGTCACTTTGCGATCGACATTTGATCCGTCCGAAACAGCATAGCGGCTCCATCCCAGCATTCCTGACACAAGGTCGCCTTCTGCATAATTGGGGTTTCGGGATGCGACGACCTCGCCTACGGCAAATCCGCGCATCGCAGCGCCGATCTCGACGGGTGGCAGGTAATTGGGAGCATCATTGGCCCAGCCCCGCTGTGCCGGATCCGCCGACCAATAGGACGTTTTGACCAGAATGCACCCGTCGGGCAAATCGGGAACCGGGCTTTCTTGGACCGCGAAATGCTCGGCTTGCGGTATGCCTTTCGGCCGGTTCGACAGGATCACACTGCGGTTGGTCAGGTTCGAGGTCATTGCCGTTTCTCCCAAAGGACATGCCGGGTTTCATTGAAGTGATAGAGCGCGCAAGCTCCGGCGTCCATCTTGCAGAAAGCAGATTCAGTTGTTTTCGGGATTGCCGCTTGATCGGGGGTCTTTGTAACGGTTCAAATCCAGCACGCCCGCCTCAATGGGGGCTTGCTGCAAGAACATCGCTGACACCTGATCGCTTGTTTCCCAGAAATCGGGGCTAGTGCGGCGCAGACCGTAAGTTGCGACAAATTCCACCCACTCTTCTTGCGAACGCACGGATTTCACGGCTGAAACAAATGAGGCCAATTGATCCTGCCGGATGCTAAAAAAGAAATTCGGATAGCTTCCGATCACACCCGGAAGGATTGTCAGCACGTCGGTTTGTGGATTGCGCCGGTCCTTTTCGTCGAACAGGAACGCCACGTTGTAGTGTGCTTTGTCATGCAGCAGCGAATACAGCGCTGAAGACCCGTCATCCGTTTCGACCAAAAGCAGAGAAACATCTGGCAGATATCTGACCCAGTCGCCCGTTTGATTTGCCAACGCACGCAGGTCGAAAAGGATACCTGTGTCATCATTCGAACAGTCAGCTTCCGCACACCTGTTGATGGTGTCCTCGACCGCCCAAAGGCCGTGTCCGCGGTTTAGCAATTCCAGAAGAAACTCTTGCTTGGGTGTGCTCGTGGCAAAATCGATGCCCGTTGGAAAGCTGTCATCGACGCGACGCCGGTGCCAATACGTGTGGAATTCAGCAAGCGCACCATCGTACCAGGTTTCGTGCATCTTTTGTCTGATGCCTCTGGGCATAAAGTTCAGAAAAGTGTCCTCGCTCTCCATACGCAGTTCATCCATGTACAATCGCGTCGAAAGCTGGTGCTCGACGCGCCCGAACACATCGTAACCCGCCACGAGATCGTAGTAGATGCGTTCAAAAACCGGAAAGTCGATAACCCAGGCGGTTTCGGGAATGCCACCGTGGAATCCGGTCATGGCAGAGGCATTGTCGAAGTGCCGAAAGACGGTGATCAGGGCTTGGCGATTGGTGCCATCCCCGTCCCAGATAGCGTCATATCCAAATCCGGATAAGTGAGCCGCGCTGTTGCGATACCGGTCATCCCGAAATTCCAGGTATTTGACCTGATTTTCATGTGACAACCCCTGAAGGTCTCCCAATACCCTGCCATCCAGGTCGGCTACGGGAAGTTCGAGGAAGGCCGCCCCATCCGCCAAAAAGCTTGGATCTGTGACGGACAGGTCGGCATCCGGATCTAAGAAGCTGACCCAGAACCTGTCTTCGATCACGTCGACTGCCGTTTCGCCATGGCACACGGGTCCACGGATGAAGCTACGTACGAAAAACAGCGCGTCGTCCAGAAGAAACTGATAGCGGCTGCGCGCGGGTATCCCTGCAAATGTGCTAAACGGATTTCCGCCCTCTGCATCGCCATACGCGGGCAGTTCTGACACTGACCAAGCGGGGTCGAGAAACAACTGCTGGTATCTCGCCATCCGGTCCGGCCCGAATTTATAAACCAGATGATCTTTGTGCACGATTGTTTCAACGATCGGTTGTAGCCGGTAGTAAAATAAACCGGAGCCGGGATCATCGAACGGTCGCCGAGTTGCGATGATATCTATCTCTGAGCCGGGTGCAGTCGTCGAACGCACAAGTTGGAAGAAAAGCCGTGTGTCGTCGGCTGGAAAGTGAAGCCGGGCGAGAAACAGGTGTTCGTACACATACCTGCTCATCAATTGGTTTCTTGGGTCGGGGTGGTTCAGAAACGCCTCCCAATCTGCAATTTGAGCCTGAATATCCTCAGGTACTTCCGGTAATGCAGACGGCATTGGGGCACCGCTGCGCGCCCAAGACATCAGTACTTGATATTCGTCGTTGCCCAGGGGGGCGGTCGCATAGGGCATTCCTGCCAGCGGATGTGCATTGCGAAAGGCATCAAACTCCTGCGCCGTCGGGCAAACCAGAGGGCGATCAATTTCAAGACCAAGTTCTGCCGGAACAGGCGCGTTGGTCGGCAACTGGGCTTGTCTGCCGAGTTCAAGATAGCGTTCCAGCACGGTCCCGGCATTGTCGGATTGACCGGAAGACTGCACGACAGGAAAGAATCCTAATTTCCGCCACTCCGGAACTGTCTGGGCATCAATGCCAAGTCGCGTCGGCTGCGCATCTGTCAGCCGCTCGGTATGGTAAACGGCCTCCTTACTGGCCCCACGCAATAGCCCGGCAGGAGACGTAAGCTTCAACTGGCAGGGCGCGTCATAACAACTGTGGCACACTACGCAGCGGTGATTGAGGATCGTTTCTACATCGGTCCAGTCACTGACCTGCGGCGACTGAGCACCAGCGGTTGTGCTTGTTTGAGCACCCGCAAATTCGGCAGAGAAAAACAAAATCGCTGCCGTCAAGGCATAGAAAGGTAAATGTCTGTTCCATAGCGCTTGCAGCATCGATGCCTCCCAATCTGAGCGGATGAACCGCGCGGACCAGCGCGCCAGGCCCAAGCCTTTGAATTGTTACACTACTGATTTTTATGTCACTTGTCGTTCTTTCTGAGCTTTTTCGTTTTGACGTCGCAGAGGTTGTTTGACGCAGTTACATATGCGGTAAAGAAGATGTATTCAGGGCGCATACTATCCTATTGAACCTTGAACGCGGGAACTCTGGATATGGACATGTCATGGATTGATAAATTTAAAGGGCTAAGCCAGTTGCCCTCTGACATCCGCGATGAGCTTAAAAAGGGAAGCCAGATCGTCAGTGTTCCGGCGGGTACGCAGATGTTTGCGCCCGGTCAGACCGCGGACAACCTGCTTTTGTTGCTGGAGGGTACAATCCGCGTCCAGCAGAAGTCCGACACCGGGCGAGAGGTCTTTTTGTATCGCGTGCACGCGGGCGAAAGCTGTGTGCTGACAACTGCATGCATGCTTGCCTTCGAAGACTACTCAGCCGATGGCATCGCTGAAACGGACGTGCGCGCAGTCGCTATTCCCAGATCGACATTTGATGAGCTTGTGGCAAAGTCACCAGTGTTTCGTGCCTTCGTGTTCACAGCCTATTCGCGGCGAATTTCCGACCTTTTTTCGTTGATTGATGACATTGTGTTTCGCCGTATGGACGTCAGACTCGCATCGCGCCTGCTGGAGCTTTCCGATGAGAACAATATCGTACACGCCACCCATGCCGTGCTTGGCACCGAACTTGGTACGGCAAGAGAGGTCGTATCTCGAACGCTGTCCGAATTCCACCGCCGGGGCTGGATCGAACAGTCGCGGGGCGAGGTTCTTCTGACAGAGCGCGCCGGGCTTGAGCAACTCGTCAGATCGTCCAGCGTGCACTTCTGATTCCGAAGAAAAATGCAAACTTTGTGACCATGTCACCAACAGTCTGGGTTTGGCTATGCCAGTTAGGCTTCATCAAATCATGATGGAGTTAAATCGTGACGACCAATATGGGGAAATTTGACAGAGCGGTACGTGTTACCGCTGCAGGGGTTCTGCTGTTTTTGGCCTTCGGTACGACGTTGGCGGGATCGGGCGTTCTGTTCTGGGGCGCATTGATCTTCGCGGCCGTTTTTTCAGTGACCGCACTGATGGGCAATTGCCCCATCTACAGCGTCATTGGCCTGAAAACTTGCCGGAATTGCGGATGACCGGGACAGAGTTTACCCCCTTCGCTTCGCTGGCTGGTGGCATCCTGATCGGCGTCGCCTCGACCCTGTTGATGCTTAATCTGGGGCGCGTTATGGGCGCCACTGGCATTTTGGCGGGGTTGATCCAACCAGCGTCAGGTCAGGAATTCGGCTGGCGTGCAGCATTGGTCGCAGGGATGGTTTCGGGTCCTGTGGTCGTTTGGCTGGCTACGGGCGACATGCCCGCGGTCGACGTGCCCGTATCAACTGCTGCTTTGCTGATCGGAGGGCTGATCGTCGGCGTCGGTGTGACCTTCGGAGCGGGTTGCACCTCGGGTCACGGCGTGTGCGGAATGGCCCGGCTCAGCCCGCGTTCCATCGTCGCAACGCTCACTTTTATGGTCTTCACCTTCGCCACTGTTTTCGTGGTTCGACACGTGATCGGAGCCTGATCCATGAAACTGATAGTCACTTATCTGATCGGCTTGATTTTTGGTGTTGGGATTTCTGTTTCTGGCATGGTTAACCCAGCTAAGGTGTTAAATTTCTTTGACCTTGCCGGAACATGGGACCCATCCCTAATCTTTGTGATGGGCGGAGCGCTGGTCACAACGTTCTTCGGTTACATACTGGTGTTCGGGAGAGCGGCACCGCTGTACGCGAACAATTTCAGCCTGCCCACCTCACGCGACATAGACACAAAACTTGTCGGTGGGGCCGCGCTGTTCGGCGTCGGGTGGGGGCTGTCCGGGTTCTGCCCCGGCGGGGCAATACCCGCGCTTGGAACGGGAAACTGGCATGTGTTTGCCTTCCTGGCGGCCCTGATCGCTGGGATCTTTCTGGCCAAATTCATTCAATCTGTTGCGGCGGGCCGCGCCCGGGCCAAGATCTGACCGATAACCGGAGGAGAAACTCGAAATGACCAACTATCCCGTTAATCTCGACACGAAGCCGACCGTTCAGGCCTTTTTTGATGAGGCCACCAACACCATAAGCTACATCGTGAAAGATCCGACATCACTGGCCTGCGCGATTGTCGACAGCGTTATGGATATTGATTACTCGGCCGGTCGGATCACCTACGATCACGCGGACGAACTGATCCGGCAGATTCAGGATCAGGGTCTGAAGCTTGAGTGGATCATTGAAACCCATGTCCATGCGGACCATCTTTCGGCTGCACCCTATATTCAGGAAAAGCTGGGGGGCAAGATCGGGATCGGTTCGAACATTCTGGTGGTGCAGGACACCTTTGGCAAAGTCTTCAATGAAGGCACCGAATTCCAGCGTGATGGATCGCAATTTGATGCCCTGTTCGAAGATGGCGACACTTACATGGTCGGCAACATGCAGGCATTCGCAATGTACACGCCGGGCCATACCCCGGCTTGCATGGTGCATGTTATGGGCGATGCCGCTTTTGTAGGTGATACGTTGTTCATGCCGGACGGCGGGTCGGCCCGGGCTGATTTCCCCGGTGGCGATGCCGGGGTTTTGTATGACTCGATTCAAAAGGTTTTGGCCCTGCCGGCTGAAACCCGCTTGTTCATGTGTCATGACTACGGACCAAACGGCCGCGATATTGCTTGGGAAACCACCGTGGCCGAGGAAAAAGCTTCGAATATCCATGTCGGAGGCGGGAAGACGAAAGACGAATTCGTCAAATTCCGGAACGAGCGCGACGCGGTGCTGGACATGCCGAAACTCATCATTCCATCGCTTCAGGTCAATATGCGCGCTGGTGAGGTGCCGACCGACAGCGACGGAAATCCGATGCTCAAGGTTCCCGTGAACAGCCTTTGATTGGTGGGGGAAGACACATGGAACTTAGAAAAATCACCCCGCAGTTCACTGCGAGCCCGCAAATCTCGATCGAAGATGTCGCTGTGGCTGCCGCCAACGGATACCGCGCCATCCTCTGCAACCGCCCCGATGGAGAGGCCGCCGACCAACCTTCGTTCGAAGAAATCGAGGCGGCCGCCAAGGCAGCCGGGATCGAGGCCCGCTACGCTCCGATCCAAAGCGGCATGGTGCGGGATGAGGATGTGGCAGCGTTCGGGGTGGCCTTGCAGGATCTGCCAAAGCCGGTACTGGCCTATTGCCGCACCGGTACACGATCGGTGACTTTATGGTCCTTTAACGAAGCGCCAACCCGCCCTATGGCTGAAATTCTGGCGGCGACCGGCGCTGCGGGCTATGACATGAACGGTGTTGCGCGCCGGATTGCCAATGGAGGTAAAACACCCACGGACACCGGCGATGCACATTTCGACGTGGTCATCGTCGGAGGGGGCGCGGGCGGGATTTCGGTCGCCGCAAGCCTCAAGTCTCGCAAATCCGATCTGAATATCGCGGTCATCGATCCGGCTGACATTCACTACTATCAACCCGGATGGACGATGGTCGGAGGCGGCATCTTTGATGCCCAAACCACGGCGCGGACCATGGGCAGCCTGATCCCCAAAGGGGTGCACTGGCTGAAATCCGCAGTTGCGGCATTTGAGCCGGGGAATAATGCGGTGATCCTGGATGGATGCCGAGTGGTGAAATATGACCGGCTTGTTGTGTGCCCGGGTCTAAAACTGGATTGGGGTGGCATCGAAGGGTTGGAGGAGACCTTGGGCCGTAATGGCGTCACCTCGAACTACCGTTACGACCTCGCGCCTTACACTTGGCAATTGGTGCAGCAGATGCGATGCGGCAGGGCGGTGTTCACCCAGCCTCCGATGCCGATCAAGTGCGCGGGCGCGCCTCAAAAGGCGATGTATCTGTCGGGCGATGCGTGGTTCCGCAGCGGCGTTCTCAAGGATATCGATATCCAATTCATGAATGCCGGGGGCGTGTTGTTCGGGGTTAAGGATTACGTCCCGGCGCTGGAAAGCTATGTTCAGAAATACGGAGCTGCACTGAATTTCTTCCACAATCTGGTTTCGGTTGATGGTCCTGCCAAAACGGCACGGTTCGAGGTGAAAAAGCCGGATGCCGAGCCGGAATTCGTCGACATGGAGTTTGACATGATCCATGTCTGTCCGCCTCAGACGGCACCGGACTTTATCCGGGTGTCACCATTGTCTGACCCATCAGGATGGGTCGACGTGGATCAGGCGACTCTTCGCCATAAAAGCTACGACAACATTTGGTCGCTTGGCGATGTTATGAACGCTCCGAATGCCAAAACCGCTGCGGCAGCGCGCAAACAGGCACCCACAGTGGCGGACAATATTGTGGCCGACATCGACGGGCGTTCCGCCGTGGCGCAGTATGACGGCTATGGCTCTTGCCCCTTGACGGTCGAGCGGGGCAAGATCGTGTTGGCAGAGTTCGGCTACGGTGGCGCTCTCAAGCCCAGCTTTCCGTCCTTTCTGATCAACGGCACCAAACCGTCGCGAATGGCGTGGTTCCTGAAAGAGAGGCTGCTGCCTCCGATCTATTGGAAGGCAATGCTGCGTGGCAAGGAGTGGCTGGCCAAGCCTGAGAAGCTGAAGGTGGCTGCGGACAAGTCATGAAGGCTACAATGAATGCCCGTCGGGCCGAGGCTTTACGCCGCTATCTCCCCATCCTTGATTGGGGGCGCACCTATACACGGTCAGCGCTGTCGAACGACCTGATCGCGGCCGTGATCGTGACGATTATGTTGATCCCGCAATCGCTGGCCTATGCGCTGTTGGCAGGTTTGCCGCCCGAAGCGGGCCTTTATGCGTCGATTGTCCCGATCCTGCTCTATGCTGTCTTTGGTACCAGCCGGTCATTGGCCGTGGGACCTGTGGCGGTGGTCTCGCTTTTGACCGCATCGGCAATCGGGCAGGTGGCCGAACAGGGAACAGCCGGCTATGCGGTTGCCGCCTTGACCTTGGCCTTGTTGTCAGGCGGGTTTCTTGTGCTCATGGGGGTCCTGCGCTTGGGAATGCTCGCGAATTTCCTCAGCCATCCGGTGATTGCGGGGTTCATCACAGCCTCTGGCATCCTGATCGCGACCAGTCAGCTTAAGCATATTCTCGGCATCAGCGCCCACGGGCACACCTTGCCCGAGATGCTAACGGACGTCATTTTCCACCTGCCACAGATCAACTGGATTACCTTCGCGATCGGAGTGTCCGCCACGGCTTTTCTGTTCTGGGTACGAACCTCTTTGAAGCCGACGTTAAGGCGGTTGCGAACACCCTCGTTGCTTACCGATATCCTCACCAAGGCGGGACCAGTTGCTGCCGTTATCGCGACCACAGTTTCCGTTTGGGCGTTTGATCTTGCCGAAAAGGGCGTCAAAATCGTCGGAGCGGTTCCCCAAAGCCTGCCGCCCCTGACGGTGCCAGGGTTTTCTATGGACTTGCTGGGTGCGCTGTTGGTTCCGTCCGTCCTCATCTCGGTGATTGGATTTGTCGAAAGCGTGTCCGTGGCGCAAACCCTGGCGGCAAAAAAACGTCAGAGGATTGACCCGGATCAGGAATTGATCGGCCTCGGGGCCGCCAATCTGGGTGCGGCCTTCACCGGTGGGTATCCGGTCACGGGTGGCTTTGCGCGCTCTGTAGTCAATTTCGATGCCGGAGCCGAAACACCCGCCGCGGGAGCGTTCACGGCAATCGGTTTGGCTGTCGCGGCCCTGGCACTGACGCCGTTGGTATTCTACCTGCCTAACGCGACGCTTGCGGCGACAATCATTGTGGCAGTCCTTGGCCTGGTCGATCTGTCGATCCTGAAAAAGACATGGAACTACTCGCGTGCTGATTTCGTAGCAGTTACAGCGACCATCGTGCTGACCCTCGGATTGGGGGTCGAGGTGGGCGTCGCGTCTGGCGTGGCGCTGTCCATCCTGCTGCATCTTTACAAAACATCCCGCCCACATGTGGCCGAGGTAGGTCTGGTGCCGGACACACAGCATTTTCGAAACATCCACCGGCATCAGGTTCTGACTGACCCGACAGTCGTGACCCTGCGTGTCGATGAAAGCCTGTACTTTGTGAACACGCGGTTTCTTGAGGATCTGATCCAAAGCCGCGTGGCGGAAGGCAGCGACGTGCGTCATGTTGTTCTGATGTTCTCGGCTGTGAACGAGGTTGACTACTCCGCGCTGGAAAGCCTTGAGGCTATCAATCGCCGGCTCTCTGATATGGACGTGGGCCTGCATCTGTCTGAGGTGAAAGGGCCGGTGATGGACAGGTTGAAGCGGTCGCATTTTGTTGACCAGTTGAATGGGCGTGTATTCCTGTCGCAGTACGATGCATGGAGCAGTCTAGTACCATCACCTGCACCGCATGTTGCGGCATAGATTTCAGCTGCTCGTTCCATCCGATACGGCATTCCAATCAAGGTCGAATTTCTGAAGATATTTGCGCAAGCGATCCGCATCGTTCTGGGTTGAGCGTTTTTCCCGCGAAACAGCGAACAACGAACGACCCGCAGCGCTGAGACTGGGTGCGGTTTGACAAGTTCGTATGACCTTGGCGAGCTGAACCATGCCAAAGGGATCAATATCGCTGGCGGCAGATCCCAAGTGATCTTTCACTAGCAGGAAATCTTTGTCCGAAGATGCCGATTGCCAATTCGACTGAAGGGCTACGATTTCTTCGTCGATCATCGCGCGCGTGATCCGCCCCCTCGGTGCAAGGGTGCATAAGCGTTTCACCAGACCGCTGAAATCGCGAAAGTTTCCGGGCCAGAGCGTCGCCGGACTGGTCGCGAATTTCAGGAACATTTCACGTGCGTCGGCGTTGAAACCGACCTGCGTGCCCAGCACCCGCTCGGACTTTGCAAGTTCAAACAGAAGATTGGCCTCGATGTCCTCGCGGCGATTGCGCAGGGCAGGTAGCCGAAACTGCCACATGCTCAGACGGGCCAGAAGGTCCTGACGAAATTGTCCCTCGGCCGCCAAAGTTTGAAGGTCACGGTTGGCCCCGGCTATGATCTGGAAACGGCTGGTGGTTTCATGGTCTGAGCCAAGCGGGTAAAACCGCCCGGTTTCAATAGCATGCAGCAATAGAGATTGCTCGGACCAGCCCAGTTCATCCACTTCATCCAAAAACAGAACGCCGCCGTCGGCTTCACGCAACAGGCCACTGCGTTCGGTTCCGGCCTGACCCAAATAGCTGCGTCTTTGGCCAAACAATGAGGCGAGCGCATCCGGGCCGTTCAAAGTGGCACAATTGACGTGGACCAGACGGCCCTTGACGCGGCGCCGATCCAGTTTGAGATTGTAAATCCTCTCGGCCAGTTCGGTCTTCCCCGTGCCGGTTTCGCCCAACAACAGGATCGGCTCGTCCGAGTTGCTGGCAACCAGTTCGATCCGATCTATCAGCGCATTGTACTGTGGATTGCGGGTTTGGATCCCGCCTTTCAATTGATCGCTGTACTCGCGCGACAGCTGGTCAAACCGTTGCTGCAATGCGTTATAGCGGCTCAGATCCAGGTCGATGATATCGAATTTGGGTGTGCGGTCATCTGGTCCGGGCGGGCCGGTCTGGATCAGGCGCGCGGGGACATGGCGGCTTTCAGTCAGCAGGAACCAGCAGATCTGTGCCACATGCGTTCCTGTCGTGAGATGGACGTGATACTGCTCGCGCTCTTCATCAAAGCCGTAACCACGGGCAAAATCGAACAGCTTGCCGTAGACTTCCTGAAAGTCCCAGGGGTCGTCCAAGTCCATACGATGCAGCAGAACTTCGGTTTCGGGTGATGCCTCGGCAATCTCATTTTTGACCTGATGCGCGAGGCGGTTGAACTTGTGGTCATACAGAAGCTCCAACCGATGGACGTCGAAATGGTCGTGCATCGTCAGGCTTAGCGTCGGTTTCCAACGCCGCTTCTTGCCCATGTCCAACTGTGTGCCGAGGAATCCGATGATAATATTATTCATAGTGTATCTATTCTTATAAGTTACGATACAGCTGTATCGTAAAATGAACGCACATAAAACTCAATAACGGGATTTCCATATTTAAAACATAGCCTTATGCGAAATTTGGATATCCCTCGGCATTAACCTCCAGCCATGCCAAAAAGTCCTTATACAAAACGAGGACAAGAAAATGGCGAACAAATCCGTGTTTGCATCGATCAAAGGCCGGTTGCTGCCGAAGGCAATGGCAAAAAACGCGCACGGCGCGCCGGCCTACGCTTATTCCGATGCCCATACTCTGGCACAGGTCGCCGTGACCGGCACTTTTGGGGGCATGTTCTATCAGTCGCCGCAGGAAGAGCTGGAATACGTTCTGGATGTTGCTGAGGCGGTCGACCCGCAATTTCTGGCGCAGGCGGCAATCTATGCCCGTCAGTCCGGGTACATGAAAGATATGCCCGCCGTGTTGCTGGCCATTCTGGCGCGGCGTGATCCGGTTCTGTTCCGCAAGGCGTTTGGTCGGGTGGTGGATAACGGTAAGATGCTGCGCACCTTTGTGCAGGTCATCCGGTCGGGTCAAACGGGGCGCAAGTCTCTGGGATCGGCACCGAAAGCGATGGTGCAGAACTGGTTGAACACCGTGACTGACCGGGCGCTGCTGAACGCCAATATCGGGAACGACCCGTCATTGGCGGACGTGATCAAGATGGTGCACCCGAAACCGGCCTCGGCCGAGCGGGAGGCTCTGTTTGCCTGGATCGTCGGGCGGCCGTGCAATATGGCACGGCTGCCACGGGCCCTGCAGGACTGGATCGCGTTTCGTGAAACTGGCAACGGTCCAGTGCCGGATGTGCCGTTCCAGATGCTGACGCAACTGGAACTGTCACCGGAACACTGGGCGCGGATCGCGCGCAAGGGCTCTTGGCAGATGGTGCGGCAGAACCTGAATACGTTCCAGCGTCACGGCGTTTTTGACGTGGCAAAGAACATGGATCATGTTGCCGCTCTGCTGCGCGAACCGAAGGCGATCGCCAAAGCACGCGCGTTTCCGTACCAACTGATGGTGGCGGCGCAAAACGTGACGGCCGATATGCCGCGCGAGATCATGGACGCGCTGCACGACGCGATGGAAATTGCGGTGCAGAACGTGCCGCAGGTCTCTGGTCAGGTTGTCGTGTGCCCGGACGTTTCGGATTCGATGACATGGGCCGTGACCGGGTATCGCCCGGGGGCGACCTCGGCTGTGCGGCACGTGGATGTGACGGCGCTGGTCGCAGCGTCCTTCCAACGCGTGAACCGCGGGTGTCAGGTTCTGCCGTTCGACTTCGATGTGCGTGATGTACGTCTGGAGCCGCGCGACACGATCCTGACCAACGCCGAGCGTTTGGCTGCGTTGGCCGGAGGCGGGACGAACTGTTCCGCTCCATTGGCCTGGTTGAACAAACGCGGCCGCGCGCCGGATCTGGTCGTGTTCGTGTCCGATAACCAATCTTGGGTTGATGCCCGGAACGGTGGGCAGGGCACGGCGATGTTGAAAGAGCGGGAGGCTATCAAGCGCCGCAACCCGAAGGCCAAACTGGTCTGCATCGACATTGCCGCGTACGGGACCACGCAGGCACAGACCCGTTCCGACGTGTTGAATGTGGGCGGGTTCTCGGACGCGGTCTTTGACCAGATCGCGGCCTTTGCCGCCGATCAAACCGGCCCGGATCACTGGGTCCGCGAGATCGAGAAGATCGAAGTATGAAAACGGGTCAGGCGGAATGCCTGTGGGACTACAGCTTTGAACTCTGTCAGATGTCTCACACATCTTGTCCGCCTGACCCAACAACCAATTCTCGGCGAATGCCGGTGGAACTACAGATTGTTCATCTCCAGGTCGCGGGTTCGAATCCTGCCATCGCAATCGCGATGTAGCTCAGTTTAGTAGAGCAGGATGTTTCACCCAAACCTTGTCGCCGAGACCCGAAACGAAAGGAAAACCCCGGCGAATGCAGAAGGAACTACATGGCTCTCAAAACCGGGATAGGTCGAGCGGGTTCAACTCCCCTCCGTGCCGGCGCCCAGACGGCAAACGCATCTGCCCATTCAGATGCGGGGCGGGCCTCCCAACTGTTTCTTCACCCTTTGTCGCCGGGGCCATTTAAACCCACAGGGCGAATGCCCGCAGACCTACAGGTAGACGCACCCAAGAGGGTGGCATGGGCAACCATGTCGTGCTGGTTCAAATCCAGCCCGGAGCGATCCGGTGGCGGAAAAATTGGTTTGCGAACACCTTGTCGCCCGACCAGGTTGGGAATGTAAGTGAGTAATGATGATGGAAGAAAAGACATTCGACCCCGTGACCGGGGAACATCTGAAAGACTGGGGGCATCGTCCAGTCAAGCAATTTCCGGCGCTGCTGGCGCGCGCAAATGAAATGCGGGCCGAGGGATTTGGGCTGGTGCGCATCCGGCAGGAACTGGAGTGTGAAATCCCTCCGATCCCGCCAACGATGGATTTGCGCGCACCCGGAGAGATGGCATTTCACGAAAACATCGAGGCCGCTGACCCGGATGAAGAGGACAACGTCGCAAAAGTTCGCGAGACGATGACGGCTCTGATGAGAACACCGACGGTTGAGGCCGGCGCGATCATGCCCGATGCCTGCCCTGCAGGGCCGGTCGGCACGATCCCGGTGGGCGGTGTGGCCGCCGCGCGCAACGCGATCCATCCGGGGATGCACTCGGCCGATATCTGTTGTTCGGTGATGATGACCGATCTGGGGGATGCTGATCCCAAGGCGGTTCTGGATGCCGCGCAGTCGGTGACGCATTTCGGGCCGGGCGGGCGCCCGCAGGGGCAACGGTTCACAACCTCGCTGAAACTGCTGGATGCGTTCCGCGAGAACCCGTTTTTGAACAACCCGAAATCCCTGCGCATGGCGCAGGAGCATATGGGTACGCAAGGCGACGGGAATCATTTCCTTTTCGTGGGTCGCTCGCGCAAGACCGGACGGACGACCATCGTGACTCATCACGGATCGCGAGGCCCGGGGGCACTTCTGTACAAGAATGGCATGGCTGTGGCCGAGCGCTTCCGGAAAGAACTGTCGCCGAAAACTGCTAAGCAGAACGCCTGGATTCCTGCGGACACCGAAGAAGGCCGTGACTACTGGGACGCGCTGCAGCTGATCCGTAAGTGGACCAAGGCCAATCATAACGCGATTCATCACGCAACGGTCGAGGCGGCGCGCGTTGGGGATGTTGGAGCGCGGTTCTGGAATGAGCATAACTTTGTGTTCAAACGGGGCGATCTGTACTTCCACGGTAAGGGCGCGACGCCTGCTTGGGGTGACTATGCCGCTGATGCCACGGGGCTGACGCTGATCCCGCTGAACATGTCCGAACCCGTGCTGGTCGTGCGCGGCAAGGATGCGGGTCACGGCCTGGGGTTCAGTCCGCATGGCGCGGGGCGGAACTTTTCCCGCTCGGAGCACAAACGGCGTATGGGATCGGTGACGCCCCAGCAGATGCTGCAGGCGGAAACCGACGGGCTGGATATCCGGTTCCATGCTGGAGGCGTGGATGCGTCCGAACTTCCGTCCAGCTACAAAAGCGCCGACAGCGTCGTAGCGCAGATTAAGTCTTACGATCTGGCCGAGATCGAGGACTATATCGATCCTTACGGCTGCATCATGGCTGGTGACGTCCCGCCCTTCTGGAAGAACAGAAAGAAGGGTCGGCGATAGGGTGTAATCGGCCAGAATTCAGCCGATTACATAGTCTCCAGCTATACGGGGTCCACGTGTTGCGACGGTGTAGCTCTGCAATATTGCGCATATAGCCGTATGATCCGCATCAAAATGTCCAGGTCAGGCCCAATTGAAAATTGGGCCTGACTGTCGGTGGCAAATTCCTGCCCCAACGAGGCGTCGAGACAAAGGCCGATCGAGTAGAACTCCTTGGTGTCTGGATTCCCATCTGATCGGAAAACACCCAAACTCAATGCCAGAGCAAGACCGTTATCCAGTTGGCCAGTAAGCCCTGCACGGCCGTCATAGAGGATTACATCTGTTTCGGTTTTCGAACCGTCGCGATGCTCCATCATTGGGTGCATAGGGGCGGAAACTGCCAAGGCTCCAACCTGATCCACTACTGTTGTCTGAACTTTGCGAAACAAGTTCAGTATTATGTCGCAACGTACGGTTCGAGCGGCCGAAAATGCTGCCATACGACGCTACAAGGTCGGGTGAGGTCAAAACCCAGACGGGATCGATGCAGGCGTAGATCGGCGAGCCGCTTTTTTTTGCTTCCCCTGCAAATCAGAGCGAGCATCCGTCGGAATCGATCGATTTGTAGCTGCCAGAGCCGGTGCGGCGTTCTCGAACTTGAAAACTGACCCTCCACTGCGGGCATCAAGGTTGATCTGGTGCTTCTTGGACGCGGATCAAGCCGCGCGCAACGCTCTTGCTGTTCAGAACCCCGGTGCCAGTGCCCTGATAAATTACGTAAGCGTTCCCGTTCTGGCCGTCTTAAACAACTGTCCGACTTCGGTAGTTACGCCATCGAAATTCTAAAAAACAAGCCATAGGCGGTAAACTTCGATGTGCCGAAAGCGGTGGCGGTGATCGTATCGCTACTTGCATACGCACCCTGCCTGTAGCCATTCTAAATTCCCGCTGTGTTTGCCCCCGCGGTGGTCTACATTGCCGTGGCTGATGCAGTAAGCATGCCGTCATCTGTGACATCGCCGGAAAATGTTTGCTTAAAGTAGATTGCCTAAGCGTCAGCTTTGGTGGCACCAGAGTGGGTGAAATTGCGGGCCGTAGCCTGAGCGGAAACCTAGCCGGAGTCTCTGATGGTCGACATGAAAGCGACGACGTCGTCAAACACGATACCTGTGGTGCTAATGGTCCCGCTGGCGTGGAGTTCGAATTGATGCTGATCGCTCAGTTGTTTACGACCCGGCCGATTTGTTCAAGCCGACCGCCCAAGTGCCGCTGGATCCCATCCGAAGCCCCGTACATCGGACTCGTAATCGCGCCATCATTTGTAAAAGTGCTGAAATAGTCAGGGGAAATGGCCACGGAGGGACCACTGCTTGTGGCAAGGTTTATAGCGCCTGTACTTTTGATGGCGTTGTCTTCGTCACTCGCGAACACGGCAGGCGTGTTTTGCGACGTCTGCCTTGTTACCAACCAGCTTTACAATACGACTGCTCGACACGTCACGCTACATCGCACGCTGTTTTGCGCAACCTTTCATGTTGCACCCTCCCAAAAAGTAACTCGTTAACGATCGGCAAATGGTTGGCCATCAAACAACCCGGCTGCAATTAAAGCAGATGTGTGAATCCGCTTGTTCCGCTGGAAAACTGCTTCCAGGAAGAAGTTAATCGCGTTCAAATGTAATGATTGGGGTGTTTTGGCGGACGGTTTTCCGTCCGCCTGAGAACAACGTCTTGTTTTGGATTCAGACCGTCGCGCCCTTGATGCGGATTGCCGATCCAAGGCTGCCGGCACACAGGCCGACAACGACTGCTATCAACAATTCGATTGTTTGCACGTTGGTAAAAGACCCATGGGCAAAGATCAAAGTTTCGGCAACTCCAACCAATCCGCCCATCAGGGCGCCCAGCCAGACGCGGCGTGTCATCATTCCCAGCGCCAGTCCAAGGATGCCCGGCAGGCTGATGACGTTGGCTCCGATTGTTCCCAGAATTTCCAGCATTTCTTGTCCCTCTTTCAGTCTGCCCGAGTGGTCAGGAATGACCGGATGTCGTCGCCGTTGGAGGCGGTCTGTTGTTGCAGCGTGCCGGAGGATTTGCTGGCCAAGGTCTCGGTAACTTCCTGATACCGCTCTTGATATCCCGGCGGCAAGCTGTGCGCGATGCCCTGATGGCAGTCGATGCAGGTCATGTTTTCGTCAATGGCGCGCTGGTGTTCCGAGGCGGCTCGCGTTTCCTGCAGCGTGAAATCCATGTAGTCGAAGTTATGGCAGTTTCGGCATTCGCGGCTGTCGGATGCCTTCATTTTCTTCCAGACGGCAGTCGCCATACTCAGGCGATGTTCTTCGTATTTTTCGGGTGTACTGATGGTACCGGCAAGCTCGTGATAGACGTCCTTGACCGCCATGATCTTGGCTTTGATCTTGTGGTTCCATTCATGCGGCACGTGGCAATCGGAACAGATCGCACGCACACCAGAGTGGTTGTTGTAGTGAATCGTCTCGCGATATTCGCCCAGGTTGGTTTCCATCGTGTGGCAGGAAACGCAGAATTCCTCGGTGTTGGTCAGTTCGAGCGTCCAGTGAAACCCGCCCCAGAACAGGATCCCGGCCAGAAAGCCTGCTAACAGCAGGAACCCTGAGCTGAACATGACCGCAGGTGTCCAGATTGCATTCCAGATGCGGCCGATCCAACCGCGATTTTCAGGAGAGTCCGCCATTTTGGTGCTCCTTTCAGACAAGCGTTGGATTAATTGCCGGATGAGGGTTCGAACACGTTGTCAACCAACGCAGGGGCGTCTGCCTGTGGCACGTGGCACTGATTGCAGAAATACCGGGTGCCCGCCACGCGATCCAACTCGCGCCCTTCGCGGTCCAGATAGTGTGTCATCGACAGGGTGGGTGCATTTCGTTCGCCGGCTTTGGTCCAGTCGTGGCATGACAGGCACTGGTTGGTGCGAAGGTCAATCTGGTATTGCTCGATCGAATGCGGGATCAGCGGCGGTTGCTGGCGATAGTTTCGCTGCATCCGACCCTCGACGTTGCGATGGACCTGATCCAGCACAACGGGTTCATCTACGTCTGCCCCGCGCAGTGCTTCCACCTGGGCAGATTGCGCCAGAGCGAACCCGCTCAGGAGTAAAACGGGGATTAGGGCGGCAACGCCTGTTCGGATTGGCTTGTTCATTTTGGCACTCCCTCAAATAGGTCTGGCTGCGCGCGGATCGGGCGCGGGAACTGGATCGGAAGGTACGACGACGTGGTCGTCGAACCGGTGAGTAAAGTTGAAGACATCGACTGCGCAGACATCGATGCAACGACCGCAATTGGTGCAGTCGGGGGAAAGGATCAGCGGCGTTGAGCCCGGCTTGCCTTTCAGGGCTGGCGAGATGATCTGGTTTTCGGGGCATACGGCATAGCAATCCATGCAGTTATCGCAGGCGGCCCGGTTCGCGGCACTGACCCGCAACAGGCTTTTTTGGCCAATCAGGCCGTAGAACGCACCAACCGGGCAGATGTGACCACACCAGCCGTGCCGGGATACGAACAGGTCGAAAACGAAGATGGCGAGGATCATGGCCCAAACGAACCCTGCGCCAAAAATCAGGCCGCGATGCAGCATGGTGATCGGGTTGATCAGTTCCCACGCGATCACGCCGGTCAGGCCCGAGACGATCAGAACTGTTGCCAGTATCCAAAGGCGCGTACCGCGTTTTGGTTGCCAGCCTTTGGGCAAATCCAAACGTCTGTGCAGCCAGTTGGCAGCATCGGTGACCGGGTTTATTGGGCACACCCAGGAACAATACACTCGTCCACCGATCAGCGCGTACGCGGTCAGGACGATCAGGCCACCGACAAGGGCCGTCAATTCGGGCCAATGTCCGGCGATCACGCTTTGCAACAGGATAAACGGATCCGTCAGAGGCAGCACGCCAAGCGTCAGCGATCCTGCTAACGTACCTTGCACGATCCAAATCCCGAACCACGGCCCCAAAAGAAACAGCGCCAGAAAAAACAGCTGACTTGAGCGCCGCAGAAGAAGGTATTTGTGGGCGCGGACCCACCCTTTGACTTGGGTAGCCTCTTGGCCCACCACCATTTGTGTACGTGCGCTCATTGTCCGGCTCCCGGTAGATTGTATCCGGGGGCAAACCCGCCGGGGGTTGCCAGATTGTCGGTGCCGGGGCCGGGTAGGCGGTCAGGCAGATCAATGATCCCCTCGACCAGAGGACCTCCTTTGGCTTCTTTTTCTTCCCAGCCTTTTCGGTAGTGATCTGCGCTGCTGCCGCGCGCCAGGCGGGCCGGCAGAATTTTGATCGCCGCCTCGGGCAGTACGCAGCTTTTTTCGCACATTCCACAACCTGTGCAGTGTTCTGCGTGAACCGTCGGAATGAACAACGCATGATGGCCTGACCGCGTGTTGTGAGCGGCTTCCAGCGTGATGGCTTCGTCAATGACGGGGCAGACGCGATAACAGACATCGCATCGCAAACCGAGGAAGTTCAGGCAGTTTTCCTGATCGACCAATACGGCGATGCCCATCTTAGCGTCGTCGATGTTGTCCAGTTTCGGATCCAGCGCACCGGTCGGGCAGGCGGCAACGCACGGGATATCATCACACATTTCGCAAGGAATATCCCGCGCAGTGAAGTACGGCGTTCCGGTTGCCACGGCATCCACACCCAGCTCGGCCAGTTTCAATGTGTCATAGGGGCAATCCCGCACGCAGAGCCCACAGCGGATGCAGGCAGAAAGGAACTCCTTTTCCGGCAGCGCGCCGGGGGGGCGCAAAGCCTCGGCCGGCAGGGCACGGGCATCGCGGGCCAGCCAGGCCAGCAAAGACCCGGCGACCACACAGCCGCCCGACGCGCGGGCCGCATCCTGCAGGAAGCGGCGCCGCTGCGGCGAAAGGGGTTTACCTCCAAGGGGCATGGGGACGACCTTTGCCTCGCTTGTCCGTTACGCGCGCTCAACCTTGCAGGCGCACTTTTTGAAGTCCGTCTCTTTGGACAACGGGCAAGTGGCGTCCAGCGTCAGCTTGTTTGTCAGCTGACCCTCGTCGAACCACGGCATGAAGACCAACCCACGTGGTACTTTGTTGCGTCCCCGAGTTTCGACCCGGCTGACAACTTCGCCACGACGGGTGGACAGAACGATCTCCTGGCCACGGCGCACACCGCGGTCCTTTGCGTCCTGAGGGTGCATGTAGACGACGGCGGCCGGATAGGCGCGGTGCAGTTCAGGCACGCGGCGTGTCATCGAACCGGAATGCCAGTGTTCCAGTACCCGACCGGTGCACAGCCACAGATCGTATTCCGCATCGGGTTCTTCGGGAGCGGGTTCGTAAGGCGCAAAGATGATTTTGGCTTTGCCGTCCTTGTGCCCGTAGAATTTTACGTCAGCACCTTCAGGCACATACGGGTCATATCCTTCGCGGAAGCGATAGAGCGTTTCCTTGCCGTCAACGACCGGCCAGCGCATACCTCGGGCCTCGTGATACATCTCGAACGGGGCAAGATCGTGCGCGTGGCCACGGCCGAACTCGGCGTATTCTTCAAACAGACCTTTCTGGACATAGTAGCCAAAGTGCTCGGCATCGTCGTTGTCGAAACCTTCTGCGGTCTCGGACAGCGGGAATTTGTCGACCTGCCCGTTTGCAAAAAGAACGTCATACATGGTCTTGCCGCGATGCTCGGGCATTTTGGCCAGCAGTTCTTCGTCCCAGACTTCCTCGACGGTGAAGCGCTTCGAGAATTCCATCAGTTGCCACAGGTCGGACTTGGCCTCCCCCGGCGCTTTCACTTGCTGGCGCCAGAACTGGGTGCGGCGCTCGGCGTTGCCGTAGGCACCTTCCTTCTCAACCCACATGGCAGTGGGCAGGATCAGGTCGGCGGAAACGGCCGTGACCGTCGGGTAGGGGTCCGAAACCGCGATGAAGTTCTCAGGGTTGCGGTATCCCGGATATCCTTCTTCGTTGATATTCGGTGCGGCCTGCATGTTGTTGTTGCACTGCACCCAATAGGCGTTCAGATCACCATCCTTCAGCTTTCGGTGTTGCAGCACAGCGTGGAACCCAGGCTTTGCCGGAATGGTGCCTGCGGGAATATTCCAAGCGGTTTCGCAGATTTCGCGATGCTTGTCGTTTGCCACCACCATGTCGGCAGGCAGACGGTGGGCAAAGGTGCCGACCTCACGCGCGGTGCCGCAGGCCGAGGGCTGGCCAGTCAGCGAGAAGGGCGAGTTGCCCGGTTCCGAAATCTTACCGACCAGCAGGTGCACGTTGTACATCAGCGAGTTCACCCAGGACCCGCGGGTATGCTGGTTGAAGCCCATGGTCCACAAGCTCATGACTTTGCGGTTCGGGTCGGCATATTGCTGCGCCAGCTTTTCCAGCTTGTCAGCAGGAACGCCCGATAGTTCGGAGGTGTATTCGAGCGTATAGGGGGCAACGGCTTCGGCGTATTCTTCAAAGCTGATAGCCTCCAGCTTGCCCGAGTTCGGGTTCGCCGCTTCTTGTTGCAGCGGATTATTGTCCCGCAGGCCATAGCCGATATCAGTGTCGGTCTTGGTGATGTTGACGTGGTTCTTGACGAACTCTTCGTTCACCGCGCCATTCTGGATGATGTAGTTGGCGATGTAGTTCAGGATCGCCAGATCGGTTTGCGGTGCAAAAACAATATCATTGTCCGCCAATTCGAACGAGCGATGCTCGAACGTCGACAGCACGTGAACCTCGCATCCCGGCTTGGTCAGGCGCGTATCGGTCAGGCGCGACCACAGGATCGGGTGCATTTCGGCCATGTTCGAGCCCCACAGCACGAACGTATCTGCGTGCTCAAGGTCGTCATAGCAGCCCATAGGCTCATCGATGCCGAAGGTTCGGATAAAGCCCACAACAGCCGAGGCCATGCAGTGACGCGCATTGGGGTCGATGTTGTTGGAGCGGAAGCCAGCTTTCATCAGTTTGGAAGCTGCATAGCCTTCCCACACTGTCCACTGGCCCGAGCCGAACATGCCGACACTGGTTGGGCCTTTCTTGGCCAACGCCTCTTTCCATTTGGCGGCCATGACGTCGAAAGCTTCGTCCCAGCTGACCGGCTCGAACTCGCCATTCTTGTCATATTCGCCATTGGTTTTCCGCAGCAGCGGTGTGGTCAGGCGGTCCCTGCCATACATGATCTTGGACAGGAAATAGCCTTTGATGCAGTTCAGGCCCCGGTTTACCGGCGCGTCAGGGTCGCCTTGGGTCGCAACGACGCGACCGTCTTTGGTGCCGACCAGAACAGAGCAACCTGTGCCACAGAACCGGCACGCTGCCTTGTCCCAGCGGATATCGGGTGCTCCGGTCTGTGCGTTGGCTTGTCCAGCGGCCATGGGAATGCCTGCGGCAGATGCCGTGGCTGCGGCCGCTGAGGTCTTGAGAAAAGTCCGGCGAGATTCAGAGTGTGTCATAGCGTGGGCCTCCGGCTGGTGGATTGGCTTGGGGCATCGGGCTGCGGATGGGCGTCCGCGAGATCCTCGAAATGGTGATAAGTCAGGGTTAGTGAGATCACGCCCTGGATTTGGTGCAGATCCATGATGATCTCGGATGCAAGGCGTGAAGGGGTGTCCTCGACAACGACGACAAAACGGCCGTCTTCCGTTTCGGCGTGCACTTCGACACCCGGAGTGTCCTTCATCACCTGCGCCGCAGCGCTGGCGTGTTCGGGTACGACATGGGCAAGACAGCCGCAGATGTTCATTGAATGGCTTCCGTTTGGGGTTGTGATTGGCGTTCAAGAGCGATGGCATCGGCCGGGCAAAGAGTCGGGCAGATTCCGCAGCCATTGCAGGACTCGGCGTCCAGCGTAGGTTCAGCGCGGCCGCCGGTCTTAAGTTTGAAGCGGATGGCGTTTTGTTCGCAATTGTCCTGACAAACGCGACAGCTGATCCCATTCATGGAAAGGCAGCTTTCCGTTTTCATCGTGGCGCGCCAGGGCCAGTCGGCCAGACGTCCGATATCGAGCGCTGGGGTGGGGCAGCTCTGCGCGCAGTCACCGCAGAACGTGCAGGCATTGTCGCCGGGTCGAAACACTGGATAACCATCCGGATCGACGGCCACCACATCCTCGGGGCAGGCGTCGGAGCACGCACCACATTTGGTGCACAAATCGGTAAAACCTTGCATGACAGAACCCGGAGGTCTGGCTGTCTTGCCATCCTCGCGTCGGATATTGGCGCTTAGAAACGCGCGTCGGCTGGTCATTTGTTGCATTCTATGCGACCTGGCTGCACTCGATTCCTGTGATCGAGTGTATCGCATACCGTGCGCGGTGCGGACTTTTTTTGATCTAGGTCATTTAGTTGCGATTAAATTCTGAAAGTTCGGAAATCTCCTGCCGCGTCCTGCTCCGCCGTTTTGTCGTTGGGGTGGCGATCAGCGGCGCGGCCGGGCGGTTCGGATCAGAAGAAGAAAGACGAAAATCGACCCAAGAGAGGTTGTAACAATGCCCACCGGCAGTTCCTGCGGTGCAAGCAGCAACCGGCTGAGAATATCCGAACCCGTCAGCAAGGCGGCACCGACAACAGCCGCCGTAGGAATAAGATGACTATGCAAAGGGCCAGCGATTCCGCGGGCGATATGCGGCACCATCAAGCCGACAAATCCAATAACGCCGGCAACCGAAACGAAAACTGCTGTGGCAAGAGCAGCCACAAAGAACATTTTGAACCTCAGGCCCTGAACCGGCACGCCCAATGTGGCGGCTGTCAGATCGCCGGTCAGCAGCGCATCAAGCCAGCGGCTGCGATACGATGCATAAGCGAGGATCAACAGCAAGCCGGCGCAGACTAGTGGAAACGTTTCCCACCGGGCAAGACCCAGACCGCCCAGCATCCAAAAAATGACCGAGTGAGCCGCGCGGCTGTCGCCTGCGAAAATCAGGTAGTTGGTGATGGCCGAGAACAGGAACGACACGGCTAAACCTGCGAGGATCAGCTTTTCGGGCGCGCTGGTACGCAACCCGTGAACGAGGGCTAGCACGATGCCCGAAGCCACTAGACCGCCGCAAAACGCCGCCAGCGGCAGCGTCCAAAAGCCGAGTACATCTCCGGTCACAGTGATGACAAAAACCGCCCCTGCGGCTGCGCCCGAAGACAGGCCAAACAGGAACGGGTCGGCCAGATCGTTTCGGGTGGTTGTTTGCAGGACAACACCGACGATGCCCAGACCCGCTCCGATCACCGCAGCAAAAAGGGCGCGCGGCAGGCGCAAGTCAAACACGATGCGGTGCAGCGGCGACATCTCGCCTTCCACTAACCCAGTACCCAAAAGAACACCGGCCAGTGCGTCAGAGGCGGGAATGGAGGTCGTTCCATAGACGGTCGAAATCAGCAAGAGGGCGGCCAGAACGACCGCCCCCAGCAAAAGTGTCAGGCCCAGTCGGCCCATATCAGTTCAGACCCGGATGCATGGCTTGCGCCATTTTCGAGATCGCCTCAATGTTTGCCGGTCCGGGGGTCAACTCTTCGTACCGCAGACCAATCCAACGTTCGTTCTTGACCGCGTCCGTCTGAGACATCACGGGGTGTTCCTGCAGGAACTTGAACGTATCCGCGGCGCCATTGCCGGTTTGATAGTCCAGCAGAACCAGAAATTCCGGGTTGGATGCAGCAACAGCCTCCCACGAGGAGCGACCCCAACTGGTGCCCATGTCGTGTGTGACATTCTCACCGCCCGCTGCCGCAATCATGGCGTCAGGAATAGCGAACTTGCCAGCGGTGAACGGCGCGTCGGCGGGGCCGTCCAGCAGGAAGACGCGGGGTTTGGGCAGGTCGGCAGTTTGGGCCTCGATCGCAGATAGTTCCGACTTCCAGCCATCGACCAGCTCTTCGGCCTTGTCTTCGACATGCATCACCTTGCCCAGACGCAAGACGTCATCAAACAGCAAGTCCATGCTTGCTTCGGGGCGATCCTTGTCCAGATGCACGCAACTTTCGGTCAGGATCATTGTTTTGATTCCGAAGGGTTCCAGAGTGTCCGGGGTCACGTCGCCGCCGGGCTTCATGCCATAGTACCAGCCTGCAAAGAACAAGTCGGGTTCCACCGCAACAAGGTTTTCCACTGTCGGGTATTTCGGCGCCAGCTCGGGGATATCGCCGCGCAGAGTGTCGAATTCCGGGCTAGTCTTATACCAGCCAGTGATGCCGGTCAGGCCAACGATCTTATCCTGCAAGCCCAGCGCAAAGGCCATGTCGGTCATGTTCATGTCGTGCACGACCAGCCGCTCGGGCTGGTTTTCGAACACCAAAGGTTCACCGCAATTGTCGACTGTGATCTCATGCGCGGCCGCGTTGGTTGCCAGGCCGATGATCAGCGCCACGGGCCAGAGTGTCTGTTTCATGGTTTTGTCCCTCATTTTGAGATTGTGGTTCTTCGGATATCCAGCGCCGGGATCACGCGGCCTTCGTGTTGAAAGCATAGGTAATCGACGCCAAAGGTTTCGCGGACGCGTTCGGGTGTCAGCACCTCGTGCACCAGCCCAAAGCCGGTCAGTCGGGCGGACTTCATCAGTGCGACGTGGGTGGCGAATTCGGGGATCATGACCAGATCGTGGACGATCATCACAACCGTGATGCCCAGTTCCGCCACCAGAGACAGCATGCGGCCCTTGGCGTCTGGGTCCAGATGGTTGGTTGGCTCGTCCAGAAACAACAGCGACGGGTTCTGCGCTAACGCTCGCGCGATATGGGCCCGTTGGCGTTCGCCGCCGGACAGGACGGCCATACGCTTATCAGCTAGGGCGTCCAGACCGGTTAGATTCAAGATGCGGTTCAGTTCGTCGGTATGTTCGTTGGCGGAACGGTCCGCGCGGATCGGAATTTGCCCAAGGGCCACATAATCACGCAGAAACAACCGTCCGTCGGGCGCCTCTTGCTGACTGACAACTGCGATCATACGGGCGCGATCCATTGCCGTAAGCTGCCGAAGGCTGCGCCCTTTGATCAGAACGTCCCCCAGCACGATCTCTTCTGCACCGCACAGGAGGTTTAGGAGCGTAGTCTTGCCCGCGCCATTCGGCCCGGCAATCGCCAATATTGCCCCTTCATCCAGATCGAACTTGACGTCTTTTAGCAGGACGTCGCCATTCAGGGCGTAGTATTCTAACTCGCGAGCTTCAAGAAATGGCCTGCAGCTCATGTGCGATCCTCCTGCTCGATCTGAGGTGCGTACGAATGAGTCTTTGAAAACAATGCGCGCGGACTACCGGCGGAAAACGCGCGAGGAAGTCTGTCCGGCAACTCGCCTCGGGTCGCGCACGCGACATCCGTGCCCGTCTCGCAAATTGGAATGAAGTGATCAGGTTTTCTCAGCATTGCCCGCTCCGCTTGTTGTAAAGCGCGGACAGAAGGTGCCGGTTATGTAAACACGCGTCAGACGTGCCATATAGCCTCCTTCCAGGACGCCCCGCCCCGGGTTGGTTGAACTTCAGATGGCAGGTCTCCTGACTTGCGGGTCGTGGCTTAGCCGTCCTTCCCGGCCCGTTTGGGCCAGTGGTCTGTTGGCGTCGCTCACCGCTTACAGTTGCGGGGGCAGTCACGGAATTGGCGCCGTTCGGCAACCTCACCGTATTCCCTTTTCATCCCTTGGGCGCACCATCGGGAACCATCGACGATGAGGAGTGCCCGAGTTCGCATTTTGGGTCAAGCGTAAATCCGCATAGCCCTTGTTGTGGCGTGCTAAAGACAGCTCAAACGCATCGAAGGGCTCGACAGCGTTGGGGCTGGCAGGCGGCATAGGGCGCTGCTCGTCAGATTGACGTCTAGGGGTTTAATCATTTGTGATCAGCAGTTCTTTTGATTACGCTGCAGTGCAGAAAGGCAGAGGAATCGGCGACAAGTTCCAGTTGAGTGGGATGAAAGAGCCAATCGTCGGTTTCAGATGCGATCATTTGCAGAAACAAAGCCTGACGAGATGAAAATTCAAGAAAACCGAACGTTTTCACAACTGAAAGTCGGCGATAAGGCCCAGGTTACAAGGCTTTGCACCGTGGACGATCTGTACGCGTTTGCCTCGGCTTCCGGAGACCATAATCCGTTGCACCTAGCCGCCTATGATGGCGACGGTGATGGGCGCCCCGAAGCTGTTGCGCCCGCATTGTGGCCCGCTGGCCTCGTTGCGGCGGTACTGGGGAACGTCCTGCCGGGGGCAGGCACTCAGACACGCCGGGCGGATCTCAGATTCCATGCACCGGTTCTGGCGGGCGAAGAACTGACCGCCTTTGTTTCGGTCACGGAAAAGCGCGAAGATGGCGATTTGACCTGCGCCGCCGAAGTGCGTCGCGTCGGAGACAACGCGTTGATTCTAAGCGGTACGGTGCAGGTCACGCCACCCGCTCGGCATTTGAACTTTGACTCGGTCGAAGTTCCGGGGCTGATCGTTCAGAGGCACCGGCATTTTGACGCCCTGCTGGAAAAGGCGCGTCCTTTGGACCCTATGCCAACAGTCGTCGTCGCACCGGAAGAGCCGAATTCGCTGGGCGGCGCATTATCGGCGAAATCAAACAGCATCATCACTCCAATACTCGTGGGCGATCCCGAAAAAATTGCTGCCGCTGCGGCCGAACTTGGGGCTGACTTGTCCGGAACCGAAATCATCGAGGCCCACAGCCACGAGATGGCGGCGCATCGTGCTGTCGATCTTGTGGTGGATGGCAAGGCTCGGATGCTTATGAAAGGGCATCTGCACACGGATGTACTTTTACGAGCAGTTTTGCGCCGCGAGAAAGGCTTAAGAACAGGGCGGCGTTTGTCGCATGTGTTCGTAATGGATGTTCCGGGCATGTCACGACCCATCATGGTCACCGACGCCGCCGTGAACATTTCACCCGATCTCGAGACCAAAGCCGACATCGTTCAAAACGCCATTCATCTGGCGCATTCCATCGGCATCGAAGTGCCAAAGGTTGGCGTTCTTTCGGCGGTAGAGACGATCAATCCGCATATGCCGTCTTCGGTCGACGCTGCATTGTTGTCCAAAATGGCGGAACGCGGGCAGATCAGGGGCGGATTGGTCGATGGCCCGTTGGCCATGGATAACGCCGTCGATCTGAACGCCGCGCGGACCAAAGGCATCACTTCGCAGGTCGCCGGGGCCGCGGACATTTTGGTCGTTCCGAACATTGAGGCAGGAAACATGGTGGCCAAGCAACTGACATATATCTCTCATGCCGAGGCCGCAGGCATTGTGATCGGTGCTGCGGCACCAATCATCCTGACCTCTCGGGCGGATGACGACGCCTCGCGGCTGGCCTCTTGCGCTGTCGCGGCGCTGCATGCAATTGCGAACAAAGGCAAAATCCATGGTTGAACATGTTTTGGCACTGAACGCCGGGTCGTCCTCGTTAAAATTCGCGCTTTATGAACTGACCGAGGACCGTCGGCCCAGGATGCGCTGGCGCGGTCAGATCGAACGGCTGGGGGATGCGCCGCGCCTGTTGGCGCAGTCCGCCGGAGGGCGGTCTGTTGACCGCCAGCTTTCAGGGGCCAAAACGCATGACGAGGCCATCAATGCGTTCCTCGAACTTACCCGCGAATACCTGCCGGACATTCAGGTTCGGGCCATCGGCCACCGTGTCGTTCACGGAGGGCCGGTCTATTCGGAACCGGTCGTGGTGGATGAGGATGTCATTGACACGCTGAGCGGGTTCATTCCGTTTGCACCGCTTCATCAACCCTACAGCCTTGCCGGAATCCGGGCTGCCAATGCTGCGTTTCCGGGCACAACTCAGGTCGCTTGCTTCGATACCGCGTTTCACCGAACGCACCCGTGGGTGAATGACACCTTTGCCCTGCCGCAGAACTTCTATGACAAGGGTGTACGGCGATACGGATTTCACGGGCTGAGCTACGATTACGTCTCGCAAAAGCTGAAGGACATTGCGCCGGGGCTTTATGATGGTCGCGTCGTCATCGCTCATCTGGGGAATGGTGCGTCGATGTGTGCGGTCTCAGGCGGGCGGGCCGTTGCCTCGACCATGGGGTTTTCGGCGCTGGATGGTTTGCCCATGGGAACCCGCAGCGGACAGTTGGATCCGGGGGTCGTGCTGTACATGATGCAGCAGGAGGGGATGACGGCCGAGGAAATCGCCGAAACCCTTTATCGTAAATCTGGACTGTTGGGGCTGTCAGGCATGTCTTCGGACATGCGCACGCTGCTGGCCGCTGATACCCCGGACGCACGCAAGGCGATTGAATACTACGTCTTTCGCATCCGCAGAGAACTCGGTGCGTTGTCTGCCGCGTTGGAAGGCATCGACGCCTTGGTCTTCACCGGAGGCATCGGTGAAAATGCTGCGCGTATCCGTCAGATGGTCTGCGAAGGCATGCGCTGGATCGGGATTGAGATGGACCCGAACCGAAATGCGGATAACGGCACTGTTTTGTCGACAGATTTCAGCCGGGTACGCATTCTGGCCATTCCCACGAACGAAGAGATGGTCATCGCGCGGGCCGCTGCCAGATTGGCCTGATCGCTACTGATCAGGATTGTTCTTTCTGCGCCGCGCGTATCTCAGCAGGATGCCTAGAAGCGAACTGATAATGTCGGGCGACAACATACCGATCGGGTCACGCCTGAGGCCGACAATTGTGTTACGCGCCTCGGCGAGGCTGTCAGTGACTTCTTCCTCGATGTCGTGAAGTGCCATGTCCCGCAATTCTACTGCTGCAGAGGTGTCGCTTTCGGCGGTCATGGAATTTGCCACCAACGCAAGGAGAACGGCCAGAACAAGGTTCACCCCGGCCACAATGACAGCCGCCAGCGACTTTGACATCGTTTCGGACAACCAGAAGAACCCGGCGACGTTTAGCATAATGACCGCCAGGCCAACGGCCAACCCAGCGGCGGCATAAAAACCCGTGCGCTTTGCCGCGACGGCCAATTGCCTTTGGGCGATCAGCCTTTCGGCGCGCAGAATGATCGAGATATTGCGTGAAATGCGGCTCATGATCGGGCTCCTACCGGGAACGGCCTAGAAGATAGCCAAGCGTGAAGATGCCCAGCGCAAAGAGGACCGGCCTTTTGTGCGGAAATTCCTCAAGTTCGGTCATCACTTCTTCGATCTGCGTGGACCATGCTTCAAGACTGTCGGCAATTCCCTCCGGTGTCGATTTGCCTGCATCAGACGTCACATCTTCTTTTGGGGTCGATGCCGCGGTCTGCGCGCTGCTTTGTTCGGCCAGCTGGCGACGCAGCTCTGCGACTTCAGCTTCAAGCTGTGCTTTGGTTACCATCAGTCAGGTCCTTAAACGGCCGCGCAAAATCAGGCTCGCGACTTTTTTCTTTATCCCAAGCCATGTTAATTCGATTTTTTGAATTCGGGAAAGGGTGTTGTACCAAATCGAGCTTTAGAAGCCCGCGCGGCACCAGACGCAATCATGATCGGATAAAGGCGTTCCCTCGTCAGATATCGACGACAAAACCCCGCTGCCACGGCAGGACAAATTGCGGCCAGCAAGCCAATCCAGTTTCATTACCCGATCCGGGTGGGGTGTGATCAGGCTGGGACGGGTCGTCGTTCCCTGTGCCGTGAAAGACCAGTTGTAGCCATGTGTCTCAGCCAGTTTGAAAAGCGTTTCGCGTTGCCAGTCGAAATCGGGCGGCAGGTGGTTTCCTGTGTTCAGGTCACCGCCAATCATGACGGGCAAACCGGGTGCGAAACCGTCAATGGCGTTGAGCAGCCGTTCAAATTGCTGACGGCGGTGGGCGGCGTTCGCGTTGCTTTCCAGATGGGTGGAGACGACGCAGATTGGGCCATTAACTGTCGGCACAACAGCGGCGATTGCATTGCGCCCGCCAACGCGCGGTTGGTTCGGGTCGCCAGCACCTTCGTCTGCGGCAAACCAGTGCCCGTGATCGTCCAACCTGATCAGCGCGGTGCGCTCAAACGGAACCGACGACAAAACGGCGTTTCCATGCCACCCCAGCGTATTGAAGTCGTCCTGACAAAAACCGCGCTCTGTCGGGCCGCCAAGATCCAGTTCGTGAAATTCGACGCCAAAAGCGTAGGCCATGCCCAGCTTCGCGGCCATGACCTCGGTTGTGTGGCGCTGCGCTGTTCGTGCCATGCCGTGATCAACTTCGGACAGCAGGACGATATCTGGCGACAGTTTGCCCAGATGGTCTGCTGTTGCTTCGGGAAACAGGCAGCGCTCTACGTTCCAAGCGGCAATGGTGAACTCTGCAGGCAAAAATTCTGACTGCGCCACACCACCCAATTGCACTGCGTTCATGGCGGGCAGGGCGGACAACAATGCCCTATGAGCTTCGGCTGTGCGAGGCGCTGAGAGAATGCGCATTCTCTGCTCGTCCGTGACCGCTGGGAGGTCAGCAAGTGTCTGGGTAATCACAGTCTTTGCCCTGATGTCTTATCAAATAGTTGCAGCGCGTCCGGCTTCAGGCTGATGCGTGTTTCGCCAATATTCGCAACGTGGTCCTTACCCACCATAACAGTGAAGGGTTGATCGGCAATTGCACCATGCAACAGGCGGTGGGCACCAAGTTCTTCAAGGATGTCAACGCGGAACGAGATACTGCCGTGAGCGTCCAGAACCACGTCCTCTGGGCGAATGCCCATGGTAACCGATCCAGAGTGAGCCTCTGGAACAGGCAACAGCCCCTCAAATCCGTTTACGCGAACCTGCCCTTGGCCCATTTCGGCTTCGATTAGGTTCATGGGCGGCGCGCCCATGAACGAGGCGACGAAGGTCGAAGCCGGGTTGTGATAGATTTCGGACGGGGTGCCGATCTGTTCGATCTTACCTGCGTTCAGAACGATGATGCGGTCGGCCATGGTCATGGCCTCGACCTGATCGTGGGTAACGTAGACGGCCGTGGTTCCAAGACGGCGTTGCAGAGCCTTGATCTCGATCCGCATCTGGTTGCGCAGCTTGGCGTCGA
Source organism: Ruegeria sp. Ofav3-42 (assembly GCF_022347725.1). GTDB lineage: Bacteria > Pseudomonadota > Alphaproteobacteria > Rhodobacterales > Rhodobacteraceae > Ruegeria. The sequence continues at coordinate 212,917 of NZ_JAKRGB010000005.1, forward strand.
GGTTGGACAAAGGCTCATCAAACAGGAACAGTGCCGGGTCACGTACTACAGCGCGACCCATGGCGACGCGTTGACGCTGACCACCGGACAACTGCGCCGGTTTACGGTCCAGATACTCGGTTAGGTTCAGCATCTTGGCGGCGTCTTCCACCTTGGCCGCGATCTCAGCGGCAAGGGTGCCGCGGTTCTTCAACCCGTAACCGATGTTCTTGCGGACCGTCATATGCGGATACAAAGCGTAGTTCTGGAAAACCATTGCAATGTCCCGATCTGCGGGGTCCACGTCGTTGACCACCCGGTCACCGATTTTCAGTGTCCCTTCGGAAATATCCTCCAAGCCAGCGATCATCCGCAGCAAAGTGGATTTACCACAGCCCGAGGGGCCGACCAGAACGACAAACTCGCCGTCCTGAATGGTAAAGCTGGTGGTCTCAACCGCCTGAAAGCCGTTGGGATAAACCTTGCGGACGCCCTCTAATGAAACCTGAGCCATGCGCGTATTCCTTATTTGTCGGATTCTGTGAGGCCCTTGACGAACCAATTCTGGAAGAAGACAACGATCGCCACAGGTGGGATCATCGCGACGATGGCCAAGGCCAAAGCCTGCCCGTGTTCAGGGATCGTTGCGTCAGTGTAAGTCAGCACGATTTGCTTGATGCCGCGAACCAGAGTGAAGAAGCTTTCATCCGTGGTTATCAGCGTTGGCCACAGGTACTGGTTCCAGCCAAAGACGAACATGATGATGAAGATCGCCGCGATCATAGTCCGGCTGAGGGGCACCAGGATGTCGATGAAAAACTTCCATGGTCCTGCCCCGTCGATCCGGGCCGCTTCGGCCAGTTCCTCGGGGACGGACATGAAGAACTGCCGGAAGAAGAACGTGCCTGTAGCAGACGCAATCAACGGCACGATCAGGCCAGTATAGGTATTGGTAAGCCCCAGCTTTTGGATTGCTTCATAGGAGGGTAGGATGCGAACTTCGAGTGGCAACAATAGCGTCGTGAAGATCACCCAAAAGGCCAGCGTCGCAAACCGCAGGCGGAAATAGACGATGGCGTAGGCGGCCATCATCGAGATCACGATCTTGCCCACCGCAAAGCCGATGCCAAGAATGAACGAGTTCATCAGCATCAGCGTCCCGTCTACAGTCTGGGTAAAGCCGCCCTTTTCGAACATGGCAGCGTTGAAGTTCTTGCCCAGATCGTCGCCCAGCGTCAGTTGCAGCCCTTCGCGATGGATCGTCACCGCATCATGGCTGGCCGTGGTCAGCGCCAGAAGGGGGGGCAACATCATCAGCAGCGAGCCGAGGATAAGGACGGTATGATCGCCAATCGCTTCCCATTTGATCCGGCGTGGGCGGTGGGCTTCAATCGGGGTGTCGAGTGTTGTCTCAGCCATTGCCAAAGCCCTCAGGTATAGTGAATCCGGCGTTCAACCAGCCGGAACTGAAAGACGGTCAGGATCAGGACCAGAACCATCAGAACAACCGATTGGGCCGATGATCCGCCCAGATCGTTGCCGCGGAACCCGTCCAGATAGACCTTGTAAACCAGTGTCATCGGGTTGTTGCCCGGCTCACCCTTCATCAACGCGTCGATGATGCCGAACGTGTCGAACAACGCGTAGGTGATGTTGATGATCAGCAGGAAAAACGCGGTGGGGGCCAGCAGCGGGAACGTCACTTGCCAAAACCGTCCAGTGGCCGAGCGGTTGTCGATCATCGCCGCCTCGCGTACCGAACGCGGAATCGATTGCAGGCCTGACAGGAAGAAGATGAAGTTCACGGGGATTTGCTTCCAAACCGCAACAATGATCATTGCCGTCGCAGTAGCGTTGTAATCCACGCCCAGTTTGAAATCCCAGCCGAACATCTGAAAGAACTTGGTCATCGGGCCGGTGCTTTGGTCAAAGAACAGAATGCCCAGAAATCCGGCGACCGGCGGCGCGATGGCGTAAACCCACATCAGCAAGGTGCGATAGGTTTTGGCCCCTCGGATCACCTTGTCAGCCTTGACCGCCAGCAGCAGTGCGATTGCCAGCGAGAAAAAGGTGACCAGCACCGAGTAGATGATCGTGAACCCCGCAACGCGCTTGTACTGATCGTTGCCCAGCAGCGACGTGTAGTTGTCCGCGCCGACGAAGGTCGATCCGAACCCGAACGGGTCCTGCAGGAAGAATGAGGATTGTAGTGCCCAACCTGCGGGCCAGTAAAAGAAGATGGCGATGATCATCAGCTGCGGCAGCAGCAGCGCCACAGGAAGCCAAGTATTGTCGAAGCCCGCGCGTTTCATGAGTGGTCCATTGCGAAAAAAGAGAGATGGCCACGCCGTGACAGCGTGACCATCCTGGGGGTGATCCAGAGTTTAGCTCTGGGTCTTGGAAAAGCGGGCCAGCAGTTCGTTGGCTTCTTCTTCGATGGTCTTGAACGCGGTTTCCACGTCAGTTTCACCGGTCAGGATACGGCCATATTCGCGGTTCATGATGTCGCGGATCTGGACATAGAAGCCCATGCGGTACCCCTTGGTGTTGTCACCGGCTTTTGCCTGCAGCTGGTTCACACCAACTTCGGCGGCCGGGAAGCGGTCATAATGGCCGTCTTTCTTGGCAACTTCGTAAGCGGCTTCGGTGATCGGCACGTAGCCGGTTTCCTGGTGCCAGAAATACTGAGTCTCAGGCGAGGTCAGGAAACGGAAGAATTCGGCGGCTGCCTTGTTTTCTTCGTCCGATTTGCCGGACATCGCGAACAGAGCAGCACCACCGATGAAGGTCTGGGTTGGCTCTGCGACGACAGCTTCCCAGTAGGGCAGCTCGGTCGCGCTGAACTCAAACGGCAGATCTTTCTGCAGCAGGCCACCGAAAGAGCCCGACGAACCCAGCCACATGGCAACCTTGCCTTCTTCGAATGGCTTGGCGTTGTCGCCCCAGCCGGTGCCGTACCATTCGAAAAGGCCGTTTTCTTTCCAGTCGGTTACAGCGGTGAAGTGCGCTTTTATCGCGTCGTTGTTGACCAGGATCTGGGTGTCGTTGCCGTCATAGCCGTTGTTGTTGGTAGCGAACGGCAGATCGTGGCGCGACATGAAGTTCTCGGTGAAGATCCAGGGCAGGTGCGACTGGCTGAGGGCGATATAACCTGCGTCTTTCAGGGCAGGGGCAGTGGTTGACTGGAACTCTTCCCATGTCTTCGGCGGCGTGACGCCTGCCTTTTCCAGTGCGTCGACATTGTAGTACAGGATCGGGGTCGACGAGTTGAATGGCATGCCGATCATCTTGCCGTCGCTGTCGGCATAGAAGTAACGAACGCCAGCGATGTAGTCATTGATGTCGAAGTCAACGCCATTGTTGGCCAAAAGATCCTGAACCGGGATGGTTGCACCCTTGGCACCGATTACAGTTGCGGCACCGGCGTCAAAAACCTGCATCACGTTAGGCTGCTCGCCCGCACGGAAGGCGGCGATACCAGCGGTCAGAGTCTCTTCATAGCTGCCTTTGTAGACCGGAGTGATCTTGTACTCGTCCTGCGAGGCGTTGAAATCCTCGGCAATTTTGTTAACGGTTTCACCCAACTGGCCGCCCATCGCGTGCCACCAGGTGATTTCTGTTTCGGCAAAAGCTGCGGTCGCGCTGAATGCGACAGCTACAGCGGTTGCGCAGAACTTCAGGTTGGTCATTTCATTACTCCGGTTCAGCAACGGCCCGGCTGGGAGCTGTCGCGTCAGGTTGCGGGGCAGCGCCCCTTGCAGCATAAAAGTCGGTCGCAGGCGGGAGTGTGACCGCATGCGGTGCACAGAGTGTGCACACGTGGGCACATACGGGGATCGTGTGACAGTTCGATGAAAGATTTGTAGTAATATTGACAAATTGTTGCGAAACAGAGGACAGCTTGTGCGTGAGTGATGAGCGAAAAAGAACCGCACAAAGGCCGCGCCGGGTAACGGCGCAAACTGTGGCTGAGGCCGCAGGCGTTTCGCGATCTGCGGTGTCGCGGGCTTTTACGCCGGGCGCTTATCTGGATGCAGGCAAACGCAAAAAGATCCACGAAATTGCGGCCAGCATGGGGTACCAACCAAACGCCCTTGCCGCAGGTTTGAAAGACGGCCGATCACATCTTGTGGCTGTTTTCGTTGGCAATATGCGCAGCGCTTATGACACCGAGTTTGTCATGGTTCTGGTGGGCAGGCTGAACGCTCTGAACAAGTGGCCGATTCTGATTGACGGTGGGGATGGGTCTACCAAACAGGCGATACAGCAAGTTTTGCGATACCCGCTGGACGCGTTGATTCTCCGCGGCGGCAGCATGCAAAATGAGCTTGTGACCCAAAGCAGTAAGATTGGAATTCCGATGATATCATCCGGGCGAATTGTCGAGGCCAAGGGTGTCGACAACGTTTGTTGCCGGAATGCAAAAGGAACACGTCTTGCCGCCGAAGTTCTGGTCGACGCGGGGCGCAGACGATTCGGATACATCGGGGGCCCTGAGCAATTTTCGTCCTCTGCGGATCGCAGGCAGGGGGTCGTTGATGTTTTGACACATGCGGGACTGCCACTGATCGCCGAAGCGACCGGTGAATTCACAGTGGAGGCCGGGTTTCGTGCGGCGACGACTCTGCTTCAGGAAAACACACTGGATGCGCTGGTTTGCGCGAATGACGCAACTGCAATCGGTGCGTTAACTGCAGCACGTGAGCTAGGCGTTGCGGTTCCCGGGGCGTTGTCAATTGTAGGGTTCGACGACATCGACATGGCGCGATGGCCGACTTTTGATCTGTCGACCGTGTGCAATCCGATATATGAGACGGTCGAACGTGTCATTTGGCTGTTGGAACGACGGTTGGCAAACCCCGCGAAACCAAGCGAGACGATTCTGATCGACCCGTATTTCGTGCCCCGCGGGACTCACTGACCGTTTTTTAATAGTCGGATACAAGCAGGAAGTCCGGCTCTGCGTCTTCTTCTATCGTTGCAAAGCGTGGGATGGGGTCTTCAAACACGTTGTCGGTTCGGTCGTCGTTCACGGTTGAGACCTCGCCGATCAGGCAATCGCCCTTTTCCGCCCAGAACGCGTGCCAGATGCCGGGCATCAAGGTGACGCTTTGGCCAGGTTTCAAGCGCAGCAACTCGCCGGGCTGAACCGTTACCGGGCAGCTGTCGCTGGGAACAACCACCGGGTTGTCACGGTCGATACCGCCATCGGGGTCCGAGGCATAGATCTCCATCACCAGATCGCCACCGCCCCTGTTGATGATGTCTTCGGCTTTGACGATGTGGCGATGCATCGGGGAAAGCTGTTTTTCCCGGGAAACGAGCAGCTTTTCCGCATAGAGCATCCCCCGGCCTTTGTTCAGGTCACCGACATCCCCGTTGCGAAGTGTGAACAGAAACAGGCCAAGTTCATCGAACCGGCCCTGGCCATAGTCGGTGATATCCCACCCAAGCCCACGCTCACGAATGCTCCGGGCTTGCGCGCTGCGTATCTGTTCCGGCGACCAGTTTGCAAAGGGCGGCAGAACCGCCCCGAAAGAGTGGATGAACGCCTGCGCCTCAGACTTAATTTCGTTGATTTCTGATCTTTTCATCTGCGTCCCTCGTGGGGTCAAAGTTCATGCGCCCAGGGCGGGTTCGCCCCGGCGCGGGAGACGGTGATGGCAGCCACTTTTGCGCCTTTCAAAAGGGCGGCCCGCAAGTCGACGGTGCTCAATGTTTTCAGATCGGCTTTGGTCAGTCGGCCTAACCGATCCAGTTCAGCCAGAACTCCGGCGTTGAATGTGTCCCCAGCACCGACCGTGTCGACCACTTCGACTGATTGGACTGGCACTGCGGTTTCTGAGCCGTCCGCCAGATATCCGGAAGCCCCTTCGCGACCGCGGGTGACGATTACCACTGCGGGCCCTGCCTGCAGTAGCAAAGGAACTTTTTCTGACAGTGTTTCAGGCCCTGGGATGATCCAGTCCAGATCTTCATCTGAAACCTTCACGATATCGGACTGCGCAATCATACGATTCAGCCGGGTGCGATATCGGGTTTGATCACTGATGAAGCCGGGCCGAATATTCGGGTCCAGCATGACAGCCCGATCCGATCCGTGCCGATCCAGCAGCGCGGCGTAAGCGTCGGCGCAGGGTTCGCAGGCGAGGCTGATGCCGCCAAAATACAAGGCCGAAACGGAGGGCAACTGGGTGGGCATATCCTCGGGCATCAGCATTCGGCCAGCCGAGTTTTCGTCGACAAAGCTGTATGTTGCATGTCTATCCTGAAGTTGGACAAAGGCTAGTGTTGTGGGGCGGTCCGAATGGATTACATGGCTTGCGTCCACGTGGCTGTCTTGTAGTGCATTCGCCAGTTGCTGACCAAACATGTCGGAAGACAGACCGGTCAACAGCCCGACCGGTGCACCCAGACGCCCAAGCGCGATAGCGGTATTGAAAATGGCACCTCCCGAATGAGGCACAAACCCTTGCGCGCCAGAGACGGTCGGTTCGGCGATCATGTCGATCAGGGCTTCACCGCAGCACAGGATCATGCCGAGGTCCTTTCTGTAATGGGGTCACGCGGCCAGTTTACCGCGCGAGCGCACTCTTACAGAAATTGTTAGCGCCAACAATGCCAAATTCATCTTGTTCTGACACATACAAGTTCATGGAGCGACGTAGTTCACTGAACCGTCCGCCTGCATTGAAGGCATCCCGGAACGCATCCTTAAACAACCATCGGTTCTTTTCGGCCACCCCGCCAACAAGAAAGACACCGCCTGTCGGCATGAATGCAACTGCCAAATCACCCATCAGCGCCCCAAGATGAGTTGTAAACATGTGAGATGCTTTGACGGCTACCGGATCGGTATTTGATTGTGCGTCTTGTAGGATATCTTTGGCGGTGCGCGTTGGTACATCAGTCTGGCCAGCAGCCAAGCTAGCAGCTTTGTAAAGGATTGGCAGACCCGTACCGCTCAAGAACATCTCCGCTTCCAATACCAGGCTGTCGTCAAAGAAACAGTCGGGGGCGACGTGGCGCGCTGCTTTGAATATTTCCACCTCATCCTCATGGCGAGGCGACAGCCCCACATGTCCGCCTTCACCGGACGCGGTGTGGTATCGCCCTTCGGAATATAGCAGAGCACCAACGCCGAGCCCGGTGCCTGGGCCTACCACCAGTCGCGTTCCAGCGGGTGGCGTTTCTGCTCCCTGCAAAACTTCGACGTCCTTGTCGGTGATTTCGGCAACGGACCACGCGGCGGCAGTAAAGTCGTTGATAACAAACGTATGCTGCGCGCCGGTGGCCTTGCCTATATCCCGCTCTGACAGATCGAGATGCGCATTCGTTAGTCGGATCGTCCCGTCTTTGACTGGTCCGGCACCGGCCGCAACAACAGCGCGGGGATCGGTGCCAAGCTCGTCGCGCAGGCTGTGAAAGGCGTGCAGCAATTCGGACAGCGAGCCGGTCGGGTATTTGCGAAGGCCTGTCAGCTCTCCGTTTGAAACGACGCCCAGCCGGGTGTTGGTTCCGCCAATATCCGCAACAAGGTTCCAATGTTCGTGCATTGCGCCTGCAGGTTGGGCCATCGGAAGTGAAACGGACCCTCCGGCCAGAGCGGTTTTCAGCGCTTTGTAAGACGCCTTCTGGGTGCGCTCCAGCGTATCGAAATCGACGTCAACCAGCCCGAACCGCTTTTCATAGCCAAAGGACCACTCGTAATTGTCCAGCAACGACCAGATGAAGTAGCCCTTGATCGGTACGTCTTGCTCAAGTGCGCTTTGGACTGCAGTCAAATGTCGGTTCAGGTAGTCTATACGATCGTCATCCTGCCGACGCTCGGGGCTCGCCATACCGTTTTCGGTGACGTAGATCGGCAGATTCCCAGTGTAATCGCGCATGGTTCGCGTAAGAAACCGGGTCAGGGCGTCAGGCTCAATCTCCCACCCCATCTGGGTCTTGGGCAGCCGGCCGGGAATTTCTTTCAGGCTAGGCCACGCAGTTTCGGCGGGCGCGATCAGTTTGCGGGTGTAGTAGTTCAATCCGCACCAGTCGACAGGTGTGCCGATTGTGTCGAAATCGTCCTGCCAGCCAGAGGGTAGGTGAGGTTCCAACCCGTCCAGCACGTTTTGCGGATAGGCTTTATTGAACACCCCACTCAGGAAAAAGCGGTTATAAATTCCGTCATAAAGATCAGCAGCCTTGCGCGCTCCGGGGCTGTCATCGGCGGGTTCAGCCCATTCCAGATTGAACACGGCACCCAGGTTCGACATTCCCAAACCACGCATCGCCTCAATAGCGCTACCATGGGCAAGCAAGACATGATGCATTGCACGAGCTGTGGCGCGAATGTCGCGCAGGCCCGGTGCGTGATGCCCTTCAAAATGACTCAGCCAGCTTACGCACCAGGGTTCATTGATCGGTGCTACGCTGTACATACGGTCCCCGATCCTGCCCATTATGATCTCGGTGAAATCGGCGAACCAATTTGCGATATCGCGATTTCGCCACCCACCAAGATCGGCGATGGGTGAGGGCAGCTCCCAATGGTACAGGGTCGCACAGGGGCGAATGCCGCGTTCCAGAAGCGCGTCGGCGAGGCGGTCATAATAGTCCAAGCCAGCTTGGTTCACCGTGCCACGCCCTTCGGGCAAAACTCGTGCCCAACTGGTTGAGAAGCGATAGCAGTCAAAACCGGCATCACGCACGAGGTCGAAATCCTGCGGATAGTGGTGCAGGTGGTCACAAGCCAGATCGCCATTTTCATTGCGCACCACATTGCCCGGTGAGGCTGCAAACGTATCCCAATGCGTCTGCCCAGCACCGCCCTGAGCGTGCCCTTCGATCTGATAGGCGGAAGTTGCAACGCCAAAGAGGAAGTCTTTGGGGAAATCCGATCGTGTGTATTTCATTGTCAGAACCTGTTGGGGGCGGGGCCGGTTGAGCCGCCAACTACCAGTTCGGCTTCCAGCAATCTAGTTTTTACGGGATCTTCCGGAGACTTGATGCGCTCGATCAACATCTCTGCCGCCATTTCACCCGCCTGACGAACCGAGGATCGGGTGGCTGTAAAAATCGGCACATCCTGACCGTTCTTGAGGTACGAGAGGTCGTCATCATGGGCAATGACCGAGACATCTTTTCCCATTTTCAACCCGGCCTCATTCAGCGCGCGCCGCACGCCAATGGCGGAAATCATGGATGACGTCAGAATGGCGGTTGGCGGATCATCCAGGCGCAGCATGTCGCGTGTTTCGTGATGTCCGTAGACCTCGGTCATCTCGGCGCTGCGCATCAGATCGGGGTCAGGCGACAAATCAGCATCGTCCAATGCCTCAAGATATCCTGCGCGGCGGCGTTGGGCGAAATCCATATCCTCAAGCCCGTTGATCAGGGCGATTCGACGATGCCCAAGGTCGATCAGAAACCGGGTCGCGCGCAGGAAAGAGCTTTTGTTGTTCACGTCAATCCAGTCATAGGGCACGTCCACGCCGGTCGACCTGCCGTGCACGATGAACGGCACACCCATCCGGTTCAGAACCTCGATTCTGTGTTCATTGACCTTAGGGCCTTGCAAAACCACACCATCGACTGCACCGCGTTGAAACAGACTGCGATATGCTTCCTCGATCGAGGTGTCGTCTGCGTTGGTGAACATCATGTCATATCCATGATCTCCATACTTGCGGGCGGCACCAGCGACGAAGTCTCCGAAAATGGGGTTCACCATTTCGTGCTGCGATGAACTTGGGATCACGTGGCCAATCACCATGGATCTTCCGGTCGCCAAACCCTTGGCCCGGCTGTTTGGCCGGTATCCGTGCTTGGCTGCGGCGGCCTGAACACGAATGCGCGTATCCTCATTCACCTCGGGATAGCCATTCAGCGCGCGGCTGACCGTGGTCTGGGACAGGCCGAGGATTTCTGAGAGCTGCTTTAGGTTCATGGTCGCTTCAAAGCGCCTTCAAATTTTTCTGTTTCGTGTATTGTGGTTGGTTTTCTAGCTTAGACACGTTTTTCCCTGATTTGGTTTTCAATATTAATAATTTGGGCCACAGTAAACAGAATATTGACATATTTTGAATGTTAGCGGATAAAGCCCATCATCCAAAGCGCTTTGAAAATGAGTCTTGCAAGCGCTTAGTAATGTTGGGAGGAAGCTTCATGAAACACTCGCTTTATGCAGGAGCGGCGACGTTCGCCCTGATGGCGGGCGCGGCGCAAGCCGACAAGGTTACTGTGTTCGGCCCATGGCTGGGGCCGGATCAGGAGAATGTCGAAAAGGTGCTGGATGGCTTTGCCGCCGCAACCGGGCATGAATACGCCTATGTCGGGTCGGACAGCTTCGAACAGCAAATCAGAATCGATGCCGAGGCAGGGTCGGCGCCGAATGTGGCGGTGTTCCCCCAGCCCGGGTTGGCATCGGATATGGCCAAGGCGGGGTTTCTGACGCCGCTTGGCGATGGGACTGCAGACTGGATTCGTGACAACTATGCCGCCGGGCAGTCGTGGGTTGATCTGGGCACCTATGCGGGCCCGGACGGTCAGGATCATCTGTACGGCTTCTTCTACAAGGTCGACGTGAAGTCGCTTGTCTGGTTTGTGCCCGAGAACTTTGAGGATGCCGGGTACGAAGTTCCCACCACCATGGAGGAACTGAAGGCGCTAACCGACCAGATCGTTGCTGATGGCGAAACGCCATGGTGTATCGGTTTGGGCTCTGGCGGCGCGACTGGCTGGCCGGCGACCGACTGGGTCGAGGATATGATGCTGCGCACGCAATCGCCCGAGGATTATGATGCCTGGGTCGCAAACGAATTGAAGTTCAACGATCCAAAAGTCGTTGCTGCGATCGAAGAATTCGGCGCGTTTGCCCGCAATGATGATTATGTGGCGGGTGGTGCCGGTGCGGTTGCGACGACTGATTTTCGCGACAGCCCGAAAGGCATGTTCAGCTCGCCTCCGCAGTGTTACATGCACCGTCAGGCCTCGTTCATTCCAGCCTTCTTCCCGGAAGGCACGGTTGTAGGCGAGGATGCTGATTTTTTCTATTTCCCGGCGTACGAAAGCAAGGATCTTGGCAGCCCGGTGCTGGGTGCAGGCACGGTTTGGGCGATCACAAACGACAGCCCCGGCGCGCATGCGCTGATAGAGTATCTGCAAACGCCCGAAGCGCACGAAACATGGATGGCGTTGACCGGTTTCCTGACACCGCATAAGGGCGTCGATACCTCGGTATTCTCGGACCCGACTTTGAAGAAGATGAACGACATTCTTCTGGGGGCGACAACCTTCCGGTTTGACGGGTCCGACCTGATGCCGGGCGGCGTGGGTGCGGGCACGTTCTGGACCGGCATGGTTGACTATACCGGAGGCACTCCGGCGCAAGAGGTTGCCGATGAAATCCAGTCTTCCTGGGATGCACTGGACTAATCGATTAAAACCGGGCGACCCGCAAAACCGGATCGCCCGCCCCCCTCCGTCGCAAGGGAGAGCGGCATGCATCCGGCATTTCAGGGCCTGCTGACCATCGCCATCGGCGTGTCAGGTTGCGTAGGCTATTTCTACCTATCCAATCAGTTTTTGGACAAAATTCTGTTTCCGCCGCGCGGGCCGAATGCTGGCCGTAACATCAATCGGGCGAACATGATCCGGCCCTGGTTGTTTCTGTTTCCGGCGTTGGCTGCGTTGGGGCTGTATCTGGCCTATCCGGTCGTCGAAACACTACGCCTTTCCCTGACAGATCGGGTGCCCGGCGGGGGGTATGAATGGGTCGGCCTGGACAACTATGTCCAGATGACCAACGAGCCTAAGTTCTGGGAAGCGATGCGCAACAACATGTTCTGGCTGATCATTGTGCCAGCTATGTCGACGGCCTTTGGCCTGCTTGTTGCGCAACTGACCGACCGCATCCGGTGGGGGAACGTCGCCAAGTCACTGATCTTTATGCCCATGGCGATCTCTTTCGTGGGGGCGTCGGTCATCTGGAAACTTGTTTACGACACCCGCCCGGCCGAGCAGAATCAGATCGGTATGCTCAACGCGCTGTATTTGTTTTTTGGCGGTGCCGAGCCTCAGACCTGGTTGACGATCCCATTCTGGAACAGTTTCTTTCTGATGGTGGTCCTGATCTGGATTCAAACCGGTTTTGCCATGGTCATTCTGTCAGCTGCCCTGCGTAGCATTCCCGAAGAGACCATCGAAGCGGCTATTCTGGACGGCGCGAACCCGTTTCAGATTTTTTTCCGGATCAAGGTTCCTCAGATCAAGACAACAATATTGGTCGTTTGGACCACGATCACGATTACCGTACTGAAGGTCTTCGACATCGTCTTCGCCATGACCAACGGCCAATGGGAGACGCAGGTTCTGGCCAACTACATGTATGACAAGCTGTTTCGGGCCAATGACTGGGGCGTTGGCTCAGCCTCGGCCATGGTGATCATGTTGCTGGTCGCCCCGATCCTCGTTTGGAACGTGCGCAATGCGCGCAAAGAGATGGAGTAGGGCCGTGAACGATATTGCTGGAACCAAACCTGCCCTCAGATGGGTTGTCCACGCCTCGGTCATCTTCCTTGTGGTTCTGTGGGTCGTGCCAACTCTTGGGCTGTTGATCTCATCCTTCCGCACAGCTGACCAGATTGCGACCAGCGGTTGGTGGCGGTCGTTGTTTCCGTCCGAACAGAACCTGACTCTGCGAAGCGCGGCCCCTGATACACAGGTGCAGGAAAACGGAATGTACGTGATCGAGGGCAACGTCTTTGGTGACGAAACCAAAGCCACGATTTCGAAATGGGGTGTCAGTTCCAGGGCCGTTGATGCGTTCACCCCCGGAGATACTGCGGAATTGCGCAAAGGTGGGACAATCACTGTCGATGCCAACGGAAACTATCGGATGCAGAACTCGGAAGAGTTCACCGGTAGCCGTGGGTCGCGTGTCTTTGTAACGGCTGAATTGCCCCCTGAGTTTACCTTGGACAATTACCACAAGGTTTTGCTGGCCGAGGACAGCACTGACAGCATGGGGCGAGCATTCTTCAATACGCTGACTGTAACAATTCCGGCCACCATTATCCCGATCCTCGTAGCAGCTTTTGCGGCATATGCCTTGGCGTGGATGGATTTTCCCGGACGAGCGCTGCTGATTGCCGCCGTCGTGGGGCTGCTGGTCGTCCCACTGCAGTTAGCCTTGATCCCGCTTTTGAAATTTCACCTCAATATCGGCATTGGCAAAGGGTATCTGGGGGTTTGGCTTGCCCATACCGGTTTCGGGATGCCGCTGGCGATCTACCTGTTGCGCAACTACATGGCAGGACTGCCCCGAGACCTCATCGAAAACGCGCGGGTCGATGGCGCGACCGAGTTTCAAATCTTCACCAAGCTGATCCTGCCGCTTAGCTTTCCGGCACTGGCATCATTCGCGATCTTCCAGTTCCTCTGGACGTGGAATGACTTGCTCGTCGCCAAGGTCTTCCTGATCGACGCATCGGGTCAAACCACTGTTATGACCAACCGCATCGTCGAGCTTTTGGGTACACGCGGTGGTAACTGGGAAATCCTCGCCACGGCGGCTTTTGTTTCGATCGCCGTACCGCTGGCTGTCTTCTTCGCAATGCAAAAATACCTGGTCCGTGGCCTGTTGGCCGGGTCCGTCAAATAGAGGCGTCTGATGAACGTGCAGAACACCGTGGAACTCAAAAACGCAACCAAAGCACTCGCCGACTGGTGGCGCGGCGGCGTGATCTATCAGATCTATCCGCGCAGCTTTCAGGACAGCAATGGTGATGGAATCGGAGACTTGAAAGGTATCACCCAGCGCTTGGAATACATCGCCTCGCTGGGCGTTGACGCCATCTGGATTTCTCCGTTCTTTAAGTCGCCGATGAAGGATTTCGGGTATGACGTCAGCGACTATCGCGATGTCGATCCAATGTTCGGAACCATGGAGGACTTTAAAGAGCTGCTGGACCACGCGCATGGGCACGGTCTGAAGGTTATGATCGATCTGGTGCTGTCGCACACATCGGATCAACACCCGTGGTTCAAAGAAAGCCGATCAAATCGCGAGAATTCCAAGTCCGATTGGTACGTCTGGGCTGATCCCAAACCTGATGGCACACCGCCAAACAATTGGCTGTCGATCTTTGGCGGTTCTGCCTGGCAGTGGGACTCGCGGCGTCTGCAGTACTACCTGCACAATTTCCTGACGTCGCAGCCTGACCTGAATTTTCATTGTCAGGATGTGCAGGATGCCTTGTTGGATGTAGCGCGGTTCTGGTTGGATCTGGGCGTCGATGGATTCCGACTGGATACCATCAACTTCTATTTCCACGACGTGCAGCTGCGCGACAATCCCGGCCTGCCTATGGATCAGCGCAACGCCTCAATCGCGCCGATGGTTAATCCGTACAATCACCAGGATCACCTCTATTCCAAGAGCCGGCCTGAGAACATTGCCTTCCTTGAACGGTTACGAGCGCTGACCGACGAGTATGATGGCCGCGCCTGTCTGGGCGAGGTCGGTGACGCGCAGCGCGGGCTTGAAATCATGGGCGAATACACCAGCGGTGATAAGCGCATGCACATGTGTTATGCGTTCGAGTTCCTGGAAAAGCGCGCATTGACGGCGACTTACGCCAAACAGGTTTTCGACCAGCTGGAAGAGAAGGCTGGCGACGCGTGGCCGTGCTGGGCTTTCTCGAACCACGATGTACAGCGCCATGCGTCCCGCTGGGAACTGGACGACGCGGCGCTCCGCCAGCATGCAGTTCTGATGATGTGCCTTCGAGGTTCAGCTTGCCTGTATCAGGGCGAGGAACTGGGCCTGCCCGAGGCTGACGTTCCTTTTGAGCATCTGCAAGACCCCTATGGCATTGAATTCTGGCCAGAATTTAAAGGACGCGATGGCTGCCGAACGCCGATGGTTTGGGCCGCGCAGGACGAGCAATCCGGTTTCACCTCAGGAACGCCATGGCTGCCGGTTAGCCAGACGCAGGCTGACCAAGCAGTCGACCGGTTGGAGCAGGAGGCGAGCTCGATGTTGCATCACTACCGCCGCGCCATCGCACTGCGCCACGCGCATTCCGCGCTGATGTCTGGCCAGCAGAACGACATGAAGCAGTCCGGTCCAATCCTGACGTTTATGCGCGAGGACAGCGCCGAACAGGTGTTCTGCGCGTTTAATCTGGGATCTGAATCAGCAGAGGCCACTCTGCCGGACGGCGAATGGCAGGTTATCGGGGAGGAATTGGGCAGCGTCGTAGGGGCGGGTACAGTGACCCTCGGCGCGGCCCAATTCTGTCTGATGCAGCGAGTGCAGGGGTAAGCTATGTCGGAACTCAATCTCACGGATGTGGCGAAGGCCTACGGCAATGTTGACATCCTTCAGAACATTAACCTCGACATAGAACGCGGTGAATTAATTGTATTTGTCGGCCCCTCCGGCTGCGGTAAATCTACTCTGCTGCGCATGATTGCGGGGCTCGAAAAGATTACCGGCGGGACGCTGGAGATCGAAGGGCAGGTCATGAATGACGTGCCCCCGGCCCAAAGGGGCATTGCAATGGTGTTCCAGAGCTACGCGCTGTACCCGCACATGACGGTGCGCGAGAATATGGCATTTGCTCTGAAGATCGCCAAAATGCCGTCGGACGAGGTTGACGCAGCCGTCGAGCGCGCTGCCCGTATTCTGCAGCTGGAACCGTTTCTGGATCGCCTGCCCAAAGCGCTTTCCGGTGGTCAGCGCCAGCGGGTTGCCATTGGTCGCGCCATCGTGCGTGATCCGAAGGTGTATCTGTTTGATGAACCCCTTTCTAACCTCGACGCCGCTTTGCGGGTCGCCACGCGGATCGAGATCGCGCGTCTTAAAGAGGCGATGCCGGACAGCACGATGATCTATGTCACCCACGATCAGGTCGAGGCGATGACTTTGGCAAGTCGGATCGTGGTCCTTGCCAATCAGGGGATTGCTCAGGTCGGTACGCCGCTGGAGTTGTACGAAACGCCTGACAACGAGTTTGTCGCGCAATTCATAGGCTCACCCGCAATGAACCTTTTGCCCGGCGTCATCACGCAGACCGGAGAGCGAACCGTCGTCAAGCTTGATGGCGGCGGAACTGCGGTTTCCACCATCTCTACAACTGAGGCAGACGAGGGAAAGCAAGTGAACATCGGGGTTCGCCCCGAGGATTTTCACCCTGTTGACGCCGACGCGATTCTGGAAGGCGTCGTGGATTTCACCGAAGCTTTGGGTGAGGTCACACTGTTATATTTCGCGGCGAAAGACGGCGAGGACGCCACAATCGCCAAATTGCCGGGCGTTCAGAAGAATATGCGGGGGCAAACGGTTTCCGTATCAGCAGAGCCGGATAAGGTTCACCTGTTTCATCAGGGGATTTCCATGCGGCAATAACCCCGGCCTAAGCCAAGCTTGACAAGTGCATCTTTGCCGTTTCAAGCTGTTTGAAACGTTTCAATTGGCTATGGCACCCGTCTATGCGAGTTTCGGCGCAGCTTTACACCGTGCGGAAAGCTGGGGATTTAGAGACCCAGCTTGCATTGGTTGGTGACTGCGGGTTTACCGATATTGAAACCATCGGGTTCCACGGCAGCTCACCAATGAAGGTCGCGCAGCTGGCTCAGCAGGCGGGACTTACAGTTCGGTCCGCACATTTTGATTGGATCGAATTCGAAACCCGCTTTGAAGAAATAGTGGACCTTCTACAGCTGTTGGGTTGCCCTGTGGCCGTCATGCCCTGGTTGGCGCCCGAAGAAAGACCCAACACATCTGAAGGCTGGGTCAGGATGGCGCGGCAACTGTCCGAATGGGCCGCCGGGTTGTCGCATCATGGGGTTCGCCTAGCCTATCACAACCATGATTTTGACCTGTTGGGGCGAACTGGCGAAACACCGTTGGACATCATCCTGTCGCATCAGAACCTGCACTGGCAGCCCGATCTGGGATGGCTGGTTCTTACTGATCCAAACCCGGTGGAGTTGCTGCGCAGGTATTCCGACAAGATCGTTTCAGTTCATGCCAAGGACGTCGACCCGTCAGGCGGGCAGGGCGATGAACGTTGGCGCAACTTGGGTCACGGGGTGGTCAACTGGGCTTCGGTTCTGGATGTTTTGGCCGCCAGCAATTGCTCCGATCTGTTTGTCGAACATGACGAAACGCCGAATGCACTCAGGACTTTGCGAACCGGGCACAAATTTTTGTCGCATCATTTGCTGGCAGGGGCAGGGTAATGGCCCGTGCGACGATCAAATCGATCTCCAAAGAAACCGGTTATTCGGTTGGGACAGTGTCGAACGCGTTGCGAGGGTCAGAGTCAGTCAGGGAGGAAACGCGAAAGGAAATTCAAGCCGCAGCCGCCCGACTTGGCTATCGCGTGAACATGGACGGACTGAAACTGCGCACCAATAAATCCTATCGCGTTGCGGTTCTGGTCAGTGTGTCCGCCGATGCGGAAGAAGAGTGGGAAGGTGTGGAATTCACCCGAATTCTGGCGGGGATTTCAACTGCTCTGAAAGGCTCTCAGTATGAGCTGAGCGTTTTCAATGTGGCCGACTTGGAAGACGCGATGGAGGCATTAAAGAAGATCGTTCATCACGGACTTGCTGATGGTGTCATTTTTTCGGGAACACTGCATCACGATCCCCGCATCGCGTTTCTTCAGCAAAACGGGTTTCCGTTTGTCACAATGGGTATGAGCGACGGCGAAACCCCTCATGCCTATGTAGATATCGACAGCCAGGCAGCCGCTTACGATGCGACTGAACGGTTGCTGCGATTGGGGCATCGGCGGATTTCTTTAATCAACCCACCTTCCGACCTGATCTACGCGACGCAACGCCAACAGGGGTACGCGCAGGCATTGTCAGCCGAGGGTTTACCTTTAGATTCGTCATTGATCTTCAACGGGCCGACAACAGCGCGGACAGGGCGGCGAGCCTTTGAGGCAATGATGCAATTGGCCGTTCGTCCCACCGCGTGCATTTGTGCAAACGAAGCAATGACTCTTGGTGTTTTGTCCGCCGCCCACAAGGCAGGCGTCAGCATCGGGCAAGACCTGGTCGTCATTTCAACAGACGACCTGCAACTCAGCCGATACTTCGTTCCGCCGCCCAGCACCTATTATGTCCCAATCGAGGAAACCAGTCGTCTGCTGGGAGAATTCATCCTGAAGGCACTAGACGGGGCGAAACCTTCCGAAACTCAAAAAAAGATCAGGGCCAACCTAATCGAGCGGCAACCTGACACCCCTGCGCAGACAACAGCGCGCACAACATGACCCAACAGAGGAGTAACCGAAAATGATCAAGAGACTATTGGCTGCGGCAGCAGTGACTGCCGTCTTCGCGCCGGCGGCGTTTGCTGCCGATCTTGAAGGACGCGTACTTAAAATAGGCACCGACGCCACTTATCCACCCATGGAAACCGTTGACGAGACGACCGGGCAGATCGTGGGTTTCGACGTCGATGTAATGAACGCAATCTGTGAGCAGGTTAACTGCGTCCCGAACTTCGTAAACACTGCATGGGACGGTATCTTTGCGGCGCTTCAGCAGGGTGAATTCGATCTTGTTATTTCGGGCGTTTCGATCACGCCGGAACGCGAGGAAAGCATGGACTTTTCCGAGCCGTATATCGTCGTCAGCCAGGCAATCCTGTTACAGGTCGACAATGCGGACATGACGTTGGACGATTTCAAGGCTGGCGGGCAGAAACTGGCTGCGCAAACGGGAACCACCAACGCGCAGTTGGCCGAAGAACTGGTCGGGCGCGAGAATGTCAGCCTGTACGACAACTTTTCGGCCGCGATCCTGGCACTGCAAAATGCGGATGTGCAGGGGGTCATCATCGACGGCACCTCGGCCGCAGCATATGAACAGGAATTTGCGGGCGAGCTGACCGTAGGAATCACAGGCCTGCAGTCTGATCCGCTGGGCATCGTATTTCAGGAAGGCGACGCCACAGTTGACGCCATCAATGAGGGGCTGGCTGCCATCAAAGCTGACGGCACGCTGGACAAGCTGGTCGCAAAATACTGGGGCACGGAATAACCGCCCACAGCTCAAGTGACCCGACGGCGGACACCGTCGGGTCAATTCTCAGCAGAGAGGTTTCATGTCGCGTCTAAGCTCGATCCGCCCGAGCAATCTTGTTCTGCTCGCCGCCGCCCCGTTCATCGTCTATCTGTTTGCAACATCTTCAAAATACCTCAGATCGTTGACGGCGATCCTCGGGATTGGCGACAATGCCGGACCGATTTTCATCGGGTTCCTGTTGGTACTTTTCGTGGCCATTCTGGGTTACCTCAGCGCGCGTGCGGCTAGGTTTTCGGATGCCGCTCCGCGTTGTTTGCGTATCATAGCGGCTGTCGCGTTGCCGGCGGCTGCCGCGCTTGCTGTCCTGAGTTTTGTGGCGCCCCACACCCTCATGCCATTTGCTGAATCTGTATTCTTTCACGCACTTAGTGAGAATACTTCAACTTTAATTGACCGGTCCTCGCAGCCGTGGGTGCTGTTTCCCGACGTCGTAGCGCGGGTTCAGTTGGGGCTTCAGGTGATTTTGATGGTCTACGCGTTCCTCATTGCGGCGATCGCGGCAAGCGGACACCTCCCATCAAAGGTTCAGGCAATCACACAGCTCGGGTTCGAGATCCTGACTGGCGCGACGCTGTTCTACCTTCTCTTCATGGCGCATTGGCAGTTTGCAACAGGCGTCGCGATCACTTTCAGGGCGGCTATTTTCGCATATATATTTGCGGCCATTCTGGGCTTGATTTGGGTCGGGCTGCAGTCGTTCAAACCCAAGACACGTACTACCGTGGTCTACGGGTCCATCAGTCTAACGCTGCTGGCTGTGTCGGCTTTCTTTTTCATGCAACCACAGGACAACTACGTGCTCGTGGGCAGCACCGAAGCCCGCATCGCAATTGTGCGTGGTACGCCGCAAGCCCAAGCGGACATCATCCGCTTTGGCGAGTTCGAAGGTGGTGGCGAACAAAAATACCGCATTCGCAGCGCGACCGACCCGGCCAGCGCACTTGAACAAATCGAAACCATCGACAGCGTGTCTGGTGCTTTTGTTCCGGTCGAGACGCACACGCAGGGCTATCCAGTGATCTGGCAGACCAGCTTTCTACCGGACAAGTACCGAAACCCAGCGCTGACTTTTGCCGTTCTTGGCTTTCTGCTTTTGACCCTGACTGTAGGTGGCGCGCAGCACGAATTGCATCCGTTGGCAGTCGGGTCTGAGTTTTTTGTCGATACGATCCGGGGCATTCCGATGCTGGTGATCATCCTTTACATTGGTCTGCCTTTGGCAGGTGCGGTCAAGGATGCGACGGGCGGCGGCATCGACATGACCAACATGACACGCGGTGTAATTGCCATTTCCGTCGGATACTCCGCCTATATGGCCGAGATTTTCCGCTCGGGCATCGAGGCGATCCCGCGCGGGCAAATCGAGGCGGGCGGATCACTTGGCCTGTCGCGCTGGCAGACCGCACGGTTGATTATCCTGCCGCAGGCGTTGCGCATCGTGACACCTCCGCTGGGCAATGAGTTCATTGCCATGATCAAGGACACGTCGCTGTTGTCCATCCTGTCGGTGCGCGACATGACCCAGCGTATGCGAGAGTTTCAGGCGGCCAGCTTCCTTCCCTTTGCGCCCTTTAACACGGCGGCAATACTTTATGTTGTGATTACATTGGGCTGCGCGAGTTTCCTAAAGTGGATTGAACGGCGGACCGCAAGGGAGGACAGATGAGCAAGCTTGAACTTGGTGTTTGCTATTACCCTGAACAGTGGGACAGGTCGCTGTGGCGCGACGATGCTGAGCGGATGGTCGAAATGGGGCTCGACTGGGTGCGCATCGCGGAATTCACATGGGGGTTGGTTGAGCCCGCGCGAGGCCAGTTTAATTGGGCTTGGTTGGACGATGTGATCGGCATTCTGGGCGAAGCCGGTCTGCGGGTCATGATGTCGACGCCCACGGCCTCTCCGCCGAAATGGCTGATCGATGAGCACCCCGAGATATTGCCGGTGGATTCCGATGGCCGAGTCAGAGGGTTCGGATCCCGCAGACATTATTGCTTTTCCAGCAATGTCTACCTCACTGAGGCTCAACGGATCGCGACCGAGTACGCTCGTCGATATGGTCAAAACCCACATGTACACGCCTGGCAGATCGACAACGAATACAACGATCATGATACGGTCCTCAGCTATTCGACAGCGGCGCGGGACGGGTTCAGAAGATGGTTGTCAGACCGATATGGCACCATCAAAATCCTGAACCAAACTTGGGGCACAGTGTTCTGGGGATCGGTCTATTCCAATTTCGATCAGATCGAATTGCCCAACGGATTGGTTGCAAATCCTAACCCCACCCACGCGTTGGACTTCATGCGTTACTCTTCCGACCGGGTTCGCCTGTTCAATCGGGCGCAGGTGGACATTCTGCGCGAGTTTTCTCCGGGTCGGGACATTACGCACAACTTCATGGCGGGGAGTTTCGAATTCGACCACCACGCTGTTGCTAAAGATCTGGATATCGTGGGGTTTGACAGCTACCCGCTGGGCAATCTTCTGGGTTCCACCCTGTCCGATGATGACAAGCGCCGATACCTTCGAACCGGTGCACCTGATTATCAGGGTTTTCATTGCGACCTCTATCGCAGTCAGGGCAATGGGCGCATGTGGGTCCTGGAGCAGCAACCCGGCCCGGTAGATTGGGCGTCCAAAAACCCGTCTCCTGCTGACGGAATGATCCGGCTGTGGACATGGGTCGCATATGCGCACGGAGCCCAAGCGGTGATGTTCTTTCGATGGCGTCAGGCAAAATACGCGCAAGAGCAGTTTCACACTGCGTTGTTGCGATCGGATGGCAGCATTGATCAGGCGGCGATCGAACTGGCACAGGTTGCCGCCGAACGCGCCGCGTTGCCACCGACCGAACGAAACCGCGCACAGGTGGCCATGCTGCTGGATTACCCATCAATCTGGGCGGCAGATATACTGCCCCACGACGAGGACTTTCCTAACGCTCATATTGCGCGGGAGTGGTACGCGGCACTGCGTTCCCTTGGGGTCGATCTGGACTTTTTGGGTCCGGATGACGATTTCTCGGGGTACGCTTTGATCGTTATTCCGCAATGCATGATTGTTTCCCCCGAGCTGGCTACCAAACTGAAGGGATGTGATGCGCGCCTCCTGATCGGTGCCCGCTCGGGTAGCAAGACCGAGAATATGCATACGCCAGGGAATCTGGCCCCCGGACTATTGGAATATCTGACAGGCGTGAAGGTTCTGCGGGTTGAATCACTGCCCGATCTTGCAGGAGAATCAGTGCGCCTTGCGGATGATACGACGCATGGGTTTTCAGGCTGGCGAGAGATTCTGGAAACAGATGCCACAGTGACAGCACATTTTTCCAGCAAATATAGGGACGGCAGCCCTGCCATTGTCCGTTCGGACAAGGCAACTTATTTGGCAGTGGTTCCCCGTAGTTCGTTGTTGAAATCTGTCCTGCAAGAGGTTCTGGACTGGGCGAAAATTCCCGTCTTGGATTGTTGTCCTGACCTTAGGATCACGCGTCGTGGTAAACTGGGTTTCGCCTTTAACTTTGGGGATACAGAGCACTGTCTGCCTGCGAGCGAAACGCGCAATTATCTTGTCGGCTCGTCATTGATCCCACCTTGTGGGGTTTCAATCTGGGTCGGTGAAACTGCGAACTGATCTAAAGCCGTCGGCAACGTGAAAGCGCCAACTGGATATATGAAAATTTTCAACTGTCACTTTTGGCCTGACAATGCCGCCGCAAAGTTCTAGCGTGACAACCATAACAACAAAACAACACAGTCCAATAACGGGAGATCCTAATATGGCTGAACGGAAAAACCTTTCCAGACGCTCTGTCCTGAAAGGCGCGGGAGCGGCTGCTCTGGCTGCGCCTCTATATAGCAAGAGCGCGCTGGCATCTTCGGGTGAAATCAACATTCTGATGTGGTCGGACTACCTGCCACCCGCTTTCCTGCAAGAGTTTGAAACTCTGACCGGAATCAAGGTGAACTATACCGGGATCGGGTCGAACGAAGAAATCATCAACAAGATGAAGGCCACCAAGGGCCAGGGCTTCGACATCGTCTCGCCGACCAACAACCGCTCGCTGCAGTGGGAGCCGCTGGAGCTGCTGCAGCCCTTCGATATGAGCAAGGTTCCGATTGATCTGGTGAATCCTGCCATGGCGCAAATCGGCACCGACGCGTGGAACTTTGGTGACAGCGGCGTGCACTGGCTGCCGCATATCTGGGGCACCGAAGGCATCGCCTATCGCACCGATCTGTGGCTGCCGGAAGGCGACGCGCCGTCTTATGGCGATGTCTGGTCGGAAGAGAACGCAGGCAAGACCATGGGTCGCGCGCATTCGATGATGCTGGGCGCGGGCCTGTATATGGAACGCTCGGGCGAAATGGAACCGGGCTCTGTCTGGGCCGCATATGGCGACGAAGAAACCATGCGCAAAGTTTGGGGTCAGATCACTGACTGGTGCATCGAGCGGAAGAACCGGATCAAGCTGATCTGGAACGATGCCGATACCCAGAAAAACGGCCTGCTGAACGAAGGCGTCGTCGTTGGTCAGACCTGGGATGGTCCGCCGCTGGCGCTGAAATCGGCGGGCGAGCCGGTCCACTATCAAGCCCCGGTTGAAGGTGCGATGGCATGGGTGGACGGTATGTCGATGCCGACCGGCGCACAGAACATCGATCAGGTCTATGCCTTCATCGATTTCGCGTATCAGGCCAAGCCTGCGGGCGTTGCGATTGACAGCCATGGCTATAACTCGCCCGTTCTGGGTGCCGACCAATATGCTGGCGACACCTACAAAAAGAACTTTGCCGAAGCCTATCCGGGCGACTCACTGGCGAACCTGAACCCGTGGCCTGCCGAGGCTCCTTGGTACGCCGAGACCCGGACCGAGTTCGTCAACAAGTTCAAAAGCGCCTAATCGCTTTGAAATCCTGCCCTCCGCCAATGTGCGGAGGGCTATGAACCCGCACGCCGTGACGGCGTGACGGATCCATTTTCGGCGCGAAGGGGAAGCGCGCCAGACGGAGATACCAAAAATGAGTGCAGGGGTCGGTGTAGATCTTGAAAACCTGTGGATCCGTTTCGGAGACTTTGTCGCCGTTCGGGACGCCAATGTGAACATAAATGGGGGCGACTTCTTTTCGTTCCTCGGCCCCTCAGGCTGCGGCAAGACAACGATCCTGCGTGCGGTTTCGGGCTTTTTGGACCCCAGCGAGGGCAAAGTTCTGATCGGCGGAAACGACATGCGCGGCATCGGACCGAACAAGCGCCCAACAGCGCTGATCTTTCAGAACCTTGCGTTGTTTCCACTGATGAAAGTCTGGGAGAACATTACGTTCTCGCTTGAAATCAAAGGGGCCAGCACAGCCGAACGTCGCAAGCGCGCCGATGAGCTTTTGGACATGATCGCGCTGCCAGGGCAGGGCGACAAACTGCCGAGTGAACTATCAGGTGGTCAGCGTCAGCGTGTCGCCATCGCCCGCGCCCTGTGCGCCGAGCCTGATGTGCTGTTGCTGGACGAGCCACTGTCGGCGCTGGACCTTAAGCTGCGTCAACACATGCGCACCGAATTGCGCGAGATCCAGCAGCGGGTCGGCATCACCTTCATTTACATCACGCACGATCAGGGCGAGGCGCTGACCATGTCGGACAACATCGCCGTTATGCGGGCAGGGGTGATCGACCAGATCGCAGACGGCAAGACCATCTATAACGATCCGAACACTGCGTTTGCAGCGTCATTTGTTGGTGAAAACAACGTGTTCCGCGGCAAGATTAAACAAGTTATGGGTAATGAGGCGCTGATCGCAACTAACCGATCAGGTGATCTGGTGGCACGTATCTCGACCGCCAATCAGGGCAAGCTGAAAGAGGGTGATGACGCCATGATGTTTATCCGCCCGGAAGCCTTTGCAATTGCCCCGGATGGCGCTTCAGGCGACCATTTCGTCACTGCGCGCGTCACTCATGAAGAATTCGAAGGCAACGTCTTCAACATCTTCACCGAAGGTGATGGTGGTAAAGAGATTAAGGTGTCTCTGCCGAACCTCGGCCAGTCCTTCGAGGACCACACCGGTCAGAACATCACGCTGGAATACGAGACCCGCAATGCGGTATTGGTTCCGGCTGGTGAACTGGCTGCGGAATAAGGAGGCCAGACAATGCCCGGCTTCCTGAAGGAATTCTTCAACCGCAACGGCACCGGCATGGGGCTGGCGATCTTGGGTTTGGTCCTGTTCTGGACCATCGGCCTGATCATCCTGCCCCAGTTGTCGATGCTGGATTTTTCGTTCCGTCCGAACCTGCCGCCGCCTGAAATTGGTGGGCCTAAGGACGTATACACTCTGGAGAACTACAAATACCTGATCTACGGCCCCGAGGGCGGAAGTCAGTCTTACAATGCTGTCGACCTGCGGGTCTTCTTCCGAACGCTGATCGCAGCGGTCTGTGTGACGATCTTCAACCTGATAATCTGCTATCCGATCGCCTATTACCTGGGTCAGTCCAAGGGCAGCCATATCCGCATCTTTGCGATCATGTTGATCATCCCCTACTGGATCAACGAAATCCTGCGCGCCTTTGCCTTGCGGATCATCTTTGGCGAAACAGGCGTATTGAACACTTTGTTCATGGGGCTAGGCATATTTGATACACCCTTTGACTTCATCCGCAACGACATCGCGCTCTATGCGGGCCTGGGCTACGCCTACATCCTGCTGATGATCTTTCCGATGTATAACGTGATCGAAAGTCTGGACGGAAACCAGATCGAGGCCGCGCGTGACCTTGGTGCACCATGGTGGCGGATCCACTGGCGGGTGGTTATTCCCTACGCCAAGCCGGGCATCAGCTCGGGCTGTACGATGGTCTTCATGTTGAGTGCCGGTGCGCTGGCTGCGCCACAAATTCTGGGCGGGCCCTCGTCCCTGTGGTTCACGCAGCTGATTTATCAGCAGTTCAACGATAACAATGACTGGCCGCAGGGGGCCGCCTACGCCATTGTGCTGCTGGTGACCTGTATCCTGTTCGTGCTGGCGGTGATGCGCCTGTTCAAGGTGAACATGGGGGATATCGGGAAATGAATAATTCCTTCCTTCGTGTAAGCATCTGGGTCTATCTGGTCATCTTCTTCCTGTACCTGCTGGGGCCGTTGGTGATCATGTCGGTCACGGCGTTCAATTCTTCGGCTTTCCCGAGGATGACGCCGTGGGAATGCCTGACCTTCCAGTGGTTCGGAGAGTTGTTTCAGGACCAACGTATCCTGAACGGCATCAAGAACTCGCTGATCATCGGAGCCGGGACGGTTGTCCTGTCGGTGGCCATGGGGCTGGCAGGCGCGCTGATGTTGACCCAGATCTGGCCTAAGCTGAGGGCAACCTATTACACCGTCATCATCGCTCCGATCCTGATCCCGGGTGTGGTTCTGGGTATCTCGACGCTGGTGTTCTGGGACCGGATCAACCGGATGCTTGGGTTAGGCGCGGACAGTTTTTTGTCAAACGGCATCTTCTTGACAGTAATCGGCCAGTCCACCTTTATCGCCAGCTACTGCATGTTGGTGTTGGTGGCCCGTCTGCAGCGTTATGACGTCGCCCTTACCGAAGCGGCGCTCGACTTGGGTGCAACCCATGCGCAGGCATTCCGCAAGATCCTGCTGCCGTTCATGCGTCCCGCGATTGCGTCGGCGGCGGTGCTGGCGTTTCTCGCCTCGTTCGAGAACTACAACACCACCACATTCACCTTTGGTGAATACCCGACGCTGACGATCGAACTGGCGCAGAAAGTCCGCTATGGCATCACGCCTGCAATCTCGGCCCTGGCCTTCCTCATCGTGGCATTGACGGTGTTCTTTGCTCTGCTGAATGAAGCCAAGCTGAAACGTCAGGAGTTGGTGGCAGCAGCTCGCAAGAAGGCAACGGTTGAGGAACTGGCAGGCAAGATCAAACTGCCCAGCTTCTTTTCCGGTAACATGGCGGCCGTTTTGCTCGTCGTGTTTGCCGTTGCCACGATCACCGTGGTTGGCACCGCGACGGCCTATAACCCCGGCCAGTGCATCGCCAACGTCAAAGAGCAAAAACGTCTGGAAGCCGAACAGCGCATTCAAGAGCTGCGCAAGCAGCGCGAAGAACAGCGCAAAAAGCGTGAAGCGGAAGAAGCCGAACAGGGTGGCGCACAGCAATCCGCGCCTAAGCCGTCTAACAACAGTGGCTTTGGCAATGTGTTCGCCCCGAATTCTTTGGGCGGTGATGCAGAAGAAGAGGGTTCAGATTCTGAAACTCCGCCGTCTAACAATGGCGGGTTTGGTGGGGCGTTCGACCCCAACAGCCTTCAATCTGACCAATAGGTCCAGTGTCTGAATAACGAAATGTGCCCGAAGAGGTTTACCCCTCTTCGGGCGTTTCTTTTTTCACGATCGCAACGCCGCAGGCGTCAATGACATGACCGTTCCACGCGACCGGTTGGGCGTTGTAGTTGGTCAGGAAAGTGTGGGTAGCAGTATCGCGCCGGCGCAATCCCTCAGGCATCGGGTTCAGGGCAACTCGTGTCTCTCTCGCGGCCATTTCAATAACCCGGTCCCACAGTGCCTCATCCGGAAAACCCGCCAGATACCAAAGGCCGTTTTCGCCCATCAGAGCGGGTGTTTCATCATTAAACCTTAGCAGGACGGGAGCTGAGCCGGATATCCGATCAATCCAATGCCGCGCTGCGCCGCCCCCCTCGACCGGGCGCTGAACGTTGGGCGGCAGGGTCTCGACCAGATCGACATCGCAATTGAGATCGGTCAAACCCGGTCGACCTGTTGCCGGGATCTGGAAATCATGTGTGATTGCACCGCTTCGCGGTCCAAGGATGACCAGATCGCCCGCTTCGGTGAGCCGATGCTCCAGATCACTGTCCAATGTCGCAAGCCCGGGGGCAAGGATGATTGCATAGCCATTGTTCGGGACGTCGGTTGGCGAAATGAAATCAACAGAGAGACCAGCCCGTCGCAGAGCCCGATAAGCAGAGAAGACCAATCTGAAATAGTCAAACCCGGTGCCCTGCGGCTGTATTGCCCATGCCCAGTCGGATGCATAGTCGAACAAGATGGCGACCTGTGCCGCTGTCTGAACCACTTCACCGAGGTCTGCCAGCGCGTCAGCTGTCTGTTTCGCCTCGGTCAACCCAGGGGCCGGACGGTTGTTCGGTGTCAACAAACCCGCATGCATTTGCTCTTGCCCGAAAGGCGCTTGCCTCCAGCGAAAATAACTGACGACCTCGGCCCCATGCGCCACGGCCTCAAGCGACCAAAGCCGCACCATGCCGGGTAGGGGGGCCGGATTATAAGGCGCCCAGTTCACCGGGCCGGGTTGCTGTTCCATCACCCACCAACGTCCACGGCCGACTGCGCGGTACAGGTCATGATGAAAGGCCTGCATGTCCGGGTCGCCCTGTTGCAGGAAGGCAGTTTTGTGTGCCTCGTCAGCTTCCAGCCGGTCGGACAGGAACCCGATCGGATAGCTGTCCCATGTGGCGACATCCAGATCCTTGCCGACTTTGAAATGGTCGAAATCCAGAATCCGCCCCATGTAGTTGTGCAACAGCGGTGCATCCGTCAAAGGGCGCAGCACATCCACCTGAGCCTTGTTGAAAACAGCCACCTGATCCGAGCTGAACCGCCGGAACGCCAGCACATGCGCCGGGTTGGGTTCGGTCACTGTCAGGTTGGGTAAATCGATCTGGTCGAAATCGCCGTATTCCATTGACCAGAATATGTTGCCCCAAGCCTCGTTCAGCGCGTCAATAGTGCTGTATTGGTCCTTCAGCCAAAGTTGAAAGGCGCGCAGAGCAGAGGGGCTGTAGCTGACTGTGGTGTCGTGACATCCATATTCATTGTCGATCTGCCAAGCGGCGACATGAGGGTTTCGTCCATAGCGTTCACCCATGATCCGGGCAATGCGGACGGATTGCTCGATATAGCCCGGATGGCTAAAGCAATAATGCCTGCGCGACCCGAATTTGCGGGCGTTGCCCAAGGCGTCCACTGCCAACATGTCTGGATGCTTTTCGATCATCCAGCGCGGGGGTGTCGCTGTTGGGGTCCCTAAGACCACTTTCAGACCGGCGTCACCCAGCGTTTCAATCGCACGGTCCAGCCAGTCAAAATGCAAATCGCCGGGAACGCGCTCCATCCGGCTCCATGCGAACTCGCCGATCCGAACCCAGGTCAGCCCTGTTTCGACCATAAGAGCTGCGTCTTCGGCCCATTTGGCTTCGGGCCAATGTTCCGGGTAATAGCAAACGCCAAGTTCTGGTTTCATAGAAGGACTCTGTGTTCCGATTGACCCTTGCTGACGCCCATGGCGGCAAAGGTCATGCCGTTGGTTGGTTGGGTTCTTAATGCATCGGCATCCAGACCTTCGCGAGCCGTAGTGCAGAACAAGGTTGTCAGATCTTCTCCGCCGAACGCAGGGCATGAGGTGTGCGCGGCCTGAAAGGGTACCGCCCGCAGAAACCGACCATTCGGATCGTATGCGGCAACGCGGTTGGCGCCCCATTGGGCTATCCAGACGTTGCCTTCAGCATCAACAACCGCGCCATCGGGATAAAGTCCATCGTCTCGCAAATCGAGAAATACAGTGCTTTCGCCTTCAGGCCAGCCAGAGTCCGGGTCAAGAGACCAGCGCATAACCTGTTGCGTGACCGTGTCCGCATAAAATGCGCAGGATCGATCCGGTGCAAAACAGATTGCGTTCGAAATTGTGACATCCGGCACCAACTGGCGCAGCTCTCCTTTCCAGAACCGGTAGATCGCGCCTGCCTTGTGTTCCGCGTTCTTGCCCATCGTTCCGATCCAGAACCCGCCCCAAGGGTCTGCGCGCCCGTCGTTGGATCGCGTAACAGGGTTGTCCAACTCAAGCGGAACGATCAGGTCTTTTTGGCCGCTAACCAACCCAAAGCGCCAAAGCCCGGTTTCAGAGGCCATCAACAACGTATCGCGGTCCACCCAACCAGCGGCCGAGACATGCTCGGAAAACTGCCAACTGTGCTGTTCGCCTGCGTCTTGCGTCATTAGGCGCTTGTTGGCGATGTCAAACCAGAGCAACTGTCGCCGTTCCGGATGCCACAATGGACCTTCGCCAAGCTCGCATGGACGGTCGTCAAAAACAGAACTCATCCAGCGGCCTCATCGTAGGCTGCGATGATCCGATTTGCCCGATCCGCAACATCAGCAACGGCCATTCCAGGTTTGAACAGCGCCGATCCGATGCCGAAACCATCGGCGCCGGCCTCGATCCACTCGGCGAAGTTTTCCGGACCCGCGCCGCCGACCGCGTAAACAAGAGTTCCGGTTGGCAGCACCGGCCGTAAAGCGGCTAAACCGGTCGGGCCGGCCATGACGCCAGGAAACAACTTCAACCCAGTAGCACCAGCCTTGAGAGCGGCAAACGCCTCGGTTGGAGTATAGACGCCGGGCCAGCTCTGCATATTCATTGCGACAGAGCGACGGATCACATCGGTGTCGCAGTTTGGGGAAACGATCAGTTTACCACCGACGCCCGCAACCGCCTCAACCTGTTCGGGAGTCAGTACAGTGCCGGCACCGATAAGGGCTTGGTCGCCAAATTCTGTGGCCAACAAAGCAATGCTGTCCAACGGGTCGGGAGAGTTCAGAGGTACCTCGATTTTATCAATGCCTGCGTTGATCAGGGCGCGGCCCACGTCCACGGTCTCGGAAGAGTGCAGGCCGCGCAAAATTGCAATGATAGGGCGATTCATACGGTTTGCCTCGTTAGGTTCCGGGCCTGCGAAAGACCAGCCAAGGTGCATTGCGTGGCATTTGCAGTTTCCACGAAGGCCCCCTGAAGTTGCAGCGCGCCGGCATAGATTTGGGAGATACCGTCAGCCCCGATAATCGCCAGTTGCTGCCCCAGCCAATAGGGGCGCGTTGCGGCCAATTCCGCACCAATCAATAGCCCCGACAATCGGGACCGGGCGGTTGCCTTGTTCTGATTGTGCAGCAAATCTGCAGCGCGCAGGCCAAACAGGCGCGCGGCCAATTGCTCGGGCTTCGACAGCGTATCAGCGGCGGCTTCGGCAAAAGCGGCCTCATCCCAACCGTCGCCGACCGAGTGTTTCAATACCGATTGCTTGCTCAGAAGCTCAAACATCTCGCCGGTCATGAAGGTTCGAAAACTCACGATTTCTCCGGCGCTGACCTGAACCCATTTCGTGTGGGTCCCGGGCAGGCAGATGACGCCGTCCCAGTTCTGATGGTTTGCCAGAAATCCGGCTATTTGGGTTTCCTCACCGCGCATGACATCCGGCGGCGCGTTCTGTTTCAGACCAGGAACTACAAATGCCCGTATACGAGCATCGGTATTCGGCACGCGAATTGGTGCTACCGGAACCGGGGCGGAGGGAACGGCCGAGTACGGCGCCTCAACCCAACCTTGCCGCGCGCCGACCATGCCACAGGCTACAACGTCAACGGGATCGGCACCCAACCAGTTTTCTATCATTTCCAGCAATGACGATTGAAATTCATCTTTTCTGAGCCGCGCCATACCACGGTCAGACTGGGCCTGAGCCATGATCGTTTCCCCCTGCATCGCCCAGACGCGCAGATGAGATGTTCCCCAGTCGACAGCAATCCACTCTGCACTCATGGCTTCACCCCGTTACTACGACGCCGCCATCCACTGCCGTGCACTGGCCGGTCATCGCACGGCTGGCATCGGAGGCAAGGAACAAGGTCGGCGCAATCATGTCTTCGGGCGTCAGATGTTCTTTTAGGCATTGACGGTCCATATGCGCAGCCAGATCCTCGGGCGTGGCCCACATGTCCAACTGCTTTTGAGTTAAAACCCATCCTGGGGCCAATGCATTCACTCGGATTTTTTTTGGCCCCAACTCACGCGCCAGCGAACGGGTCATTCCGGTAATCCCGGCATTTGATGTCGTGTAGATAGGATAGCCAGAGTTGCCCATCATATAGCTGATCGAGCTGAAATTGACGATTGAGCCGCCCCTGCCTTCCATTTGGCGCGCTGCCTCCTGACAGGCAAAGTAATAGGCTTTCAGGTTCACCTCGATCATCCAATCCCAGAATTCCGGCGTCGTTTCCTCTAGCGAGTGACGCTTGTCGTTGGCTGCGTTGTTGATCAGAACGTTTAGGGGTCCATGTGCCGCGGCCGCTTTTTGCATCGTTGCATGCAGCAATTCCGTATCCGTCATGTCGCCCTGCATGAACAAAGGCGCGCGCCCGTGTTTGTCGCGCATCTCGTCGACGAACCCGCTGGCGTCCGAGCGGCCAATGAAGGCTACATTGGCGCCCTGCGCCAGAAATCCGTCTGTAAGCGCAGCACCAACACCGGACCCGCCGCCGGTTATATAGACCGAAGCGCCGTTCAAATCGTGAAAAGTGGCTGGTTGATCCATCAGTGGCTCTCTCTGGTCACAAGGCGGGTGTCTTTGCCGACAAGGAAATCAAGGTCTGCACCCTGATCCGCCTGCAGCACGTGGTCGATATAGAGTTTTGCGTAACCGCGGGTGTAGTGCGGATTGTCCGGTTGCCATGCAGCGCGGCGCGCGTCCAGTTCCTTTTGTTCGACCAGCAGTTCCAGTTCGCCCTTACTTTCTGAAACGCGGATACGATCGCCGGTTTTGACCAGCGCAAGCGGACCGCCAGCCTGTGCTTCGGGGCTGACATGCAGGATCACGGTTCCAAAAGCGGTGCCAGACATGCGGGCATCTGAGATGCGGATCATGTCGCGTACGCCTTCCCTGACCAACTTGGCGGGGATCGGCATGTTCCCGACCTCTGGCATTCCGGGATAACCTTTTGGACCGCAGCCCTTGAGTACAAGAATGGTCTCGGGCGTCACCGGCAGATCGTCCCGGTCGATATTGGCCTTGAGGTCCTCGATACTCTCGAACACGTAAGCTTCGGCTTCGGTTTCCAACAGGGCATCCGTTGCCGCAGAAGGCTTCACAATAGCTCCGTTCGGTGCGAGGTTACCACGCAGGACACGCAGACCAGCGGCGGGTTTCACCGGGTCATTGAAGGGGCGGATGACGTCTGTGTTAAAGCACTCGGCACCTTCGTAGTGGGCCGAGATATCCTTGTTCAGAACAGTTTTTGCCGGGCGCAAAAAGGACTTGAGTTCTGACAATACAACGGGAACGCCTCCGGCATAACAGAAGTCTTCCATCAGGTATTTGCCCGAGGGCATGCAGTTCA
This sequence comes from Ruegeria sp. Ofav3-42, assembly GCF_022347725.1. GTDB lineage: Bacteria > Pseudomonadota > Alphaproteobacteria > Rhodobacterales > Rhodobacteraceae > Ruegeria. The sequence goes on from NZ_JAKRGB010000005.1 coordinate 246,206, forward strand.
CCAGCAACGGAATCTCTGACCCGATTTCGAAATCCTTGAGTGTCAGGTCCACACCCACGCGCCCAGCCAGTGCCAGCAGATGTACAACCGCATTGGTCGATCCGCCCACGGCAGCGTTGGCCAGAATGGCGTTTTCAAATGCCTCTTTGGTCAAGATGTCGGAAGGTTTCAGGTCTTCATCCACCATTTCGACGATCCGTTTACCGGTCAGATGCGCCAGCGCCATGCGGCGGGCGTCGACGGCGGGCAGGGCAGCGTTGGTGGGCAGGCTCATGCCCATCGCTTCGACCAAAGACGCCATTGTCGATGCGGTGCCCATGGTCATGCAGACACCCGCGCTGCGCGACATTCCGGACTCGGCATTCATGAAGTCTTTAAGGGTCATTTCTCCGGCGCGCACGGCTTCGGAAAATTTCCAGACATCCGTCCCCGATCCAATATCTTTGCCACGGTACTTCCCGTTTAACATCGGCCCTGAACTAACGACGATCGCAGGTAAATCGACCGATGCGGCTCCCATCAATTGCCCCGGCGTGGTCTTGTCACATCCACCCAGCAGAACGACGCCGTCGATGCCATAAGCGCGGATGGATTCCTCGACATCCATCGCCAGAAGGTTGCGGAACAACATGGCAGTGGGCTTCATTTGCGTCTCGCCCAGTGACATCACCGGGAATTCAACCGGGAAGCCGCCAGCCTCCCACACGCCACGCTTAACGCCTTCGGCCAAGTCGCGCAGGCCCGAGTTGCAGGGCGTGAGTTCGGACCAGGTGTTGCAGATGCCGATGATGGGGCGGCCATCAAAGGCGTGATCCGGGAAGCCCTGGTTCTTCATCCAAGACCGGTGGATGAAACCATCCTTGTCCAGCTTGCCATACCAATGCTGGGAGCGGCGTTTTTTTGTCATTGTTTCAGCCTTCTAAAATCCGGTTCAGGCGGCCTTGGCGGGTTTGCACCAATCGGGCAACCAATCGGCGTGCGCGACTAAAAGATCATTTACCATGCAGCGGATCTGTCGCAGATCCAGCTCAGCTGCTGTATGAGGATCCATCATGGCCGCGTGATAGATGTGTTCGGAGTTCTGCTCAACCAAAGCCCGAACTGTCAGTTCTTGCACGTTGATCTGCGTGCGCATCAGCGCGACCAGCTGCGGGGGAATGTCCGTGACGACCGATGGCTGAACGCCGTTTGAATCCACAAGACACGGCGTTTCGACTGCAGCGCCGATAGGCAGCTGTGGAATCTGACCGGTATTGGGCAGGTTGCCGTAAGCCACATAAGGAGTGTCAGTCGCGATCGCGTTCATCAGATCCGCCGCAAATTCGTGGCTGCGAACGACCTCGATGTCACGCCCGTCGATCAGGGTCTTGGCCTGTTCTTTCCAATTTGCGACCTGTTCCTCACAGCGGGTTGGGTATTCATCCAGAGGGATGTTGAACTGCTCGATCAGATCTTGCCGTCCGTCTTTGATGAACCAGGGAACGTATTCGGCCAGATGCTCCGAACTTTCAGTGCAGAAATAACCCAGGTGATCCATCACCTCGTACCGCACCTTGTTGGGGCAACGTGGCATAAGTAGCGGCGGTTTGGGAATGCGCCCGTTGGCATAACCCTGACGCAACGCCGGATAGAGATCGCGGCCTTCGTGTTCCAGTCGTAAGAAGAAGGCGACGTGGTTCACACCGGCGACTTTGTATCGAATTTCGGACTTCGGCAGGTCCAGGTCGTGGGCCAGTTCCTCGACCGTGTTTTGTACCGAATGACAAAGCCCCACGTGTTTCAGCGCCGGGAAGCGTTCAGCCAGCGCCCATGTGTTGATGGCCATAGGATTGACGTACTGCAGCAGCGTCGCGTTCGGGCAAAGCTGCATCATGTCCTGCGCGACATCCCACAACACTGGTACCGTTCGCAGCCCGCGCATGATGCCGCCGACACCTAGTGTATCCGCAATGGTCTGGCGCAAGCCGTATTGCTTGGGGATTTCGAAATCCGTCACCGTGCAGGGTTTGTATCCCCCAACTTGAAATGCGGTGATAACGAAATCAGCACCGTCCAGAGCAGCACGACGATCAGTGTGAGTGGACACGGTAGCACCGGTTCCGACAGAGCGGATCATCGCTTTGGCAACGGCTTCACTTTCGGCTAGACGAACCGGATCGATATCCATCAGCGCAAAGTGGCTGTTAGCAAGCGCAGGGGTCAGCAAAGCGTCGCCCACGATATTCTGCATGAAGATCGTGGAACCCGCCCCGATGAAGGTGATTTTTGTCATTTTACAGCTCCGAGGGTCAGGCCCGCGATGAAGTGTTTCTGCATGAGGAAGAACATGGCCACCGGCGGCAGCGCCGCGACGATGGAGCCGGCACTCATTAACTGATAGGCCGCGCGGAATTGTGCGTTAAAGCTGGTGATCCCCGCGGTCACAGGTTGGCTTTCTGCACCTTGGGTCAGGACGACGGCCCAGAAGTAATCGTTCCAGATAAAGGTAAAGATCAGCACGCTGAGCGCTGCGATCGCAGGTTTCATCAGCGGCAGGACAACGTACCAGAAGATCCGCCATTCGCTAATGCCCTCGACGCGCGCCGCTTCGATCAGTTCAAAGGGCAAAGCGCGGATGAAGTTGCGCATGAACAGCGTGCAGAACCCGGTCTGAAACGCGATATGGAATAGAACAAGCCCGGTTTTGGTGTTGTAGAGGCCCAGTTGCAGGGTCAGATCGCGGACGGGCACCATCAGTATCTGGAACGGCACGAAGTTTCCCGCAACGAACATGAAGAAAATCCAGAGGTTCGATTTGAACTTGTAAATCCCCAGCGCAAAGCCGGTCATGCAACTCAGCGCGACTGCACCGATCACCGTCGGAATGGTGATCAGGAAAGAATTCAGCAGATACCGAGGCATGTCCGAGTTGAAGAAGACCTGCCCATAGTTGTAGGCACCCTCAAAACTGGACGGCATGCCCCAATAGTTGGCATTGGTGAAATCGGCGGCGGGTTTGACCGAAAACAGCGCGACTGCGAGCAGCGGCCCCAGCCAAAGCAACAGCGCCAGTGGCAGCATGGCCTGATAGGAAATCTGTGCGGCGCGGGATTGTTTTTCGATGGGTTTGGGAAACATCTCAATGCCCCTTTTCTTCGCGGTACATCGACCACAGGAAATAGGCGATGAAGCACAGCATGATGAGGAACAGGATTACGGCGATGGCCGCGCCATACCCCATGCGGAAGCCGTATTCGGACAAGGCGACCTCGAACATGTAATAGGCCAGCACACGGGACGATCCGAATGGTCCGCCTTGGGTCATGATCGAAATCAGGTCGAACGAACGCAGAGCGCCGATGATCGTCACGACAAAGGCGATGAAAGTTGCGGGGCGCAGTTGCGGCAGGATGATGTGCCACAACATCCGAAAGCCCTTGGCGCCGTCCAGACGGCCTGCCTCGATCTGCTCGGGGTCGACGGCGTTCAGGCCGGTCAGATATAGGATCATGCAATAGGCCGTTTGCGGCCAGAGACCGGCGAAGATGATGCCATAGGTCACGAACCGTTCGTCGCCAAGAACGTTTAGCGGGCCGAGACCAAAGAGGCTGAGGAACTCGTTCAACAGGCCAAAGGTCGGATCATAAAACCACGTGAATACTAGGCCGACGACGACTTGTGAAATAACAAATGGGAAGAAAAACAGCGACTTATACAGCCGAATGCCCCAGACGGTCTGGTTCAGGAACAGCGCGATGAACAAGCCTGCCGGGATTGCCAGAAGATACAGGACCAGCCAGATCAGGTTGTTCTTGAGCGAGGTGTAGAATGCGTCGCGGTCAACCCACTCCCAATAAAGGTCTTCGTAGTTGCGAAAGCCGACATATTCCGCCGCCCCAAGCCCGTCCCATTCATAGAGCGACAGGTTGAAGGATTGGAACACCGGAATGATCACGTAGACCATAAAGAACAGCAGGCCCGGTGCCAGAAATAGCCAGGGTGCAATACGCTGCTGGTTTCTGTGGAACCAGCTTTCCTGTTCGGGGATGTCGAGTGCAACGGTCATGAGAGTTCTCTGGGGTTAGAGGGCAGGCGGGCCTCAACCCGCCTGACAAATTTGCTCGCGAGTGGCCAGCCAAACGGCGGACCACAAGGATGGATCAGTTTTCGTAGATACGCTTACGTGCGCGTTCCAGTTTGGACAGGATGCGGTCAGCATTGTCTGGCTTGACCATGAACTCCTGGAAGCCTTCCATCGACGCTTTGGCCATTTCGGCCGGGGCATCGCGGTCCCAGAATTGGGCAACGCCACCGGGGCTGTTAGACGACAGCATGGTGAAGCCTTGCTGCAGGAATTTGTCGTCATCCACCGAAGACTGCGCGTTGACCGGCAGCTGACCCAGGTTCGAGCCATTGTTGATTTCGGTCTGCTCATCCGCAGAGACGACAAAGCGCAGGAACTCACGTGCGGCTTCTTTGTTCGACGCATTGGCCGGGATGTGGAACGTATCGGTAGGGGCGTCTTCGGCCAGTTCAACATCAGGGTTGATCGCGACGAACTGGTAGAAGTCCAGCTGATCATCCGTCAGGCCAGCTTCGCGCAGCGGTGCCACGGCAAAGTTGCCCATCAGATATGCGGCGGCCTCACCGTTGACCATGAACGGCAGCGCTTCTTGCCAGCTATAGGTCTGGTGGTTGTCGATGAACGCACCCATGTCGATCAACTGCTTCCAATTAGCGAATGTCTGCTTGACACGGTCATCTTCCCAGCTGACTTCGCCATTGGCCAATTGTTGATGAAAATCAAAGCCGTTTGTACGCATGTTCAAGTAGTCGAACCAACCGCCTGCAGTCCAAAGGAACTTGGTCCCGATCGTGTAGCAGGCCCGACCCGAGTCGACGATTTTCTGGCAATTTTCCAGTTCTTCTTCCCATGTGGTCGGCTCGGTCAGACCCAGTTCATCAAAGATGTCTTTGCGATAGTAAACACCCCACTGATAGTAGGTATAGGGTACGCCCCACTGCTTGCCGTCGATAGTCATCGCGCCCTTGGTCGAAGCCAGATTGTCGGCGATCTCAGGCTCGGCCCACAAATCAGATACGTCTTCGAACAGACCGGCCTCGACATAAGGCTTCATGCGGTTAGCCGCATACCACGTCGCTACGTCAGGCGTGTCCGCAGTCAGGAAGTTGCGGATCTGAGTCTTGTACGCCTCGCGGTCGATCACCGTGGTTTCGATCTCCAATCCGGGATGCTGCTCTGCGAACCGTTCGATCATTGCCTCCATCGTCGCACGTGGCGCCGGGTTGGAGGTGTCGAGGAAGATTCGCAGCTCGCCGGTAAGTTCGGCGGCAACAGGTGCGGCAAGTGCGACACTGGCTGCCATAGCTGCGGCAGTGCGCTTGAACATGGAATGCATGGTTTCCTCCCTTAGCTTCCAGTCTTTGTCTTTTAGGTTCCAAATAATGAAACCGTGTTTTATATATTGAAAACTACACATCGACTCGGTTAGTCTTGTCAAGACCCTCGTGCCGATTGCGATGGTTAATGGGAGGAGAACAGGCGACCGTGGCTGGTGACGGAACAATAGGAAAAGCATGTGACGTGCTGGATCAGGTTGCGGCGTTTGCTCGTCCGGTCCGATTCGCGGAGCTCTTGGAAAGCAGTAACTTCCCCAAGGCGACCCTGTATCGGTTCCTGCAAACCCTGACCAATCAGGGGATGCTGTCGTATGACCCGGACCGACAAACGTATACGCCGGGATTGCGATTGGTTCGTCTGGCGCATGCGGCGTGGACACAGAGTTCATTGGCACCAATAGCGCGCCCGTTTCTGGATGCGCTCAGCCGCGAGACGGGGGAAACGGTTCATCTTGCGCAACTGGATGCCGGGCAGGTGTTGTATGTCGACAAGCGGAATGCGGCGCAGCCGGTCGAAATGTTCTCGCAGGCGGGTAAGGTTGGCCCCGCCTATTGCACCGGTGTTGGCAAGGCGATGATGGCGTATCTGGATGAAGACGCCCGGAATAAGGCGCTGTCCCAGCAAAGCTACCATCGGTTTACTGATAAGACATTGGCGTCTGAAGGCGCGCTTCGCGCCGATCTGGATTTGATCCGAGACCGTGGCTACGCCGTTGACGATGAAGAGCATGAGCCCGGTATCATTTGCATTGCCTGCCCTATTTTGACTTCGACCAGCCGCATGCTTGGGGCGATTTCAGTCACCGGATCGACGGAGCGTATGGATTTCGATCAACTGGAAACCTGGGTGCCGCGCGTCCGCCGCGTCGCCGAGCAAATCGGAACAGAAGCACAAGCCTGGCGGTTTCCCGAAACCCGCCCGAATGCAATAAACGACAGGATGCAAGTAACATGACGGGTGTAACTCTGAATCAAGCGGTCAAACGCTACGGCCAGACTCAAGTCATTCACGGAATCGACCTGCAGATCGAGGATGGTGAGTTTTGCGTGTTCGTTGGTCCTTCGGGGTGCGGTAAATCCACTCTATTGCGAATGATTGCAGGGCTCGAAGAAACGTCCGAGGGCCAAATTCACATCGGGCCACGCGATGTAACTCACGTAGACCCGGCCAAGCGCGGGGTGGCGATGGTTTTTCAGACCTATGCCCTTTATCCGCACATGACCGTGGCCGAAAACATGGGCTTTGGCCTGCGCATGAATGGCGTGGTTAAATCTGAAATTGACCAAAAGGTACAGGAAGCGTCGAGCATCCTGAAGCTGGACCAGTACCTCAAACGCAAGCCCAAGGCTTTGTCGGGCGGTCAGCGACAGCGCGTTGCTATTGGTCGCGCAATTGTTCGTGGCCCTGAGGTGTTTTTATTTGACGAACCCCTGTCCAACCTGGATGCCGAACTACGCGTGGAGATGAGGGTAGAGATTGCACGGCTGCATAACGAAATCGGTGCGACCATGATCTATGTGACCCATGATCAGGTCGAAGCAATGACCATGGCCGACAAAATCGTGGTGTTGCGCGACGGCAGGATTGAGCAAGTTGGTGCGCCGATGGACTTGTATCGGGACCCTGACAATCGATTTGTCGCCGGTTTCATCGGGTCTCCGGCGATGAACTTTCTGGAATGCGACTTTGTGGATGGAAAGGTCTCACACCCGGCGCTGAGCGAACCGTTGACCATTCCCGTCAATGTGCCTGCGGGGCTCGACAAAGTGACCCTGGGAATTCGACCAGAGCATATCGAAATTGATCGTTCGGGCGACACATGCTCAGTCGATCTGACCGAGGCACTTGGTGGCGTAAGCTATTCATACCTGCTGACGCCGAACGGAGATAAACTGATTGTCGAGGAGCGGGACGATCAACGCAGTAAGCAGGGTGACAAGATCGGCATCGTCGTTCGCCCTGAACGGGCTATGCTGTTTGATCCGGACACGGGCTACAGGCTCCGCTGACGGCTGCACGAAAGGTTTTTGGGCGCGTCTGGTCATCGATCAGGCGCGCTTTCCTTTTTTCTGGATTTTGTATCCAATATCCGTTATGGCGATTCCGAAGGGCTTGCCAAGCCGCCCCAAACGCCGATTGTTTTAAGGAAGCACCCCATGTCCACCAACGTTTTCACCGGCACAATGCCGGCGCTGATGACGCCATGCAAACCTGACCGCACCCCTGACTTTGACGCATTGGTGCGCAAGGGAAGGCAGATGGTCGAAGCGGGCATGTCAGCCGTGGTCTATTGTGGATCGATGGGAGATTGGCCCTTGTTGACCGATGCACAGCGCATGGAAGGGGTCGAGCGCTTGATTGATGCCGGACTGCCTGTCGTGGTCGGCACGGGTGCAATGAACACCAAGTCCGCCGTAGCTCATGCAGCCCATGCGCAAAAGGTGGGTGCAGTTGGTTTGATGGTCATTCCGCGGGTTTTGTCGCGGGGTAGCTCTCCGACCGCGCAGAGGAACCACTTCAAGGCGATCTTGTCTGCCGCGCCGGATGTTCCGGCAATCATCTACAACAGCCCATATTACGGCTTTGCCACCCGTGCGGACCTGTTCTTTGCCCTTCGTGCAGAACATCCGAACCTGATCGGCTTCAAAGAGTTCGGCGGCAAGGATGACCTGCGTTACGCCGCCGAAAACATCACCAGCCAGGACGATCAGGTCACTCTGATGGTGGGTGTGGACACCGAGGTCTACCACGGCTTTGTCAATTGCGGTGCGACTGGATCGATCACTGGGATTGGCACAGCATTGCCGCGCGAGGCTTTGTTGCTGGCGTCCTTGTCCAAAAAAGCGGCAGATGGAAATGCCGAAGCGCGTCAGCGGGCGCATGAGCTGACCGAGGCGATCCAGGTTCTGTCCAGTTTTGATGAAGGACCGGATCTGGTGCTGTATTACAAGCACCTGCTGGTGCTGAACGGTGAACAGGAATACCGCCTGCATTTCAACGAAACTGACGAGCTGACCGACGCGCAGCGCAATTACTGCGAACAACAATACGATCTGTTTCGCGCCTGGTTTGCAGATTGGTCAAAGCAGGATGGGGTGATCGCTGAATGCATGTGATCGACAGCCACACCGGGGGGGAGCCGACGCGAGTCATTCTGGACGGCGCCCCCGATTTAGGCTCCGGACCGTTGGCGGAGCGCGCCCGGCGGTTGGCAACCGAGCACGAGGCGTTCTATCGTTCTGTGATGCTGGAGCCGAGGGGTCAGCCAGCTATGGTTGGTGCCCTGCTGGTCGCACCGGTTGATCCGACGTGTGCCACCGGCGTGATCTACTTCGATGTCGACGCTGTTCTGGGAATGTGCGGACACGGGACCATTGGTCTGGCTGTAACGCTGGCGCATATGGGTCGGATTGGCGTTGGCAGGCATCGGGTCGAAACCCCAGCCGGGGTTGTAACGGTTGAACTCCTTGATCGTAACACTGTCACGGTGACAAACATCGAAAGCCGCCGGGTTCGCCAAAGCGTAGCGATTGACGTCCCTGGCTACGGAGAGGTGACAGGAGATGTGGCTTACGGAGGAAACTGGTTCTTCATCGTCGATCCCAGTCCGATACCTGTGAATCCCGGCAATATCCCTAAGCTGACCGATATGACGGTCGCCATTCGCGAGGCGTCAATTGCGCAGGAGGTTGGCGGCGAAGAGGGCGAGCCGATTGACCACGTCATCGTTCAGGATGCGTCGCCGGATACGTTGGTCCACAGTCGCAACTTCGTTCTTTGTCCAGACGACAATTACGACCGGTCCCCGTGTGGCACGGGAAGCTCGGCTCGTCTGGCCTGTCTGGCCGCAGATGGGCGTCTAACGCCCGGACAGGAGATCGTACAGGAAAGCGTTATCGGCAGCACATACCGATTGTCTTACCAACCCGGGCGGAACGGGGGCGTGATCCCGTCAATCACCGGGCAGGCGTTCGTCATGGCAGAATCGAAACTGCTCTTTGACGAAAGTGACCCATTCAGGACAGGGATCAAAGCATGATCCCACAGTTTGTTGTCATCGGTGCCGGTGTCATTGGCATTACGACAGCGCTTGAGCTTCAACGACGCGGGCAATTTGTTCTTGTATTGGACAGAAAAGGCGTGGCCGAAGAAACCTCGGCGGGGAATGCAGGGGCTTTTGCGTTCTCCGAAGTGGAACCATTAGCCACCCCTGGTATCATGCGCAAAGCGCCCAAATGGTTGCTGGACCCGTTGGGCCCGCTGTCCATTCCCCCGGCTTACGCATTGCAAATCGTACCGTGGATGTATCGTTTTTGGCGGGCCAGCCGGCCAGATTACTACAAGGCCTCGCTGAGCGCACAAGCGGGTCTGATGGAGTTGTCCCGCGAAGCGCTGGAGCGGCTGGTTCCAATGGTAAAAGCTGAGCCGCTTTTGCAACGCGACGGGCAGATGCAGCTTTATGAAAGCGAAGCGGAATTTCGTGCCAGCCTGCCGAACTGGCATATACGGCGCGAACATGGGGTCGAATTTGAGCTACTGGAAAGCCCCGCCGCGATAGCAGAAAAGCAACCCGGTCTTAGCACGCGCTTTACCCATGCAGGTTTTACTCCGAACTGGCTGAATACTGCTGACCCCAAGAAATGGGTGGATCATCTGGCGCAGATCTTCTGCGACCGAGGTGGCCAGATTGAACGGCAGGACATTCGCGCACTGGCACCCTTGGAGAATGGTGTACGGATCACATTTTCGGATGGCACACTGGACGTTTCCAAAGCGGTGATCGCAGCCGGCGCATGGTCCCATCACATCGCACGGACTTTGGGCGATCGCATCCCTCTGGAAACCGAGCGTGGATACAACACGACGTTGCCCGAAGGTGCATTCGACCTGCGAACGCACCTGACCTTTTCACGCCACGGCTTTGTGGCCAGCAAGATCAATGGCGGGGTACGTGTCGGCGGGGCAGTGGAACTGGGAGGGCTGACCCTCCCACCCAATTTCAAGCGTGCCGAAATCTTACTGAGAAAGGCTGCAGAATTCATGCCGGGACTGAAAACGGAAGGTGGCACGCAGTGGATGGGGTTCCGCCCCTCAATGCCTGACAGTATCCCGGTGATCAGCGTATCGCCCAATGCGCCGAGTGTTGTTTACGCGTTCGGCCACGGGCATCTGGGCTTGACCCAATCTGCTGGAACAGCCGAACTTGTCGGAGCGATGATCGACGGGGCCGAGACGCCAATTTCCCTCGCGCCTTATTCGGCCACGCGGTTTTAAGGAGGGCATATGCGCAGCACCAAGACAATCCACGTCGTTTCGGCCCATGCCGAAGGCGAGGTAGGAGACGTCATCGTAGGAGGCGTATCGCCGCCGCCTGGTAAAACCCTTTGGGAGCAACGGTCTTTTATTGCCCAAGACCAGACCTTGCGCAATTTCGTGCTGAATGAACCGCGCGGCGGTGTGTTTTGCCATGTCAATCTGCTGGTTCCGCCCAAGCATCCGGACGCAGACGCCGCTTTTATCATTATGGAGCCTGAAGACACGCCGCCCATGTCCGGCTCGAATTCGATCTGCGTCGCAACAGTTTTGCTGGATAGCGGGATCATTCCTATGCACGAGCCTGAGACGACTTTGACGCTCGAAGCGCCCGGAGGACTGGTCCGCGTGCGTGCTGAATGCCGGAACGGAAAAGCCGAACGGATTTTTGTCCGGAACCTGCCGAGTTTTGTCGACAAGCTCTCAGTCCCTTTGGAAGTTCCAAGCATTGGTACATTAACAGTCGATACAGCCTACGGTGGTGACAGCTTTGTAGTGATCGACGCCAATACCCTGGGGTTTGACATAACGGAGGATGAGGCCCGCGATATCGCGCGGCTGGGCGTAGCGATCACCAATGCGGCCAATGAACAGTTAGGGTTCACACATCCCGATAACCCGGATTGGAACCACATTTCTTTTTGCGCCTTCTGCGGACCGCTCAATAAAACCGCAACTGGACTGCGCGGCAAATCCGCTGTCGCGATCCAACCCGGCAAGGTCGACCGCTCACCCACCGGAACGGCCGTCTCCGCGCGCATGGCTTTAATGGCGGCGAAAGGGCAGATGAAGGTTGACCAGACGTTCGAGGCAATATCGATCATTGGTTCGCGCTTCACCGGCAGGATTGTTCAGGAAACGCAGATCGGTGGTCGCGCAGCCATCATCCCCGAGATTAGCGGTCGTGGCTGGATCACTGGCACGCATCAGCACATGCTGGACCCGGACGATCCCTGGCCGGGCGGATACCGCCTGAGCGATACTTGGGGAGTGTGACCAATCATCTCGGCTTGGAACTTGCCTTGTTTTGCATCAATTTAGGAGCCCTTGTGCAAATACGCTTTGCAACCCAAATTCTTGAAATTGCTAAGGACCTGCCGCTAAATTCAACTCCGCCCTACTCTCAGTTGTCCGCTTCAAGATTGGGAAATAAGGGCGGCTTGAACATGGCTCCAAAAAGCCCAAGGCTGGCTGGTTCTTGGGAGGAACCAACAATGGCTGCATCGGTACTTGCGTTACGCGTTGCTGGAGCGGCCGGAACTGGCCAAATCAGAGATTGATGCCTTTCTTGAAGCTTCCGGACAAAAAAGTCGGCGTGTAGCTCCAAGTTCGTCTGTGGTGCAGGGATATAGGTTTCCCAAAAAACATCGGCGGGCTCTGCCCAACATTTGAACAAAGCGACAGACGAGCGGCCTAAGGAAATACTGCCCCCGGAAAGAGGCTACTGCCGCGCCAATACCGCTTTTCGCGCGCAGAACGCGCAAATCCTGCGGTTTCAGAAACCCCGTGTCAATTTGCGCGGCCTCTAGACGATTGATCCCAGACCCATCCTGATTTAAGGGAGGCCCTGTCAAAACAGAGTCACCGTTGGGCGGTAGGTTAAACGCGCCCATCCCTCGCCACGTATATGTGGCACACTCTTGGATCGCACGCCCCGAAAGGCTTAAAAAAGGTAAAAGAATATGGCAGATAAATCGAACTTCGACATATTGTATACCATTGTAGACGAAGCGCCCGAGCTGGCCAGCGCCTCGTTCCTGCCCATCATTCGCAAGTTCGCTTCGGCGGCGGGTGTCAGCGTTGGTACCAAAGACATTTCCCTCGCGGGCCGTATTCTGGCGACTTTCCCGGAAAACCTGACCGACGCGCAGCGTATCACCGATGATCTGGCCGCTTTGGGCGAGCTGGTGAAAACCCCCGATGCCAATGTGATCAAGCTTCCGAACATTTCGGCCTCGGTCCCGCAGCTGGTGTCGGCTATCGAAGAACTGCAGTCGCAGGGCTACGATATCCCGAACTATCCCGAAGAGCCGGCGACCGATGAGGAAAAAGCGATCCGTGCCCGTTATGACGCTATCAAAGGCTCGGCTGTGAACCCGGTTCTGCGCGAGGGCAATTCGGATCGCCGTGCGGCTCGCGCTGTTAAGAACTACGCCCAGAAAAACCCGCATTCGATGGGCGAATGGGTGTCGGACAGCAAAACCAAAGTGTCTTCTATGTCCGGCAACGATTTCTATGCCAATGAGAAATCGGCCACGATCACTGCTGCGCAAGCAGGTGATGCCAAGATCGAATTCGTCGGCAAGGACGGCAGCGTGACCGTTCTAAAAGACGCATGGCCGCTGGCCGAAGGCACTGTTGCCGACGCAACCTTCATGTCGGTCAAGGCGCTGTCTTCGTTCATCGCAGACGCCATCGAGGACACCAAAAAAGACGGCACTATGTTCTCGCTACATATGAAAGCCACAATGATGAAGGTCTCGGACCCGATCATCTTCGGCTATGCGGTAAAGGCCTGGCTGGAACCGGTGTTCGAGAAATTCGGCGCGGAACTGGACGCCCTGGGTGTGAACCCGAACTCGGGTCTGGGTGATCTGCTGGATCGCGTGAAAGACAATGCCGACATCATGGCGGCAATTGACGCGATCAAGGCAGATCGTCCTTCGATGTACATGGTGGACTCGGACAAGGGTATCACCAACCTGCACGTGCCCTCGGACGTGATCATCGACGCCTCGATGCCCGCCGTGATCCGTGCGGGCGGCAAAGGTTGGGATGAGACCGGGGCCAAGGGCGACACCAACTGCGTGATCCCTGATCGTTGCTATGCGCCCGTCTATGACGAGACCATCAACTTCTTCAAAGCCAACGGCGCACTGAACCCGGCCACTGCCGGCGCAGTCGCCAACGTGGGTCTAATGGCACAGAAGGCCGAGGAATACGGTTCGCACCCGACTACTTTCGAAGCACCTGCTGACGGCACCATCCGCATTGTTCTGGCCAATGGTGACGTTCTGCACTCGCACGACGTCGAGAAGGGCGACATCTGGCGTTCCTGCACCGTCAAGAAAGCGCCGATCGAAAACTGGATTCAACTGGCGATGGACCGTCAGCGCCTGACCGGTTCCGAGGCGATCTTCTGGCTCGACGCGAACCGTGCGCATGATGCAGAGTTGATCAAATACGTTAAACCGGCGCTTGAGGCGGCGGGCGTGGCAGACAAGTTTCTGATCATGGCCCCGCGTGAGGCGACCCGTCAGTCGCTGGAAACCATCACAGCGGGCAAGGACAGCATCGCCATCACCGGCAACGTGCTGCGCGACTACCTGACCGACCTGTTCCCAATCCTGGAACTGGGCACCTCGGCCAAGATGCTGTCGATCGTCAAACTGATGAATGGCGGTGGGCTGTTCGAGACGGGTGCAGGTGGTTCGGCACCGAAACACGTGCAGCAACTGGTCGAAGAAAACCACCTGCGCTGGGACTCGATGGGTGAGTTCTGCGCTTTGGGTGAATCGCTGAACTTCCTGGCCGACAGCAAAGGCAACGCCAAGGCAGGTGTTCTGGGTGCTGCGGCCGAAGCAGCTACGCAGGGCATTCTGGATAACAACAATTCGCCCAGCCGCAAAGTCGGTCAGCCCGATAACCGCGACAGCCACTACTGGTTTGCGCGTTACTGGGCCGAAGCTTTGGCCGCGCAATCGGATGACGCAGAACTGGCAGCCGAGTTCGCTCCGATCGCCAAGGAATTGGCAGGCAAAGAAGGTCAGATACTGTCCGAACTTGAGACTGCGCAGGGTGCGGAAGCGGACCTGGGAGGGTACTATCACACCGATCCGGCGAAAACTGCGGCGGTCATGCGTCCCAGCGCGACACTGAACGCGATCATCGACTGATAGACAGTACCCACGCCTTGCGGCGTGGGTATTTTTTTGTTATTTGAAACAGTTGCACGAAAAAAGGGCCGACCCCCAAAGTCGGCCCTTTTTGAGTGAGTGGTAAGGCCAGAGCCTCACCGGTACAGTTGGGTTCCATACTATCCCATCGGTTAAAATTCGGTATTAGGGGTTTCCCGTAGTCGTTTGGGATCCATCAACGAACAAGTGTTGATCCTCTGGGTTTGAACAAAAAAGGGCTGGTCAGTAGACCAGCCCTCGGACACTCGGAATTCCGAATGATCAGTTCGAAGCTGCCATCAGCTTTTCGTTGTGCTCGCGCAGCGTGTCCGAAACGATTGCGTACCATTCGCCGGATTCGCGCATCTCGTTCAGGCCTTTGTTCAGCATCGCCAGGTACTGCTTGCCGAACGGGTTGCTGCGGTGGCTGATGAAGCGCAGCGAGGACAGCGAGGTGACGAAGGGATTTTCAACCAGATCGTTCTGGTTCAGGCCCATTTCCACCATGGTGTCCGAGAACAGCTGAACTTCGAAGGTCGCAACATCCGCGGTGCCGGTCAGAACCGCATCAAGGCACTCACGTGCGGTGATCGGCTGCATCAGCGTCATGGTTTCGCCGTTGTGCAGACCTTCCTGCTCCATATCGTGGATGAACCAACCGTCCATCCGGCAGACAGTGGCGCCTTGAAGCTGATCAAAGGTCGTAGCGCTTGCATACTGACTTTCCGGGAGCGTGTAGAAGCCAACCACGATGTCATAAACCGGAACGGACGAGTCAAACTGAGTGCAGCGCACTTCGGTTTCCCAGGACCATTCGTAAGTACGGTTGGTACAGTCCGGCATGTTCCAGGCCATCGACACATCGAACGCGCCCAGCGGCAGCAGAGTTTCCAGGTGAGAGTTCCAGTCATCCACGAAGCTGACCGAGTAGTCGCGTGCGTTGCCGCCACGCTGCAGCGCGGTGGTTCCCAGGCGGGTGATCGCGCCACCGCCGTTCAGCGATTCATCCGCGAAAGGTGCCCAGCCGTTACCCGTTACCAGCTTGATCGGCGGCTGATAGACGCTCGAACGCTTGACGCTGGCTGCGCGGGCTTCTTCCGCCGCGATGATTTCCTGGGCGGTCTGACCGTTGGGCAGGCTACCGTCGGCACAGGGCAGGGCCAGAACCAGACCGGGCTCAAGCGCGTTCGGGTTCGTGATGATGTTGCGGTTTGCGTTGAAGATCGGCTGATAGTTCGACGTACCGTATGCTGCGATGGCGATTGTGGCCATCGTGTCGCCATCTGCGACCGTGTAGTTTGTACAGGCTTCCTGTGCAGCGGCTGCGCCTGCGCTCAGGGCGGTGACGGCCGTGGCCGACATCACAACTTTCTTCAGATTGAATTCAAACATGTCCACTTCCTCCAGACTTTTTAGTCAGGCCGATTGGGGCCTTAGCCATTTTCCATTTGATGACGCAGAGCGGCTGAAACGATGTCTCGCCACTCTCCGGATTGCTGCATGATTGCCAGACCCTGATTGAGCGTCTCAAGGATCGCCTCCCCATCAGGATTATCTTTGTGGGTCATGACGTTAAGCGACTTGATTGCCGCCAGATTGGGGTTTTCGATGATACGGTGTTCATAGCCCAGCCGTCCGATCGCTTCGACGGCCAGGTGGGCCTCGATCGCGACGATATCGGCAGTGCCGTCCATAAGCGCGTGAAAGCACTCATCTGGCGAAACCGGGCGCATAAGCGAGATTGCCGGTTCGTACAGCCCAACCGCGTCCATATGCGACAGCGACCAGCCTTCGGGACGGCAAATGGTTGTGCCCGCGAAATCCGCATATGTCAGCGTTTGTTCATAGCCCGAGCCTTCGCGGGCAAAGAACGTGTCCACAACTTCGTAGAACGGGTTCGAGAAGTTGTATGTTTCGCATCGCGCGCGGTCCTTTTCCGACAGTAGCTCGGCCTCTTCGCAGTTCGGACGCGACCAAGGGAAGGTTGCATCGAACGCCAGAGTCGGCATCAGCAGATCCAGATGCGACGACCAGTCATTGACGAACTGGATCTTGTAAGCCTGTTCGGGAGCAGCGCGCAGCATCGCAGTTTCGACCAGATAGGTGTAGAGCCCGCGATTTGGCAGTGCTTCGTCAGTGAAAGGCGCGTAATTGCCGCCGGTGATCAGCAGCAGTTGGCGGTCACGGATTTCCGGGCGTTCGCCATCATCCGCGTTACGGATCAGCGCAGCGGCCTCGGCCCGTGCTGCTTCGATCTCTTCTTTAGCTGCGGCTTTTGCTGCAACAACCGCGTCTTCGCTTGCCTGTTTGGCCTCAGCTTCCGCTTCGGCAACGCGGGCTTCCGCTTCGGCGATAGCCTTTGCAGCGCGATCTTCGGCTGCCTTGACCAACTCAGCTGCCATTTCGGCGGCCATGGCTTCGGCTTCGGTTTGCGGAGCGGCCGGAGCACGCCCGATGTCTTCCAGACAAGGCATGGTCAGAACGTCGCCCACCCGAATAATGTTCGGGTTATTGCCGATCACATCCCGGTTGGCGTCATAGATGATGCGAAAATCTTCGGTTGAGTACACTTCGATGGTCAGCTCACGAAGGCTGTCGCCGCGTTGAATTTCATACGTTGAGCACGCCTGTTGCGCCGATGCTGTGCCCGCTGCGGCAGCAAGTGCCAGACTGGATATGATCAGATGGGGTCTCATGGGTCCTGTTGCTTTGCCTTGTTTAGTTTTTTGTGAGTTTGACGACACCGATCGATGCGTTGTCCTGATCCGGATCGCCTTTGGTCTTCAGTGCAAGCTGCAGCGCCCCGGCGATGTCCTGCGCCAAGCCGTTCGCGTTGGCCTGAAGAATGGACTGAATTTCCGCGTTGCTGAGGTATTGCAGGCCATCACTGCCCAAAATCAGAATATCCGAGGGCGTAAGATCAAGCGGATCCTCGGGGCAATCGACCTTGGGGATTGCTGCCCCCATGATGACCGAGGTCAACTGATTTCGGTCGGGATGCGCCAGCGCTTCGGCTTCGGTCAGAAGCCCCTCAGCCACCTGCGCATCAATGATCGGCGCCATGGAGTGGTCTTCATTGACCTGAGTGAGTTTGCCGTCCCGGAACAGGTAGAGCGGGCTGTCACCGATCGAAATCCAGAACACTCGCTGCCCCATCAAAAGTACGCCCAACATGGTCGATCCCATGTTGAATCCGGCACCTTGTTCTTCGCAGTGGTTGGCGATGGCCGCGTTGGCCTGCATCGCAGCTAAGGGTAGGGCGTCGATCAGGGCGGTTTCGGACGGTGTGCCGGCTTCAAGTTCTGCATCCAATGAGTCGCGCCAGGCCCGGATAACCAGTTCAGAGGCAATTTCACCTGCTGCGTGGCCTCCCATGCCGTCGGCGACGACAACATAGCCAGCGTTCGCCGTGTCAAACATACGCGATGCAACCGCGTCTTCCTGCGTGTCCCGCTGGCCCTTGTCCAGGATCAGCGCAATGTCATATGCCGGTTTCGCCAGCATCTATCAGGAGTCCCGCCAATCAAAGCCGTCATCACAGAAGGCGGCGAAACGAATTGAGGTTTCGCTGATCCGGATCAAGTCGCCGCTCGACAGGGCGACGGTGCTGAGAACCGGTTTACCGTTCAGGCGCACCAGATTGGCTTTGCCGCCATGACCCAGATAGCATTTGCGATCTTCGGGATCATAGGCAATCACCGCGTGGTTGCTGCGGGATATGCCGGTGTCGCCAAAGTCCAGCTGAATGGCCTGATCGTCATTACGGCCAATCTGCATCAATCCTTCGGTCAGCGTGATGCTTGCACCGCGGCCCGGGCCGCCTGTTATAACCAGCCACCCGACCGGGAAGGATTGTTCGGCGTTTTCGGTTTTCCCGACCGGTTCCGCTGTTTCGATCAGGTCCTGAACATGCGTGTCGGCGCGTTCGAAACCCAGGAATGTCGTCTTGACGCGACCCCGGCGATCTTCGGCCGGAGCGGGCTGCGGTTCCTGTGGTGCTTCGGCCACTGGGTCCTGGACGGCAGGCTCATCTGTCACAACGTCCACAACTTGTTCGGGTTCAGCAACTTCGACCTGAACGAGGGTTTCCTCGACTTGTTCGGGTTCAGCAACTTCGACCTGAACGAGGGTTTCCTCGACAGCCTCTTCAGGGGCGGATTCGGCATTTTCTTCGGCGGCCGTGTGAAGCGAAACGACGGCCTCGTCTTCAGGTTCTTGTGCCTCATCGATGACTTCAGCGAAAACGATGTCATCTTCAGCTTTAACAAAAGCAACTTCCTCGCCCGCGGAAAACTCAGGCATTTTCTCTTCGGGAATCAGTTCATCGGTTTCTTCGTAGCTGTCCGTGGAGGACATATTGCCGCCAGCCAACGCTTCGCGCAGCGCGTTAAAGTCGGCAATCGGTTCGGCTTTTTCCGCCTCTGGCGTTGTCGCTTCTTCCGCTTCGGTCCCTTTGGGTTTGCCGGCACCTTCGAGAAGCCGGCTAAGAGGGCTTTTGTATTTAAACATGGTGTCGACACCTCTGATTCTTGGCACAGGACGAGCGTCCCATGGAGCTGCTTCTTACCTCTGCGCGCACTTGCACAACGGCACGGATATTATTGATAACAAGGTCACTTTTGACTTCTGCGGCGGGTCGGTTCCCGCCAGGGTCGCCAACTATGGCGCAACCCTCAGCAAACACACGCTGGCAGATCACATACGAACCGGTCAGATCACTCCTGCGCTAACGGCATGTTGGCATTCGTCTCGACCCCAATGCGCAAGACGCTGAACCTTGCCTGAGGTTGATTTTCGGAAACAAGCGCGGCCAGCAAGGCATCCAGGCTTTCCGCGGCATCAACGGCCGTACCGGAATTTGCCTCAGAGACCAGAACATCGCCTTTCTGCAATGTGCCTTCCGCTTCCGGCGGCACAGAGCTTACAACTGTCTTCCAACCTTCGCTGTCCTTGTTCTGAATGGTAAAGACATAGCCGTTTTCCAGACCAAGAACGCGCATGGCGGGCAGGGCCAGCAATCCGTTTTGTGGACGCGTCTCACCCAAAGGCCGATACCGGGCAGAAACGCGGATATAACCATCCGGATCTACTTTCAGATCGTTCAGCACCTGAGCGGCAAAACTTGAGTCCGCTTTTACCGGCTTGCCATTCAGAGTGTAGATCGTGGCACCGCGTTGCACCCACTCACCGACAATCGCCGGGTCCATGTCTGCGTCAACGCCGGTGACGGCAATCACGTTTCCGGTCGAAGCACGTCGCCGAGATGTTTGAAACGGAATTTCCACATCCCAATGCGAAAATGCGACCTGCGGCTCCGCCAGTTCAACGGGTTCCGCCGGAACGGCCGGAGCGGCCTCTGCAGGCGCTGATTCACCTACCTCAGCTTCAGCTTCTTCCGTAGCCGCGGTTTCAACCTCATCCGCGACGACCGGAGTTTCCTGGGCCTGCTCGACAGGCTCTGGCTTGGATTCGATTTCCGATGGAGTGGGTTCAGCTTGTGCTGGTGCTGGTTCGACTACAGCTTCGGAAACCTGCTCGACTGGTTCCTCTGCGGGTGCATCAACTGCTGCCGTTTCTTCGACGGCGCTTGTCTCTGCAGGTGTTTGCACGGACGCGGTCTCTTGTGGCGGGGCTTCTTTTCCCCCGGACATCATAAAGAACCCGCCCGCCGCCAAGGCCGCGACGACGGCCGCGCCAACCACAATCTTGCCCGCACCGCTTGATCCGCTTTTGACAACGGTATCCACGGCAACCGCGGCGTCCTCTTTTGGGGTGAATGTGGCGAGTTCGTCGTCTTTTTTGTCCTCATTGCCCAGTGCAATGTCGGCGTTGCCTGCCAGAAGTGCGGTTACGACTGCTTCGGCGTTTTCACTCTCGGCCTTAATTCTGGCCTTCTCTGCTTCTTCGTCTTTGTGGTCCATAGCCACAATCACCGAAACGGGCCGGTAATCAAAGCTGTCGAACATCACACTGGGGCCACGGAACATGCGCAGCCAATCCAGAGCGGTTTGCAGACGATCCGTCGCGTGAACTTCCATCGCCTTGTCAATGGCTTCCAAGAAACCGTCAGGGTATCCCTCAAAGCGTCCAGCCAACGGCGAGTAGGGGTCATCCTGACCGTTGTTGAATGCGTTCAGACGGGTCTGGCCATCAATCGGACGCTCACCGCTGATCGCATGATAGAGAGTGGCCGCAAGGACGTAGAGGTCACTGCTCGGCCCTTGTTCTGCGCCGCGAACGTAAAACTCATGAGGCGAATACCCGTCCTTGATGACACGCAAGGTCAGAAGCGCGGCGGACTGGTTCGCAGCCTGTTCACGCGCGGCACCAAAGTCGATCAAAACCGGGTCGCCGTTTTCGTCAATCAGAATGTTGTCAGGCGAGATATCGCGGTGCAACATGCCGCTTTGGTGGATGAACGAGACCGCAGACAACATTTTTTCAGTGACCTGAACGATGAAATCGGGGCCGGTCTTGTTGTCCGGGTTTTCGACATAATCCAGCAGATCGCAGCCGCGGATGTAATCCATCGCGATATATGCGGTGTCGTTGTCTTCAAAAACCTGATGAACGTCGACGATGTTGGGATGCACCAGGCGCGCGTGGTTGCGGGCTTCCTGAATGAACAGATCAATGATCGAGCGGAGATCGTCCTTGTAACCCGGCTCGACGGGTTCAACCAGATCGCCATTCCGGCGACAAAGAGCACCCGGATAGCATTCCTTGATCACAACTTCGCGTTCCAGGCTATCGCGTGCGAGGTAGGTGATCCCAAATCCGCCATTGCTAATGAAGCGCAGGATTTCGTACTGCCCGCGCAACAGCTTGGCGCCGGGTTGAAGTCCTTCAATTTTTGGTTCGTCGTGCTTCGCGCCGACGGCCTGGTTGTGGCTCATTTCTTTCCGCCCGTTCTAATCGTTTTGCGGCGTCATTAACTGGGCGACTAGCCCGCGAACTCACAACCAAACACAACCGCAGGACACTGAAGAACGTTAGACGTTTCAAATTTGACTTTATTGGGGCCGCCTGATGGCTTCACTAAGAACCAAGCTCTCGCATAATCAATATTTAGAGTCGTGTCGCTCGGCGACGCCTATATGTAGTTTTTACGCAGGTGAAATTTGCGGACTGAACGCCTGTATTTTGCGGAATGGTCTCTGATTCCGAAACAATCGGAGTGCGATTCTTCGGTTCTCGAATCGCTGCGCTGCGGCTCAATTATAGCGGGAAGGGGTCAGGTTCCGGTTTTCGGCTGCACTGAATCGACCCGGCTACCGGCCCACGCAAGGTTGTCGCTGAGCTGCGCTAGGATGCTGATCGCATCTTTAAGTGGAGCATCACCGCTTTCGAATTGCAGCAACAACAGCAGGTCAGTGGCCTTTTCGAACTCAGCTGGAATCCAGTCTGCCTCGGGGGCGATTTCGCCGCCCTGTTCCAAACGTTCGGCAAAGTCCTCAACGATTTCCTGACAGCTGTTCAGGAAAGCGGCGGGTTCGATGCTGGATGTCTCGCGGAGGTCGTCATAGATGCTTGCGATTGCTGCCAGCCAATCCTCAAGTATCGGGTTCTCAAGCGGGGGCAGGGCGGATTCCAGCGTCGCGTGGATTGAGGGCGCGTCGGTTTCCGAAGGTTCCGCTTTTCCGGAGTCCAGACTTTCCAGATAAGGCAGAAAATCCTGCTCGAGATCCTTCTGTGCAGCTTCCAGGTCATTCAAACGCCGCGCCGAGGCTATTTGCAGCACCTGTTCGGCCAAATTTTGACCGCCGCACGTTTCCCAAAGATCAAAATCTGGCTCAGGTTCCTGGGCCATAGCACGGACAGCGACCGGGGTGCCGATGGGCACGACGGACCGGAACATGTCGCCTTTTTCCTTTTCCAGCCGGGCCAGAACCCGATCCAGAGCATCGCGTACCGGGGGAAGGTCTGTATGGGTGACAGCAAGTAAACTGTTTGAGCGCAACTCTTGCGGAACCTGCGCCCACAGGTGGCGTTCTGTTTCGCGCCAGGCGTTGGTTCCGTTCGTGCACCAGATCGCACAATCGACATAGGACAGCAGGTCCAACGTCGGTTTGTAGGTATCATCCAGTGCACCCGTGCCCGGCAGATCGAACAGGGAAATCTCTTGCAGCGCAGGGGTATTCAGCCCGACTGAGATGAAATCCGGGTTGTCGGCCGCAGCTTTCTCCAATGCGATGCCGGAGTAAACTATTGGTTCCTTGTCCCACCACCCAACAGTGGTTTCCGGTGCGTCGGCATAAGCAACGATAACCAAAGGCAGTTTGAGGTGTTGGGGGCCAGTCGGCATAATATCGGCCCCGGCCAGCATGTTGGCGAGGCTGGATTTGCCGGCGCCGAATTCTCCGGCGAAACCGATGTTGACCGCATTCGACAGCCGCTCGGCATGGGCCAGAGCGCGTTCACGCATCTTTTCCAATGCCGCATCTGTCGGCAGGTTTTCGGTGACGGTCAGGAAGCGTTCGAGCTTGCGTACTTCCTGTTCGGTTCCGGGAAATTCAATCATTCCGCAGCCTCTGCTAATTTCTTGTCGGCACTATCGGTGCCGAACACTGCATCCAGATCATCTGCAACTCGTTGCGCTTGATCGAATGTCGCCTGCGCTTCTGCACGTACATTGGTTTGGCCGGTTCCGACCCGTTGTTCTAGATGTCCGGCCAACAAAGCCAGATAATGATCAAGAACGGTGTTCAGACGTTCCAGCAGATCAGCCCTGGCCGTATCGACCAGATCATCGCCAATCATCTCGAATTCCTGAACGATCATCCGTTCGGCCCGCGCAACCACGCTTTTACGCGAGATCAGTCGCGACAGCCAGCTTACGCGCAGCTCTACGGTAATGCCCCGGGTCAGCGCGGTAGTATCCGGGCGGAACCAGCGAACTGCACTGGTGTTCATCCGGTTGTCAGTAGGATCTTGCCAGCCGGGCAGGGCGCGCAATGCCGCATTGCTGTTCATATCGATCGCATAAAGTTCGCTGAGCATGCGTTGCCGAACGACCTGCGTCGCACCCTGAACCAATTCGCGCATACGGTCCCGCAAGGGCGAAAAGTTCAGTTCGGTTTCACCCCCCTTGGCCAGCAAGGGCGAGTCTCCGTTCGGTCCGCGAACGACGCCGGAAACGGCCTCGGCCACAGTGTCATCCATAACGCCGCGCAGGTTGGCGAGAACGTCATCCATGTCGTCGATGATCTCTGACGTTTTTTGCGAAACCAGCGCACGCAGTTCGGCCAGTGTCTTGTCGTTTTCATCGCCGTCGGCCACATCGGCGGAACTGTCATCGTCAATCGCACGCAGATGAGCTTTGGACCGTTCCAGTTCCCCTTGTGCAAAACTGTTGAGGTGCTGCCATGCCATCTTAAGCTGTTCGTCCCGAGGCCCCTGGGTCAGGGCACTGGTGACATGGCGGCGCAGATCCGGCAGACCCGAGGCGATCATTGCAGCAAAGCGCAGAACGCCTTCGCGGCTGATCGGGCCGGGGCCTTGTTTGATCTCTTCGACACCGTCCAGATACTGCTTCATCTGCTCTGGATGCGCACGAAGCCAAGCCAGGACGTGATCGTGGTTGACGCCGGTATCATCGCCGGTCAGGGCATAATGGGCCCATTGGGCGCTACCCATCAGAACGTCGATATCCGAGTTCCCGAGTGCTTTTTCCAAGCCGTCCAGAACATCCGCCCGAACTTTGCCAGCATCCTCGGCACCGCCCCCCAACTCATCGACGCGGTTGATGAACACCACGATCTGCCCCAATTCCAACGCCTGCATCAAACGGAAAAGTTTCAGGTCCGCGCGCGAAAGAGCCTGGTGCGCGGACAGCACCACGACAAAGAAGTCGGATTCTTTGAGATACTGACGCGAGATTTCCTCGCGGATCAATAGCGGGTCGTTGACACCTGGGGTATCCGTGACCGTCAGCGGGAAGGGGAAATGGCCGATGTCAAAATAGACCTCGGCCTTGCGGGTGATGTCGCTGTAGAGGCCACGATCCGATCCCGGATCGTGTTCGCCCTCGTCGGTCGGGTCGTCGCCGGCACAGACATAGCGCGCCAGATCGTCAGAGGTGAGCTCATCAAGGTCGTGATGCTGACCTAGCAGGTGCTTGTAGCTTTCGCCCAGACGCAACTTGGCGCGGGTTTTCATCGCCTCGACCTGCTCTTCGATCATTTCGCGCTTATAGCTGTCCTCGTCATCGGGGAACATGTTGCGCAGCTCTTCGCCCTCGGCGATCAACGCGTGCCATTGGCGGTTGTCGAAGAAATGAAACTCGGCCCCTTCAGTACGACCTGAAGGGTGTCCGAAATGCATGTCGGTGATCACGGTCGTCCAGGGGTTCACATCCGACGGCAAGTATTCGGCTTGCCCGGTAAACCCATTGATAAGGCGGGATTTTCCAGCCTTGATCTGCCCTACAAACGCGATTGATGGCTTCAGATTCGAAAGATCATTTACGATGCGCGAAATGAACTGACGGGTTTCGTCATTACTGACCCCGTTCATGTCTTCGGCAATACGGATTAACTCGCGACGGTTGTTTTCACTCATACTGTTACCCTGGAAACTGATAATCACGGATTGAATTAGTCGAAAAATTGAATGTTAAGGGCGCAATCATTCGGTACGCCCCGTCAGAGATGCCCACAGGTTCACGACGGCGCCAAGTTTACGTGCGTCGTGAATGACCATGGAAAGTTGATCGCCGTCGTTCAAAACGGCCAGTCCTGCGCCTTTGCCACCAGAGGGCCGCATCACTATCAACTGCGGGTGACTCAGCTCTGCAGCCGCATCATTATCCCATCCCGCGAGATCGCGTGCGAATTGGGTCAGCAAACTCTGATCGGCATGCAGCGGCTGATCCTGGGCGCAATCGCCGTCAGACTGAATTGTCGCGCCATCTTTGGCATTAGCTTGAATACGACCCAGAGCAAATCGTTCCGCGTCGTCGTAGAATCTGCTGGCCAGACCAGTCGGTTCATCAGCGGGTTCATCAGGTGCGTCGGCCTCTTCATCGTTCGGCACCACCGACATAATGGGGTCAGCAGGAAGTTCGATCGACGTGCAAGCATTCGCGATTTCACTGAACGTGATGCCGACATCATCCGCCTCGAGCATGGTATCCGGTTGCAAGGAAACCAAGTTTAACGGCGCTGGCGCCGCGGCTATATCGGAAACCAGTTGGGCCAGTTGCCCAGCCAGCGCCTCGCGCTGTTCGGTTTCAAAATCCGGCGCAACGCCGAACCGAACGCGAAACACGTCAGTGACCCGAGAGCTGTTGACCTCGATCGCCAGGCAATCGCCATTGCCCGCCGTAAATTCCAACCGGCGCGGCAAGACAGTGCCACGGATGGTTTGCAGCACCTTTTCACGACGCTCGACAGCACTGTCACCGGGAAGCGTGACGGCCGGGTCCAGCCGCGCAACTGACGAGCGTCCAATATCCTCGAGCAGGTCGAGTATGTCTGTATCCATCATGCCGTGACCCCCTCTGGTCCCGTCTAAACTGCAGCCGTAACCGGCCCCAGGCTGAGATGTGATTTCGTCAGCGCCAAGCCAACATTTGCGCTGCGGCGGCAGATGTAGCAGACCACATGGTCTGGATAGGCCTGCGTCCGCAAAAATATGTTCAGCCGATCCTTCGAAAACACCGCTATTTCCCCAAATCCCGGGTTTTCAGAATCCGCGTTCCCTGATTGCCGCAGCAGAGTTTCAAACGCACCTACGCCACGGCCCTGAAACAAGTTCGCGACCGCTATGGCCAGCGCGTCCAACGCCTCGGCATCCTCCTGGTCGTTGGCGCAGGCCCCCAGCAACATCCCTGTTTCCATATCGACGTACCCGGCTGCAACGCAGTCGGGTATCGTTTCCATAGCGGTTTTCAGTGCGGTTTCGATAGACATCCGGTGCCCCGTCTTTTCTACCTTGGTTTCACATTACAAGACATGCCATTCAGCCCCGCTCTTATTGCCGGTTTTCGGGATCGATGGAACGTCTTCTTTTGCCCGGCGAGCGCTATGTTCCGCGGCGATTTTGTCGAACTCCTCAAGAAAGGCATTGAAAACCTTCTTCAACCCTTCCGGATCTTCAGGAAGGTCTTCGCCCACCGTGATTTCGCGCCACATCGCGGATGCACTAAGCGACGAACCGGCTTCGACATTCAGCAGGTCCTCAAGCGTTTCGGTCTCGGCTTCCTGAACTGCACCGTTTGACATCGGCACGACCTGTGTTTCGATCAGGCCGCTCGTCTCAGGTTCTGGTTCAAACTCATCATCCGAAGCGCCGGATTGTTCGGCCAGCAGAGCGGTAATAGACGAAACGGATACATCGGAACTTTGTGAATCAGAGGCGGGTTCGTTTGCTTCAGCCTGTTCAGGTGTGTCAGCCAACTTGTCCCCAAGTGACGCCATAAAATTGTCTTGGTCATCTGGGCCGACCTCAGAGTGCTCGTCATCTGCCTCGGCCTCAAGGTCGATGGGCTCGTCCTCTTCCAGCTCTTCATCATCCAGTTCCAGAAACGCGTTTTCGGTGGCAGGCACATCCGTTATGTCGCTCAGATTCAGTGGTTGGCTGGGCGTTTCGCGGAAGAACGACCGAAGTTCATCTTCTTCTGCGTCCACTGAGGGCGTGGCGTCATCGGGAATCGCCGCCATTTCGGCCCGCAACCGTTCCGCCTCATCAGCGTTGATGCGGGGGGCGCGTTCGGTATCTTCTGCGCGAATCTCGACACGGGCCGGACGCACCGGAAAGCTGGTGACGACCTCGTCCTTCTCCGTCTCATTCTGAACGGGATTGACCAATTTCAAAGGTGCTGCCTGATCCGTGCCCCCGGCACGTTTAGCTGGCCGGATCGGCTGTACTCTCGGGGCTTCGGCAAGGCTGTTGTCGATCTGATAACGCGCCAGCATGTCCGCGCGGTTATCCATGATCTGCTCGGTGATCTCAAGAAAGCTATCCACCATCTTGCCGCCACCGCTGCGTCCCCACAGCTCGGCATCACCACTCTTGTCGCGGGCAGTGATTGCGTCGCGAGCCGAGAACAAAATCGACCGATTGAACAGATGCCCAGCCTCTCGATTAACGCGGCGCAACACTTTCTGGCGGTCCTTCGGACCCAAAGTATCGGCACGGGTAATCAGCAGCAGCGAGTTGTGCTGCAAACGTTCCGGCAGGGCCACCCATGTCGCCCGCTCAGTTTCACGCCAAGCCTGTGTCGCGTGTGTGCACCACAGCACCCCATTGGCCTGACCAACCGCGCGACGCCAGACATCCGTCGAAATCTTGGGATCCGAAATTCCGGGCGTATCGATCAGATCAACCGCCTCAAGAATATCGGATTCAAGGAAAATGCGAACGAATTGGGCGTCGTTAACACCAACGGATTCAAGCTGATCCAATTCGATGTCTTCACGCGTACCGTCGTGACGCTGTACGTAGGCGGATTGTTTGCCCCAGCTGAACCAGACCGGCGGCAATTGCGTGGCCGTTACCTGAGTCGGCAACGTATGCGACCGAAGCAGAAAGTTCATCAGCGTTGATTTGCCTGCGCTGAACTCTCCCATAAGCGCAAAGACGGGCTTGCGGCGGGACCACTGCTCGATGCGTTCCCATGCCTTGGGCGAGACGAAACGGGTTTGTGAGTCTTTTGCCATATCGCTACTTATGCTGCCTCGTTACTAAGATCTTTCAGGATGTCGCCCAGAATGTCGTCTCGCGATTTCTGTGGTGTCAGTCCCGCCATCAGAGCCGCATTGCGGTTGGGGTCATTCTCGGCCGAGGCCGAAATGTTCAGCAATGTCTCCTTTTGCTCGCGCATGAAATCTGACAGGACGGCACGCACGTTTTCCAGTACAGCGGCAACCTGGTTTTCTTCGATATCTTTGGTGATCGAATTCGCCTCGGACGCGATCAGGCGTGTGTAATCCGCCGCGTAAGCTTCGAACCCTTTGCGACGTTGCCACCAGCGACGCCACCATGTGCTTTGCAAGTCCAGCGCGATGGTTCGTCCGATGCCCAACGGCGGTGGGACACGCGGAACAATCGGCGCTTCGATGCTGAACTCACCCAGGTGGTTACCCAGAATTTTCTGGTACAGGGCCTCAATGTCCGCCGCCGCAGCACTGTACAGCGCGCCGGCCTCCTTACGCATCGAGCGTGCAAAGCTGAAATAGGCTGCTTTTTGCAGAGTCCGCAGCCCTGCTGGGTCATACTGCCACGTGCCTTGTTCGCCGTTCAGCTCCAGATGGGCAATCAGCGAATCCGTCGCGCGTTTAACAAAGTTGGATTCAGCCGAGTTCAGCCTTTCCAACACTTTAGCACGCAAGGACGCGGTCAGTTCAGCCGCTTTCTTTTCGTACTGATCGGCGATTGTGGCAACCGCTTCCTCTGGCGACACGCCGTCCAGATCACGGACCAAGCCTTCGCCGCCCGAGAGGTTCTTGGCAACGGCCGTAGCGCGAATCTGGCTGGCGATGTTTCGAGCGCGATGGCGCACACGATCCAGCAGACGGTTGCCAGCCCCTTCGGCGATGCGTTCGTTCATCGCCAACAACAGATCGGGCAGGCCGGACAGCGCCCAGATCTTGTCGAGCGAGGGCGCCTGATCGCCAAAACCGGCGGCCAGATAAAACGTATTCAAAGCCTCGCGTGATTCATCCGACAGAATCTCTGGATTGCCCGTCAATGCGGCCTCGGCCCACAGTGCACTGCCGAAGACCACACTGGTGTTGGCGTCGATATTGTTTTGCTTCAGAGTGTCCTGAATCCGATCGCGGATTTCCGGCACCTGATTGACCGGATCGGCCAGCTCGTCAATTCGGTTTACAAACAGGATGATCTGGCGATTTTCAAACTGCGCGATGATCCGCATCAGCGCCATATCCATGGTTGTCAACGCCTGGCTGGCGGCCAAGACAACAACGCAAACCTCAGACCCGCGCAAGCTACGCAGTGTGATCTGCTCGCGTACCATGAACGTGTCGTTCACACCGGGCGTGTCGCACAGTTTCAGCGAAATCGGGTACTGCGGAATGTCCATGAACAGTTCCGCAGATTTCGTAACATCCGCAAAGCGCCCGGTTTTCGGGTTGATGTCCGGATCGTCTTCGTCGCCCAGACACACATAACGTTGGATCAGCTCGTCATCGAAATAATCATATTGATGGCTCTGCCCCAGGATAAGGTCGAAATGCTGACCCAGCCGCGCTTCGGACTTGGCCTTCATCTCGCCGATCTGACGGCGAATATCGTCCATCTCGTCATCGGCGCCGGCCCGGTTGGCCAACTCGCCAAGGCGTCCGCCGCCGACCATCAGATTGTCCCATTCCTCTTGTTCGAAGAATGTGAATTTGGCCTTCTTGTCCCCTTCGGTACGGGTGTTGATGTTCAGCGTGGTCACTACCGAGGTCCAAGGGTTCACATCCGATGGCAACAGGGCAGGGCGCCCGGCAAGGATGTTCACGATCGAGGATTTACCCGCCTTGACCTGTCCGACCATTGTGACGCTGGCCGTGAAGTTCTCCATCCGTGTCTTGAGCGTGGCAAGACGCGCGGACGATCGCGCATCCGCCACCTCTGTCAATTGGTCGATCTGTGCCGTCAGCGAGCTCATGGCCGATGTCATGGGCGTCAGTGCCTCATTGCCGACTGACAATAGATGGTCGTTGCGCGCCATGTTCAGCCTCCGGTTCCTGTCGCAGCCAACTGTTGTGCTGGCGAACTCGTCAAAGTGTCGATGCGGGCGATCAGGTTCAGCGCATTACCCAGAATGGCGGCCTCGGCCCCCGGCGAGATCGATTCGTAGGCGCGGCAATCAGCCAGCACCTCTATCGAACTGAAACGTTCACTGTTCTCGAGACGGGCGACACGGCGGCCTGTCGGAAAACCCTCGGACTTGGTTTCTGGCAGCGGCATACGAGAATTGGCAAGCAAGTACTGCCGCCCGGAATGCGTGCGCAGCGAAACGCCAAAGCCAGTGTTCGGATATTCCCGGTTCAGGGATTTGAGTTCACCAAGAAAACTTTCGCGCGCAAGACCTACGGCTTCTTGCTCGGCAGCAGCGGAGTTCATCAAATTGGTCACGGTTCAGACCCTTGTACTGGAGTTGAGCGAAAAACTCGTACGGCGCCCGTGGGCAAAAAGACTCATTAACTCCCAGCGCCCATCAACTACTTCCAAGGCGGTCTTATTTTGACGCGAATAAGATTTTTTGGCGTTTGAATTGTGGCGCAATTGTGTTGCCTGTCCGAGTTGTGCCCGCAACCTTAGGGCGTATCGAGTATTAGATTGAGTATCGAGTCAGTTTGCTAGCCTGATTGGTGCCGAACAGGATTCTTCAAAAGAATTACGTGGAACAACGCGCACGATAGATTTATAAGCTATTGTTATAAATCGTTATTTAAGCCGATTTGAAGTGCTCTGCTCCGCCTGCCGCGCCTTGGAGTAAGCGGTAACCAAGGACCCTCCAGTCGAACTGTCGGTCTCATTGCTCGTACACACTGTTGTTTCGATTGCGATGTTACTCAACGTAAACGAGTTTTATTTTCATAGATAGTTTACGTCCAATGTTGCCAATACGTTGACAATTGTGGCGACTGAAATGGTAATTGGATTTGACAGTTGTTTCTGCGGAATTAAGTGAAACTCAAGACATTTTTCAGCTTCTAGACCGAGCAGCGCAAGCACGAGCTGACTACAGACAGGCTTCTAGGCTCAGGACCCATTGATTTCCGAGCGACGGCATGATTCACGGCTCGAAAACGAGCGGTGAACATGTCTGATCTTTTCTGGTTGAGTGACGCGCAGATGGCGCGTCTGGAACCTTTCTTTCCCAAGTCGCACGGCAAACCACGTGTTGATGACAGGCGCGTGTTGAGCGGCATTATCTTCATCAACCGTAATGGCTTGCGATGGCGTGATGCACCCAAAGAGTATGGCCCGCACAAGACGCTCTACAATCGTTGGAAGCGGTGGAGCGATAAGGGCATCTTCGCAGCGATGCTCACCGGCTTGGCCACTGATCATGGTGAGGAAAAGACCGTCATGATCGATGCCACGTATCTCAAAGCCCATCGCACAGCGTCCAGTCTTGCGGTGAAAAAGGGGGACGTGGACGCCTGATCGGCCGAACGAAGGGCGGTATGAACACAAAGCTTCATGCCATCTGCGACAGCAGAGGCCGTCCGCTGAACCTGTTTGTCACCGCCGGTCAGGTCAGCGATTACATCGGCGCACGGGCACTGCTTTGCAGCCTGCCAAAGGTAGATTGGTTGCTCGGCGACCGAGGATATGACGCCGATTGGTTCAGAGAAGCGTTGAAAGACAAAGGGATACGCGCCTGCATCCCAGGCCGGAAGCAGCGCAAGACACCGTCAAATACGACAAGCGCCGCTACAAACGCCGAAACCGCATCGAGATCATGTTCGGACGGCTCAAAGACTGGCGGCGTGTGGTCACGCGATACGACAGGTGTCCGAAGGTCTTCCTATCCGCCATCGCACTCGCGGCCCTCGTCATTTACTGGCTATGAGTCATCGGGTAATTTGTGGCTGCTTCCCTCGGAGCTGAAAGAGGGCTCACACTTCTGGCCGTCGAAGCTGATGGAAGGAAGCAACCATGAAACACTATGCCGGACTGGATCTGTCGATGGACAGCACGCAGGTGTGCATCGTCGATGAAGGCGGTGAGAAAGTCGTCTCGATTAAGGTTGAGAGCGC
>NZ_JAKRGB010000006.1 GCF_022347725.1 Ruegeria sp. Ofav3-42
ACCAGACCGTTGCGCCAATCCCTCAGCGCGCCCGCCTACTCAGTCCCTCAAGATGCCCCCGGTCTCTCCCGAGCGTCTCCGCCGCTTCCGCCGCGTCCCGAGCGCCTCAGCAGCGCCGGTGAAGGGGGTTCTAAGGATAACCGCATACCTCCGCAACCGAAAAATGACGCCTTGAGCGATTTTTTTGCATTTTCTGAATTTTTAATGTTACTTCAATAGGTTAATGACACCCGCTGGCCGCCTAGAAGCTCAAATCAGACCGCTCTCGGCCGAAGAAGCCCTTACCCTTACTGCGTCGCATTCAAGCCCCACGCTATATATAGTTCAACGCCCTCACCCGACCACAAGACTCGACCGAGTCGCCATTGCCCCACTGAATCGGATTTGGGAAAATTTCCGACTCAGGGAAGCGTTTCGGGTTCACAGAGAAGACATCTCCTAACCCCGACTCTTGCGCATTCGCGCAGGATGCTGTGAGGTCGCCAATTAGAGATGCCCAGGCTAGCCGCAATATGATATCCGAACACGCAGACACTTTTCCTCGCATTAGCACAGTTGGTTTTGACGGCCTTCTGATTTCCTTCGCCGATACGATGGCCGAGCCGTCGAACCGGGCAGCGCTGGCTTTTCGAGGTGCAATCGATTCAGCCTCGTGGGACGGAATTCTCGAAACCTCCGCATCTCTGGCATCTGCCTACGTCCGGTTCGACCCAGACACGTTATCCCACGCCGAAATCCGGGATCGCGTGCAGTGCCTTTTGAAACAACAAGACTGGTTTGAGGCACTACTGCCCTCCGGCCGCAGACTATGGCGCGTCCCGACGGTTTACGGAGGAGAGCTTGCTCCACAATTGGAGGAGGCTGCGGCAACCGCGGGACTGGACCCGGCCGAGGCTGTAAGGCGGCTTAGTGAATCGAGGGTTCGCGTATTGACCATCGGCTTTGCGCCCGGTCAGCCGTATCTCGGCCCGCTCGGGCCAGAGTTCAACATTTCACGGCTGAAGGAACTGACACCAATGGTGCCCGAGGGTGCTTTGGTTCTGGCCATTTCCCAGTTCGTGCTTTTCTCGGGGCCCACGCCGACCGGATGGCGGCACGTCGGTCAAACGGCTTTTCGCTGTTTCCGTCCCGAAGCAGCGCAGAGTTTCGCGTTAAGACCGGGCGACGAGATGCAATTCCTATCAGTGTCCCGCGACGAGTTAGAAGCCATCCGTGCCAATGACGCGGAAGGATCAGGCGGCGCCACCTGTGAGGAGATCGTGTGATGAGCTTGATCGTCCACCGCATCGGTCCGGCTTGTACGATTCAGGATCAAGGACGTGCTGGATATCTGGATCAGGGATTGTCCCGATCCGGGGCCGCCGATTTGCTTGCTTTGCACGAAGGCGCAGCGTTGTTGGGTCAAAGCCCCGAGCTTGCGGCGCTGGAGATGGCGGGCCTGGGTGGAGAATTCGAAGCGACACAACCTATGAGCATCGCTGTGACCGGTGCAACTATGCAGGCCAGTATCGATGGATCGCCAATGGTTTGGAACGCCTCTCACCATATGGAAGCGGGTCAGCGACTGACGATTGGCGCTGCAACGCGGGGTAACTATGGCTACCTGCATGTAGGCGGGGGCATTGCCTCCGAAGAATTCCTAGGGTCCCGCTCGGCGCATTTGACGGCCAAAATCGGTCAGGCCGTTCAGTCCGGGGATACGTTGCCTGCCCGGGGCGGGTCCGGCACAACCGGTATGAAGCTTCGCTCCGATGACCGGTTTTCAGGTGGCGTTCTGCGTGTGATCGCCAGCTTTCAGACCCCATTGTTCGACACGGACACTCTTGACCGTTTTACCCAAACCGAATTTCAGCGCGGCAGCAGGGCCAACCGGATGGGCATGCAGCTGGACAACGATGGTGAAGGGTTCGCTGCCAAAGGGCAGTTGAACATATTGTCCGAAGTCATCACCCCCGGCGACATACAGATGACCGGCACGGGGAACCCATTCATCCTGTTACCCGAGTGCCAGACCACCGGTGGCTATCCCCGCATCGCGACCGTTCTGCCCTGCGACCTTCCACGTGCCGCGCAGACACCAACCGGCGCAAAGGTTAGATTTCAATTCGTGTCGCTGGACGAGGCCATAGCGCTGCAAGCCGCCTACAAGGCAGAGCTGGTCAGGCTGCCCGCGCGGATCGAACCATTGGTCCGTGATCCGCATGACATCCCGGACCTGTTGTCCTACCAATTGATAAGCGGAATGATCTCTGCCAACGACTAAGGAGTACTGCCGATGCCTAGCGTCGATCTGAATGCCGATATGGGAGAGAGCTTTGGCCCCTGGAATATGGGGGATGACGAAAGCCTGCTAAAGATCATCACTTCTGCCAATATCGCTTGCGGTTTCCACGCGGGGGATTCGGATGTCATGGCAAAGACAATGACCTTGGCGGCCGAGAACGGCGTCGGCATAGGGGCGCATCCCGGATTCCTCGACTTGCAGGGATTTGGCAGGCGCAACATGAAAGTGCCTCATGACAGTCTGCGTAATCTTGTGCGTTACCAACTGGGCGCTGCCCAAGGTATGGCGTCGGCCGTAGGCACGAAAGTGCGTCATCTAAAGCTACATGGGGCGCTGGCAAACATGTGCTCGGTCGACATTGACATGGCGCGCGCCTGTTACCAGGGCGCCTTGGATGTCGATCCTGATATCATCATAATGGTCCTGGCTGTCACCGAACAGGAAGAGGCCGCGCGCGAGCTGGGCTGCAAATGGGTCGGAGAGATATTCGCTGACCGCGCCTACAATGACGATGGCACTCTGGTAGACCGCAGTTTGCCCGGTGCAGTCATCCATGATCCCGAAATCGCCGGGCCACGCATCCTGAACATGGTTCGAGAAGGTGCCATCATCACCGAGAATGGCCAGCGTTTGGAAACATCCATCGACACTATTTGCCTTCATGGCGACGGTCCCACTGCGGTCCAGATTGCCCGCTCGGTCAGGGAGAACCTGATAGACGGCGGTGTCGAAGTGACAAAATTCATTCGTTAGACAGGCGATCGTAAGCACAACGGCCCACTTTCTTACTGTTGCCTGCACGGGCTTCAGCGCCTAGCATGCCCGCAAGTGCATGTTCTGAATACCACAATTCCAAGCAACGCCATGCCAGATTGGCATGGGCAAGGAGGTTGGCCAATGTCTTTTGATCTAAAGTCTTACGAACCGCGCGGTGACAAGAAGAACTCGGACTTCTTCAACGAATACCTGCCTAAGATCTATGAACGCCGCAACAGCTCGGGCGTGGCCGATCAGGTCGGTCCTATGCGGGCAATCGTGATACAGGTTGAAGCAGACGCTGTGTTCGACACTCTGCTCGAACTTTATGTCATGACGCCCTACCGGCACACGGCCAGTTATCTGGGTCAGACACACAGGTTTTCGGTGATGCATTCGCATGCCGACTACCCAGCGATGATTGTGATGGCACCGCTGAGCCCGGCATTTGAGGACTTTATCCCTCGTATCAACCGCATGTACCCACTGGCCCGCAATACGCCTCAGACCCGATATGTCGGAGAGGTGTTCGGCGCCACAGACCTGAACACCCTGAGCAAAACGCTTGAGGGTCAGAACATCCGGTTCGAATACAAGGGCGATACCGAGAACCCGTTCTATACGATGGACGGGTTCCGCTTTACGACCCCGTCTGATTTCACCTGCAACAGAGTTGGTTATTCGACGCTGGACTTCAACGACCCTGATAGTTTGGGCCTGGGCGACCGGGTTTTGTTGAGCGATGACGAACAGGCGCGGCTGGATCAAGCTGCAGCTTTCGGTGCGGATACCAAGATTGCGCCCCTGATGCTGGGCATCGACCATCTGGCAACACGTATTCTGGCGGGTGAGCGCGAGGACGCGATCCTCGAGTTTCTGACGATGGTCCCCTACTACTTCTGGGGCGCGTACAACATCTTCGACATGAACTCGTCGACCAATGTGAACCGGAACGCGAATGTCGATGACGACAAGAAATCCCCCGCCAAGGTCTTCACTGCCAACAACACGCCATCCTTTGTGAACTCGTTTGAACAACTGCCCATGCCGACTGAGGACTTCGTGCGCAACTTTGGGCGCCGCCTGCACCATATGGCTGTCGAGATTCAGGATGGCGACCATAACGCGGGCGAAAAGAACGTCGATTTCGTGGTCAACACGCTGAAGGACAAGGGCGTGCCCTTCCTCGCCCATGTGGTAGGCGAGTGTAAGGACGACCCGAACCTCAAGCAGATCTTCTCGAAACACTCAAAATACACCCTGTTGATCACCGAGTATATCGAGCGCTGTCACCACTATGACGGGTTCTTCACCAAGGACAACGTGGCGGCCCTGACTGCTGCGGCCGGTCAGGATGAACAGTACGAACACGGCCACGTCTTCGACTGACAAAAAAAGGCTGCGAGTTGCCTCGCAGCCCAGATCCGTTCAGGAGAGTATGTCGGGCCTTATGACGGCCCGATCATGAAACAAGTGACATTCCGGGCTTGCAACCTGCGACAGGCCAGATCGGCCTGTTCGCGGGTCATGCCCTGAAATGTCGCGTCAAAGCCGCGCGAGCTTTGGTTCACCTTGCGCAGCGTTCCTTCCAGAGTGGTCATTTCCGATAGGGCTGTTTTCAACAGGATCTTCTCAGCCTCGTATCGGGTGGTATAGCGACCCACGTTGACGCCCCACAGGCGTCCGCCAGATGTGGACAAGCGAGTGACGATTTCTTGTTCGGGTTCGGGCTGTGCTGCCGGATCGGTTGAGGCCAGAACCAGATCATCCGGGCGCGCAGCGGGTCGAGGCGCGTCACCTTCATTAGATGGCTGAATGTCTGCTGCCGCGATGGCCGCGGCGATTCCGTCCTTGATGCGAGTACCATTCTTGGCGGCCGTCTCTGCAACGGTGCCCGCAACCTGAACCGCAGCACCCGGTCCGGGGCGCAGAACTGGGCGCAGGCTGGACTTAGGCGCGATGGTCAGTGCAGCAACAGTTGCGCCCAAACCTGCGTTTCCGGCATAGCTCGGGCGGGCCGGTTTACGGATCGGCGCGCGCGATGGGGCACGACGGAATCCCATGTCCAACAGCTCAGCCACTTTGGCGTTGCGCGACGCGCCGGACTTACCGCCAAAAACAGTGGCGATTATGCGTTCGTCCTTACGCTTGGCCGATGCAACCAGGTTGAAGCCCGCCGCCCGCGTGTAGCCGGTTTTGATTCCGTCCGCGCCTTTGTAAGCGGCCAGCAGGCGGCGGTTCGTGTTGGGAACGGTTTTGATTCCCGCATGCGTCGACTGGCGCGAGAACAGGTTGTAATACTGCGGGTAATCGTACAGCAGATGGCGCCCCAGCGTGGTCATATCCCGCGCTGTCGACAAATGGCCCGATTCCGTCAGGCCGTGCGCGTTCTTGAAGGTCGTCCGGCTCATGCCCATGGATTTGGCAGTGCGCGTCATGCGGCGCGCAAAGGCGGCCTCGGACCCGCTGAGCGCGATCCCGATGGCTGTCGCCGCGTCATTGGCAGACTTCACCGCAGCCGCGCGGATCAGGTAGCGGAATGCAATCGTCTGCCCGGTACGCAGGCCCAGTTTCGAGGGGGGTTCGGACGACGCCTTCTTCGTGATTCGAACCGGTGTGTCCAAGGTGATCTCGCCATTTCGCACTGCTTCAAACGCAATGTAGAGCGTCATCA
This sequence comes from Ruegeria sp. Ofav3-42, assembly GCF_022347725.1. Classification (GTDB taxonomy): domain Bacteria; phylum Pseudomonadota; class Alphaproteobacteria; order Rhodobacterales; family Rhodobacteraceae; genus Ruegeria. The sequence goes on from NZ_JAKRGB010000006.1 coordinate 5,715, forward strand.
TCTTGGTCAGTGATGCCGGATGCAGCCTTGTATCTGCGTTACGAGAATGCAGAACCTCTCCGGTTCGTGCGTCGATAACCATCGCCGCATACGGTGCGGCCATCCCTTGCAACGGCGCAAAGGAGAGCAGCCACAAGAATGCTATAAGAAATAAGCCCATTCGGGCCGGAACTGTCCGCCGAACCTGCACGATCTTTGCCTCTGTCTACCTCTGGCCGCCGGGTTTTCCCGGTCAGCACCAATTTTGTTTTATTACCCCTAACGGTATCACAGAGACCCAATGAAATAAACCGAAAGCGTGCAATTTCGCCGTTTCGTTATTCCCTGCGCATGACACCACATATGGGTCACAAGGCGCAGCGAACCACTAAATCAACAGGGTCGATCCACGGAAATACCTGACTTCAAGTCGTTTTTCGAAAACTGCGGCCAATTAGCAACATCAACTCAGGCGCTGAACATACTCCGCTAAATCACCCAAATCCCGCAGCTCTTTATAGCGTGGATGATCCGCCGGAGTCTCGGCCTTCTCGATTTCCCAGACCAGCCCATGCGGAACATAGACGCCCCAGCACCCGGCCTGAATCGGTGCAACAACGTCTGACCGCATCGAATTGCCCACCATCATTGCTGTTTCCGGGCCCTCACCATGCCGCACAAAGATGTCGCGGTAGGTTTGTTCCGATTTCTCGGACACGATCTCGACCTCGTCGAACAGATCGCCAAGGCCAGACTGCGCCAGTTTTCTTTCCTGATCGATCAGATCGCCCTTGGTGATCAGAATCACCCGATGAGTGGCGGCCACTGCTTCAACTGCATCGCGCGCGTGGGGCAAAAGCTCGATCGGATGGGCCAGCATGTCCTGCCCGGCCTCAATCAATTGCCGGACAACCGAGGCCGGAACACGATCTTCGGTCACTTCGATTGCGGTTTCGATCATCGACAGGGTAAACCCTTTGATTCCGTACCCGTAGTGCCGAATATTGCGCTTTTCCGCCGCCAGCAGCCGGTCCATCAGGTGGTCGCGATCGGCGTGATCAGCCAGCAATTCGGCGAAATGTGCCTGTGTTAGCTGGAAAAACCGCTCATTATGCCATAGGGTATCATCCGCATCGAACCCAATAGTAGTCAGCGTTTTTTCCATTTCGATTACGTCCTGCTGGCTCTTTTCTCTGACCCTCTGCACGTTATATAACCGTCCAGACAAACCGAAGCCTGAATCGGACAAAGGCGCGCAATGACTGAACACCAATGGATGATGTCTGACAAACCGGACGACGAAGGTGACCCTTCGCTGTTGGTGCAGACGCGCCCGAAAACCAAGCGCCCGCCTTTGTACAAAGTGCTGCTGCTGAATGACGATTACACCCCGATGGAATTCGTGGTGCATGTGCTGGAGCGGTTCTTTGGCATGACCCATGCCGAAGCATTCGAGATCATGCTGACCGTTCACAAAAAAGGTGTCGCGGTTGTTGGCGTCTTCAGCCATGAGATCGCAGAGACCAAAGTGGGCCAGGTCATGGACTTCGCCCGCAGGCACCAGCACCCCCTGCAATGCACAATGGAACGTGAAGAGTAAGGTTAATCGACCGCTCTTCCGGAATAGCCGATGTCCCCTCGCCTTGAACTTGCTCTGCAAAGCGGCCTTGAGCTGTCGCAGCCGCTAACCGCACTAGGGCCAACTCTGGCCAGTGATCTGTCGGCATTGCCGCGCGACACGCAAGTGGTGCAGCCGTTCAAGCCGTTTCACGACCACTTTGCCCAACAGGGCTTTGCGGCCACGCCGGAATCCCATGATCCTTGTCAGGATGCCATCGTGATCCTGCCCCGCGCCAAGGCTCTGGCGCGCAGTATGGTGTATCAGGCCTGTCAGCGGGCGAGTGGGTTGATCGTCGTCGACGGGGCCAAAACCGATGGGGTGGACAGCCTTCTGAAAGACATCCGCAAACGCGTTGATGTCGAAGGACCTATCGCCAAAGCTCATGGAAAGATTTTCTGGTTCCGGTCCGCGCCTGAAGCGTTCGCCGACTGGGCCGCGCCCGAAGCGCAGACGGTCGACGGATTTCGCACCGCGCCTGGTGTGTTTTCCGCTGATGGAATCGACCCGGCTTCGGCACTGTTACTAAAATCACTGCCCGACAAGCTGGGTGCCCGGATCGCCGATCTTGGCGCAGGTTGGGGGTATTTGTCGGCGGGAGTACTCAAGACTGCCAACCCGCGCACACTGCACCTGGTCGAAGCTGACCACATCGCCCTGACCTGCGCACGCACCAATCTTGCTGATACCTGTGCTCAGTTTCGCTGGGCCGACGCCGTTACCTGGAACGCGCCGGAACCGCTGGACGCGGTGGTCATGAATCCGCCGTTTCATACCTCGCGCGCTGCCGACCCGGAATTGGGTAAGGGCTTTATCAAATCCGCAGCCCGAAACCTGACCCGCAGCGGCAATCTGTGGTTGGTCGCAAATCGCCACCTGCCCTACGAGGTCACGCTGGCCGAAAGTTTTGCACAGGTTCAGGAAGTGTCCGGCAACAATCGGTTCAAGGTGTTTCACGCCTCTCGCCCTCGGCGGTGATCCCGGTTAACCTGCGCCTCAAATCAGGAGACACCGCATGTCCTTTTCCATCGCCGGCAAGACAGCCATCGTCACAGGCAGCGCCAACGGCGTCGGGCTGGCCATCGGGCGCCATTTCGCGGATTCCGGAGCCAACGTCATGTTCGCCGACATGGACGAAAAGCGTTTGGCCGAAGAGTTGGGCGAACAGGCGGACGACAGCAATATCAGGTTCTTCGCTGGCGACCTGCGGGAAAAGCTGACCATCGCCAACTTGCTGTCGGCGACTCTGGATGCGTTTGATCAGGTGGATATCCTGATTAATGGCGCGCGGCAGGTGATCCCGTCCGATCCGCTGGACACCGAAGACGATTCCATGCGCACATTGCTCAATCAGAACCTGATGCCTGCGCTGCGTCTCAGCCAGGCAGTGGCCAAACGCATGATCAAACAGGCGGGTGACGATGACGACAGTCCTGCCGGGTCGATCATAAACTTGTCCTCGATTGCAGCGCGGCGCACCCATCCGGACCTGATGGCCTATTCCGTGTCCACGGCTGCACTGGATCAAATGACCCGTTCGCTTGCGGTGGCACTGGCCCCCAACCGTATTCGCGTCAATTCCATCGCGCTGGGATCGGTGATGAGTGCGTCGCTGCAGTCCACCTTGAAAGAGAACCGGGATTTCCGGGACGATATAGAGAAACACACACCTCTGGCCCGGATCGCGGCCCCGAATGAACTGACCGAGACTGCGCAGTACCTGGCCTCAGACGCGGCCGGGTTCATCACCGGACAAATCCTGACAATTGACGGTGGCCGCACCCTGCTGGACCCCGTCGCAGCCCCTGCACACTAATCCCTATGTTTGATACAGAAAAAGCAACCGCCGCCGCCTGGTTCCGCCAACTGCGCGACGAAATCGTCGCCGCCTTCGAGACGCTGGAAGACACACACGAAACCGGACCCTTCGCAGATGCCGAACCCGGGCGGTTTGAGGTCAAGGAAACCAAACGCCAATCGGATGACGGATCCGATGCGGGCGGTGGATTGATGTCCGTGATGCGTGGCGGACGGGTATTCGAGAAGGTCGGTGTGAATGTCTCAACCGTATACGGAACCCTGGGCGAGCGCGCGCAGCAGGCAATGGCGGCGCGCAAAGGCATCCCGGGGATGACCGAAGACCCGCGTTTCTGGGCCTCGGGCATTTCTCTTGTTGCCCACATGCGTAACCCGCATGTTCCGGCCGTCCACATGAACACCCGCATGTTCTGGACCCCGCACGCATGGTGGTTTGGCGGCGGGTCGGATCTGAACCCCTGCATCGAATACGATGAGGACACGTCGCATTTCCATGCGACCCAAAAGGCGCATCTGGACCCGCATGGCCCGGGTCACTATCCCCGCCTGAAGGACTGGGCGGACGAATACTTCTATATCCCGCACCGCAAGCGCGCCCGTGGCGTGGGCGGGATCTTTATGGATGACTATTGCACCGGAGACTGGGCAGCGGATTTCGCGCTGACTCAGGATATTGGTCGCGCGTTTCTGCCCGCCTTCCTGCCACTGGTCGAAAAACGCCGGGTACAGAGTTTTGGAGAGGCCGAGAAAGACATGCAACTGGTGCACCGGGGTCTCTACGCCGAATACAACCTCGTTTACGATCGGGGTACGAAATTCGGGCTGGAAACCGGCCATGATCCGGATGCCGTTCTTATGAGCCTGCCGCCCATGGCCAAATGGATCTGATGACTTACCTGAACCCGAAGTCCATGAAGTTGTCCCAGCAATAACCTTGTGCGGACCCCGCAGACATGTTCTCGCCCACACGCTTCACGGTGATAGAATAGCCAGGAGTAGTGTCGACGCCTTCGGGTGGGTTTAAAGAGAACTCGACTGTGCGGGTCTGTTTTTCATACGCACGGGTAATATAGATGCGCTGCGTTGCCTTGGTTCTGAGTGTGCGGATTGCAAAATCACCAATACCGCACCAATAAGAAACTGGGGCCGAGGAACCGCTGACCGCGACTTGGTAGGCGCCGTTGTTCAAGGGTGTCACCGTAGTTTGAAAAGCAGGGTAAACACCGACGCCAAACCCGATTCCCTGCGCGAATCCCGGCCAAAGCGCCACCGATACAACGGCTGCCATTTTCAAAACTCGCATGGTCGCAATACCCTTTTTTGAAACAAAACTTTCCTAGGATCATAGTGAGCCGTCAGGCTGAGTAAAGTCGTGGCACATCGGTCTTGGATTTGACCATGAACGCCCCAGACTGTACCCACGTAGCCAATAAAGTATCATTCGGGCGATAAGAAACTAGAATCCAGAGTAGTACTAGGCAGGGGATAGTATTGAGCAAAGCGTTTCCTAAAGACTGGTTTGATATCCCGTCAGAAAAATACGCGGATTTCGGAACTATGTTCTATTTGGCGGGTCTGACTAAAACGCATCAGAAACGCAGTCTCGCTCAGGTTCTTTATGCCTTCGAAACTCCGCTCCGGTTGGGGCAATACCACATCTTTCGGCAAAACGGCTTCCCACGCGGGTTCGTAACATTCGCTGGGCTCAGCCCAGAGGCAGAGTACAGATATGCAGTCGAGGAAAAACCACTGACCGATAAAGATTTCACCAGTGGCAACTCATTCTGGATCATAGATCTGGTTGCTCCGTTCGGACAAACCAATCAGATTGTAGATATGCTGAAGAAAAGCATCCCCCATCCGCGGGTCCGTACGAACCGGATGGACAGTGATATGTCGCGGAACAGAATTGTCGAATGGGCGCGCGACGATGCGGGCGAAGTACATATGCAGTTGTATCGCAAGCAAGAGTTCGAGCGGATTCTGGCGAGAGAGGGCCTGTAAAATGGTTTCGATCACCATCACGGGCGACACAACCGGCAATGTCACCGGCGACCCGCCAAACCAGGAGACAGGCGACCTGGTTTTGGATAGCAACGTTACCATTCTTTCGCAGGAATGGGATATCTCATCGCAACCAGCTTTCGGAACCGCCAGCATCCTGCCTAACGGAGAATGGACCTATACGGTCGACCCAACTTTCTTCGATAGTCTCGATTTTAACGAGACCGTCGAGGATACATTCACAGTTCAGGTGACGGGCGAATACAGTGGTTTTTTTGGGCCAGTAGAGTTCGTACGTGAGCAGAATATTACGATCACGATCGAAGGAGTCTGCTTTACAGCAGGTACCTTGATCGACACAGAGGAAGGCGCGCGACGGATCGAGAGCCTTTCGGTTGGCGACTATGTGCTTACCGAGGACAATGGCCCGCAACCGATCCGTTGGATCGAAAGCAGCGCCCTGCCCCCAGACCGATTACGCGACAACCCAGCCATGCGCCCGGTTCGGATCAAAGCGGGTAGTCTGGGCGCGGGGCAGCCGGAACGAGATCTGTTGGTGTCACAGCAACACCGCATTCTGGTCAGTGGGCCGAAGGTCGAACTGTTGTTCGGCGCGCCCGAAGCTCTGGTTGCGGCAAAGCATCTTTGTTCATGGCCGGGTATCGCAATTGAAACCACAGACGATCCGGTCGAGTATTTTCACATCCTGCTGGACAATCACGAGATACTGACGGCCGATGGAGCATTGGCCGAAAGCCTGTTTCTGGGCGAAGAATCCCTATACACCCTGTCATCAGACGCATTGCAGGAGCTTGCCGCCATCTTCCCTGATACTCCTGCCTCAGACGGCATGAGCTTTGGACGGGCCGCCCGCCTGATCCTGCGTGAATTCGAGGCGCGCGCGCTGACTTAATGTCCGCCCAAGTGCCCACCAACGTCCTGAGGCGCCAACGCAACCGTTTTGATCACCGCAAAGCACGGTTTACCGGGGGCCAATCCCAGTGAGGCGACCGAACGCCGGGTGACGCGCGCCAGAACGCTGCCAGCAGGCGTTTTCACCGACACAATTGCCCCCGGCCCTTCACCCGCACGGATTGTGTCAACGGTGCCCGACAAAACGTTCAGAGCGGATAGCCCCTCGGGGCGTTTGCTGGACAGGATGACCTCCTGGGCCGGAATACGGATGCGCAACTCTTCAGCAACCTCATGCGGAATGCGCGGCAGAAACAGCTGCGCGCCACCCGCATCCAGTTCTGTCAGCCCGTCCGAATGATGCTTTGCGACCCGAACCTGAAGCACAGCACCGACCGCCCGAACACCGGCCGGTGCGACCGACGGGTCCGCCAGAACCTCCGACGCCGGACCGTGCCTTAGCGCTTTGCCGTCCTGCAACGCCACGACCGACGTGGCTAGTCGCGCGACCTCGGCTGCCGAATGGGTGACGTACAGAATCGGGACCGAGATTTCATCCCGCAATCGCTCGAAATAGGGTAAAATCTCAGCCTTTCGCGCGTCGTCCAAAGCCGCCAGCGGTTCATCCGCCAAGATCAGACGCGGGCTGGCCAAAAGGGCGCGACCAATGGCTACGCGTTGTTTTTCGCCACCAGACAATCCCGCAGGACGGCGATCCAGAAGGTGCCCGATTCCCAGCATTTCGATCACTTTGTCCGGGTTTTCACGCCGAGCACCCCTTGGCGCAAACCATCGCCCATAGAACAGGTTCTGGCGAACGGTCAGATGCGGAAACAGACGGCCTTCCTGGAAGATATAGCCCAACCGCCTTTTGTGTGGCGGCAACCAGAGGCCCCGATCCGTGTCGAACAGGTCCCATCCATCTACTGCCACCCGCCCGGCTTTTGGTCTCAGCAGACCCGCAACCGCGTTGACGACGGTCGTTTTACCCGATCCTGATCGCCCGAACAGAACCGTTACGCCTGGCGGGGCGTCAAAGCTGAGGTCCAGCTTGATGTCGGGCAGATCATGCTGAAGGTGCACGGACAGGCTCATGATCCGGCCACCCGCGCCGCTACGCGCCGCCCGACAAATTCCGATAGCAACAGTGCCCCCATGGCGATCACGATCGAGATCACTACCAACCGAGTCGCCGCTGCTTCGCCCCCCGGCACCTGCAGGAACGCGTAGACGGCAGACGGCAACGTCTGGGTCTGACCAGGTATGTTTGAGACAAATGTGATTGTGGCACCGAACTCTCCCATCGCCTTGGCAAAGGCAAGGATCGCACCAGCGATGACGCCAGGCAGGATCATGGGCAACGTGACCGTGGCGAACACAAGCGGACGTGAGGCACCAAGCGTCGCCCCTGCCTGCTCGAGCTTGGGGTCGACAGCCTCAATCGACAGACGGATAGCCCGCACCATAAGCGGGAAAGCCATAATCCCGGCAGCTAGCGCCGCCCCGGTCCAGCGGAATGCGACGACGATTCCGAATTCGGCCAGCAGTTTGCCCAGCGGCCCCTGAATTCCGAAGGTCAGAAGTAGCAGATAACCGGTCACCACCGGCGGCAGGATTAATGGCAGATGCACCAAACCGTTCAACACCTGCCGCCCCGGAAACCGCCAGCGCGCCAGCGCATAGGCAACAAACACACCGAATGGCAATGTCACCAGGGTGGCCCAAAACGACACGCGCAGCGACAGCTTCAGCGCCTCCAACTCTGCAGGTCCCAGCCAGCCCATGCAGTTACCTGTTCGGCAGGGCAAAACCCTGCTTTTCAAAAACGGCCTGGGCGGTCTCAGACTGCAGATGTGTCAGAAAAACCTGCGCGTCCTGATCGCCCGCCTTCGTCACGGCCACGGGATAGATAATGGGAGGGTGCAAGTCGGATGGGAAATCCGCAACAACACGCACCCTGCCCTCGACCTGCGCATCGGACCGGTAGACGATCCCCAACGGCGCGGCCCCTGCCGCGACCAGCGCCAGCGCTGCTCGAACGTTGTCGGTCTGCGCGATCTGACTCTGCACGCCTTTCCAAAGCCCCAGGCTTTCCAGCGCCGCCTTTCCGTAAATCCCTGCCGGCACAGCGTCGACCAGAGCCATGGCCAGATACCCTCCGTCCAGCGCCGAGCTCAGATCGACCTCGGGGCTCATCTCGCCGAGATCCGAACGATCAGCGCCGCCGATGAGAACCAGCCCATTGCCCAGAAGGTTCACACGGGTATCCGTGTCAATAAGGTCCTGTTCTTCCAGAACATCCATCCAGTCTTCATTAGCCGAGATGAACAGGTCCGCAGGCGCGCCCAACTGAATCTGTCGCGCCAAGACGGACGAAGCCGCATATGACACGGTCACTTCGTTGCCTGTCTCTTGTTCGAAATTGGCTGCAACCTCGTCCAATGCATTTTTCAGGCTGGCAGCAGCAAACACCAATATCCCCTCGGCCCCCGCGCGAAGCGGAGCCAGCGTCAATACGCCCAGGACCAGGACCACGATCAATAATCGGCGCGCGTGGGGCAGGATCTTTCGACTCCCGACTGGAAAGTTTCAGTTTGTTTGGGGATATCTGAGGCGACAGGTGACACGCAAGCGACTTTGCAAACATCGGCAGTGCTGAAAGCCCGCACCGCCGGTCAAACTGGGTTCGGCGATGAAATCAATTTCTAACAAAGAATTTGTGTCAGACCCTCTTGCGCCCAGGCGCAGGCTTGGCTACATGCACCGTCACGGGTGATTAGCTCAGTTGGTAGAGCGCTTCGTTTACACCGAAGATGTCGGGAGTTCGAGTCTCTCATCACCCACCATTCTCCTCAGAGATATCGCAGGACCTCGCATTGCGCGGGATGCCACTTTGCAACCGATTGCAAGTCTGATGCAATAATGCATAGTGTTTTCACCATGAAATCACGTATCAGTCATACCCCGAACCGTGGGTGCCAATCATGAGTGTCACCTTAAAGGACGTCGCCGCATTGGCCGGTGTATCGCGGTCTGCCGTTTCCAGAACTTTCACCGAAGGTGCGTCCGTGTCAGCCAAGACACGCAGCAAGGTGGAAAAGGCCGCGCAAGAACTGGGGTACAGCCCCAACGCTCTGGCGTCATCGTTGACCACAGGGCGCACCAAGCTGATCGGGCTGATCTCAAACAACTTTCACAACCCAATCTTTCTTGAGGTGTTCGACCAGTTCACCCGCGCCTTGCAGGAGCGGGGTCTGCGCCCCCTGATCGTAAACCTGACGGATGAAACGGAGCCGGCCAATTCGGTTCGGATGCTGCGGCAATACTCGGTCGATGCGGCGATCGTTGCATCGTCAACCCTGCCCCCCAGTTTTGCCAAAGCGTTCCACGACGCTGGCGTTCCCGTCGTGCACACGTTCGGACGCTCGGCCACATCGCCCGAGGTGCATGTCGTTGGAATCGATAACATTGAATGCGGTCGCATGGCGGCTCGGGAACTCCTGTCACGAGGATACCGCCGTATTGGGTATCTGGGCGGACCAAAGGATGCGACCTCGGCCATGGACCGATATCGCGGCTTCATGGAAGAGGTGGACAAACACCCAGGGTTGGAGGTCTCGCATTCATTCGCCGGAGCCTATTCCTTCGAGGCCGGGCGGGACGAAATGTTGAACCTTTTAGAGGGTAGTCCGGCCGAAGGGTATTTCTGCGGTGACGATATTCTGTCCATCGGCGCGCTGTCTGCCTTGTCCGATCATGGTCTGAAACCCGGCAAGGACATCGGTATTATCGGCCTGAACGATATGGAAATGTCGCGCTGGGAAAACATTGACCTGACCACAATCCACCAGCCGATCAAGCAGATCATCACGTCTTCGGTCGATCTGGTCGAAGAGATGCTGAAAGACCCGCAGCGTTACCCCGAGGCGCGGATCTTTCCCTGTCGTGTGATCGAGCGGGGCACACTGCGGCCCCGCCCCTGATCAACGGAACATCGGTGGGCGCGCGTCCGTCCAGGCACCTTCGGCCTTGGACGAGGCGACCGCGGCATAGACCGCCGCAATCGAACGGACCCCATCGGAAGGCGTGGGAAGACCGTCTCGCATCTCTCCCAGAATCGCGTCGGCCAGATCGCAATAGATGTTTGCAACCGCCAGCGGGAATCCTTCGGGATGCGCGATGGCGACACGGGACAAGCGCTGTACCTCGTCGTGAAGACCACTTTCGCCTTTTTCGATGATCTGAGTGCGTCCGCCAACCGGTGTGTAAATCAGTTGATTGGGCTGCTCGGAAGCCCAGCGAATACCACCGGTTTCACCGAAAACCTGAATGTCAAACCCATGCTGTCGCCCGATGGCCACCGAAGAGGTCCACAACCGGCCAACCGCGCCGCCTTCGGTGCGGAAGTTGATCATCGCGTCGTCTTCCAGTTCGCGACTTGAGATGGTTGAAGCCATATCGGCGGACAGGGACTTCACCTCGTCATCACTGATGAAACTGGCCATGTGCAGCGCGTGAATACCGCAATCGGCGAACTGTCCAGATACACCCGCCATCGCCGGATCATAGCGCCAGCGGACGCGCGGATTGTCCGCATCAGTGGCGTCGCCGTGGTGGCCGTGGCTGAAATTGGTCACAATCAGGCGGACCTTCCCGATTTCCCCTGCACGCACCATTGCACGGGCTTGGCGGACCATCGGATAAGCGGAATAGCAGTAGTTCACCGCGCAAATCTTGCCCGAGGTTTCGGCCACGCGCACGATTTCTTCGCCCTCTTCCACTGTCATGGTCATGGGTTTTTCGCACAGGACGTTGAACCCCGCCTCAAGGAAGGCCTTGGCGATCTCGAAATGGGTCGAGTTCGGCGTGGCAATCGTCACCAGATCAATCCGATCCGCGCGGTCTTTTTCGCCAGCCAGCATCTCTTGCCAGTTGCCATAGGCGCGGTCTGCCGAGACACCCAGCCTTTGGGCATATTCACGACCGACATCGGGCCGATGATCCAGCGCGCCGGCAGCGAATTCGAACATCCCGTCTGCCAATGCGCCCAAACGGTGCGCTGGCCCGATCTGGCTGCCTTCGCCACCACCAATCATTCCCCATTTCAACTTTGCCATGGTTCTCGTCTCTCTTAGGTGTATTCGTTTTTCAGTGTTCAGAGCCCGCTGACTTGTTGCCACTGGCGTTGCTCTGACGACTTCAAAGCCGCAGCTAGTACGCAGTTGACCTCATGCCCGTCGCGGAATGTAGGCCAAATTGCCTGCCCCGAATGGATTGCTTCAAGGAAGTCCTTGGCCTCGATGATAATCTGGTCCTGATATCCGGTTCCATGTCCGGGCCCCTGGCAGAACGGCTCATAATCCGGATGGGCTGGACCCGTCAGAATCTTGGTAAAGCCTCTTTCCGCCTCAGGCCCTTCGCGTCGATAAAGCCACAGAGCATTCTGATCTTCCTGATCGAACCGGATGGCACCTTTGGCGCCTGATATTTCATAGGCATAACCCATCTTTCGGCCCGTCGATATACGACTGACATAAATATTGCCCATCGCGCCGTTGGCAAAACGGCACATGATCTGGGCGTGGTCATCATTGGTCACCGGGCCGCCGGGACGCTCATGATGAACGGTTTCCACCTCGGCCATGACCTCGACAATCGGCCCAATCAGCGCCATCGCGCCGTTGACCATATGCGGGGCCAGGTCGCCGATCGTACCGTTGGCCATTCCGGTTGTGCGCCATGTGGCCGGAGCCTCGGGGTCGGCATAGAAATCCTCGGTATGCTCGCCGCGGAACCAGGTTATGTCCCCCAGCTCTCCCTGCGAAATCAGCTGGCGCGCGAACTGGGTCGCCGGGGTACGGACGTAGTTGAAACCGACCATGTTCGTGACACCGGCTGCCTCGGCTGCTGCAACCATGGCCTGACCGTCCTCCAGCGACGAACCAAGCGGCTTTTCACACAGAACCGGCTTGCCTAGTGCAAACGCCGCTTCAGCAATCTGGCGATGCGTGGTTTGTGGCGAAGCGATCACCACGGCCTCGACTGCCGGGTCATTGACCAGCGCGCGCCAATCCTCGGTCGCGCGTCGGAAACCATAAGCCGCGCGATACCGCTCGGCGCTTTCCGGGCTGGACGCGCAAATCATCTCAAGACGCGGTCGAAGCGCGGTGTTGAACACCGCGCCGACAGCAGACATCGCGACCGAATGAGCCTTACCCATATAGCCGCCACCAACGATTCCAATTCCGATTTCAGGCATCTATCACGGCTCCGAACAATGTATTTGCAACCGGTTGCAAAATCAGTATCGTGTGAATCGATTCAACGCAAGGACCAACGATCCTTGCCAGCCCCTTTTTGCCGGAGGTAACGACGTGAGCGCTTTGATAGATGGTATCAAAGGAAACCGGTTTGCGGTCTTTGGCCGTGCAGGCATGGACCTGTACGCAGACCCCGTTGGCGTCAAAAGCGAAGACGCCGACACGTTCCACGCCGATCTGGGCGGATCGTCTGCGAATATCTGCGCCGGGCTGGTCAAACTGGGCAGCCAGGCGTCGCTGATCACTTCGATCTCAGATGATGCCGTAGGCAGGTTCTGCTTGAACAAGCTGGCACATTACGGCGTCGACACCTCCTATATCCGGGTCGTCGGTGGTGAATACCGCATGTCACTGGCCGTCTACGAAAGCCGGATCGAAAATTTCCAGAACGTCATCTACCGCAACGGTGCGGTCGACTTTCAGGTGACTGAGGATGATATGGACAAGGTTGACTATGACAAGTTCTCGGCGGTGATCTCTGCCGGAACGGTGTTCGCCTCGGAACCTTCGCGCAGCGCCACGTTTCGCGCGTTCGACAACGCCCGCAAGACGGGATTGCCAGTCATATTCGACATTGACTACCGCCCGTACAGCTGGCCATCCCCCGAGGTCGCCGCTGAGGTTCTATCGCGCGCAGGCGAGGCCAGCGACCTTATCGTCGGCAATGACGAAGAGTTCGGGTTCATGGCCGGAGGCATCGAAAAGGGCTTGGACAAGGCAAAGGAACTGGCCGCAAAACCGGGTCGTATCGTGATCTACAAAATGGGCGAAAAGGGCGCTGTCACGTTGGTGGACGGACAGGAAATCGAAACCGGCATCTATCCGGTTACCGCCGTCAAACCCAATGGTGCCGGCGATAGCTTTATGGCTGGCCTGTTGGCGTCAATCGCTGCCGGCAGCGAGCTTAAGGAGGCGGTCATGCGCGGCTCGGCCTGCGCTTCAATCGTCGTATCAAAACCCGGGTGCGCCCCGGCAATGCCAACAACGCCGGAGCTGGACGCGTTTCTCGCCTCTCACCCCGGCCCCACGACATAGGAAACACCCATGCATATCGCGCCCTATGAAAATCAGAACAAACCCATCGTTGATGCAGACGATTCCACGGTGCCGCTGAACTATTTCAACATCGTCAAACTGAAAAACGGCGAGGCGTTCGAGTATCAGGTGCCGGGTTATGAGACCTGCATCGTTCCTGCCACCGGCAGCGTCGACGTTGACGTCGAAGGCGTTCGGTTTGCCAAGCTGGGCAAGCGGGGCGAAGACGTCTGGGATGGCGATCCAGAAGGCGTTTATGTGCCCGTCGGCGCTAAAGTTCGGCTGGTCTGCGTGTCGGACGAAACGGAAGTTTTTATCGCGGGAGCTAAGTACGACAAGGTGCTAGACCCCTTCGACGTGCGCGAACATGACTTGGTTCAATACGGCAGCGACGACACCAAAACGCATCGCAAGATCAAGCACATCCTCGGCCAGAAACAGCACGACAAGGTTGGCCGCCTGCTGGTCAGTGAGCTGTTCACCGTAGGTCAGGGGGGCTGGTCTGGTTTCCCTAGCCATAAACACGACACCAACCGCCTGCCGGAAGAGACGCGGCACGACGAGACATATAACTTCCGTTTCAAACCCAACTGGGGCTCGGGCCTGCAAATGTTGCAGCGCGAGGACAACGAGCCGGGCGACGCCTATCACATCGTCGACGGCTCAACGATCTGCATCGACAAGGGCTACCACCCCTGCTGTGTGCTGCCTGGGTACGAGATGTATTACTTCACTATCCTCGGCGGCCTGACACAGCGCTCTCTGGTTCAGTTTTTCCAACCCACCCATGCCTATCAGGTCGAGACCATTCCGGGCATCAAAGACATGATTGCCAAGTTCAAATGACCCTAGTCACACTGAAAGACGTCCTGACACCTGCATATGAGCACGGTTATGCAGTGGGTGGCCTTGTCACCCTTGGCTGGGAAGACATGCGCGCCTATGTGGCCGCTGCGGAGGCGGAGAACGCGCCGGTGATCCTGCAGGCGGGTCCAAGCTGCCGTGAGCATACTCCGCTTCCCATTCTGGGTAAGATGTTCCGCCACCTGGCCGAGAACGCCTCGGTCCCGGTCGTGGCGCATCTGGACCATGGCTATACGTTCGAGGACTGCAAGATCGCGTTGGACAGCGGGTTCACGTCACTGATGTTCGACGGCTCGCGCAAGCCGCTGCAGCAGAACATCGACGAAACCGCCGCCATTGCAGAGATGGCGCATGCGGCTGGTATTTCCTGCGAGGGCGAGATCGGGTTCGTAGGTTATTCCGGCGGTGAAGGGTCGAACGGCACAGATCCCGCCGAGGCCGCGAAGTTCGCCCGCGAAAGCGGCGTGGACGCAATGGCGATCTCGGTTGGCAACGTCCACCTGCAGCAAAACAAAGAAGGCGGGCTGGACGAGGCTCGGATTGCGGAAATCGACGCTGCGACCGATGTACCGCTGGTCATTCACGGCGGGTCGGGTGTGCCAGTAGAACAACGCAGCCGGTTGGCGCGCGAAACGTCGATCTGCAAGTTCAACATTGGAACCGAGTTGCGGATGGCATTCGGCAACGCTCTTCGCGAGGCAGTCAACCGAGACCCCGAACGTTTCGATCGCGTGACGATCCTGAAAGAAACCCATGACCCGGTTGAGGCCGCAGCCCGCGTTGTAATCCGCGCTTTTGGTGCCCCGCCGCAGGGATAAAGCCCTTGGGCGGGGTCGGTTTGGATTACCCGTCTCGCTCCATGATCCATTCGACCTCGGGGGCCGCGACAAACCGCCATTTGCGCAGCGGACCTGCCATCACGTTTAGGTAGTACATTTCGAACCCGTAAGGCGCACCGCAGGGGTGATGCCCGCGCGGGACGGTCACTACATCCCCGTCCGAGACAGCCATGGTTTCATCCAGTTGACCATCATCGGTATAGACCCGCTGAATGCCAAAACCGTTGGCCGGGTTCAGACGGTGGTAATAGGTCTCTTCCAGATAGGTGATCCGGGGATAGTCGTCCTCGTCATGGCGGTGGCTTGGGTAGGACGACCAGTGACCGTTCGGCGTAAAGACTTCGGTCACGAGCAAACTGTCGGCATAGTCCTCGGCCTCCATCGCGATATTGTTGATGTAGCGCGTGTTCACACCCTTTCCCCGTTCGGTCAGGGTGATGCCCTCTGGCCCGATCCGGCGAGCCGCGTGCCCCCCTTTGCCTGGGGCTGAACACACCGCGATTACGCAGTCCGTTTCCGCTGTGGCCGTCCATTCCGTTCCGTTCGGCAGATACAGGCAATGCGGCGGTGTTTTCTCGAACACGTCCATCCGATCACCCAAAACACCCCAGTCGCGCTCAGCACCGGCGATGTGAGCCTTGCCCTCAACCATGACCAGAATGACCTCACGGTCGCCTGTAGCCTCGGATGCCGTATCGCCTGCTTTGAGGTGGTAAAGCCCAAACCCTACATACCGCCATCCGGCGCTGGCCGGAGTGATGTCGTGCACTTTTCCACGCGCACCAAAAGGCTTTTTTAGCAGATCCGCCATCTCTTTTCTCCGTCTGGGGCGGGCTGGTACGCCCGCCCGTTTTACCTCAGGCAGCTTGCCTTGATTGCAGCGCCGAGAAGGTCTCGGCCAATTGCGCTTCGGTCCAACCTTCAGAAACAGCACGACGCAGAATATCGGCCTGGCTTTCCGGGGCATTGCCGCCGACCGGAGGGTCCGTATCCAGATTTGTCGGGAAGGGGTATCCCTCTGCCGTAGCAGCAATGGCCGCATCCAACTCAGAGCCGACCAACGCGCCCCGCTGTTTCAAGGCGACAAGCGAAGGGAAGACCGCCTCGGACATAGATCGCCAATCGATGGCTTCCATCGCACGTCCAAAAGCGGATGAGATTTGCAACAGGTTGGCCATCCGGTCGATGTCGGCACTGCGGTTTTCGCCCGCTGCGTGGAACAGCGCGGGGTTGAAGAAAACGGCATCCCCCTTGTCCAGCGGCAACTGAACATAGTTTTCCTCAAAATGGGTCCGATGGTCCTGATCATGAAACGCCAGGTAGCCTGGCGGATACAATTGGGAAAAGGGCAACAACTTGGTTGGTCCGCTTTCCACCGGCATGTCGCAATGGGCAACCGCGCCTTGCAGCGTCAGCGATGCTGTAACCAGATGAGTATGCGCGGGATAAAGCGCTGCTCTGTCCGCGCTCTGAAACCCAAGGTGATAGTCCCTGTGCGCCTGTTGCGCTTTACCGCCCGGACGCACCTGATTGATCTGAGCGGTGACCTGATAATTTGGCCCCAGCCACGCCTCACACGCGGCCGCAATTGCGATGTTCCCAAAATAGAGCGCAAAACCTTCCGGGTCGCGCAGGCACTGCTTTTGCAGGGCGTTCCAGATCCGGTCGTTCGCACCTGAGGCGGCGAAGTGATCGCCTTCGCCCGCACAGCTTTGACGTTCCTCTACGATGATCTGACGAAAAACATCGCTGGCGCGGTCGATTACGGATGTATCTGCGAAAGCTCCCTTCAGAGCGATAACTCCGGCCGATTTACCCAGAACATGGCCCCACTCGGCCATCAGAGCTTTGCGCTTGTCTGCATCCTCCAGAACTGGTCGCAAAGCGTGCATGTCGTAGATCGGGACATTCTTCTCAATCGAGGCGGCATGGGGCACCGCCGCGGCTGCCATGCTCTGCGAGGTCAACACCTTGAATTCATCCAGATCACAGGATTCCCGGTCGAAGTAACCGACAAAGCCCAGTTCCTGATTTACCATGATTTGTCTCCTTTTTTCATGGCTTCGGTGTTGCCCGCAAGGCTGATTGTTACGCTTGGACCTCCAATCCTGCTTGCGCGCAGACGTCGAGAATGTGCTTGTAGCCCTTCTTGGAATACTCGTAGGGCGGCGCCTTGGCCGGGTCCTGCTCAGCCTCGACGACGATCCAGCCGTCGTAATCCATGGATTTCAAAGCGTTCGCCACAGCCTGAAAGTCGATGCACCCGTCACCCGGTACAGTGAACGCGCCGGCAACAACAGCGTCCAGGAAACTGCGGTCATTTTCGCGCACATCCTGCACGATCGTCGGGCGGATGTCCTTGAAATGCACGTGATGCACACGGTCACCCCAGCGGTTCAGGGTCGCCATGACATCGCCGCCGCCGAACAGCAGGTGGCCGGTGTCAAAGCACAATTTCACCTCGGGACCCGATCCTTCCATCAACCAGTTCACGTCATCTTCGGTTTCTATGATCGTGCCCATGTGATGGTGGTAGGCCATCGTCATACCCTGATCGCCCATCCATTTCGCTAGCTCAGTGATCTTGGTGGCATAGGCCAAGACCTCGTCTTTGGACAGATTGGGTCGGTTGTTGACCGGGGTACCAGCTTGCCCCTGAACGGTGTTCGAGCACTCGGCATAGACGATGCATGGGCTATTCAGGGCCACAAACTGCTCGACCTGCTCGCGCACCGCTTCGCGTTCTGTCGCGAAGTCGTTGACCAGCGACGCGCCCGAGCACCACCCACCGCACAGCGCGATGTCATTGCCTTCCAGATAGGCGCGCAACCCTTCGGTGTAGCTGGGCATCCGCTGGCCGCGTTCGACACCGACATAGCCGATCTCACGCGCCTCTTTCAGCGCCTGCTCCATGGTGTACGCGGCCGTCAGGTCCGGCAGGTCATCATTCTGCCAGGCGATCGGAGAAATCCCGATTTTCACGCTCATTTCGTGTTTCTTTCCTTGATCGCCAGCTCATAGGCTGCGCGTTTTTCATTCACTTCGGGGCGGATGCTGACCTCGGGCACCGCCACTTCCCACCACGTGCCGCCGTATTCAGTCGAGGGGTACGGATCGGTGTCGATGACCACCACGTAAGGCCCTTTGATATCGCCACGTTTGGCAAGCGCCCCTTCCAGTTCAGCAATCGAGCTGACCTTGACCGAGGTCGCGCCCATCGCCGCCGCGTGGGCCGCGAAATCGATGGCAGAGGGGTTCTCATGCACGGCATGATCCAGCAGGTTGTTAAACTCTGCCCCGCCAGTGCCCATCTGAAGACGGTTGATGCAGCCAAAGCCACGGTTATCGGTAATGACCACGGTGAACGAGACACCCATCATCGACGCCGTCGCCATTTCCGAATTCGCCATCATATAGGTGCCGTCGCCGGTAAAGCAGATCACGTCGCGATCCGGCTGGGCCATCTTGATGCCCATCGCACCGGCGATCTCATATCCCATACAGCTAAAGCCGTACTCCATGTGATAGGCACCGGGACGCGGGGCTTTCCACAGCTTGTGCAGTTCACCCGGCATAGTCCCCGCGGCGCACATGACGACCGTATCGTCATTTGAGGCGCGCTGGACCGCTCCGACCACCTGCATATCGGTCGGCAGGGCATTGCCTTCACCGGGCGCGTCAGTCAGCTTGTCGACCTTGCCGTACCATTCAGCCTTCAGTGTATCCGCCACAGGATCGGCACGGTATCCCTGCAAGGCCGCGCCCAGCTCTTCCAACCCGATGCGCGCGTCCGATTGCAGCGGCATCGCGCCGTGTTTTTCTGCGTCGTAGGCAGCCGTGTTCAGGCAGATCATTTCGCGTTCGGGGTTGGAAAACAGTCCCCACGATCCCGTGGTGAAGTCCTGCAGGCGCGAGCCGACGGCCAGCACCAGATCCGCCTTGGCACAGACCGAGTTTGCTGGTTCACCGCCGGTCACGCCCACGGGTCCAAGGTTCAGCGGGTGATCCCACGCCAGCGCGGACTTTCCGGCCTGTGTCTCGGTAATGGGGATGTTGTGGGTTTCCACGAAACTCTGCAATGCATCAGTTGCGCCAGAGTAGTGCACTCCACCCCCGGCCACGATAACCGGGCGCTTTGCCGCCTTGATGGCCGCGACAGCGCGCGCCAGTTCGCCCTCATCCGGGCGGATGCGACGTTGGTACCAGACGCGCGGCTCAAAGAAGCTTTCGGGGTAATCAAAGGCCTCGGCCTGTACGTCCTGACAGAAGGCCAAAGTCGCCGGTCCACAATCAGCCGGGTCTGTCATGGTACGGAATGCGCGCGGCAACGCGGTCAGCAGGTGTTCGGGCCGTGAAATACGATCGAAGTAACGACTGACGGGCTTGAAGCAATCATTGGCACTGACCGTTCCATCGCCAAAGGTCTCTATTTGTTGCAGCACAGGATCGGGGCCACGCGTCGCGAAAACATCGCCGGGAATGATCAGAACCGGCAACCGGTTCACATGCGCCAGCGCGGCCGCCGTCACCATATTGGTCGCACCCGGCCCAATGGACGAGGTCACAGCCATGGCACGCGAACGTCGCATTTGCTTGGCATAGGCGATAGCACAATGCGCCATCGTCTGTTCATTGTGGCCGCGATACGTTGGGAGGGTGTCCTTGACGGCATGCAACGCCTCACCCAATCCAGCCACGTTCCCGTGCCCAAAAATAGCCCAGACACCTGCGATAAAGGGCTCTCCGGCCTCATTCATCTGCGCGCCCAGATAGCGGACCAGAGCTTGCGCTGCGGTCAGTCTGATTGTCTTGCCCATTGTGATCCCTTTCAACTTACGGCCACCCCGGCCAGTCGGTTGAATTCCAGTTTCTCGAATATGTCAGGTCCGCGCGGGATCGCGTCAGACCGTGCCGCCCAATGATCCTTCCAGCTCGGCCAGTTCCTGACCACCTGCCATCAGGTCCTGCAGTTCCTCGGGCGAGATTTCGCCGCGTTTTGCAGTGCCCAGAGTTTGACCCCGGTTCAACACGGTAAAGCGATCGCCGACAGCCAAAGCGTGGCGTACGTTGTGGCTGATGAAAACCACGCCCACACCCTGACTGCGTACCTTGTCGATGGTCGCCAGCACGTTCGATGTCTGGCGTACACCCAGCGCCGAAGTCGGCTCGTCCAGGATCAGGATTTTGGCGCCGAAATGCACCGCACGGGCAATCGCGACTGTCTGGCGTTCCCCGCCGGACAGAGTACCCACAGCCTGATCCGGCCCACGCAAGTTGATGCCCATCTTGCGCATCTCTTCCATGGTGATTTCGTCGGCCAGTTTCTTGTCGAAGAAATTGATACCGGCGACTTTGCGCGTGGGTTCGTTGCCCATAAAGAAGTTCCGGCTGACACTCATCAGCGGGATCATCGCCAGATGCTGGTGCACCGTCGCGATGCCGGCTTCGATGGCATCGCGCGGATCCTCGAAATGCATGGGTTTATCTTCGAAGATGATCTCACCCGAAGTCGGCTTATGCACCCCTGACATAGTCTTGATAAAGGTCGATTTACCCGCACCATTGTCGCCCAGCAGACAGTGACATTCACCAGGCTTCAGATCAAAGCTGACCCCGGCCAAAGCGATCACTGAGCCAAAGTGTTTCTGGATATCGATCATTCGGATTATGGGTTCGCGATCCTGAACATCGCCGTGATGGAACTTGGAATCTTCGGTCATCTCAGCGTTCTCCTGTGATGATGCGACGGATGTAGGTGTTCAGGATTACGGCGCCCAGCAGGATCACACCCAGGAACACCCGGAACAGAGAGCTTTCGACGCCCGCAAAGAACAGCCCCTGCTGCACCACGCCAAAGATCAGCGCCCCAAGGGCCGCGCCCAGAACCGAGCCGTAACCGCCGGTCAACAGCGCGCCACCGATCACCACAGCGATGATGGCCTCAAATTCCTTCAGCAAACCGCGATCCGCACCGGCAGAGCCGAATTCCATTACCTGACAGGTGGCGAAAACCGTTGCGCAGAAGGCAGTGAACATGAACATCAGAATCTTGACCCTGTTCACCGGTACACCCGAGTTTCGGGCCGCCTCAGCGTCACCGCCCGAGGCAAAAATCCAGTTGCCAAACTTGGTTTTTGTCAGCAACACGTGGCCAAAGATAATGATCCCCAGAGCCCAGATCAGCAGCATGGGAATGCCGTCAACCACTGGCTGGCCCTCGCGCGTGCCGCGTTCGAAGGTTTCGATCAGGCCGTTGTCGCCGAGCCAGACGAAAAAGCCCTGCCCGACTTTGCCGCCGAATACCGATGCCAGCCAGTCGCCCTCGGCCACGTCACGGATGCCGCCAATAATTGTTTTCCGCTCAATGGTCTGAGGCAGGTAGATCGTAAAGCCGCGCAGGATGAACAGGAAGGCCAGCGTTACGATAAAGCTGGGCAGGCCAGTGCGCACGACGATAAAGCCGTTGACCGCCCCGATCGAGACACAAAGCGCAAACGTCACAATGATAGCCATCCAGACCGGCCAACTGAGCGTGACCGAAAAGATTGCGATCATCATGCCTGCAAAGCCGATCATCGAACCAACGGACAAATCAAATTCACCCGCGATCATCAGCAAACAGGCACCAACGGCAATGATCATGAACTGCGCAGAAACTACGGACCAGTTCATCACGCCCTGAGCGGTGAACATGCCACTGTCAAAGGCAAACAGCAGGAAAAACGTGAATACTGCCACCGTTCCGACCATGCCACCCAGTTCCGGGCGGATAAGGGCTCGGCGCAGGGGTGAGATCTCTTTGATCCGCTCGTCACCGCCACTTGCGGTTTGCGCTGACTCAGCCATTGTTGCCTCCTTCGCGCGTCATTCTGAATGCTTAAATCAGGGGGTGCGGACACATGTCCGGCGTCCGCACCGTTATGAAGATCAGCGGTATTCGCCCGCGAATTCTTCGATCTTTTCCAACCCGTCTGCGGTCACAAAACCGGGGCCCGAGTTGATGTTGTTGCCCGGCAGAACGCCATAACGGTGGTAGTTGGTCATCACGACGACCGGCAGGTAGGCCTGCAGGAAGGGCTGCTGGTCGATGCCCCACTGGATCACGCCGCTTTTGATGCCTTTGACGATTTCACCACCCAGGTCGAAGGTGCCAAAGTAGATGTCACCGGCCATGCCGTTTTCTTCCAGCGCCAGAATGGTCGGGTCGGCCGAGGTCGGGCCAAGCGTCAGAACAGCGTCTGTTTCAGGGTTGGCTGACAGGTAGGCCAGAACACGGTTCTTGATCTCGGCCGGGTCCTGACCTGCGTCGATCATCTGTTCACCGAGCTCAACACCCAGACCATCGGCAAAGCCCTGGCAGCGCTCCTGACTGGATGGCTGCACGATGTAGTGGTTCACGCACAAAAATGACCCGATGCCGTCATCCTTCGCGCGCTGACCTGCGGCAAAACCGGCGTCATATTCCGGCTGTCCCACATACATCAGCGCACCAACTTCACGCGCCTTTTCGGGTGTGCCAGTGTTCATGATGATGACGTCGATACCAGAATCCACGGCCGCCTTGATCGGGCCTTCCAGAATGTCCGGGTCGGCTAACGTTGTGATGATGCCGTTTGGCCCTGAAGCTGCAGCCTGATCAATGATCCGGGCCATGTCGGCAAGGTCACCGGTGGGCGGGTTGCGGTACTCGACCTCAACGCCCATTTGGTCGCCCGCCAATGCGATGCCGTTTTTGATGGTGTTCCACCAACTGTCGCTGTCCGGGGCATGACTGATCAAAATATACTTCTCGCCCTCCGCTGCAGCGCCAGTGGCACCGGCGATTGCGACGGCGCTGGCCATCAGAACCCCTTTTACGAACGTTTTCATTTCCATTCCTCCCAATAGAACTGTCAATCGTATTGTCTGGGCTTCAGCCCCAGTCATTCGGCACTGGCCGAATCTCCTCTGCCCCAAGTTGACCGGGGCTATCTTCAGTTTCCGGATATCCGATCATTTTGCAACCGGTTTCAAAACTTCATCCAAAAGGACCGGTCTTCCGGATTGCGCTGAGCGGGTCGCAGCCTCGGCCATCGCCAGCGCTGCGACGCCGTCCTCCAGAGTGACCGGCATGTCTGAACCGGCCTCGACGGCGTCAACGAATGCGCTCCATTCCGCCCGATAGGCATTCATGTAGCGCTCCAGGAAGAAGTAGGTCGGCTTGGCGCCAACGACACCATCGGCCGTGGACTTAACGACCGAGTTTTCCAGAATGTTTTGCGCCTGAAGCAATCCCTCTGACCCCAACAGTTCAACGCGCTGATCATATCCATAAACTGCCCGTCGAGAGTTCTTGATGACTGCGATCCGCCCATCCGAATAAGTCATTGTAACAACGGCCGTATCGACGTCTCCAGCTTGGCCAATCTCAGGGTCGATAACCGAGGTCCCAACAGCCGAAACCGCTATGGGTAACTGCCCCAAGAGATAGTTCGCCATATCAAAGTCATGGATCATCATATCCCTGAACAACCCGCCCGAGACCTTGACGTAGCTGACAGAAGGCGGCGCGGGGTCAAACGACGTGATCGAGAGCAGCTCGGCCTTGCCGATCTCATTGGCATCAAAGGATGCTTTCATCGCTGCAAAGTTCGGGTCGAACCGGCGATTGAACCCGACCATGACCGGCTGGCCCGTGTCCGATGCGATCTGCTGACAAGCGATGGCCCGTTCAAGGTCCAGATCGACAGGCTTCTCGCACAGCACCGCCTTTCCGGCCCGAGTCGCGGCCTCGATTAGGTCAGAATGTGTGTCCGTGGGTGTGGCGATCAGAACCGCATCAATCGAGGAATCGGCTATAATGTCTTCGGAACTGCGCGTTTCGGCCTGATATTCACCTGCCAGGCTTTCCGCAGCCTCTGAAACGGCATCCGAAACCGCAGCCAGTTGGCTTTTGGAGTGCTCTGAAATGGCCCGCGCATGCACGCGACCGATACGTCCGGCCCCCAGTAGTCCAATCTTGAGCATACGGCTTCTCCGAATCCATTCTCTGCCGCGCAGAATGTTTCGCTTTGCAACCGGTTGCAAGAATTATTTCACCAAGATGGAAAATTAGCGAGTCATCGCCCCGACTACCTCGGGATTTCAAACGCGCATCTGCGCACCTGATATGGGCCTTTGCCCAAACAAAAGCTAAGGAATGCGTGAATTTTTTAGATCATGGCGATCCCGGAAGGACTCGAACCCTCAACCTGCTGATTAGAAGTCAGCTGCTCTATCCAGTTGAGCTACGGGACCGCTGTGCCCTTCTTGCGGTTTTTATTCCCGGGGTTCAAGAGCCAAGCGCATGAAGGCGCTGTTCGGATCAGATTCATAGCCGAAAATGGGACCGCAATAGGAATAGCCCAGACGCTCATAGAGTTTGCGGGCGGCGGCGTATTCGGTCAGATGCGCGGCCCCCGTTTCCAGAACCAGGGCTGAAACCCCTTCGGCGCGTGCGACATCCGTCAGGTGATTCATCATCACCTGCGCCAGCCCGCGCCCTCGGGCCCCAGACAGAATATGAACGGACTTCACCTCGGCCGTGCCATCGGGCAAAGCCTTCAACGCCCCGCACCCAATGGGTTGCCCACCTTCATACATGGCCCAGAACCGAATCCCGTCCCCGGCCAGTGCATCGGCATCCATGGTGTGATTGCTTTCCGCAGGTCCCGCCGTTTCGCTATGGGAAAAATGCGCCTCGACCACCGGACATAATTCATCCGCGGTCGGGTCGGCCTCACGGATTTCGATCATTCAGTGGGTCCAGGGCGCGCGCCGATCGGTGGCAAAATTCTCGCCATAGCCGCGCGCGCGCAGATTAGGTTTGCGCTTGTGCGGCTCGCTGACCTGCGCGTCGATACCGTTGTCCTTGGCGTAATCCAGCGCCTCTTCCTTGGTGTCGAACTTCAGGCGCACCTGGGTCTGCGTATCCGACGAAGACGTCCAGCCCATCAGCGGATCAACCTCACGCGCCGATGCGGGTGCGTATTCCAGAACCCACTTGCGGGTCTTGGCCATCCCCGAAGTCATCGCATTCCTTGCAGGCTGGTAAATCCGTGCGCGCATGTCGCCTCTCCGTACTCACTTGGCTGAGTATGTTTATGCGTCAGAGCGCAGGCCGGGACAAGGTGGCAATTGTCGCGGCAGATCACGCACCTAATGCCAGAAACTGTCATCAGGGTCCTTTATAAACGGTGACACCCCATCAAGAGGACACCACCATGATCCACCACGAAAGAACCTTGGAAATCGACGCGCGGCCCGAAGCCGTTTGGGCCATCCTCAGCCGGTTCATGCAGATCGACGAATTCGCGCCTCAGGTCACCTCGGTCGATGCATTGACCACCGGCGAAATCGGCGTTGGATCAAAACGGCGCTGCCACTTTGAAAACGGAACCTCGCTGGTCGAGGAAGTTACAGATTGGCAAGTCAACAAGGGCTATCGCGTGCGCCTGTCCGAGATGTCGGCCATGCCACTGACCGAAGCGCATGCAGCAATCACCATCAAGCCGCAGGCCAACAGCCGCTCGCGCGTGATCTGGAGCATGGACTTCCAGATGAAGTACGGCCTCGTAGGCTGGCTGATGGGGCAAACGATTTTGAAGGCCATGATGGGCCGTGTTCTGGACGGCAACCTGAAAGCTCTTGCAGACAAGGCACAGGCAGATGAAATCCCCCACATGCAGTTTGCCTATTATTGAAACTGAGTTTTCAGACCGGATCAGGCCTTGCAGCTGGACAAAATAAGAACAAATGTAAGGGCCTGATCCGGAGCCTGCCCATGCCATACACCCATTCCGACAAGACCCAACTGACCGCCGAAGACGTCCGCGCCCGCCTGAAACTTGAGGGCGGCAAGCAGTTCGTCATGCATACCGAATTCGCGCCCGCAGGCGACCAACCAACAGCGATCACGGAACTGGCCGGTGGTGTGAACGATGGCGAGCGTGATCAGGTTCTGTTGGGTGCGACCGGCACGGGGAAAACCTTCACCATGGCCAAGGTGATCGAGGAAACGCAGCGCCCTGCGATCATCCTCGCGCCGAACAAGACGCTGGCG
Organism: Ruegeria sp. Ofav3-42; assembly: GCF_022347725.1. Lineage (GTDB taxonomy): Bacteria > Pseudomonadota > Alphaproteobacteria > Rhodobacterales > Rhodobacteraceae > Ruegeria. The sequence goes on from NZ_JAKRGB010000006.1 coordinate 32,184, forward strand.
GCGCAGCTTTATGGTGAGTTCAAAGGGTTCTTCCCTGAAAACTCGGTCGAATACTTCGTGTCCTACTACGACTATTACCAGCCCGAAGCCTATGTGGCGCGGTCGGACACCTATATTGAGAAAGAATCGCAGATCAACGAACAGATCGACCGGATGCGCCACTCGGCCACGCGTGCGCTGTTGGAGCGAGATGACGTGATCATCGTCGCTTCGGTGTCCTGCATTTACGGTATCGGGTCGGTCGAAACTTATGGCGCGATGACGCAGGACCTGAAGGTCGGCAACGAATACGATCAGCGGCAGGTAATGGCCGATCTGGTGGCCCAACAATACCGCCGCAACGATCAGGCGTTCCAGCGCGGCTCGTTCCGGGTGCGCGGCGATTCACTGGAGATCTGGCCCGCGCACCTTGAGGATCGGGCATGGAAATTCTCGTTCTTCGGTGAGGAGTTGGAACAGATCACCGAATTTGACCCGCTGACCGGTGAGCGCGCAGCCACGATGGAACAGGTGCGCGTCTATGCAAATTCGCACTACGTAACGCCGAAACCCACAATGCATCAGGCGATCATCGGCATAAAAAAGGAACTGCGCATCCGGCTTGACCAACTGGTCGGCGAAGGCAAACTGCTGGAAGCTCAGCGTCTGGAACAGCGCACCAACTTCGATCTGGAAATGCTCGAGGCCACCGGCGTCTGTAACGGGATCGAGAACTACTCACGCTATCTGACCGGCCGCGCACCGGGCGAGCCGCCCCCGACCCTGTTCGAATTCATCCCCGACAACGCCATCGTCTTTGCCGATGAATCCCACGTCAGCGTGCCACAGATCGGCGGCATGTACCGAGGCGACTATCGGCGCAAGTTCACGCTGGCCGAACACGGGTTCCGCCTGCCGTCCTGCATGGACAACCGCCCCCTGAAGTTCGAGGAATGGGACGCCATGCGCCCGCAATCGGTATTTGTCTCGGCCACGCCCGCGAAGTGGGAGATCGAACAGACCGGCGGCGTCTTCACCGAACAGGTGATCCGCCCCACCGGCCTATTGGACCCCGAAGTCGAAATCCGCCCCGTATCCATGCAGGTGGACGACCTGCTGGACGAGGTGCGCAAGGTCGCAGCCGATGGATATCGCACGCTGGTCACGACGCTGACCAAACGCATGGCCGAAGATCTGACCGAATACCTGCACGAACAGGGCATCAAGGTCCGCTACATGCACTCGGACATCGACACGTTGGAACGCATCGAAATCCTGCGCGATCTGCGTCTGGGGGCCTTCGATGTGCTGGTCGGCATCAACCTGCTGCGCGAAGGGCTCGACATCCCCGAATGCGGGCTGGTCGCTATTCTTGACGCGGATAAAGAGGGCTTCCTGCGATCAGAAACCTCGCTGATCCAGACCATCGGTCGCGCCGCGCGAAACGCCGATGGCCGGGTGATCATGTATGCCGACAAAATCACCGGCTCGATGGAGCGCGCCCTGAACGAAACCAATCGCCGCCGCTCCAGACAGATCGCCTATAACGAGGAACACGGCATCACACCTGAGACGGTGAAGAAGAATGTCGAGGACGTTCTGGCCGGTCTCTACGAAGGCGACGTCGACATGAATCGCGTCACCGCCACCATCGACAAACCGATGCACGGTGCCAACCTCGAGGCCCATCTGGACGGGCTGCGCGATCAGATGCGCAAAGCCGCCGAGAACCTGGAATTCGAAGAAGCCGCTAATATCCGGGATGAGATCAAACGTCTGGAAGCGGTCGATCTGGCCGTCGCCGACGACCCCATGGCGCGCCAATGGGCGGTCGAGAAAGCCTCGGAGGATGCAGTGAAATCGCGTGGACGTTCAACTGCTGGACGGCCGGGGCAGCGGGGTGGGAATGTGAAGAGAAGGAAGAGGTGAATGACAACTATGAGTGATCTCGCTCAGCAGAATGCGCTGATAGGATTTTCATTCAATACGTTGACGCAAGCAAATGCTCTCCGAAGAGTGAGACAAAGGCTTTCCGAGTTAAGTCAAAACTGGCCGGAAGAAATTCAAGACGTCGATTTGTACGAATACTATGATTTGTTCTGGCTATGGGTTTTAGGCGCTTATGAAGTTTTAAGAACAATGGATCAGCATGCAAATTGCTTCTCAGAGGAAAAGCAAACAGAAATTAAAGAATTGAAGAAGAGGCTGGCCAGAATTCGGATACCTTTTGCGAAGCAAGAGCTTCGCGGGCGAGGCGGACCAATTGAAAATGAAAACTCATTCAATGACATTTCGAATGGCCTACGCTTTGAAATTGAGGGGCAGCGAATTGAGAGTGCCGCACTCCTAGACGAAGTCATTGCATTTCTTGGTTCGTTCACTGCAAAGGATATCCATTCATCGATTCCAACTCGTTAGATTTGCGCTGTCATGGTCCGTAGCACCTTATTGTCATTTGTTTGAATTATCGGTGTGAGGCCTAAAGACCCACACACCACTCTTGCAGCCCAGCTGCTCTCTGCTCCACGTTTGAAATCACAAGTTGTGATTCCAAACGGTTGCCATGACGAACCCAACCCCCTTGCTCCGAACCCATGAAATCCAAAGCGTCACTCACAGGGTGCGTGGCACCCGCGTGGTGCTGGCCGAGGAATTGCCGCGGCTCTCAGGGAAATCCGTCAACGCTTTCGTTGACGCTGTTTCGTGCTACACCAGCCTGAATAGATGAGGCAGATAACAACGCTTGCCCAAGCCCCATTGGCAGCTAAGTAACCGATCATGCGCGGCGTTCTGTTATCTCTGATCCTGGCCACATCGGCCACTGCCTGGGAGGCAACGGTCGGTTCTGTCTGCACCCTTTCGCATGACACTGAGACCGCAGAGATCTTCCTGACCTACGACCCCGCTCAGCCACTTTACACGCTAACCGTTTCCCGCAAGACCGAAGCTTGGACGCAGACCCCGTGGTTCGCCATGCGGTTTGACGGCCCGAACCCCGTCGAAATCGCCACGCCGCGCCATGTGTTGTCCGCCAACGCCGCGTCGCTTACGGTTACAGATACGGGTTTCGGCAATGTTCTGAATGGCTTGGAGTACAATCAGACCGCTTATGCTTTTACGCAGGATAGTCTGACCGAATTTTCCTTGGACGGCGCCGCACCTCATGTTCGCATCTTTCGCGAGTGTGCCGGAGCGCATTTGTCCTGAACCGACTCTTTGAAATCGCCACGTTCAAATAATCGGAAAATCAAACGAATTCAGCTGGGTGCCTGGCTCTGGCGGGCGATGGCTCGCTTTGGGCTGACTGTCGTTGGCTTTTGCTTGCTGTTGCTGGCGCGAGGCTGGCTTTTGCGTGCTGTGGCTTACGATGGCTTGCTGCAGCTTGGTACCTGTGAATTCGTTATGGATTGGATATAAGAACCGCCAACCCAATGTCAATAAAAAAGCCAATAAAAACATATAGTTGATAGATTTAGTCGGGATTTTCGACGCTCGCCAACCTCTTCGATCACACTTCAAACTTGCAGCCTAGCGCGCGCTGCTCCACGTTTGAAATCACAGTCTGTGATTCCAAACGGTTACAATGCCAAACGCCAAGAACCTGCCCAGCACGCATGAAGTCCAGAGCGCCATCCACAGGGTGCGCGGTGTCCGCGTGGTGCTGGCCGAGGATCTGGCGCAGTTTTATGGGAAGTCCGTCAGCGCCTTCAATCAGGCCGTGTCACGCAACAAGGAACTGTTCGAGGGTTACCGCTTTCAGCTAACCGATGCCGAGGTTACCGATTTGCAATCACGGAATGTGATCTCAAGACCCAAAGGCCGCGGTGGGCGGCGGGTCAATCCGTGGGTTTATACAGATTACGGCGTGGCCATAGCCTCGGCCCTGTTCAAGGACCCGCGCGCGATCAGGATCACCCGGATGATCACCGAAGCCTTTGTCGACGGTGCGAATGCGCTGGCCGAGACCCCGCGCAGCGTGCCGGAAATCCTGCCGCCCGAAGACGCCCCCGCCCCGCTGCTGCCCAACGGCGAGCAGTTGCGTGATCTGGCCGAAAACATCCTCGATTCCGGTCAGCAGAGCCTTGTCGACTATATCGCCAATCCGACAACCAAACGTCAGCAGGCCGTGGCAGTGATCATGAAGACGCTGGCGGAAACTGCCGGCGAAGAGGTACGCACTCAGCAGGAACGGCTGCGTTTGCGCATTGCCGAACGTCTGGCCACCGGCGATTACGCCAATGATGATGACCGGAAAGGGCTGCTCGAGTTACTGCAGGCGATGAAAAGCTAAATGCCCAACTCGGCTCGTACCTTCTTGGTCAGCTTGGCCACGACCATCTCATAGGACGTCACGATGTGGTCGCGTAGTGAGGCATCGCTCATCCCGCGTTCGTCATAGACCTGCAGCCATTTCATACCGCGGGACGCCAGATAGGGCGCTGGGCGGATTCCCGGCTCGTCACCCAAAACCTCAAAGGCCAGATCGGTGGCCTTGAAGGTGAAAGCATCCTTCCCATCGTTCCAGCCGCAGATTGCAAACACTTTGCCACCCACTTTCCACACGTCCGCATTGCCCCATTGGACAACATGGGTCGTGGCAGAGAGGCTGGCGCAGAATGTGTTGAACTCATCACGTGTCATGGGCGTGACTGTGACGGCCGGAGCAGAGTTAGGCAAGCGCAGCACGTGCGCTGATCGACATCAACCTATTCGGGTCGCACGAATTTGGCTGTTCCAACTGTTCGTTGTCGAGGAGGCTCAGCCTGCTGCGGTGTTGCAACTTGAGGAGGGATGCCGCAGGCCACACCATCACCATCTGTGTCGTTGCGCGCGTGATATCCCGGCTCACCATCCCAATACGGTCCCGGCACGAGGGATTCAGCCGCCGGGCAACCGGCCATTGCCACAAGGTGTAACAAGGCGTCTTCGCGTTCGAATTCAGATGTGCGCAGATAGACGCCGACTGCGATTCCTGCGGTTGTGATTGGCAGCATGAGGACCATCAGGATTATCCGAACGGGCGACAGTGCCCGTTTGCGCAAGGCGTCGGCGCGCCGATGCCGCGCTGCGGTTCTGGAGTTTTTCCGTTCAGCAAGGGTCTCAGAATCTTTGGGCGCCATGCTAGCCACTTACACGAGGTTTGTGGCAAAACCGAGACCTGCAAAATTCTGCGCTTGCCAATGCGAGGGCTCGCGCATTCTCCGCCACATGGCTAGGGTCCGGCCAAGTCTGACTTCGAATGGCAAACATAGATATGACCAACACTGACCCATACCGTCCCGTAGACGAAACCGCCCGTGACATGGCTCGCGATTTGATAACAGAGGCAACATATGGAGCCATGGCCGTCCTGTGCCCGGATACAGCGCTGCCTTCGGTTTCACGCATCGCCCTGGCGACGGACGATCATGGGCAGCCGGTTACGTTGATCTCAACCCTGGCCGACCACACGCGCGCGCTTAAGGCCAATCCCACCTGTGCGCTGTTGATCGGTGAGCCTGGCAGCACGGGCGATCCGTTAACCCATCCCCGACTGACACTGCATGCCAACGCGCAGTTTGTCATCCGGGGAACCGACGAACATGACGCGCTGCGCATACGCTATCTGAGCCTCCGACCCAAAGCCAAACTGTATGTGGATTTTGCCGATTTCGGTTTCGTCACCTTTGCCGTTTCAGAAGCCGTCCTGAATGGCGGCTTTGGCAAAGCGTGGCGCCTTGCCTCAACCGATATCTGGCCCGATCAGCGCACAACGTGAACCGCGCAGGCGGCGTGGCGAACCACATGGTTAGCTGTGGAACCCAGCAACAAATCCTGCATTCCCGGGCGGTGAGAGGCCATGATAATCAGGTCCGGTTTGTGCTCTTCCGCCCAATCGAGGATCGTACGGCCTGAATGCCCCTCGATCACGACACCCTTGGCGTTTGGCAGCTTTTCGGCGAGGCTATCCAGTTCGGTTTGCAACGCCTTACGAGCTTCAGTCAGATATTCGGGCGGCATGTAGGATATGGCGTAGTTCGGAATATGCTCGACCACGTGCAGCAACGTGACCTGTGCATCCGGTGTCGCCAACACCTCGGCCAGTTTCAACGGCCCTGAAATATCCCGTTCAGCATCAAAGGAAATGGGAACAAGAATGTTGTGATACATGACGCGCACCTCCGTTTTCACGTCACAAAATTGCACCAAGACAAGCTGTTAGGCTTTGATCCAGATCACGACCCGCCAAACGTCTCGGCCACGTCGTACATCACAGGCTCGAAGCTTTTGCACAACTCGTTGATCTGACGGTTTCGGTCCCGCATTTCCGGGGTGCGCAACATGGCCAGAAAATCCTCGCGGCGCTGCCATTGCGAATAGTTGGCGATCCGGGTCTGTGCGTCGTTCACATGCAGACCAGCGGAAACAAAGCCGGGTTGTTTCGAGATGAACTCAGCATAGGCGTCGGTCAATGCTTCAAGCAGGTCCTGACAGGTGCCGGGTGTCATTTCAAAGGTTGTGATAACTGTCTGGACGCTTGCATTCTTTGCGATCTTCGGCATCTGGATTCTCCTTTGTCTGCTACAAACTTAACATAGGTTTTGAAAAGGTCTTGCGTTTCCTTTGCGTTTCAGCGGCATAGGTTTCCTACGGGAATTGAGAAAAATTCTAACGATCCGTTAACCAAGCTAACGGATGCTGCGCCCATGTGTCGGGCTCTCTCCATTCTGCTCTTGCTTTTGATGGCCTCTCCGGCCTGGCCCGGCGCGTGGTTGCGGGACAAGGGCACTGCTTTTGTTGCGGCTTCCCTGACGGCATTCAAAGAACAGGACAACGGGTACGACTACAAAACTTCGCTGTATGGCGAATGGGGGTTTCGGGAAAACATCACCCTGGGTCTGGATATCGAAGAACACCGCGACCTGTACGGGCATGCCACGGTCTTTGCCCGCCTGCCCGTCGCCGATTTCGAAAGCGCAGGCCGCTTTGCGGCTGAATTTGCAGTCGGAGCGCATCACCGCCAGACGCGCGCCTGGGCCTTGTACAAAGCGACCTTGTCGTATGGCAAAGGGTTTCAAACTGGGTGGGGCAACGGATGGATCGCCGTTGACGCTGCACTCGAATACCGAACCCACGAAGCTTTGTACCGCAAGCTAGATATTACCGCAGGCCTGTCATCTGCGCGGTTGGTGAATCCATTTCTGCAGATCGAAACCGCCTACCGGAACGGCCATCCATTGCACTGGAGGGTCAGGCCTTCGGTCATGATCCGTGCAAAAGACAGCCCGACCACCTGGGTATTTGGCATTGAACGAAATGATGCCCGCACGAATACGGGCATCAAACTGGCAATCTGGAACACGTTCTGAAGCGTCCTGGCGCTCACAACATCTGCGCTCAGTACTCCATGCGCATGATCGTCGACACCGAACCACTAACCGGTTGAGGCCAGCGCAACTGGATGGCGTCACGATTGGAGCCTTGCTCCAACTCAACGTATGGCGCCGTGTATATTGTGTGCCCAGCCGTATTTCTGAGCGCCCCCAACACAGTGACCGCATCACACCCGCGCGCCTTGCCGCCAAAGGGCAACCTTCCCTGAGCGGAAATCACCCAGACCGAAGACGCCGATCCCTGAGCACTTCGAATCCGTAATGGGTTTTCAACCTTTGCGTTAATGCCGTTAAACACGTTGTTCTCAAAAATCACGTTCAGATGCGCAAAGTGGTTCATGTCCGCAAAGGTGGTATCGACCCGCTCGGCCCGGTCGATGCGGCCACTGCTGGAACGAAACTTGTTACCAGAGACGATCACACCATTCAGATAGTGCCCGGCTCCGTGTGGACGGATGACGATCTGGCTGAACCACGGCGCAACTTCACTGGCATAGAAGATATTGTCAGAGATCGTCATCGAACTGAACGAATACCCGGAGGTATAGACGGGGTTTGCATCCCGCTCGTTGGCCCATTCAACAAAGCAGTTATCGACATAGTTCTCTGAAATAGTCGAACTGTTGTATGTGGCGGTCATGATCAACCCGGCGCTGCGGACGCCTTGCGGAATGCGGTCGCCTTGAAAGAAGTGGTTGCCCAAAACCAGATTGTTGGAGCCCGCCAGCACCGCAAAATGCAGGAAGCGCACGGCACGATTGTGGCGCAGCTTGATGTCATTCGCATTGGCATTCAATGCAATGGATTTGCGGTCGGGAACGTTGAAGGATTCTTCGGTCGACAGAAATTGGCAATTGTCGATCAGCATCCCCTGACACCCGCTACCGTGCGACGTGATTCCGCGATCTTTGGGCCGGCTGATAAAACAGTTCGTGACTGCGAACGTACTGCCCGACGGCGCAAGCCGGATCGCGCTGGAACGCCCATTGCACTGGAATTCGATCTCTTCCATGCCAAATTTGCGCAATGTGCTGAAACCACTGAAATCCAGCAGGTATTTGAACGATTGGAAGGTGAAGGTCTGTGTGCCCGCCGCATCGAAGAGCGGGTCGTTTAATGTGATCTCTCCGGCACCGACGTCCTTGGAACGCACATAGATTTCACGACCAACTCCGTTGCCCTGCAGCAGTGCGCCAACCGGGATGTTGGCGATGTTTTCTACATTGGTCAGCTTCCTCGAATCCGCGGGATTATACGTCGCCACCGATGTGAAGGTTTCCGTATCCCAGGCCGAGCTGCTTTTGACGTCAAACTGCCCGTTGCGGATCACCCGCCGGGTCGAAAAACCACCCTGTCGGTTAGGGACAGCAGCTGCCATGTCAATCGGCGCCGTGACCGAGATCTTTCGACCACCCATGTCCAACGATTCATGATCCGAATTGTTCAGCAGCGCCTGAAACGCCTTCTTGAACGCCAGCTCTTCATTTCCGAATGCGGCAATATAGGCTGGCAAGTCAAAATTCTTGGTCAACAACAGCATTTTATCGTCGGGCATGGTGATGGTGCCCTCAAAGTCCATCTCGGACGACATTGAGGTGTTCTGTGCCAGCAAATACGTGCCCTTGGGAACATAGATCCGGCGACCGCTGGCGGCCTGATCCGCTGCTTCGAACGCTGCGGAATCGTCCACGACCCCATCCCCGATCGCACCATAATCGCGCACATCGACGGTGCTGATCATTTCGCGCAGGAAGATACTGGTGACATCCGTAATCTCGATGTCATCGACACGAATGACCGCACCATTTGCGCCTTCGATGTTCAGACCGAAATGCCCATAAAGCGCCGCAACACTCCAAGGCATATCCACGCCCGAGCGTTTTCCGGTGCCCACAATGGCCTTGATTTCATGCACCCGGCCGTAACCCGAAAGCTGAGTGACTGGCCCCTGATCGACCACGCCGGCCACTTGCTGGTCACCAGCTCCACCGGCCCAGGCCGCAATTCGGACTTGGGGCAAGGGTCCGCTAATCGCTTTGACGCGCGCCTTGATCTGCAGATAGCACCCCGGGATCAGGGGCGTCTGCCCCATATAGCGCAGTTTCTGCGTTGCTTGCACCTTCAGGATTTCAAGACAACCGCTGAAATCCGGATCAGCCGGAACATATGCCCCTGTGCCCGAGCCACCATAGGTGGGCGACCCCGGTGTTCCGTCGCCGCTGGACCAGACGTTCAAACCGTTCGCAAAAGCGGGCGGCATGAAAACGATGCCGTCGGTGATTGCCTTGTTCATTGAAATCCCTTTCCCAATCGCGCAGCAGATTACCGCGCGCACAAACCCAGTGTTCGGGGTCGCCCCGAACGCAAAAGCCTGAGTACTTTAAAGGGATTAACCGCCGCTCATATCACCGTGACGGAGGTGTTGCGTCACGCGGCCGGGTCCGAGTTACCCAGAAGCTGCACGCCATTGATCTTCCAGCCATTCTCCTGTTGCACCATCTGATAGTCCAGAATGTGAACCTGCCCTTTGCCGTCGGTGATCATGACCTTTTGCCACAAGGCGCCCGCGACCTCGCGCAGTTCAAGAAAGCGAACCTCAGTAGGTCGCCAGACCATCGGATAGCCATTGCGGACCATGGCTCCGAAATTCTCGGGCGTCCGGAACAGGTTCTGGATGTTGGGGCTGGCGAAGGTAAAAGCTGTGACAAAGTCATCCGCCTTGAACGCCTGTATCTGCGCCGCGATGTTGGCTTCGATCTCATCACTCTGGGCGAACGCACCCGAAGCCAGTCCGGCGCTGAGTGATATGGCAAGCAGTAAACGACGCATGGGGCCACCTCCTGATCAAAGGGTAGCCCCAAGCGGTATCGGGTCAAATCAGACCAGTTCTCCGGCCAACGCCTTCTCGATCAGGGCGATCGTTTCAGGCACGCCATACAGCGCAATAAAACCACCAAAACGCGGGCCCTGCGACGCGCCCAACAGCACCTCGTAAAGTGCGGTGAACCATCCGCGCATCGGGTCAAACCGCTCGCGCCCAATGGAATAGACCACCGATTGCAGCGCCTCGTCCTCGACAGGGCCGTCAAAAGCTTCAAGCGCGGCTTTCAGCGCCTCCAGCGCTTCGCGTTCCTGATCGGTCGGCGCGCGGTGCTGGCGGGTGGGCTTCACGAAGTCGTTGAAGTACCGAACGGCAAAACCAGCAGCCTCATCCAGATCGGGATGCGTTTCAGGCGTGGCCTCGGGCGCATAACGGCGGATAAAGCCCCACAGGGCTTCTTTGTCCTCGGCCCCCGACACGGACGCCAAGTTCAACAGCATTGCAAATGGTACGATCAGAGTCGATTCCGGAACGTTTCCGCCATGGATATGCCAGACGGGATTGTTCAGTTGTGCTTTCAGATCCTGTCCCGGATAGGCCCGCAGTTGCTGATGATACTCATCATAGGCTTTCGGGATAACGTCAAAATGCATCCGCTTGGCCGTCTTGGGCTTCTGATACATGAAGTAAGCCAGAGACTCGGTCGGCGCATAGGTCAGCCATTCGTCAATCGACACGCCATTGCCGGACGATTTGGAAATCTTCTGACCGTTTTCATCCAGGAACAGCTCATACGAGAAATGCTCGGGCGCGCGGCCACCCAGCGCGCGGCAGATCGCGTCATAGATCTTTTCGTTCGTGGCGTGTTCTTTGCCATACATCTCGAAATCGACGCCCAGTGCTGCCCAACGCGCACCGAAGTCCGGCTTCCACTGCAGCTTCACGTTGCCGTCGGTGACAGGTAGCGTCCATTCCTTGCCGTCCTCATCGTCGAAGGTGATCGTGTAGGTCTCGGCGCAGACCTTCTTCATCGGGACATAAAGAACACGGCCGGTCTCGGGGTGGATCGGCAGGAAGATCGAATAGGTCTGCTGACGCTCTTCGCGCAGGCTTTTCAGCATGATGGCCATCACATCATCATATTTGTCGACCGCCCGCTTCAGGATCTCGTCGAATTGGCCCGAACGGTAGAAATCGCGCGCCGAATAGAATTCGTATTCGAACCCGAAAGTATCGAGGAACCGCCGCAACATAGCGTTGTTATACTCGCCAAAGCTGGGGTATTCGCCAAATGGGTCCGGCACTGAGGTCAATGGGCGCTGCAGATGCTCCTCCAGCGCCTCGGGGTTCGGTACGTTGCTGGGCACTTTGCGCATACCGTCAAGATCGTCCGAGAAACAGATCAGCTTGGTCGGGATATCCGACAGCGCCTCAAACGCGCGCTTAACCATCGTGGTCCGGGCGACTTCGCCAAACGTGCCAATATGCGGCAGGCCCGACGGGCCATAACCAGTTTCAAACAGCACGTATCCCTTTTCCGGAGCCGCTTTCTGATAGCGTTTGAGCAACCGGCGCGCCTCTTCAAAAGGCCAGGCCTTGGACGTCATAGCGGTTTCACGCAGTTCAGACATTTGATTTAAAGCTCCATCGGGAAAAAACAGCGCCGATCACCCCATGCAACCGACCGACCCCTCCTATTGTGCCGGTGCAGCATGAGTCAATAAAGCGCGCGGTTTTTCCTGACGGGAAACGGGAAATGCGTCGGTTCAGGCAGTCAACTGATCCAGTTTTGCCGCCCAGATAAAGTCGTTTTCGCTAAGCCCGCCGATTTCGTGCGTGGTCAGCTTTACATCCACATAACCCCACCCGAACGAGACATCAGGGTGATGCCCTTGTTGATCGGCAAGCCAGGCGCAAAGATTTGCAAGATAGGTGGCCTTGGCAAATCCTTTGAACTTGTAATGCCGGCTCAGCACCTTTGCGTCCGCATCCAGCGTCCAGTCTGACGAAAGCTCGGCCATGTGGGTATTGGCCTCATCCCGTGTCAAAGCCGGGACACCACCGGAACAGGGCACACAGGTTCGATCCGATAGGCTGCAGGTTGCTCCTGAAAGTGTCATGATCTGTTCACTCCGCTGCGGTTGCTTTTTCCGGGAACTTGTTCGGCAGCAACCCAAGAGACTGCGCCTGACGAACATCGGCCAGCAGGTTTCGCTCGGCGGCTGCAAACAGTTCCTCGGGCGAGTTTAGCACGAAATACCCCATCTGGTGCATGTCGATCCGATACGGCGTCCGCAGGATCGTCATGATATCAAACGGATCCCGATCAGGAATGTCGCTTTCGACGGCGTAGACAAGCTCGGTCGGTGATGATGCAAGACCCGATCCAAGCGCTTTAATTTCACCGTCCTGGCTGCGCAACCCGAATTCAATCGAGAACCAATACAGCCGGATCAGCCAGGAATAGTCTTTGTCACCAGCCTGAATCCCGGCTTTCCCGATAGCGTGACTGAAAGCAGCGAACCGAGGATCGCTCAACAAAGGCGTGTGCCCGAAAATCTCATGAAAGATGTCCGGTTCCTCGATATAGTCGAAATCTTCGCGCGATCGGATAAAGGAAGCGGCGGGAAAAACCCGGTCCGCCAACATTCCAAAGAAAGACTTGAAGCCGATCAACGCCGGCACCGGCTGAACCCGCCAACCGGTCATGTCCAACAACCGTTCCGAGATATCCGCGCAGGAGGGCACGCTCGTTTTTGGCAAATCCAGACGCGCCAGCCCATCCAGATAATCTCGGGCCATGTAGCGTTGAACATTATCCTCTTGAGCAGCATAGAGATCCGCCCAGACGGCGTCCTCCTCCGGAGTATAGGCAATATGGCCGCGCTCATCGGCGACTTTGGCGACGTATTTGGTCGACTTGGGCATTACTTCTCCTCCTCAGGAAAAGTATAACCGCGCGCGCCGAGAATTTTGGTTTGAATTACCAGCATATTCCCGGTATTTTGGCAAAAATATATCACCGGATCATCTTTTATGAAACAAACTCTTCAGCCTGCGGATATCGCCATATTGCAAGAGCTTCAGACAGACGGCCGGTTGTCCATGCAGGATCTCGCAGACCGCACCGGGCTGTCTGCCTCACAATGCTGGCGTCGGGTGCGTGATCTGGAGGCCGCTGAAATAGTGGCGGGATATGCAGCACAGGTGCGCGCCAAGTCGGTCGGCCTGAACGCCATCGCCTATGTCCACGTGGCCCTCCGCGATCATCAGGAAGAAAGCATCAACGCCTTCCTCCGCCTGATCGAGACCGAGCCCCAGATCGTCGAGTGCGCCTCGATCACCGGGGATCACGATTTCATTCTGAAAGTCTACGCGAAAACCCCCGAAGACCTTGAGCATTTCATAATGCAAAGGCTTCTAAAGTCGGGCCTTGTGCGCGACACACGCAGCAATTTCGTGCTGCGCCAGACCAAAACACGTGGCCCTCTGCCCATTCTCTGACCGCGATTTAGGCAAAATCCGTTGAACCTGCCCTTCAGCCCTCCTATCGTGCGCCTTCAGAACAGCCCAATCAGGACGACACCATGACCGAACAAGTTCCACACCCGATGTCCCCGCAGGATTGCCTTGTTGCGATCATGGTTGCGGTATCCGCGTCTGATGAAACCATCCGCACGGCAGAGCTGGTCAAAATCGAAGGCGCAGTGAACATGCTGCCGGTTTTTGCCGAATACGATATCGACCGGACCCGCCGCGTTTCGCAAACCGTGTTCGACCTGTTCGAACAAGTCGACGGGTTGGACGCTCTGTTCGGATTGATCCGGGACAACTTGCCGGAACGACTGAACGAGACCGCCTATGCACTCGCCTGTGACGTCGCTGCTGCCGATGGTTCCCTTGCAGAATCCGAGCTGCGGCTGCTTGAAGAAATTCGCTATGAGCTGAACATCGACCGTTTGCACGCCGCCGCGATCGAACGTGGCGCCCGGGCACGGCACACGACCTGATCTCAGCTACCGGCCATTGACCCCCAGCGCTCGATCAGAGCGCGCTGCAACTTGCGCGAACGACTGTTCCAGCTACGCGCGCCTTCCGGGCGCTCGCGGTGCGCGCGCGGGATCGTGGCGCGGTGGTCGACATCGGCTGTAAAGATGGCAAATGCAAGGTCCGAGCCGCCCGGTGTCGTGATGAACCCGCCCAGACCGGATACAAAATTCAGCGTACCGGTCTTTGCATCCACCTGGATCGGATGATTCTTAACCGGGCGCCCCTGACTGTCCGCCAGGGTGAATTTCTTAAGCAACGGCCGCAACGCGCCCGCCTTTTTCGCAGCAACCAGAGCCGTCACCAGATCGCCGGGTGCCATACGGGATGCATCCCCCAGGCCCGAGTGATCCACCATTGCAATCCCTGTCACACCATAAGCCTCTTGTGCCCAACGGTTCATCTCAGCCGCGGAATCAGCCAACGATTCCAACTTTGCACCACGCGCGCGCGAGGCCGCCATACCGACCATTTCCGCCGTCAAATTTGTCGAGTACTTCAACATGCCGCGCAGAATGCTATCCAGTGGGTCGCTCTGATGCAGCACCAGCACCGTTCCCTGCGGCGTTTCGCGTGTGACTTGCACACGCCCCAGCACAATCCCGTTCGCGCGCGCCAGAGTTTTAAAGACATCGCCCGCGTACAGCGCAGGCTTGCGCACGGGCAACCACCGCGCACCGCCACTGCCCAACGCCCCTTTGGCCACCGTCCACCGGTCCTGCCGTGCGCTGGGTTCATATGTGTAGATCGGTAGCTTGCGGCTCTCGACGCGCATCGACGCCATATCGACCGAGGGCGTGTAGCGCGAGCTGCGCGCATCCATGGTCACGTCATAACGGGTGCCGTCGCGTTTCCATTCAAAATGCACACGGTTGAAATTCAGCGAAAAGCCACTGATCGACGGGCTATAGCCCAAATGATCAGGCTGACCCGGATCGATGCTGAACACGTAGGGCAGCGCCCCATCATAAACTTTGAATGCGCCCTGCACCTCAGTAATCCCGGCCTCGCGCAGGTTGGCCGCCATTGTGGCCAACGCGTCCGTGTCCAGCAGCGGATCACCGCCACCCACAAGGATCAGGTCGCCTTTGAGGATACCGTTTTCGATAGAACCATCCGCCATCAGCGCAGTTTCGAAACGGTAATCCGCACCAAGAACATCCAACGCGTACAGCGCGGTCAACGCCTTAGCGACACTGGCGGGAGGTAATCCCTGATCGCCCCCATACTCCTCCACTTGCACACCAGTCTCAGCGTCGGCTACTGCGAACACTACCTCACCCCGCAAACCCGCCGCCTGAACCAGCCGCTCTGCGCCTGAGGGCAGATCTCCGCGCAGTTGCGGTCGCAGCGACACCAAAGGTGCCTCGGCCAAAGCCACGCTGGGGATCAAAGCCGCCCCCAGCCCTCCTAGAAATCCACGTCGAGAAAACCGATCAGCCATGGGTCAAATAAAATCTCACAGATCAAATGCGCACAACCATTGATATGGATTATGCGCGCTTTGTGGCTATTCCGGCAACACCTTGCCGCCCCATCCTCCGCGCGCCCGGATCTGACTGGAACTGACATCAACCATTGGCACGTTCACGAAACACCACGCCGGCGCCTCTGCCCTGCCCAAAAGGTGTCGCGCCTGACCGTCGATCCGATACTTGCCATATAACCGCGCCGCCGGGGACATCCGCGCCGAAATTCGGTCGCCCGGCCGCGCAATTACGCCCACCGGCACGCTGTCCATGATCGTTCGCCAGTCTTTCCATTTATGGAACTGGGCCAGATTGTCCGCGCCCATCAACCACACGAAATTCACCCGAGGGTACAGTCGCCGCAGCGCGACCAGAGTATCTGCTGTCGCACGTGTCCCGGTCAGTGCTTCAATGTTGGTCACCTCGACACGCGGATGCGATATCATGCGCCCCGCCGCTTTCACCCGCTGCTCCAAAGGCGCAGGTCCTCGCGCCTTCAGCGGGTTACCCGGTGACACCAGCCACCAGACCCGGTCCAATCCAAACGCCTTCATCGCCTCAAGAGTTACATGCACATGCCCTTGATGCGGCGGATCAAATGATCCACCGAACAACCCAACGACCTGACCGGGTCGTGCATATGGGATGCCGTGTCGCTCCATCCCTCGCTGATGTTCAGAACTGAAGCGCGTTGTCAATCAACAGGCCGCACCGCATCACCCAGCCGAACCCGCCCGGGCCGCACCACCTCGGCACACCAGCCCCCATGCCCGCGCACGGCGGAATAGCCACCCTTACCGATCGCCTCCTCCATCCGGCTGCACGGCGCACAGATCACCATAAAGCGCAGAATGGCCTCACCCACCTGCACCTGACGCCCCTTGAGCGCCGCCAGATTAATTCCCGAAACCACCAGATTGCGCCGCAGAATTTCAGGCGCGACAGGCCCCTGCCCCAGATAGCTGCCAATCGCCCCCAGATGCTCTTGCTGGATCAGAGTCACCGCCCGCTTGCCAGCTCGGCTACGGTCACCATCGAGGCCGTCGGTCGCGATCATGGCCTCATCCACGACCACCATTCCAGCCCGCCGATCCGGTCTGAGGCCGATCCATTCCACGCGACCGGGCTGAGCCCAACTTGATATCAAATCGCTTAGCATATCGTTCTCGAAACCTCGCGCGATCTACAATTCAGAACTCAAGAATTACGCTGCAAGTACTCGTTCACGCCATTATAAAATCTGTGTGCGCTGTCTAAGACGTTCAAATGTAAACAAGAGTAAACGTTGTAGCCGGACTGCTGCCATAGCTTGCGTTGGTCTTCCGTTGGATTGTCTGCTGTTTCCACAGTTTTGCTCTCGTTGTGGATCGCAACCATCACCAAATCTAAGAAGCTCAATGTTCTAACGCCTTTGACAGGTTTTGCTTGAGATTGCGTATGAGTGCCGCCCATCTTATCTGCCACAAAGCGTGCTATTTCCTCCCGCGTTATGAATTTTCCCGAAAAGTACCCGACTTTTTGTATCCTGAACGCATTGAAGTCATAGATAGTATCGCCTTTCTTGCATCGTGAAGTTACCTCAGCATCTTTTATGAATTGCACCTCAACCGCGAGGCCAAGAGGAACCGGAACCGCAGCAAACCATTTGTCTATTGTCTTGTTAGTTTTAGCTTCATTCACAAATCCAGAATGGTCTGGAACACTGAACATAGACTGTTGGCCGCCAAGCTCTTTATCCACAGGATTCATACCGTTGTCGCACATCCATTTTCTCAAGATTGGCGCCAGTATCGACCTAATCTCATGCTGAGAGGGGAGCTCATGGTTGGGTGAAACTTGGTAACGAGAGAGTATTTCAAGATCGCCTTTTAATTCATCAATCAAGCCGTCAAACGAGTACAATTCAGCCTCCGCAATTGGTGTTCGAAAACTGATAAATAATCCTTTTTGATAGTAAAGATGTATGTCAGCCGCTGCTTGCCCCTCCGAGATACCTCCGCTATCACACCGGCCAACCCAATCTCCCCGACCCAGAGGACGCGACATGGCCGCCTATCAATATGTCTACCACATGCAGGGTGTCTCCAAGACCTATCCCGGTGGCAAGAAGTGCTTTGAAAACATCCACCTGAGCTTTCTGCCCGGCGTGAAAATCGGTGTCGTCGGCGTCAACGGCGCGGGTAAATCGACGCTGATGAAAATCATGGCGGGCCTCGACACCGACTTCACCGGTGAGGCTTGGGCGGCCGAGGGCGCCAAGGTCGGCTATCTGCCGCAGGAACCGCAGCTGGATGAAAGCCTATCCGTCCGCGAAAACGTCATGTTGGGCGTGGCCGCGAAGAAGGCCAAGGTCGACCGGTTCAACGAAATCGCCATGGAGATCGCCGAGAACTATTCGGATGAGTTGATGGAGGAGATGACCATCCTGCAGGACGCGATCGACGCGGAAAACCTGTGGGACCTCGACAGCCAGATCGACGTCTCGATGGAGGCGCTGCGCTGCCCGCCGGACGATGCCAACATCGCCAACCTCTCGGGTGGTGAGAAACGCCGCGTGGCGCTGTGCAAGCTGCTGCTCGAAGCGCCCGACATGCTGCTCTTGGACGAACCGACCAACCATCTGGACGCCGAGACCATCGCGTGGCTGCAGCAGCACCTGATCGACTATAAGGGCACTATCCTGATCGTCACCCACGACCGTTACTTCCTGGATGACATCACCGGATGGATCCTCGAACTCGACCGTGGTCGCGGCATTCCTTACGAAGGCAACTACTCCGCATGGCTGGAGCAAAAAGCCAAACGGCTGGAGCAGGAAGCCCGCGAGGACAAGTCCAAGCAGAAAACCCTGCAGCGCGAGCTGGAGTGGATGCGTCAGGGTCAAAAGGCCCGTCAGGCCAAGTCCAAGGCCCGGATCAACGCCTATAACGAGCTGGCAGACCAGTCCGAGCGCGAAAAGCTGACCCGCGCCCAGATCGTCATCCCCAACGGCCAGCGCCTTGGCGGCAAGGTGATCGAGGTCGAAGGCCTGTCGAAGCACATGGGCGACAAGCAACTGATCGAAGGTCTGGACTTTGCCCTGCCGCCCGGCGGCATTGTTGGCGTCATCGGCCCCAACGGTGCCGGTAAATCGACCCTGTTCAAGATGCTCACCGGTCAGGAACAGCCCGACAGCGGCACCATCACGCTGGGCGACACGGTCGAGTTGTCTTATGTCGACCAATCCCGCGACGACCTGAAAGACAACGACACCGTGTGGGAGGCGATCACCGGCGGCGCCGAGATCATCCAACTGGGTGACGCACAGGTTAATTCCCGCGCCTATTGCTCGTCCTTCAACTTCAAGGGCGGCGACCAGCAGAAAAAGGTCTCGTTACTATCCGGCGGTGAGCGCAACCGCGTCCACATGGCTCGCCTGCTGAAAGAGGGCGGCAACGTCCTGCTGCTGGACGAACCGACCAACGACCTAGACGTTGAAACCCTACGTGCACTGGAAGACGCGCTGGTCGATTTCGCCGGCTGCGCCGTGGTCATCTCGCACGACCGCTTCTTCCTCGACCGGATCTGCACGCATATTCTGGCGTTTGAGGGTGATGCCCATGTGGAATGGTTCGAGGGCAACTTCGAGGATTACGAAGAAGACAAAAAACGCCGTCTGGGACCGGATGCGTTGGAGCCCAAGCGATTGAAGCATAAGAAGTTTGCGCGGTGATGTGAGATGGCTCGAACAACTGAGTGTTTTTTCGTCACTCCAATTGGAGCTGCGGGATCGAAAGAGCGAAACCGAGCCGACTCGGTTTTGAACTACGTACTGAGACCGATATCGAAAGGATTTCTCAATATTGTTCGGGCCGACGAAGTTGATGAACCCGGTACAATTACTACGGACATCGTGCAAAGACTTTACAACAACCCTCTAGTTATCGCGGACTTAACCGGACAGAACCCCAACGTTATGTACGAGGTTGGATTGAGGCACTGCTTTAATCTTCCGATAGTTCATATCGCGCAAGATGGCGAAAAGCCACCATTCGATCTGGCAGCGGAGCGAATAATATTCTTCGACATCAACGATTTGGCATCGGTTGACGAAGGTAAAAAACGGATTCTGTCAGCATGCAAAGCAGCACTAGATGCAAAGCCATTTAAGTCACCTGTAGTCCGAGCCCTTGAGAAAGAAACACTGTTTGCTGGCATCTCTGAAAATCGCAAGAAAATTGAAATAACCGACCGCTTGGAGATACTAGACCGGAAAATTGAGAACTTAGCTTACGAAATTCAAACAAACATCTATAGCGAGATGTCTGACGCAGTTTCGCAGATGATTCCGGACTTTGATGACAGTCACCTTCTTAACAGACTCGATGAACTAGTAAGATTGTTCGATCAGGTGGGTCCGTCGGACATTGCTACTTTGGCAAAGGCGGCCAAAAGCGTTTCCAAACAGTATCGCGAATAGTTGCAATAAGACTTAGAGGTGCTGTATCTACGTTTCCTGAACAGAAAAATCGGCAAGCGTAGGAAGCGTGCTCACACCCATCCCTCCTCAATTCCCCATAACGCAACCACATCAAGTGATGGGTGAAATCACCCATCTTTCGGTTCCCCAAACGTCCCTTCGGTGACGCCACCGCTCCATTCCGGATCAACCCGACCTTTGCAGATACCGCAATGAACTGAAGAATACGGACACACGGTGACGTGTATGTGGCTCGGCGGAATTCCGACCAAGCGACCCACTGAGCCCTGAAAGTACAGCACATTCCATGCACTCCACCCTTGCCACACGCCCTCCCCAATGCCATATCAATGGCGCTTACGTTTTTCTATTTCGACCTGCTGTCACCTTCTACGGCGCTCAGTCTATCGATCCAGACAACGACGCCGGGCTGCCGCAACATCGTGGGCAGCACTAAACAGGAGACAACGGATATGCCCGCAGGCACCGTAAAATGGTTCAACACCACCAAAGGCTACGGCTTTATCGCACCCGAAGATGGCGGCAAGGACGTGTTCGTACACATCTCGTCCGTCGAGCGTTCGGGCCTGACCGGTCTGGCCGACAACCAGAAAGTCACGTACGAGCTGCGCTCGGGTCGTGACGGCCGCGAAAGCGCGGACAATATCGAACTGGCATAAGTTCATCAAAGGGCAGAGGTTTCCTCTGCCCTTTTCTTTTCAGGTAGGGCAACACTGCAACAGAAGTGTGTCCCCGCGATTACATCACAATTCGGTTACTCTTCCCTGGTGATTGACCAGATCGGTTATCATTCCGACACTGGTTTACGATTTTTCTGTTGTCCTGAAGAGAACCGATATGTTCACACGCCGCACTTTCCTTGCAGCATCCGCAGCAGCCGGCCTGACGCCCGGTTTTGCGTCGGCCAAGAAGAAAGCCGTTGAATACGACCCCACGCCACAGTTTGTCCGGGTCAAGAAACAGTTTTTGCCGGGGCAGCTTCTGGTCGCACCCCGGTCGTTCTATCTCTATCTGATTACCGAACCGCGCAAAGCAATCCGATATGGATGTGGCGTCGGAAAGGCGGGGTTGGAATTCACCGGCACGGCCACGATCGACGTCAAGAAAGAATGGCCGACATGGCGCCCTACAGACGAGATGATCGAACGCGAGCCGATCACCTATGCCAAGTTCAAGGACAATGACTACGTTCAACCCGGCGGTGATGATAACCCGCTAGGCGCGCGGGCGCTTTATCTGTTCCAGAACGGTGTCGACACCTATTTCCGCATCCACGGCACGACGCAGCCGCAAACCATCGGACGCGCGGCCTCGAACGGGTGTATTCGGATGCTGAACGCCCATGTGATCGATCTGTATGCGCGGGTACCGATCGGAACCGTTGTCACGGTGGTCTGACGCCCTCAGGGTCCGGACCAGTCGACATCTGTCGCCTCATCAATATGCAGCAATCCGTCAGGCCAGGGCAGTGTCAACGCCTTGGCCTGTTCTTCGGAACCTGTAAGCCAGATCTGAACACCAGCGCCGTCCAGCAGGACACCCATCCGGTGATGAATGGGCTCCAGATCTGCATTCGGGGCGCATGTGACGGCGGCAAACTGGTCGACGCGCAAGCCGCCCGGAGCGTTCCATCTGTCGGTAATCGCCGCAAAGAACAGGGGTGAGCCATCTGCCGCTGCGATCCGCCACGCGGTTTTGCGGCGCTTTTCGCCGGTCCACTCATACCACCCGTCCACCGGTACCACCGCCCGGCCAACGCCCTCGAAGGCCGTCTTGTCGAAGACGGTCTCGGACCGGGCGTTGATGATGGTTTCCATCACGGGCCGCCCGCGGGCATTCACCCGGCCAACGGGGATCATGCCCCAGCGCATAGTTTTTAGGCCCGTCTCCGTAAGGACAATAGCCTCCTGCCCCGGCTGTATATTCCAGCGTGGAGGTTGAAGGCCGATATCGTTCGGGATATTCAGCGTTCGGGCAATCTCGGACATGGGTCGTGTCAGGAAAAAACGCCCCGGCATTTCTCAATCCTGCGCAGAGGATGCTTCGACCAGTTCCAGCACGGAAGGGCCGAGCGCTTCGACGATCAGCGCGACACCTGCCTTGTTCGGGTGGATACCGTCAGATTGCATGAATGGCCTTACTGCGCTGGGATCACCGTTCGACTGTAACCCCTCGAAGAAACTTTCCGCAAACAGCATCTGAAACTCCTGTGCCAACTCCGGGTACATCGCATCAAACGCCTGTTTGTAGTCGGCACCATAGTTTCCAGGCGCCTGCATTCCGATCAACAGCACCTCAACATCAGCCGCACGAGCTGTTTTGACGATTGTCTGCAGATTGGCCCGCGACACGGCTGGATCGATCCCCCGCAGCAGATCATTTCCGCCCAGCGCCACGATCATCCCATCCACATCGGGCGTCAGCGTCCAATCCACACGCGCAGCGCCGCCGGCGGTCGTATCCCCGGAAACGCCGGCATTGATCAGTTGCACATCCGTACCCTGATCTTTCAGCCATTGATCCAACTGAGGGACAAAACCATCCTGTTCAGGTAGTCCGTAACCTTGGGTCAGCGAATCTCCTAGTGCCGCAATGACCACCGGCTCCGCTGTGGCGGTAAAGCCGCAACACACAAACAGTACCGACATCAAGGCCTTGCGCATTTTTTGAACCGCTCCATATCCCAATTGACCGCCCCCTCTTGGAAAAACCTATGACGACACCTGTTCTTTCACTTCAAAATGCCGCTTTGTCGCTGGATGGCAATGCTGGTCGGGTGAATATCCTGCACGACATTACCCTGACCGTGGAAAAAGGCGAAACGCTGGGGCTGGTCGGGCCGTCCGGATCAGGAAAATCCTCGCTGCTGATGCTGATGGGTGGTCTGGAACAGGCGACCAGCGGCACGATCAACGCGCTCGGTCACGACCTGACCGACATGGATGAAGACACTCTGGCCCGATTCCGGCGCAATGCAATGGGGGTCGTGTTTCAGAACTTTCACTTGATACCAACCATGACTGCACTGGAAAACGTGGCCACACCGCTGGAGTTGGCTGGTCACAAGGATGCGTTTCAGCGCGCTGAGGCCGAACTGGATGCAGTGGGGCTCTCCCATCGGCGCGACCATTATCCTGCGCAATTGTCGGGTGGTGAACAACAGCGAGTTGCGCTGGCCCGCGCCGCAGCGCCGCGCCCGCAGATTTTGCTGGCGGACGAGCCCACAGGAAACCTCGACGAAGCGAACGGCGCGGCCATCGTGGACTTGCTGTTTGGCCTGCGCGACAGACATGGGGCCACGCTGGTTCTGGTGACGCACAGCCACAGCCTTGCTCGCAAATGCGACCGGGTGGTGCGGTTGCGAGATGGGCGTATCGCGGAAGAAACACATCAAGAGGCCGCGGAATGAGCCTCCGCCTCGCCGGACGGCTGGCACGCCGGGAACTGCGCGGAGGGTTGCGCGGGTTTCGCGTTTTTCTGGCCTGTCTCGCGCTTGGCGTAGCCGCGATTGCCGCCGTTGGATCCGTCCGTCATGCAATCCAGGCGGGGTTGACCAAAGAAGGCGCGGCCCTGTTGGGCGGGGACGCGCAATTGGAGTTCACCTACCGGTTCGCAACAGATGACGAACGTGCATGGATGGACCAGACCGGGACAGATGTGTCCGAGGTGGTCGATTTCCGGTCCATGGCTGTTTTCGAACAAGGCACCGAAGCGCAACGCGCGCTCACCCAGGTCAAGTCGGTGGATGACACTTACCCCTTGCTGGGATCAACCGTGCTGGACCCTGCGATGCCACTCTCGGACGCATTGGGCACGCATCAGGGCCTTCCCGGGGCGGTCATGGACCCGTCGCTGATTGATCGTCTGGGCCTTTCGATCGGAGATCGCTTTGCCCTTGGGACGCAGGATTTCGTTTTGACGGCTGCTCTGATCCATGAACCGGACGGGGCCGCAGACGGTTTTGGACTGGGTCCCCGCACACTGGTCAGAACTGAGGACTTGGAGGCCTCGGGCTTGTTGACTCCGGGTACACTGTTTTCCACCAAGTACCGGCTGAACCTGCCTCCGGACACCAATCTTGAACGCCTGTCGGTTGAGGCGGAACAGAACTTTGATGGTACCGGTATGCGCTGGACGGATGCACGAAACGGCGCGCCGGGGATCGCAGAGTTTGTTGGACGGCTCAGCGCCTTTTTGGTGCTGGTTGGACTGTCCGGTCTGGCGGTCGGCGGCATTGGCGTGTCAGCCGCCGTGCGCGCCTATCTGTCTCAAAAGACGGAAACCATTGCGACGCTGCGCACATTGGGGGCAGACAAGGCGACGATCTTTCAGACCTACATGATCCAGGTCGGTGTTTTGTCGGGGATCGGTATCCTACTTGGCGTGGCGTTGGGTGGAGCCCTGCCCCTGTTGCTCGCACCGCTGATTGAAGCCAGCCTACCGGTGCCTGCTGTTTTTACGCTGTATCCCGCACCTCTTGCCGAAGCCGCGCTTTACGGGCTGCTTACAGCCTTTCTGTTCACACTCTGGCCCCTCGCCCGCACCGAGGACGTGCGGGCAGCAACCCTGTTCCGCGACGCGCTTACTTCGGCCCGGGTGATCCCCCGAATGGTCTATATTGCAGCGACAGGAGCTGCCTTAGTGCTGCTGGTTGCATCTGCCGCCTGGTTCAGCGGCTCGTCGCGTTTGACCCTCTGGACCGCCGGAGGGCTGGCGGGCGCGCTGTTGTTGCTGTCTGTTGCTGCCTTCGCGGTGCGCAGGCTGGCGCGGATCAGCACTCCATCGGCGCGCGGACGCCCGGCCCTGCGGTGGGCTTTGTCAGCCATCTCCGACCCGCGTGAAGGCGCTGCATCTGTCGTGCTGTCTTTGGGGCTTGGGCTATCGGTCCTGTCCGCCGTTGGTCAGATTGACGGCACCTTGCGCAACGCGATTTCCGGGAATCTACCGGATGTCGCCCCTTCCTATTTCTTCGTCGACATCCAAAAGGACCAGATGCCGGCCTTCACCGAGCGACTGACTTCGGACCCAGCAGTCAGTCGGATCGAAAGCGCGCCGATGTTGCGCGGGATCATTACGCAGATCAACGGCAAACCCGCGCGCGAAGTGGCAGGCGATCACTGGGTTTTGGATGGCGACCGGGGAGTGACCTATTCGGTCCAGCCGCCCGCAAACGCGCGCATTACCGCCGGCAAATGGTGGGCCGAAGACTATGCAGGCACGCCACAAGTCAGTTTCGCGGCCGACGAAGCAGAAGAAATGGGTCTGAAGTTGGGCGACCAACTAACGGTGAACATTTTGGGGCGAGACATCACCGCAGAGCTTACATCCTTGCGCGAAGTGGATTTCTCGAACGCTGGCATGGGCTTTATCATGTCATTGAACCCGTCGGCATTGGCCGGTGCCCCGCACAGTTTCATCGCGACGGTCTATGCCGAGGAACAGGCCGAAGCCGCGATTCTTCGCGACCTGGCTGGGAAATTTCCCAACATAACCGCGATCCGGGTCCGTGATGCCATTGATCGTGTGTCCGGCCTGCTGGCAGGTATCGCCGCCGCCACATCCTATGGCGCGGGCATTTCCCTGCTGACCGGTTTCCTTGTCCTGATCGGCGCTGCCGCCGCAGGAGAGCCCGCCCGCCGGTACGAAGCCGCGATCCTCAAAACACTCGGCGCGGATCGGCGCAGAATTTTGCTCAGCTTTGCCCTGCGCGCCATATTGCTGGGTGCTGCCGCAGGTGGCGTGGCCCTGCTTACAGGCATTCTGGGGGGCTGGGCTGTCGCCACCTATATCTTCGACACCGGGTTTTCCGTCATCTGGACATCCGCGATTGGCATCGTATTGGCGGGCATCATCGTGACGCTCGGCGCAGGGCTGGTCTTTGCTTTGCGCCCCTTGGCCGTTCGCCCTGCAGGTATCCTGCGCGCCAGCGATTAAGCGACGCGCGCGCAGGCGACCGGTTGTAGGATTTGCAGCAGATGCTCGTTGTCGCACACAAGGGCGTCCAGAGTAATCTCGTCCAACGAGGCATAGAACACTTCGGCCGCGTCCTGCAGGGCCAATCGCAGGCGGCAGGCATCCGTCAACGGGCACGTGTTGTCTGCATCCGCAAAACACTCGGCCAAGGGCAGATCGCCTTCTACGTGACGAAACACCGACCCGATGCGAATCTGATCAGCCGGCCGGGCCAGCATCATGCCGCCATTGCGACCGCGCTGGGTGCTGAGATAGCCCAATTGGCTAAGCTGATTGATCACCTGGGCCAGATGGTTCTCCGAAATGTTGCACACTTCGGCAATTTCAGATTTTGTCACCAACCTGTCCTGATGCGCTGCACAATACATCAGCAAGCGTACCGCAATGTTCGTTCGTTTGGTAATCCGCATAGGGGCCTCCCTAAAATCAAGATGCGACCTTATTGCATGTCTGGCAAAAAAGCGGTTTGACATACATCAATCGTCAGGAAAGGACCGATCGGCGGATGGCAGACCCCTATTTCTTTGGCTACGGCAGCCTCGTGAACCTTGCGACCCACGACTTTCCCGATGCTCGGCCAGCCCGTTTGAAAGGGTGGCGGCGCGCCTGGCGGCATACCGACCTGCGCCCGGTTGCCTTTCTGACGGCCGTGCCGGACGCAGGGTCAGAGATTGAAGGCATGATTGCCCACGTCCCCAAAAACGACTGGGCCGCGCTGGACGAACGGGAATGGGCGTATGACCGGGTCCCTGCGACACAATCAGTCACACACCCGTTGAAGCACGAGGTCGAAATTGCCGTTTACGCAGTCCCCCACGACCGCCACAACGCGCCGACCAATCGCCACCCGCTTTTGCTGAGCTACATCGACGTGGTCGTACAGGGCTATCTCCGCGCATTTGGCGAGGACGGAGCGGACCGTTTCTTTGCCACAACGGATGGTTGGGAAGCCCCGATCCTGAACGACCGCGCCGAGCCCCGATACCCACGCCACCAGCAGTTGAAACCGGCCGAGGTCGAATACGTGGATAACCGCCTCAATCGTATCGCTGCGCGGATCGTGCAGACGGCATAGAAAAAGGCGGGATCGTATGACCCCGCCCTTCCGTTCAATATCATTGGACGCTTAACCGCGCGCGCGGATCACCTGCAGCAATGGCAACAGGGTGGCCATCTCAGGCCCGCGCTCCATGCCGGTAAGGGCCTTACGCAGCGGCATGAACAGGCCTTTGCCTTTACGGCCGGTGGCCTCTTTCACGGCGCTGGTCCATTTGCCCCAGGTTTCCCCATCGAACGGGCCCTCGGGCAGCAGGGTCATTGCCTCGGCGATAAAGTCACGATCCTCATCCGCAATCAGAGGCTCGGCCCCGTCACGGCACAGCTCCCACCAGCCTTTGAGATCGGCCAGAGTGGTGATGTTTTCACGCGCCATCGCCCAGAACGACTCGGCCAGTTCAGCTGGAACGCCAACCTCTGCTACAGCGTCCGCCACATCGGCCAGCGGTAGGGATTGCAGGTGCTTCGCAGTCAGAGGGAACAGATCCTGAACGTCAAACTTCGTAGGCGCCGCACCAAAGCGGTTCACATCGAAGCCTTCGATCAGTTCAGCCATGTCAGACCGCAACTCAACCGGATCGGACGACCCCAGACGTGCCATCAGGCTCAGCAGCGCCATTGGCTGCACGCCCTGCTCGCGCAGATCGCGCAAGGCCAGCGTGCCCAAACGTTTGGATAGGGCTTCGCCTTGCGGACCGGTCAGCAACGAGTGGTGGGCAAAACGCGGGCAAGTGCCGCCCAGCGCCTCGATGATCTGAATCTGGGTCGCGGTGTTGGTCACGTGGTCGGACCCGCGCACCACATCCGTCACGCCCATCTCGGTATCGTCGACCACCGACGCAATCGTATAGAGAACCTGCCCATCGCCGCGGATCAGTACGGGGTCAGAAACCGACGCCGCATCAATCGAGATATCGCCCAGAATGCCGTCATTCCACTCGATCCGCTCGTGATCCAGCTTGAAGCGCCAGACGCCGTTGCCACGCTCGGCCCGCAGCGCCTCTTTCTCAGCATCCGACAAGTTCAGCGCGGCACGGTCATAGACCGGCGGCTTGCCCATGTTCAGTTGCTTCTTGCGCTTGAGGTCCAGCTCGGTTGGTGTCTCGAACGCCTCATAGAAGCGACCCATCTCGCGCAGCTTGTCAGCGGCTTCGGCATAGCGGTCCAGACGGTCCGACTGACGCTCAACCCGGTCCCAGTGCAGCCCCAACCATTCCATGTCCTGCTTGATGGCATCGACATATTCTTCTTTCGACCGCTCAGGATCGGTGTCGTCGATACGCAGGATGAACGTACCGCCAGCCTTGCGGGCGATCAAATAGTTCATCAAGGCGGTGCGCAGGTTGCCCACATGGATGTAACCGGTGGGCGACGGGGCAAAACGGGTGGTTGTCATAGGTGTCTCCTGTTGGCGCGGCTCTTGTCACAAAGGTGCGTTTTTGTCCAGCAGGGGTTTCAGGTCGGCTCGACGGGCCAATGTTGGTTGAGGTCTTTCAACCCGGCTCGGATCAGTTCGGAAAGAACGTCGATATCAATATCCGCCAGCTTGTTCACATAGAGACAGGATTTGCCCAGCTTGTGCTTGCCCAATTGGGACAGGATATCCCCGAAATCCGCGTATCCGGGCATGATATAGATCGACAATGCCGTTTTGCGTGGGGAAAACCCGGTTGCCAGAAAGTCGCCCTCGCGCCCGGTTTTGTATCGATAGTGATAGCGGCCATACCCTACGATCGATGTCCCCCACATCACGGGCTCAAACCCCGTGGTTTTCCGGAACAGCGTGTCTAACACCTGCGCATCTTCCGCCTTGTTCGCGGGTTGAACGGCAGAAATAAAGCTTTCGACACTTTGGCCGGTAGGGACAGTCTTGTTCTCAGATCGCGACATAAACAAAAATTAACACGTAATGTTCATCTTCGCAGCCCATTTGAAGGGTGTATAAACTGGCAAGAGACCTTTGCCGATCTAACTCAATCACTGGTGTTCTGACAGGGAGAACCAAAATGACCATCAAATTGACACGCCGCGCAGCGCTTGGAACCGCAGCCGCTTTGCCCTTTGCTGCCGCCGCAGCGCCTGTGTTGGCAGCCGGAACTGAGACCAAGGCTAACTCGACCATCGCCAAGTCCTTCACGTTGGGCGATTTCACTGTAACAACGCTGCTGGATGGCAGCCTGCCCCGCGACGGAGCGCAGGAGATCTTCGGTGGCGGCGCTTCGGACGAAGACTTCGCGAAAGTCTCGGCGGACAACTTCATCTCGCCGGATGTCGCGCAGTTCTTCTTTACCCCGACTCTCGTCAACACGGGGTCCGAGCTGGTTCTGTTCGATACAGGGCTGGGACAAGGCGGTATCCAGGCAGCACTGGCGGATGCCGGCGTCACCCCGGATCAGATCAATGTCGTCGTCATCACACATATGCATCCCGACCATATTGGCGGCATGACCACCAACGACGCGCCGACCTTCCCGAATGCGCGCTATGTGACAGCGTCTCCGGAATACGATTTCTGGGCAGCGCAGGACGCGGGCAATCGTGTTGGCGATCTGGTCGCAGCCAAGGTGACACCGCTGGCCGAAAAAATGACCTTTGTGGAAAACGGTGGCGAAGTGGCGTCCGGGATTACCGCTGTGGCAGCTTATGGGCATACGCCGGGTCACACTGTTTATCATCTGGAAAGCAACGGTCAGCGCCTGGTTCTGACTGCAGACTTGGCCAATCACTATGTCTGGTCCTTTGCGCACCCCGAATGGGAGGTTCGCTTTGACATGGACAAGGCTGCAGCCACAGCGTCGCGCCGCAATGTGCTGGGCATGCTGGCGGCCGACAAGGTCCCGATGATCGGTTATCACATGCCATTCCCGGCAGCTGGCTTTGTGGAGGCGCGCGGCGACGGTTTCCGATTTGTACCGGTCAGCTATCAGATGATGGGCTGACCGATCAGTAACCAGCGTCCGGCCGTACTTTTGACCCATCCGTGAAACGGGACAGGCGAAAGGCGGCCGGATCTACGCATGGCGTGGTTCCACAGACCAGGTCGGCCATCAATCGGCCCGCACCGGGACCGATGCCAAAGCCGTGACCTGAAAAACCTGTGGCAATGAACATCCCCGGTATTTCATCGACGCTGGACATGACCGGAATAGCGTCCGGCGTGACATCGATCAAACCTGCCCAGCTTTGGACAATCTCGGCCTGATCCAGTGACGGAAACCCTTTGCGTGCACGCGCCCAGGCTTGCCTCAGCGCCTTGGCAGAGGGTTCCGGATCAAGAACGCGGCAATGCTCGAACGGCGTGACGTCGGTGGGCAGCCACGACCGGTCCTGTCCGGCCTCTGCCGCCCAGCGTTTTGAGAACCTGAATTGCAGGGATCGCCACTCCTGTCGGAATGCCGGAAGAAACTGCCAACCGAGCCGGAAACTGTCTGGCACGATGTCCACTGTGTTTTCATGTCCCGACGCAATCGTATAGCCGCCATCGGCCCTTTTTCGTATCGCGAAATCGTCGGACCACAGGGCGGTTTCTGGCCCATCCACCGGAGAGGTACGCAGAACCGTATTAAGTACCTTGAGCTGCGGCAGTTCGATACCGGCATTCCCGGCAAACAAACGAGACCATGCGCCTCCGGCCAGAACAACACGCTCACAGGCGACCCGGCCACGCTCAGTAAAAACACCCGCGATTTGACCAGCCTGAACGTCCACACTGCGCACCGCACAGTTAGTCATCAAAGATGCGCCTTTGTCACGAGCGGCCTCGGCGATTGCGGGGGCCGCCCATTGCGGCTCGGCCCTGCCGTCCTGAGGCATATACAGGGCACAGTCCAATCCGGTCCTGTTCCCGGGTATCAGAGCCTCTAACTCACCCCCTGAAACCATCTTCGCACCGGTTTGCAATCCGTCTACGTGACGCGCCCAGCGCGCAAGGTTTTCCTGATCTCGTGCGCCCGAGGCTCCGAACACGATACCAGAGCGTTTAAAACCGGTTTCGCGGCCGATGCGGTGATCCAAGTTTTCCCAAATGTTCTGGGCCTCAAGAACCAGTGGAATTTCACGCAGGTCACGCATACCCAAACGGACCCATCCCCAGTTTCTGGAACTCTGCTCGCCCGCAATCTGGCCTTTTTCGCACAACAGAACGGACGCGCCCCGCTCTGACAATTCCAGTGCGGTGGCGGTCCCAATGATTCCCCCGCCAATAACAACAACGTCCACGGCTTTGGGCAGGTTAAGATCAGGTTCAATGGGGGTTGGCTTTGGGCCGGGCATTTACCGCTCTTACTTCATTGCTCGGACCGCAATGAATGCCCGGTATCCGCCCATAGGCAACACGTCGGATGACGTGTGTTTCACAATTTTCAGAAGCTGTGACTATAGTGCCAGAATGATCCCAGACACTGATTGGTCAACTGAGCCCGACCGTTATGCGGCGCCGCACAGTTCAGCCCATTTTTGGCGCAACGTGGCTGCAAGTCCGGCGTCGTTGCCCGAGGATGCTTCGTTCAGGCTTTCCTGTGAAGGCAGTTCCGGAAGGATCGAAGAGATTGCCGGTTCGCGCTGCGGCCGTGGCGGCGCCTCGGCCTCCATCAGATCGGCAATCGCAGAATCAAGCTTTACTTCGTCCAGTTCGTGTCCCTCGGACTCCATCGTTTTCCACTGCAATGGCGAGTGGAGAGACCTATCGTATTGCTCACGCATTTTCACACCAAATCGTTAACACAGACACCCAGTTACTGATGCGACACACGCGACCCGGATCAGAGGTACCGGGCCATTTCAAATGCGCCGCATCTGCCCCACTTGAGGCGACAATTAAGCTAAAATGTGGCAGAAAATTGTCTTACCTTCAAGCGCGTTGAGCAGCAGGCGGTAAATTCACAAAAGCATTGTGCGCGCATCGAAAACAATGCGCGCGCATGGGGTCATTCTGCTAATTTTAGAAACTCAGGAGAAGACAGCGCTGTCGCGCCCGGATTCGGTTCAGGATCGATCACGCCAACGGTTTACGATCGGGTATCTGCGGTCCAGCCAGAACGCCCGCTTGGTCAGACGTGTTCCGGGCGCGGACTGAAAGCGTTTGTACTCGCTGATATAAATCAGGTGCTCAACGCGGCGGGCAACATCGGCGTCGAACCCGGCCGCTTCGCAATCAGCGATCGAGCCGTCGCGGTCGACCAGAATTTCCAGAATGGCGTCCAGCTCGGGGTAATCCGGCAGGCTGTCGCTGTCCTTCTGATCTTCTCGCAGCTCGGCACTGGGCGGCTTGTCGATGACCGAAGGGCGGATCACCTCGCCTGCCGGGCCCATCATCCAGTCGCGTTGATTGGCATTGCGCCAGCGGCAGGTTTCAAACACGCGCGTTTTGTACAGATCCTTGATCGGGTTATAACCGCCATTCATGTCGCCATAAATCGTGGCATATCCAACTGCAACCTCAGATTTGTTGCCCGTGGTCAGCAGCATCTCGCCAAATTTGTTCGAGATCGCCATCAACAACAATCCACGCAGGCGGGACTGGATGTTTTCCTCGGTCAAGTCCGCATCGCGCCCGGCGAACAAGCTGGCCAGAGTGTCGGTAACCGCCGCCCGACTGTCCGAGATCGGCACGTAGTCGTAATGCACGCCCAGCGCCTTCGCGACAGCTTCGGCGTCATCCAACGAGGCCTGGCTAGTATACTCCGATGGCAGCATCACACAGCGGACGTTTTCAGCACCGATGGCATCCACGGCAATTGTCGCAACCAAAGCCGAGTCTACGCCACCTGACAGCCCCAACAGTGCCTTTTTGAACCCGGTTTTAGCCATATAGTCGCGCAGCGATTGGACCATGGCGCGATAGTCCTGTTCCCATTCATCAGGTTGCGGCACGATCTCGGTCGGCACAATGCGCCAGCCATCATCACCGCGTTCCAGATCAATGTGTGTCACCGCCTCGTCGAAAACCGGCATCCGAAACGCCATTTCACCGCCGGGGTTGAGGCCAAACGTTGCCCCGTCAAAAACCTGATCGTCCTGCCCACCAACCATGTTCAGGTAGATCAGCGGCAATCCGGTTTCGACCACACGGGCAACCATATGGTTCAGACGCACATCGTATTTATTGCGAAAGTATGGCGAGCCATTCGGGATCAACAGGAATTCAGCCCCGGTCTCCTCCAAAGTCTCCGCTACATCCGGGTGCCAACTGTCTTCGCAGATCGGGCTGCCGATCCGAGAATTGCCGACCGAGTAGGGCCCGCCCAATGGCCCGGCATCATACAGGCGCACTTCGTCGAACACTGTTTCATTTGGCAGGTGGTGCTTCAGAACCTTGCTGCTGATGCGGCCACCTTTGAGGATGAGGTAAGCATTGAAAAGATTGCCTTTTTCCGCCCAGGGACCTCCAATGGCGATCGCCGGGCCATCTGCACATTGCGCCGCCAGGTTCTGAACCGCTGCCATCGCCGCCTGGTGAAACACCGGCTTCATCACCAAATCCTGCGTATTGTAGCCGGTGATGAACATTTCCGGGAAAGCCACCAGATCAGCGCCGGCTTCATTCCCTTGTTTCCAGGTCGCCAACGCCTTGGCCGCATTTCCTTCGATATCCCCAACAGTGGGGTTGAGTTGCGCCAGAGTGATGCGGAAACGGTTGGTCATGCTGCCCTCTTGCCCTCGTCAGTCCTATTGCCATTTAGCAGATCGCACCGCGAGTAAAAGGCAAATGCGGCAAAACACGTTGCTCTGTCCGCACGGGTATCCTAGTTTTGCGCGAACAGGTGACAACCGGGCAACGCAGGAACAACCATGAACGCTATCCGCATTTCTTTTGCCGCCA
Source organism: Ruegeria sp. Ofav3-42 (assembly GCF_022347725.1). Taxonomy (GTDB): domain Bacteria; phylum Pseudomonadota; class Alphaproteobacteria; order Rhodobacterales; family Rhodobacteraceae; genus Ruegeria. The sequence continues at coordinate 66,202 of NZ_JAKRGB010000006.1, forward strand.
CGGCGATGGCTTTTCTGGCCGCATCCGCCTTTGCGCAGGACGGGCAGGTGATCATTGCGGATGACGATGTCGGTGGCGTGTACGAAGGTACATTCCTGAACGGCCTGCGCCACGGAGAAGGCACCTATCGCCTGCCAAACGGGTTCGAATATGTCGGCGAGTGGGTCGAAGGCGAAATTCAGGGAAAAGGCATTGCGCGCTACGTCAATGGCTCGGTCTATGAGGGGATGTTCGCGCAGGGACAACCCGAAGGTCAGGGCAAGATCATCTACCCGGATGGCGGCAGCTACGAAGGTGAATGGTCCAACGGCTCAATCAACGGAACCGGCGTCGCGACGTACACGAATGGCGTCCGCTACGAAGGCGGCTTCAAGGACGCGCGCTATCACGGTAAAGGCGTTCTGACCGATCCCAGCGGGTACAGCTACGATGGGGATTGGGCCGATGGCGTCAAGCATGGCAAGGGTAAGATCACTTCTGCGCAGGGCAGCGTTTACGAAGGCGACATCAAGGACGGAATGCGCGACGGACAGGGCACTCTGACAGTTCCCGATGGGATGACTTATACCGGAGACTGGTCCCAGGACGGCATGACCGGAAAAGGTCGTCTGCTGCAGGCCAATGGTGACCTCTACGAGGGCGATTTGGTTGATGGCCGCCGGCAGGGAAATGGCAAGGCCACTTATGCAAATGGAGCGACATACGAAGGCGAGTATTCGGATGACCGCCGCCACGGCAAAGGGCGTTTTCTGGGGACCGACGGATTTGACTATACCGGTGAATGGGTAGACGGGCAGATCGAAGGGCTGGGTGAAGTCACCTACCCCGACGGCGCAACCTATACCGGCGATTTCAGCGCGGACCTGCCTCATGGCAAGGGCGTCCAGACCTATCCGGACGGGACGGTCTATGACGGGGAATGGACCGCCGGCATCTTTGAAGGCAACGGCAAGGCCACCTACCCCAACGGTGTTGTTTACCAAGGACAGTTCAAAAACGGGCTGAGCCACGGCACCGGCGTTCTGACGTTCGCGAATGGCTATCGGTACGAAGGCGAATGGGTTGAAGGCGCGCGCCAAGGCAAAGGCAAAGCCAACTTCCCTGATGGAACAGTCTACGAAGGCGACTTCAAAGACGGCCAGCGCGACGGTCAGGGAACCATAAGAACGCCGCGCGGATTCAGTTATACCGGCGCTTGGGCCGAAGGGAAAATCAGCGGTGAAGGCACTGCGACCTATGCCACGGGTGATGTTTATGAGGGCACCTTCCTGGACAACAAGCGGCACGGAAACGGCACGATGCGGTACGCGAACGGTCAGGAAGAAACCGGCGTCTGGGAAAATGGTGTCCTTCCGAGGGAAAACGTGAGCGCACCTGAGGAAACCAACACCGAAAGTGAGCCGGAAACCCCGCCCTCTGACGGCTGATCGGCTTCACCACGGCACCGGTTTACCCGCCCAGTCGAAAAACCCGCCTGTATCGGCCGGACTCAGGGCCTTGACTACGGATAACAGGTTTATTGCTGCTTCATCCGGTTCAACAGCTGGGTGCCGTCCCACGTATTTCTCAGTGAAAGCTGTCTGTACCGTGCCCGGATGTAGGGCCACGCAAATCGATTGCTTGTGTGTTCGGGCCAGCTCGATCGCAGATGTCCGGACAATCTGGTTCACGGCCGCCTTGGACGCCCGGTAGCTCACCCAACCACCGAGGCGATTGTCACCAATCGACCCGACTCGCGCCGACAGAACAGCAACAACCGAACGCCGGTCACGTGGCAACAGGCGCGCGGCATGGCCCAGAACCAACGCAGGCCCAACGGCGTTCAACACGAACTGATCCATCATCGCCTGCGCAGATACTGATTTGATGGTCTTTTCCGGCACCGCGCCATTGACCTCCAAAGCACCGGACGCAATCAGGATCAGGTCAAATGGACCAGCCGTGTCCGTTAGCGTCTGGTTAACGACTTCGGGGTTGGTCAAGTCAAAGCCGTCCTGTGATCTCGACAAGCGGGTAACCGCAACCGACTGCCGTTCAAGGTTTTTGCAGAGTGCGCCCCCTATTCCGCCCGACGCTCCGATGATGAGTGCTGTTTTCATGTAGGATGAACTAGACGCCGGGATGTTGCGATCAACGCCCGCGCAAAAGAAAATGAAACTGTGCCAAACGTAAGGTGCAAATTGGTTCTTTTCATTCCCGTCGCGCGATGTATAACCTCAATCCCATGATCAACCGCGCAGATATCCTTGTTGCCGACACCGCCCTTCGCGGTGCGTCTCTGCGTGGCCTACTGATCCTAATCCGCCTCTGAGCGTGCCATCCGGCGCGCCCGCTCAGAGGAGGACGCCCGCGCGCCACAGGCTTTAGGACAGAAGAAGAAAGAGATTCCCATGACCAACGTGACCGACCAAGACCGCGTCTTGATCTTTGACACAACCCTGCGTGACGGTGAGCAAAGCCCCGGCGCCACCATGACCCATGACGAAAAGCTCGAAATTGCCGAACTGCTGGACGAAATGGGCGTCGACATCATCGAAGCCGGGTTCCCGATCGCGTCCGAAGGCGATTTCAAGGCCGTTTCCGAGATCGCGCAACGTTCGAAAAACAGCCGCATCTGCGGTCTGGCCCGCGCCAATTTCGCGGATATCGATCGCTGCTGGGAGGCTGTGAAACACGCCGGCAAAAGCCGTATCCACACCTTCATCGGCACCTCGCCACTGCACCGCGCCATTCCGAACCTGACACAGGACGAGATGGCCGAGAAAATCCACGAAACGGTCAGCCACGCCCGCAACCTGTGCGAAAACGTGCAGTGGTCGCCGATGGATGCCACCCGGACCGAGTGGGACTATCTGTGCCGTGTGATCGAGATTGCGATCAAGGCCGGTGCAACCACGATCAACATCCCTGACACCGTGGGCTACACGGCGCCGATGGAATCCGCTGATCTGATCAAGCGCCTGATCGAAACGGTCCCCGGCGCGGATGAGGTGGTTTTTGCCACGCACTGCCACAACGATCTTGGCATGGCGACGGCGAACTCGCTGGCTGCGGTCGCGGGTGGTGCGCGGCAAATCGAATGTACCATCAACGGTTTGGGCGAACGCGCAGGCAACACCGCACTGGAAGAGGTTGTGATGGCGCTGCGCACGCGCAACGACATCATGCCGTGGAAAACAGGTATCGACACCACCAAGATCATGCATATCTCGCGCCGGGTCGCGACGGTGTCAGGCTTCAACGTGCAGTTCAACAAGGCCATTGTCGGCAAGAATGCGTTCGCGCATGAAAGCGGCATCCATCAGGACGGGATGCTGAAGAACCGCGAAAACTTTGAGATCATGCGCCCCGAAGATATCGGCCTGTCCGGCACGTCCTTGCCTTTGGGCAAACACTCGGGCCGTGCGGCGCTGCGCGACAAACTGAACACGCTGGGCTATGAGGTTGGTGACAACCAGCTCAAAGATATCTTCGTTCGGTTCAAGGAACTGGCAGACCGCAAGAAAGAAGTGTTCGACGACGACATCATCGCCCTGATGACGCTGGATGATGACGACGGCGACGATCACCTGCAATTGGTCTCGATGAAAGTCACCTGCGGCACAGTCGGAAAAGCCGAGGCCACCCTCGAAATGGAAGTGGACGGCAAAGAGGTTATTGCCACAGAAACCGGCGATGGCCCTGTCGATGCTGCGTTCCGCGCCATTCGCGTGGTGCATCCGAATACGGCTCATCTGCAGCTGTATCAGGTGCATGCGGTAACTGCCGGAACGGACGCACAGGCCACGGTGTCGGTGCGACTGGAAGAAGACGGCATGATCGCAACCGGACAGTCGGCCAATACGGATACGGTCGTGGCCTCAGCCAAGGCGTATATCCATGCACTGAACCGCCTGATCGTGCGCCGCCAAAAGGCCGGCCCGGGTGCCGACGCGCGCGAGATCAGCTACAAAGACCTGACCTAAACACACAGTGTTCAAAACAGACGGCCCGAGTTTTCGGGCCGTTTTTTTAGTCACGAAGTTGGCTCTCAGGAAAGGCCTGCCTTCTCAAGTCCCTGAACCAAGTGCTGTACGGCATCTTCTGTGTCATAGTGCAGCGTGGCAATCAAATCCGCGATTTTGAAGCCAGGGTTTTCGGCATATACAGCCCGAGCATACCTTTTTGCCTTATCCGAATTTCCCAGCCATCCGTGGCACGCGGCGACATAGGCATTCTGAGCCGTGTCCAACACAGGCAGACGGGCAAAGTCATCCAGCGCCTGCTCATACTCTTTGGCGGTGAAGCGGGCGCGACCGAGATGGCTCCAGAATCGCGCTGGATGATGGGGGTTTAGGCGCATCGCCTTCTGAATCCACTCGGCCCCTTCCTCGGGTCGGCCCACCCATGTCAGAAGCTCGCCCATCTGGACCACAACCAGATCATAATTTGGGTTCAAAGACAGGGCGCGTTCCTGATGATACCGCGCGCGCGCCAATTTGTTGCGCAGGATTGCAACAGCAGCCATCAACCGATGCACGTCCGCGTCATTGTCATCCAGAGACGCGGCTTTGTGGATCGCCGCCTCACACTCCGCAAGCATTTCTTCCAGATCATCGCACCAGCCATAACCCCAGGCCTGCCCGCGGATACACCCGCTCCAGGCATGCGCGTGCGCGTATTCGGGGTCCAACTCGATCGCACGATCTATCAGCTTTGTGGCCTCGGCATTATCCTCGCGCGTGCTGCGATGATGCAGGACCTTTGCAGCCAGAACGCACTCATAAGCAGCAAGATTAGACGGCTGCTTTCGCGTCAGCCCCTCTTGCTGCGACGCCTCAATACGGCCCGGCAAGGTGGCTACAACGGCCGATGTGACTTCATCCTGAATCGAGAATATGTCGTCCATGTCACGGTCATATTTTTCAGCCCAGATATGCCCGTCGCTCTGGCTGTCTATCAATTGCACGGTCACCCGCAGCCGGTTGCCAGCTTTGCGAACACTGCCTTCTACGATATACCGCGCGCCCAAGGCTTCGCCTACCTCGCGCAGGTTCACGGCCTGCCCCTTGTAGACAAAACTCGAATTGCGCGAGATCACAAACAGCTCGTGCCGGCGGCTGAGTTCGGTCAGAAGATCTTCGGTCAGGCCATCGACAAAGAACTCCTGCTCCGGATCGCCGCTCATGTTTTCGAACGGCAGGACCGCAATCGAAGGTTTGACGACTTTGGTCGAACCGTCGGCCGCCAAACTCTCGTCTGCAGCCTCAGCCGGCGCGTCCAATTCGACGCGAAAGGCGCGCACAGGCTGCGTCAGGTTCTTGAGCGAAAGATCCCCCAAATCCTGATAACCCAAGTCCAGCCGGTTGGTGACCTGATCATGAACGGTGCCGGAAATCAGCACCTCTCCGGCATTGGCGGATTGCTCAAGGCGGGCGGCCACGTTAACCCCGCTGCCAAAGATATCGTCGTCTTCAAAGATGATTTCATCAAGGTTGATGCCAATCCGAAACTGGATGCGCTGATCCTTTGGCACGTCGGCGTTTCGGCGAAACATCCGGTTTTGGACCTCGACCGCGCATAAAACAGCATCGCTGGCGCTGGGAAATTCGACCAGCATTCCGTCGCCAGTTGTCTTGATGATCTTGCCGCCGTTTTTATCAATCGACGGATCAATGAGTTCGATGCGGTGGGTGCGCAAACGGGCAAGCGTGCCCTGTTCATCGGTTTCCATCAACCGGCTGTAACCAACCATATCGGCTGCCAGAACTGCGGCAAGTCGGCGATCCATCGCACCCCTCCCTGCGGCAATTCTAGTGCCGGGCGGCACGCCCTAACAAGGAAATTCGCGGATATGTGCGGTTCAGCCCGCCTGGCGAAGGATGTCCATAGCGCCAGTTTTCTGCCTGAAAACCGAATTATTCAGACAAACAGGGCGCGGCCTGCGTCAGGCCGCCCCCATCGTGTGATCGAAGTGTTAAGGCTTTACGGCCAATAAAACAACGTCATGTCCGTCGGCTTGTCCGTCCCAATCAGCGAGTATTCAAACACTGGCGTCTCGTTGAGATCGTTCATCCCCGACACAGCGTACCCCTCGGTCGGCATGTAATTCGCGTCATAGTTCAGGTCGTAGTCCCCGTTCTCATCGTGAAACGCGATAATTGCAAAATACCCGCTTTCGAGATCAGGAAAGTCGAACCGGAGTGGTTTCTCGGAAGCCGGAGCCTCCAGATAACCTGCGGCCTTAGTGTAATCCATATTGTCGAACGCGGTCTGCTGGTCGAAGGCCATGACGATCACGTTGCCCCTGGTGCTGCGTGCCCCGTGCAGATTGACGGTCAGACCCTCGTTTTCCGAGGTCCCGGTGGTCGAGGCTGCGGCTTCGTCAATGTTGGCACTAAAGCCCGAAGCGACCCAGGCCCCTCCGACGAACAGCCCTGCTGTCACGATGGCCGCCACGATGCGTTGAGTGTTGCTTGGCATCTTTTTGCGCTCCTTCGGGTTACTCTGCTGGTTTACGCTGCTTACGGCTGTTCTTTGGCTGCCAGCCCGGCGGTCCAAAGAAGACACCCAGCTTGTTGCCGAACCCCGGCATGTTCCAGACGTCCTTGAACAGGCGGGCAAAGCCGTGAAGGAAGGCGACAAAGGGGTTGATCGAGTCGATCGGCTTGACCAGCCCGTAGACCACCTCTTCTTTTTCCTCTTCGAACGTGCCGAACATACGGTCCCAGATGATCAGAATTCCGGCGTAGTTCTTGTCCAAATACTTCGGGTTAGAGCCATGGTGGACACGGTGATGCGACGGCGTGTTGAAGATGTATTCGATCGGTCGCCACAGTTTCTTGATCACCTCTGTATGCAGGGCCGTTTGATACAGCTGTACCAGCAGTTCCGCGATCAAAACCATGAACGGGTTAAAGCCCAGCAGAACCAGCGGCAGGTGGAAGAACAGCGGCCAGAATCCGTCCAGCGGGCCATGGCGATAGGCCACCGAGATATTGAAGAAGGGCGAGCTGTGGTGGACCGAGTGGGTTGCCCACAGGAAGTTGATCCGGTGCAGAATTCGGTGTTCCCAGTAATAGGCCAAATCCGCAAGGATCAGAACGATGATGAACGACGCCCAGGTGGTCGGGATGTCGAACACAGCAAATTGCGAGGCCCAGACATAGGCACCGATGTAGAAACCGGCCAGCAAAACAAAGCTGATGCCGATGAAGAATACGAGCGTGATGAAGTTGGTGACCGTATCACCTACCATCTGCCAATTCAGTTTTTTGACGACGGCATAGCGGATCAGTTCGAAAGCCAAAAAGGCCATAGCGAAGACGAAAAACCAGTCGTCGATCAAGGTTTCCCAGTAACTCAGATGAAAGTCACTGATATGGCGGCTTAGGAAGTCCATCGAAGCGTTCCGATTCCTGTTTGTTGTCATATGTGACAGTTTACTTACGGAACCGCAGTCAGAATTCAAGGTCCTGTCAATAAAAAACAGGGATTCTTTTGCATGGTCATTACTGTCACAGTAGATTTCATGCCGGACGGCTTTACCGTTCGGCAAAGAAAATCCTTGTGATACAGGAAACAGTACCCGTGCGAGGCTAGGCGGACAACCTGCCAAACAGGTTGTCCAGCGTTCTGGCGGAATCGCTCAGACCATAAGGTGCGTTCACAACGAACATGCCGGATCCCACCATCCCGTGCCCCTTACGCGCGGCCGGGAACTGCACTTCGTGATGCAGAACCTTGGGGAATTCTCGCTTTGCCAATGCGTCGCGCATCGCCTGATGCCGCCCATTGGCCAAGATCGGGTACCAAAGCGCAACTACACCCACATTCCACTTCCGGTTCAAAGAGGCGATGATGCCGGGCAGCCGGTCATAATCGGACTTGATCTCATAGCTTGGATCAATCAGCAAAACGCCCCGGCGCGGTGTCGGCGGTAGCAGGGATTGCGCCAGTTCAAAGCCATCCTGACGATAGGTCCGGGCATCGGTCGTGACCAATGCGTCGGAGAGCGCACGATATTCCTGTGGATGCAACTCGGCCAGGTGCATCTTGTCCTGCGAGCGCAACAGGTTAGCCGCAATCAACGGTGACCCAGGATAGGCGGTCTGGCCGTATCGCGCCTGAACGGCGGCAATGGCGCGGCTCAGGGGATGGTCCGCAGAAAACCAGTCTTCGGTCAACGCACGCTCTATCCCCGCCGCCGCCTCACCGGTCTGAACGGCCTGATCCGAGTCCAGATGGTACAGCCCGCGCCCCGAATGGGTTTCGATATAGCTCAGCGGTTTGTCCTTTTGGGTCAGATAGGCCAGCGTTTCTGCCAAAATTGCGTGCTTGTGGACGTCCGCAAGGTTACCAGCGTGGTAAATATGTTGATATGACAGCATGATGCCTTCTAAAGTCCCTAGCAATTAAGGCGGAAAGGTGCTGATTGCCGTGGAATCAGCCCTTTTACCGGGCGTGTTGGCACCCTATAAGTCATCCGTCCCGGAACCGTCGAGTCGCGGGCAGTAGAAAAAACCGACATACAGGATCAGGGGAAACATGGGGATCTTTGGCAATCTGGGCGGCCTGTTCACAGCGGACATGGCTATCGACCTTGGGACAGCAAACACGCTGGTTTATGTCAAGGGGCGCGGTGTGATCCTGTCTGAACCCTCGGTTGTGGCCTATCACGTCAAGGATGGCGTGAAAAAGGTTCTGGCCGTTGGCGAAGACGCCAAGCTGATGCTGGGCCGGACGCCCGGTTCGATCGAAGCCATCCGCCCGATGCGCGAAGGCGTGATCGCGGACTTTGATACCGCCGAGGAAATGATCAAGCACTTCATCCGCAAGGTGCACAAGCGTTCGACCTTTTCGAAACCCAAGATCATCGTCTGCGTCCCCCATGGCGCGACCCCGGTCGAAAAACGGGCAATCCGGCAATCGGTTATGTCCGCAGGTGCGCGCCGCGCTGGCCTGATTGCCGAGCCGATTGCGGCCGCGATTGGCGCTGGCATGCCGATCACGGATCCGACCGGTAACATGGTCGTCGATATCGGTGGTGGTACGACCGAGGTTGCGGTTTTGTCGCTTGGCGACATCGTATACGCCCGATCGGTTCGTGTTGGTGGTGACCGTATGGACGAAGCCATCATTTCGTACCTGCGTCGTCAACAGAACCTGCTGGTCGGTGAATCCACCGCCGAACGGATCAAGACCACCATCGGCACCGCACGTATGCCCGATGACGGTCGTGGCCAGTCGATGCATATCCGCGGCCGCGACCTGCTGAACGGCGTGCCGAAGGAAATCGAGATCAGCCAGGCTCAGGTGGCCGAGGCCTTGTCTGAGCCGGTGCAGCAGATTTGCGAAGCGGTGATGACCGCGCTCGAAACCACGCCGCCCGATCTGGCTGCGGACATCGTTGACCGTGGCGTGATGCTGACTGGTGGCGGTGCGCTGTTGGGCGATCTAGACCTGGCGTTGCGCGAACAGACCGGTCTGGCCGTGTCGATTGCCGATGAAAGCCTGAATTGTGTGGCTTTGGGTACCGGCAAGGCGCTGGAATACGAAAAACAACTGCGCCACGCGATTGACTACGAAAGCTAAGGCGCGCACCTTTTAAGATACAGGGTAAATTCGGCACGAGCAGCACGGGAAGGTAACCTGTGGCAAAAGACCGATCACAGCGCGATGAATACACGACCCCCCTGCGCCGCTTGCTGTTGGGGATCGTTGTGTTGTGCCTGTTGGGCATCTTTCTGATCTGGCGGATCGACAGTCCGCGCGTTGAACGCTTTCGCGCGCAGGTCGTGGACCGCGTTGTGCCGTCTATGGAATGGGCCATGGTCCCGGTCACAGCCGCCGTTAATCTGGTGCGCGACTTCCAAAGTTACCAACGGCTGAGCGCCCAGAACCAGGAATTGCGCAGCGAATTGCGCATCATGCGTGCCTGGAAAGAGGCGGCCCTGCAATTGGAGCAGGAAAACGCCCGGCTTCTGGATCTGAACAACGTGCGTCTGGACCCGCGCCTGACTTATATCACCGGCGTCGTGATGGCCGATAGCGGCTCGCCCTTCCGGCAGTCGGTTCTACTGAACGTGGGTGAGCGCGACGGCATCCGCGACGGATGGGCCACCATGGACGGGATCGGCGTCGTGGGCCGTATCTCGGGCGTTGGTCCAGATACAGCGCGGGTTATTCTGATGACGGATGCATCGAGCGCAATTCCCGCAACGATTCAACCTTCCGGCCAAACCGCCCTGATCGCAGGCGACAACACTCCCTCTCCGTCTGTAGAGTTTCTTGAGAACCGGGAGCTTGTGCGGCCGGGCGACCGTGTCGTGACCTCGGGCGACGGCGGTGTGTTTCCCGGTGGGCTGCTGATCGGCCAGATCACCGAAGACCCCGGCGGTCGCTTAAGAGTACGCCTTTCCGCCGATTTCGAGCGCCTCGAATTCCTGCGGGTGCTGCGGCACCACTCCGCCCCCACAATCAACGATCCCGGCGGTATCGTTGGACCACGACAGCCCGCGGCCGCCTTGACCCCATCGGAGGTCGGCGATGGATAGGCAGGTCTCGCATCTTTGGATCAAGCGCAGTTTGTACTTGTTCCTGGCAGTACTGATCATGTTTCTGCATCTTCTTCCGCTGGACACGCAACCAGATCGCTGGCCGTTTCCGGACTTGTTGATCGCCCTGACTTTCGCTTGGGTTCTGCGACGACCGGAATATGTTCCAATCCTTTTGGTCGCAGCGGTCATGATGATAGCCGACCTGCTATTGCAACGACCACCCGGCCTGCTGGCGGCGCTGGTGGTTCTGGGAACCGCATATCTGCGCTCGGCTGGCGCCGGAATGCGTGATGCCGGGTTTGTGGCAGAATGGACAACCGCCGCGATCGTGATCACGGGGGTTTTTGTTTTGAACCGCGTCATTCTTGCTATTCTATCGGTACAGCAAGCGGCATTGGGTCCTGTGGTGATACAAATAATTCTGACAATTGCGGCGTATCCCTTGATCGTTCTTCTCAGCCAAAATGTATTTGGCGTTCGACGCCTGTCGGTGGCTGATCCCGGTACCGGAGGGGTTCGGGTATGAAGCAACGCAATCCCAAATCACAAGGTCTGGCCTATAAGCGCCTGCCCCGCAGGGCCTTGATTTTGGGCGGGCTGCAGGCAGCCTTTATCGGCGGGCTGGCAGCTCGGATGCGCTTTATGCAAGTGGATCAGGCCGACGAATACCGCCTGCTTGCAGAGGAAAACCGGATCAACATCCGCCTGATCCCCCCGACACGGGGGCGTATCTACGACCGCAATGGGCAGATCATCGGCCAAAACACGCAATCCTATCGTATTGTAATGGTCCGCGAGGATGCGGGCGATGTTGACGAGGTGATTTCCAATCTCTCGGACCTGATCCCATTGACGCAGGACGAGATCGACCGCGCCAAAGCCGAGATGCGTCGGTCCGCCCCGTTCCTTCCGGTCACTCTGGCCGATCAGGTCACGTGGGAAGATATCTCGAAAGTCGCAGTCAATGCCCCGGCCCTGCCGGGTGTCACGCCCGAAGTGGGCACGGCCCGTCTGTACCCCCGCTACGAGGATTTCGCCCATGTGGTCGGCTATGTCGGCCCGGTCAGTGACTATGACCTCAGTCAGATCGAAGACCCTGAGCCGGTACTGCGCATTCCTCGCTTCCAGATCGGCAAGGTTGGGCTTGAGGCCAAGCAGGAAATAACACTGCGCGGCAAAGCGGGCGCTAAACGGGTTGAGGTCAACGCAACAGGGCGGGTAATGCGTGAACTTGACCGACAAGAGGGCGAGGCCGGGGCCGATCTGCAATTGTCGGTCGACGCCGATCTGCAACAATACGCGCAGGCCCGGCTGGCCGGGGAAAGTGCCGCAGCCGTTGTAATCGATTGCGAAACCGGCGATATCCGGGCCATTAGCTCTGCCCCCAGCTTTGACCCGAACCTGTTCGTACGCGGGATATCGGTTGCCGATTACCGAACGCTAACGCAGGACAATTATCGCCCGCTGGCCAACAAGACTGTACAGGGCACCTACCCACCGGGTTCAACGTTCAAAATGATCACGGCAATGGCCGCGCTTGAGGCTGGTGTGGTCGCACCCGGTAGCACAGTGTATTGCCCGGGTCATCTGAAAGTCGGGAGCCGCCGGTTCCACTGCTGGAAACGTGGCGGACACGGGACTGTGGATCTTAATCTGTCGCTGAAACGCAGCTGCGATGTCTACTACTACGACGTGGCTCTGCGCACCGGAATCGACAATATTTCCGAGATGGCCCGTACATTCGGGCTGGGTGTGAAACACGATATCCCGATGTCGGCTGTCGCCGCCGGTTTGGCTCCGAACCAGGAATGGAAGGAACGTGTTCACGGTGAAAGCTGGCTGGTCGGTGACACGGCGAATGCCTCTATCGGCCAAGGCTTCATGCTGGCCTCGCCCTTGCAACTTGCGGTCATGACAGCGCGGATCGCAACGGGGCGCGCGGTCAAGCCGCGTTTGGTGCGGTCCGTGAACGGGGTTGAGCAACTTTCGGGCGCAGGTGAACCGCTGGCCGTCAATCCGGCCAATCTGGAGCACATCCGTAAAGCCATGTTCTCGGTTTCCAATGATCGGGGCGGCACCGCCTATCGCAGCCGCATTATCGCGGACGACCTGCGAATGGCGGGCAAAACCGGCACCAGTCAGGTGCGCAACATCACCAAGGCCGAACGCGCCGCCGGCGTGATCCGCAACGAAGACCTACCGTGGGAACGCCGCGACCATGCGCTGTTCGTCAGCTTCGCGCCTTATGACAACCCGAAATACGCTGTGGCGGTGGTGGTAGAACACGGCGGCGGCGGCTCCAAGGCTGCGGCCCCGGTTGCGCGGGATATCATGCTACAGGCGCTTTACGACGGCACACCCCCGCTTGAGGCCTATCCGGTTGGCGATCGCGAACGCATCAGGGAACAGCAGAAACGGCTCGAGGGCGACCGCCGCCCCAAAGCGCGTCCGACCGAAAAGGAACGCGCATGAGCTATCTTGAATACGCCGTCAAATCCACGCCAACGGGATTTCGCAAGTTCCTGTATATGAACTGGCCGCTGACGCTGTTGCTGATCAGTGTGGCCAGCGCCGGGTTCCTGATGCTGTACTCGGTCGCGGGTGGCTCATGGATGCCCTGGGCAGAGCCGCAGATTGAGCGTTTCGGGCTGGGACTGACCGTCATGTTCATCATTGCGCTGGTGCCGATCTGGTTTTGGCGCAACATGTCCGTCCTGGCCTATCTCGGCTCGATCGTTCTTCTGGTGTTTGTGGAACTGTTTGGCACAATCGGCATGGGCGCGCAGCGATGGATCGACCTTGGCTTCATGAGGCTGCAGCCGTCCGAAGTCATGAAGGTCGCATTGGTCATGGTTCTGGCCGCCTATTACGACTGGCTGCCTTCGCACAAGACCTCGCGCCCGCTATGGGTTTTGATCCCGGTTGTCCTGATACTGATCCCAACGGCCATGGTCCTGAAGCAACCCGACCTTGGCACCTCGATCCTGTTGCTGGCTGCGGGCGGAGGGCTGATGTTTCTGGCCGGTGTCCACTGGGCCTATTTCGCAGCCGTCATCGCCGCCGTGGTCGGCTTGATTGCGACTGTTTTCAACAGTCGCGGGACCGAATGGCAATTGCTCAAGGATTACCAGTTCCGCCGCATCGACACCTTCCTTGATCCATCCACCGATCCGCTGGGGGCTGGCTATCACATCACACAATCCAAGATCGCTCTGGGATCGGGCGGCTGGAACGGGCGTGGGTTCATGCAGGGGACGCAGTCGCGACTCAACTTCCTGCCCGAGAAGCACACCGACTTCATTTTTACCACGCTGGCTGAGGAGTTCGGTTTTGTCGGCGGCATTACCCTTCTGACGCTGTATGGCCTGATCCTGATTTTCTGTCTGGTCACCGCCCTGTCGACCAAGGACCGGTTTTCGTCTCTGGTCACATTGGGCATTGCGCTGAACTTTTTCCTGTTCTTTGCCGTCAACATGTCGATGGTCATGGGCCTCGCCCCGGTTGTGGGGGTTCCGCTGCCGATGGTCAGTTATGGCGGGTCTGCCATGCTGGTTCTCATGGCTGCCTTTGGTATCGTTCAAAGCGCACATATCCACCGCCCCCGTTAAACTGAAAGGCCCAACATGCCCGTTAACGTCCTGTTTTCCGCGCGCCCTGAACAATGGCCCGTGTACGAACCCCTGCTGTCTAAAGGTCTGTCCGAAGCAGGGCTGGATTTCCGTCTGGCAACCGAGTTCGAGCCGGATCAGGTCGATTATGTCGTTTACGCTCCGACCAGCGGTTTGCTGGATTTCTCACCCTACACGCGCCTGAAGGCAGTTCTGAGTCTCTGGGCCGGTGTCGAGAAGATTGCCGGAAACGAAACGCTGACTGTCCCATTGGCGCGGATGGTGGATCACGGGCTAATGCAGGGCATGACCGAATGGGTGGTCGGCCAGGTGTTGCGGTATCATCTGGGTATGGATCAATACATCACGGTTCAGGATGGCGTCTGGACCCCCGACGCCCCGCCTTTGGCAACCGAGCGAAATGTTTGTGTACTGGGTCTGGGCGCGTTGGGAGAAGCAGCGGTGCGTGCCCTTGCTGCCCTCAACTTTCAGGTCACAGGTTGGAGCCGAACCGCAAAAGACATCCCCGGAGTGACCTGCCTGCACGGAGCGGACGGCTTGCGTGCCGCTTTGTCCAACGCCGAGATCGTTGTTCTGCTGCTGCCAGATACTCCGGCGACCATAAACGCGCTGAATGCGAACACGCTTGCCTTGCTTCCCAGAGGGGCGCGGATCATCAACCCCGGACGCGGACCGCTAATCGACGACGATGCGCTGCTAGCAGCCTTGGATTCGGGCCAGATTGGCCATGCTACGTTGGATGTGTTCCGCGTGGAACCGCTGCCACCGGAAGACCCGTATTGGGCGCATCCCAACGTGACTGTCACGCCGCATATCGCGTCCGAAACTCGACCGGTGACCGCCGCGCAGGTTATTTGTCAGAACATCATCCGAGGTGAGGAGGGCAAACCCTTCCTGCACCTCGTTGATCGAAATCTGGGCTACTGACTAGCTAGGCCGCGATCAAACCACGGCCTTTCAACAGCGCCTCCACGCCCGGCAAACGGCCACGGAACGCCAGATAGAGATCTTCGGCCTCGCGCGAACCGCCGGTGGACAGGATATTCTCTTCCAGCGCTTTGGCGCGTTCGGGGTCGAATGCTCCGCCAGCCTCTTCGAAGGCGGCGAAGGCGTCGGCATCCATGACCTCAGACCACATGTAGCTGTAATAGCCCGAACTGTACCCGTCGCCTGCAAACACATGAGCGAAATGCGGGGTGGCGTGACGCATACCGATGGCTTGGGGCATCCCGATCTCGGCCAGAACCTCTGCTTGCTTTGTCATCGGATCGGCAGGCGCTGCACCCTCGTGGAACGCCAAATCGACCAGAGCCGAAGCCACATATTCCACCGTCTGGAACCCCTGATCGAAATTGGCGGCCTTCAGAACCTTCTCCAGCATCTCTTGCGGCATCGGCTCACTGGTCTCGGCATGCGTGGCGAATTCGGCCAGCACTTCGGGCACTTCAAGCCAATGCTCGTAAAGCTGGCTGGGCAGTTCCACAAAATCACGCGCAACGCTGGTGCCGGAAATGCTCTCATAGGTCACGTTGGACAACATCTGATGCAATGCGTGACCGAACTCGTGGAACAGGGTGCGCGCATCGTCATAGGACAGCAACGCCGGATCGCCCTTGGCGAAGTTGCAGACATTGATCACAATGGGTGCCTGAACCTTGGGGAATTTCGCCTGAGACCGCATCGCGCTGCACCACGCACCCGACCGTTTCGAACCACGTGCGAAGTAGTCCCCGATGAACACCGCAATATGCTGCCCGTTGCGTGATACTTCCCAAGCACGGCAATCCGGATGATAAAGCGGCACATCCAGCGGCGCGAATTCCAATCCAAACAGCCGGTTGGCGCAGGCAAATGACGCCTCGATCATGCGGTCCAGTTGCAGGTAGGGTTTCAGCGCAGCTTCATCCAGATCATGTTCGGCCTTGCGGCGCTTTTCGGCGTAGTAACGCCAATCCCAAGCCTCCAGCGGACCGTTGACGCCATCCTCCCGCATCATCGCGGTCAAGACTTCCGCATCCGTGTCAGCCCGTGTCTTTGCAGGCTCCCAGACCTGCATCAGCAGATCACGAACACGGTTCGGCGTTCGGGCCATTTCGGTTTCCAGCTTGTAGTCGGCGAAACTGGAATACCCTAATAGCTTCGCGCGTTCCTCACGCAGCTCGAGAATTTCAGCGGCGATCTCTCGGTTGTCCGCTTCCCCGCCATTGGCACCCCGCGCAGTCCAGGCCCGGTACGCTGTCTCGCGCAGATCGCGGCGGGGCGAGAATTGCAGGAATGGCACGATCAGCGAACGGGACAAGGTCACCACAGGACCATCTACGCCCTTTTCTTCCCCGGCAGCACGAGCCGCACTCACTACGAAATCCGGTAGGCCCTCCAGATCATCTTCGGACAGGTCCATGAACCAATCGCGTTCATCAGCCAACAGGTTCTGGGTGAAGGATGTTCCCAGCGAGGCCAACCGCGCCTTGATCTCCTGCATGCGGGAATCCTCATCCCCCTCTAACGCGGCACCGGCGCGGACGAACCCTCGATGGGTCAGCATCAAAACACGCGCTTGTTCGTCGGTCAGGCTCAGTTCATCCTTACGCGCCCACAGATCCGCGACACGGCGGAACAGCGCCTTGTTTGACGAAATCCCCGAGAAATGCGCCGACAGTCGGGGAGAGAACTCACGCTGCAATTCTTCACGCTTCGGGTTGCTGTCCGCCCCTGCGACCGTGAAGAAGACCGACAACACCTTGTCCATCTGCTCTCCGGCGGCCTCAAGCGCCTCGATCGTGTTGGCGAAACTGGGCGGCTCGGCGTTGTCTGCAATCGCGTCGATCTGGGCATTGTGGGCTTGCATCGCCTGCTGCAGCGCGGGCGAGAAATCATCGTCCGAAATCTCGGCAAACGGTGCGATTTCAAACGGAGTAGTCCAATCGGACAGGATCGGGTTGGTCATGCGGATCTCCTTTGCTGGTCAAGCTAGGGAGGGCGGGTGGAATGGTCCAGAGGTGGCGCCCTGATGCGTCCACTTTCTCTTGCGCAAACCGACTGCCGCGCGCAGGGTCGCGACGAGGAGGAAACAGGACATGAGCAAACCAAACCGAGCCGCAGGGATCATGACCACGGCAATCCACGCGGGCGATCCGCCGGATGCCTCGACCAATGCATCTGCACCGCCGATCCATATGAGTTCAACCTACGTCACCGAGGATCTGGCGGGATTTTCGGCCCATGACCTGACACCAGACAGCCCCTATGTCTATTCTCGCTGGGCCAACCCAACCGTCGCAGGTCTGGAGGCGAAGATCGCCGCTTTGCAGGGCACGGAAGCCTGCCTTGCCACTGCCTCTGGCATGGCGGCCGCATCAGCGATCTTTTTCACGTTTCTGTCCGCCGGGGATCATCTGGTCGTGTCGGACGTGTCCTATGCCGGCGTGGCCGAACTGGCGCGCGAAACTCTGCCACGGATGGGCATTGAAGTGTCGGCCGTGAACATGTCCGACATTGAGGCAGTTGCCGCCGCAGTCCGACCCAACACCCGATTGATCCACACCGAGACCCCAGTCAATCCGATCAACCGCCTGACCGATTTGGCTGAGATCTCAAAACTGGCGCGGCAAGCAGGTGCGCTGCTCAGTTGCGATGCAACTTTTGCCTCGCCTTTGGGGATGGACACAGTCGGGCTGGGCGTCGACCTGACAATGCACTCAATCACCAAATATATCGGTGGCCACGGAGATGCCATTGGCGGTGCTGTGGCTGGGTCTGCCGAACTGGTGGCCAAAATGCGCGCCGAGGCCGCCATTCATCACGGCGGAATTCTGTCACCGTTCAATGCCTGGCTGATAGCGCGCGGCGCGTCGACCCTACCGCTGCGCATGAAAGCACACGAAGCCGGGGCTATGGCCGTCGCGGAATGGTTGGAGGCTGACCCACGCGTGTCCCGGGTCATTTACCCCGGTCTCGTTTCGCATCCGCAAGCCGAGCTGGCGCAACGACAAATGTCGAACATGTCCGGGATGGTCTCCTTTCAGGTCGGCAGCGCAGCGGACGGTGAGCGCATAGCCCAGCAAATGATTGAGCGACTGGAAGTCATCCACTACGCGGTGTCGCTGGGTCATCATCGCAGCCTGATCTTTTGGATGGGGACAGAAGGCCTGATGGAGACCTCGTTCAAACTGCAGGGCACGCAATTGGAAGATTATCGTCGCTATGCAGGGGATGGGATCTTCCGGTTGTCTGTCGGGCTTGAAGATGCCGAAGACTTGATTGCTGATCTGGATGGCGCGTTAGGGTAAGCGCTCCCGCCCCTGCAGCGCGCATCAAAGATGCGTCTTGGGAGGGTTGGGCCAAGCCGCGCGCAAAATGCGCGCGGCGGTTGCGCTTATCCCCCCACTGTCCCGCATATCGGGCAATCCGCGCGCCGTAACAGTGAGATTTTGCGACTCTCGCCATAAAGGGCGTCGTAGATCAACATCTCGCCCCGTAGGGGTTGACCTGCCCCCGTAATGACCTTGATCGCTTCAACGGCCATCATAGAACCCACCACGCCAGGCAGAGGACCAACGACCCCCGCTTCGGCACAAGACGGGGCCAGACCGGGGGCCAGAGCTTCGGGGAAGATACACTGGTAACAGGGCGCGCCATTAGCAGGGTCAAAAACGCTGAGCTGACCTTCCCACTGCGACAGCGCGCCCGAGATCAGCGGTTTGCCCAGTGTAACTGCGGTGCGATTGGCCAAATAGCGAGTATCGAAATTGTCGGTGCCGTCTAAGATTAGATCGAAATCGGCAAATAAGTCTGCCGCAATCTCATCTGTCAGCCGTCGGTGATACGGCAAGACAACCACATTGGGATTCTGGGCCTCCATGGCTTGTTGGGCCGAAAACACCTTGGGCATGCCGATATCGGCGTCACGGTGGATCACTTGCCTTTGCAGGTTGGCGTTTTCTACTACATCGTCATCAATCACGCCGATTGTACCGACGCCCGCCGCCGCCAGATACTGTAGCGCAGGCGCGCCAAGCCCGCCGGCACCAATCACCAAAACACGGGCCTGTTTCATCTTTTTCTGCCCCGGACCGCCCAACTCACGCAGGACGATATGACGGGCGTAGCGCTCCAGTTCGGTCTCAGAGAACTTGTCGGACGGCATGGCGGGTTCCTCGGCTGGCGTTGGCGCGGCGCGGTTACGCAGCGCCTTGAGCACCCTGCCATAGATCAGAACCAGAACCGCGACGCCACCCAGGATCAGCCACAGGGCCGCAGACCCGCCGGTTGCCTCGCGCAGCGGGTGCCCATCCGGCAACGTCAGTTGAATAATCAACACGCCGACCAGCAAAACGCCGACCGAAACGGAACGAGCCGTCCGGGAAACTCCCGCCAGATATCCGATGCCCCACAGAGCGGCGGCGAGGATCAATACAAGAAACATCAGCCGCGTCCGGTCGAGCCGAAACCACCCGCACCGCGATCCGTGTCACTCAGCGCTTCAGCCGGTTCGAAAGTTGCCTGAACAACCGGCGCAACAACCAGCTGCGCGATGCGCTCACCATGGGCAATCTCGAACGCCTCCTGGCCCGTATTCAACAGGATCACACCCAACGGCCCACGATAGTCGCTGTCGATTGTGCCGGGTGTGTTGGGCAAGGTAATCCCGTGTTTCAGGGCCAGACCCGAGCGGGGGCGCACCTGCACCTCATACCCGTTGGGAATTTCGATTCTGAGGCCTGTTGGAACCAAAGCGCGTTGCCCCGGCTCCAAGACAATCGAATCCCCACCCGGCAGGTTCGCGCGGACGTCCGCACCGGCCGCTCCCGTGGACTCATAAGACGGCAAAGCCACGGCCGGATCGGCCCCATCTTCGCGGATCACACGAATTGCTACCATCACTGTTCCTCTTGTTCAGCTTGTCAGAGCGTCGGCGATTTTCTGCGCCAGACGTTTGGCAACGGTATCTTTACCCATCCGCGGCCAGTCTTCGGCCCCATCGTCCGAGATCAGGATGACTGCGTTTTCGGACCCGCCCATGATGCCCGTCGCCGGGCTGACGTCATTTGCCACGATCCAGTCACAACCCTTTCGGGCGCGTTTCGCGGTTGCATGCTCGATCACATTGTCGGTTTCGGCGGCAAAGCCAACAACAAGCGATGGCCGTCCTTCCTCCAGCCTTGCCACCCGTTTGAGAATGTCCGGGTTCTCGGCAAACTCCAGCGTCGGAAGGCCATCGCGGCTTTTCTTCAGTTTCTTGTCCGAGGCGGTCGCCATGCGCCAGTCTGCGACTGCAGCGGCAAAGACACCGGCGTCGACGGGCAGAGCTGTATCCACTGCGTCAGACATCTGTTGCGCGGTTTCCACGCGGACCACCTGAACACCCTCGGGCGGGGGAACTTCGGCAGGCCCGGTAACAAAAACCACATCGGCGCCCAGCGCAGACAACGCCCTTGCCACTGCTGTGCCTTGTGCGCCGGATGACCGATTGGCGATGTACCGGACGGGGTCGATCGGTTCATGGGTCGGACCGGACGTGACCAAAATACGCTTGCCCTTCAGCGGCCCGTCGCCAAGCTGTGCCTCGACTGCGGCCACGATTTCAAGCGGTTCTGACATCCGACCGGGGCCGTACTCGCCACAGGCCATGTCACCTTCGTTTGGCCCAACAAAGCGGATGCCATCCGCTTGCAACTGCTTCAGATTGCGCTGTGTTGCGGGGTGATCCCACATACGAACATTCATGGCAGGTGCGCACATAACTGGTGTATCCGTCGCCATGAGCAGGGTCGAAGCCAGATCGTTGGCGAGCCCCCCGGCCATCTTGCCCATCATGTCCGCCGTCGCTGGGGCAACAACGATCAAGTCGGCCGAACGCGACAGCTGAATATGCCCCATCTCAGCTTCATCCGTCAGGTCGAACAGGTCGCGATAGACTTTTTCACCGGCCAATGCCGAAACCGAAAGGGGTGTCACAAATTCCTCGGCCGCACGCGTCAGAACCGGCGTCACAGTCGCGCCGCGCTCTTTCAGCCGCCGGATCAGGTCCAGAGACTTGTAGGCCGCGATCCCTCCGCCGATGATCAAGAGAATGCGTTTCGATGCCAGCATGTTTTGCCCTTCCCGTCCCGGTCGGCCTGACATTAGGCAAGGCCAACGGACAGTTCCAGCGGTTAATTCTGCGTCTCAAACGCCAGACACGGGTCTTCACGTTCCACGCCTGGGCTGTCAATCACGGCGTCGAACTCACCTTCAACGATCCCGTCTTCGGACTGGCCCAGCACAAAGACATTCAAACCTGGGCTCATACGGGACAGAAAGGTCGGGATGCCCCTGTCTTTTCTGGCATGGCCATTGCCTGTGATCACCGCAACAGGGCCGCCGGTTTCCTCCGTGGCACGCAATATCGCCCGTGTCAGCACTGCGTCCCGCAACCTTTGAATCGCGACCAGTTGCGGCAGGGCACTCTCTGGTAACGCATTACAATGCGCCGCCATCTGATCGGCCTCTCGCGCGGCCTGTTCCTCTTTCGGCAACGGAACCGTCAGACCATACCGGGCCGCATCCGCGCCCAAGGCGGTGGCAGCGCCGCGTTCCATTGCCGCCCGAGCTGCTGCGCGCGGAACCATCGCTCCGTATACGGGCGCGTCCGAGGCCTGGAACACAGGGTAATACATGCTTAGCGGAGGCCACCCGGATTCGAGCCATTTGAGAATTCTGGAAAGTTCTTCCGGGTCCGAAATGGCTTTATCCGAAAGTCGCTGAGCTCCCTCTTCGGTCACCATTTCCCACACCACGGCTGTCGGCCCGATCGCCTTCAGCGCTTCGGCCTGGATACCATGGTGCTGGGGGTTGTCGTGGATTTCGCCCAATATGACAACGTCCGCCGCAGTCATCGCGGCCAACACTTCGTCGGGAACCAAATCATCGGCACGGCCGGGGTTGGCCATAACCACAAGTGTACAAAGCAGAATCGCAAGCTGTCTCATGCGATGAAGTGTTGCACCTCACGCGATTGAGCTTCAAGGTTCTTCCGCATTTTCACAAAGGCCGCAGCCTCAAGCTGGCGCACCCGTTCCTTCGACAGGCCAAGTTCCTGTCCAAGGCTCTCCAATGTCCGGGCGGGTTCGCGCAGTTTGCGTTCGCGGACAATAAATCGCTCCCGGTCGTTCAGCGCCTGTATTGCGGTCAGCAGCCATTCGCGCAATTGCTGGGTATCATGGCTGTTTTCGACAGTTTCGGCTGCCTGTTCGCGTTCATCCTCAAGGGCATCGATCCATTCGCGTCCATCCTCATCCGTCGACTGGACCGCGTTCAATGAGAAATCCGAGCCGGAGAGGCGACCCTCCATCATTTCCACATCACGAAGTGGAACTCCGATTTCCGCTGCGATCATCTGATGAAGCTGATGACGGTCCAGTTCCATACCCTCTGTTGCGGCCTCACGCTCTAGCCGCGCCTGCACACGCCGCATGTTGAAGAACAGAGATTTCTGCGAAGAAGTCGATCCGGTCCGGACCATCGACCAGTTGCGCATCACATAGTCCTGAATGCTCGCCTTGATCCACCAGACGGCATACGTAGAAAATCGCACGCCGCGATCAGGATCGAACTTGTCCGCCGCTTTCATCAAACCCAGGCCGGCCTCTTGAATGAGATCGTTCATTGGTGCGCCGTAACGCTTGAACTTGGCCGCCATCGAAATCGCCAACCGCATATAGGCTGTAATCAGTCGGTGCAGGGCTTGTTCGTCGCGGTCGTCCCGCCATGCATAAGCCAGTTGCAATTCGGTTTCCGCGTCCAACAGTTCGGCTTTCATTGCCTTCCGGGACATCGAAAAATCGTTTGCGTTGTCCAGTGCCATGGAAATCTCCCCTTTTCACAGGCGCGAGCCGGGCTTGCTTTGCCGACATATGGTCGATACGCAGAACAAAACCGGGTGGATCACTTGGAAGGTAATTATCGTGGGTCCGGATTTAACCATTGTGCTGGGTGGCGCAGCCTCGGGCAAGTCGGCTTTTGCCGAACAACTTGTTGTTTCGTCAGGTAAAAAGAAGACTTATCTCGCAACATCACAAGTGTTTGATAACGAGATGAAACAGAAGGTTCAGCGCCACATAACCCAACGCGGCGAAGGATGGGAAACCATCGAAGCCCCCTATGACATTGGCCCGACACTGGCTAATCTGACCCCCGACGACGTCTGCCTGATCGACTGTGCTACCATGTGGCTGACAAATCACTTGCTGGCTGAAAACGATCTGCAACAGGCGCAAGGTGCGCTTTTGCAATCACTGCGCCTCTGTCGCGCGCAGGTCGTCATCGTCTCGAACGAAGTGGGGCACGGCATCGTCCCGGATAACGCCTTGTCCCGTCAGTTTCGCGAGGCGCAGGGGCGGTTGAACATCGCTTTGGCCGCTGAGGCCGATTTGGTTGTTCAAGTGACTGCTGGCCTTCCATTGGTTTTGAAGGGGCGATTGGATTGACACGTTTGCATCTTGTACGCCACGGCCCGACCCACGCCAAAACCATGGTTGGCTGGTCAGATCTGCCCGCCGACCTGAGCGATCGCGCCGCCGTTGCCCGATTGCATGATCACTTGCCTGCCAATGCCGTTGTCGTATCCTCTGACCTATGCCGTGCCGCCGATACCGCCACGGCCATTCAGGGCGCACGTCAGCGCCTTCCGCATTTGCCCGACCTGCGCGAGATCAACTTCGGCACGTGGGAGTTGCGTGGTTTCAAGGAAATTGAGGCTGAAGACCCCGAACTTGCTTTCGCCTACTGGGACAACCCCGGCGATGTGCGCCCCCCGAACGGAGAAAGCTGGAACGATGTCCGGGCACGTGTAGACGCCGCCATTGACCAGTTGATCGCAGAGTACACCGGGTGTGATCTCGTGGTTGTTGCCCATTTTGGCGTGATTCTCACGCAAGTCCAACGGGCGCTCGACGTCGACGCAAACGAAGCGCTAAGCCACCGCATCGACAATCTCTCGGTCACCGAAGTTACCCATCACGGAAATCGCTGGTCAGTCGGGCGGATCAATCACCTTCCGTGATGCAACCCCGCACAAATCACTGATTTACTGAATGGCGCAGCCACGCCATCGTTCCGTCATGACTTATGATTTGTTTATCGGAGACCGCCTGTTTTCCAGCTGGTCAATGCGCGGGTGGCTGATGCTGGAGAAATTCGGCCTGCCCTATCGGTCCCACATGATCGGTTTGTATTCCGGCACCATGGCCGAGGATATGAAACCCCTTGCCCCTGCCCGCCTGGTTCCGGCGTTGCGATTGCCTGACGGTACGGTCGTCGGTGAAAGCCTGGCGATGGCGGAAACTTTGGCCGAATTGCATCCAGAAGCAGGCATGTGGCCCTCAGACCCTGCTGCAAGGGCGACGGCACGGTGGCTTTGCAGCGAAATGGCGGCTGGGTTCACCGCTTTGCGGGGACAATGCCCGATGCAGCTTAAACACTGCTGGCAAGGGTTCGAAGCATCGCCCGAAACAAGCGCCGATCTGCAACGGATTGAATCCCTGTGGGCCCATGCCCGGAACGTCTCGGGCGCGATATCCGGTCCCCTGTTCGGCACATATTCGTTGGCGGACGTGTTTTATACACCAGTCGCGGCACGGATTATTGGCTACGGATTGCCAGTCTCCGACGCCAACCGCGAATACTGTCTTGAATTGCTGTCGGATACCCCGGTCCGCCAGTGGCGCGCGATGGGGCTGACCGTCCGCTACGACCCGTTCCCATACGCGTTGGACCTGCCGTCGACCCCCTGGCCAGTCGGCGGGGTATCTCGGGCAACACCTGTTGAAGACACGGCATCAATCAATGACGCCTGCCCATACTCGGGCAAAGCAGTTACCGCTGTTCTTGATCTGGGTGGTCAACATTGGGGGTTCTGCAACCAGTTCTGTCGCGACAAAACCGTTGCCGATCCGGATGCCTGGCCAAAATTCACTGATATGATCCGCGCCGTTAACGATTCTTAAACCGAGGCCATGGCAGCAACGACCTGTTAACCAAAAAGGTCGTTCATGGTCGCCCGCTCCCACACAGTCGCTTTTCAAGGGGTCGATGCCCGCCCGGTCGAGGTGCAATGCGCCGTCTCGCCGGGCCTGCCCGCCTTTTCCATCGTTGGCCTGCCCGACAAAGCTGTTTCCGAGGCACGGGATCGCGTCCGCAGCGCGCTGAGTTCGATGGCGATCGCCTTGCCGTCAAAACGGATCACGATAAACCTGTCTCCGGCGGACTTGCCCAAGGAAGGCAGCCATTTCGACCTTCCCATCGCCGTTGCGCTGTTGTCGGCATTAGAGATCATCCCTGCAGACGCCGCTGAAGGTTCGGTATCGCTGGGCGAGTTGTCTCTGGATGGCTCGTTAGTACCGGTCGTTGGTGCTCTGCCCGCCGCCATGACCGCTGCAGCTGAGGACCGGGCATTACTTTGCCCCCGCGCGTCCAGCGCCGAGGCCGCATGGGTCGACGCGACACAAGTCATCGGGGCTGGGTCATTGGGCGACGTCGTACGGCATTTCTCTGGACAGTCCCCGCTGCCCGCTGCGCAACCGGGCGAAGTCAGCCTCGCGCCCAGCGCGCGTGATCTGCGCGACGTAAAAGGGCAGGAGCGCGCCAAGCGAGCTTTGGAAATCGCGGCGGCGGGCCGACACCACCTGATCATGACCGGCACGCCCGGATCGGGCAAATCCATGCTGGCTGCGCGCCTGCCCGGAATTCTTCCGCCTCTGACACCGACCGAGGCGCTTGAAACCTCGATGATCCAATCCCTTTGCGGCCTTTTGGACGAGGGTGGCATCAGTCGCAGCCGCCCATTTCGCGAACCGCACCACACGGCATCCATGGCCGCTATTGTTGGTGGTGGCCGTGGCGCCAAGCCGGGCGAGATATCATTGGCCCATAACGGCGTCCTGTTCATGGACGAATTCCCCGAATTTCCCCGCACGGTTCTGGAAACCCTGCGCCAACCCATCGAAACCGGAGAAGTCATGGTTGCGCGCGCAAATGCGCATGTGAAGTACCCCTGCCGGTTCATGCTGGTGGCGGCCGCCAACCCCTGCAAATGCGGGTACCTGACCGACCCTGGACGCGCTTGTTCCCGCGCGCCGGTATGCGGAGAGGACTATCTGGGTCGTATATCGGGGCCTTTAATGGACCGGTTTGACTTGCGGATCGAGGTGCCGCCGGTCGGATTTACCGATCTGGATTTACCGCCATCGGGCGACAGTTCGGCCACGGTGGCTGCACGCGTTGAACAAGCCCGCGCAATTCAGGCCGAGCGCTTTCGCGAAACCCCGTCGACGCGCCAAAACGCCGATGTGGAAGGCAAACTGCTGGAAGAAATTGCTGCCCCAGATGCCGAAGGCAAAGAACTGTTGCTGAGGGCCGCCGAGCGCTTTGGCCTGTCGGCGCGGGCCTTTCACCGCATCCTACGGGTCGCTCGTACGATAGCCGACTTGGACGGTGTGCCGGATGTCCGGCGCCCCCATGTGGCCGAGGCGCTGAGTTTTCGCATCAGCGCCAAGGCAGCACTTTAGAGTTTGGCTTCGATCGCTTGCCAGATTTTTTCTGCGACATTCACGCCGTTGAACCGTTCCAACTCCTGAATACCGGTTGGTGAGGTCACGTTGATCTCGGTCAGGTAATCCCCAATCACGTCGATCCCTACGAAGATCTGGCCTTTCTCCTTCAGCAATGGACCAATCGCCGCACAGATTTCCATGTCGCGATCCGTCAAACCAATTTTCTCAGGACGGCCGCCTACATGCATGTTCGAACGGGTCTCACCAGCGGCTGGCACGCGGTTGATCGCGCCTACGGCCTCGCCGTCGACCAGAATGACACGTTTGTCGCCGTTGCTGACATCCGGCAGGAACTTCTGAACGATCAGAGGCTCGCGCGAGAACCCGGTGAACAGCTCATGTAACGAGGTCAGGTTGCGGTCATTTGCATCCAGCCGAAAAACTCCCGCGCCGCCATTGCCATAGAGCGGCTTGAGAATGACGTCGCCGTGCTTTTCCTTGAACGCTTTGATCGTCTGCAGGTCGCGCGCAATCGTTGTCGGCGGGGTCAGGTCCGGAAAATCCAGGACCAGCAGTTTTTCGGGGTAGTTGCGTACCCAGAATGGATCGTTGACCACCAGAACCTGCCCCTTGAGCCGGTCCAACAGGTGGGTCGACGTGATGTAGTGCATATCGAAAGGCGGGTCCTGACGCAGCCAGATCACATCAAATTCAGAAAGGTCCACTTCGCGCTCGGGGCCTAGTTCCGCCGGATTGCCCGCTACCCGCCGAACCTTCATGTCCTGACCGCGCGCAGTGATCCGCCCTTCTTGATACGCCAGCTGGTCCGGGCTGTAGAAAAACAGCGTGTGCCCACGCGCCTGCGCCTCTTCGGCCAGCCGGAATGAGCTGTCGGCATTGATATCCACGGCCCCGATCGGGTCCATCTGAAAGGCGATTTTCATGGCGTGTCCCTCAGTTTCACGCCAGATACATGGCCCAGCAGGGCTGGCGGTTCAATGGGGATCAACCCAGATCGAACGCGTTTTCGATGATTTGAACGGCACCTGAGGTATCGACCAAAGCCGCATCAAATCGCACATTCGTCAGCTGGCCGTTTGGCTCAGTCTCAAGGAAATGGGCGGCAGAGGCGCAAATCCTGTCCATTTGTCGCCTGTTGATCCGGCTTGCTGCCGCATCAAAACTGCTGCTTTTCTTCACCTCAATAAAAACGACACCCTCCGCGTCGCGCGCAATCAGGTCGATCTCTCCGCCCACGCCGCGCCAGCGTTGGTGAGCTATGGAAAATCCACGGCGTTCGTACTCTGCCGCGACCTGTCGCTCCGCCGCCTGCCCGGCGTGATAAGAAACCGAGCTTCGAACGGATCGCGCAGACATGTCATCCCTTTCCCAGTTTCAGAGCCTTCTGATAAATCGGACGGCGCGGCAGTTTGTACATCTCTGACACCAGATCAGCCGCATCCCGAACCGAATGGGTCTCCAAGGCTCGTTTCAAAGCCTCTTCTATGTCGGATTCGTTAACAGTTTCCGAATGCCCCCGGTCCACCAGCAAAACGATTTCGCCCTTGACGGTCTGCCCCTGCAACTCTGCAGCCAATTCCTCCAATGACCCACGCCGGACCTCTTCGAACTTCTTCGTAAGTTCGCGGCACATCGCAGCTTGGCGGTTTCCGCCCAGCACCTCGGCCAGATCGGACAAACACGCCGCGACGCGCTTGGGCGACTCGTAAAAGACCAGAGTGCCCGGCACATCCCGCAACGCTTCGATCCGGGACCTGCGTGCGCCCGAGGCGTTTGGCAGGAACCCGGCAAAAAAGAACGCGTCAGTCGGCAACCCCGCCAGCGTCAGCGCCATCACCGCCGCGGAAGGCCCCGGCGCACAAGTCACCATATGACCCGCCTCGGCTGCTTGCTTACCCAGATCATATCCGGGATCAGCGATCAGAGGCATTCCGGCCTCGGACGCATAAGCCACAGACTTTCCATCCTGCAGCGCATCAAGGATTTTCCCTCGTGCACCCGCACCACTGTGGTCGTGATAGGCCAAGATTCGGCGGCCATCCAAGGGCACGCCATGTATCTCCATCAATCGACGCAAGCTGCGCGTGTCTTCGGCGGCGATCACGTCTGCTGACGCCAGCACATCCAGCGCCCTGAGCGTGATATCGCGCGCCGTTCCAATCGGAGTGGCAATAAAATACAGGCCAGCGCCCAATCTTACTTTTTGGAAATTCAAAGCTGGACCCTCACAGCGTGACGTTTATTATCGCGACCTAACAGATTGGCGGCATCCCCGGTCGCCGGGACAGGGAGTTTTCATTTAGATGTTTACCGTTTGCAAGCCCGTTCGCAAGCTGGCGAAGTCCGCCGCGATCCTGGCAACCGCCGCATTGCTGGCCGCATGTGAGCCCGGTGGCCTGGGTGGAGGACCGTCAATCAACACGTCCAAACCCGTTCCGGTCGCCCTGTTGGTGCCGACGGGATCGGGAAATTCCGGTGACGCAGCATTGGCGCGGAGCCTTGAAAACGCGGCCCGCCTGGCGATGGCTGACCTGCAAAACGTACAGATCGACCTTCGCGTTTATGACACGAAGGGCAGCTCGAACACCGCTGCGACGGTTGCACAGCAGGCGGTTGCCGACGGTGCGAAGATTATACTTGGCCCGGTCTACGCGCAGGCGGCGAACTCTGCCGGTCTGTCTGTCCTCAACAACAACGTCAACGTTCTTTCCTTCTCGAACAATACCAGCATCGCGGGCGGCAACGTCTTCGTGTTGGGCCCGACCTTTCAGAACACGGCTAACCGTCTGGTCAATTTTGCCGGATCGCAGGGCAAGACCGGTATGGTCATCGTCCACAGTAACGATGCCGCCGGTCAGCTTGGCCAGTCGGCGATCGCAAACGCACTTAGCAGCAGCCGCGTGAACAATGCAGGGACGGTCGGCTATGACCGTTCGCAGCAGGGCGTCATCAATTCTGTCCCGACAATCAAGGCGACCGTGGATTCTTCTGGCGCGGATTCGCTGTTTTTGACGGCCACGACAGCTGGCGCGCTGCCACTGTACACCCAATTGCTGCCCGAGGCCGGTGTTTCGCCGGCAACAACCCAGTTCGTCGGCCTGACACGTTGGGACATTCCGGCGCAAACCCTGGAACTGCCCGGTGTACAGGGCGGCTGGTTCGCCCTGCCCGACCCGGCCAAAGCGCAGGCCTATCGTCAGCGATACAACAACACCTATGGCGAGGCCCCGCACCCGATCAGTGGGCTGGCCTATGACGGCATTGCAGCGATTGCGGCTTTGGTCAGCCAGGGAAAATCCGATGCACTGACCGCGTCGGCCCTGACACAGAACGCCGGGTTCCAGGGCGTCGGCGGTATTTTCCGCCTGCGGTCTGACGGCACGAACGAACGCGGTCTGGCCGTTGCCACGATCCAGAACAAACAGGTAGTAGTGATTGACTCCGCCCCTCAAAGCTTCTCCGGCGCCGGTTTCTGATCAGCCGGTGCTGACGCTCACCCCCAAGGGTGAGCTGATCTGCCCGGCCGATGAAATTTTCGACAGTAACGCCGTCATGGCACAGCTGTCGGAAGCCTTTGAAAACACACAGGACAATGGCGCGCGGCGAAATGAAACCGTGCGCATTCTTCGTGACGCCCAAAAGGCAGGGCGCAAGGCTATTGCGGATGCGTTCGCCAAGCGCCCCTTTGACGCAAGGCCCCTGACCCGGTCGTACACCTATCTGACAGATGGGCTTGTTTGCACCGCCATGCAGGTGGCCAGCGTGCACCTTCATCCCCTGGCCACACCGACGCAGGGCGAAAAGATCGCCGTTCTGGCCGTAGGCGGGTATGGGCGCGGTGAGATGGCCCCGGCCTCAGACGTCGATCTGCTGTTTCTGACGCCTTACAAAATCACCGCCTGGGCCGAGAGTGTCATCGAATCCATGCTCTACATCCTTTGGGACTTGCGCCTGAAGGTCGGCCATTCGTCCCGAACCATTAAGGATTGCCTGCGTTTGGGGGCCGATGATTTCACCATCCGCACCGCTATGCTTGAGCAGCGATACCTGGCCGGGGACGCCGCCCTTGCCGAAGAGCTGGATAACCGCCTGAAGATCGACCTGTTCAAAGGCAGCGAACGCCAGTTCATTGAGGCCAAACTGCAGGAACGTGACGAGCGCCACCACAAACAGGGCGAGCGCTATATGGTCGAGCCCAATGTAAAAGAAGGTAAAGGCGGATTGCGCGATCTGCAGTCTCTCTATTGGATCGCGAAGTATATCTACGGCGTTCAGGACGTGGCCGAATTGGTTCCGCTGGGTCTTTTCACACCTGACGAGTTCAACACCTTTGTCGAGGCCGAGGAATTCCTGTGGGCCGTCCGATCACATCTTCATCTGGTGACCGGGCGCGCGACAGAACAACTGACCTTTGACCTGCAGGTCGAGGTGGCCGACCGGATGGGATATGAGGATCGGGCTGGACGCCGCGCAGTCGAAGTGTTTATGCAGCGCTATTTCCGCGAGGCCACACAGGTCGGAGAACTGACCCGAATATTCCTGACCAAGCTAGAGGCGGCCCATGTGAAGGGCGAAGCCCTGTTGGAACGTATCTTCCGGCGCAGGCCGCGCGTCAAAGCAGGTTACAGGGTCGTTCACGGCCGTCTGGATGTGGCGGACCCGAAGAAGTTCCTTGCCGACAAGTTAAACCTGTTGCGCCTATTCGATGAAGGGCTACGGACCGGGATGCTGATCCATCCGGATGCAATGCGGCTGGTCACCGCCAATCTGGATCTGATCGACGATGACATGCGCCACGACAAAGAGGCGCAACGCATTTTTCTGGACCTGATGCTGAAGCACGGCAACCCGGAGCGCGCCCTGCGTCGAATGAACGAACTGGGTGTATTGTCGGCGTTTCTGCCGGAGTTCGAGCATATCGTGGCGATGATGCAGTTCAACATGTATCACAGCTATACGGTGGACGAGCACACGATCCAGACCATCGTAAATCTGGCCCAGATCGAACGCGGTGAATTGGTCGAATCCCTGCCGTTGGCCTCATCGATCCTGGAACGTGGGATCAATCGCAAGGTACTCTACGTGGCGTTGTTGCTGCACGACATCGCCAAGGGCCGGCCGGAAGATCATTCCATTCTGGGTGCTCAGATCGCACGCAAGGTCGCGCCGCGACTGGGTCTGAACAAATCGGACTCGGAAACCGTGGAATGGCTGGTGCGGTATCACCTTTTGATGTCGGACATGGCGCAGAAACGCGACATCTCGGACCCGCGCACGGTGCGCGACTTTGCCAAGGCGGTGAAGACGGTCAAACGGCTGGATCTGCTGACGGTTCTGACGGTGTGCGACATTCGCGGTGTCGGCCCGAACACATGGAACAACTGGAAAGCCACCCTGCTGCGCGCCCTGCACGCCGAAACCAAGCGCGCACTGGAAACCGGTATGGAGGACCTCAACCGGGCCAACCGTGGCGCGGAAGCCAAAAAGGCTCTTCGCTCGGCACTGGCCGAATGGTCCAAGGTAGATCTGAAGGCCGAGACAGGACGGCACTATGCGCCCTACTGGCAGGGTCTGAACCTGTCGACACATATTGAGTTCGCGGAAATGCTGCGGGCGCTGGAACACAGCGGCGACCCCGGCGCGATGGAAATCCGCCTGCACCCGGACGAAGACCGTGATGCGACGCGCGCCTGTTTTGCCATGGCAGACCACCCGGGTATTTTCGCGCGCATTGCCGGCGCGCTGGCACTGGTCGGGGCCAATGTGGTCGATGCGCGCAGTTATACGACCAAGGATGGTTACGTGACCGATGCGTTCTGGATACAGGACGCCGAAGGCCACCCGTTCGAGGCCAGCCGCCTGCCGCGCCTGACTCAGATGATCCACAAGACGCTCAAAGGTGAAGTCGTGGCGCGTGATGCGCTGAAATCGCGCGACAAGATCAAGAAGCGGGAACGCGCCTTCAACGTGCCGACCCATATCATCTTCGACAATGACGGATCAGAGATCTACACCATCATCGAGGTCGATACGCGCGATCGTCCGGGCCTGCTGTATGACCTGACCAGAACGCTGGCGGCAGCCAATGTCTATATCGCCAACGCCGTGATTGCGACCTATGGCGAACAGGTGGTCGATACCTTTTATGTCAAAGACATGTTCGGCCTGAAATACCATTCTGAAAGCAAGCAACGTGGACTTGAGGCCAAGCTGCGCAAAGCCATCACCGAAGGGGCGGAGCGCGCGATCTCATGAAACAGATCAGGTTGATTTCAGGCCTGTTTACGGTCGGATTCTGGACGCTGGCCAGCCGGATTCTGGGATTCCTGCGGGAAATCCTGCTGAATGCATATATCGGGCCGGGGCCGGTTATGGACGCGTTTATTTTTGCATTCCGCCTGCCCAACATGTTCCGCCGCTTCTTTGCCGAAGGGGCCTTCAACGCCGCCTTTGTGCCGATGTTTTCAAAGCGGCTGGAGGGTGGTGAAAACGCCCAAGGATTTGCGCAAGACGCTTTCAACTTGTTGGCTGCAGCCGTTTTGGCGCTTGTCGGGCTGGGGATGGTTTTCATGCCCGCGCTGATCTGGCTCACCGCTAAAGGCGCTTACGGCGATGAACGCTTTGACCTGGCCGTGGGCTACGGGTATGTGGTGTTCCCTTATATCCTGTTCATGTCGCTGGCCGCGCTGTTCTCTGGCGTTCTGAATGCGACCGGTCGCTTCGCCGCCGCCGCAGCCGCCCCGGTTCTGTTGAACGTTTTCGCATGTGCCGCCCTAATTTTAGGAGCGCATTTCGGCGGTGAGGTCATTCACTGGCTGATTGCCGTTATCCCTGCGGCGGGTGTCGCCCAGTTGGCGCTGGTTTGGGTCGCAACCGAACGGGCGGGGATTCGAATTCGGCCGGGCAGGCCCAAATTCAACCCGGAAATGGGCCACATGGTGCGCATTGCGATCCCTGCTGCGCTGGCCATGGGTGTGACCCAGGTCAATCTTGTTGTTGGGCAATTGGTTGCATCGCAAACCGTGAAAGCGTCGAGTTGGCTCTATACGGCAGACCGGTTGTATCAACTGCCCTTAGGCGTGGTCGGTATCGCGGTAGGGATAGTCCTGCTGCCCGATCTGTCGCGCCGACTGCGGGCGGGCGACAAGGACGGTGCCCGCAACGCTTTTTCCCGGGCCGGAGAGTTCACGTTGCTGCTGACGCTCCCTTCGACCGTGGCGTTTCTGATCATTCCGATTCCGCTGGTTTCGGTCCTCTTTGAACGGGGCCAATTCACCGCCGGAGATACGGCGGCCACGGCTTTGGCAGTCGCCGTTTACGGAGTCGGCTTGCCTGCTTTCATGCTTCAGAAGCTGTTACAACCGCTGTTCTTTGCACGCGAAGATACGCGATCCCCGTTTCGCTACGCTTTGGTTGCGATGATCGTGAATGCCGTACTGGCCTTTGGCCTTTTTCCGTTGGTCGGATGGATCGCCCCAGCGATTGCGGCTTCGGCTGCGGGCTGGGCCATGGTTGTCCTGCTGGCAATCGGAGCGCGCCGTTTTGGGGATGAGGCGCGATTTGACGATCGGTTCAAGCGACGCGCATGGCGTATCGTAGCTGCCTCGGCTGGCATGGGCTTTGTTCTCTACGCAATCGTTTACTTCTTTGGCTGGACCTTCCAGCTGCCCGGATGGCGCTATGTTGCACTGCTGACCCTGATCATCGTGGCTGCTGCATCCTATTTCATGCTGGGCCACCTTCTCAGAGCTTTCCAGGTGTCCGAATTCAAAAAAGCGCTGCGACGGTCCTAATCAGTCGCGGCGGATACGTCCGACGATCCGCGCCCATCCGCCCGGCGCCAGAAAGAAGGACAGGCCGAACCCGGTGGCAAAACCGCCCAAGTCTGCCACCCAGTCGGAGGTGCCGCCGAACAACAGGCCGAACACCAGCTGAATACCCATCAGAACCGCGATCAGGCTAAAGGCGCGAGACTGGTTTTCGCCGACCAGAGACAGTTTGCGCCATAGCAGCCATGTGAACGCACCGATCAACCCGTAGACTGGTGGAAACCCTCCGACCAACGGGTATTGCGGGCTCAGAAGCAGGGCGTAGACCAAGGCCCCGCCGACGCCGGACAAAACGAAAATGATCAGCATCTGAAAGCCGCCGAAAACCTCGGCCACCATTTTCCCCATGGCCAGAACAAAGACGCTGACGAACACCGCCTGGGTAAAGCTGCCCGAAACGAAGGGGTAGGTCACAAAACGGATCACGTGCTCGAACGGCCAACGCCCGTTCTCGATCATCCAGTTGAAGATATCCGGGGAAAAGGCGTAGTGCTGCAAAGCATCCAGCCGCCACCCAACCGCTGATGGCCCGCCCATAAGACCGCGTGCACCCAGCGTAAACGCCAATTCGATCCCCATGATGAACAACACCAACGCCACCACCACGGGCGGCAGAGGGTTCACGGCCGGTGTATAATGCTCACTGCTCATTGGGGTGGCCTTTCGCGGCTGTTGACGTCCCTTGACCTCATGGGTAAGCGACGGGGGCTGATTTTTCCAGACGGGAGTTCCCTTCGATGACCGAAACTCAATTCACGCCGCGCGTGTTTTCCGGCATCCAGCCTTCGGGAAACCTGCACCTTGGCAACTACCTTGGTGCGCTCAAGCGTTTTGTGGATATGCAGGGCGAGGATTACGAGACCATTTATTGCATGGTCGACCTGCACGCGATCACCGTCTGGCAAGACCCAGGCCGTCTGCGTGAAAAAACCCGTGAGGTTTGCGCCGGCTTCATCGCCGCTGGTCTGGACCCTGAAAAATCCATCCTGTTCAACCAAAGCCAGGTGGCCGAGCACACGCAGCTGGCGTGGATTTTCAACTGCGTCGCCCGCATGGGCTGGATGCAGCGGATGACGCAGTTCAAGGACAAGGCGGGCAAGAACGCGCAGAACGCCTCGCTGGGTCTGTTTGCTTATCCGGCGTTGATGGCGGCGGATATTCTCACCTATCACGCGACGCATGTGCCAGTGGGCGAGGATCAGAAACAGCATTTGGAACTGACCCGCGACATCGCGATCAAGTTCAACCATGACTATGGCGTGGATTTCTTCCCTGTGACCGAACCCGTCATCGGCGGCCCTGCGCCGCGTGTGATGAACCTGCGCGATGGATCGCGAAAAATGTCGTCTTCGGATCCATCCGACATGACCCGGATCAATATGACCGACGATGCCGATGCAATCGCCAAGAAGATCCGCAAGGCCAAAACCGATCCGGACGCCCTACCCTCTGAGGTTGAGGGTCTGTCCGAACGACCCGAGGCGCGCAATCTGGTCAACATCTATGCAGCGCTCAGCGATCAGACAGCGGAACAGGTACTGACCGAAGTCGGCGGCAAGCAGTTCGGCGAGTTCAAACCGATGCTGGCCGAACTGGCGGTGGCCAAACTGTCACCGATTTCGACCGAGATGGCCCGTTTAGTGGGCGAAGAAGCCGAGATTGACCGGATACTTGCGCAGGGCGCAGAAAAAGCACGCGCGATTGCCGCTCCGATCCTGCAACAGACCTACGAAATCGTGGGCATGGTTGGCGCAAAACAAAGGTAATTGCGCTGGACCTTCCCGTGACGCCTTCCTAGGTTGCCCCAAGGGCAAAGGAGGGCGTCATGGCAGTCGGCAAAAATATCCGCACCTATTTTGATGGTCAGTGGCACAACGGGGACGCCCCGATCATGCGCGCGGCGGACCACGGCGCGTGGCTGGGGTCCTCGGTCTTTGACGGTGCGCGCTTCTTCGACGGGTTGGCCCCTGATCTGGAGGCCCATTGCGATCGCGTGAACCGATCAGCCGAAGCGCTCATGCTGACCCCGACTGTCACAACCGAGCAGATGGTCGAGATCGTCCGCGAAGGACTGGAAAGCTATGCCAAAGGTTCCGCTGTCTATATCCGGCCCATGTATTGGGGCATCGATGGGGACGCCACGGCCATTGTTCCGCAGCAGGACAGCACGGGCTTTGCCATCTGTTTGGAAGAAATTCCGATGGCCCCTGAAACGGCATCGGTCACGCTGACCACTACCCGATTCCGCCGCCCGGTTCTGGAATCAGCCGTCGTGAACGCCAAAGCCGGATGTCTTTATCCCAACAACGCACGCATGTTGCAGGAAGCCCGCTCCAAAGGGTTCTCGAATGCGCTGGTGGCAGACGCCCTTGGCCATGTGGCCGAAACCGCAACGGCAAACATCTTCATGGTCCGCGACGGAGAGGTTTTTACCCCCACTCCAAACGGCACGTTTCTGGCTGGAATCACCCGCGCACGCCACATCAACAACCTCAGTGCCGACGGCGTGAAGGTTCACGAATCTGTCCTCAGCTTCGAAGATTTTCATAAGGCTGACGAGGTGTTTATGACCGGCAACATGAACAAAATAACTCCGGTCGTTGCCCTTGAAGACACACAATATCAGGTCGGACCGGTTGCTCGCCGTGCGCGCGAGCTCTATTGGGACTGGGCTGCAAGCACACGGTAGCCACGCACCGTGTTGCCAGCCCGCATCTGGTCGGGCATGATCCCCCTAAATACACGAGGACACCCATGCGTAAGTTTCTAGTCATTCTGGATGACAGCCGCGAATGCCTGAACGCGATGCGTTTCGCGGCAATGCGTGCAGCCCATACCGGTGGTGGAGTGACAATCCTGTCCGTCATCCCCCCGGATGAATTCAATCACTGGATCGGTGTCGCCGAAACCATGCGCGAAGAGGCGCGCGAGCGCATCCATGCCCATTACGAAGTTTTCGCCAAATGGATGCGCGATAAGCAGAACGTCGATCCGGAACTGTCCATTCGTGAGGGTGAGCCCGTTCCGCAGATCATCGAACATGTTCAGTCTGACCCGGATATCGGCGTTCTTGTTCTGGGTGCGGGTATCGAAAAGAAAGGTCCTGGCCCTCTTGTGACGCAGCTGACCAAAAACTCGGGCAGCTTGCCTATCCCGATCACAATCGTGCCCGGTGACCTAAGCAAGGAAAAGCTGGAAGCCATCACCTGAGGCTTGATCATGCCGCGCCGCATCCAGTTCTGGTTCGAATTCGCGTCGACGTACTCCTATCTCAGCGCCATGCGTATTGAGGAGGCCGCTGCACGACGGAACGTTGCCGTGGAATGGCACCCCTTTCTTCTGGGGCCCATTTTCGCAGCGCAGGGTTGGGACAATTCCCCGTTCAACATCTACCCTGCCAAAGGTCGCTATATGTGGCGCGATATGGAGCGTCTGACAGCCCAGCGCGGTCTGGCATTCCGCCGACCCGAACGATTCCCGCAAAACGGCCTGAAAGCTGCTCGGCTGACGCTGGCCATTGAAGAACAGGAGCAAAAAGGCCGTTTCGTTCGCGCAGTCTACTCAGTCGAGTTCGCGAGTGGTCAGGATATTTCGGACGACTCAGTCCTGCGTGAATGTCTGGGCACCGCCGGTTTGCCAGAAAGCCTGATGGGCAAAATCAAAGACCCCGAGATCAAGTCCGCTCTGATTGAGCAGACCAAAACCGCTCAGGCCAAGGACCTGTTCGGAGCGCCCAGTTTTCTGGTCGAGGATGAGCTGTTTTGGGGTGACGACCGGCTGGATGATGCAATAAATCTGGCAGCAGCAATTTAGAACCGTTCCAAATCTTGACTTATCAGGCCCGGACCCGCATATCAGGTACAACTGAAACGGAGCCGTGACATGTTCATCCAGACCGAATCCACGCCGAACCCCGCGACACTGAAATTCCTGCCCGGCCAGCCCGTGCTGGAAGCAGGTACTGCGGATTTCCCATCGGCTGAGGCCGGTGAGAAATCACCGCTGGCCAAACGGATTTTTGCGGTGGGCGGGGTAACCGGTGTTTTCCTTGGCAATGACTTCGTAACCGTTACCAAATCGGACGACGTACAGTGGGATCACATCAAACCCGCGATCCTTGGCGCCGTGATGGAGCATTATCAGTCAGGTCAACCTGTCATCGGCGCTGACGCGACCGCTGCGTCTGGCCATGCTGAACACACGGGCGAAGATGCCGAAGTTGTTAACCAAATCAAAGACTTGCTTGACAGCCGCGTTCGCCCGGCCGTCGCGCAGGATGGTGGTGACATCACATTCCACGGATTTGATCGCGGCGTCGTCTACCTGCACATGCAGGGGGCCTGCGCGGGTTGCCCGTCTTCTACCCTGACGCTCAAGATGGGCATCGAAAATCTGCTGCGTCACTACATTCCCGAAGTGACCGAGGTTCGCCCCGTTGCCGTCTGAACCGATCATTCTGGCGTTTGACACATCGGCCGCGCATTGCGCGGCCGCTTTGTTACGCGGCGACCAGATTATCACGTCCCATGTCGAATCCATGTCGCGCGGTCAGGCCGAGCGCCTGATGCCGTTGTTGGAAGAGGTACTGGCCGAAGCAGAATGTACTTGGGGCGACTTGTCTGCAGTCGGTGTTGGCGTCGGACCGGGCAACTTTACCGGCATCCGTATATCTGTTTCCGCAGCACGCGGTCTGGCTCTGGGTCTGGGAATTCCAACTGTGGGCGTGTCCGGATTCGACGCTTTGGCTCAAGATACAGAGGATGCGATGCCTGCAATCCGCGCTCCGCGCGAACAGGTTTACGTCACGTTTCCGGACCAAGGACCCGCCCTGATACCGCAAGCCGAGGCAGAATCACTCGGCACCCTGATCCTGAACGATGATCCGGATGCGCAGGTACGAGCCATAGCTCGGATCGCCGCGCAGAGGTGGCAAACATCGCCCGAGCGGCCTGCGCCGCTCTATGTCCGTCCGGCTGATGCCGCGCCGTCCAAAGACACCCCCCCTGTTTTGCTGGACGGATGACACCTCACGACCTCGCCGATACCCACGCAGCGGCGTTCACCCAATCGCGGCCATGGACCGCAGAAGAGTTCGCTGATCTTCTAAGCAACAAATTTACGCATGTCGTTGGCAACGCTAAATCTTTCGCGCTGTTTCAGGTTATTGCCGATGAGGCGGAATTGCTAACGATCGCCACGCATCCGGACTCTCAGCGGCAGGGACAGGCCCGCAAGCGTATGCAGGAGTGGCATTCGAAAGCGAAGGTCCTTGGCGCAACCCGCGCCTTTCTGGACGTTGCGGCAGACAACCTGCCCGCGATCGCCTTGTACACCCACTTTGGATACCGGCCCTGTGGATCGCGAAAGGGCTATTATCTTCGCGAAAACAATCAGAAAATCGATGCAATTTTGATGGATTTCCCGCTGGAGTGACCTTCCGTCGCGCATTTTTTCGACCAGTTGGTCAAAATTCTGTTGACCACGGCGGTTGCAAACGGCCTTAATTCCCGCCATCACAACAGTTATGCTCGCTCACAGTGGGTGAACGGGGCTATCTTGGCCCCGACCGACAATAACAAAC
The DNA here is from genome assembly GCF_022347725.1 of Ruegeria sp. Ofav3-42. Lineage (GTDB taxonomy): Bacteria > Pseudomonadota > Alphaproteobacteria > Rhodobacterales > Rhodobacteraceae > Ruegeria. The sequence continues at coordinate 106,330 of NZ_JAKRGB010000006.1, forward strand.
GGGAGTATGAAATGACCCTGATGAAATCTTTGATGGGCGCCGCCGCCGCTGTCGCACTGACCGCAGGTGCAGCCTTGGCCGAACCGGCCCTGATCTTTGACCTTGGTGGCAAGTTCGACAAGTCGTTCAACGAAGCCGCGCATAACGGCGCGCAACGTTGGGCCGATGAAACCGGCGGCACCTACCGTGAGATCGAGCTTCAGTCCGAAGCACAGCGCGAGCAGGCCCTGCGCCGCTTTGCCGAGGCTGGCGCCAACCCGATCATCACCATGGGTTTCGCAATGGCCGATCCGCTGTCTGCAGTTGCAGGCGACTATCCGGACACCAAGTTCGTCGCGGTTGACGTGAACTGGCTGGACGCGCCAAACATCCGTCAGGTCAGCTTTGCCGAGCATGAAGGCTCGTATCTGGTCGGCATGATGGCCGCGATGGCGTCCGAGTCCGGCACTGTTGGTTTCATCGGTGGTATGGACATCCCACTGATCCGTCACTTTGGCTGCGGCTATGCGCAGGGCGCGAAGGCCGTGAACCCGGACATCAATGTTGTTGCCAACATGACCGGTACTACTCCGGCGGCCTGGAACGACCCGGTTAAAGGTTCGGAACTGACCAAAGCCCAGATCAGCCAGGGTGCTGACGTAATCTATGCGGCCGCTGGCGGCACCGGTGTTGGCGTGCTGCAAACCGCAGCTGACGAAGGCATCCTGTCGATCGGCGTGGACAGCAACCAGAACCACCTGCACCCGGGTAAGGTCCTGACCTCGATGCTCAAGCGTGTGGACGTCGCAGTTTATGATGCGATGAAAGCAGGTGAAGGCCTTGAAACCGGCGTATTCGCCATGGGTCTGGCAGAAGAGGGAGTTGGCGTTGCAGTCGACGACAACAACCGCGAACTGGTTGACCCCCAAATGGCTGACGCTGTTGAAGCTGCCCGCCGTGGCATCATCGATGGGGACATCTCTGTCGTCAGCTACTACGAGAACGACAGCTGCCCGGCACTGCAGTTCTGATATCGCGTGGGATGGGGGGCGGCCTCCATCCCACTTCCACTCTGCCGCATGAGGCGCAAATACTGCGCCGGCGGCCCTTCGGCAATTGAGGGCAAGATATGACCGTCCCCGCCATTGAGCTCAAAGGGATTTCCAAAGCCTTTGGGCCGGTTCAGGCCAACAAAGACATTTCCATCAGCGTCGCCCCCGGTACGATCCATGGGATCATCGGAGAAAACGGTGCGGGCAAGTCCACGCTGATGAGCATTCTCTACGGCTTTTACAAAGCCGACAAAGGTGAAATTTGGATCAACGGTACAAAGACCGACATCCCGGACAGTCAGGCGGCGATCGCCGCAGGCATCGGGATGGTTTTCCAGCATTTCAAACTGGTCGAGAATTTCACTGTTTTGGAAAACATCGTTCTGGGCGCCGAGGATGGCGGGCTGCTGGCCCCGTCTCTGGCGAAGGCTCGCAAGGAACTGAAGGCGCTGGAAGAAGAATACGAGTTATTCGTAGACCCGGACAAGCGCATCGATGAAATCGGCGTCGGCATGCAGCAGCGTGTCGAAATCCTCAAGGCGCTGTATCGGCGGGCCGAGATCCTGATTCTGGACGAACCCACCGGGGTTCTGACGCCGGCCGAGGCGGATCAGCTGTTCCGAATTCTCGACCGTCTGCGCAGCGAAGGAAAGACGATTATCCTGATCACGCATAAGCTGCGCGAGATCATGGAATACACCGACACTGTTTCGGTGATGCGGCGCGGTCAGATGACAGCGACCGTCAAGACGGCAGAAACCAACCCGCAGGAACTGGCCGAGTTGATGGTCGGTCGTAAGGTTCTGCTGCAGGTGGACAAAGTCCCTGCGCAGCCTGGCAAACCAATTCTGGAAATCGAAAACCTGCGTGTCGTCGACGAAGCCGGTGTCGAGCGTGTTAAAGGCATCGACCTGACCGTTCGCGCAGGGGAAATCGTTGGCATCGCGGGCGTGGCCGGTAACGGCCAGTCCGAATTGCTAGAGGTTCTGGGTGGGATGCGTCCCGGTCTCGGCTCGATCAAACTGAACGGTGAGCCACTGGCTCTCAGTGGTCATGGCTCTGACGGTCAGGCGCGACGTGCTCAGCATATCGCACACGTGCCCGAAGATCGGCAGCGTGAAGGTCTGATCATGGATTTCCATGCCTGGGAAAACGTGGCCTTTGGTTATCACCGGGACCCGGCCTACAAGCGCGGTATCTTCATGGATAACGCCGCTCTGCGCGCCGACACCGAACGCAAGATCGAGAAATTCGACGTCCGCCCTCCAGATGGCTGGCTGGCCGCCAAGAACTTTTCGGGCGGGAACCAACAGAAGATCGTGGTCGCCCGCGAGATTGAGCGTAATCCGGACCTTTTGCTGGTCGGACAGCCCACACGCGGTGTGGATATCGGTGCGATCGAATTCATTCACAAGCAGATCGTCGCTTTGCGTGATCAGGGCAAGGCGATCCTTTTGGTCTCGGTCGAGCTGGAAGAGATCTTCTCTCTGTCGGACCGGATTGCGGTGATGTTTGACGGACATATCATGGGTGAGCGTCTGCCCCACGAAACAGATGAAAAAGAACTGGGCCTCTTGATGGCCGGTGTTGCGGGAGAGGCCGCGTAACATGGATAAAATGCCCAAATGGGCCGATGTCGTTCTGATCCCGCTGATCAGTCTGATACTGGCCGCAATTCTTTCGGCGCTGGTCATCCTCGCCATTGGCGAAAACCCGGTCGAGGCCGTGAACCTGATGGTCACCGGCGCGCTGGGGTCGACCTATGGCTGGGGCTATACGCTCTACTACGCCACCAACTTCATGTTCACTGGATTGGCCGTTGCCGTTGCCTTCCACGCTCGCCTTTTCAACATCGGTGGTGAAGGTCAGGCGATGTTGGGGGGGCTTGGTGTTGCCATGGTTTGCCTCTACGTGCCCTGGCCGCACTGGAGCATTGCCCTGCTGGCTGCTTGTGCGGCCTCCATGCTGTTCGGGGCCGCATGGGCCGCGATCCCGGCCTATCTGCAGGCCAAACGCGGCAGCCATATCGTGATCACCACGATCATGTTCAACTTCATCGCTGCCGCCTTCCTGAACTACATGCTGGTCAACGTGATGCGCCCGCAAGGCTCGCAAGATCCGGCAACCGCCCGCTTTTCGGAAACGGTGCACCTGCCGACATTCCAGTCGATGTTCTCGACTGCCGAGAATGTGGTTTTCCGTGGGGCACCGGCGAATATCTCGTTCTTTGTGGCGCTGCTTGCGTGCGTCGTCGTTTGGGCGCTGATCTGGCGGACCCGGCTGGGTTATGAAATCCGGGCCTATGGGCATTCGGAAACTGGCGCGGTCTATGCCGGGATTTCGCCCGTGCGTATCACCATCATCGCAATGCTGATCTCGGGCGCACTGGCTGGCCTGATGGCCATCAACAACGTTATGGGTGAGGCGGAACGACTGGTTCTCAACTCGACCGAAGGGGCGGGTTTCATCGGGATTGCTGTGGCTCTGATGGGCCGCTCGCATCCGTTCGGTGTGTTCCTGGCCGCGATCCTGTTCGGGTTCCTCTATCAGGGCGGCGCGGAACTCGCGCTATGGACGTCGATCCCACGCGAACTGATCGTTGTTATTCAGGCGCTGGTGATCCTGTTTACCGGAGCGCTGGACAACATGGTCCGGATGCCGCTCGAAAAGCTGTTTCTGGGTCTGCGGAAGGGAGCCGAGTGATGGAGTTCTTCATAACGCTTATCCAGGTCCTCGACTCGACCGTCCGTCTGGCAACGCCTCTGCTGCTGGCCTGTCTGGCAGGTCTCTATTCGGAACGCGCAGGAATTTTCGACATCGGGCTTGAGGGCAAGATGTTGATGGCCGCCTTCTTCTCGGCCGCCGTCGCAGCCGTGACCGGCTCGGTCTGGCTGGGCCTGCTGGCAGGTATCGCATCATCCCTTGTCCTTTCCGGAATTCATGGGCTGGCCTCGATCACCTTCCGGGGCAACCAGCTGATTTCGGGGGTCGCGATCAACTTCCTCGCAGCAGGCATGACGGTCCTGGTCGCTCAAAGCTGGTTCCAGCAGGGTGGCCGCACGCCATCCCTGTTCGGAGGTGGGCGCTTCGTTCCAATCGAATTTCCCTTTGCCGAATCCCTCAGCGGCGTGCCGATCTTCGGACCTATTTACTCTGAACTGCTCTCGGGGCATTCGATTCTGGTCTATATCGCATTCCTGATGGTCCCAGCGACCTGGTGGATCTTGTTCCGGACCCGCTTTGGCCTGCGTTTGCGCGCCGTGGGTGAAAACCCGGCCGCCGTCGACACAGCCGGTGTCTCGGTCGTTGGTCTGCGCTATGCCGCTGTCGCTATCTGTGGCGTGTTGTGCGGTATTGCCGGTGCCTACCTGGCTACCGCGTTGCAAGCCGGGTTCGTCAAGGACATGACCGCTGGTCGTGGCTTCATCGCTCTGGCCGCGCTGATCTTTGCCAAGTGGCGGCCGTGGCATGCCATGGGTGCCTGCCTGCTGTTCGGGCTGCTGCAGGCGATTGCACTGCGGTTCCAGAACATCGATCTGGGTGGCGTGGTCATCCCGGTACAGGTCATGGACGCCCTGCCCTACATCCTGACGGTCGTCATTCTGGCCGGGTTTGTTGGCAAAGCCATCCCGCCACGCGCCGGTGGCGAGCCCTATGTGAAGGAACGCTGATAAGTCCAGTTTCGGACTCAGTTCAGTCCTGTTCGCTGCAGAGCGGCATGCAGAGTTGATTTTGCATGCCGCAACCGTTCTAAAGGGGTATGCATGTGCCTCCCTTTATAACCCACGACTCGGACCCAGCCCTAACCGGGCTGAGAAGAACGCATATGCGCCTCAAAAGTGGGGCAATCCGGGTTTTCCAGCCTTATCAAGTAGCTGGCATTGCGCCCAGCGCACCGATATTCGCCATGTGGCCTCGGGGCATCGCCGCCGCGTGTCGCATTACATCTACACCACTTTGCCTTGAGGCGGACCACACCACACGTCGTGATGGGCCGACCCTCATACAGTAGCTCGATATGCAAATTTACCTTCCTATCGCCGAAGTCTCAGTCAACGCCTTCCTGCTTTTGGGGCTTGGGGGGATGGTCGGCATTCTCTCGGGCATGTTCGGTGTCGGCGGAGGGTTCCTGATGACCCCCCTGCTGTTCTTCATCGGCATTCCACCAGCCGTCGCGGTCGCAACCGAAGCCAACCAGATCGTTGCGTCTTCGTTCTCAGGGGTTCTGGCCCACTTCCGACGAAAGACGGTGGACCTGAAAATGGGGACGGTCCTATTGATAGGGGGCTTAACCGGGGCTGCGCTTGGGGTGGTGATATTCAACTATCTCAAAAGCCTGGGGCAGGTCGACCTGCTTGTGACGCTGTGCTACGTCGTATTCCTTGGTGTTGTCGGCGGCCTGATGTTCATCGAAAGCCTGAATGCGCTGCGCAAATCCAAGAAAGGCGTTTCCGCCCCCCCTAAACGTCGTCAGCGCGGCTGGGTGCACGCAATGCCGTTCAAGATGCGGTTCCGGACATCAGGCCTGTATATCTCGGTCATTCCACCGGCGCTGGTTGGCCTGTTCGTTGGCGTTTTGTCGGCGATAATGGGTGTTGGCGGCGGGTTCATCATGGTACCCGCGATGATCTACCTGCTGGGTATGCCGACCAAGGTCGTTGTTGGCACGTCCCTGTTCCAGATCATCTTTGTCACCGGCTTCACCACCATGCTGCACGCGACCACCAACTACACGGTCGACGTGGTTCTTGCCGTTTTGCTTCTTGTTGGCGGCGTTATCGGCGCACAGATCGGCACGGTGATCGGTGCGCGCATGCCTGCCGAACAGTTGCGCGTATTGCTGGCTGCGCTCGTTCTGGCCGTGTGCGGCAAACTGGCTTTGGATCTTTTGCTTGAACCGTCCGAGCTCTACTCGCTTGGCACCGGCGGAGGGCACTGATCATGCTAAAACGCTTGCTTGTTCTGCTTGCCTTTTGCGCCAGCCCGGCACTCGCCGTAGATGAAGAAGTCGTGCTTGGCCTCAGCCAGGATCGCGTGGCGATTACGGCCAATTTCGACGGTTCTGAAATTCTGGTCTTTGGCGCCGTCAAACGCGAGTCGCCCATTCCGCCGGGGCCACCTCTTGAGGTGATCGTGGCAGTGGCTGGTCCGTCCAGCCCAATTACCGTCAGGCGAAAAGAGCGTAAACTTGGGATCTGGGTCAATACAGACAGTGTTCTGGTCGACTTGGCCCCCAGTTTCTACGCGGTTGCGACCAGCGCGCCTTTGAATGAAATCCTGTCGGATACCGAAGACCTACGCTATCGGATTTCCATCGAACGGGCTATTCGATCCGTTGGCGCAGCGATGAATATTCGCGGGGCACAGGACTTTGCAGACGCCGTGGTTCGCATTCGCGAAGACGAAGGACTGTATTCCATTCGCGAAGATACCGTGGCCGTCGATGAGCAGACCCTGTTCCGAACGTCGATTGAGATGCCGGCGGACCTGACCGAAGGGGAATACGCGGCGCGTATCTTCCTGACCCGAGACGGCGCTGTCGTTTCACAGTTCGAGACCACCATCGATGTTCGCAAAGTGGGGCTCGAGCGGTTTTTGTACAACATGTCCCGTCAGCAGCCAGTCTGGTACGGTCTGATGTCGCTGGTCATCGCCATCGCGGCCGGTTGGGGCGCTTCGACAGCGTTCCGCTTACTGCGCGAGTAACGGGTCGCTACCCGCGGCCGATATAAGGCATCGTCGTGGCCATAACGGTCATGAACTGAACATTGGCCTCGGGCGGCAGGTTTGCCATGTGCAGAACGGACCGCGCCGCGTCTTCTACGGTCATTGTCGGATCGGGTTCTTGCCCATCGGCAATGGCCGCGTCGACCAACCCCTGGACCATCTGCGTGCGCGCATTGCCGATGTCGATCTGACCACAGGCAATAGCAAACTCACGTCCGTCAAGGGACAGGCTGCGGGTCAGGCCCGTTATCGCGTGTTTGGTCGCCGAGTAGTGCACCGAGTTCGGGCGTGGCACATGCGCGGCAATCGAGCCGTTGTTGATGATGCGTCCGCCTTGCGGTGACTGATGACGCATGATCCGAAATGCCTCGCGGGCACACAGGAACATACCGTTCAGGTTGACGTTGACGCTCTGATACCAATCGTCCAGTGCGATCTCGTCAATCGTGCCTCCCGGCGCGAAAATTCCAGCGTTGTTGAACAGAACGTCGAGGCGGCCAGCCTTTTCCTGAAAGGAACTAAAGGCAGCCGCGACCGCATCGGTATCGGTCACGTCCGCAACCAGCGGAACCGCGTTTGGTTTATCCGAAGCCATCTGGTTCAGCGTATCAACACTGCGCGCCAACAAGCCGACCGTCCATCCTTCGGCCAGAAACAATTCAGCCGTGGCCCGCCCGATGCCCGAGCTTGCGCCGGTCACGATAATGGATGTCATGTTTCCTCTGCCTCCAAAGTCAGCGATGCCGCCGGCACCGCGCGCAGATCATCCACACGCAGCGGATAGGTCGGTTTGGCAAGTCGGTTTCGGACCACCCAGATCAGCCGTTCCTGCGCGCGGGTGATGGCCACATAGGCCAGACGTTTCCACAGTGGCTGTCCGGCTTCTGTGCGGCCCATACGGGCGGCGGCGTAGATGTCCGGTGCGAAGACTTGCACCGTATCCCATTGCGACCCCTGTGCCTTGTGAATCGTGACTGCCGCGCCGTGCAGGAAAGTGGCGCCCATGCGGGCGGCGTAGGGAATGAATGGCTCTTCCTCGTCCGGTTTTTCGATTTTGACGATGGATGCAGCACTGACCTGAGGGTCTTCGGCGCCCATTACATGCAACCTCGAAAATCCCGGCTTGCGGCCCGGTCCCAGATAGATGACCTGAGCCCCCTTGATGAGCCCACGCGCTTCCAGGTCCAGCCGTTTTTTGCGGTGTTTCAAAGGCAGTTCGATGCCGTCGCAAATCAGCGGCTCGCCTTCCAGCAGCTCGGTATCGGGCGCGCCGTGTACGTTCCGAAAGGCCTGAATCAACCGAATACGCGTTGCGTTGCGCCAGACCAGAACCGGGCTTCGGGCCATTAGGTCAACCTCGACCCGTTGGCCCCAGACGACCCGATCGTCCTGCCGGGCAGTCTGTTCGATCAGACGCTCGAAATCCTCGAACCCCATTTGCGGATCAGCCAGAGCATGTGCAAGGTCCAGAATGGGGTTGTCCGCCTCCTGCCGGTGGACGCGGTGCAGGATTTGCTTGCGTGGTTCCGGCAAGCTTTCAAACACCATGCTGCCCGACTGATTGACCGGAGCCAGCTGCGCAGGGTCACCAAACAGCAGCAACGTCGGGAAAATCTCTTGCAGGTCTTCGAACTGGCGATCATCCAACATCGAGGCTTCGTCCACAAACCCGATATCCAGTGGCTCGTCCCGGCGTTTCCAACCGGTGATAAAATCGGATCCACGCAAGCCTGCAGCCGCCAATGCACCGGGAATGGATTTGTTGTTCTGATAAAACGCCGCCGCGCGATCCAGCGCTTCGTCGGTCAGACCTTCGATCTCTGGCCGCTCATCGTTGCCCGCCAGCCATTCGGCGATCCGCTCATATTCCGGGTCGTAGACGGGCGTATAGAGAATGCGGTGAATCGTCGTCGCGGGCACCCCACGCAACCGCAAGACGCTGGCGGCCTTGTTGGTAGGGGCGAGGATGGCGAGGCTGCGTTTCTCTTTGACTTTGCGGCTTTCAAAATCCCCGGACACAATCTGAACACCAGTCTCAGCCAGGGCTTTGTACAGTTCGGCCAATAACAGAGTTTTACCCGACCCTGCCTTACCAATCACCGCCATCACACCGGACTTGCCAGCCCCCGGCAGTTTCAGCAGGGCATCATCATCAAGGTCAACGCCTGCGGATTTCAACATCTCCGAGATGTTGTCATAAGCAGCGGCCTGGTCGTCGGAAAAGGTAACGGGGGGCAAAGACATGGCGCGACCCTACAAGGCCGCGCCGCCTATCGCCAGATACGGAATTGGGTTTTCGTGCGATCAGGCCGTCATCGCGAACCGATGCTGCCTGCCGACGCCAAACGCCGTCTTGAACCACAGTCGCGACAATTCCCGGGGGATACCCGCTCGCTCAGCCACCCGATTGCAGTCATCCGCTGAATAGGACCACAGCCCGACAGAGATCTGATCACCCCCTGTCCCTTCGGTGCCCAGCACTGTCGGAGACGACCCGATCAGCCGGTAGATCCGAATCATGCGCGCATCAAAGACACCCGCGATGTGGGTCAGACCGAACCCCTCCATCATTTCACCGCCGCTGAGCATGATGGCCCCGGCGGTATGGGGGCTTGCGGTGCGTGACAGGCAGAACCGGGTCACTTCCCAAATCAACGGGCTGCAAATCGGGCTGCCCTCGTTCAGGTGGCCAAAGACCTCGTTAATCATAACCGGACCCGTTGTGGGCAACACCCGCATCGAGCCCCCGTGGCTGCCATCCGGTTCCTCCCAAATGACATAAAGCGGGTTCAGGTCATCGTATTGATCCCGCTCCTCTCCTTTTTCGTTAACGTGAACGTCCCAACCCAGCCGCGTTTTGAACTGGTCGGCGCGGTCCCTAAACATCCCTTCGGCCAATTTCGGAAATTTGTGCAATTCGTCCGCATAGACATAGCGCAACATGACTTTTCCCCTTGTCGTCCTGTGCAAGAACGAAGGGGGTACAAAGTTGTGGTTAATTTCCCGTTCGGAGGGAGCGCGCGCCTTAAACCACTATTAACCCTCGGCTTAATGCCGTGGCGATGGCGTGGGTCGTGTTTTGCGCGCCAAGCTTGGCCCGGGCGCTCTCAATGTAGACGCGCAGAGTGTGTTCGGAAATCGATAAGGAATGCGCGACCTGCGCGCGACTGTAGCCCAAAGCAAGCAAAGTCATCGCGTCCACCTCACGCGGCGACAAACTACGAGAGGACTCAGGTTGACGGTCACTTTCGAACTCCAGCGCCTTTCGGTTGAAGTAGTGGGCAATCAAGATCAGTTCGCGGCCATGCGTTTCGATAAATTTCCGCCAGGCCGCGTCATCACAGGAATGGTTTACCGTAAACAGGGCGAATTGCCCGTTCGGTCCGCGGATCGGAATGGAATAACCTTGGTTGCCAACGCCGTGATCCTGCGCATCCCTTAGAAAGTTCTTTGCTACTTTTCCCGACCAATCCAGTGTCTTCCAATCGACTGGGTGGAACCGTTGGAAACAGCCAAGAATAACTGGATCTATACGATGATAATTCCGCTCTCGGTACCTTTCGGCCCAAGTGTCGGGATAGGTCGTATAGCCATATTGATCCCCAGCACCATCAACCCAATGATAGATAAGGTGTTCGACCTGCAGCCTGTCCCGCAAACGAACAGCAACATCGCTTAACTCATCAAGCGTGCTGGTGTTTTCCAAGTCCTCCAGAACCTGGCTCATATCGAGTTTTGTTCCCATCCGCGGGCGCCCGAACCTCATTCTTACTGGACGCAATCTCGGCTGCGGCGATCAGTTTGGTGTCATCCAACTGCTCGGCCAGCGCGGTCAAACCGTTTTCAACAGCAAAGGCGCTGAGGTCCGACAGAACGTCCAGTATCCACTCATTTTGCGCCATCAGGGTCTCTCCGAAACGGTTAACGAAGGGTTAACACAACCATAGCATGTACAGGTTTTTTTGGCCTATTCACTGGTTTCTACTCCCCAAAAACAGTGAGGGATAAGGAGATAAGTAATTGAAATTACAGCAATTAAGCTCAAAAAAGGATCACCCGCGAACCGGTAAAGCGATTCGCGGGCGATCTCGACAAAAATTTTGGAATTGGTTAGCCGCGCGCGGCCAGAACCTCTTCCAAAGTGCGCATACCGGTCTGTGGCGCCTGAACCAGAACAGACATATTGCCCGGTTTATGTTCGTTACGCATCATCTTCATGTGCGCTTCGGGCAAGTCCTGCCAGGTGAACACTTCGGACATGCACGGATCCAGACGGCGCTCAACCATCAGCTGGTTTGCGGCCGAGGCTTGCTTGAGGTGCGCAAAGTGTGACCCCTGCAGGCGCTTCTGGTGCATCCACATGTAGCGCACGTCAAAGGTCAGGTTGTAGCCGGTGGTACCAGCACAGATCACGACCATGCCGCCTTTTTTCACGACGAAGGTCGAAACCGGGAAAGTGCTTTCGCCCGGGTGTTCGAAGACCATGTCGACGTTTACGCCTTTGCCGGTGATATCCCAGATGGCCTTGCCGAACTTACGCGCTTCTTTAAACCACTCGGCATATTCCGGCGTGTTCACTGTGGGCAACTGACCCCAGCAGTTGAAGTCCTTACGGTTCAGGACGCCTTTGGCGCCAAGCCCCATGACAAAGTCACGCTTGCTTTCGTCCGAGATCACACCGATCGCATTTGCGCCCGCAGTGTTGATCAGCTGGATCGCGTAGGAACCCAAACCACCCGATGCGCCCCAAACCAAAACGTTCTGGCCCGGCTTCAGATCGTGCGGCTCGTGGCCGAACAGCATGCGGTACGCGGTGGCCAAAGTCAGCGTGTAGCAGGCGCTTTCTTCCCAGGTCAGATGCTTGGGACGCGGCATCAGCTGCTGTGCCTGAACGTTGGTGAACTGCGCGAACGAACCATCGGGCGTCTCATAACCCCAGATACGCTGCGAGTCCGAGTACATCGGGTCGCCACCGTTACAGGCTTCGTCGTCGCCATCATCCTGGTTGCAGTGGATTACGACTTCGTCGCCGACCTTCCAGCGCTTCACCTTGTCGCCAACGGCCCAAACGATGCCCGAAGCATCCGAACCAGCGATGTGGAAAGGCTGGCCGTGGCCGTCAAACGGGCTGATCGGCTTACCCAGCGAGGCCCAGACGCCGTTGTAGTTGACGCCGGCCGCCATCACGAGAACCAGGACTTCGTGGCTGTCCAGTTTCGGGACATCCACCACTTCCAGTTGCATGGCCGTGTTCGGCTCGCCGTGGCGTTCCTTGCGGATGGCCCACGCATACATTTGTTTCGGGACATATCCCATCGGGGGGATTTCGCCCATCTCATAGAGGTCTTTTTCCGGTGCCTCGTACGACGCGATGCCGCTGTCGGTGTCCAGAGCCATGTTGGCCTCCTTTATTCAAAACCATTGCCGCGATGCAGAATCGCTTGCATTAACCGATGGAATATTGGCCTTCGAGAAATAATGCAATAGATTTTGGTGCTATTTTGAAATTTTATGACCCAGCGGATGCAGAAACTTCTTTCGCGACCGCAGCATCATCCCCGCCTGAATTCAGCGGGGCTGAGGCCGCATAGTAGTGCAATAGATCAACCCTTTGGCCGGATTGAGAAATTTTTCCGGCATTTCGCTTGAGTATCCGCCTCTCGACCAGTTGGTTGATGGCATCCTTGATCGAGGTCCGGTTTTCTTTGTCCGAAATTCCGTTGCGTCGCATATGATCGGCAATCAGGTCGATAGCATCGGCCTCGGACATTTCTCCGTGCTCTTGCACCAGCCAACACGCGGCTGGTGCCGGGACCAGGGGGATTGCATCACTTATCCGCGCCATCAGGTCGCGCGCCAGATCGGTCATCAAATCCCGCTTATGCGTCGCCCGAAAAGCGTGCAGCGATATTGGTTCGCCGTATCTGACAGACGCCAGACCGAACCTCTTGTAACGGCCAATAACGCGCCGCCAGACCTGTTTGAGAATCCACCGGGTGATCACTCCGATTCTGGCGCGAAATCGGCGTTCAGTGCCAAGCGCGGCCCGGGTCAGGATTGTGTCCTCCAACACGCGGTCATAGTTCAGCGCCACCGGCACGAACACCACGTCGCGCCCGTCTACGGTGGTTCCGTCGATTATGTACTTGAGCAGCCCAAGCTTCGGGCGCCCCAGACCACCCGTGAGGCTCAGCCCCCCTTCAGGGAACATGGCCTGAGTGACGCCGGCTTCGGTCGCATGCCGTACGTAGCAGGACAGAATCTGCCGATACAGATCACTACCCGACCTGCGGCGGATAAAGTATGCCCCCATCGCACGGATCAACCGGCTTAGCGGCCAGACACGAGCCCACTCGCCCACCGCATATGACAAGGCGGAATGTTCCGCAGCAAGATACGTAACCAACACGTAATCCATGTTGCTGCGATGATTCATGACAAAAACAACCGTTGCATCCGGATCAATGTTCTTGACCGCCGTTTCGTCCTGGTAGCTGAGACGCACATGATAGAACGCATTGCTCAACAACCGGGCCACGCGGATCGCAAAGCTGAAATAGGCAACGGCAGAAAAGGAGGGGACAATCTCCCGCGCGTAACGCCGGGCCTTCTCGAACGCCACCGCCTCGGGGACCCCTGTTTCGCGTGCATGTTCCTGAACCGCCTGCCCCACCTGCGGGTCATAGATCAGGCGTTGGATCATGTCGTGACGGCGCGCCAATTTAAAGGGTTGAATCGGCCGCTGCAGGCGAGTGTTCAATTGTTTGACGGCCCGTTCAAGGCGGCGTCGAAAGAACCATCGCACTGATGGAAACAGAAAATGCGAAGCCAGAGTGACCATGGCAAACACCACGATCAGCAAAAACAGCCAAAGCGGAAGTTCCACGGTCTGAGTCATGCACGCACCCTGCCACCAAATATAATGGGCTACAATCTGAAGAACCAGATATGCCGCGATGCAGCGAATTGACATATCCCGAAAATTGCGCTTTAGAGGCCGTGAACGTAATTTTGTTGCCCACCTAACTCACGAGGTCCAGCTATGACGCAGACGCAGAAAGATCGCCCCTGGCTCATCCGAACCTATGCCGGTCATTCCACCGCCAAAGCGTCAAACGCATTGTATCGTGGGAACCTTGCAAAGGGTCAGACGGGTCTTTCTGTTGCGTTCGATCTGCCGACTCAGACCGGGTATGACAGCGACCACACTCTGGCGCGCGGCGAAGTGGGCAAAGTGGGTGTGCCCGTCTGCCATCTGGGTGACATGCGGGTGCTGTTTGACGAGATCCCTCTGGAACAGATGAACACGTCGATGACGATCAACGCGACGGCCCCTTGGCTGCTTGCGCTATATATCGCCGTGGCAGAGGAACAAGGCGCGGATGTCTCCAAGCTGCAGGGCACCGTTCAGAACGATCTGATCAAGGAATACCTGAGCCGCGGCACCTATGTCTGCCCGCCGAAGCCGTCGCTGAAGATGATCGCGGACGTAGCAGAGTATTGCTATACGAACGTGCCGAAATGGAACCCGATGAATGTGTGTTCCTATCACCTGCAAGAGGCTGGCGCGACGCCGGAACAGGAACTGGCTTATGCTCTGGCCACAGCCATCGCTGTGCTGGATGAGCTTCGCCCCCGTGTCCCAGCGGAAGATTTCCCCGCACTTTGCGGACGGATTTCGTTTTTTGTGAACGCGGGCATCCGGTTTGTCACCGAGATGTGCAAAATGCGCGCCTTTGTTGATCTTTGGGACGAAATCCTGCAAGAGCGCTACGGCGTTGAGAACGCAAAATTCCGCCGTTTCCGCTATGGCGTTCAGGTCAACTCGCTGGGCCTGACGGAGCAGCAGCCAGAGAACAACGTCTACCGCATCCTGATCGAGATGCTGGCCGTTACTTTGTCGAAAAAAGCCCGCGCACGTGCGGTGCAATTGCCCGCATGGAATGAAGCACTCGGTTTGCCGCGCCCATGGGATCAGCAATGGTCGATGCGGATGCAGCAAATTCTGGCTTATGAAACCGACCTTTTGGAGTACGGGGACCTGTTCGACGGCAACCCGGCCGTGGAGGCGAAGGTCGAAGAACTGAAGGAAGGCGCTCGCGCCGAATTGGCCAACCTGGATTCCATGGGCGGCGCGGTTGCTTCGATCGAGTATATGAAGTCCCGCCTGGTGGATTCGAATGCGGAACGCCTGAACCGAATCGAGCGGAATGAAACCGTTGTCGTTGGCGTAAACAAATGGATCGAAGGCGAACCCTCGCCCCTGCAAACCGAAGATGGCGGCATCATGGTCGTCGATCCGGCCGTTGAGCAGGAACAAATCGACCGCCTGAATGAATGGCGCAGCGATCGCGACGACGCAGCCGTCGCGGCTGCGCTGGCCGCACTGCGCGAAGCAGCACAGACCGGAGCCAACGTCATGGAGCCGTCGATCGCGGCAGCCAAGGCTGGCGTCACCACCGGTGAATGGGCAGAAGAAATGCGCAAAGTCTACGGCACCTATAGGGGGCCAACCGGCGTGTCGGGTTCGGTCTCAAACAAGACTGAAGGATTGGACGGCCTGCGCGCCGCGGTGGATGCGGTCAGCGACAAGCTGGGTCGCCGCCTGAAATTCCTGGTGGGAAAACCCGGCCTGGATGGTCACTCGAACGGCGCCGAACAGATCGCGTTCCGCGCACGCGATTGCGGCATGGACATCAGCTATGAAGGCATTCGTCTGACGCCTGAGGAAATTGTGACCGCCGCTGCCGAAGACGATGCGCATGTGATTGGCCTGTCGATCCTGTCCGGAAGTCATATTCCGTTGGTACAGGATGTCATGACCCGCCTGCGCGACGCAGGTCTGGGCCATATTCCGGTCGTTGTCGGTGGTATCATTCCCGATGACGATTCCGCCAAGCTAAAGGCCATGGGCGTCGCGAAAATCTATACACCCAAGAATTTTGAGTTGAATGCGATCATGGGCGACATCGTTACCCTGGTCGATCCACAAAACCTCGCGGCTGAATAACAAATCGGCATTTTTTGTTCGTCCTGTTTCTATCCCCTGACTAAAAGGGGATAGATAATCCTTCTGTTTGGAATTACGGTGTGCCATCGGGGGCACCGTCAAATAACCAATGGAGAAGAATGGTGGGGACAAATCTTGAAAACCTGTCACGTAAAGAACTGCTGGAATTACGCGATCAGGTTGAAAAAGCGCTGGTAGACGCCGAAAAACGCGAACGGAAAGAGGCATTGCAGGCTGCTGAAAAAGCCGCGGCGGAATTCGGATTTTCTTTGTCAGAACTGGCAAAGGATTCACCGCTTTCTACCAAAGGCCCGAAATCAAATGCGAAATACCGCAACCCGGCTAATCCAAAACAAACATGGTCGGGTCGGGGACGTAAACCGCAATGGATTCATGACGCGTTGAAATCCGGTGCAGATATCTCGGATTTGGAAATCTGAAGTCTAATTGGAACTGATCCCAAAATGACAATTCATATTGGCGCCGAAAAAGGCGATATCGCAGAAACAGTTCTTTTGCCCGGTGATCCTTATCGGGCAAAATGGGCGGCCGAAACGTTTTTGGAAGACGTAAAGCAGGTCAATGACGTGCGGGGCATGCTGGGCTTTACCGGAAACTGGAAAGGTAATCCCGTCACAATTCAGGGTAGCGGTATGGGAATGCCGTCCCTCTCGATCTACGTCAACGAACTGATCCGGGATTTCGGTGCTAAAACACTGATCCGCATCGGTTCCTGCGGTGGAATGCAGGACAGCGTCAATGTCCGGGACGTCATCCTTGCGATGACCTCGACCACGCTCAGCACGCCGTCGCGCGGCATCATGAAAGAGCTGAACTTTGCCCCCTGCGCCGATTGGGGCCTACTTCAGGGCGCGGCTCAGGCAGCGGCTGCCAAAGGCACGCCAACCCATGTCGGTGGCATCTATTCGTCGGATGTTTTCTACGATGAGCGCCCCGACCTGAACGAACAGATGGTTCGGCACGGTATTCTCGGGGTCGAGATGGAAGCTGCTGAATTGTATGTTCTCGCAGCACGCCACAAGTGCCGGGCACTGGCTGTTCTAACCGTTTCCGATCACTTGCTGACCGGAGAAGCGTTGCCGTCTTCCGAGCGCGAGCGCAGCTTCGGGGATATGGTTGAAATCGCCCTGCAAGCAGCATTCCCAGCGTCACAGTAAGACCGCGCAGGGTGGGAAACACCACCCTGTCCGCATCCTACTTGTCCTTCAGACAACGTGTTGGCGAGTCAGCGCCCTGTTGCTGTGCCCCGCAAAATGCACAGACCCAAACGCCTTCTTTCCGGTGTTGCCGCCAACGGCAATCGCGGGTCAATGATGACGTGCGTGACCGCCACAAAAAATATGCAAATACACCGCCAGCGAGGATGAGAAGCAAAATGGGCATGTCAATGCATGGCCCATTTTGAGTGCTTACCGCAAGCCCAACGTCGCTTTAAGCAGCGTTTGCGTATTCGAACAGTTCTGGTTCGCGTTGATCTTCCGCCGCCGCAGGAACAGGCGAATAGTATGCCCAAGCTTGATCTAGCAACTCCAGCGCTTCGGCAGGACTTGTCGTGGATTGTGGTTCTTGATTTTGCATCGGAGCGGTTCCGTTCTCGGTAACATCACTCCTCCCTGATCGAAAGATAGCGGGGATCGAGGGGCGTCGCATTGCATAAATTTGCAATCTCGACATGCGCTCACCGCAAGGCGGCAAGCGCATGATTTTAAACCGCTTTAAACCGCGCGATCGACCATCATCTTCTTGATTTCGGCAATTGCCTTGGCCGGGTTCAGACCCTTCGGGCAGGTCTTGGCGCAGTTCATGATCGTGTGGCAGCGATACAGTTTGAAGGGATCTTCCAACTCGTCCAAGCGCTCACCCGTCGCTTCATCCCGGCTGTCGATGATCCAGCGATATGCATGCAGCAACGCGGCGGGGCCAAGGTAACGGTCCCCATTCCACCAATAGCTCGGGCACGAGGTCGAGCAGCTAGCACACATCACGCATTCGTACAGACCATCCAGCTTTTTGCGGTCTTCGATGGATTGCTTCCACTCTTTCGCGGGACGGTTCGTTTTGGTTTCCAGCCACGGCATGATGCTTGCATGCTGTGCGTAGAAATGGGTCAGGTCGGGAATCAGATCCTTAACCACCGGCATGTGCGGCAGCGGATAGATTTTCACGTCGCCCTTGATCTCATCCATCCCGTAGATGCAGGCCAAGGTGTTAATCCCGTCGATATTCATCGCGCAGGATCCGCAAATCCCCTCGCGGCAAGAACGCCGGAACGTCAGCGTCGGGTCGATCTCATTCTTGATCTTGATCAGCGCATCCAGAACCATCGGACCGCAGCTGTCCATATCGACGAAGTAGGTGTCGACGCGAGGGTTTTGGCCATCGTCCGGGTTCCAGCGGTAGATCTGAAACTTACGAACGTTGGTCGCGCCTTCAGGCTTGGGCCAGGTTTTTCCGGTCGTGATCCGGGAGTTCTTTGGCAGGGTGAGTTGTACCATTTCCGACCTCGCTAAAATCCCGCCAATAGATATACTCCGCAGCGCAGAAAGCCAACCTTTAACCTTGAAAACACCCAGGAAAATTGGGCGTTTTCATCTTTACAATCCCGTTTCGCACAAAGAACGTACGGGTTGAGAAAATGGCTGGGTGCAGGACCGCAAATGCCGACAAAAGTCGTCAACATACCCTACGGAACAAAGAACCCATATCAGGATATGATGTATTCTGCTTGCGGGCCGGAATTCTGCCTGACCGGCCCCCGAAATGCACCTCTTTCCGAGTTTGCAAAGGCTGATTTTCAGCCCGATAAAGGAATAATTCACATTCACTGGGACGACCGCCTGTTTCCCGAGCCTGAGGCCGCCAGTCAGGAATCTGCATTCATCGCCGCACGCACTGGTCTGAAGCAATATCAGGCAAATGGTGGGCGTTTGATCTGGACCATTCATAATCAGTTTGCTCACTCCGAAGAGGGCGAAACGAACTATTTTCGAGAGAACCGCCGGCAACTGGCGCAAATTGTCGATCTGATTCACGTCCACACCCCCCATGCCGGACAACATATGATTTCTGAGTATGGCGCCGACCCAGACAAGTTGCGATTAATCCCGCATCCCAGCTATTTGGGTGTTTACGAGCCGGCTGCGCTGACGCTGAAGCGGCCAATGGCTATTCGTGATCACACCCGGTTTTTGACTTTTGGCACTATGCGCAGCAGCCGTCAGTTGGACCGACTTCAGCAAGCGTCCAAGAAGCTGACCAATCGCGGTTACGAATTTCACTTGTCGGTCGTTGGACGGGTGTTCCCATCTGGGCGGCGATTGATGCGTCGCATGCGAGTAAACCCCAACATTTCAGTTGTACCAAATCGTATTCCCGACGATGAAATTCCCAGCGTGTTTTCCCAGGCGCACGCCTACATACTGCCGTCGACTACAACGTTTACATCCGGCACAGCCATGCTGGCCCAAACCTTCGGCCTGCCGATCATTGGCCCCGACATTGAACCGCACAAACAGACAACTCCGGAAGCTTGCCATGACCTGCTTTACCCCGTCGAAAGTCCAAGAGGTTTGATCCGGACCATGATCCGCGTTATCGGAATGTCGAAGGAAGAGCTTACCGAAAAGCGGCAGGCTTGTATCGATTTCGCAAAGAAACGGCACCCAGATTGCGTGTCCAGTGACTTAAAGCGCGCCTTGTCGGAACTGGTTTGATTTCAGCGCAACTTCACTCGGCGACTTCAATTGCGCGACCAGCAAAAACCGCAATTTCCTCCAGAACAGCTTGGGGTGTGCGTTTGGTGAAGGTTTTAAAAATTGTCTCGTGTTCCCCTTCGACTGGAACGCGCCCGACAAATCCCCACTCATCCCGATTGATGACCCAGCTTTCGATTCCATGTTCGTACAACCAGCGTGCATAGCGAACATCCACAAACTTCTGACTGGTTTTCATGTACTCGTAGGGCGCAATATTTTTGCCCAAAGCAACCAAACCGCCAGTTCCAAGCTGATCAACACGCTGCATGTTAGCCTGCGGGCGACCGAATTTTATAGACGTTCTTTGATGTGCGTTTTTCGGAGATTGGCTGGTATACGTTGATCCATGCGTACCAATGACCACTTTGGTCGCGTCATGATCTTCCAGGCACTTCACCATCCGCCGAACATAATTCTCGCTGTAATTCAGATCGTCATCGACCAAAAAAACGATGTCGTCGGGATCGGGAGTGGTGATGAACTTGCCGACATCTTTCTGATCCTCTTCAGGCACAAAGGCGCAAATCTTGGGGTGATCCCGGTACTCGGCTGGTACTTCGCCCCATTCGTTCAGACACAAGTGGAGCGTATCGACCTGATCAATGATCGAACTCAGCGCCTGCGGCAACATCTTCTCCCGCATTGGGTAGGACGCCATATGAGCTCTGATCATCGTCGTGTTTCCTTTCGATGTGGTTGAACCAAACACAGCTGACAAAGACCTAGCAGTTTTTCCATCTGAGTTTCGAGACACTTGTTCAAATCAGGCTGCCAAAGAATGCAGGAAGGCCGCAGACAAGAAATCTGCGGCCTTCAGTTTTAGTCGTTTAGCACGCCGAGCACTCAATTTGCGTGAGGCTCAATCCAGCGCTTCCGCTTTGTCAGAACGTCCGCGCCTTGGGCGCGATTTTCTTCAGGCTGATTCCGCCTTCATCCTCGGTTGTCAGCGGATCAACAATGACCGGGCGATAGCTGAGCTCGACCTTGTTGCCCTCGACCCGGGAAACGGTGTGAACGCGCCAGTTTTCGTCGTCACGCTCGGTGAAATCCTCGTGCGCGTGGGCACCGCGGGATTCCTTACGCGCCTCGGCACCGACGATGGTGGCCAACGCACTCGGCATCAGGTTGGTCAGTTCCAGCGTTTCCATCAGGTCACTGTTCCAGACTAGCGAGCGGTCGCTGACTTTCAGGTCTTCCATCTTGGCGGCGATCGCCGTCATTTTTTCGACGCCTTCGGCCATGGTCTTGGCGGTCCGGAAGACGGCGGCGTCTTCCTGCATGGTGCGCTGCATCTCAAGCCTCAGATCAGCGGTGGCGATCTCGCCGGATGCATTGCGAACCGCGTCGAAGCGGTCAAATGCCTTGTCGACCGAGGCCTGATTCAGCACTGGGTTGGGCGCTTCAGCATCCACAACCTTGCCCGCCTTGATCGCAGCAGCGCGGCCAAACACGACAAGGTCGATCAGCGAATTCGAACCCAACCGGTTCGCACCGTGAACTGATGCGCAACCCGCCTCACCCACAGCCATCAGGCCGGGGACGACAGCGGTCGGGTTCTCGGCTGTCGGGTTCAGAACCTCACCCCAATAGTTCGTCGGGATACCACCCATGTTGTAGTGAACGGTCGGTAGAACCGGGATCGGCTCCTTAGTGACATCCACGCCCGCAAAAACGCGCGCCGATTCCGAAATACCCGGCAGGCGTTCGGCCAGAGCTTCGGCTGGCAGGTGGCTGAGGTTCAGGTGGATGTGGTCACCGTTGTCACCGTGACCACGACCTTCGCGGATTTCCATGGTCATTGAACGCGAGACGTAATCCCGGGGTGCGAGGTCCTTGTATTGGGGCGCATAGCGCTCCATGAACCGCTCGCCTTCCGAGTTGGTCAGATATCCGCCCTCACCCCGTGCGCCCTCGGTAATCAGGCAGCCAGAGCCGTAGATGCCGGTCGGGTGGAACTGAACGAACTCCATATCCTGCAGTGCGAGACCCGCGCGGGCCACCATGCCGCCACCGTCACCGGTGCAAGTGTGCGCCGAAGTCGCGCTGAAGTATGCCCGGCCATACCCGCCGGTCGCCAGCACCACCATTTTAGCGTTGAAGACGTGCATCGTGCCGTCGTCCAGCTTCCAGCAGACGACGCCCTGACACTGCCCGTCCTCGGACATGATCAGGTCGATGGCAAAGTATTCGATGTAGAACTCGGCGTTGTTCTTCAGCGACTGACCATACAGCGTATGCAGGATCGCGTGGCCGGTCCGGTCGGCGGCGGCACAGGTCCGCTGCACGGCGGGGCCTTCGCCAAATTCGGTCGTGTGGCCGCCAAAGGGGCGCTGATAGATTTTGCCTTCCTCGGTCCGGCTGAAGGGCACACCGTAATGCTCCAGCTCGTACACAGCCTTGGGAGCCTCGCGCGCGAGGTATTCCATCGCGTCGGTGTCACCCAGCCAGTCCGAGCCCTTGACGGTGTCATACATGTGCCACTGCCAGTGGTCCGGGCCCATGTTGGACAGGGAAGCAGCAATACCGCCCTGCGCGGCAACAGTGTGTGAGCGTGTCGGGAATACCTTGGTCACGCACGCCGTGCGCAGGCCCTGCTCGGCCATACCCAGGGTCGCCCGCAGACCTGCTCCGCCAGCGCCGACAACAACCACGTCATATTCGTGTGTTTCGTATTCGTATGCAGCTGTCATTTATCTTGATCCTTACCGCGCGTTCACAGAGCCAGCTTGATCAGGGCAAACAGCCCCGCAGCAATCAGAGTGTAGCCAAAAGCCGCGACGGCCATGAGGCTCAGCTTCTCTGCAACACCGTGGACATAGTCCTCAATCGCGACCTGAGTCTCGCGGACCAGATGGATAATGACGACGACCATTGTCAGGCCAGTCACAATCGCCGGGAAGGGACGGCTGTAGTAGGCCAGAACCTCTTCATAGGATCTGCCCAACCCGTTTGCGAAGACGAAAACAAACAGCGGTACGAGAATGACAAGGGCCGCCGAGCTGACCATCATCTGCCAGTGATGATGTGTGCCTTCTCCGCCGGCACCGGTTCCCTGCGCGCGTTTGCGGTCAGTGAGATAGTTCATTGCCAGCCTCCTTAAACCGCAATTGCCGTGATGAATGCGAGGATGGTGGCCAGTACCAGCATGCCAATCCCCATCTTCTCGGAAATCCGGACATCAACGCAATACCCCAGATCCCAGATCACGTGACGCAGGCGGCCCAGCATGTGATAGAAAATCGCCCAAGTCGCAGCGAACATCACCAGATCACCCAGCCAGCTTCTCATCAGACCGTCGATGAAATCGAACGACGCCTCGGATGTTGCGGCTGCCAGGAACCACCAAACGACAAAAAATGCGATCACAAGCGACGCAATGCCGGTGATACGTACAAGGATCGAAGTCACCGAGGTCAACTGTGGACGATAGATCGTAAGGTGTGGTGAAAGAGGGCGATTGCCCCGATTTACATCGGCCATGTTGGCTCCTTTACGGTTGGCTTCCGAAGGTTTTACCGTTTTTTGCCGTTCTGTCACGTGCTGCAGTTGCAAAAAAGCCGATAATTCACGCAAAATGTCGGTTATTTACTGAATGTGATCACACAAAATAAACTCGTGATCACAAAAACTTCCCGATTGACTTGATGTTAGCGCCTGCAGTTCCGAATCTGCAATGCGTCTACTTTAATTCAGCGGTTTGTTGGGTCACTTCCCTCAGCAATTTCTTGCGAATACGTTCGGGATAGTCGGCAAAACCCGAGGCTGAGACGACAAAGGCCCCCTCGCCGACGATGACGTTTTCAAAGAAATAAGCAGTCAGGTCCGGTTCGCTTTCCTCGATCGCGATTGCGTTTACAGTCACCCCTCGCGTCCGCAGAATTCTATGCACTTCCGATGGCTCGACCCCTTCGTTGGACACGCCATCGCCCGATATGTCGATCAGGTGCCGTGTGCAGTGTGAGACCTCATCAAAACTGGACATTGTCATCTCCAACGCCTCTCCAATCGCAGTCGAGAAGTTGCGCCAGACCCTTGGGTCGCGGGCCACCCTATCCGCAAACAGATCAATCGTTTCGAAGCTGTCGATACGTGTCCAGGGAACTGTTACCTTCTGGCGAGAAGACCCGGTCCACTGCACAAGCATCACGTGAGCCTGCCCACGCACAAGCGCCTCAGACACGATCGGATCACGCAATCCTGCTGCCAGACCGTCCATTTGGATTCTGTACTCAGTCGAATCGACCGAGCCAGAAACATCTACGGCCAGAGCCAATGCCAAGTCGCAGGCCAAGGCAGGCGGGGTCAGGCAAAGGCAGGCAGCGATTGAACGAAACAGGACCATGATCGCAGCCTAGCACGATTGCAGCAGGCTGCGATCAAATGAATGTCAGACCGGCATCAGCGCCCAATAATCCAAATCGAGCAAAACGTTGGGCAGGTACCGACCGTCTTCGTCTTTTAGTTCAAACGGCTCTCCGCCCTTGGTGGCGACCAGCCGCAGACGTACCGCACCAACGCCCGGCACAGAGGTTTCAGCTTTGTCCAGAACCTCGGACCAAGCCTTGATCGTGTCGCCCGCAAAGCAGGGGTTGGCGTGTGCGCCGCCGTTCAGGCCGACGATCATTTGCGCGTTTGCCAGACCGTTGAACGACAGGGTCCGCGCCATCGAGATCACGTGTCCGCCATAGATCAGCCGCCCTTCGGGGCGGAAGGTCAGGTCGAAATGCACCTTGGCGGTGTTCTGCCACAGGCGCGTGGCCAGCATATGCTCGGCCTCTTCAACGGTTACGCCATCGACGTGATCGATGGTTTCACCAACCTCATAGTCACCCCAGCGATGCGCCTCACCAGCCTGGCTAAAATCGTATTTCGAGAAATCGAGGCCCTGCGGCACCACTAGATCCTGCGGATCGAGCGCCTTTTTCAGCTCTGGCACAACTGTCTCTGGCGCCGGTGCATTGGAGTTTTCCTTGCGCACCATGACCCAGCGCACGTATTCGATCACAACCTCGTCACGCTGGTTCAGCCCACGGGTGCGGACCCAGACTACGCCGGTCTTACCGTTCGAGTTCTGCTTGACCCCGATCACCTCGGATTCT
This sequence comes from Ruegeria sp. Ofav3-42, assembly GCF_022347725.1. Classification (GTDB taxonomy): domain Bacteria; phylum Pseudomonadota; class Alphaproteobacteria; order Rhodobacterales; family Rhodobacteraceae; genus Ruegeria. Next base: position 130,973 of record NZ_JAKRGB010000006.1, read on the forward strand.
GAGCGCAGCGTGTCGCCGGGATAAACTGGCTTCAGCCAGCGCCCCTCAGCATAGCCCAGATTGGCCACAGCATTCAGCGAGACGTCTGGTACGGTCTTGCCAAACACGACATGAAACGCCGCCAGATCATCCATCGGGCTTTGAGGCAGACCACAATTCCGGGCGAACTCGTCCGAGGAATAAAGCGCATGTCTCGCTGGATAGAGCGCATGATAGAGCGCCCGCTCGCCATCGGTCACTGTCCGCGGCACGGCATGGTGCAGAACCTGACCAACGGAGTAGTCCTCGAAAAAGCGGCCCGGATTGGTTTTTGCCATTATTGCTGTCCCAGTTTCATGTCAGGTGAATAGTCGGCCTCGACCTCTTTGGTCACGGCCTGTGCGCAACGCATCATGCGGCTGTTTTCGTCATAGGCGTAGGATGGGTCGCCATACAGCTCCCACCCTTTTGCCAGCGCATCTGACACTTTGTGGCAGAAGGCGGATGTGTCTTCCTCGGTCAACAGACGGTAGAGTTTCGCCATGGTGTCAAATCCTTACGAGGGGAAAGGTGACGGACCAACCAGCCCGTGAATGTATCCGATGATGCCCAGCAGCACGATTGAGGCCACAAAGAACATCGCGTCCTTGCCATAGGTTCCGGGTTCTGCGGGGGTCCAGTCAGGCTCGGATTTGTTGATCACGATCACTTCGACCACGGCCCAGGCCAGCAAACCGCCAAACAGGATGATCGAAGCCAGATCTCCATTCACCAGCAAATGCGCGAAAGCCCACAGTTTGAACCCACCGAGCATTGGATGACGGACTTTGTTCAGCAAGCGTCCTTTGGTTCCGGCGGGGCTCATCATATAAATCGCAATCAACACCAGCAGATTGTTGATGTGAATCATGAAGGTTGGCGGTGCCCAAACGTAGATGAAGTCGGTCATGCGATAACCGAAGATCATCAACAGGATCGACACCACCAACGCCAGCGCGACCGCGCCTTTGCCCGCATCGCCCATCGCCGCGCGCTGCGCCGGCATCACACGTTTGAACAGATGTGCGGCCCACCATAGCGCCACACCAAAAATCAGAAGAACGAAGCCCATGCTGGCTTACCCCGCTTGCAAAGCTGTAATCGCCTCCGCTTTTGCCAGAATTTCACGGGCAGTTACAACGTGCAGGTTTTCTACGATCTTACCATCGACCACTGCCACGCCCTGACCTTGCGCCTCAACCTCTTCAAAAGCCGCGATCTGGCGACGCGCCAGATCGATCTCGGTCTCCGACGGCGCATATGCCGCGTTGGTGACGTCGACCTGAGCGGGGTGGATCAGTGTCTTGCCGTCAAATCCCATGTCGCGGCCTTGCGCACATTCGGCGGCCAGACCTTCATCGTCCTTGAACGCGTTATAGACACCGTCGACGATAATCAGCCCCTCGGCTTTTGCAGCCAGCAGGCACAGGCCCAACGACGTCATCAGCGGCAACCGATCCGGGCGGAAGCGGGATTGCAGTTCCTTCGCCAAATCATTGGTGCCCATGACGAAGCCCGCCATCAGCGGATGGGCGGCGATCTCAGCTGCGTTCAGCATGCCACGTGGGGTCTCCATCATCGCCCAGATCGGGATATCTCCGGTGATCGCAGCCAGAGCGTCGACATCCGCGGCAGAATTCACCTTGGGCAACAGGACAACGTCAGCGTCCATATCACGCACAGCTTCGGCATCGGCGCGGCCCCATTCTGTGTCCAGCCCGTTGATGCGGACAATCTTGACCCGCTCGCCGTAACCGCCTGCGGCCAGAGCCGCTTTGAGCGTTGCGCGTGCGTTTTCCTTTTCATCCGCAGCCACAGCGTCTTCGAGGTCAAAGATGATCGCGTCCACCGGCAAGGTGCGGGCCTTGTCCAGCGCCCGATCCTTTGAGCCGGGGATATATAGAACAGAGCGATAAGGGCGCTGGCGCGGATCCATTGGTTTCTCCCAGGGAAATAAAGTTGCGCGGAATGGGGCATTTTTTGTCGGAAAGTTCAAGCGCAAAATCGCCGCATCGCAGCATGCGCGACGCAACGTGCGTTCGCTTAACCGAATTTCGGCTTGTAGTCGTCAGCTTGATTGCCAGTTGGAATCGAATGAGGTCGAAGATGCAAAAGACGCTGTTCAAGTTGACGATGGGCCTTGGAATAATGGTTCTGGCCGCGCAACAGGTCCACGCCCGCAACTGTGCGCCGCGTGACGAGGTGATTAAACGGCTGATCGAAACCTACGGCGAAACTCGCCAGGGAATGGGCATCGCGCGTCAGGGGGCGGTGATGGAGGTTTATGCCTCGGATCAAAGTGGCAGTTGGACAGTCACAGTGACGTTGCCTGACGGGATGACATGCCTTGTGGCATCGGGACAGGCCTATGAGAATGTGGCTGAAACCCTGCCACCAAACGTTTGATCAGGTCAGTGCGTCCCAGATCAGTTTGCTGCCCGTAAGCGTCAAGAGCACATAAGCGAGGCCGAAAAACAGGCGTTCGGATAGCATAAAATGCGCCCTGACGCCCAACAAGGCACCAAAGATGGCGAACGGGGTCAGCAGTAAATCAGCCCACGCGGTATGCCATGTGAACATGCCCAAAAAGGCGTAAGGCACAAACTTCGCGGTATTGATGACCCAAAAAACCAAAACAGTCGTGGCTTGAAACTCGGTTTTCGACAAGCGCTGTGACAGCAGGTAAACGGCGGCCGGCGGACCGCCCGCATGACTGACAAAGCTGGTGAATCCAGCAACCAAACCGGCTAAGAGCCCGGCAGGGGCAGGCAATCTGTTTGCAAAGCCACGTATCCAGCCTTTGGACTGGCTTACGTGCCAAACCACAAACCCGACTGAGATTCCTCCTATCAGCAGACGCAAAAGATCATCATTCGTTGCACGAAAGAGCAATGCCCCCAACGCAACGCCCGGCACGGCCCCAAGGATCAGCAGACGCGAATCCGGCCAGCTCCAGCGTTTCCAGTAGGGTCCCAGTGTTGCCACATCGATCACCATCAGGATCGGCAGCATCAGGGCAAGCGCCTGCCCCGGATCCAAAATCAACGCCAGAATCGAGGAGGACGCAAAGGCCACGCCCGAGCCAAACCCGCCCTTTGAGATGCCTGCAAAGATCACCGCCGGGATCGCCACAGCAAAAAACATCAGGTTCAATTCGAACATGCGGCGTCCCGGTTTAGGCTTGTGTCACTGGCCGTTTAGCGCAATCAGATCGGGAAGTGCAAACTGTATGCGGTTGCATGCCGCGCCGCTGAACACTTGCGCGAAAGACATTTAGCGACTAGCACAACCGCGATTTCAATTCCGACCGGAGATTTTCCAAATGGCCAGACCCAAGATTGCGCTGATCGGCGCGGGGAACATCGGCGGCACGCTTGCGCACCTCGCAGCTGTCAAAGAACTGGGTGACGTTGTCCTGTTCGACATCGCAGACGGACTGCCGCAGGGCAAGGCGCTCGACATCGCTGAATCCGGCCCCTCGGAAGGGTTCGACGCCGCAATGTCCGGCACCAGCGACTATGCCGATATCGCGGGCGCGGACGTCTGCATCGTGACCGCAGGAGTCGCCCGCAAACCGGGCATGAGCCGCGATGACCTGCTGGGCATCAACCTGAAAGTCATGAAGTCGGTTGGTGAAGGCATTGCAGCCCACGCACCCAACGCGTTCGTGATCTGCATCACCAACCCGTTGGACGCGATGGTGTGGGCTCTGCGTGAATTCTCGGGTCTGCCCCACAACAAGGTCTGCGGCATGGCAGGGGTTCTGGACTCGGCTCGTTTCGCGCATTTCCTGTCGGAAGAGTTCAACGTTTCGATGCGTGATGTCACCGCATTCGTTCTGGGCGGCCACGGCGACACCATGGTTCCTTCGGTCCGTTACTCGACCGTTGCAGGTATCCCGCTGCCCGATCTGGTCGAAATGGGCTGGACCACGCAGGACAAGCTGGACGCCATCGTGCAGCGCACCCGTGACGGCGGCGCTGAGATCGTTGGCCTACTGAAAACCGGCTCGGCCTATTACGCGCCTGCCACTTCGGCGATCGAAATGGCCGAAGCCTACCTGAAAGACCAAAAACGCGTTCTGCCTTGCGCCGCCTACTGCAGCGGCGAGCTGGGCGTAGACGGCCTCTACGTCGGAGTCCCGACCGTGATCGGCGCCGGTGGTGTTGAACGGATCGTCGACATTAAACTGAACGAAGACGAACAAGCCGGCTTCGACAACTCGGTCAATGCCGTTAAGGGTCTGATCGAGGCATGTAAGGGCATCGACAGCTCTCTGGCCTGATCCGGCTATAGCCGTTAAACAGAACCCGGCTGACCTGTTGGTGGGCCGGGTTTTCTTTTGGGAATTTGCTATGCCATCTCAGGGTTTTGTCATCGCCGCTAGCGGAGAGGACTATATCGAGACCGCCGTTGAAGCTGCTGTTTCTCTGAAGGCAGCGATGCCCGATGTTCCGGTCGACCTGTTCACCGATATCGAAGGCGCACCCGGAACCGAAATATTCGATCAGATCCACATGCTGGACAAAAGTTGGTTCCGCCCAAAGTTCGAAAGCCTTGTAAGGTCACGGTTCGACAAAACAGTCTATATGGACGCCGATGTCCGATGCCTGGCCGATATGTCCGACATCTTCACCGTTCTAGATCGTTTCGACATCGCCATGGTGCATGATCCTCTGCGCAATTCACCGCATGCTCAACGCGTTTGGAAAACCGCTCTGCCCAATGCCTTTCCACATCTGAACGGAGGGCTTGTCGGTATTCGCGCGTCAGACGAGGTGCTGGCTTTTCTGCGCGAGGTGCAGGAGACGATCATCGCGGAAGATCTGAAATCCGATCAGGCGCTGATCCGAGAGAAACTCTTCGACAGCGACCTGCGATTGGCCGTCCTGCCTCCCGAATACAATTTCCTCGATTACCGGCAGGCCGAGATGTTCGGCTTTCTGCACAGCGCCCCGCGCCTGCTGCACCACTACAAGTTTCACAGCCGTCACAACAAACGGCTCGACAGCGCGCGGTCGGTTGCCGGGCTGGTTGGACCCGACCTTGAACGTCACCTTCACGCATTGATCGAGGCAGATGCCCAATTGACCCCGGGAACGTCGAAAAAGGTGCGCCCATTGGTAGACAAAGGCGTGCTCGGCAAGATGCGCAAACTGATATTGTCAGCCAAAAAGGGGATCGTGCGCCTGTGGCGAAGTTAGGTTTTGGTTTAGCGCTAGCTGAAATCTGTCTTTATTCTAAAGGGCGTTGACCCTGACGAATCAAAGGATGGTCCCTTTCCGCATTTTGTGATCACACGCGAAAAACCTGTGATCACAAATTATGAAAATCTTCGTGAAATACCGCATCCCTGTCAAAAAAGCCTTTAAACTTGCCCCCTAGAAACCCCTATAACGGTTTAATCGTAGTCAGACAGGACAGTTTCGATGAACATTCACGAATATCAGGCCAAAGCGCTTCTTCGCAGCTATGGCGCTCCGGTCTCCGAAGGTCGCGCGGTTCTGCGCGCCGAGGAAGCCAAAACCGCAGCCGGTGAACTGGATGGCCCGCTTTGGGTTGTCAAAGCACAAATCCACGCGGGTGGCCGCGGCAAAGGTTCGTTCAAAGAGGCCGACGCCGGTGAAAAGGGCGGTGTCCGTCTGACCAAGTCGGTCGAAGAAGCGGCCGAAGAAGCCAAGAAGATGCTGGGCCGCACGCTGGTCACGCATCAGACAGGCCCCGCGGGCAAGCAAGTCAACCGCATCTACATCGAAGCCGGTTCCGGCATCGAGCGTGAATTGTATCTGGCCCTGCTGGTGGATCGCCAGACCAGCCGCATCTCGTTTGTGTGCTCGACCGAAGGCGGCATGGACATCGAAGAAGTGGCCGCAGCCACGCCCGAGAAAATCCTGTCCTTCTCGGTCGATCCGGCAACCGGCTATCAGCCCTATCATGGACGCCGCATCGCCTTCTCGCTGGGCCTGGAAGGCGCGCAAGTCAAACAATGCGTCAAACTGATGAGCCAGCTTTACGCAGCCTTCGTCGAGAAGGACATGGAGATGCTGGAGATCAACCCGCTGATCGTCTCGGACAGCGGCGACCTCAAGGTGCTGGACGCCAAGGTCGGCTTTGACGGCAACGCGGTCTACCGCCACCCCGATATCGCCGAGTTGCGCGACACGACCGAGGAAGATCCCAAGGAACTGGAAGCGTCGAAATACGACCTGAACTACATCGCACTGGATGGTGAGATCGGCTGCATGGTCAACGGTGCGGGTCTGGCGATGGCGACGATGGACATCATCAAGCTCTACGGTGCCGAGCCTGCCAACTTCCTCGATGTGGGCGGTGGTGCCACCAAAGAGAAAGTGACCGAGGCGTTCAAGATCATCACCTCGGACCCGCAGGTCAAAGGCATTCTGGTCAACATCTTCGGCGGCATCATGCGCTGTGACGTCATCGCCGAAGGCGTTGTCGCCGCAGTGAAAGAGGTCGGCCTGCAGGTTCCGCTGGTTGTGCGTCTGGAGGGGACGAACGTTGAGAAAGGCAAAGAGATCATCAACACCTCTGGCCTGGACGTGATCGCGGCGGACAACCTGAAAGATGGTGCCGAGAAGATCGTGAAGGCGGTTAAGGGTTGAGCTTTGTCTAATAGCGCGACCAATCAGCAAGCCTTAGTGATCGAGCGTTCAAAGGGTAGAACTGTGCTCGTTCTAGGTATATGCATCTTGGCCTTTGTCGGCGGTACTTGGATGGTTCAAACCTCCGATACATATAACAACCCGACAAGAGCGTATGTTTCTGGTTGGTCTTGTGCATTGTTCTTTGGCTGGTTTGGAATCAAGGAAATCATCAATCTGATTAGGTTTCCAAAGAATCTCTGCTGTATCTCGGATACGGGAATCACTTTCTTTCCAAGTTCCCCAGCCGAGGTTCCATGGAGAGACATAGTTTCCGTTTCGTCCAAGACTATTGGATTGAACAGCTACGTTGTCCTCAACCTGTCACCAGAAGCTTCGGTGCGACGGAACTTCTGGACGGGTCGAAGTCAGCTAAAGTTCCGGGCGACCCTTCTGAAGGCCAATTTCGATCAGCTCTATCGTGCTGTCTTCAACGCGCATTCGGCCTATCGACCGGCGGCCAAAACGACGAATTTATCTAATCAAGGAGACTCCTAAAATGGCAGTCCTCATCGACGAAAATACCAAAGTGATCTGTCAGGGCTTTACCGGCTCGCAGGGCACATTCCACTCTGAACAGGCCATTGCCTATGGCACCAAAATGGTTGGCGGCGTGACGCCCGGCAAAGGCGGGATGACCCATCTCGACCTGCCCGTATTCAACTCGGTCCACGAAGCCAAACACGTGACCGAAGCCAACGCCAGCGTGATCTACGTGCCGCCGCCCTTTGCGGCTGATTCGATCCTCGAAGCGATTGATGCAGAGATGGAAGTGATTGTCTGCATCACCGAGGGTATCCCGGTTCTGGACATGATGAAGGTGAAACGCGCGCTGGAAGGCTCAAGCTCGCGCCTGATCGGCCCGAACTGCCCCGGTGTCATCACGCCCGACGCCTGCAAGATCGGCATCATGCCCGGCCACATCCACAAGCGTGGCTCGGTCGGTGTTGTGTCGCGCTCGGGCACCCTGACCTATGAGGCCGTAAAGCAGACCACCGATGTGGGTCTGGGCCAGTCGACCTGTGTGGGCATCGGCGGCGACCCGATCAAAGGCACCGAGCATATCGACGTGCTGGAATGGTTCCTGGCGGATGACGAGACCGAGTCGATCATCATGATCGGTGAGATCGGTGGCTCGGCCGAGGAAGAGGCCGCGCAGTTCCTGGCGGATGAGGCCAAGAAGGGCCGCAAGAAGCCGACCGCCGGTTTCATCGCAGGCCGCACGGCCCCTCCGGGCCGCCGCATGGGCCACGCGGGCGCCATCGTCGCTGGCGGCAAGGGCGGTGCCGAGGACAAGATCGAAGCCATGCGCTCGGCCGGTATCGTCGTGGCCGAAAGCCCGGCGCAGCTGGGTGAGGCTGTGCTGGAAGCGATTGGCTAACATGCTCGCTCGCAGACTCCACGGTTGTTTGATTGCTTCGGCGTTTTGCTTATCGGCAAACGTTCTGGTCGCAGATGAATTAAACTGGCCTGAGTCAATCTGCAGTGAACTTGAAGTGGACAGCCGGGAAGTTGTTTCCCGGCTGCGTCAAAACGGCTGGATCGACGCAGATGATGCGACGCAAAGATCGGCTATGTTGTCCGAACAATGGATAGGCGTTCTTAACACTTACTTTTGGGAAAATGGCTTGGATGGGGCAGAGAAACGTCTCGCGGTACTCAACTCGTACACTGGCAACATTAAAGAGCTGTACTTTGAGGCATACCAGAGCCGCCCAGAGATTCTGATGGACCCAATCAGTGATGGGATCGTTATCGCAGGCACCACTGACATCAAAGGAACAGAAGCAAATCGTTTCTACTTTGATTTGTGCTATCACTTGATGAAAAATAGCCAGATCACATCGGAGTTGATCTCGGCGGCAGTTGCAAAAGAAGCATATGGAACGAAAGTGACGCCCGCTTCTAGAGCATACAATCTCAGGTTTAGAAAAGGAGAACCAAGACGCACCGATGGGTTGCTCTACGTGGAACTATTGCCCGGTGCCTTTGAGGCATTTGGCGATAACGCGCCTGTCTACTGGACCCAAATCAGGCGAACGTCTGAGCAAATAGTCGTACCGGAGGTCAGCGAATGAACATGACCTTCTCCGACGCCATCCGCACCTGTTTCTCTAAATTCTTCACCTTCTCGGGTCGTGCCTCACGACCCGAATACTGGTTCTTTTTCCTGTTCATCGTAATCTGGAGCTTTATTGCCGGGATCATCGACTGGCAGTTCTTCACTCAGGTCTCGGTCAGCCAAACTGACGAGGTCAAAGCCGTAACTGCGACGTCCTCTGCGCCAGTACAAAGCATCGTCGGCCTGATCGTGTTCATCCCACATCTGGCCGTCGCGTGGCGGCGGATGCATGATACCGGGCGCAGCGGGCTTTACGCTCTGTTGCCGATCCTGCTGATCCTCGGGGCCTTTGCGGTGCTGATCTTTGGCATCGGCCTTGCCTCCAGTTTCCAGCATGGCGGCAATCTGGACATTTTGTTCACCCGCGCCACTTTGCTGGTCGTCCTTCCGACACTGCTTGTTTTGATTGTGTCGCCCCTCCTGGTTCTGTGGTGGCTAACCCGCCCCAGCCAACCAGGCACCAACCAATACGGTCCCAACCCACATGAGGTAGCCCAATGACCGAACACACGCCCAACTCTGCCTTCCATGCCTCAAGCTTTATGCAGGGGCACAATGCGGAATACCTGGAGCAGCTCTATGCCCAGTACACTAAAGACCCAAATGCGGTGGATGCTGCCTGGGTCGAGTTTTTCCGGACCATGGGCGATGCCACACCGGACGTTCAACGCGAGGCTGAAGGGCCATCCTGGGCGCGCACCGACTGGCCTCCGATGCCAGCGGATGACCTGACGGGCGCATTGACGGGCGAATGGGCCGAAATCGACGCCAAGGCGGCAGGCAAGAAAATCAAGGACAAGGCGGCGGACAAAGGCGTCACGGTCAGCGAAGATCAAATTAAACGCGCGGTGCTGGACAGCCTGCGGGCACTGATGCTGATCCGGGCTTATCGTATCCGGGGCCATCTGGCCGCCAATCTGGATCCGCTGGGTATGCGCGCAGCCAGCACACATCCTGAGCTGGACCCTAAAACCTACGGCTTTACCGAGGCCGACATGGATCGGCCGATTTTCATCGACAACGTGCTGGGCTTGCAGATGGCCAGCATGCGCCAGATCGTCGAGATCGTGAAGCGGACCTACTGCGGCACCTTTGCGCTGCAATACATGCATATCTCAGATCCGGAACAGGCCGCTTGGCTGAAAGAGCGGATCGAGGGCTACGGCAAGGAAATCCAGTTCACCAAGGAAGGCCGTAAGGCGATCCTGAACAAGATGGTCGAGGCCGAGGGCTTTGAGAAGTTCCTGCATGTGAAATACATGGGCACCAAGCGGTTTGGTCTGGACGGGGGCGAAGCGCTGATCCCTGCGATGGAGCAGATCATCAAGCGCGGCGGTGCGCTGGGTGTCAGCGATATCGTCATCGGTATGCCCCACCGTGGCCGCCTGAACATCCTGGCCAACGTGATGCGCAAACCTTACCGCGCGATCTTCAACGAGTTTCAGGGCGGCAGTTTCAAACCCGAAGATGTGGATGGTTCGGGCGACGTGAAGTATCACCTCGGCGCGTCCAGTGACCGTGAGTTTGATGGCAACGCCGTACACTTGTCACTGACTGCGAACCCCAGCCACCTTGAGGCGGTGAACCCGGTTGTTCTGGGCAAGGTTCGCGCCAAACAGGATCAGTTGGGCGACGAAGACCGCACCAAGGTCATGGGCATCCTTCTGCACGGGGATGCGGCCTTTGCCGGTCAGGGTGTTGTGGCCGAAGGATTTGGCCTGTCTGGCCTCAAGGGCCACAAGACCGGCGGCACGATGCATATCGTTGTGAACAACCAGATCGGCTTTACCACCGCACCGCATTTCAGCCGTTCCAGCCCCTATCCGACGGATATCGCGCTGATGGTTGAGGCGCCGATCTTCCACGTCAACGGCGACGACCCCGAGGCGGTTGTTCACGCCGCCAAGGTCGCGACAGAGTTCCGCCAAAAGTTCCACAAGGACGTGGTCATAGACATCTTCTGCTATCGCCGGTTTGGTCACAACGAGGGCGATGAGCCTATGTTCACCAACCCGATCATGTACAAGAAGATCAAAACCCATAAGACCACGCTCAGCCTCTATACCGAGCGTCTGGTCAAGGACGGCCTTATCCCCGAGGGTGAGATCGAGGACATGAAAGCCGCCTTCCAGGCCCATCTGAATGATGAGTTCGAGGCCGGCAAAGACTACAAGCCCAACAAGGCCGACTGGCTGGATGGGCGCTGGTCGCATCTCGACAAGAACAAGGAAGAGTACGTCCGCGGTGACACCGCCATCGCGCCCGAAACGCTGGCCGAGGTCGGGAATGCCCTGACCCATGCACCGGCAGATATCGCCGTTCACAAGACGGTCGCGCGACTGCTGGACCACAAGAAACAAATGTTTGACAGCGGCAAAGGCTTCGACTGGGCCACAGGTGAAGCCTTGGCCTTTGGCTCGCTGCTGACCGAAGGTTATCCGGTGCGTTTGTCCGGCCAGGACGCGACGCGCGGGACGTTCAGTCAGCGTCATTCGGGTTTCGTGCATCAGGAAACCGAAGAACGATACTATCCGCTGAACAACATTCGTGAAGGTCAGTCGAAATACGAAGTGATCGACTCGATGCTGTCCGAATATGCGGTTCTTGGCTTCGAATATGGCTTCTCGCTGGCGGAACCGAACGCTCTGACCCTGTGGGAAGCGCAGTTCGGTGATTTTGCCAACGGCGCGCAGATCATGTTCGACCAGTTCATCAGCTCGGGCGAAAGCAAGTGGCTGCGCATGTCCGGTCTGGTCACCCTGCTGCCGCACGGGTTCGAAGGGCAAGGCCCCGAGCACAGCTCGGCCCGTCTGGAACGGTTCCTGCAGATGTGCGGTCAGGACAACTGGATCGTGGCGAACTGTACGACGCCTGCGAACTACTTTCACATCCTGCGCCGTCAGTTGCATCGCACATTCCGCAAACCACTTATCCTGGTGACTCCGAAATCGCTGCTGCGTCACAAGTTGGCGGTCAGCACGGCCGACGATTTCACCACCGGCTCCAGCTTCCACCGGGTGCTGTGGGATGATGCGCAAAAGGGCAACTCGGACACCACGCTGGTCAAGGACGACGAGATCAAGCGCGTGGTGATGTGTTCCGGCAAGGTCTATTACGATCTTCTGGAAGAACGTGATGCGCGTGGTATCGACGATGTCTACCTGATGCGGATCGAGCAATTCTATCCCTTCCCGGCACATTCGCTGATCAATGAGCTTGAGCGTTTCAAGGGTGCCGAGGTGATCTGGTGTCAGGAAGAACCCAAGAACCAGGGTGCCTGGACCTTTATCGAGCCGAACATCGAATGGGTTCTGACCCGTATCGGAGCCAAGCATACACGGCCACGCTACGTCGGCCGCGCCACTTCGGCCTCGCCCGCAACGGGTCTGGCCAGCCAACACAAAGCCCAACAAGAAGCGCTGGTCGACGAAGCGCTGAGCATTGAAGGAAAATAATCGATGTCCATTGAAGTTCGAGTTCCCACGCTTGGCGAATCGGTAACCGAAGCCACGGTTGCGACATGGTTCAAGAAACCCGGCGACGCTGTTGCCGTGGACGAAATGCTCTGTGAGTTGGAGACCGACAAGGTCACCGTCGAAGTCCCCTCGCCCACCGCTGGCGTGATGGGCGAGATCGTCGCCGCCGAAGGTGAAACTGTTGGCGTTGATGCACTGCTGGCGACTATTGCCGCTGGCGAAGGCGCCGCGCCCGCTCCGGCAGCTTCCCCGGCCCCGGCGGCTGCGGCAGCACCCGCCGGGGCCGGTGGCAGTGTCGACGTCATGGTGCCCACGCTGGGCGAATCCGTGACCGAGGCCACCGTTTCGACGTGGTTCAAGCAAGTCGGCGACAGTGTCGCGCAGGACGAGATGCTGTGTGAACTGGAAACCGACAAGGTTTCGGTCGAAGTTCCCTCTCCGGCTGCGGGCGTTCTGGCTGAGATTGTGGCACCCGAAGGGGCCACAGTGGATGCGACGGCCAAGCTGGCGGTCATCTCTGGCGCGGTAGCGGGCGGCGTTGCTGCTCCGGTGGCCGCCGCGGCGGCTCCGGTTGCTGGTGCAAGCGTCGGCGGCAAGGACATTGCCAATGCACCATCGGCCGAAAAGGCCATGGCCGAGGCCGGCCTATCCGCCGATCAGGTCACCGGCACCGGTCGCGATGGCCGGATCATGAAAGAGGATGTCGCCCGCGCGGCTGCTTCGGCTGCAGCCCCTGCGCCTGCCGCGGCTGCCCCAGCCCCGGTGCAAGCGCCACGGGCACCGGTTGCGGCGCAGGATGCCGGCCGGGAAGAGCGCGTGCGCATGACCCGTCTGCGTCAGACCATTGCAAAACGTCTGAAAGACGCCCAGAACACCGCGGCGATCCTGACCACCTTCAACGAGGTGGACATGACCGAGGTGATGGCTCTGCGCAATCAGTACAAAGAGCAGTTCGAGAAAAAACACGGCGTGCGTCTGGGTTTCATGTCCTTCTTCACCAAGGCTTGCTGCCACGCGCTGAAAGAGGTTCCCGAGGTCAACGCCGAGATTGACGGTACCGACATCGTCTACAAGAACTTTGTGCATATGGGCGTCGCTGCCGGTACGCCGCAGGGTCTGGTGGTTCCGGTCATCCGCGACGCTGACAGCATGTCGTTTGCTGCCATCGAGAAGGCCATCGCCGAAAAGGGCAAGCGCGCCCGCGACGGCAAACTTTCCATGGCGGAAATGCAGGGCGGCACCTTCACCATCTCGAACGGTGGTGTTTACGGCTCGCTGATGTCGTCGCCGATCCTGAACCCCCCACAGTCGGGTATTCTGGGCATGCACAAGATTCAGGACCGTCCGATGGTCATCAATGGCGAGATCAAAATTCGCCCGATGATGTATCTGGCGCTGTCCTATGACCACCGGATCGTTGACGGCAAAGGCGCCGTGACGTTCCTTGTTCGCGTGAAAGAGGCGCTGGAAGATCCGCGCCGCCTGTTGATGGATCTGTAATCATGGCGACACATGTACTCTGGCAGGCCGATGTGGCCGATTTCGATGTCTGGCTGAAAGTGTTTCGGGAAGACCAACCGATGAGAGAGGCCGCGGGCATCCGCGACCTCCACATCTGGAAGGACCCCGATCAGAAGGATCATGCGGTTGCCATGTTTGAGGTGACGGATCTGGACCGGGCTCAGGACTTTATGGAATCTGAAGAGCTGGCCATGCACCACGAACGCGGCGGCGTCGCTCACATTCAGGTCAAAGTGTTAGAGCCTGTTTAGTTTTAGATTTTGTGCCCCGTCCAGGGGCACAGAACAAACTGGTAACCTGATGCCTTTGGCGAACTCAAAGGAAACTTTCGGATGACCACGGAATTGACCGTCTTGTCCCTTGCCGCTTTGCTTTGGGTCGCGCAGTTTGTGGCCTATCTGACTGCCGGGCATGGGAAGATCGACCTTGGCCATGCCATCGGTCCCCGCGATAAACCTTTTGACAAGCCGGGGGTTTCCGGACGCTTGCACCGCGCGCTCGGCAATCACACCGAAGGCTTGGTTCTTTTCGGAATTGCGGCACTTGTTCTGACGGTTTCCAACCAGTCGAATAACTTTACGGCCACCTGCAGCTGGGTCTACCTGATTGCCCGACTTCTCTATGTCCCTGCCTACGCATTCGGCTGGACGCCGTGGCGCACCGTAATCTGGATCGTCGGACTGGCGGCCACCACTGCAATGCTGTTGGCTGCGGTACTTTGATTCCGTCACCAGCATAGATTAACAAATGGGGAACGGCCCCGGCGCAAACGAAAACTGTCGCCATCCCCGCAAACGATAAGGACCTGACATATGGCAAACTATGACGTTATCGTAATCGGATCAGGCCCCGGCGGCTATGTCTGCGCCATCCGTTGCGCTCAGCTGGGCCTGAAGACCGCCTGTGTCGAAGGACGCGAAACGCTGGGCGGCACCTGCCTGAACGTAGGATGTATCCCGTCAAAGGCGCTGTTACATGCCTCGCACCAACTGCATGAGGCCGAGCATAACTTCGCCAAGATGGGACTGAAGGGTAAAAGCCCCTCTGTCGATTGGAAGCAAATGCAGGCCTACAAGCAGGAAACCATCGACGGCAACACCAAGGGCATCGAATTCCTGTTTAAAAAGAACAAGATCGACTGGCTCAAAGGCTGGGGATCGATCCCTGCCGCTGGTCAAGTCAAGGTGGGCGATGAACTGCACACCGCCAAGAACATCATCATCGCATCCGGGTCCGAGCCGTCCTCTCTGCCCGGTGTTGTAGTAGACGAAAAGGTCGTCGTAACCTCGACCGGCGCCCTGTCGCTGGGCAAGATTCCAAAAAAGATGGTTGTGATCGGCGCGGGCGTAATTGGGCTGGAATTGGGCTCGGTCTATCAGCGACTGGGAGCCGAGGTCACAGTGATCGAATTCCTCGACGCAATCACTCCGGGCATGGACCCCGAGGTGCAGAAGACCTTCCAGCGCATTCTCAAGAAACAAGGCCTGAAATTCATCATGGGCGCAGCGGTTCAAAAGACCGAGGCGACCAAGACCAAGGCAAAGGTAACGTACAAGCTGCGCAAGGATGACAGCGAACATGTGATCGATGCCGATACCGTGCTGGTCGCAACCGGCCGCAAACCGTATTCGGATGGCCTGGGACTGGAGGCGCTTGGCGTCGAGTTGTCACCACGCGGCCAGATCAAGGTGGGCGCTGACTGGCAAACCAACGTACCGGGTATTTATGCCATCGGTGACGTGATTGACGGCCCGATGCTCGCCCACAAAGCCGAAGATGAAGGCATGGCCGCAGCCGAGCAAGTGGCGGGCAAGCATGGCCATGTGAACTATGGCGTCATCCCGGGTGTCATCTACACTTGGCCCGAGGTCGCCAATGTGGGCGAAACCGAAGAGACGCTGAAAGAACAGGGCCGGGCCTACAAGGTCGGCAAGTTCATGTTCATGGGCAACGGGCGCGCTAAGGCTAACTTGATGACGGACGGGTTTGTGAAAATCCTGGCCGACAAAGAGACCGACCGCATTCTGGGTTGTCACATCATCGGCCCGGCAGCGGGTGACCTGATCCATGAGGTCTGTGTGGCAATGGAATTTGGCGCCTCGGCCGAAGATCTGGCCCTGACCTGTCATGCCCACCCGACCTATTCCGAGGCCGTACGCGAGGCGGCTCTGGCCTGCGGCGACGGACCAATCCACAGCTGATTTGGCAACCCCGGCGACCTTCAGGTGGCCGGGGTCAACCACGCATCAAGATAGATTTCCAATCTGTCCTTAAAGCTCTGGGATTCGTGCAGAGCGCAAAACTTCAAAGACATCGATTGAATGGCGAAAGCCTGAACGCCCTCAGCCAGCAGGTCGGTGGAAATGTCTTTGCGGACTTTTGCGGTTTCCAACCAACCGGCAACCATGCGCACGTAACGTTCGAAGCATTGCGCGATCGGACCGACTTCGACGATTGCCGCGGCGCCTGAATAGCGAATGATCAGGTCAAACACGTACCGCTCCGACGTCATAAAGGCATGGATCGGTTCCAGCGTTGTTGCGATTTCTGGTGCGGTATACGGAACTGGCCCCTGTTCGACCTGGTCAAAGCAAGCGACCAGCTTTTCTCCGATCAACCGCTCCATCAAAGCGTCTTTGTCGCGGAAGTGCGCAAAGAAGGTACCTTTGGCGACACCTGCGGCCTGAACCACTTCTTCAACCCGAAGTGCCTGATAGCCATTCTTGCGAATAACGTCCTCTGCCGCCTCGATCAAGCGTGCGCGGGTTTTGAGAGTTCGTTTTTGAATTGTCTTTTGCATACACCCTGTTCGCATGTTTTTTGACCGTGGTCAAATTTAATATTGACCATGGTCATTTTTTTAACCTACAAACTGACCATGGTCACTTTCAGGAGATTCCCGATGCAATCTAAGAAAATACTGATCCTCGACGGACACCCCGGCGAAACCAGCCTGTCCCGTACGTTTGCCGAAACCTATGCTGATGCTGCCCGACAAAAAGGCCATGATGTGCGTATGATCCATCTGAGCGAATTGCAGTTCGATCATGACTTTGGTCAGGGTAATTACGAAGATTTCAAACCGCTGGAACCCATGTTGGAGCACGTGCTGCAAGACCTTGAATGGAGCGAACACCTGGTTCTCACAGCACCGATGTGGTGGGGTGGCCTGCCCGCCAAACTGAAGGGTCTGATCGATCGGACCTTCATCCCCGGACGTACCTTCGACACACAGAACACGACCAAGATCGGCTTTCCGGCACCAATGCTGACCGGGCGCACGGCCCGGGTCATCCTGACATCGGATACGCCCGGTTGGTTCATGCGCCTGATCTACAGGCAAGCACTGATCCGGCAGGTTCGCGATCAGATTCTGGGGTTTGTCGGCTTCAAACCAACGCGTTTCACCTATTTCGCAGGCGCCAGCTATCCAAAGCCCGGCAGTGTAGAACGCTGGGTTTCAAAGGTGGCGAGGATTGGCGCTGCGGCGGCCTGATCTCGGTGTTCACCACATTGTTTTCTCGGCGCGCGCGCCCCATTCGCGATCATAGCGCGCGCCACCTTCCTCACCATCAGACGCCTCGGCCAGTATCTCACCCACGGTGGGCAGATGGGCCGTTTCGTCGCCACTGCGCCACGTCCGCGCGCGCATCAGGGCGCGGGCGCACTGCGTGTAAATCTCGGTGATTTCTATGACGATGACGGTGGCGGGTCGTTTGCCCTGTTTTTCAAACCGTTCCCGTAACGGGTCATCGGTGGTCACTCGAGCCGTTCCGTTCAGCCGGACCACATTGTTTGATCCAGGAACCATGAACATCAAAGATACACGCGGGTCGCGCACGATGTTACGCAGGCTGTCCAGACGATTATTGCCGCGCCAGTCCGGCATTGCCAGTGTGTGCGGATCAATCTCCAGTACAACCGGGCCGTCGTCGCCACGTGGGCTGCCATCGACGCCTTCTGGACCGACCGTGCTGAGGACGCACAGGCGCGAGGCCATGATCCAATTGCGGTAAAGCGGCGTCAGTTGCCGCGCCACTTTGCGCAACGCTGGTGCGCCGGGCGTACCATAAAGCGCTTCGAGCGTTTCAATGTCCTTAACGAATTCCATCCGGTTCAAACCCCACTTCACGCATCAATGCATTGGACCGCGTCTCGATGACGTCTTCGAGACGCCCAAGGAAGGCGTTCCGCGCGACCCCCGGTTCGATCGGATCAAGAAAATCGACGATCGCCAGACCAGGTTTACGCATCACCCCCGTCCGGGGCCAGAACACCCCGGCATTTGTGGCAACGGGAACGCAGGGAAAACCCAGCCCCTCATACAAAACCGCAGTCCCGACCTTGTATGGCTTCTTCACGCCGGGTGCGACGCGCGTGCCCTGCGGATAGATCACCAGCTGGCCGGGTTCCGAAAACTCTTTGGCCACGTCCTTGACCATTTTGGCCACCGCCGCACCCTTTTTGCCGCGATCGACCGGGATGCACCCTAGGCGGCGCGCGTAAAGGCCAATGATCGGGGTCCACAGCAATTCTCTCTTCATGATGAATTTACCGTGTGGAATGGCGTCGAAGATCATGATGATATCGAGGAAGGACTGATGCTTGGCTCCGATCACAACCTCATCCACGGGTGCGGTTCCACGCACTTCGCATCGGATGCCCACCATCCAACCGGCCATCCAGATCGTGGTGCGTGCGTATGTCTTGCAGGCCTGCAAAGCCCCGCGTTTGTTGAACAACGCATAAGGAGCAAACACGATACCCAGTATCAGCATCCACGCATAAATCACGATCATGAAGATCAATGAGCGGGCCCATTGGATCGCTGTAGCCATCAGGAAAGCTCCTTTAATTTACGCGCAGCGGCCGTCCATGTGGCCAAAAACGCCACCGCAGCCCCCAGCAGGGGTATCAGCGCGGGCAACAGCCAGCCACCCCCCTGAAATCCCAACCCAGTCAGAAAGCCGCCCTCTTCCGAGGCTTCGGGCAACAGCAAAACGCCGGTCATACCAAACAGCACGCCAACCAGAGCGCCAAAGAACGCGCGGTAGGTGAAGCGACGCACGAATGCACTGGCGATAAAGCGGTCGCGAGCACCGACAAGGCGCAGCACCTCGATAATCTGCGCATTGGCGGCAAGGGATGCATTGGCGGCAAGCGTGATCATGGCCGCCGTTGCGCCACCGATCAGCAGAATGGACACCCAGCCCAGCCGCCGCAGTGAAGTCGCCGCATCCACCAGCGGTTCGCGCCAGCGCGAATGGTCGTCCAGCACGGCCCCCGGCACCTCTGCCCCCAGTCGCAGGCGCAGACCTGTAGCATCCAGACCAGGTGCGCCTTCCACGATTTCAATCAGTTGCGGAACCGGCAGCGTGTCCAAAGGCAGGTCCGGGCCAAACCATGGGGACAACAGGGCGACCTGTTCCTCCGCGCTCAGGGCGCGAGCCGACGCGACGCCGGGCGTTTGGGCCAATACGGTCAGCGCGGCCTCGGTCTGGGCAGCAAGCTGTTCCGCCGGCGCATTGATGCGCAGGGTGGCGGCCCCGGCCAGTTCCGATGCCCAACGATCCGCAAGGCGACCCGAGGCCAAAGACAACGCAAGTGCAAAAACGGCCAGAAACGCCATTGCGCCCGAAACGAACAGGGTCAGCTGCGCCGTATACCCCGAAGGTGGCACAACCCTGTCGGCGCGCTTGTCCCGAGTCAGCATGTTGCGGATTGTACCCTTGCTCATAGATCCGCCCCCGCCAGTTGAATCTGGCGCTGCGAAATACGCAAGACACGGGCCTGAACCTGACTCTTCGTGGCTCGGATCAAGCTGAGGTCATGGGTCGCGATCAACACGGTCTTGCCCATCTTGTTCAGTTCAACCAGAAGTCGCAGAAGGCGCTGAGACATCTCCCAATCCACATTGCCGGTCGGTTCATCCGCTAATACAACGTCCGGTGACAAGATCACCGCACGCGCCAGCGCCGCGCGCTGACGTTCACCGCCAGACAGTTCGGGTGGGAGCGCATCAAGCCGTGTGCCCAGCCCGACCCAGTTCAGCAACTCCAGCAGGTCCTCTTTCTGGGCATTTTCACCTTTACCCGAAACCATCAGCGGCAGAGAAACGTTTTCGGCCAAGGTCATGTGGTCCAGAAAGCGGCAATCCTGATGCACGACTCCGATCCGGCGTCGCAGCAATGCCATCTGATCGCGGTCAAGGCGCGCAATGTCCTGTTCAAAGGCATTCAGCCGCCCCGATGTAGGCAACAACGCACCGTAGCACAGCTTGAGCAGGGTGGTCTTTCCCGCTCCTGACGGACCGGTCAGAAAGTGGAACGATCCGGGCTGCAACTGAAGCGACACATCGCTCAGCAACTCACCATCGCCATAGGTGTAGCTGACGTTTTCCAGCTCGATCACAGGGGCCCCCGTTCTTGTTGCCGCTCTTCTTGCCCGAGCGCGGTCGTGGTTTCAATGCCTGCACCGGGTCGAATTGGTGACACTTGTCGTGTGAAACCGAAAACACCCTTTGCGGTCAGGTCTTAACGGAATATCATCCCTGAAAAAACTATTATCAGGTCGACACCCCGACCGGGAGGCAGCATGCGTCTTACTTGTCCGAATTGTGGCGCTCAGTACGAAGTGCCAGACGAGGTCATTCCCGAGGAAGGCCGCGATGTGCAGTGTTCCAACTGCGAAAAGACCTGGTTCCAGGCCAAACATCCCGAAACTGAGGCTGAACCGGTAAAAACGGAACCGCCTGCTCAAGTTGTTGAACCCGCGGAAAAGGCTGCGAAACCGGAGCCAGAAGAAGAGCCTGCTGACGCCCCCAAACCAGCGCCCGAGCCCGCCGAGGCAACCTCGACCGGGAATGTCGACCCCGCTGTCGCCAATATCCTCAAAGAGGAAGCCGAACGAGAGGCTGACCTGCGCGCGCAAGAGGGCGGTAGCCTTGAGACGCAGACAGATCTGGCCCTGGATGCGCCGCCCGAAGTGGAAAAGGCTGCCAAGGACGTGATCGCCACGGAAACAGCCAAGGATTCAGGTCAGAATGATGCGTTGCCGGATGTCGAGGCGATCAATTCCAGCCTGCGCAGCGACGAACCCATATCAGAAGTGGAAGAGGATCAGCCTCTGCCGCGTAAATCCGGTGGCTTTCGGCGCGGATTTCTGCTGGTTGTGATTATCGGTGTGATCCTGTTTCTGATCTACGGCAATGCCCAAAAGATTTCCGAAGCGGTTCCACAGGCTGACCCGGTGCTGAACAGCTATGTCTCTCTGGTCGATCAGGCGCGCGTGTGGCTTGAGACGCAGACCGGCTCGGGCACAGCACAGAACTGACGGAAACGATCAGAACCGCTCGAGCAAGCGTTTGAGGTACTCAAGCTCGATCTGGGGGCGATCCGATTCACCGGTACGACGGCGGATTTCATCCAGCAATTCGCGCGCCCGGCGATAGACGTCTTCGCCCTGCAGCAGGTTTTCATCTGTCGAGATTGACCCGTTCGCGCCCGGGCTGCGTCCCAGAGGGTCACGGTTGTTGGCTTGCATATCGCCTTCTTGTGACCCTTGGCCGGGCTGGTTTTGCTGGTTTTGCGCCAGCGCTTCGCCCAATGACCGCATACCTTCACGCAGCGCCTCCATCGCTTCAGATTGGCGGTCGATGGCTTCGGCCAGATCATCACTGCGCAAGGCCTCTTCGGCACCATCCATCGCGCGTCCCGCGCGGTCCAGCGCGTCGCGTGCGGCGTCACCTTCCGGGGTTCCGGCACCGGGCAGGCCTTGTTGCTGGCGGCTCAGCTCATCGCGCAGGGCCTGTTGGCGATCCGCCAGTGATCCCTGACCTTGCTGACCGCCACCGCCTTGTTCCGACCCCTGACCCTGATTGCCTTGACCTTCATGGCTCTGACCACGGCCCTGACCGCCCGAGCGACCTTCGTTGCCCTGGCTTTCGCCGGCCTGCGCACCGGGGTTGAACTGTTCCTGCAAGTCGCGGAACGCCTGATCGCTCAGGCCTTGCTGTTCGCGCAGAGTTTCGGCCAGCCCTTCCATCGCCTGTTGGCCCTCGGATTGCTGGCCCTGGCCCTGACCTTGCGTGATGCGCATGTTCTCCATCATCTGCTGGAACTCTTCCAGCGCCTGTTGCGCCTCGGCCATGCGACCCTGTTCCATCAGTTCCTGAATGCGGTCCATCATGCGTTGCAGATCATCCTGCGTCATCTGAATGGACTCGCCATTCTGACCTTGCTGGTTCTCGTCGAACTCGCCGTTCTCCTGTGCCAGACGCTGCAGTTGGCGCATATAGTCCTGCGTTGCCTCACGCAGTTCCTGCATCAGTTCGGCGATCTCTTCGTCACTTGCACCGTTCTTCATCGCTTCGCTCAGGCGTTCCTGCGCGCGGCGCATTCGTTCAAGCGCATCCGCAAGTGTACCGTCTTCGATCAGAACGCCAAGTTCCCACAAGGCTTCGGCGATTTCTGCCTGTTGTTCGGGCTTCAGGCCGTACGCGTTGAACGTCTCCAGCCTGCGCAGGATCACGCGCAGGCGCAGATAGGCCGTATCGGACCGGAAAAAATCTTCCGGCAGATGCGAAACCGCGCGCAGGATCTGAGCAACCCGAGTAGCGTTTTCGCGCGTCCACAGAAGATCCCGGCGCTGTTCGATCACAGCCGCCGCCAGCGGATCAAAGAAGCGACGCGCGGGCAGAGCAGTTATATAGGGTTCGGATTGCCCTTCCTGATCCGCTGCATCGCGGGCCATCAGGGTGATTTTTACAGGCAGATGCGCCCAGGGGTGCTGCGAAAAGTCTTCGATCAGGTCCTCGGTAAAGTCCGCCCGGTCGCCAGTGATGGGCATCGGCAGTTCAACCTCAATCACCTCGCGCGGCTCAGGTGCGGTTGTCAGACCATAACGGCGGTCCACAGATGGCAGATCAAGCGCAATCAGTGCGGAACCGGACACAACGCCATAGTCGTCGCTGGCGGCAAAGGGCAGTTTCATTTGTCCACCGGCTTCAGACTCAGCCACACCGGCAACAGTAACCTTAGGCGGCATATCCGCTATCACGTTCAACGCCCAGTTACGGCCGGATGGACCATCGATCGTCAACTGCCCCGTCTGTTCGGCGACAAAGTCCTGTTCCGGCTGAGTCGCGCCATCAGTTCCCAGAGGCGTGATTGTTTCCGTCAGGCTGTGCGCGCCGACCTCTCCGTAGAACCGCAACGTAATGCGGCTGCCTTGCGGGACAGACAACGTCGGATCGGATTGATCGGCCAGATAAAGCGTCGGTAACCCGGTATAGCGAGGCGGTTCAACCCAGCCTTCCCAGCTGGGGCCCTGCCCGGCCACAGCGGCACCCGGGGTCATTTCAGCCACCGAACCGATCCGCCAGAACGAGCCGAACATGGCGGCGATCACCAACGCCATCAAAGCTGAATAGCGCAGTGCGTAAGGATCGCGGCTGGCCAGCCGCAGGTCAGGCTTGACCGGTTCGGCCATTGCGACACGCTGCGCCATTCGGTTCTGATGCGCATGCCATAATGCCACCGAATCCGCGTCCATCGCACCGATGGCCTGTTCATCCATCAAGGCCTGAATGGGCCGCCCTGGAAGGGCCGCATCCAGCCGCATCAGCGCCTCGGCCCGGGTGGGGAAATGGAATCGCCTTGCGCCAACAAACAGCGTGGCGAACAGGCCCAGAAGCGACAATGCGCCGACACCCCAAACGAATTCGACCCGGACTTCATCCTGCAAGCCCAGCATCAAAGCCGCGAGAATTGCCATCAAAACCGAAAAAAACGGCCAAAACGCGCGTAAAACCTGCTCGGCCAGCATCCCTGCGTGCGTCAGCCACAGGGACAGTTTTGGGATCGGCAGGTTGTGTCTAGCGCTCAAGGCGGGCCTCCTGACCGGGCCCGCGCGCCTATCGCGTCAAAGCCACGTGGGTATGGTATCGCGGTTTATGATTTCGTCAAAGCTTGGGCGTTCACGAATAACTGCAAATTGATCCCCGTGCACCAGAACCTCGGGGATCAGGGGGCGCGTATTATATTCGCTGGCCATCACCGCGCCATAAGCCCCGGCACTGCGGAAAGCGACCAGATCGCCCGGTTCCAGCGGCGGCATGTTGCGTTGTTTGGCAAAGGTATCGCCGGTTTCGCAGACCGGACCGACGATGTCGTAGGGCTGTTGTTCCACACCCGGCGCGGGCTCCTGAACGGCGACGATGTCGTGATGTGCCTCGTACATGGCGGGGCGGAT
This sequence comes from Ruegeria sp. Ofav3-42, assembly GCF_022347725.1. Classification (GTDB taxonomy): domain Bacteria; phylum Pseudomonadota; class Alphaproteobacteria; order Rhodobacterales; family Rhodobacteraceae; genus Ruegeria. Next base: position 155,023 of record NZ_JAKRGB010000006.1, read on the forward strand.
CAGGTCGTTCATAGCGCCATCAAGGATCAAGAAGTCGCGACCTTCGCCCGATTTAACATAGATCACCTTGCTGACCATCAGACCGGCATTCCCGGCGATCAGACGCCCCGGTTCGATCTCGATCTCGCAATCCAGATGGCCCAGTGTTTTCTTGATAAGCGCGCCGTACTCCACAGGCAGCGGCGGCGCATCATTCGAACGCGTGTAGGGAATTCCCAAACCACCGCCCAGATCGAGGCGACGAATGTTGTGCCCTTCCGAGCGCAGTTTTTCGGTCAGTTCCGCCACTTTGGTATAGGCCAGTTCGAACGGCTCCAACTCAGTCAATTGCGAGCCGATATGGACGTCGATACCGATCACCTCCAACCCCGGCAGGCTGGCCGCATGGGCATAGACCTCGGAGGCGCGGGCGATTGGGATGCCGAACTTGTTCTCGGACTTGCCTGTGGCGATCTTGGCATGGGTCTTGGCGTCCACATCCGGGTTCACCCGAACGGTGATCGGCGCGACCAGCCCCAGTTCCAACGCGATAGCGTTGATCACTTCCATCTCGGGTTCAGATTCCACGTTGAACTGGCGAATGCCACCGCTCAGCGCGGTTCGGATCTCATCCGCGGTTTTACCGACGCCCGAGAACACGATCTTGTCGCCCGGCACGCCTGCCGCTTTGGCGCGCAGGTATTCCCCGCCCGAGACCACGTCCATTCCCGCACCTGCCTGCGCCAGCGTCTTCAGGATCGCCTGATTGCTGGCCGCTTTCATCGCATAGCAGACAAGGTGGTCGGTCCCTTCCAGCGCGTCATCAAACAGCTGGAAGTGCCGCAACAGCGTGGCGGTGGAATAGACATAAAACGGGGTTCCGACCGCGGCTGCGATTTCGGAGATCGGGACATCCTCGGCGTAAAGCGCGCCGTCGCGGTAGAGAAAGTGATCCATACCTGCGCGCTTAGACCAAAACGACCTCGCGGATCAATGGATTCTGCGCAGGTCGCGTGTTGTATCAGTTGGACGTCGAGACGCCAACGCGGCCATAGCCCGATACTTTGATACCGGATCCGCTTGAGGTGTCCGCAGGTTCAGGGCGGGGTTTGTACGATGGATCGCAGGCCGCCAGAACAGCGAGTGAGAGGATCAGGCCGATAATTTTCATTGTTTGGTCTTCTTTTCAGAGCTTTGGCGCAAGGCCATTCATGCCCGGTAGATGGGCATGCCGCAGGCAAAATGCAAATCTTCGTTACAGCCCCAGGAAAACGCCAAACCCGCCGCGACGCAGTCCCACGCCGACACCACCATAGGTACCGCTGCTGCCGACGCCGATATTAGCGCTCATCGAGGGCTGAATGGGTTCGCCATCCGCACCGCACCCGGCCAGGGCAATCCCGGCCGAGATCAGAAGGACCACACGTAGTATCTGCATCACACCAGCGCCTTCCATCGCTCAATCTGGGCGCGGACCTGATCGGGGGCCGTGCCACCATAGGATTGGCGGGAGTTTACTGAATTTTCGACGGTAAGGACAGAAAAGACATCATCGGTGATGTCAGCGTGGACCGATTGCATGTCTGCCAGCTTCAGATCGGGCAAGTCGCAACCTTTGCTTTCGGCCATCGCCACAAGCGATCCGGTGACATGGTGCGCATCACGGAACGGCAGCCCCAGCACACGCACCAGCCAGTCGGCCAGATCGGTCGCAGTCGAGAAACCCGAGCCCGCGGCAGTGGCAAGGCTTTCGCGGTTGGCGGTCATGTCCTTGACCATGCCTTCCATCGCGGCCAGCGCCAGCATCCAGTTATCGGCAGCATCAAAGACCTGTTCCTTGTCTTCCTGCATGTCCTTGGAATAGGCCAGCGGCAGGCCTTTCATCACCATCATCAACGCGGTGTTGGCCCCGTAGATACGCCCCACTTTGGCGCGGATCAGTTCCGCCGCATCGGGGTTTTTCTTCTGCGGCATGATGGACGAACCGGTCGAGAACCGGTCGGACAACGTCACAAACCGGAACTGGGCCGAGGACCAGATCACCAGTTCTTCGGCAAAGCGCGACAGGTGCACGGCGCAGATCGAAGCGGTCGACAGGAACTCCAGCGCGAAATCGCGGTCGCTGACCGCATCCAGCGAGTTCGCGGCAGGGCGGTCAAAGCCCAGCGCTTCGGCTGTCATCTGACGGTCGATTGGGAAAGACGTTCCGGCCAGTGCCGCAGCACCCAACGGGGATTCGTTCATCCGGGCGCGCGCATCGCGGACACGGGACAGGTCACGACCAAACATCTCGACATAGGCCATCATGTGATGGCCCCATGTCACCGGCTGCGCGGTTTGCAGGTGGGTAAAGCCGGGCATCACCCAATCAGCACCTGCCTCAGCCTGCGCCAAAAGCGCGCGGATCAGGGCCAAAAGGCCGGTTTCCGCCGCGTCCAGCTGATCACGGACCCAGAGTTTGAAATCGGTCGCCACCTGATCATTCCGCGACCGGCCTGTGTGTAGACGGCCTGCTGGCTCACCAATGACCTCCTTCAGGCGCGCTTCGACATTCATGTGGATGTCTTCCAGCGCGGTCGAGAACTGAAATTCCCCGTTCTGGATTTCTGACAAAACGGTGAGCAGCCCTTCCCGAATGGCCTGCGCATCACTATCAGTTATAACGCCTGTGGCCGCGAGCATGGCGGCATGGGCGCGCGAGCCTGCGATGTCCTGGGCTGCCATCCGCTGATCGAACCCGATCGAGGCGTTGATCGCCTCCATGATCGCGTCTGGACCGGCGGCAAAGCGGCCGCCCCACATCTGGTTCGAGGATTGATCGGTCATGTTGGAAAACCCGGAGTTGATATGCGCCTATTTCGTCTGATCCCCCTTTATATGGCCCTTGCGCTGGGTGCAAACGCGGCTTTGGCCACAGATGCCGAAACTCTGGCCCCTCTGCGCGATGGAACGCTGAAGCGGCTGATCCTGCACAAAGAGCCCAAACCCGTCGAAGCGGTAGAGTTCCAGCTTGAAGATGACGGAGGCGTCGCGACGCTGGAGGATTATAAGGGCAAGTATGTCCTGTTGAACTTCTGGGCCACATGGTGCGCACCTTGCCGCAAGGAAATGCCGCAGATTGCGGAGCTGCAGGAGGAATTCGGCGGCGAAAAATTCGAGGTCCTGACACTGGCAACCGGGCGCAATTCGCCGGCCGGTATCAAGAAATTCTTCGAGGAAAACGGCATCAACAACCTGCCGCGTCATCAGGACCCTAAATCAGCCGTCGCACGGGAAATGGGTGTTATCGCCTTGCCGATCACCGTCATTCTTGACCCCGACGGCAACGAAATCGCCCGCCTGATCGGCGACGCCGAGTGGAATTCGGACAGTGCCAAGGCGATCGTGTCGACCCTGGTGGGCGCTGAAAGCTAACCGACCAGAGAAACGGGGCGAATCATGGTATCCTCCTGGGGTTTTAACCAGGAGGATTTTTATGAGACGCGTTTGCGCTGTGGCCGTGCTGGCCAGCCTTTCTTTGATAACCGCCGGTTCCGCCGCGGCTAAAGATCTTCGAAAAGAAAACCAGTTTCTCGAGGCTGTCGTCGGTAAAAAGCTGGTCAGTGGGGACACGTGGCTGGTCATTACCCCTGACGGGAAAATTGACGGCGTTGGCCGCAACAATGCGAAGCTCACTGGGGCATGGGTCTGGAACAAGAGGTTCTTTTGTCGAAACGTTGTGGTCGGTCAAAGGGCGTTTCCACAAGACTGCCTGACAGTATCGATCGACGGCGATCAGGTGCAGTTCACAAGGAACAAGGGCAAAGGTGACGCCGTTGTCTATACCGTCTCCAACTAAGGCAGCGGCACAGCTTCTTATTTTGTGATACTCTGAAACCGGCCCTAACGGGCCGGTTTTCCTTTGCGACTTGAAGGAAGGGAGAGTGCGATGAAACCGGTAGTTCTGTTGATTGGGAAACTGCCCAATGTAATCGGAGATGTCGCGCGTCAACTGGATCACCTGCCGATTCAGTGGCTTGGCGCGCATGATCAGGAAGAAGTCAGACGACAATTGGACGAAGAACCACGCATATCCTGCGCAATCATGGGCGCCGGACTTGACGACAAGGTTCGCGGAGAGATGGTGGGTATTATTGCGGCACGCAGGCCAGATATCTGCATCCACCTCAAGGATCGCGCCTCGGGCCCGGATGGGTTGGTGCCTTTTGTCCAGCGCGTTGTTCAGTATGAGATTCTGGACAGTCTCGAACATAGCTGACGCCACGCCACCTTTGACAGTTTGCCTGCTGCTTTGCACTCTGCCGGGCGGGAGGACGGAATGCCGCTTGAAATTCTATTGGTTCTGGTGGTCGGAGGCATCGCCGGGATAACGGCGATGTTGCATCTGACGGGCAAGTCGCGCTTACGCATGCTGACACCCGAAAGCGCGCGGTCGGAATGGCTGCGCCATGCGCCCGACGACGCAGTCATCGACGTCACAGTTTCGCATGACGGTCACGCGGCTTTGATCCGGACCGATGCCGGAAACGGGCTGTTGTGGTCTTTCGGTGCAGACACTGTCGCCCGGCACCTGCTGGATTTTGACTTACTGGAGCATCCGCAAGGTTTTGAGGTTCAGTTCCACGAATTCGGAGCCCCCAAAGCCATTATCCACCTCGACGAACTCGAACGCCGCCATTGGCAGCACCTGATGGAGCCCGCATGACCGACCAAGTGACTTTCCCGGACGCCGTGCAATGGGCCGTCCCCTTCTTCATTGCCGGCATTCTGGCCGAATTTCTGTGGATCGCCGTCAAAGGCAAAGGCGGCCGGTATGAGACGCGGGACGCGGTAACATCACTGATCATGGGGGCAGGCAACATCGCCTCTGGCTTTTTGCTGGGCTTCATTGCCTACGCGTTCTTCATGTGGCTATGGCAGATCACCCCCTTGAACCTGGGTACGTCGATCCCCGTCATCATCCTGTGCTTTGTGCTGGATGATCTGCGCTATTACTGGGTGCACCGCTTTGGCCACCGGATCCGCTGGGTCTGGGCCAGCCATGTGAACCACCACAGCTCTCAGCATTACAACCTGACAACGGCGCTGCGGCAGACCTGGACCTATACGTTCACTTTCATGATGGTTGTCCGCGCGCCGTTGATCCTGCTGGGGTTTCACCCTGCCATGGTGCTGTTCTGTGGCGGCCTGAACCTGATCTACCAGTTCTGGATCCACACCGAGGCCATTGGCAAAATGCCCCGCTGGTTCGAGGCCGTGATGAACACGCCCAGCCACCACCGCGCCCATCACGGTCGCAATGCGCGGTATCTCGATTGCAACTATGCTGGTGTCTTTATCATCTGGGACAAAATGTTCGGCACTTTTGTACCCGAACAAGAGGATGACCGCGTCGACTATGGTCTGGTTCACAACATCGGCACGTTCAACCCGCTGCGCGTGGCCTTCCACGAATGGGTCGGTATCTGGCGCGACGCAACTCAGCCGGGTCTGACACTGCGTCAGCGGCTGGCTTATTGTTTTGCGCCTCCGGGCTACAGCCACAACGGCAGCCGGGACAATTCCGAGCAGATCAAAGCCAAGCATTTGGCGCGCTACCCCGAAGATCGCGGAACGCCCGGATTCGAACAATTTGAGGCCAAACAGCCCAATACACAGGCAAAACAGGCCTGATCCCGCCGAACCGACCGACCCGATTCTTGAAATCCGGCCCTCACGCCCCATATCCACCCGATGTGCAAAGTGTTGAGTGACCGGAGGCCCAGATGACCAGATTGACAACCCTGTCCACCGTAATGGGTCTGACTGGTATGGTGCTGGCCATGTTGACCGCTCTGGCCAGTGGCGCGGTTGCAATTGTCGCACTGGGCTTCGGCATGATGCTTTTGGGCTTCATGGGCGCGGTTGTCGGCGGCTTTGCCGCACTTGGGCGCATCTGGGAAACATCCCGCTAGTCCAAATCATCCATCTTCAAATAGGTTTGTCTTAACCGCAGATTCATACCTTTCCCCTGAAATCGTCACCGAACCGGCGACACAAAGGGAAACGGGTTGCACATGCGGAAAAAGGACCTGGCAGATTTGCCTGAAGGTGGGGACAGCCCGCTGAACGCGGCCGTCAAATCCCGCGACGCATCCACAGTCGATATGGCGACCGAAGCCGTAAAGCACAAACAGTGCAAACTGGCCTTCCAACCGGTCATGCAGGCCAACGCTCCACAGGACGTCGCCTTCTATGAGGGCTTCATCCGCGTTCTCGACGAAACCGGTCGGGTCATCCCTGCGCGCGAGTTCATGCCACAGCTGGAAAACACGCCTATCGGTCGCGAGCTGGACTGCGTCGCGCTTGAAATGGGTCTGCGCACACTCATCAAAAACCCGGACATTCGTCTGTCGATCAACATGTCTGCCCGCTCGATCGGCTATGCCCGCTGGTCGCGGGTTCTGGAACGGTTTCTGAAAAAGGACGCCGGGATTGGCGAAAGGCTGATTTTGGAAATCTCGGAAAGCTCGGCCATGACAGTGCCGGAACTGGTCATCGACTTTATGGACCGGCTGCAGCCGCGCGGTATCGCCTTCGCCCTGGATGACTTTGGCGCAAGCAATTTCAGTTTTCGCCATTTCCGAGAGTTTTTCTTTGATGCCGCCAAGATCGACGGCCAGTTCATCCACGGCATCCACGATAACACGGACAATCAGGCGCTTGTACGGGCCTTGATTGCTGTGGCCCGGGAATTCGAGATCCTGATCACCGCCGAATCAGTCGAAACGCAAAAGGATGCCGAATTCCTTATCGCTAACGGTGTCGACTGTTTGCAGGGGTTTCTGTTCGGCGCCCCAACCGTTTACGCCCCCTGGAAGGCGGAAAACCGCAAGCTTACAGCCAGTTAGAGTGAATTGGCCGATCCACAACCTGCCTGAGACAAGCTAACCGTTGCTGCAACTGCAGCGTTGCGCTATGCCATGAGGAGTTGGAGCGGGGAACATGAGGCGCTCTTGCTATCACAGAGTTTCCTCTGTGCGATCCGCGCCGTCGAATATCCCGCAGGACCTTGACGGTAAAGGATTGTCTAAATGACCAACGTAGTAATCGCATCCGCCGCGCGCACCGGTGTCGGCAGCTTTGGCGGCTCGTTTGCAAACACACCCGCGCATGATCTGGGCGCCGCCGTACTGGAGGCCGTGGTAGAACGCGCAGGCGTGGACAAAGGCGAAGTCAGCGAAACCATTATGGGTCAAGTGCTGACGGCTGCGCAGGGTCAGAACCCCGCCCGTCAGGCGCATATCAATGCAGGTCTGCCGCAGGAAAGCGCGGCCTGGGGGATCAACCAGGTGTGCGGTTCCGGCCTGCGCGCCGTGGCTTTGGGTGCTCAGCACATCCAGCTCGGCGATGCCGATATCGTGGCCGCCGGTGGTCAGGAAAACATGACCCTTTCGCCCCACGCCGCTGCGCTGCGCGCCGGTCACAAGATGGGCGACATGAAGTACATCGACACCATGATCCGCGACGGTCTGTGGGATGCGTTCAACGGCTATCACATGGGGCAGACCGCTGAAAACGTCGCCGAGAAGTGGCAAATCAGCCGCGACATGCAGGACGAATTCGCCGTCGCCTCGCAGAACAAGGCCGAGGCCGCGCAAAAGGCGGGCAAATTCGCAGACGAGATCGTGCCCTTCACAATCAAGACCCGCAAGGGCGATATCGTGATGGACAAGGACGAATACATCCGCCACGGCGCAACTATGGAAGCGATGGCCAAACTGCGCCCAGCCTTCACTAAGGACGGTTCGGTCACGGCCGCAAACGCATCCGGTCTGAACGACGGCGCGGCGGCAACGTTGCTGATGTCGGCCGAGAACGCCGAAAAGCGCGGGATTGAGCCTCTGGCCCGCATCGCGTCCTACGCAACCGCTGGTCTGGACCCGTCGATCATGGGCGTCGGCCCGATTTACGCGTCGCGCAAGGCGCTGGAAAAAGCTGGCTGGTCGGTTGACGATCTGGATCTGGTCGAGGCGAACGAAGCCTTTGCCGCGCAAGCCTGCGCTGTGAACAAGGACATGGGCTGGGACCCGTCGATCGTGAATGTGAACGGCGGTGCCATCGCCATCGGCCACCCGATCGGTGCTTCGGGCTGCCGCGTTCTGAACACGCTTCTGTTCGAAATGAAGCGCCGCGATGCGAAGAAAGGTCTCGCGACCCTGTGCATCGGTGGCGGCATGGGTGTAGCACTGTGCGTGGAGCGCGACTAAGTGCGTTGATAACCAAATAGTAAAGGGCGTCCGCTGGGCGCCCTTTTTTGTTACATTGGGGTCTTACCCCTTAGATGCGACGATATTGCTAACCGGAAATTCAAATTTCATGACGAAACAATATTGCGCACGATCACCTCTCAAAGTAACAGCATTACCAAGACGACTTAAATTGGAGGATTCCTAAATGGCACGTACAGCACTCGTTACCGGCGGCTCCCGCGGCATCGGCGCAGCAATTTCCAAGGCGCTCAAGGCCGAAGGGTACAACGTTGCAGCCACCTATGCGGGGAACGACGAAGCCGCCGCGAAGTTCACCGAAGAGACTGGCATCGCCACCTACAAGTGGAATGTGGCCGATTATGACGAATCCAAAGCCGGCATCGAAAAGGTCGAAGCCGAAGTCGGCCCGATCGACATCGTTGTCGCCAACGCGGGCATCACCCGCGACGCGCCGTTCCACAAGATGACGCCCGAGCAGTGGCACCAGGTGATCGACACCAACCTGACCGGCGTGTTCAACACCGTACACCCCGTCTGGAACGGTATGCGCGAGCGCAAGTTCGGCCGCGTTATCGTCATCAGCTCAATCAACGGTCAGAAAGGCCAGTTTGCGCAGGTGAACTATGCCGCGACCAAAGCGGGCGATCTGGGCATCGTGAAATCTCTGGCACAAGAAGGCGCACGCGCAGGCATCACCGCAAACGCTATCTGCCCAGGCTATATCGCGACTGAGATGGTCATGGCGGTACCGGAGAAAGTCCGCGAATCCATCATCGGCCAGATCCCGGCCGGCCGCCTGGGTGAGCCGGAAGAAATCGCGCGTTGCGTTGCGTTCCTTGCATCCGACGATTCTCAGTTCATCAACGGCTCGACCATTTCGGCCAACGGTGCACAGTTCTTCGTCTGATCCAAGGCGCAGAAAAGACAACGGGCCGGTCCTTGCGGACCGGCCCTTTTTTATCCCGTAAGAACGCGCGCGCTGCGTTCAGCGGGAACCGAAAAGCCAATTCAGGGCGTATTTGACAATTTTACCGCGTTCGGCATGGGCCCGCTGAAAGGCGCGGGCAGCTGCTGGGTTGGTCGTCATTTCGATCATGGCAGTCTTCCTTTCAGTTCAGCTTTGTTTGACTTGCACCCAATATGCAGCTTATGCATTAGGCTAACAAACGAGCTTTTTCCTCAGTTCAGTTAAGTTTTACTTGTGTCAAAATGAGCGACTATCTTCCCCCTCTGACTGCCTTGCGTGCCTTTGATGCCGCCGCGCGCCATATGTCCTTTGCCAAGGCTGCGGAGGAACTGCATGTCACCCCGGCCGCCCTTTCCTTCCAGATCAAATCACTTGAGGAACACCTAGGCCGCCCTTTGTTTCATCGCCTGAATCGGGCGGTTGAATTGACCGAAGCCGGGCGCGCCCTTGCCCCCGGTGCAGCAGAAGGGTTCGCCGCACTTCAGACGGCCTGGCAAGCCGCAAGGCGGCAGGGCAACGATACCAGCCTGACGGTGACGGCAGGGCCTGCGCTGACGGCAAAGTGGCTCGCGCCGCGTCTGTATGAGTTTGCCAGGGCGCATCCCGAGATCGATCTCAAGTTCTCGGCAACGTTGCGAAACATGGACCTTGAACGGGACGATGTGGATGTCGCCATCAGGTTCGGCTATGGCGGGGATGAGGGGCTGTATTCCCTTCCGGTCCGCAAGGAGTGGCTGACCCCTGTGATGACCCCGGAACTGGCCGCCCAGTTCCCGACCCCGGAAAGCCTGAAAGAAGCCCCCCTGATCTTTGACGATTCAATTGCCTTCCTGCAGCCCCCTAGCGACTGGCCAACCTGGTTCCGGGCCGTTGGGGTGGACTTTGCGCCCACACACGGTGCGCATTTCTCGAACGCGGATCACGCCATTGACGCCGCTGTCGCAGGTGTTGGTGCGGTGCTGGGGCGCCGGGCAATGATCATCAAAGACCTGACCGAAGGCCGCCTTGTCGCGCCTTTCAAAACGGCTATCGAAACGCGTGGGCGGTTTCGGTTTTTGTGCCTGCCGGGCGCGGAAAACAGGCCTCAGATCGCAGCATTCCGCGACTGGTTCATGTCCGAGATTGAGAAGACGGCGCATATCTCGGATGAGTTCCACATTGTCCCGGTCGAAGAGGTTCTGATGCCATGACCAAAACACGCGCTACGGCCATCGGATTTGGCGCCGTTCTTCTGTGGTCTCTGCTGGCGCTGTTTACCGTGGGTTCTTCACCCACGCCGCCGCTTTTACTGAATACGATTTGCTTTTCGATCGGTGGCACTCTGGGCCTGATCTGGGCTTGGAGCAACGGCGGCCTGCGTCAGCTAGTCGACGTCCCGTGGACCACATACTTGTTTGGCACAGTTGGATTGTTTGGATACCACGCATTGTATTTTTCAGCGCTGCGGATGGCCCCGGCGGCCGAAGCCGGGCTGATCGCCTATCTCTGGCCATTGCTGATCGTGCTGTTTTCCGGGTTGCTGCCCGGCGAACAATTGCGCGTTGGGCATTTGATCGGTGCCTGCCTGGGTTTTGCCGGGGCTGCTGTGATTATCGCAGGCGGAGGCGGGGCCGGGTTTCAATTCGACCACCTACCGGGTTACGCGCTGGCCTTACTGTGCGCCCTGACGTGGTCGAGCTATTCCGTTCTGTCACGCCGGCTGGGCGATACCCCTACCAGTTCTGTCGCCATATTCTGCATCGCCGCGGCCATCGCGTCCGGTGTAATGCACTTTGCCGTTGAGGATACGGTCTGGCCCGACAGCGCCTTTGGCTGGGCATCAGTTATTGCACTGGGCCTGGGGCCAGTTGGATTGGCGTTCTATGTCTGGGATATCGGCGTAAAGCAGGGTGACATACAGGTCCTTGGCACAGCTTCATACGCGGCACCCCTGTTGTCTACGCTTGCTTTGGTTTTGGCCGGGATCGCCGTCCCGTCTGGGGGTCTTGCGATCGCGGCCTTATTGATAACTGGCGGCGCGGCGATTGCCGCGCGGGCTAGTATGGAACGCTAGTTTGACAGGCGCTCGATCTCTTCCTTCAGCTTTAGTTTTTGCTTTTTGAGTTGAGCGATATGGAGATCATCGATGCCTGGCGAGCGTTGGGCTTGTTCAACTTCAAGACCGAGATTTTCGTGCTTTTTCTTCAGTTCGGTCAGGTGTGCGCTCACGCTCATGGCGATACTCCTTTGTTGGTGTCTGAGTTTCACGTAAGAAGTTGACCACATCGTTTCCAGCCTGTCACGCCGCAGACGCACAGAATCTGTAATAAATCCGACAAATTCGGCTGGTTAATGCCTATTGGCCAGAAAACCCGGGCAACGCGGCCCCTTCACGCAACACTTTCGAGACCTGCGGTGCATAGCTTTCACCATCAAGTTCGTGACGATCCCCTTCGTGCAATATCAACGGAGCATGCAGCTGAAAATCGGCCCGCCCACCCTTTCTGGCGCGCAAAATCACCAGTTCGGCCTTGCGACCGGTTCTGGCCGCCAAGGGCAACGCTTCGACCGACCCCAGCCGCCCAGTGCACGCCACCAACATGTCGGGCAGGCGGTCGGCTTTCTGGATCATGTGCAGGTACCCACGCGGCGTGAGACGTTTGGCCGCAGTTTCGAACCACTGACTCAGTGGCGTTTGCTCACCCAAAGCGACACTGCGCCCTTTGTCAGAGGCCGAACTGTGCGCCCCCGCACGATAATAGGGGGGGTTGGCAATCACATGGTCGAATTGCCGTTGTTTGAGGTCAGCAGGCAAGACGCCCAAATCAGCTTCAATCACCTCCAGCGGCGCACTGTTCTCAACTGCGTTTCGACGCGCCAGATCAGCATAGTCCGCCTGGAGTTCGACCCCGACACCCTGCAGCCCCGGAACGCGGGCCATCAGGCACAGGATCGCGGCACCGGCGCCACAGCCCAGTTCCAAAACGGTGTGACCACGTGTCGCCGGGACCGCAGCGGCCAGCAGGACCGGATCGACACCAGCACGATATCCCGAACGCGGCTGCAGTAGTCGCACTCGCCCGCCGAGAAAATCGTTTCGGGTCAGTTCACTGTCGGAAAACAGGCTCATCTGCCCAGCGGAATGTCGTTGTCACGCATCACCCGTTCCGCGCGGGTCAGGTCATCCGCCCGCACCATCAGGCGTCGCGGAAAGATTCCGATGCCTCCTTCGAGGATGCTCATATTTACGTCCATCTGAAAGCAGTCTATATCCTCGCCTTCAAGAAGGGCGGATGCAAAGGCCAGGATCGTCGGATCGGTGCTGCGCAAAAGTTCTTTCATGGGGATGGATGTAAGGGCAAGGTACGCCGGAAGTCGAGCCTTGTATCAGGAGTGTGATGAATATCGACACGATCTCAAAACCGCATGAACGACTGGCTGAAATTCTGGCTGGCGAAATGGATGCAGTTAATGAACTGATCCGCACGCGGATGGCCTCGGAGCATGCGCCGCGCATTCCTGAAGTGACTGCACATCTGGTCGAGGCGGGGGGCAAGCGCCTGCGCCCCATGCTGACTCTGGCCGCGGCACGTCTGTTTGACTACGCAGGCGATCATCACGTGCGCTTGGCGGCGACCGTCGAATTCATCCATACGGCGACCCTGTTGCACGATGACGTGGTCGACGAAAGCGCCCAGCGGCGCGGTCGACCCACGGCCAATCTGTTGTGGGACAACAAATCCAGTGTTCTGGTGGGCGACTACCTGTTTTCCCGCAGCTTCCAACTGATGGTTGAAACCGGATCTTTGCGCGTTCTGGACATCCTGGCCAATGCGTCGGCGACGATCGCCGAAGGCGAAGTATTGCAAATGACCGCGGCCACCGATCTGGGCACAACCGAGGCGATCTATCTGCAGGTCGTGCGCGGCAAGACCGCCGCTCTGTTTTCCGCCGCAACCGAAGTGGGCGGCGTTATTGCAGGGGCCTCGGAGGATCAGGTCAAAGCGCTTTTCGAATATGGCGATGCGCTGGGGATTGCGTTCCAGATTGCCGATGATCTGCTGGACTATCAGGGCGATAGCAAGGCTACTGGCAAGAACGTCGGCGACGACTTCCGTGAGCGTAAGCTGACCCTGCCGGTTATCAAAGCCATCGCACAGGCCACCCCCGAAGAGCACGCCTTTTGGGAGCGTACGATTGGTCGCGGCCGTCAGGAAGACGGCGATCTGGATCATGCGCTGAGCTTGATGAACAAGTATGGCACTCTGGAGGCCACACGGTCGGATGCATTCGGCTGGGCCGCCAAAGCCAAGGCCGCATTGGACGCCCTGCCGGATCACGAAATCCGCACTCTGCTACGCGATCTGGCCGACTATGTGGTGTCGCGCCTCAATTAAGCTGCGTCGCGCGGCACCACCAATCTGGATGGGCCGCGCCAATCTCATAAGCAGCGAAATGCGCCGCTTTCATCGTCGGGTAGAGTGCAAAACAGGTTGAGCCTGAACCGGACATGCGGGCCAGCAAAGCGTCCTTTGTATCCGCCAATTCATCCAGCACACGGGCTACCTCTGGGGCGAGGCCCTTTGTCGGGGGCTCCAGATCATTGCGCTGTTCCAGAAGCCAATCCGCGCAGGCTTCAGGCGTCTCAAAGGGCGGAACATCGGCGGGCATCGGCGGGTTATCACGGCTCTTCAAAGCCGAAAAAACCGATCCTGTCGGAACTTCTACACCGGGGTTAACCAGCAACGCTGGCAATTGCGGCAAACCAACCGGCTCTAGCTGGTCGCCAATCCCGCGCATCCGCGTAGCACGGGCAGCGACACAAACCGGGATATCCGCGCCCAGAGACAGAGCGCTCCCATCAGAAATCGAAATACCCTGATCCGCAATCATACGCAGCGTGGCGGCGGCATCAGAAGAACCGCCGCCTATCCCGCCGCCATGCGGCAGAACTTTGTTCAGTTTGATATGCCCTGCCCAGCCGGCCATCTCTGCCGCCTTCCAGACAAGATTTCGCTCATCCGCCGGTACACCGCCCGCGTGCTCGCCCGTGATGGCCATCGATAGCTCTGACCCTGGCGCGAAGTCCAGCGTGTCGCCGACATCCGCAAAAACCACCAGGGAATCCAACAGATGGTAACCGTCATCGCGTCGACCGGTCACATGCAGGGTCAGATTGATCTTGGCGGGCGCGAAAGCCCTAGTTGCCATTGGCCACCTGCAGAGGGGCTGCGCCCTCTTCAGCCAACACGGCGTCCAGCCCGATCTCAAGCTTGCGGCGGATGCGGTCCGGGTCGGCCTCGCCGTCGGTATCCGTGGGATCGATGAAGGAAAGCGCACGTTTCCACTGGAATTCGGCCTCACGCGCGCGCCCCACAGCCCAGTACACATCGCCCAGATGGTCGTTAACAACTGGGTCGACAGGCATCAGTTCGACCGCGCGTTCCATATGCCCCACGGCCTCGTCATAGCGGCCCAGACGGAACAGAACCCAGCCAAGACTGTCGACGATATAACCACTGTCGGGACGCGCCGCGACGGCCCGTTCGATCATGTTCAGGGCTTCATCCAGCTTTTCCTGCCGTTCAACCAGAGAATAGCCCAGATAATTCAGCACCTGCGGCTGATCGGGGTTCAACTCCAGCGCGCGGCGGAAATCGGCCTCGGCCAAATCCCAATTCTTAAGGCGCTCATGCGAGATTCCGCGGGCGTAATACAGGAACCAATTGCCGCTGACCCCTTGTTCGGTCAATTCGATGGCTGTGTCATAGGTCGCCACCGCAGCGGTGTAGTTTTCCTCACGCCTTTGCAGATCAGCCAACGCAACGTGAACACTGGGCAAGTTGGGGCTTTGCGCAGCAAGGTTCTGCAGTACTTCTGCCGCTGCATCCGTTTTGCCCGACCGGCCAAGAACCTCGGCCCGGCCCAGTTCGGCCGCGTGGTAATCGCTGCTGGTCGCGGGCACCATCCGATAGGCTTCGACGGCCAGATCATACTGCTCCAGCGCATCCAGAAGCTCGGCGCTCAGAAGGATTGCGTCCACATGGCCCGGTCGCAGGAACGCGGCAATTCTTGCATAGAGAAGGACATAATCCTGTGACGCCTCGCTGCTGAGCGCGGCACCGACGGAAAAGAAAACCTCGGCCATGCCATCCTGGGCCGACTGAATATGCGTAAAGGGCAGCGTTTCGCCCGCCTGCAAACGGGCCACATAGCCTTCGATCGATGGGTCACTGCCCGCGGCGAACACGTTATCGAGGTATTGCAGCGCATCTTCGTTGCGGTCCAGTTGGGAAAGAACCTCGGTCCGGGCCAAAGCGGCGCGACGCGAGAATCGCGCAACGGCACCGTTGTTGGCCGCAAAAATTTCTTCAGCGCCTTCGAAATCACCAATCGAGGCCAAGGCCAACGCCTTGTGGAACATGGCGAATTCACGCAGCCCCTCTTGCGTGCTGACCTCGTCGAATTTTTCCATCGCTTTGGTCATGGCACCCTGCGCCACATAGGCCCAACCCAAAACCAACCCATCGACCAGCGGCCCGACGCCTTGGGTTTCCGGGTCGCGCGCCAGTAATTCATCCAGCTTATCTTCGGCGATCAGATTGGCCATGATGACCATTTTCGCCGCCTGACTTGGCAGTTCGAGCGCTTCGATTGATTGGGCGATCGGCAGTGCTCGTTCGATCTCGCCCAATGCGAGGCGAGCGACGACGACGTTTTCAAGCAACTTGCCATTTTCGGGGTCTGCGCGCAGAGCCTGCGCGTAGTACTTCTCGGCGGATGTGTAATCGCTCTGGTAGATCGCCTGACGTCCGGCCAGATAAGCCCCTGAGCCAGTGTCCGACAGGGCCGGGAGTACAAATGACGAGGTTAACAGCACAGCCAATGCTGCGCGACGAACGAGGGAAGCCACCAAAATCCTGCCTTGCTATCGTTGACTGAACAACAAGCTAGGGCTTTGGCCAGAAAGAGGCAATGGCAGAGCCTTCACGACCCTGCCATTGCCCATGAATTCGCTTACATGTTGGGATAGTTCGGTCCATCCCCGCCTTGCGGCGTGGTCCAGGTGATGTTCTGGCTGGGATCCTTGATGTCGCAGGTTTTGCAGTGGACGCAGTTCTGGAAGTTGATGACGAATCGCGCGCCATCTTCATCCTCGACCATCTCGTACACGCCCGCCGGGCAGTAACGCTGCGCCGGTTCGTCGAACTTGGGCAAGTTCACTTTGACCGGAATCTCGGGATCGGCCAGCTTCAGGTGACAGGGCTGGCTTTCCTCGTGGTTGGTCATCGCAAAGGAAACGTTGGTCAGACGGTCAAAGGACAGCGTGCCATCAGGCTTGGGATAGTCGATAGGCTGGTGCTTGCTGGCCTCTTCGGTCGCCTCGGCATCGTTCTTGCCGTGACCCAGCGTGCCCAGCAGCGAGAAGCCCAGTGTGTTGGTCCACATGTCCATGCCGCCCAACATCAGCGAGGCGGTCAGGCCGTATTTCGACCACAGTGGTTTGACGTTGCGCACCTTCTTCAGGTCGTCGCCGATTGCGCCTTCGCGCACGTCGACCTCATAGGCGGTCAGTTCGTCACCCGAACGCTCAGCCTTGATCGCGTCGAAAGCGGCCTCAGCGGCGGCCTTGCCCGACAGCATCGCGTTGTGGTTGCCCTTGATGCGCGGCACGTTGACCATCCCAGCCGAGCAGCCCAGCAGTGCCACGCCTGGCGCAACCAGTTTCGGCATCGACTGCCAGCCACCCTCGGTGATCGCACGGGCGCCGTACGCGACGCGCTTGCCGCCTTTCAGCAGCTCAGCCACCATCGGGTGATGCTTGAAGCGCTGGAATTCCATGTAGGGGTACAGGTACGGGTTCTTGTAGTTCAGGTGAACCACGAAACCGACATAGACCTGATTGTTTTCAAGGTGATAGATGAACGATCCGCCACCTGCGTTGCTGCCCAGAGGCCAGCCCATCGTGTGCGTGACCGAGCCTTCCTTGTGCTTGGCCGGGTCGATCTCCCAGATCTCTTTCATGCCGACGCCGTATTTCTGCGGCTCTTTGCCTGCAGACAGGTCGTATTTGGCGATAACTTCCTTGGACAGCGAGCCACGGACACCTTCTGACAGGAAGACGTACTTGCCATGCAGCTCCATGCCCGGTTCCGTCTGCGGACCGTAGGACCCGTCGGGCTCAAGACCAAAGACACCCGCGACGACGCCTTTGACTTCGCCATTGTCGCCGTAAACCAGCTCGGAACAGGCCATGCCCGGGAAGATTTCAACGCCCAGCTCTTCGGCCTGCTCGGCCATCCAGCGGCAGACATTGCCCATTGAGACGATGTAGTTGCCGTGGTTGTTCATCAGCGGCGGCATCGGAAAGTTGGGGATGCGGATTTTTCCGGCCTCACCGAGCATGTAGAAATTGTCTTCGTGCACCGGCACGTTCAACGGCGCGCCCTTTTCCTTCCAGTCCGGGATCAGAGCGTCCAGCCCGCACGGGTCCAGAACCGCGCCCGACAGAATATGCGCGCCTACTTCCGAGCCCTTCTCAAGAACGACAACATTCAGGTCGGCATCCAGCTGTTTCAGACGGATGGCCGCCGACAGGCCCGCGGGGCCTGCACCCACGATCACCACATCGTATTCCATCGCTTCGCGTTCAATCTCGGCCATCGTGGGCTCCTTAGCTAACTTTCCGAATTGGCGCTTTCACTGCGTGGTCTGCGCAATATTGTTTCACGGCTGATTACATGGTCACAAAGACCTTGGTCAATCAAAACACGGCGTAACATTGCTGCATTGCGGCAGTTATGTATCCGGAGCGTCACCCATCAGGTATCTGGGACCGCTACCATGCGACTTGGCGCGGTCATCAGGGTTGTAAAGAGCACATTTCGGCAGGCTGAGGCATCCACAGCCGATGCAGCCGTCCAGATTGTCGCGCAACCGCGTCAGGGTATCGATTCGCTGATCCAGATGCGCCCTCAGCCCCTTGCTGATGTCCTTCCAGTCCTGCGGCGTTGGCGTGCGGTTCCCGGGCAGACCTGAAAGCACCTCGCGAATCTCGGGCAGGGTCAGGCCGAATTGCTGGGCGATCATGACAAAACTCAGCCGTCGGATATCGGCGCGCTGATAGCGCCTTTGCCCGCCTGCATTGCGCCAGGGCGCGATCAGCCCCTGCGCCTCGTAGTACCGGATCGCCGAAACGGCCAATCCCGTGCGTTTCGCCAATGCGCCGATTGCCAAACCTTCGGAACCCGCCATTTCAACCTCACAAGAAATACCTTGACCTAAAGTTAGGTTTAAGAATTACGGTGAGTCGGGACAAGCCTCAAGACCGAAAAGGAGATCCCATGATGGCGACACTTGAACATACCAATTTCACCGTCCGCGACCCCAAGGCTTCGGCGGCCTGGATGCAGCGGGTGTTTGGTTGGAAAACACGTTGGGAGGGCCCGGCCATCGCGGGGGGCTACACAGTCCATGTGGGCAGTCAACATACCTATCTGGCGCTCTACGCGCCCAGCGATCCTCAGCCATCGGGTGAAAGCAGCTATGACATCGTCGGCGGCCTGAACCACGTGGGCGTTCTGGTCGAGGATATCGACGCGACCGAGGACAAGGTGATCAAGGCCGGGTTCACGCCGAAATCCCACGGCGACTACGAACCCGGCAGGCGTTTCTACTTCGATGATGACAATGGAATCGAATTCGAGGTGATTAGCTACGACTAGGCCGTAATCCGCGTCACAGGGCATAGCCCTCTTGCATTTCACGCCTCATTTGGGTCAGGTAAATGCCAACCCATCAAATCGCCCCGACGCTGGTTCCATGCGGCGGGGCGCATCAATTTATGCGTGGACGACAAGAATATGGAAAAGATTCCAATGACGCCTACGGGCAATGCCGCGCTCGCGGCGGAGCTGAAGAACCTCAAATCCGTCGAGCGCCCCGCAATCATCGAAGCCATTGCCACAGCGCGCGAGCTGGGCGATCTGAAAGAAAACGCCGAATATCACTCGGCGCGTGAAAAGCAGGGATTCATCGAAGGCCGCATCAAAGAGCTGGAAGGCATTCTGTCGCTGGCCGATGTGATCGACCCGGCCAAGCTGAACGGCGCGATCAAATTCGGCGCCAAGGTGACTCTGGTCGACGAGGACACGGACGAAGAAAAGACCTGGCAGATTGTTGGCGAGTACGAGGCCAACATTGAAAACGGGTTACTGAACATCAAATCGCCCATCGCGCGGGCATTGATCGGCAAGGAAGAAGGCGACAGTGTCGAAGTACGCACGCCCGGCGGTGTGCGTTCTTATGAAGTGTTGAGTATCGAGTACGCCTGACCGGAGCGTTGACCATGTCAGAGCCCAAGCCAGAACAGGACCCCGAACGGCCAACCCCGCTGGGCATCTACGACAAGCCCTCGCAGCCTTCGGTGACCGCGATCGAGATCGTCGCCATCGCACTCAGTGTGGTGTGGCTGATCGTGTCAGTCGTGTTTCTGGTACTGCCGGACAACGTCGATGGCGGAGGATTCGTCGTGACCCTGCTGGCCGTATTCATGCCAGTGGCAATGATCTGGGTCGCCGCCACTGCCATGCGCGCCAGCCGCGTCATGCGCGAAGAAAGCGCCCGCCTGCAGACTGCGATAGATGCGATCCGTCAGGCTTATGTCATCCAGCAACAGCGCTCGGCCAGTTTTCAGGAACCAGGCGTCAGCAAAAAACTGGACGAAATCGCCGAAGCCGCCAAAAAGACCGAAAGCGCACTGGCGACGTTTTCTTCCAAACGCACCGAGCCTGTACGCGATGACGCTCCTATTGAGGCTGGCGACCAGACTTCTCTGGAATTGGGCACCCCGGCTGAAGACATCGCTCCGCCCCTGACGACCGACATCTTCATCCGCGCGCTGAATTTCCCGGAAACGCAGGATGATGCCGAAGGATTCGACGCATTGCGGCTCGCGCTTCAGGACCGCAAGGTCGCGCAACTGGTGCAGGCCTCTCAGGATGTTCTGACCCTGCTGAGCCAGGAAGGCATCTATATGGACGATCTGCGCCCGGACATGGCCCGGCCGGAAATCTGGCGGCAGTTCGCGCAAGGTGCGCGGGGTCGCGCGGTTGCAGCGCTCGGTGGGATCAGAGATCGGTCCTCACTGGCACTGACGGCAGCGCGAATGAAGCAGGACCCGATTTTTCGGGACGCCGCGCATCACTTCCTGCGCCGCTTCGATCACATGATCGTCGAGTTCGAACCGGATGCCAGCGATGCTGACCTGACGGCCTTGGGTGACACAAGAACCGCACGGGCTTTCATGCTGTTGGGGCGTGTCGCGGGGACCTTCGACTAATTAAAGCCCAAAGCTGCCGTACGGAATGAACCGCACCGGATCACCCGGCTGTATGTGACGCGCGCCATCCTCAATCTCGACCAGCCCCTCGGCCCAGCTGAGGCCGCTGATCCGGCCTGACCCTTCCGAAGCAAAAACCTCGACCCGCCCATCGCGGACACG
The DNA here is from genome assembly GCF_022347725.1 of Ruegeria sp. Ofav3-42. Taxonomy (GTDB): domain Bacteria; phylum Pseudomonadota; class Alphaproteobacteria; order Rhodobacterales; family Rhodobacteraceae; genus Ruegeria. The sequence continues at coordinate 175,703 of NZ_JAKRGB010000006.1, forward strand.
AGCACGCAGGTATTCACGCCGACCCGGTTTTTTGCGCTTTTCGAAATTGGCCGGCAGGTCGAAGCCCATCGGCTCGGACCACCCTTCCCCGGCCATCAGGCCCAATGCCGGACGGGCAAAGATTAACGTGCAAACCTTCGCGGCTACCGGGTTTCCCGGCAGGCCGAAAACGGGCGTACCATCCCACATTCCAAGGGCCAGAGGTCGACCGGGTTTCAACGCAATCCGCCATTCGTGCATCGCGCCCGCTTCGCGCAGCAGGGCCGAGACGTGATCTTCATCCCCCGCAGATGCCCCGCCGCTGGTCAGGATCACATCTGCCAGTTCCGCCGCTCTGTTCAATCTGTGACGCAGATCTTCCCGGTCGTCTGAGACCCGCCCCATATCCACGGGCTGGAACCCCATCCGTTCCACCAAAGACAACAGCATAGGGCGATTGGCGTCGAAGATCTGGCCGGGCGCGGCGGGGTCACCGGGCTCGACCAGCTCATCGCCGGTCGAAACCACCGCGACCCGCAGCGTCTTACGCAGAGAGATCTCCGAAATCCCCGTCGCCGAAAGCAACGCCAGATCGGCTGGGGTCAGTCTGCGCCCGGCGGGCAGAACCATATCGCCCCTCGCGACATCCTCGCCTGCCTTTCGGGTATTGGCGCCTTGCTTCAATGGGCCGTGAAAGGCGATGTGACCGTCCTGTACCGTCACATCCTCTTCCAGTATCACAGTATCCACCCCAGAAGGCAGCGCCGCGCCGGTCAGTACCCGCAGAGCCATTCCTTGCTGCACTGCGCCATCAAAGGGGATCCCTGCCGCCGCACGCCCCTCCTGCAAGGGCATTACCTGCGGACCACTCGGAGCAGCCCCGGCAAAGCCATAGCCGTCAACTGCGGTGTTCGGCTGCGGAGGGTTCGACCGTTTCGCAATAACATCTTCCGCCAGAATCCGCCCTGTGGCCTGCGCCAGAGGCGCGGTTTCAACGGGTGCCACCACCGTCAGCCGACCCCGCAACAAGGCCAGGGCGTCATCCACCGGTGTCCAGTTCACCCCTGCGGGCAAGGCAAAGCAATCATTGCGCAGGGGCGGAGGAGTGATTTCCGGTTTGCTCATAATCCGACCTCTTTCAGGATGAAATCCGCGACTGCCGAAGTATCGTTCAGGTCAAACACAGGGATATCCAACTCTAGCGGCGTATCGCTGGCGACCGCACGAACGGAGTCGTTTTCGCTGGCGATCAGCGGGTTGTTTGCGACAGCCCGAAATGCTTCGACCTTGGGGTGAGGTCCTCGTTTGAACCCTTCGATCAGCACCAGATCGACCGGAGAAAGACGGGCCAGAAGATCAGTCAGAGACGGTTCAGGGGCACCGCGCAGCTCTTGCATCAGGGCAACGCGCTGGCCCGAGGCCAATAGCACCTCGGACGCACCCGCCGCCCGATGGCGATAGCTGTCGGTGCCGGGCTGATCAACATCGACGGCGTGGTGGGCATGTTTGACGGTTGAAACAGTGTAACCGCGCCCGGTGATTTCAGCCACCAGCCGTTCCATCAGCCCGGTCTTGCCAGCGTTTTTCCAGCCGGTGACGCCGTAAACCTTCATGCCTTCTCCAGAAGTTCTTGTGCCCGCGCAAGATCGTCGGGCGTGTTCACGTTGAAGAACGGATCGAAGGGGTCGGCTGGGAACAACGCCTCACGCCCGTCATGTTTGTCGGTCCACAACACGACCTTGCGCAGCCCGTCGTTCAAGGCATCCCGCAAATCATCTCGCAGCGCGACGGGCCACAGGCCAAAGGTCGGGTGCCGGTTCACACGTTTGCCGCCACCCGATTTAAGCGCCTCATCACCGGTACGAGGTGTGGTTGCCAGAACCAGTGGATAGGTTTGCCCTTCGGCAGCGTCAGTCAGCCGCGCCACCAGATCACGCGGAAAGAACGGCGTGTCGGCGGCGGCTGTGACGATACTGTCAGCGCCCTGCTCCGCAGCCCAATCCAGTCCGGCCAGAACTCCGGCCAGTGGCCCTGCAAACCCTTCTATTGTGTCGGGCAGGACAGGCAGGTTCAGGTCTGCGAACCGCTCCGGGTCGCCATTGGCATTCAGGGCCAGCCTGCCTACCTGCTGGCTCAGGCGATCGATCACATGCGACAGCAGGCTTCGCCCGCCGATTTTCAGCAGGCCCTTGTCTCCTCCGCCCATTCGGGTGGCAAGACCACCAGCGAGGATTACACCGAGAGGGGTATTCATTGCTGCACCTTGTTGCTTGCATCCAAGTGATCATTTGATCGTAACTTTGTAGATCGAACTCAATTCAATTGGAACGCGGTTGGATGCAGATGATGCAGGACAAACAGCCACAGGATCAATGTTCCTACCGCCAGAAACGACGTCGCTGAAACTATGTGAGCGGCGAGCTGTGGCTCTTGGTCGTAGTGCTTGGCCAAAAGGAATATACTCTTCGCTGTCGGCGCCGCCGCAGAAACCGTCGCGGCAATGGTCCAAAGCGGATCCAGCCCGATCAGATGCGCTGCAAGCAGCACAAGCCCGGGAACAACGAGAAGTTTCATTACCGTCAGAAAAAGGATCATCGGACCCGTCTGAACGATCGTGCGCACACTTGTCGTGAACCCGATTGCAAACAGCGCAACGGCTGCCAGCGCCTGACTCATCAGTTCCAAATAGTCCGAGACAGCCTCAGAAAACCCGATACCCGTGAAGGAATATGCAACGCCTAACAAGGTCGCTGCGATAATCGGGTTCTTCAGGACATTCAGAACAATCTTGTAGATGGGCGTCTTGGCGCTTGCCTTATGCCCCGCTGAGGTTTCGAGAACGGTGGTCATGATGAGCAGCAGAATGGCGACAACAAGGTTCGCCAATACCGCCGGCAGCGCGCCCTTTGACCCGAAAATCGCGTGGAGGATAGGCAGCGCGACCAATGCGGTATTCGAGGCAACACCAGCGAATGCCATCACGGTGGCCGATCCGACCTGAAAACTTGTCAGTGCTTTCAGGCCGATGAACAAGACAACGAAGAGTGCCAGTATCGTACCGCCGTAGGACAAGTAGAACCCGTAGTTCAGAAGGTTTTCAAATTCCTCCTGACCAATCAGGTAAAACATGATGGCTGGGATCAGGACGTAAACCGCGAATTGCACCAGCGCATCCGACGTGTCCTCGCTCAGAAGATTCGTCCACGAAAACACATACCCTGTCAGGATCACCGCGAAGACCGGTGCTATTAGGCTGATTAACTCCATAGCGTCCTTAGGTTGCTGACACCCAATGTTTCACATCGATATGCCCCACCTTAGGGCATATCTTTCGGAATTCGCAGAGTTTTTTCAGATTGACTGCTCGCCGAACGAAATTCAGGGCAGAGAACTTTTCCGTTTGTGCTTCTTATCTTCGACCGCAACGGTAGACGGGTCCACATCGCGCACCAGACGATCTTCGCCCGACAGACATACGAACCGCTGCCCCCGCATGCGGCCGATCAGGGTCAGGCCGACCTCGCGCGCGATCTCGACACCCCAGGCGGTGAAACCCGACCGAGAAGCCAGAACCGGAATACCCATCATCGCCGTCTTGATCACCATTTCCGACGTCAGACGGCCGGTTGTGTAGAGAATTTTGTCCTCGGCCTTCTCGCCCTCAGACAGCATCCAACCTGCTATTTTGTCGACTGCGTTGTGACGGCCAACATCCTCCATATAGACCAGAGGGCGGTTTTCACGGCACAAGACCGTGCCGTGGATCGCACCCGCCTCAAGATACAACGAAGGGGTGCGGTTGATCTTGGCTGCCAGATCATACAGCCATGAGGTGCGCACCTGAACCTGCGGCAGGCGCACGTCCTCAAGGCCCTCCATCATATCACCGAATACCGTGCCAACCGCGCAGCCGCTGGTGCGGGTCTTTTTCTTCAGCTTGTCCTCATACGAGGTTTCGCGTGCGGTGCGAACGATCACTGTTTCCAGATCGTCATCGTATTCTACCCGTGTGATCTTATCATCGGCCAGCAGCATGCCCTGATTGCGCAGAAACCCCAGCGCCAGGTATTCGGGATAGTCCCCAATGGTCATCGCCGTCACGATTTCCTGCGAATTCAGAAAGATCGTCAGCGGGCGTTCCTCGACCACCGAGATCTGGCTGACCTCGCCATTCTGATCGACACCTTTGACCGCGCGGGTCAGGCGAGCGGCACCGGGATCGGGGGCGATGATGTAGTCTGACAGGTTCAGTTCCGTGGCCAATTGCAACCCTTTCCCAAGACCGCTACTGCTGCGGGGATCACCATAGGATTTAGCCATGGCAGACACCACATCCAAGTCATACTTCTGGAGGGGATTTCGCGACGGGACCCCGTTCATCTTTGTGGCTATTCCTTTCGGCACTCTGTTTGGCGTCTTCGCGACCGAAGCCGGGCTGAACATCGTACAAACCATGGCGTTCACGTCGACTGTTTTTGCAGGTGCTGCCCAGTTCGCCGCCCTGCAACTGCTGCAGGATCAGACGCCGACGACGATCATTCTGGTATCCGCCCTCGCCGTGAACCTGCGGATGGCAATGTATTCGGCTTCGCTGACGCCCTATCTAGGCGCAGCCCCGATGTGGCAACGGGCGTTCGCTGCCTACCTGACCGTCGATCAATCCTATGCCTGTTCGATCGTACAGTTTGAAAAAGAGCCCAAGATGTCCGTGCCTCAGCGCGTGGCTTATTTCGTGGGCTCCGTCACGCCCATCACACCGCTTTGGATACTGGCCACGTATCTGGGCGCGGTGCTGGGGACTCGAATCCCGGAAAGCTGGGCGCTGGATTTTGCACTGCCGATCACGTTTTTGGCCATGATCGGCCCGATGATGCGGACCTTTCCCCATGTCGTGGCCGCACTGGTCGCCATTGTTGTGTCGCTTCTGACCGTCGCCATTCCGTACAATCTGGGCCTGCTGATCGCTGGGTGCGTGGGCATGATGGCCGGTGCACAGGCCGAATTGTTCGCCGAGCGCAGAAAGGCCACAGTATGACCCCGGTCGACCCTGTCACAATCTGGACCATCATCGTCGGGCTTGCCATCGGCAGCTATGGCCTGCGCTTTGTCTTCATCGGCCTGGTCGGAGACCGCCCGATGCCACCATGGCTGCTGCGCCATCTGCGCTATACCGCCGTGGCAATCCTGCCCGCTTTGATTGCGCCGTTGGTTGTATGGCCGACAGCGACCGAAGGCCAACCCGACATTCCCCGCATGGCTGCAGCAGCCGTGGCACTGACCATCGGACTGATCTCGAAAAATGTCCTGGCGGCGATTTTTAGCGGGGCCGCAACCCTGTACGGGTTGCTGTACCTATTGGGTTAGGGCCGTATCCAACTGATTGAGGCGCGCGTTGTTGAAGGCCAAGCCTTTTTGCAGGTCGGCGTCGTCATTTTCACGATACTCGGTTGTAACAACACCCGGCAACTGACCGAACTGTTCTGACAGTTTGTTCGGGAAAAAAGTCACGTCGATCTGTTCAAGCCCCGGAACCTGTTGCAGCAAACTGGCGGTAGAATTCGCACAGAATGAACCTGCAACCGGGCCGGATTGCTTGGCCAGCTGCAACGCAATCTCAGCCTGCTGAGGGCTCACTTCAATCGTCTGAATACGTGCGTAATGCGTTTCGCGCGCGTGCGAGCTGCGATAGGCGCTCTCGACAGCCGGCGTAATACCGTACAGCACGTCGTCCTTGACGGGCACGATATCCGCGCGGAATGACCCCGCAGGGTCAAAGATCACGCGCTCGCTGCCGCTGATCATCAGCGACGTATGCGCACCTGACCCACTACGCGTGTTGACCATCGTGTAGAGCGTCAGGGTCGAGGGCCCCGGATCACGATAGGATCGGGCAGCAATCTCTGCCTTGTCGGCTTGTGGACGCTGCGAGCCTGTGCAGCCAGTGACAGTTGCTGCCAGCAGGCAGGCAATCAGAATCCGGATCACGGTGAACCCCGTTTTGGATTAAGCGGCGAAGACCGCCAGGAACAGGCAAAGGAAGACGATAGCGACCACGCACCATGTGGTGGCCTTGATGAACCCTTCAAAGGTCTTCGTTTGAACGGTGATGTCCATTTCGCCGTGCTTGTATTCAGCCATGAGTCTCAGATTCCCAATTCGCGTATTTTAGATGTTGGATAATGGAAAATCCCAGGCCTGTCACCACGTCATTCGCGCGCAGGGGACAAAGCTTGCAACACCGAACATCCCGGATAGCCGAAACCCCAACGCCAGGGCAGGCCCGAGCAGGGAGCACCCCCGAATCGGACAGCCGCATACATCGCCTCGGCCGTAACGGAATGGGCAGTGCGAATCTGTTCGGCTGTCATGTCATAGCGCTCCGCATACTCCCCGGCATAGTCTTCCCCGTGCTGTTTGACGCAGGCGCGCAACGTCTCATCCGCGGAAAGGCGCGCGTCATAGCTGTCTTCCGCCCGCAACCCTCCGCCGGCGTGGTGATAGGCGCGATCATGGGTCACGCAGCAGTATTCCCACGGCGGGTGCGCCTCGTAGAGCGCCTGAAAGCTGGGAAATGTGTCCGCAACAAAACGCCAACTGGCCGACAACCCGCCCGAACAGCCATCTGTTTCGAACTGGGTCAGTTCAGCATCACCGCGCTGCGCCAACAAGGCCCGATGCGCCGGCAATTCGAAACTGCGCATAAAGTCCTGCGCAACGGCCGGGCCAGCCATCAGCAAGAGGATGGCCGCCAGATTAAGGGCTTTCATCGCGCATAGCCTCAGTATCAACGGACATGCCGAAGGTCGTCGCCATCCACAGCAGCAACCGCTCTGCCGGTCCCATTTCTGCACGCACGCGCAGAACTTCATTTGCCATTGCGGGGCGGTCGGTGATCAATCCATCCACCCCCATCGAGGCCATGGCGGACATTTGGAGCGGATCGTTCACAGTCCAGACATAGATATCCTTGCCCGCCGCGTGAACAGAATTCACCAACCCCGGCGTTGCCATCGCCGCGTTCACGGCGACAAAATCACCCTCGAGCCCAGACAGATCACCCACGGCGGTCGCGGCCAGAACCCCGGCCCGCCAGTCGGGACGAATGGACTTCATCTTTTGTACCGCGGGGTATTTCAGCGACATTGTGGCGATGTCGTCCTGCATTCCCAGCTCTTCAACGATGGCGACCACGCGGTTCTCCAAATCGACGTCGTGACCATAGTACTTGAGTTCAATGATGACTTTTGCCTTGCCTTTGGCGGCCTCCAAAACATCGCGCAGGGTTGGCGTTCGTTCATCCGCATATTCGGGGCCGAACCAACTGCCGATATCAATCTCCGCCACGTCCTCCATAGTCGCGTCCCAGACCTTGAGGTTCACCCCTGCCAGTTTCATGAAATCGCTGTCATGGGCGACGATCACCACATCATCCGCCGTTTCCTGAACATCAATCTCGACCCAATCCGCCCCATCCTCAATCGCCTTGAGAACCGAGGCCATGGTGTTTTCCGGCCGCAGCGCCGCTGCGCCGCGATGGCCGATGACCTCGGCACGGTCGGGGGCCTGCACCCGTTCCAAGAGGTGCTGACCGAACCACAACCCGATCAAGACCGCGACAACCGCAGCGCCAGCGGCCGCGAACAGGGGGATGCGCAGACTGCCCGGTTCGGGATGGGGTGGTTCCGACGTCTCGATCTCAAAGAACCCGTCCAGCAGCACGGCCAGCGCGCCAAGTGCCGTGGCCGCCAAGACCAACCCGGCCAGTGACCAGATCCCGGCAACGCCCAGGCTGTAGATCAGTGCCAGCCGCAGGTTTGCTGCTCCCTGCAGCGGCACCAGCGCGAACAAAAGCCCCGCCACCCAGGCGATTAATGCAGCGATGACAAGGCGCATCCCCAGCCACATGGCCAGCTCTATCTTGAGGCGTCCGCGCTTGCCCTCCATCCGGTTGGCGCTGATGTTAAACGCATGCCCAGGATGGACGCTTTCGAACAAAACCAGATGCAGGGACAGAGCCCAGGCCGACAGTCTGCGGATCAGCACCCAGGCCATGACCAGAACAACCACCCCGATCAGGATAATCGCCACCCAGAACGAGGGTGGATGGAAGGTCAGGTAATAGTTGATGTCGTATTCGGTCAGCGTCCACCAGGCGATGATCGCAGAAACGACCGCGAAAGGCAGGATCAACAGCAATACGCGCAGTACAAAGCGTACAGCGAACCCGAACAGCGCAGGCAGGCGCGACAGGATCAGGCCGATGGCGGAACTGCCTGCCCGCCATGGATCGGATTCGCCCATACGCAATGAGCCCGCCATGACCGAGAACACAAAGACCTCGGCCAGCAGGAACAGGCTGAGGACGGCAATGGCCGCGATGAATCCGGCAGGCGACAGGATGAACGCCGCGATGGCCTGATCCGTCAGTGCGGTTTGATTGGACAGCCTAACCGCCAGATTCACGACGATGGCCACGCCCGGCGCGATCAGGGCGACCAGCAGCAGCCGCACGACGAAATAGATCGGAACAAAAACGCGACGGCGCGCCCATGCCCGTCTGTAGGCAGTTGAAACGGCTGAGAAATGAGTCACGCTGTGCCCCCTCGAATGGTGCGCTCATTCAAGGCTGCGCAGACGTGAATTGCAAGTCGGGTGGTCAGCTTTCTTCGAGATCTTTGGCTAAGCGGAAGCCGATGCGGTTTGCAGGCTTGTCCTCGACCGATTTGGGCAAGGCCCGCAGCATCACGTTCAACTGACTAACGTGCTGCACCAGCTGCGTCCGCGCGCCTGTCGCGTCGGATCCATAAAAGGTGATGATATCAGGGTCGAAATACCCCATCCCTTCGATCCGCATGACGCCGGCGTCGCCGCCGGTAAATCCCATGGCAACCTCCTGATCACCGGTCAGGGTCTTTTCGAAATTCTGGATATAGAGGATCAGACGTTCATAGGCCCACTGGGCCGGGCTCTTGGTCTCAACCGGCTTTTGCAGCGGACCAGGTAAGTCCTTGGCACCAGATGGTGATTCAGGATTCGCATGCACTTCGTAGCAGCGCGGTAAGGCCGCGGCTTCGGCGGCTTCGGCCGATGTTTCGATCTGATCCTGCATGGCTTTACCCTTCGCGCTGAAACTCCCACGCCCCGTCCGCGCGACGCGTCCGGGTGACAGTTCCAATGTGGTAAAGATGGTTCAGATGTGCAACCGCTTCGACCAGGGCCAGCCCATACTCGCCCTCACCGATCTGGCGTTTGAACAGAGGAATAAAGCAGTCAGCAGCGGTTTTGGGCTGATCCAGATAGTCCTGCAAACGATCAAGCGCACCGTGATGGTTGGCGATCAGTTGCTTCATCCGCGTAGGCAATCCGGTAAACGGCAGCTTGTGCCCGCCCAGCGCCAGATGATCGGGTCGCGCCAAACCCTGTAGCCGCTCACAGGCTTCAAGCCATTCCGCGACAGGATCGGCCAGAGGCTCAGTGACATAGACGCCCAGATTCGGACTGATCGAGCTGAGGATCTGATCGCCGGTGATCACAAGGTTGTCGTCACGGCTCCAGAACGTGGCGTGTTCGGGGGCGTGGCCGTTGCCCATATGGACGTCCCAGTCACGCCCGCCCATACGGATCACACTGCCCTGTTTGATACGGGTAAAGCCCAGCGGCATGGGGTAGACCGTGTCGCAATAGTTGAACGGACGCTCGGCCATCCGCTTGGCCAGAACTTCAGGTGCCATGCCTGCGCTGCGGTAATAATCCAGCGTTTCCTGCGGCCAGCTTTCCTGTACATCCAATTGCAGCATCCGGGAAAACAGCCACGAGGTCCGCGACGCGACCAATTCCGCACCGTGTTCGGACTGAAACCAACCTGCATTTCCCACATGATCCGGATGGTGGTGCGTTACCACCACGCGCTTGATCGACTTTCCCGCCAACGGACCCGCCATCAGCGTTTCCCAGATGCGCCGGGTCTTGTTCGACGACATACCCGTGTCGATCACGGTCCAGCCGTCACCATCGTCCAGCGCATAGACATTGACGTGATCCAGCGCCATGGGCAGCGGCAACCGCATCCAAAGCACACCCTCGGCGACCTCAATCGCCTCACCCTCGGCCGGAGGTTCGGGCCACGGGTATCGGATCGCCAGTGGTGTATCGCCGTCCATCAGACTGCAAGCTCCTCTGCGCTGAGCCCATAGACATCGTCAGCCCCGTTCTGCGCCTGCGCGAGCAGACCGGCATATTCGGGCAACAACGCATTGATGTAAAAGCGCGCCAGCCGGAAACGTGGACCGTTCGGTTCTGCCAAAGCCGCTTTGAGGTGGTAATGCGCCCCCAACACCCGAGCAAACGCATGCAGATACGGCACCGCGCCAGCAAAACGGTTGTTCATTTCGGATTGTGCGACCATCCACTCGGTCGTTTCACGCAGGCTTTCCGTGGCTTCCCAGACCGGGCCAGCCAATTCAGGCATGGTCGCCCGCGCCTCTTCGGCGTGATCCTCGATCTCGTCCAACAGACGCGAGGCCGCCTCACCTCCATCCATCATCTTGCGCGCGACAAGGTCCATGGCCTGAATGCCGTTGGTGCCTTCATAAATCGCCGTCACGCGCACGTCGCGGTAATACTGCGCGGCGCCGGATTCCTCAATAAAGCCCATGCCGCCATGCACCTGCACACCGGTCTCGGACACACGCATCCCGGTCTCGGTGCCAAAAGCCTTGCCAATTGGTGTCAGCAGGGCGGCACGAGCCGCCCAGTCGGCGTCGCCGGTTGCGCTGGCCATGTCGATGGCAGCGGCATTGGCCAGCATGATCGAACGCGCGGCGAACGTGTCGGCACGCATGCTCATCAGCATCCGGCGCACATCCGCGTGGTCAATGATAGTGCCCGAAGGCGTTTTGCCCTGCTTGCGCTCCAGCGCGTAAGCCAGCGCGTGTTGATAGGCACCCTCGGCCGCACCCACACCCTGACCGCCAACACCCAGACGCGCGTTGTTCATCATGGTAAACATCGCGGCCATGCCGCCATGTTCCTTGCCCACAAGCCAGCCTTTGGCGCCATCAAACTGCATCACGCAGGTTGGCGAGCCGTGCAGGCCCATCTTGTGTTCGACCGACACGACTTTCAGATCGTTGGCCACGCCGGGATTGCCATTCTCATCTGGTAAAAACTTGGGCACCAAAAACAGCGAAATCCCCTTGGTTCCGGGAACTCCATCAGGCAGGCGCGCGAGAACCAGATGGCAGACATTTTCGGAAAAATCGTTGTCACCCCACGAGATAAAGATCTTCTGCCCCGTGACGGCGTAGGTTCCATCGCCATTGGATTCGGCTTTCGACGTCAGCGCGCCCACATCCGATCCGGCCTGCGGTTCGGTCAGGTTCATGGTGCCCGACCATTCACCCGCCATCATCTTGGGCAAGTACAGCGCCTTGAGCTCGTCGCTGGCGTGATGTTCCAGCGCCTCGATCTGGCCCTGAGTCATCAGCGGTGCCAGTTGCAGCGACAGGCAGGCCGCCGACATCATCTCATTCACGGCGGTGGTCACGGTCATCGGCAGGCCCATACCACCATATTCAGGATCACCGCTCATCCCGATCCACCCGCCTTCGGCAATCGCCTTCCAGCCATCTGCATACCCGGTTGAGGTGCGCAGCACGCCGTTTTCCAATCGTGCGGGCTCAAGATCGCCGGGGCGTTGCAGAGGGGCCATCACCTCTTCGCACATTTTCCCAGCTTCGGTCAGAATGGCGCTGACCACGTCCTCGCTGGCTTCCGAGAACTTCTCGGTTGCGGCGATCTGGTCAAAGCCGATCGCGTGGCGGAACAGGAACTCATAATCAGAAATTGGCGCGCGATATGGCATGTCTTCCCTCGGGGCTGTCTCAGTGGCGTTTACGCCGGCGGGCTTGGAATTTCCAGCGCCCGCGTTTATGCATCTGGGTTCAGTCGATTACGTATCGGTCCATATGCTACACGCAATCAAAACGCGGCGTCACCACCCATGATCCCTAACGGCACAATGAGTTTATCCGCCGATCCGGCCGGAATCGCACAGGCTGCGGACCTGCTGCGTCAGGGGCTTCTGGTCGCCATCCCGACCGAGACGGTTTACGGTCTTGGCGGCGATGCACGAAATGGCGAGGCCGTGGCCAGCATCTACGCCGCCAAAGGGCGACCCAGTTTCAATCCGCTGATCGCACATGTCGCCTCGGTCGAAGCCGCCAAGCGTTTCGTAAACTGGTCCGATCAGGCCGAAGCGCTGGCCGATGCGTTCTGGCCCGGCCCCCTGACATTGGTTCTGCCGCTGCGGCCGGGCCACGGAATTTCGTCTTTGGTGACTGCCGGTTTGGAGACTCTGGCGGTCCGTGTTCCGGCCCACCCGACGGCACGCGCCCTGCTGACCGAGTTCGACGGACCGGTCGCCGCACCGTCGGCCAATCCGTCAGGGCAAATCAGCCCGACAACCGCCGAACATGTGCTGTCCGGCCTGAACGGGCGTATTGCGGCGGTTCTGGATGACGGCCCATGCGGCGTTGGCCTGGAGAGTACAATCGTTGGGCTGTCCGGTGAGCCCGCACTTCTGCGCCCCGGCGGTGTCGCGCTGGAACAGGTCGAAACGGTGTTGAACACCCAACTGCATGTCCACCAAGTCGGCGATGCGCTGAACGCGCCCGGGCAATTGGAATCGCATTACGCTCCGGACGCACCTGTCCGCCTGAACGCAAGCACTGCGCGGGGAGACGAGGTATTGCTGGGATTTGGGCCGGTAGATTGCGATCTGAACCTGTCAGCAACCGGTGACCTTGCCGAGGCGGCTGCAAATCTGTTTGCCGCCCTGCACACATTGAATGCAACAGGTCGACCCATCGCAGTCACACCAATTCCGGATCATGGATTGGGCGCGGCCATCAATGACCGCCTGCGCCGCGCTGCGGCCCCGCGACACACCTGATCAGGCGCGCCCTGAATCGGCCGACAGGATCAATGGGTCTACACCCAGAGTCGCCAGCGCGGCCTCCCATTTCTCATCGTCTGGGACATCGAAAACCAGCTTGGACGATGCCTCGGTCGTCAGCCAGCCGTTCATGGCGATCTCATCCTCAAGCTGCCCCGGACCCCAGCCTGAATAGCCCAACACCAGTGTCGAGTTCAAAGGTCCCCGCCCTGAGGCCATATCTTCGAGGATGTCCAGTGTAGCGGTCATGCTGAACTCGTCGGTGATGTGCATGGAATGCAAGTTTGCCTCATAGTCCGAGCTGTGCAGGACAAAACCCCGCGACATCTCGACCGGGCCGCCGAAATGGACAAGGCGCTCACCTACGACCGGAATCCGGCATGGGATGTTGAGCTGGCCCAAAAGCGTCTTGATCCGCAGGTCCGACGGTTTGTTGATAATCAGCCCCATAGCGCCATCATCGCCATAGCTGCACAGATACACCACCGAATGGTCAAAGCGCGGATCGCCCATGCCGGGCATCGCAATCAACAGTTTACCGGTAAGATCCATAGGCCGACATCTCTTGCTGGGTCTTATTCAACAATGACCCTTGGTCACCGGTAATGGCAAGGGATCAGCGCATTTTTCCGCAGATTTCATCCGGGTGACCGGAACGTGACTTGGAATCCCGGCCCCAACCGCGCATTTATAGGGAATGAGCGTGAAAATGACATTTCCGGCGATTGCCATGGCCCTCGGCGTGGGCTTCGCGGTGCCTGTGACTGCACAGGTGGAGGGATCCGTTGCTGAGTTGCAGATTCTGGACGGAGGGCGAACGGCTCAGGGCACTTACCTTGGTGCCGTGCGGGTAACGTTGCAGGATGGTTGGAAAACCTATTGGCGCGCGCCCGGCGATGCCGGGATTCCACCGGAATTCGATTGGAACCGCTCAGACAACGTTGGTGATGTATCGATTACATGGCCTGCACCGGATGTCTTTGACCAAAATGGATTGCAGTCCATCGGGTATGAAAACGAACTGGTTCTGCCGGTAGAAATCACGCCCAGAAACCCCGCAAAACCGGTCCGGCTAAAGGGGACGATGGATTTGGGTGTTTGCAAGGACGTTTGTATCCCTGAACAACTGGATTTCGATCACACCCTGGACGCGGAGGCTGGACGTAACCCGGCCATCGCCGCAGCACTCGCCCAGCGACCTTTTTCGGCGCAAGAAGCCAGCGTGGCCCACACCAGCTGCCATTTGACGCCAACATCCGACGGAATGCGGATCGAGGCGCGCGTGACAATGCCTTCGGCCGGTGGCCGGGAAGTTGCCGTGATCGAGTCGGGAAATCCCGCACTCTGGGCCTCGCAGACGGATACCAAGCGGCAAGGCAACACCTTGGTCGCGACCTCCGAGGTGATCAATGCCGCCGGCGGACCATTTGCGCTGGATCGCTCAGAGATTCGCATCACAGTGCTGGGTGCAAATCACGCGGTCGATATTCAGGGGTGCAGCGCAGGCTGAACCCGGTGACCCCATGACACAAACCCCGAAAATTGGCGCGTTGGCAGTAGTTCTGCATGAGGACCGCGTGCTGTTGGTGAAACGCAGCAAGCAACCCGATGCAGGTCTTTGGGGGTTCCCCGGCGGCCATGTCGAATGGGGAGAAACCGTCCTGCAAGCTGCACAACGCGAACTGCGCGAGGAAACCTCGGTGATCGCCGAACCGCTACATTATCTCGACAACCTGGACCTTCTGCGCCGGGGCGACAGTGGCGAAACCCTGTCGCATTACCTGCTGGTGGGCGTGGCCTGCCAGTATCAGGCGGGCGACCCCGTCGCAGGCGATGATGCACTGGATGCTGGCTGGTTCCCCGTGGATCAGATCCGCCGGGGCGAACTGCCGATGAGCGACCGCGTTGTCGACCTTCTGGAGACCGCCCTGCGCCGGGCTTAGGCAGCAGGCCCTCTGAGACGTGCAAAGAGAACGCCTGACAGAGCCACGCTGAGGACAAGGATCAGCGCGGCTCCGGCAGCAAAAGCGCCCAACCCCATCTGAAGAGCCGCAATTCCGTCCTCGCCCCCATAGAGGCTAGACAGCACGCCGACGGGCGCGCCGTTCATCGCGGGCCAAACCATTGTCAGCCCGAACCACAAGAGCAGCAAGAAACCTGTGCACGCCACGGCGCCCTGCACCACCCGATCCGGGGCACGGGCGGCCCGTCGCATCGCTGTCATCGGCCGCGACAGGTCGTTCAGGATTGCCAGCAACGCGGGCACCAGAAGCAGAACCAACAGCATCCCGAAGCCAAGCCCGTAAACCAGCGTAATGACAGTGGGTTTGAGGAATTGCGCCTGCTGCGATCCCTCATACAGCAATGGCGTCAGCCCCAGAACCGTGGTCAGTGTCGTCAGCATCACCGGACGCAGACGGTCCGCCGTTCCCTCAACAATCGAAGGCACAAGCCCCCGGTCTTGCTGATAACCGTCGATCGTCGTCACCAGTACGATCGAATCGTTGATGATGATCCCGGTCATCCCCAACAGGCCCACAACGGTGAACATGCTCAGTGGAACTTCCCACAGGTAGTGCCCCCAGATCGCGCCCACCAATCCAAACGGAATGATTGCCATCACCACCAACGGCCGCGTCCAACTGGCAAACACCCAGGCCAGCACAAGATAGATACCCGTCAGACACAGGATCAGACCTGTACGGGCCTCGGACAGGAATTCGTCCTCTTGTTCGCTCAGCCCTGCCATGCGCCACTCGACTTGCCGTTCCGAGGCGATTTTGGGCAGGATTTCTTCATTCATCGCCCGGACAATCTCTTCTGCGCGTTTTGGATCGTCTTCTGAAACATCACCGTTCACCGAAATCACCCGCAGACCATTTTCACGCCTGACAGTTGAGAAACCGGATTTACGCTCGACCGAGACGATATCGGCCAGCGGTACATACACCCCCTCAGGGGTTCGCATCAGGGTACGTTCAAGGAAGTCTGCCGTAAGTTCCCCTTCGGGCAGTTCCACGCGGATCTCGGCGCTGCGCGGTCCATCAGGGAAGGTCGCGGCCTCGATCCCGTTCAATCGGTCACGCAGCACGCGGCCCAGCGTTTCAATGCGGAATCCCAGCGCCTCGCCCTGCGCGGTCAGGTCCAGAATGTACTCTTCCTTGTCATAGGCAAGATTGTCTTCCAGCGCCGAAACCTCGGGGTATTTCGAAAGTTCAGTCTGCAGGTCCTCGGATGCGGACTTGAGCGTATTCACATCCGCGCCATAGAACTGGACATCAATAGCATCGCCACCGGGACCGGACCGCCAGCCGCGGAAGCTGAGCAATTCGACCTTGGGGTGACGCGGGACGAATTCCTGCAACTCGCCGACAAATTCAAAGCTGGAATAGGGGCGCAGGTCAGCGTCTATCAGCTCGATGGAAATACCGCCCAGCAAGTCGGCGTCTTTGCCATCGGCAGCAGACAGACCCCACCCTGCGGATCCGCCAACCTCGGCCAGAACATAGTCGATCGGATTACGCCCGTGGCGTTCTTCGTAGATCTGCCCCAGTTCCTCGGTTGCGCGCTGCAACTCGTGCATCATGGTCAGCGTATCGGCACGTGTGGCCCCCTCGACCATGATGAAGTTGCCAGTGACCGAGCCACGTTCAGGCGCGTTGAAGAACCGCCAGTTCACATCACCCTTGATGAAAAGGGCGATCTGGCTGGCCAGGATTACGATCATAATCGCCACGACCACGTAGCGCGCCCAGACCACCCAGGCGATCAATGGGCGGAACAAATTGTCCCGAACCCACCGGAACCCGCGATTAACCACTCGGTTCGGCAGATCATACCAGTGTTCTTTGGTGGAATGCGCGATGGCATGCGCCATGTGGTTCGGCAAGATCAGGAAGCATTCGATCAACGAGGCAATCAGCACCGCGATCACCGTAAAGGGGATGTCGCGGATCAACTCGCCAAACCGGCCGCCAACCAGTGTCAGACCAAAAAAGGCAATCACCGTCGTCAGGGTCGCGGCGAATACAGGCATCGCCATGCGACGCGCGGCGCGTTCGGCGGCGATCATGGGGGCCTCACCCAATCGGCGCGCGCGGAAATCAGCGTGTTCGCCCACGACGATGGCGTCATCCACAACAATGCCCAACGTGATGATCAGGCCGAACAGCGACACCATGTTGATCGACAATCCGCCGATATACATGAACGCGATCGCTGCGGACATGGCGACGGGTATCCCGGCGGCAACCCAAAAGGCGATGCGGGCATTCAGGAACAGAAACAGCAGGCAGACCACAAGGCCCAACCCCACAAGGCCGTTGTCGACCAGAATATCCAAACGGTCGGTGATTGCCTGAGCGCGGGTCCGGATCAGCTCGACGGTAACGCCTTCGGGCAGGCTGGCCTGCATTTCGCGTACGACATCTTCGACCGTGTGCTGGATTTCAATCGCATCCCCAAGGTTCGAGCGGTCGACCCGCACGGACATCGCCGGGTTATCGCCGACAAAGTAGCTGCGATTGCGGTTGACCCCTTCCACCCGGATGTTCGCCACATCGCCCACCAGCAACTTGGACCCATCGGCAAAGTTGCGCAGGGCAATGCCTTCGATTTCTTCCGGCGTGCGCTTTTCCGTACCTGTTCGGATGCGCGCATTCGCTCCGGTCACGTCACCTGCAGGGTTGGCGTTCACCTCTGCCGCGACGGCGGTGGCGACCTCGGACAGGGTGATATCGTTGGCAATCAGCTGAGCGGTGGGCACTTCGACCACAATACGCGGCGCTGCAAGGCCGCGGATCGTGGTGCGGGTGACTCCAACCGCGAACAGGCGGTTGATCAATTCATCCGTGAATTTGGCCAGATGATCCGGATCGACAGGTCCCGTAACGACCACGTCCGTGACCCGATCCCGCCACGCGCCACGACGAATTGTCGGTTCCTCTGCATCATCAGGCAGGCTTGTGACACTGTCGACGGCGGTTCGGACCTCTTCAACAGCGCGGGACATGTCCCAGTTGGGCTCGAATTCCAGCTGGATACTGGCCCGCCCTTCGCGTGAGGTTGATTCCGTACTCGCGACTCCCTCGACAGCCAGCAAGGCGGGTTCCAGCACCTGAACAATGCCGTTGTCCACGTCTTCAGGACCGGCACCATCCCAATCTACGCGGACGTCGACGCGTTCAAGGATCACGTCCGGAAAGAACTGCGCCCGCATGTTCGGGATGGCCGCCGCGCCCAGAACCAGCATGACCAGAAGTAACAGGTTAGCCACCGTCCGGTGACGCGTGAAGTAGCTAAGGATACCGCCTGCCGCGCCGGGGATTTCGCGCATCATGGCGCCTAACCCCCTGCCCGGTTTTCAATTCGCTGGACCAGCGACGCGGGGACCCGGGCCTCACTCAATTGTCCCAAAACCCGTTCCTTGACGTCCTGTGGCATGCGCGTACTTGCCTCAACCTGAGCAACCAGCCGGGCGCGCTGATCCTCGGATAGCTCGACCATATCCGGTGCGGCCCCGGCATTTTCATCTATCCGCAATGGCCGAACACGCACACCTGAACCCAACAGCGGCGTGCGACCGATCACGACCTCGCGCCCCACCAGCCCTTCGCCGCGCAACAGGACTTCATCTCCCTGACGGCGGATCAGCTGTACCTGCAACGCCTCGAGCCGGTCATCTGTGTCCAGAACCAGAACGGTCCCGACGGCATCCAGAACCGAAGACGGCAGCCGCACTACGTTATCCAGCGGTTGTTCCTGCACTGTGACCGTCACGAAATCGCCCGGCTTGAACCCCGAAGCATCATCGAGGCGGGCATAAATCAATCGTCCGGTCTGCCCTTCACCCGCCGATCCGCTGTCGCGGCTGATACGTCCTTCGGCAGTCAGATCGGTACCCGTAACTTCAAGCGATACCGTCACCGACGCGTCGATCAGTTTTCCGTCTGCGTCCAGCAATCGGACATATTGCGCGGTTGAGACGCGAAAGGCGACCTCAAGCGCATTCGGGTCGACCAATTCCGCCAGCTTTTCATTTGCGGACACCAGTCGCCCTTCGACCAGCGTCACATCCGTCAACGTGCCCGCAAATCGGGCGCGGATCGTCATGTCATCCAGATCACGTTCGGCCGCTTCCAAGGCGATACGGGCGCGGGCCAGCAACGTCGTCGCCTGATCGACCCGCGATTCGGCCTGCGCCAGCGCGATCCGGCGGGCCAAAACCGCCTGTTGCGCGGCAGCTTCGGCCAATTCAGCCTCTTCGACAGCCGCAGCAGCACCCACTCCGCGGGTCTGCAAATCCTGCTGACGCTGCAACGCACGCCCGCGCAGTTCGGCCTGCGCTTCGGCCGAGTTCAACTCGTCCTGCGCCAGTAACAGGGACCGTTCCGCGTCACGCTCTTCGAATTGGGCGTCCAGTAGATCCGACTTTGCCCGATCCAGCGCGGATTGGGTGTCTGCGGGGTCAAGCTCGACCAGAACTTCGCCTGCGGTAACAACACCGCCATCTTCGAAATCTTCGGCCAACGCGATCACGCGCCCGCCCAGCGCCGCCCGCAGTTCCAACCTACGGCGGCTTTGAACCTCGCCAAATGCTTCCAGATACGGAGTGACCGTTTCCAACTCAGCAGGCCGTACTGTCACTGCAAACACACGCTCACGGGCTTGTGGCGCGGTCTCTTCCCGCGTCAGGACGTCCTGCACGGCGCCCGCGATCATCTGTGCGGCCACGAACAACAGGGCCAGCGTCAGCGACGCCAGAAAGACTCCTACAAGGCTTTGCCTCAGAAATCGCATACAAAATTCACCCCGGTTGCTTCAGGCTGCCATTCGCAAATGGTAGCTGGGCAACAAAAAATGCCAAGCCACAAAGCGGTTATGAACGGTTTAACGTGCGACCAGTCTACTTCCGTCGCAAATGTTCGTCCAATCTGGGCATTATTTCCACGAAATTGCAGGGGCGGTGACGGTAATCGAATTGTTTTTCCAGAATTCCGTCCCACGCGTCTTTGCAGGCGCCCGGACTGCCGGGCAAGGCAAACAGGTAGGTTCCGCCCGCAACACCGCCCGTGGCACGGGATTGCACCGCTGAAGTGCCGATCTTTTCCATTGAAATGATCGTGAAAACGGTGCCGAACGCCTCGATTTCCTTCTCATAGACATCGCGATGCGCCTCGACTGTCACATCACGACCCGTCAGGCCCGTACCGCCGGTTGAGATAACTACGTCAATTTCGGGGTCAGCGACCCAAACCCGTAGCTGATCGGCGATCTCGTTGCGCTCATCCTTAATTATCATGCGAGCGGCGACCACGTGCCCGGCCCCTTCGATCCGGTCCACCAGCGTCTGACCTGAACGGTCGTCATCCAGCGAGCGTGTGTCCGAGACAGTCAGAACGGCGATCCGAACCGGGATGAATTCCATGGTTTCGTCGATGCGCGACATGTGGCGTCAGGCCCTTTCCATAATAGCAAGCCGGACGGCGAGGGCCGCGAAAATTCCCCCGGTCACCCAGCCCATGATACGCGAGGCGCGCGGGTTCGAGATCAGAACCTTACCCGCGCCTCCGGCAAAGATCCCCACCAGCCCGTTTATCACAAACCCGCCCAGCGCGATGATCGAACCGAAAATCAGGAACTGCAGCAAGATCGAGCCTGCTGCCGGGTTCACGAATTGCGGGATGAAAGCCAGTACGAACAGGATGACCTTGGGGTTTGTCAGGTTCACAATCAGCCCATCCCGGAACGCAAACCGGGTCGGTCTGGTCGGCGCATCGGCAGAGACCGCCCCATTCCGAAACGCACCCCAGGCAAGATACAGCAGATAGGCAACGCCCATCCATCGGATCACGTCGAACAGCCATGGCATCGTCGCGACAGCGGCCCCCAAACCAAGACCCGCCACCAGAACATGAACCATCGCACCGGCGGAAATACCCGCGCTGGCGGCGATTGCCGGTTTCGCGCCGGAGCGCAGTCCCTGCCCAAAGCAGAACATCATATCTGCCCCGGGCGTAAGGTTCAGCGCAATGGCAGCCGGGATAAACGCCAGAAGAGTAACAGTCTCGATCATGTGGCTACCTCGAACCAGTTTACGGTGGGGCCGAGATTGGCGATCCGGGTGACGCCGATGGAACCTCGGTAGCCCCAGCTGTCATGGATATGGCCGCAAAGGGCAAATTGCGGTTGCAGCCGCTCGATTGCGTCACGAACAGCAACCGATCCAACAGCGTCCCCCATTGACGTGGTATCGCCATGCCCCTTGGGTGGAGAATGCGAAATCAGGATGTCAGCCGCTTCGCAACGGTCCAGCAACTCGGCCGCCTCGGGATCGCTCAGGTCGCACGACCAGTCACCGAAAGGCGTGACCGGTACGCCGTACCCAAGACCGAACAGACGCAACCCATCGACGGTCATGCCCGCGCCATGCAGAACGTGGACACCTTCTGGCGCGGCATCGGTCAGTTCACCGGCACTTTCCGCGTTGCCGGGCACCAACACCAGAGGCGTGTTGATACCGGCCAGCATCGCCATCGCCTGATCCAATCCCTGACGCGTGTTGCAATAGTCTCCGGCGCCGATAACCAGGTCGGCTTCGTCGCTTGCGGCTACTATTTCAGCGGCGCGGTTGCGCGCCATATGCAGGTCCGAGAATGCGAGGATCTTCATGCCTTACCCTCCAGCCGTGCTTTCAGTTCCAGCAAATCAGCCCATGCCTGCCGTTTCATCTGTGGTTGCCGCAACAGGTAGGCGGGGTGGAACATCGGAATGACCGGCAGGTTCATAGCCTGATCCCACTGACCGCGCAGACGTGTGATACCACGTTTACCCAGAACGGCCTGACAACTGATATTGCCCATCACCACCAAAACCTCGGGCTTGGCCAGTGCCACATGCCGTTCCAGGAACGGCTTCATCATACCGATTTCTTCGGGCTTTGGATCGCGATTCTGCGGCGGACGCCACGGCAAAACGTTGGTGATATAGACGTTCTCAGACCGGTTCAGGTCAATTGCAGCCAACATCCGGTCCAACAGTTGACCGGCGCGCCCGACAAAGGGTTTGCCTTCACGGTCCTCATCACGGCCCGGAGCCTCGCCAATGATCATCACTCGCGCACCGGGTGTACCGTCAGCAAAGACCAACTGACGCGCTCCGCGTTTCAGTTCGCAAGGGTCGAACGTAATCATCGCCGCCTGCAACTGCTCCAGCGAGTTGGCGGTCTGAGCTGCAGATTTCGCCACCGCAACCGGATCAACCTGTTTGGGTTTCTCAGGCGCAGCCTGAGCCTGAGCGGGCTTTTTGGCCTTGGGCGCGGTGTCGGGCAACGCATAGCGATCCACCGGTGCGTCACCGATTGCATCTGTTGCGCCCAATTCGATCTGCCATTCCAGCAGAGCCCGCGCGGTATGATAGTCCAAGGCCGATTCCATAACCCTCAATCTAACCACCTTTTGAACGAGGGAAAGCAGATAGGCCTTGATCGGGCGGTCCGTCGCACCGACGATTGGAATGTTCATGTTGTCAATTTTGCGATTCCTTTTCTTCAGTTTGCTGCTGACTATGCTCAGCGGTCCGGGTTTTGCGCACTTTCACGACAGAAATGGCCAGTGCCGTGCCGGCCAATTCAAATGCGGTAGCACCTGCTGTTCGGGCGGGCAAAGATGTAGCTTTGACGGACACTGCATACCCCTGGGCGGCACGTATTGCGGCGGTGGCAGAACCTGCGGCCCGTTCGAACGGTGCGTTGCCGGCGGCACCCGATGTGCCCCAGCTGGTCAGAACAAGTGCCGATCACGTCTGGACTGTCCGGGTGGCAGCTTCTGCAATGCCCGTGGCGAGTGTGAAAAGAACACCCCCGACTACCTGGAGATTCCCCCACAAACCTGCGACGACGGCCGGACCTGCGGTTCCGGATCATCCTGCCTGCCGGGCGGCGGGTGTTCGCGTCCGGGTTGGTATTTCTGTGAGAAAACGGGATCGCAGTGCCGTCAGGGGTTTAAGTGTTCCCGCAATCAGGGCTGTGTTCCCGTCAAAGCCATCGACTGCGGATACGGCAAGTGGTGCAAGCCAGGCGAGCAGTGTTTGCCCGAAGGCGGGTGCGAGAAATTGCCCGAGTGAACCGAACCTTAGGTTGCCTCTGCGCGCGGAGCTTCCTATAAGCGGCGCGATTGTCAGACAGGAGCCCGCCCATGCGTTTCGCCCATCGTCACCTTCTTGGCATCGAGCATCTGTCGCAATCCGATATCACCGCCATCCTTGATCTGGCCGAAAAGTATGTCGACATGAACCGTCAGTCGACCAAGCATTCCGACGTGCTGTCGGGCCTGACGCAAATCAACATGTTCTTCGAAAACTCGACCCGTACGCAGGCCAGTTTCGAACTGGCCGGCAAGCGACTGGGCGCGGATGTGATGAACATGGCCATGCAGGCCAGCTCGATCAAAAAGGGCGAGACCCTGATCGACACGGCAATGACCTTGAATGCGATGCACCCCGACCTGCTGGTGGTGCGGCATCCGCACTCGGGCGCTGTTGACCTGTTGGCGCAGAAAGTAAATTGCGCAGTGCTGAACGCGGGCGATGGCAAGCACGAACACCCGACGCAGGCCCTGCTGGACGCGCTGACCATCCGCCGCGCCAAAGGCCGTCTACACCGGCTGAACATCGCGATCTGCGGAGACGTTGCGCATTCCCGCGTAGCCCGTTCGAACCTGATCCTGCTGGGCAAGATGGAAAACCGCATCCGTCTGATCGGCCCCCCGACACTGGTCCCCAGCCAGTTTGCCGAATTCGGCGCCGGGGTTTACGACGACATGAACGAGGGTCTGAAAGACGTCGATGTCGTCATGATGCTGCGCCTTCAGAAAGAGCGGATGGACGGCGGGTTCATCCCTTCGGAACGTGAATACTATCACCGCTATGGCCTGGACGCCGCCAAGCTGGCGCAAGCCAAGCCGGACGCCATCGTCATGCACCCCGGTCCGATGAACCGCGGGGTCGAGATTGACGGAACGCTGGCAGACGACATCAACCGGTCGGTTATTCAGGAACAGGTCGAAATGGGCGTCGCCGTCCGCATGGCGGCAATGGAATTGCTGGCCCGCAACCTGCGCGAGGCCGCATGAGCGATCTGACCGTCGCCCCCCACGAACTTGGCGTCCTGCGCCTGTTTCAACTCGACATGCGCCCGGAAGAGGCAAAGTTCTTGCGCGAACCGGGTGCCGCCGATCAGGCATTGGGCGTCGAAGGTTTGGACCCGGACCAGATCGACATTTTCCCGGTGTCGGACCTCGAAGATTTGGGTCTTTACGGCTATCTGAACGAAGGCTGCGGCGTCGCCCAGGATCAGCTGGATCGGGACATGCTGGACGCCATTGAAGGCTGGGTCATGGTCCTGCGCAGCGCGGCGTTCAAAGGCCGCGCCGCCGCGATAAAGCCAGATCCGAAGGTCCGCCTGATCGGCCTTTACACCGAAGAGGCGACAAACTGGGCCGGCGGAAAAATCGAAACAGAAAGCGCAAAGCCGTTCTCGGCTCCGCAAACGCCGCCACAAGACGACAAACCCCGCCGGATCGGTTCGGCGGTCCTTGCAGTCGTGATCCTTTTGATCATCGGAGGCGCCCTGTGGCTGATCCTGTGACATTTTCCCCGGATAAGCGCGCATATATCCGCACGAACACGTGGCTCGCCGCCGGGGCGATGGCCGCTGCAATGGTCATACTCTGGCTGATCGGCAACCCCTATGTCTGGACCGGTGCACCGGCCGGCCTCGCCGCCGTTGGCGTGCGCGCGTGGTATCTGGCCTCGGAGGAGATGGCGGCCAACTGGCAAATGTCCGAAACCAATCTCACCGGCCCCGGTCCGCGCGTTGTACCGCTGAACCAGATCAAGGCGGTCAACATCATGGGCAGTTTCGTCCAGATCGTCACCAAGGGTGGCGACAAGCATCTGATCAAGTATCAGGCCGATCCCGCCGCCACCAAAGCCGCCATCGAAAGGGCAATGGCATGAGCAACACTATTTTCACCAACGCCCGCCTGATCGACCCGGAAACCGGTGCGGACAGCCTCGGCTGGCTCCAAGTGAACGACGGACGGATTACCGCGCGCGGTGAAGGGGATGCTCCGGCCTCGGACGCGCTGGTCATTGACTGCAAAGGGCAATGCCTTGCCCCAGGTATCGTCGATATCGGCGTCAAGGTCTGCGAACCGGGTGAGCGGCATAAGGAAAGCTATAAATCCGCAGGTCTGGCCGCAGCTGCCGGCGGCGTGACCACCATCGTGACCCGGCCCGATACCAGCCCTGCCATCGATACGCCGGAGAGCCTGGAGTTCGTCACCCGCCGCGCGCAGGCCGATACCCCGGTCAACGTGTTGCCCATGGCTGCGCTGACCAAAGGCCGCGACGGGCGCGAGATGACTGAGATCGGGTTTCTGCAGGATGCAGGCGCTGTCGCCTTCACCGATTGCGACCACGTCATTGCCAATACGAAGGTGTTTTCACGGGCTCTGACCTATGCCCGGGCCTGCGGTGCGCTTGTCATAGCACACCCGCAGGAACCCATTCTCAGCAACGGAGCTGCGGCGACCAGCGGCAAGTTCGCCGTGCTGCGGGGCTTACCTGCCGTTTCGCCCATGGCCGAGCGGATGGGGCTGGACCGCGATATCGCCTTGCTGGAGATGACCGGGGCCGCCTATCACGCTGACCAGATCACCACCGCCCGCGCCCTGCCCGCACTGGAACGGGCCAAGCGAAACGGGCTGAACATCACTGCCGGCACCTCGATCCATCATCTGACGCTGAACGAGCTGGACGTGGCCGATTATCGTACCTTCTTCAAGGTCAAGCCGCCGCTACGATCCGAAGACGACCGGCAAGCGGTAATCGAAGCGGTGCGGACTGGCCTGATCGACACGATCAGCTCAATGCACACCCCGCAGGACGAGGAAAGCAAACGCCTGCCGTTTGAAGAGGCCGCATCGGGCGCGGTGGCGCTGGAAACGCTGCTGCCTGCAGCGCTGCGCCTATATCACTCCGGGCAACTGGACCTGCCTACGCTATTCCGCGCCATGGCCCTGAACCCGGCAAAACGCCTTGGTCTGGACAGCGGACGCCTGTCCGAAGGCGCGCCCGCTGATCTGGTGCTGTTCGACCCGGATGTGCCCTTTGTGCTTGACCGGTTTTCGTTAAAATCGAAATCGCAGAACACGCCGTTTGACGGCCAGCGGATGCAGGGTAAGGTCACCGCAACTTTCGTTGCAGGACAAGAAGTTTACCGGAGACCCTAATGCCCATAATTGACAGTTCCACGGACCAGCTAATCCTCTGGGCCGCACTCGGGTATCTTATGGGCTCGATCCCGTTTGGCATGGTCGTCGCCAAGGTGATGGGGCTGGGCAACCTGCGCAACATCGGATCTGGCAATATCGGCGCGACTAATGTGCTGCGCACAGGCAACAAGGCCGCCGCCGCCTTGACCCTTGTTTTCGACGCCGCAAAAGGCGCAGTCGCCGTCCTGGTGGCACGAGCGATGGCCGGAGAAGACGCTGCACAAATCGCCGCGCTGGCCGCTTTTCTGGGCCACTGCTTTCCGATTTGGTTGGGGTTCAAAGGTGGCAAGGGTGTCGCCACCTTTCTGGGACTTTGGCTGGCGCTGGACTGGCGCGTCGGCGTTGCCTGCTGCCTGACATGGTTGGTGGTCGCAGCGATCTGGCGCATCTCATCCCTCGCTGCACTGGTGGCGGCAGCCATGTCGACGATCTGGGTTATGGTGCTGACGGACACGAGGTCTTTGGTGCTGGGAGCGATTCTGACACTGCTGGTCTACTGGCGCCATAGTGCCAACATCGCCCGTATTCGCGCCGGGACCGAACCAAAAATCGGACAGTCTTGAGCGTCACGGAGCCCTTTCTGAGCGCATTTTTCGCCATCCCGGCGGGGTCATCAACCGGGCGCGTCTGCGGCAGGCGTTATATCGTCAACCGTACGGAACTGGCCGGCGGCAAATCCCACAAACTGGTCGCGCATGAGCTGGGCAGCGGGGACTACATCAGCTTGAACCTTTATCTGACCAGGAACAGTGGCGCCCTGCTGCGCCCCTGCGAGATGTCGGTGCAGAAAGTCACCGATTTCGTACTGGGTTTCGAACCTGATCCCTGAATGACCTCTGCATTTCTGAACAGAAGCTATTCACCTCCGCACATTCACAATTGATTGCTTTGAACGTGATTGACGGTCTGCCCATTTGGGTTCCGTGACGACCAATTACAGGTCTCATGGACAAAAAACACTTGGGTTGTCCGGGCGCAATTTTCTGCGTCGCGTGGCCGCCCCTTTCACGAAAGGTGAAAACAATGAACAAGTTCAAATCCATCATCGGTGGCGTCGCGCTGTCTGTTGCCATCGCAAGCTCGGCTCTGGCCGCAGGTGTAGAACTGAACGCAAGCTCGACCGGTCTGGCGATGCAGGGTTACGACCCGGTTGCCTACTTCACCGCAGGTGAGCCGACCAAAGGCGATTACCGCATCACCACCCTGCACAACGACGCGCTGTACCGTTTTGCCAACGAAGAAAACAAAGCCGCGTTTGAAGAAAACCCCGAAGCGTATCTGCCCGCATATGGCGGCTACTGCGCATTTGGTGCGGCGATGGGCTTCAAGTTCGACGGTGACCCGACCTATTGGAAAATTGTTGACAACAAGCTGTACCTGAACCTGTCGCAGGACATTCAGGAACGTTGGGAAGGTGATATTCCGGGCTTTATCGAGCAGGCCAGCACCAACTGGGAAACCATTGCCGACAAGACACCGGCAGAACTGCAGCAGTAACGCGCTGACACTATTAAAGAAGGCGGCGGCAGATCACTCTGCCGCCGTTTCTTGTTAAAACTCTCGATTTCCGGTTTTGTCCTAGGGTTCCAGAATGGTACTTCCCGTGGTTTGACGGGCCTCAAGCACCCGGTGCGCCTCGGACACCTGATCTAGGGGGAACCGCTGGTCTATGTGGATCTTGACCTCTCCGCCTTCGACCTTGCCAAACAGACGGCGCGCCATTGCCTGACACACGGCATGATCGGCAATATGGGTGAACAAGGTCGGTCGGGTGATTTTGAGCGAGCCTTTTTTGCCCAGAATCCCGATATCCATCAACGGCACCGGCCCCGAGGCGTTGCCAAAGGAAATCATCATTCCCAAGGGCTTCAGACAATCCAAAGAGCCGTTGAATGTATCCGCCCCAATGGAATCCATCACCACGTCCACGCCCTTGCCGTCGGTGATCTCGGCCACGCGCTTGGCAAAGTTCTCAGTCCGGTAGTTGATGCAATGCGCGGCGCCATTGAACTGGGCAAGGCTGCATTTTTCATCCGTTCCCGCCGTCCCGATCAGGGTGATCCCCTCGGATTTGGCCCATTGGCAGGCGATCAGCCCAACGCCACCGGCAGCCGCGTGAAACAATACGGTATCGCCCCGTTTCAGGGGTGTTGTGCGGTGAAACAAGTATTCGACCGTCATTCCCTTGAGCATCATCGCCGCCGCCGCATCAAATGAAATCGCCTCGGGCAATGGGCACACTTGCGACGCGGGCATGACGCGCGCCTCACAATAAGCTCCGGCGGGCGCTGCGGCATAAGCGGCGCGCTGTCCGGGTTCCAGATGGGTGATGCCCTCTCCGACAGCTTCGATCACGCCCGCGGCTTCCATGCCCAGCGCATGCGGCAATTCCAGCGGGTACAGCCCCGTTCGTTGATAAACATCAATGAAATTCAGCCCGCAGGCACGGTGGCTAATGCGAACTTCTCCGGGCCCTGGGTCGCCCAATGGCCGGTCCTCGATCTTTAGAACTTCGGGGCCGCCGTGTTCGTGAATGACGACGGTTCTTGCCGTTTGCTGCATGCTGACCTCCTGTTGCCTGACGCCAAGCTAACACGACTGTGAAACAGGGCAATCCGCACGATAGCACCGGACGCAACCACGACGAGAAAAATTGTGCTATACTGGGGTCCGAGCGTTGTCGGCTGGTCCGGCCAAGGGCAACTCATGCCGGATTCACTCTGCTGCGCTGTTGGCAAAGGGAGGGGATGATGATGGCTAAAACGATTGGAAATCCAATTAGCTGGGCGGCCCGGAACATTGGCGCGACCGGCGATCACATTGCAGAAAGCGTGAACCGTATTGGCAGCGCCGATACGCGACACCTGCCAAAGGTGCAGACCCTGACGATGCAGGACCTGCGCGAGTGTCTGGCGGCGGGGTATCACGACTTTCTTGAAACGCGCGCGGATGCGATTTTTGTCATCCTGATCTATCCAATCGCCGGACTGTTGATGTTCGGATTTGGTCTGAACAGGAACATGGTGCCGCTGTTGGCGCCGCTGGTCATGGGGTTTGCCCTGATCGGCCCGATCGCAGCGGTGGGTCTGTATGAAATCAGCCGCAAACGCGAATTGGGCGGAGAAGTCCACTGGCTGGACGCATTCGGGGTGTTCCGATCCCCGTCATTCGGAGCGATTCTGGCGCTGGGATTCTATCTGGTCATGCTGTTGCTCGTCTGGCTGATGGTCGCGCAGGCCATCTATGTCCACACGCTTGGTCCGGACCTGCCGACCTCTTTCGGTGCGTTCGTGACCGAAGTTTTCACCACAGGCGCAGGCTGGACCATGATCATCTTCGGAAACGCCGTCGGATTCCTTTTCGCGCTGGTCGCATTGGCCGTCAGCGTTGTCAGCTTCCCCCTGCTGCTGGACCGCAAGGTTGGCCTGCCAGTGGCCGTGGTGACATCGGTCCGGGTTCTGCGCCACAACCCAGGTGTCATTCTGGCGTGGGGCTTCATCGTAGCGGCGTTGCTGATCATCGGAGCAATCCCGCTGCTGTTGGGCCTGATCGTTGTGATGCCGGTTCTGGGTCACGCCACCTGGCACCTGTATCGCCGCGCGGTCGCCTGAACGAAAAAAGCGCGGGATAGACCCGCGCGCCGAGCTCTTAGCCTGCGACGTTCAGAACGATCTTGCCAATATGCCCCGAGCTTTCCATCCGCGCATGCGCCGCTGCGGCATCGGCCAGATCGAACTCGCTGTCCATGACAGGGGCAACCTTCCCGGCCTCCAGCAATGGCCAGACCGCCTCACGCAGATCCTGTGCGATCTTGGCCTTGGCCAGATCACTTTGCGGGCGCAAGGTGCTCCCGGTAAGGGTCAGGCGTTTAACCATCATCATGGCAAAGTTCAGCTCGACCTTTGGGCCTTGCAGGAACGCGATCTGAACCAGTCGCCCATCCTCGGCCAGCGCCTTGACGTTGCGCGGAATATAGTCGCCGCCAACCATGTCGAGGATCAGGTTCGCGCCACCTTCGGCCCGCATGACCCCAACAAATTCCTCATCGCGGTAGTTGATCGCCCTTTCCGCGCCCAGCTTCTCGCAGGCCTCGCATTTTTCAGCGGACCCGGCGGTCGCAAACACCCGAGCTCCAAACGCGTTGGCTAACTGGATCGCGGTCGTACCAATACCGCTGGACCCACCATGCACCAAAAACCGTTCGCCCGCTTTCAGCCCACCACGGGTGAACACGTTGGACCAGACCGTAAAGAAGGTCTCGGGCAGACAGGCGGCCTCTTTCATGCCCATCCCTTTTGGGACGGGCAGGCAATGCGCGGCAGGTGTGGCCACAAATTCCGCGTACCCGCCACCGGGCAGCAGAGCACAGACCTGATCACCAATCGAAAGCCCCTCAACCCCGGCGCCGACGGCAACAACTTCGCCCGACGCTTCAAGTCCCGGCAGATCGCTGGCACCCGGAGGCGGGTCATAGGCCCCCGCGCGTTGCAGCGCGTCTGGGCGATTCACGCCCGCATATGCCACTTTGAGGATCACCTGACCGGTTTGCGGTTCTGGCACCGGGCGTTCGGTCAACTGCAAAACATCCGGGCCGCCGGGTTTGGTGATTTCGACAGCACGCATCATCTGGGTCATGGGCAAATCTCCTTTGCCCAATGCCTAGCAGGCAAAATCCCAAAGGCCCAGCAGCAAGAGGGTTACTTGCGCGGGTTCAGCATCCCGGGCAGATCAGCGCGCATTTTCATCGGCGGCTTCACCTGACCGGCAAGCCAGTTCGGAACTGCCAGGAACGGCTTGAACAATGGATTGTCGTTGACCTGCGCCTTGATTTTTTCGATCTGCATCACGTCCGAGATGCGCCGATCCAGAAACTCCCACGTTTTCTGATGATCGGGCGAATCGTCACCCAGCCAATAAAGCAGCGTCGAAGAATACACGCCCGACAGCGTCGCCCGCTTGGTGTACCAGTTCACGTCGTCCGACGTATCGCCCAGCGTGTCCCAGATCAGATCGCAGGTCTGCCATAGGGCTTTCGCTCCGTCTGCCGCATGCGTGGGCAGGGAAAACAGGGTCATGCCACGGCGGACCAGTTCCTTGTCCGGAACCGCCTCAAGCCGGATGCGAACTGCGGAAGCGATGCGGTCGCGGAATTTCAGCTCGCCCAGGTCCGTGGATTTAAGGCGCTCCACCATGACTGCGTCGCCGCGCGCGTGAAATGCCAGCGCCAGATCGATCGCGCCGCGCGGACAGATCGCGCGGGCCAAAGCGTCATCCATATCGCAATCCGTGATGGCCATGCGAAAGCTGGCCTCTGACCAGCCGTCGAACGGCACATGGGTCAACATCGCGTCCAGCAACTGATGCTTGGCGTCTTCGTAGGTGGTGGTCATGGCGGTTCTCCGGTTCTCGGGGCCAGTACTAGACAAGATAGAGGCGCTTTGCTATACGGCCAACTCCTGCAATTTCCTTGCAACTCTATCTAGAAAGGTGGTGACAACCACATGCAGGTTAGTGTTCGCGACAATAACGTCGATCAGGCGCTTCGTGCCCTGAAGAAAAAGCTGCAGCGCGAAGGCGTGTTCCGTGAAATGAAGCTGAAGCAACATTTCGAGAAACCGTCCGAGAAAAAAGCGCGCGAGAAAGCTGAAGCGATTCGCCGTGCCCGTAAACTGGCGCGCAAGAAAGCCCAGCGCGAAGGTCTGCTCTAAGACCCGACTTGTCCAGCTTTGGATGACACTATTTGACGACCCCCGAGGCATCGCCCGGGGGTTTGTCGTTTTCTGGGCACGTGCGAATCCGCCGACCAGGCGGGCGTATGTGCGACAAGCCGCCGATTACGTGCCAGAAAGACTTTAACCAGCATAATACAGCGTACGAATCACCCTCTGAAAGCACTGTCCCGCCGAATCCCGCCTGGATTTGCTGACGCTCTATCGGACCCGTCAGATGATTCATTAATTGTCGGCGTCCACTCAAAGACAATCCCCCCAACGGAGGCAAAATGTCGACTGCAAGTTCTTTCGAGCGAGAAATGCTGGCGCTCATCAACCAAGAGCGCACATCCCGCGGTTTGGAGCCGCTACAACTTGAAACCCACCTGAACGCGTCATCCGAAGACCACAGCGAATGGATGTTGAACACGGACTCGTTCAGCCACACCGGTGCTGGCGGGTCATCGGCGACAGAGCGTATGCGCGAAGCTGGCTTTGATTTTTCAGGCGGCTGGCGTTCCGGCGAAAATATCGCCTGGCAATCCGAACGCGGCGCACCCGGGATCAGCGATGATGTTGCCCAGCTTCATCAGAACCTGATGGACAGCCCTGGCCACCGCGCAAACATCCTGAATCCCGATTTCAAATACATCGGTATCGGGATCGAAACGGGCACCATGCAGGGCTATGACGCCGTTGTGGTCACTCAGAATTTCGCAACCACCGACGGCGAAGTGGCACTGGACAATGGCGATGCACCCGCTGCTCCGGCACCCACCCCGCCACTTGTTGTTGAGGAGCCTGCCGAGCCAGAACCCGAAACACCAGTCGTTGTGGTCGAGGAACCCGTCGAGCCAGAACCGGAAACACCACCAGTTGTTGTCGAGGCGCCAGCAGAGCCAGAGCCCGAAACACCTGTTGTTGCGGACGAGCCGACCGAGCCGGAACCTGAAACACCTGAGACGGTTGTGACCGACACCACGCCACCCGCCGTCGAAGAGCCGGACGCAGGCGTCACGCAGCCAGAGGAGCCCGAAATTCAGACGCCCGTCACAGAGGTCGCTGAAACCGAAACGCCAGAACCCGAGATGCCGGAACCAACCCCGGTTGACACTGACGATTCCTGGGGTGGTGGTTTTGACGCAGCAGCCCTTCTGGCGCAGCTCGAAAACATCTTCAACGAGTGGCAGACGAAGTTTGATAACTTTTATTGGAAGCGTTCGGCCGACACCGCCGACTCCTCCAATTCAGTAGACTTCGATTTCGTTTCTGTCAGATCCAATGACAGGGACACAGCCACTCCGGAACCTGCATCGGAAAGCAACTCGTTGTGGGATTTTGACTGGATCGACGAATTCGACTTCAACTGCAACGTCGAAATCGCCTGATTTACCAACCGAAGCGAGGCCGGTCATGACCGGCCTCGTTTTCCTTCGTCAGTAGATCTTTGGAACGTAGAGCTCGTCGGGCAGAATCCGACGCTCATATTCCGGGTTGTACTTGCGATCTGGCAGATTGACCTTTTCCTGCGGCACATCCGTATACGGAATTTTCGTCAGCAGATGCTCGATGCAATTCAGGCGTTCACGCTTTTTGTCATTCCCTTCGACGATGTACCAAGGTGCTTCGGGGATGTTCGTGCGAAAAAGCATGTCCTCTTTGGCCTTGGTGTATGATTCCCAACGAATGCGCGACTCCAGATCCATCGGAGACAGCTTCCACTGTTTCATCGGATCGTGAATGCGCATCAGGAATCGCAATTGCTGCTCTTCGTCGGTGATCGAGAACCAGTATTTCAGCAGGATAATCCCCGACCGCACCAGCATCCGTTCGAATTCGGGAACGTCCTGAAAGAACTGTTCCACCTGATCTTCGCTGGCGAAACCCATCACCCGTTCCACGCCCGCACGGTTGTACCAGGACCGGTCGAACAGAACGATCTCACCGGCGGCTGGCAGATGCGGGACATAACGCTGGAAATACCACTGGCTTTGTTCCCGACGGCTGGGTGCTGGCAAGGCGACCACACGGGCAACGCGCGGGTTCAAACGCTGGGTAATCCGCTTGATCACCCCCCCTTTACCGGCACTGTCGCGGCCTTCGAACAGGATGCACACCTTGGCGCCTGTATGCTGAACCCAATCCTGAACGCGGATCAGTTCGGCCTGCAACCGCAAAAGGTTTCGGAAATAGACCTTGCGGTCCAGCATGTCGGGATGCTGATCCTTGTATATCTTACGGACTTCCATCGAGAGCATCGGTTCACTGAATTCGATTTCGAAATCTTCGTCCAGCGTGTCTTCCAACTCGGCTTCCAGCCAATCTTTGGGGGCATCATTGTGTTCGTAAGCCAAGGTCTGCTCCTTATCAGTCAACGGGTTCCGACCGTACCGGGGGAGTGTAACTGCCTGATGTCATCAGAAGAATTGATGAATGTCTTGCGCCAAAATACGGCCGCCTGCAACACAGCGGGTGCAAAGACATAGGCAGAAGATACGGTCTTTATCCATATTTGGACCTACCTGCATCGGGATACAAGCGTCAGTATTGACGCAATGCAAACAGGTTGACGTTTGCGAACCTGCTTTGGCCTTGCCATTGGGCACTGAGCAGCCGCATCAATGGGCATATCAACACCTGAGAAAGCCATGGCACATTTCGTTTCCCTTCCGCCCTTGATTTGGCCCTGGTTCATTTTGATCGCCGGTATGGTCAGTGCTGCGTCGGGCAGGCGGCAGCTTAGCCTGATACTGCTGCTGGTATTTGGTGTTGTCGCCCTTGCAATGGGGCTGGTCACACCTCTGGCCGTGGGCGTAGTCATAGTCGGCCTCATCGGCGCGGCGGGCCTGCACAATCTCTCCGGTGTCCCGGCCACCGTGGGGCACATTGCTCTGACACTCTGGTGTCTGGCGTTGGGTGCGCATCTGATACCCGGTTTTCACAACTTGCTTGTTCTGGACCAAGTGCATGCCGGACCCGCAAGTTCGGCGTTTTCCATGTACCTGAACCTCGACAAGCCAATGGTGTTGCTCGCGGTTCTACTGGCCTGGCCCGGAATGATCGATAGCGCTACGCCCATCAGAAAAACGCCTTTAATCGTTGGTCTTGCAGCCCTGCCCGCCTTGCTCGTCCTTGGGTTGGCCACAGAAGCAATCCGGCCAGAGATCGGCCTGCCGCCATGGTGGCTGATCTTCGCGTTATCCAACCTGTTTCTGACCTGCCTGACCGAAGAGGCCTTTTTCCGCGGCTATCTGCAGTCGATCATCGCGTCAAAACTTGGCACGGCGCTTGGAATTGCTCTGGCCAGTCTGTTATTTGGTCTGGCTCATTTTGCAGGCGGTCCGGCCCTTGTTGCCTATGCGGCAATCCTTGGGGCGGCGTGTGGTCTGGGGTATTATGCCACCGGTCGTCTTTGGGTGCCGGTTCTGATGCATTTCGGTTTTAACGCCCTGCATCTGGCCCTGTTTACATATCCTTCGCCAGCCTGAACATCACACAGGCAGAGCAGTCGTCTTGAACACGGTACGCAGCGCAAAAGAGCTTTGCATCTGCGCCACGCCGGGCAAGCGCGACAGATACTGACGGTGAATACGGGCGAAATCCTCGGTATTTTCGGCCACGACTTTCAGAATATAGTCGGCCGTCCCCGCCATCAGGTGGCATTCCAACACGTCCGGAATGCGCGCCACTGCCTTTTCGAACGCATCCAAAAGCTCTTCGGCCTGCCCCTGCAATGTGATCTCGACAAACACGGTGGTCGGCACTTTCATCTTGCGCGCATCCAAAAGCGCCACGTAATTGCGAATATAACCCTCGGCCTCAAGCCTCTGGACCCGTCGATGGCAGGCGGACGGGGACAGATTCACCTGATCTGACAGCTCTGCATTCGACATTCTGCCGTTGCGCTGCAGGGCCGCCAGAATCTTTCTATCGGTCGTGTCGAGGCTCATTCACGCAAATCCTTTGCAAGATTTCTCCATTATACTGAAGAATCTCCCGAAGAAAATCCAAATGACGGGCAGAGTTTCACAGAAATTGCGTCTCAGAATGCACATAATTTAGGCAGTTTATGAACGGAGGAGCAAAACATGAAGATCGGTTGCCCCAAGGAAATCAAACCCCAGGAATTCCGCGTCGGCATGACGCCCAACGCAGCACAAGAAGCAGTTGCGCGTGGCCATGAGGTCATCATTGAAACCAACGCCGGCATGGGTTCCGGCTTTGACAACGATTCGTATATCGCCGCAGGCGCGCGTATCGTCGATACTGCGGAAGAGGTGTTCGCCACCGCAGATATGATCGTAAAGGTAAAAGAACCGCAGGCTGTCGAGCGCAAGATGCTGCGCGAAGGCCAGCTGCTGTTCACGTACCTGCACCTGGCGCCGGACCCAGACCAGACCCACGACCTGATCGAATCCGGCTGTACCGCAATCGCGTATGAAACCGTGACCGACGCCAATGGCGGCCTGCCTCTGCTGGCACCAATGTCCGAGGTTGCCGGTCGTCTGGCACCCCAGGTCGGCTCCTGGACACTGCAAAAGGCCAACGGCGGCCGTGGCGTTCTGATGGGCGGCGTGCCCGGTGTTGGCCCGGCAAAAGTCATCGTCATCGGTGGCGGCGTCGTTGGTACGCATGCTGCCAAGATCGCAGCAGGCATGGGTGCTGACGTCACCGTACTGGACCGCTCGCTGCCGCGTCTGCGCTATCTGGATGACGTATTCGGCCGCACGTTCAAGAGCCAGTACTCGACAGCGGGCGCCACTGCTGAACTGATCCAGGATGCCGACATGGTCATCGGTGCGGTTCTGATCCCCGGTGCCGCAGCACCCAAGCTGATCAGCCGCGATCAGCTGTCGACCATGAAACCCGGCGCGGTTCTGGTGGACGTTGCGATCGACCAGGGCGGCTGCTTTGAAACGTCCAAGGCAACCACTCATGCCGAGCCGATCTACGAAGTAGACGGTGTGATGCACTACTGTGTCGCCAACATGCCGGGCGCAGTTGCGCGCACCTCGACCATCGCACTGGGCAACGCAACGATGCCGTTCATGCTGGCGCTGGCCGACAAAGGCTGGAAGCAAGCCTGCCAGGACGACCCGCATCTGCTGAACGGTCTGAACGTACATGCCGGTCAGCTGACCTACTACGCGGTCGGCAAAGCTCTGGGCATCGACGTTGTCTCTCCCAACGTTGTGATCAAGTCCTGATCTCTCCCGCCCCTGAAAGCGGCCTCTGACGAGGGCGCTTTACAGCGTAGGGCCAAGCGCCGCGTCTTTGACGCGGCGCTGTTGTTTTGGGCGCAACGGTTTCGCAAGAAAAATGGCGCCGCGCGATCAGCGCGGCGCCGGGCCCAACCAGAGGAGGGCATTTCAATGCCCGATCGACGGGCGGGAGGGTTTAACCCTGCTTTTGGATTTCCACCGTATGCGGATATGGAATCGACACGCCTTTTACGTCGAACGCCTCTTTCACCGCTTTGGTGATCTCAAACTTCAGATCCCAGTAATCCGCCGCGTTACACCACAGGCGCGCGGTCAGATCGACCGAGCTGTCGCCCAGATTGGTCACCCGCACCCAAGGTTCTGGATCGCTGTGAATACGTTCATCGGCTTTGGCGACATCCAATATGATCTTCATAGCCTCATCGGCGCTGTCCCCATAATCGATGCCGAACACCAGATCGACGCGACGCGTATCATGGGCTGAATAGTTGGTGATAATTGAGCCCCAGGACTGTCCATTGGGAACAATGATCTGAACGTTGTCCGGGGTCACCAGCTCGGTTGTGAACAGGTTCAGGTCCTTGACCGTGCCTGCGGTTCCGCCAATGTCCACATACTGACCCAACTTGTACGGCCGGAAGACAACCAGCATGACACCAGCCGCAAGATCACTGAGCGTCCCCTGCAATGCCAGACCAATGGCCAGCGATGCCGCACCCAGAATGGCAACGATGCTTGTCGCCTGAATTCCAAAGATGCCCAGCACGGCGACCAGCACCATGGCCAGGATTACCCATTTTACCAGGCTGGCAACAAAATTCCCCAGGGTCTGGTCAATATGCGGTGTCGCATTAATCCGGCGTCGAACCATGCCGCCGATTGCGCCAGCAAAGATCCAACCAAGGATCAGAACAATCAGC
This sequence comes from Ruegeria sp. Ofav3-42, assembly GCF_022347725.1. Classification (GTDB taxonomy): domain Bacteria; phylum Pseudomonadota; class Alphaproteobacteria; order Rhodobacterales; family Rhodobacteraceae; genus Ruegeria. Next base: position 213,824 of record NZ_JAKRGB010000006.1, read on the forward strand.
GCCTTGACCGCGCTTATGATAAGCGGGGCAAAGGCACCCACCTGTGTTACGACCTCATCCACGCGTATCTCCTTTCGATTCACGACAAACCCGCGTTTTCGGCGCAGGATTCGCGGAATAGTGAGCTATTCGCGTGTTTTGGTCTAGGTGTGAGATCAGCGGGTTTTCCCCGTTGTTCCGAAATACACAGGCGCTGACCGGGTATGCACAGCACGGATACTGGCAAGACGGCATAACCCTGCCTAACTATTGTAGTCAGGTAACAAGGAGCTCCTCATGCTGGACACCGCCTCTCACCCGATTACGACCCGTTGGCCTGCGAAGAATCCGGACCGGATTCAGCTTTACTCCTTTCCCACCCCGAACGGCGTCAAAGCGTCGATCATGCTCGAGGAAACCGGCCTTCCGTATGAGCCTCATCTGGTCACCTTGTCGGATACGGACGTCAAAAGCCCCGAATTCCTGTCCCTGAACCCGAACAACAAAATCCCCGCGATCATAGACCCCAATGGCCCGGACGGCGAGCCGCTTGGCCTGTTCGAAAGCGGAGCGATCCTGATCTATCTCGCCGAGAAAAGCGGGAAGCTCCTGGGCCAAACCAAAGCCGACAAGTATCGCGTGATCCAATGGGTGATGTTCCAGATGGGCGGTATCGGCCCGATGTTCGGACAGCTTGGCTATTTCCACAAATTCGCAGGCAGCGAGATCGAAGACCCGCGCCCGCGCGAGCGATACGTTAACGAAGCCAAGCGCCTTTTGAACGTTCTGAACCAGCAGCTGGAAGGTCGGGACTGGATCGCCGGCGAGTATTCGATTGCCGATATCGCCATTGCGCCGTGGCTGCGCGGGCTGGAGCATTATGGTGCCCGCGATCTCGTTGGCTGGGAAGACCATGCCAATGTTACGGCCTATCTGGACCGGTTCCTTGAACGGCCCGCCGTACAAAAAGGGCTTGTCACGCCTGCGCGGGACTGATTGCGTCGGCGATCTTTTCAGCAATCATGATGGTGGGCGCGTTGGTGTTGCCGCCGATCAGAGTCGGCATAACCGACGCGTCCACCACGCGCAGCCCTTCTGTTCCATGTACGCGGCCCTCAAGATCAACGACGGCCATGTCATCGACGCCCATCTTGCAGGTTCCGACCGGATGGTAAATCGTGTCGGCGCGGTTGCGAATATCCGCCTCGAGCGCCTGATCACTGCCATCATGCGCATACAATCGTTTGGCCCTCCACGGCTCCAACGGTGGAGCCTCAAGGATCGACTCCATAATCCGCGCGCCTTGCTTCAGCAGGTCTAGATCCCGGTCATCGCTGAGATATGCCGGATCAATGCGCGGCGGTTCCCCGGCGCGGTCCGAGCTCAACCCTACGCTGCCCCGGCTGAACGGGCGTAAAACGCAGACATGGCACGAGAACCCGTGTCGAAGATGAAACTTGCGCATGTGGTCGTCGACGATGCCAACCACAAAGTGCAGTTGAAGATCCGGTTTGGATACCGATGGTTCGGACTTGAAAAACGCGCCACCTTCGGCAAAGGGGGTCGAGAACAGGCCCTCTCCGGTTCGGCGCCAATCCATGCCAGCCTTCGCCAGATCCCATAATCCGCCCGGAGTCAGGCCGATCACATCCTTACGTTTGGATCGATAGCTCTGGACATAATCCAGATGGTCCTGAAGGTTTTGGCCAACACCCGGCAGGTCATGCAAAACCGGGATACCATGCTGTGTCAATTCCGCCTCGGGTCCGATTCCCGACAACATCAACAGTTGCGGTGAACCAAAGGCACCGCTGGAAACGATAACTTCCTTGCGCGCGCGCGCCTCAACAACCTTGCCCTTTCGGCGCAGTCGCACCCCAGTGGCGCGCTTTTCCTCAAACAGGATTTTCTGCGCCTCGGCGCCGGTCATGATCGTCAGGTTCGGTCGCGATTTGACGCCACGCAGATAGGCCGCCGAGGCAGAGCACCGCTCGCCCTTATGTGCGCCATCGTGGAACTGCGTCACCTGATACAGGCCCGCCCCTTCCTGCTCAGGTCCGTTAAAATCTTCGGTTTTTCGTATTTGCTGCTGGCCGCAAGCCTCAACAAATGCATGCGAGATAGCCCGCGGTTCAGACTGATCCGCAACCTGTAAAGGGCCGTCTGACCCATGGAGGTCATCTGCCCCGCGCACGTTCCTCTCGGCTTTCCGGAAAAAGGGAAGGACACCGTTCCAATCCCAACCTTCACATCCAAGATCGGCCCATTCGTCGTAGTCGGCGGGATGACCGCGCACATAGAGCATTGCGTTAATGGCGGACGATCCACCCTGTGTTTTTCCGCGTGGCTGGTACCCTTTCCGCCCATTCAAACCGGGCTGGGGCACGGTGTGAAAGGCCCAGTTGTTCAGCTTGGGCCGCCCGGAGATCATCGCGGCCACAAGGGCTGGAGCCCGAATCACAAGATCTTCTCCCGCTCCGCCTGCTTCAAGCAGGCAGACCTTCGTGTCGGGATGTTCACTAAGACGCGCCGCCATCACGCAGCCAGCGGAACCACCGCCAACGATGACATAGTCGAATTCCATGGATGCCCTTCCCGTTCTGCCCAAGACAAAAGGTAGAAAGCACCCAATATTCGAGCAAGCGGAACGTAACGTGAGTTACTGTGGCAGCTTGCCGGTCAGAACGTAGCGCAGCACCTCAACCACCTGCGAGGGGTGTTCGGCCACAGCCAGCGCGGCGGCGTCGACCTCTTTAAGCGCATGCTGATGATCGGGGCCATGCAGTACGATCAGCGATTTGCCCAGCGCGGCCGCGTAACCCGCATCAAAAGCTGCGTTCCATTGTTTGTACTTTTCGCCGAACCGGACGACGACCACATCGGCATCGGCGATGCCCTTGCGGGTACGGATCGCGTTGACCATCGCGCCCTTATGGTCGTGCCAATACTTGTTCGGCTCGGCCCCCAGAATGGCGACGCCGCAATCGTCGCTGGCCGCGTGATCGGTGACAGGGCTATTGAACGCAATGTCCAACCCCCGAGCACCCTCGATGATCTGCTCGCGCCAGTCGGTGTGGATTTCACCAGAGAGGTAAACATTCAGGCTCATGGGTGTCTCCTTTGACTTTGTTCGCGACCCTAATGCGAATGCGCGACCGACCCAAGGGGGTGTTCAGAACGACAGACGCCAGAAGGTCGGCTGTTCGTCCTGAACTGCCCGGCGGGCCGCACTTTTCTGCTTGCTCCCCAAGAACGGAGGAGCATCGCGCGTCGGCTCAAAACCGAAGCTGCGCGGCAGTTTCGTATAGACCGACCGCGGCGGCAGCCGCCCCCAGTTGATCCCCTTGAGTCTGGCACCCGAGGCAGGCTGATGCATCCAGACCGTCCGCACGGCAAATTCATCCCGCAGCAGAACCAGTACTGCCAGCATCATCACATCGCCCCAAATTTTTGCGTATTGCCGCTGCAGCGCCTGTTCGTATTCCGTCGTCAATCGCAGCTGACGAGATCGGGGCGCCCGGTTTTGCAGGCGACGACGAGCGCGACCGACAAAGCGCAGCCAGTCCGATTGAATCTCTTCGATCAGACAGGTGCCGCTTGCCAGATCAATGTCCAAACGACACCACGACAAGGTTGGCCGGCCATCCGTGCGAACCGGGTGCCAGCAGCTTTGGAACTGATCAACCGAGCTGCGTTGACCAAATTTCCACAACAGCTCGGCATGTTCGGTCGGGAACCCGAGCTGTACAACCAGGTTATGAGCCTTGCGCGTGGTCTGCTCGCCCGACCAGATGTCGAAGCTGAGGCAAAAGTCCAGCCATTGCGACTGATATGCCGCTTCCAGCCCGGTTTTTGCTGCCGGCCCCAAACCGTCCCACTGCATCGCACGGTCCGCGTGAGCAACCGCCATCACATCATGCCGCCGCAGAACCCCGCCGCACTGCGCGACCATGGGTTGCAACAAAGGGCGAGACAGTAAGCGGGACAGGTCCGTTTGTTTCAGGTCGGAAACCGAGGTTTCCTCGTCCATGGACTGGCACAGCAACCACGGGCTTTGCCGGTCCGGGTAGTAGTGGAATGTCATCTCATTCGGCAGAATCTGCCGGATCATCGAGATGTCTTGACGTTTCATGACAGCTCTCCAACGGGAAACAGGCCCGCCGGGTCGCTGGCGGGCAATCAGATTTGGGATAGCGCGTGGGCGCGGCTGGGATCTGGCATCTGGCAGACTCCGAGGTTTGATTGCTTTAGGGGGCCGGGTTTAGGGGCCGAACGTGATTCCACTCAAGCCCCTGAATTCAGGTCATTTCAGATGTTGCCGCAAGGCAACAGCGGCCTCTGAACGCAAAAAGCGCGCCTGATGGCGCGCCTTGCTTTGTCAAGAACAGTCGGCTTAGCCGCGCAGAGTGCCGCCAGTCGCGTTGGTGACCTTGGCGATGATCTTCTCGGCCACCGCTTCGATATCTTTTTCCTTCAGCGTCGCATCCGTCGGCTGCAGGCGCACGGTGATGGCCAGCGATTTCTTGCCCTCACCCAGGCTGCCGCCGATGAATTCGTCAAAGACGCGGACGTCCTCGATCAGCGCCTTGTCGGCACCGGCCGCGGCATTAACCAGCGTCAGCGCCTCGACGCCTTCGTCGACAACAAAGGCAAAGTCCCGCTCGACCGCCTGCAGATCACGCAGCTCCAGAGCGGCGCGAGTGGCACCGGATTTACGGGGCAGAGGCACCTCGTCCGGCCAGATGGTGAATGCCATCGCCGGGCCTTTGATGTCCATTGCCTGCAGGATGCGCGGGTGCAGTTCGCCAAAGACGCCCAGCACCTTTTTCGGGCCCAGACAGATCTTGCCGTGACGCCCCGGGTGCCACCACGCATCGCCATCGCGCAGGATCTGAACCTTCGCGGGTGCACCAATTGCGGCCAGTACAGCCTCGGCATCCGCTTTGGCGTCGAACACGTCAACCGGGCGCGAGGCGCCGTGGACGTCCTTGGGACCATTACGACCGACCAACAGGCCAGTGATCTGGGTTTTCTGATCGCCAGGCTCGCCGTCATGGAACACCGGGCCAACTTCGAACAGGGCCACGTCGGTATAACCACGCGCCTGATTGCGGGCGGCGGCCTGCAGCAGACCGGGCAGCAGATCGGGACGCATATGGCTCATCTCGGACGAGATCGGGTTTTCCAGCTGGGTGGCCTCATCGCCGCCACCGAACAGTGCCGCCGAGGCCTGATCAATGAAGGTGTAGGAAACGCACTCGTTGTACCCGAGCGCCGCACAGGTGCGGCGCGCCATCGACTGACGGCGTTGTGTCGGGGTCATCACCGGCTTGGGGATGCCATCGGTCACACGAGGCAACGGCTTGCCCTGCAACTTGGTCAAAGACGCAATCCGCGCGACCTCTTCCACCAGATCAGCTTCACCCATGACATCGGGACGCCAGCTGGGAACGTGTGCCATCTCGCCTTCCAGTCGGAAGCCCAGACGCGTCAAGGTTTGGCGTTGTTCGCTTTCGGGGATGTCCATACCGACCAGTGACTGAACACGCTCAGCATCCAGTTTGTAAGCGCGTGAATGATCCGGCGCCTTGCCAGCCTCAACCACCTTCGAGACTTCACCGCCGCAGATGTCCAGAATCATCTGCGTCGCGTGTTCCAGGCCTTCCAGTGTGTATTCAGGATCAACGCCACGCTCGAACCGGTAACGCGCATCCGAATTGATCTTCAATGCACGACCGGTCAGAGCGATCTGCACGTGATCCCAGAATGCACTTTCAAGGAACACGTTGACGGTTTCCTCGGTACAGCCGGTTTCCTCACCGCCCATGATGCCAGCGATGGATTCGGGACCCTTGTCATCCGAAATCACCATCATACCGGGCTGCAGTGTGTATTCTTTCTCGTCCAGCGCGGTCAGCGTTTCACCACCCATGGCACGGTGCACCCGCAGGTTGCCCTGTACCTTGTCCGCATCGAACACGTGCAGCGGGCGGTTCTGGTCGAAGGTCATGTAGTTGGTGATATCCACCAGTGCCGAGATCGGGCGCAGACCGATGGCCTTCAGTTGATCCTGCAGCCATTGCGGGCTGGGGCCGTTCTTGACGCCCTTGATCAGACGGCCGGTGAAATGCGGCGCGCCGTCCAGAGTATCCTCATCAATCGTCACCTTGATCGGGCTTTCGAAATCACCCGGAACCGGCGTGTAGTCACGCTCTTTCAGCGTACCGACGCCGCGCGCAGCCAGATCGCGCGCAATGCCCGCGACGCCCAGCGCATCGGGGCGGTTCGGAGTGATCGCGATCTCGATCATCGGGTCGACTTTCGAGGGTTCGTTCTCGGCCAGCCAATCGACAAAGCGGTCACCGACCTCGCCCGAGGGCAGCTCGATGATGCCGTCATGCTCGTCCGACAGCTCCAGCTCGCGCTCGGATGCCATCATGCCAAAGCTTTCGACGCCACGGATCTTGCCGACGCTGATCGTCAGGTCCAGACCGGGGATGTACATGCCGGGTTTACAGACCACGACCGTGATACCCTCACGCGCGTTCGGCGCACCACAGATGATTTGCAGATCGCCCTCATCGGTGGCAACCGTACACACGCGCAGCTTATCCGCATCCGGATGTTTCTCGGCATGTTTCACATAGCCCAGCGTAAAGCCCGCCAGCCGGTCCGCAGGGTTCACGATCTCTTCGACTTCCAGTCCAAGATCGGTCAACGCCTCAGCAATCTCATCAACCGACTCATCGGTGTCGAGGTGGTCTTTCAGCCAGGAAAGAGTGAATTTCATCGGTCGCTATCCGCCAGAATTTTCGGGTCGGATCGCATGTAGCGGATATTCCCCGCAGGTGGAAGGGCCGCTTAGCCGCCAGAGACGAATTGCAGCCAATTGGACAGCTCACGGCTGCGCTGGGGCAACACAAGGGCGTCGGGATGCGTTCCCAAACGGGTGGCCGCAGTGCTGTCTGTTTCGGCTAGCTCAAGATCGTCGGCCAGATTGGCGTGATCTGCGAAGATACCTCGGGCACGAACATAGACGCCGATGTCAGCAAGGCTCAGTTCCGGATGATACTGAGTGCCCCAGAATCGCAGATTGCCCTTTTCGTAAACGGCAGCCTGCACCGGGGAATGGCCATTGCCCGCCAACAGCGTTGCGCCTTCGGGCAGCACCTGAACCTCATCCCGGTGGATGCACGGCACGCCAAAACCAGACCTGCGCCCGGCCATCATCGGATGTTCGACGCCCTCGCGGGTCAAGGCGTTGTTTTGCGCCATGCCCACCTCCATCCCGATCGGCGAGGCGCCGACAGATCCGCCCAGCATCAGCATCGCAAGCTGCAGCCCGTTGCACGATCCCCAAACCGGTGTGCCCGAGGCCAGCACGACCTCGGCGGCCGCACGTTGGGGGGCTGCCTCGGGCGCATCCACGGACCAGCGGACGCCGGACCCGGTCAGAACGACGCCGTCGATGCCGTGCAACTCTTCGGGGCGTAAAGGCGCGGCATAAGGGTTGGCCAGATGTATTCGCACTTCAGGCGCCACGGCCGAAAAGGTGCGAATGAAGCCGTTGGCCCCCGCATGCCCTACGGCAACCATGTCTGGTGTATTGCCTTCGACGATCAGAATTGTGGTCATGATTTCCCCGTTTTCACTTGGATAAACGGGTGGCATCAGCGACGGCAAACCTGTTCGCGAAAAGGTCGGGTCGTTTTCCGGTTCAGGGGTATGTGGGTTCGCGTCCCAACAACTCGTCCAGTTGCCGCCCGACCCAGCCATGGGGGATGAAATGCCCGCCCGGATGCGTATCCAGCGCGACCCGTCCCTGCGCACAGTCGGTCCACTCGACCCGGCTGAGCGTCAGGATCGGCACAACACTCCAATCGCCACGCGGCGTGGCGGTTTCACAGCCGAACTTCTGCCGCCACAGCGCCACCGGATAGGTCGTATCCCCACCCGGGCCGAAAGGGAAATCCATCACGGTATCGCTGGTCCCGTGGACATGACGCACCTCAGCCGGGGCCTGCGGGCAATCCTCGGTCTGGCGGATACTGCCTGCAATCCCCAGCAAGGCCGCCGTATCATTGCCCGACTGGCAAACATAGCGCCACGCCATCGCCCCGCCGTAGGAATAGCCCGAGACATAGATGCGGTCGGGGTCAATCGGGTACCGCTTGGCCACATCCTCCAACACCCGGTCGGCAAAGGGTACGTCGCCCGTATCCGAGGTCCAGAAATCCCAAGTCTTTCTCAACCCGTTCGGAGCCACCAGCAGCACACCGCGCAGTTTCGTGGCACCGGCAATTCGCTCGTGGTTGACCACAACCGTCCCCTGCCGCGCCCAGCCGTGGAAATGCATCAGCACAGGCAAGGGCGTTTTTCCGTCCCATCCCTCGGGCTCCAGCACATGGTAGGATCGGTCGCCCACCTGACAGGCAGTATCACCATGGCATTCGTCCTTCCATGGTCCCATGGCATAGGCGACAGAGGCGGTCATCAGAAAGAGGGCGAGCAGTCGATAAATCATGCGCCCGACCCTAACCGGCCAGAGGCCCGTGTCACGTCACAACCCCGTGGGACTGTGTGACAAGCTGTGTTTTGGCCACACCGTTTGGTCGACGTACAAGCCGCGCTGTCGCCAGACCGCGGGATGGCGATCCTCGGGGAGTGTTGAGCGGTTTATGCCTGCCAAATCCGTGCGCGGTTCGAGCGTTGCGGTGGCGGAGACAAATCGCCAGCCCGTGCGGGCGGTCTGGCGATAGCGCGGCGGTCTACCGGCCTTTGCTCCGCGCCTGCAAACAATGAGCCCATAGCTTCGACGGGCACCACGTCCTACTTACTTGAAGCTGTCTTTAGTTCGGTCCGCGAGGTCACGGATTCTCTTCTGGCATGTTGAAGAACTCAGTTCCCCTTTCTCATAAGGCAAATGTACTACAACGACTCGAAACCCGCCGATATTTTGGTGACTCAGGTTGCAGAAGTTGACAGAAATTTCACCTGACTCTTTCGCTATTTCATCAGCGTGCGGCGCGATTTGCTGCGACCAAAACTCTGATTCTTCAAGAACGCCAGAGGGAGCATTGACATTTAGGCAGTCAAAAGTCCGGCCATCGCTCCCAGCAAAATAGACAATCTGGTTCGATGAAAACCCACCGGGGAACGCACTTCGGATCTTCGCAACCTGGCCCTGCCAAAGCTCGAAACATAGGTGGTCTTTTTTGACTTGCTCTGCTGTGGACAGACTTGGGATTGTACCAAGAACAAGCCCGAAAATCAGTTGAGCGGCATAACTCAACGAGTTTTGGTTCACCGCGACAAGCCACCATGCAGGTTCGGCATATCCAGCGCTGCGAACCCGTAATGCCTCAGCCACCGCAGGTCGGAATCAAAGAACGCCCGCAGATCAGGAATGCCGTATTTCAGCATCGCCAGACGGTCGATGCCGATACCAAAGGCAAAGCCCTGATAGACCTCGGGATCAATCCCGCCGGCGGCGATCACCTTGGGATGGACCATGCCGGAACCCAGAATCTCCATCCAGTCGTCACCTTCACCGATCTTCAGTTGGCCGTTATCCCAGGAACAGCGGATATCGACCTCGGCCGACGGCTCGGTGAAGGGGAAGTGCGAGGCGCGGAAACGCAGTTCGACGTCGTCGACCTCGAAGAACGCCTTCACGAACTCTTCCAGAACCCATTTCAGGTTCGCCATCGAGATGTCCTTGTCGATGGCCAGCCCCTCGACCTGATGAAACATCGGCGTGTGGGTCTGGTCATAGTCGGCGCGATAGACACCGCCCGGACAGATCACGCGGATCGGCGCGCCCTGCAGCTCCATCGAGCGGATTTGCACTGGCGAGGTATGGGTGCGCAGAACATGCGGCGGGCGATTGTCGCCCTCGGCGCGGTGCATATAGAACGTGTCCATCTCGGCCCGCGCGGGGTGGTGGCCGGGGATGTTCAGGGCGTCGAAATTGTGCCAGTCGGTCTCAATCCGCGGCCCTTCGGCCACCGAGAACCCCAGTTCGGCAAAAATCGCGGTCAGCTCCTCGGTCGCCTGACTGACCGGGTGGATCGAGCCCTGACGGCGCGCACGAGTCGGCAAGGTGACGTCCAGCCATTCGGTGCGCAGACGCTCATCCAGCGCGGCATCGGCCAGGGCAGCCTTTTTGGCGGAAAGCGCCGAGTTGATCTCATCCTTCAGGGCATTCAGCGCGGGGCCTGCGACCTGGCGTTCCTCGGGCGTCATCTTGCCCAGCTCGCGCATCTTCAGCGCGACCTCGCCCTTTTTGCCGACAGCCGCGACACGGATCGCTTCGAGCGCGTTTTCGTCGCCTGCATCGGCGATCTGACCCAGATATTTTGCCTTAAGATCGTCCATGACGGTTCCCTGAATGCTGTTGAGGCTCTGCTATCACAGCAGTCCGCGAAAGCAAGAGGGGCGGATCAGATCGCTTGCAGCATTGCCGCTTGCGGGCCGCACCTGACCGGACGAATGGTTTCGCCATAGGTCTGCGGCTGCTTTTGAAGCTCAGGGAACAGCGCAAACAGTTCATTCGCGGCGTCACGTTCAAGGCTCGAAAGAGCCTGTGCGCCCGGGAAAAAGCTCTCCGAGATCAAGCCGGACGTCGACACAAGCTGGTGCCGGTCAAAGAACAGGTGAACGTAGCGGACGATGTCACAAGACACCGACGTAATCGTCGTTCCATTGACCAGTGATTTGGCGGCGACAATCACCTCATCTTCTCCGAACAGCAGCTGTGCCTGCCAACCGGTCATCAGCAGACGGTGCTGCGGCGAGACGAAGATATCCTTCTCAGCCCCTAGCGCCCCTGCATGTATGCGAACGGGTGCAAAACGGCCCCGGCCCGCGACGGTTCGCCCGCCAATCCAACGGATGGGACAGGCACCATCATCCTGGGTCAGAACCAGATCGCCCGGCTTAAGCGTCTCAACCCTGCGCGGTCCATCCGGCGTGTCCACCAACGTCCCGGCCGCGAAACACGGCGCGCCGGTGTCACGGGGTGAGAGCGGCGCATGAACCAGCGTGTCGGGGTTCGGCTGGTTGAACTGCAGGGTTGTCGTTGTCTGGTTCGGCCCGACCAGAACCGGCAGGTTTTCCGAAACGGCCCCCGCCGCCAGCCCGTTTTGGGCAACGATATTCTGGGTTCCGCCCCCAATATCGTAAAAGTCGATGACCTCATTCGTGGCAGTATTTGTCAGCGCATAGGCTTCATAATTGTTCGAACCTCCGCCATTCGGGTCCGTCAGCAGGATCGGGAAAAAGTCTGCCGAAATGATAAAGATCTGCTCGTTGTTGTCCGAGTCAAACGATACATCGACCCATGGGTGGTCCAGCGGGATCTCGATCCCGACCTGACCGTTTGCCTGATAAAAGGACACAGTGAAGTTCGCCGGATCCTCATCGGATCTCAGCGCGACCTCGAGAAACTCCGACACGCCACTTTGCGCGGCGTAGGCATTGGAATAGTGCAGTTCGCTGATACGGGCCATTTGTCATCACGCTCAGGAGTAGTTCGCAGAGAATACCCGAGTACCCCCGTCGGATGACAAGGGCACTTCGAAACAATTGGCAAATGCTCTCCTAATGGCAACACGCCTCAGCGCGGTCTTAATAGCTGAACTCGGGGTAAATCCGGGTCAGGTCGCCATTCCAGTCACCGTGGTAGTGGTCCAGCAGCTCATCCGCCGGAACCTTGCCGGTTTCGATGCTGTCTTTTAGCGCGTTCAGGAAGTGAGTTTCATCCGGCACCAGCCCACCTGCGCCGGGGAAGGCGCGGGACTTCAAGCCGCCCTCGGCGATCGAGACCACCTTGCGCGCCAGATCGTGCATGTTGATGTCGCCGACCTTGGCCTGCAGCCCGTCCTTGGCGGCTTCGACCCGCAGCGCTTCGCGCGTTTCATCATCCCAGCCTTTGACCAGATCCCAGGCTGCATCCAGCGCGCCCTGATCGTAGGTAAGACCAACCCAGAACGCGGGCAAAGCACACAGGCGCCGCCATGGGCCACCATCGGCACCGCGCATTTCCATGAACTTCTTGATCCGCGCCTCGGGGAAGGCTGTGGTCAGGTGATCTGCCCAATCAGACAGCGTCGGCGTTTCGCCCGGAAGAGCGGGCAGCTTGCCTTCCAAAAAATCACGGAAGGACTGGCCCAGCGCGTCGATGTATTTGCCGTCGCGATAGACGAAATACATCGGCACATCCAAAGCGTATTCGACCCAGCGCTCGAACCCGAACCCGTCCTCGAACACAAAGGGCAGCATCCCGGTGCGCGCATCATCCAGATGCCGCCAGATATAGCTGCGCCAGCTTTTCTGGCCGTTAGGTTTACCTTCGAAGAACGGAGAATTGGCAAACAGAGCGGTCGCCACGGGCTGCAATGCCAGTGCAACGCGCAGTTTCTGCACCATGTCGGCCTCGGACCCGAAGTCGATATTGACCTGCACGGTACACGTCCGGCGCATCATCGACCGGCCCATCGTGCCGACCTTTTCCATATAGTCGTTCATCAGCCGGTAACGCCCCTTGGGCATCAGTGGCATCTCGTCATGCGTCCAGATCGGAGCGGCCCCTAGACCGATGAACCCAACGCCGATCTTGTCGGCGATGTCCTTCACGTCGCGCAGATGCGCGTTCACCTCGTCACAGGTTTCGTGAATGGTCTCTAGCGGCGCGCCCGACAGCTCCAACTGCCCGCCAGGTTCCAGCGAGACATTGGCCCCATCCTTTTCCAGGCCGATCAGCTTGCCGGCCTCTTCCACCGGGGCCCAGCCATGCAGATCACGCAGGCCTTGAAGCACCGCAAGAATCGAACGCTCGCCCTCAAAGGGCAGCGGTTTCAACGTGTCTTTGCAATAGCCGAACTTTTCATGCTCGGTTCCGATGCGCCAATCCTGCTTGGGCTTGCAGCCCGATTCCAGATATTCAGCCAGTTGCTCGTGGCGTTCGATTGGTCCGCCGCCGGACTGAGGGATGGACATGAACCGTGCTCCGATCCTGATGTGTCTGTCTTTGCGTCAGTCGTGGTCTTAAACCGCGCCAGTGTCAATGCAACCGGATATGGGCCGGGCGCATTGGTGTGCGTTCCCAGATAACAACCGGATGTGTCGCGCCACCGTTCAGTTCCGACAACATTTGTTCGGTTTTCAACCCCGGAAGGGCTGAGAACACATCGAACAGCGCTTCGGCCCCTTCAGCATTCACAGGAATGTGAAGCGTCGGCTGGCCCGGTTGATCCAAAACCCAATGCGCTGGGGATGATGTCGGGTCCAGCGCAAGGCGTTCAATCTCTCGCGTGGCAACGATTCCACCATCCAGCGGGCCGAGATAGGTGATCTGACCTTCGTCGATCGTTACAAGTCCGGGACCCCCCGCGCCGGTGCGGAACCGGGCACGTTGAACGCCGACGACGGCCAAAGCGGCCGACACGGCGATCAGAACCCAACCCAACCATCCAAGCAATCCACCGGGGCCACTGATCCAGCTGAGGCCGACCAACAGGATGATTCCTGCGATCAAAACTTCGCGCCAGCGCCACAGGGCCAGTTTGGCTTCGGGTCGGATGAAACTCATGCCGTATCCTCGGGGTTTTTGAACAGAATCAGGGAATAATGGCCTGCTGGCCGGAACCCAATTGCTATATAGGCACGCGCAGCGGCTTCGCTAGCTGCGAACAGAATAGCGCGCGTCGCGCCATTGCTTTGCGCCTCGCGTAGATGTAGCGCAACGGCCAGCCGCGCATAGCTGCGACCGCGCAGATCGGGGGGAGTGTAGACGCCTCCAATCTGGACTACTTCGGGCAAACGCGCATTGAATCCGGTCATCGCAACCGGCTGACCATTCACCAATACGGCTCGGTGCGAGTCGCGCTCCAGATAAGCGGCGATGTCTTTCTTCGCTTGCCCCTGCGCGCGCTCGGCATCGAAATCCATGGCCTCGATCAGGTAACTTTGCCGCCAACCTTCGGCCACATCCCGATCCAGATCGCCGAGTGGTATCAACTGAGCCGCTGTCGCGTCGGGCATAATGATCTGGGCTAAATCCAACGTGAAGCCCGGCTCATCGCTATTCAGTGTTGCGGGCCGGCCCTCCCACCCTGCTAGTCGCATGATCCGGCGCGCCTGCGTGGCCTCTGCCGCCAAGCCAAACAGCTGGCGCCCCCGGATTAGACGAATCGCATCGCTCAGTTCCTCGTCCGAGCATTCGGGACATTGCGGCAGCACCATCCCTTCATTCGTGATTCCAAAAACGGCGCGCGGGCCATCGCCCAGCGTCCACATATTGACCGCCCGCCGATCTGCACCGCGCAAACCGAAATCTCGCAGGTTCGCCAGTGGGAACATGGACGTCTGGATATGCCCGAACAGGAACTCGTCGATTTTGGGTGCGTCCGCATCCCGCGCTTCTTGCCAATTCACGCCCAATCCCCCAGTGCCTGCTGCCACATGGTCAGCGCCGCAACGGCAGCCGTATCCGCTCGCAGGATGCGCGGGCCAAGGCTGACCACATGGGCAAAGGGCAACGCGACCAGTCGTGCGCGTTCACGGTCGGAGAAACCGCCCTCGGGTCCGATCAGAATGGCCCAAGGCTGACCTTTTTCATTGGCCGCCAGCCGTAAGGCGGATCCAACCTCGGCCTCATTGCAGAACATAAGCTGGCGGCCTTCGGGCCAGTCGTCCAGCACGCGGTCCAACCGCTGCAAGTCTGCGACCTCGGGCACATAGGTTCCGCCGCATTGTTCGGCCGCCTCAACCGCATGAGCTTGCAGGCGATCCTGGCGAATGCGTTCGGAATTGGTGAATTCCGTCTGCACGGGCATGATCCGCGCCGCACCCATTTCTGCTGCTTTTTCAACGATGAAGTCAGTACGCGCCTTCTTGATTGGCGCGAACAGGAACCACAGGTCGGGCGGCAGATGCAGCGGTTTGGTCTGATCCACACAGGTTAGAATACCGCCGCGTTTGCCGGCCTCGGCAACCTCGGCCAGCCATTCCCCGTCCAGTCCGTTGAACAGGGCAATCTGCCCGCCAACCCCCAGGCGCATGACGCCGAACAGGTAATGCGCCTGCTCACGCGTCAAATGAACGGATTGCCCCTGACCCAGAGGGTGCTCTACATACAGTCTGATCTTTGCACTCATGAGACCTTACATATGCAAGGCAATGCCCCAACACCAGACGGTCAGGTTGCCGACGCTGTCAGCGGCAACTGGGTCGACACCCATGCCCCCGCGTTCGCCCGCCCCTACCTGCGCCTCAGCCGCGCGGATCGGCCAATTGGCACGTGGCTGCTGCTGATCCCATGCTGGTGGGGACTGGCGCTGGCTATCCTCAGTGACGGAAACCCAAGATGGGGGGATCTGTGGATCGCAATCGGCTGCGGATTCGGTGCCTTCCTAATGCGCGGTGCCGGCTGTACCTGGAACGATATCACTGACCGGGAATTCGACGGTCAGGTCGAGCGCACCCGCTCTCGACCGATCCCCTCCGGACAGGTCAGCGTACGTCAGGCCGTGATCTGGATGGGGCTGCAATGCCTGCTGGCGCTGATGATTCTGCTGACCTTCAATCAGGCCGCTATTGCGATGGGCGTGCTATCACTCTTGCCGGTCACGATCTATCCATTTGCCAAGCGATTCACCTGGTGGCCTCAGGTGTTTTTGGGACTTGCCTTCAACTGGGGCATCCTGCTGGCCTGGGCTGCACACACGGGGACTGTGGGTGCTCCTGCAATCCTTCTGTATTTGGCGGGTATCGCGTGGACGCTGTTCTATGACACGATCTACGCCCACCAGGACACCGAAGATGACGAACTTATCGGGATCAAATCGACGGCCCGCCTGTTTGGCACCAACACCGCGCAATGGTTGAAGTATTTTCTTGTGGCAACCGTCGCGCTGATGGGGCTTGCCGTCATTGACGCCGCAACAACGCAGGCTTCGGTCATCGCACTGGTCGTGGCGCTTGGCGGTCCATGGGCGATGGGTTGGCATATGGCATGGCAGTTGCGCGGGCTGGATATCGAAGACAATGCCAAACTGCTGCAATTGTTCCGCGCCAACCGCGATACCGGCCTCATTCCGCTGATCTTCCTTTGCGTCGCCCTGTTGCTCTGATTGCACCTCTGCTTTTCGCTCTGTAAGAGTCCTGCACACTCACCCGAGGAGTCGATTGACCGCACATGCGTCTGCCATATTTCTTCGTCGTTGCCCTAGTGTTTCTCGTGTCGGCCGGGCTCTCCCTGCTCGCGGCCAGCTTTGCTGTGACAAAGGTCGAAGAAGCATCCGAATTCGCCGTCCGTCGTGCACTGGATCTGAAAGGCCATGACTGGGCCGAGGTGCAGTCGGATGGTCTGCGCGTAGTTTTGACCGGCACCGCCAAAGATGAGGCCATGCGTTTTAATGCGCTGACGGCGGCGGGCACCGAAGTAGATACCTCTCGCGTTATCGACGAAATGGAGGTTGCCCCGACAACGCAGCTGGCAGCCCCGCGCTTTTCAGCTGAAATCCTGCGCAATGACAGCGGAATTTCGGTCATCGGCCTGATTCCGGTCAGCGAAAACCGCGAGGTGTTGACGGATCGGTTGCGCGATTTGGATGGCGGGCCAGTGTCCGACTTGATGGAGACTGCCGATTATCCCAAGCCCAAAGGGTGGGATGAAGCGATATCCTATGCGGTTGAGGCGCTGGCCCGCCTCCCTCGAGCCAAGATTTCCGCCAGTCCCGGCCTTGTGAAGATCACGGCGATTGCAGACAGCCAGCAGGAAAAGGAGCGGTTGGAGCAGGAGCTGACCCGCACCGCGCCGCCCAGCCTGCGCATTGGTCTGTCAATCTCGGCGCCGCGCCCCGTCATTACTCCGTTTACCCTGCGCTATCTGATCGACGAAACTGGCGGACAATTCGATGCTTGTTCGGCCCAAGACGAAAAAGCCCGCGACAAGATCATTGCTGCCGCACAAAACGCGGGTCTGACCGGCCCCTATTCCTGCACCATTGGTCTGGGTGAGCCGTCGCCCCGCTGGCCCGACGCCGCCGCGTTGAGCATTCGGGCGCTGTCAGAAATCGGCCAGGGAACAGTCACCATTTCGGATGCGGACATAACTCTGGTCGCGGCGCAGGGCACCGATACCATGGTGTTCGACAGAGTGGTTGGGGAATTGGAAACCGCACTACCCGAAGTCTTTGTTCTGCACGCGGTTCTGCCGGAACCTGAGACAGCAGAACAGTCAGGCCCGCCGGAATTCTCGGCCACGCGCAGCCCGGAAGGCCTGGTCCAAATGCGTGGCCGTCTGGGCGACGACACCACACGCGATATGGTCGACAGTTACGCCCGCGCCGCCTTTGGGTTCGAACATGTACATACCGCCACCCGTATCGCCCCGGACCTGCCCGCCGATTGGCCCATCCGCGTCCTGAGCGGGCTGGAAGCTTTGTCCCAGTTGCACAATGGTGCCCTGACCGTAACTCCGGACGAGGTGGTTCTGACCGGTGTCAGCCACGACCCAAAGACCCGAGCCTATGTTGCGGGCTTCCTTTCGGAAAAACTGGGTGAGGCACAGGACTATACCCTGTCAATCACTTATCAGGAACCGCCTGAGCCAGAAGACGAGCTGCCCGACCCCGAGGTTTGTGAGGAGCGGATCGCCGAGGTACAGGCCGGCAGCAAGATCGCCTTCGAGCCCGGCTCGGCCACCGTCGCCTCTGAATCGCGTGACACGGTAAATCAGATCGCCGATATTCTGCGGGAATGCGGCCCTATCCGGTTGGAAATTCAAGGCCATACCGACAGTCAGGGCCGTGAAGAGATGAACCAGCAGCTCAGCCAGTCGCGGGCCCAGTCCATCCTGAACGAACTGCGCGGACGGCGCGTGCCAACCGCCAGCTACACGGCCGTCGGCTATGGTGAAACCCAGCCAATTGCCGACAACGGGACCGAAGAAGGCCGCGAGGAAAATCGACGCATCGAATTCCGCCTGATCCGGCCCGAACCCGTCGCAAATTCCCAGACAACTCTGGAAGCGATGGAAGAAGAATCAGAGACGTCACTAGACGCAGAGCCAGACGCCGAAACATCGGACGCGGACGCAGGGGACCAGTAAGTTGAACAGAATCGAATTTATCATCGCCACCGCCATCATCCTGTTTGCCGCTTTCTGCATGGGATGGTTTGCCAACTGGCTGGCACATCGTCTGTCCCGCGTTCGCCAGAGCGACGTGGCCGATCTGGACCGCATGAGCCAGGAGCTGCACGAGGCTGAGGAAACCCGCGATCAGGCGATCACTTATCTGCAGCAGCGCGAGGCAGAGCTGACCAACCAACTGACCCAGACCGAGGCGGAACTGGCTGCAGCAATGGATGGCCTGCGCGCCGCACGGCAAGAGGCCGAAGAACTGCGCGGCCGCATTAACAACGCAGATTGATCCCAACCGCCTTGGGCGGTCATAGGTCAGCTTGGACGGACTAAGTCGTCGGCACAATTCGGCCGATCAAGGGCGATCGCCTTCAATTTCAGAAACAAATTCAATACTATGAATTGGTGCGTTTTGCCTGCGCACATCACTGTCCACTATCCTGAAAATTGGAGTGTACTATGAATTTCAAGTCATCATTAACTGCTGCTGCAACTCTAAGCATCTTCGCCGCTGCCACCGCTTGGGCGTCAAGTGACGTGATCCCCTCAGAGAATGACACCTTCACCAACTGGGGCGAAGAATCCGGCTGGACCATCTTTGTGGATGACACCCGCGGGTCCTGCCTGATCGAGCGTATGGACGAAAACCAGAACGTCGTTCAGATGGGCCTGACCAAGGACCACGAGATGGGTTACCTCGGCGTATTCACGAAGAACGACATTGGCCTGAAGGGTAAGAAGGAAAAGATCTTCCTTTCGCTCGATGGCAATGTTTACGAAGCTGAAGCCCATAAGAAGACCAAGCACCTCGCCGAAGGGTATACCGGAGGTTACATCCTCGCGAACAACGCTCAGTTTGTGGACGACGTCATGAACAAATACGAAATGACCGTGTTTCCGGAAAAAGAGTTTGCGTTCACCGTTAGCCTTGATGGCACCAAAAAGGCCATCGAAGCAGCGCGGCAGTGCAACGCCGAGCAGAGCGCTTAACCTGCTTTGAACAGCCCCGGCACCTGTTGACCCGGTGCCGGGCAACGCACTTACCACCGGGTCAGTGCATCTTCGTCTTCATCCTTGGCATCAACCCATTCCGCGCCGGAAGACGTGATTTCCTTTTTCCAGAACGGGGCGCGGGATTTCAGATAATCCATCAGATATTCGGCTGCCTCGAAAGCGTCCTTGCGATGCCGTGCGGCCGTGGCCACCATCATGATCCGGTCGCCCGGAGCAAGACGCCCGTGCCGGTGGATCACCAGTACGTCGCCCAGTGACCAGCGCTGCTGCGCCTCCTCCGCGATTTTGGTCAGGGCGCGTTCAGTCATACCGGGATAGTGTTCGATCTCCATCACATCCAGATCGCCGGACGCAAGATCACGTACCACGCCAGTGAAGGTCACGATGGCACCGTTGGCGTCATCGCCCGCCGCAAAGGCATTCGCCTCAGCGCCCAGATCAAACTCTTCTTCCTGAACCGCGATGCGCATGGTCTCAGCCGCCGGTCATCGGCGGGAAAAAGGCCACTTCGCGCACGCCTGTCAGCGATGCGTCGAAATCCGACAGTTCCTGATCCAATGCGACACGCAGCGCAGACAGGTCAGCGAAGGCCGCGGCATAACGGTCTTCGCGTGCGCTCAGCTCAGCCACCAGATCGGACACGGTTGCGGCCTCTGTCTCGATCCGCTCTTTCGGCAGGCCGATCCGTTCGCGCACCCATGCAAAATACAGCACGTCCATCCCTTAACTCTCCTTCAGATGGGGCATGGCTTTACGTAAGTAGTCATAGCCGGTGATCAATGTCAGCGCCGCCGCAATCCACAGCAACCACAGACCGATCCGTCCAGCCCAGAACATACCCTCAAGGTGCCAGCGCATGTGATTCAGGTCTTCCAGCTGTCCCGTCAAAACCAAATCCATAGTAGCGGCATCCATACCGAACGTGGCCATCACGAAATAGTGCTCGAATATTCCCTGTGAAAACAGAATGGCAATCGCCACCATTTGCGCCGTCGTTTTCCACTTAGCCAGTTTGGTTACCTTCAGCGTCCCGGCCGTATCGCCCAGATATTCGCGTAGGCCCGAGACGAAAACCTCGCGGAACAGAATGACCGTCGCGGGCAACACCAGCCACGGCGTCCAGTGTTCGGTCGAATAACCCACAAGGATCATCAGCGCGATCACGACCATCGCCTTATCAGCAATCGGGTCCAGCATGGCACCCATCTTGGTTTCCTGTTTCCACGCGCGCGCCAGGTATCCGTCGAACCAGTCGGTTATTGCGGCCGACAGGAACAGGATCAGCGCAAACCAATCCGCATAGGGCCTGGTGAAATACAGAAACATTACGGCCAGACCGGGTGCAGCCAGCAAGCGCAGGACGGTCAGGATATTTGGCAGGTTCCACTTCATGCAGCGGACCCTACATTGCCGGTCCGGGACAGAAAAGGCAGCGCGGAAAAAAACTGCTCCGATCACAGAGGCTTGGTCAAAGCGCCGCAGCAACGGGCGGCATTTGTTATTGGCCTTGGGCCAGATTGTCGTCAGATTGCGAGGCAAATCAGGCCAAGGGTGCGCGACCAGAATGACTACCCAAATACAAACCGACTCGCGGTCAAACCTGATCGGCAGCGCCTGGATGATTGGTGCCATGGCATGTTTTGCGTTGGAAGACGCGTTGCTGAAGGCTGCCGCGGTCGCCTTGCCCATCTGGCAAATCCTGGTTCTGTTCGGAGCTGGCGGAGCGGTGATCTTTGCCTGTGTTGCCGTGGCGCGCGGTACACGTCTTTTGCAGCCCGACGTGCTGTCGCCAGCGATGAAGATCCGCGCTGTGTTTGAAATTCTCGGACGGCTATTCTACGTGCTGGCCATCACGTTAACCCCCCTCTCCTCAGCAACCGTCATATTGCAGGCCACCCCGCTTGTGGTCGTCGCCTGCGCCGCACTTTTGTTTGGCGAGACAGTCGGATGGCGGAGATGGAGCGCAATTTTTGTCGGCCTGGTCGGCGTTGTGATTATCATCCAACCAACCGGAGACAGTTTCACGGTCCTTTCCTTGCTGGCGGTGCTTGGGATGTTAGGGTTCGCCGGTCGCGATCTGGCCAGCAGGGCAGCCCCGGCCAGCCTTGGAACTGAAGTGCTTGGTTTTTACGGCTTCGTCTGCGTGGTCATTGCCGGGTTCGCTTACAGCTTTTGGGAACAGGCCCCGATCGCGCCTGTGTCCTTGCATACAAGCCTCCATGTGGCCGGAGCCGTGTGCCTTGGCGCAATCGCATACGCGTCATTGATGAAGGCCATGCGGACCGGTGAAGTCGCGGCCGTCACGCCGTTCCGCTATTCCCGCCTGCTGTTCGGCGTCGCCCTGGGTGTGATCTTCTTCGGCGAAGATCTGGACCAGACCATGTGGATCGGTAGTGCGCTGATCGTAGCCTCGGGGCTGTACATCCTGTGGCGTGGTCGCCAGACCTAGCCCTTGTCGTGGAAGAAATCGTAGACCTTCTGCGCAAGACCGGCTGAGATCCCCTCAACCGCTTTTAGATCCGCCAGATTGGCGCGGCTAACAGCCTTGGCGCTGCCGAAATGCGTCAGCAACGCGCGTTTGCGCGCCGCACCCACGCCGGGGATTTCGTCCAGCGGCGTCGCGCCGACGGCCTTTGCCCGTTTCGCACGGTGCGTGCCAATGGCAAACCGGTGCGCCTCATCCCTCAGCCGCTGAATGAAGTACAACACCGGATCGTTACGCTTGAGGGCAAAAGGGGGTTGGCCGGTGCGGTGAAACTCTTCCTTGCCGTGATCGCGATCGACGCCCTTGGCAACGCCAACCATAGGTATGTCTTCGACCCCATATTCGACCATGATCTCATGCACGGCACTGACTTGCCCCGCGCCGCCGTCGATCAACAGAAGGTCGGGCCAGTGGCCTTTGTCGCGGTCGGGGTCCTCTTTTTGCAAACGGGTGAACCGGCGGGTCAGCACCTCCTTCATCATGCCAAAGTCATCTCCGGGGGTCAGGTCATCGCCCCGGATGTTGAACTTGCGATAGGCATTTTTCATGAACCCTTCTGGGCCTGCCACGATCATGCCGCCGACAGCATTCGTTCCCTGAATATGGGAGTTGTCGTAAACCTCGATCCGATTTGGAGGGCTGTCCAGATCAAACGCCTCGGCCACGCCGCGCAGCAGTTTGGCCTGCGTTGCGCTTTCCGACATCCGCCGCGCCAGGGATTCCCGCGCATTACGCAAGGCGCCTGCGATCAGTTCCTGTTTCTCACCGCGCTGAGGCACAAGGATTTCGACCTTGCGCCCCGCCTTTTCGCTCAGCGCCTCTTGCATCAGGTCGGCGTTTTCGATGGCGTCCGACAGGATCAACTGCCGCGGCGGTTCCTTGTTGTCGTAGAACTGGCCAATGAACGCCTCCATCACCTCGGCCGGGGAAACATCCGGCCCCACACGCGGATAGAAATCCTTGTTGCCCCAGTTCTGGTTCGCCCGGATGAAAAACACCTGAACACAGGCCTGCCCACTGTCCATGTAGAGGCCGATCACGTCTGCCTCGGCCACACCGCGCGGGTTAATGCCCTGAGACGTCTGCACCTGCGTCAGCGCCCGGATACGGTCGCGCAGACCAGCGGCGCGCTCGAACTCCATTGCCTCAGAAGCGGCCATCATCTGTTCGGCCAGTTCTTCCTGCACTTTTGTCGAGCGACCCGACAGGAACCGTTCCGCATCCTTGACGCTCTCGCGGTAGTCCGCTTCCGAAATCAGCCCGACGCAAGGCCCCGAACACCGTTTGATTTGATACAGCAGGCACGGCCGCGTGCGACTGTCGAACATGGAATCCGAGCAGTTGCGCAGCAGGAACGCTTTTTGCAGCTGGTTCAGTGTCCGGTTCACTGCGCCGGCGCTGGCGAAGGGACCAAAATAGGCCCCCTTTTCCTTTTTTGCCCCGCGATGCTTTTTGATCTGCGGAAAGGCGTGACCCTTGGCGACAAGAATGTTCGGAAAACTTTTGTCGTCGCGCAGCAGCACATTGTATTTTGGCTTGAGCTGCTTGATCAGGTTCTGTTCCAGCAGCAGCGCTTCGGTCTCGGTCCTTGTTGTCAGGAACATCATCGACGAGGTTGCGGCGATCATTCGTTCGATCCGGCCTGAATGCCCCGGACGCGCGTAGTTCGACACTCGCGCTTTAAGGTTCCGTGCCTTGCCCACATACAGCACCCGGCTGTCCGCATCCAACATCCGGTACACCCCGGGCGAACTGTCCAGCGTCTTCAAATAGCGCTGAATACAGGCGTAGCCGGTCGGTTGAGAATCGGGTTTGGATTCGCTGTCGGTCTTCATATGTCAGAAATATGATTCTCTGGCCGTGGCTGCAATCTTGCGGGCTTCAAATCAAGAGAAAACAAATCCACGGTTTCTGTGGATAACTGTGAAGATAAGTTTCTCAACTTGGCGAATTCCCCTTAATTCATTAAGAAAACGTTGATTTGCACAAAAAATGGGCAGATATGCAACCTATTGTTTTTATTGAAAATAATTTCATTCACAAGACAAGTGTATGAAAAAAAAGACAATTTTGTAACACGCAAGTAACGGAAATGAGAACGGTGCAAAACTTGCAGCGATTTTACCTATTCAAGGCCCACAACGTCAGGCGTTTTCCAACCCAGATGCTGGCCACCATCCACGCACAAAAGCTGACCTGTCACGGCATGTGCGTCCAGAAAATAACCCAAGGCGGCAGTGATATCCGACGGATTCGCCCCACGTTCCAATACCGTGTTGGCCCGCTGTGCCTTGAAGTGGTCCTCGCTCTGCCGGTGGCCTTGCATCGTCGGACCCGGCCCGATTGCATTGACTCGTATCGCAGGGGTCAGTGCCTGCGCCGATGTGCGGGTCAAAGCCCACAGCCCCATCTTTGCGATTGTATAGGTCATGAATTCAGGCGACAGCTTGCGGACCCGCATATCGACCATGTTCACGATAAGGCCAACGGCAATGGGCTCACCCGCATCGTCGGTATCAGGCTCAAGCCCCTGCGCGGCCATGGCCTGCGTTAGCACAAAGGGCGCGCGCAAATTGCTGTCGAGATGCCTGTCCCAGCTTTGCCGCGTGGCCGAGTGGATATTGTCGTATTCAAAGATCGACGCGTTATTCACCAGACAGGTGATCGGCCCTCCCAGCGCGTCTGCCGCGCGGGGAAGCAAAGCTTCGACCTGCGTCTCGTCCAACAAATCGGCCTGCAATGCGACCGCCTTCCGCCCAAGAGCCTGAACCTCGGCCACAGTGTCCAAAGCGGGTTGCTCGGATGTCGCATAGTGCACGGCGACGTCATACCCCCGCCCGGCCAGATACAGGGCCATTGCCCGACCAAGACGAATTCCGGCACCGGTCACCAAGGCTTGGCTCATGGATTGCCTCCTATGTCAGATCACGCCAGCAGGGAGACGATGTAGACGGCGTACAACAGCGTCAACACAAAGCCCCAGACACGCGTGATATCCTTTTTCATAAACACGAAAGGGATCAGCAACAGCGATGCGCCCAGCATGACCCAAAGATCGAATTGCAGGAATTCCGGGTCGACTGGGATACGACCGAACCACGTGGCGATACCGACAATTGCCAGCAGGTTGAACATGTTCGAGCCGATCACATTCCCCAAGGCAACATCGGCCTGCCGGCGCAGTGCCGCCATCACGGTCGTGGCCAGTTCCGGTAAGGATGTTCCGACCGCGACCAGCGTCAGGCCGATCACTGTTTCGCTGACACCGTAGGTGCGTGCAATGATCGTCGCGTTGTCGACCAGAAGATGCGCACCCATGGGCAGGCCAATCAGGCCAAGAACCAGATAGATCGACAACTTCCAATACGGCATGTTTGGATCGGCCTCTTCCAGGCCTTCCAGCTCTTCAAGTTCCTCATCGTCCGCGCAGGCTTGGCCACATGCTTTGCGATGGGTACGCGCCTCGCGAAATGCGTTCCAAAGGACCAAGGACAATGCCGCCAGCAAGATGGCTCCGCTGGTCAGATTAAACACGCCGCAAAATGCCAGCCCGATGAACAACACCGTGGCCAGCAGCATGAAAACATAGTTCTTACGGCTGTCACATTCGCTTGTGTGCAGCGTGGCCAGCAACGCCGGCAAGCCCAGAACCAGCAGGATATTGGCCGTGTTCGAGCCAACCACGTTACCCAAAGCAATCCCGGGCGCATTTTCTTTGATCGCGCTGATCGCAATCAAAAGCTCGGGGGCTGAGGTGCCGAAAGCCACAATCGTGAGACTGACGATCAGGGCCGGAACCCCCAGGCGCAGGCTCAGGTTCACGGCGCCGCGTACCAGTGCATCACCCGCCAGCAGCAGGATCAGCAATCCAAGGCCGGATAACAGCCATGCCGTCATGTACGGCCTCCTTTTTCGCAGGCACAGGGGCCTTTACCGATCCTGAACCGCCCACACCGCGGACATCTGGCAGATTGCAACCTTTTCTGCCCCGGAAAGCGCAGCTTGCCGAACATTGCCAGGACACCCATGGCAATCAGAAACAGGGTGACAATCTTGATAATCACGTCACAAACCGAAACGCGCGAAGGCAGCGCGCTCCTCAATCCCGCCGATGGCGTCCTGGGCCAGAGACGCCCCGAACCGAGACCAGATCGGTTTACGCAAGCCGTAGCGGCGGAATTTCACCTTGTCGCCAAACCGCTCTTGCAACTTCGGTTTCAGATGCGCGACGCCTTCAATCAGCCCCAGTTCCTGCGCACGTCTAGCCAGCCAAACCTCGCCCGTGAACAGGTCCGCGCTTTGGTCCAGCTTATCGCCGCGGCGGGCTTTGACATGGGTAATGAAATTCTCGTGGATATCGCCCAAAAGGCCCTGCAGCCGCGCGACGTCCTCTTCTTTTTCCGGAGCGAACGGATCAAGCATCGATTTCGATTTGCCCGCCGTATGGACGCGCCGTTCGATGCCTTGCCGCGCCAGGAATATGTGCGCACCAAATCCGGCGGAAATGACCCCGATCGAACCAAGAACCGAGCTGTCATCGGCCCAGATTTCGTCGGCAGCGGCGGCCAACCAATAACCGCCGGATGCCGCAACATCCTCGACAAAGGCAATGACGGGAACCTCAAGCTCTTCCGACAGCCGCCGGATGCGGGCTCCGATCAGAGAGCTTTGGACCGGCGAACCGCCGGGCGAATTGATCTCAAGCGCCACGGCCGCAGGCTTACCTTTGCGAAACGCCTTTTCCAGAACAGGGGCCAGCGCGGTGTCGTTCAACGACCCGCGCCCCGCCATTCCGATGGCGCCCGACAAACGGACCACGGCCACGACGGGCTGTTTTTTGACAAACGGCAGGCTGAGTTTCATGGGTGCCGATGTAGAGTGCGGCTCAGTCCTAAACAAGGGACTGTTCCGCCCTAATACGCGACGTGAACTAAATTCCCACACTTCGCGGGCAAAAATGCAACGCCTCTGCCCGGCCCAGACCTTAGCTGCGGATGCGCCAGCCGGTTTTGAAAATCCAGCCGATCACCGCCAGACAGATTCCGGTAAAGGCCAAAATCGCCAGCAGGCTAAAGCCAATCGGAACATCCGCTAGCCCAAAAAACGACCAACGGAACCCGGAAATCAGGTAAACGACCGGGTTGAACAGGGTGATCGTTTGCCAGAGCGGCGGCAGCATCGAAATTGAGTAGAATGTTCCGCCCAGAAAGATCAGCGGCGTCACCACCAGCTGAGGCACAAGGGACATCTGTTCAAAATTGCTGGCCCAGATGCCGATGATAAAGCCCAGCAACGAGAAGCTGAGGCAGGACAGGATCAGGAAGGCCGCCATCGCAAAGGGGTGCTCGATGCGTATATCCACGAAAAACGTGGCCGTGACCAAAATCACTAGCCCGACAAACAACGACTTTGTTGCGGCGGCGCCGACATAGCCGATCACGATCTCGATAAAGTTCACCGGGGCGGACAGTAACTCGTAGATCGTGCCCAGAAATTTGGGGAAATAAATCCCGAACGAAGCGTTGGAGATTGCCAGCATCACCACGGACAACATGATCAGCCCCGGCACGATGAATGCCCCGTAAGATACGCCTTCGACCTCTTGAATGCGGCTGCCGATGGCGGTGCCGAAGACCACGAAGTACAGTGACGTCGAAAGAACTGGTGACAGAAAGCTCTGGGCGAGCGTACGGAAGAACCGGGCCATTTCGAACCGGTAAATGGCGGCTATGGCGGACCAGTTCATGCGGGCTCTCCGGACACAAGGTTCACGAAAATCTCTTCCAGGCTCGACTGGCGGGTTTGCACGTCGCGCAACACCAGCCCGGCCTGCGCCACATCGTTCAGCAATGTGGTGATACCGGTGCGATCCGCGTGCGTGTCATAGGTATAGACCAGCGCATCGCCGTTGCCGTTCAGTGTCAGGTTATGCGCGGCCAGACAATCGGGAATGATTGAGATCGGTTCGGTCAGCATGACCTCGATCTGCTTCTTGCCCATCTGGGCCATCAGCGTGTCCTTGTCCTGCACCAATAGCAGTTCGCCTTTGTCGATGACACCGACCCGGTCGGCGATGGCCTCGGCCTCTTCGATGTAATGCGTTGTCAGGATGATGGTGACACCGGCCTGTTTCAGCTCGGCCACGATCTCCCACATATCCTTGCGCAGTTCGACGTCCACACCGGCAGTAGGCTCATCCAGAAACAGCACGCGCGGCTCATGCGCCAGCGCCTTGGCGATCAGCACCCGACGCTTCATGCCACCGGACAATTCCTTGATCGCGTTCTTGCGCTTGTCCCACAGGGACAGTTTGCGCAGGATCTCTTCGATCCGCGCATTGTCACTGCCATACCCGAACAACCCACGCGAAAACCGGACCGTGTTCCAGACCTTCTCAAACGGCTCCAGCGCGATTTCCTGAGGCACAAGCCCGATCATCTTGCGTGCGGCGCGGAAATCGTTCTGGATGTCATATCCACCAACCGTAACTGAGCCTGACGTGGGCGTGGTTATACCGCAAATCGTCGATATCAACGTCGTCTTGCCGGCCCCGTTCGGACCTAGCAACGCCAGAATTTCGCCCTGTTCGATATCCAAGGACACGCCTTTGAGCGCCTCGAATCCGTCGGCGTAGGATTTACGCAAATCCCTGATGGACAGAATGGTTGTCATGCACTTTCCCTGTTCTGGCAGGCACATTACCCCGGCACACCGACACATAACAGGTCAATTTCGCACATTGGCCTGCGCTTTTTTGTGGGGAAACACCGTTTCAGTCTTGGCCGTTTTGCTGCATCTCGGCAATGCGTTTTTGGACCAGCTCAACGTGCAACCGGGCATCGTATTGCCCTTGCCTGTAAGCCGCCGGTAGCCGCAAAGAAGCCAGGCGTTCATCCAAAGCGCTCAGGTGCGATTGCATCTCGCGCAGTTCATTTTTGTCGGGGTAGTTGGCCAGTTCCTGCTCGATTTCCCGTATCTCGGGGTAATGCTGCCAGACCCGCCAGCGCATCGCGTAGGCATAGGCCAAGGGCACAAGCCGGATCAGAGGCACGACGATGAAGAAGAACGGCAACAGCAACAAAAGAACCCGGTTTATCTGCGCCGCGATCCAGTAGGGTAGCCAATTGTGCCAAGTTGACGGACCATCGAGGATCAGTTGACGGGCGGTGTTGCTGATGGTCATACCCGCCCCTTCGATGTTGGGAAACGCCCCCGGATCAGAAAGGATGCCCCGCGCGCCGTGCAGTTCAAGCGCCACCATCGTCAGGCGATTGATCAGCGCAGGATGCAAATCCGGACGCACCACCAAGCGGGCTTCGATGGCGATCAGCTCAACCGGTCGGGGCGGCAAGACCGGATCCAGAGACATACCTCCGGCCGGAACCGTTACGACCGTTGCATATTCCAGACGGCGCGAGATTGCTTGTACATGGTCCAGAGCCATCACGCGCAACCCCGGCTCATCATAAGCAGCCTTCAAGTAGGGGGCTTTGATCGGGGCGACATAGACCGCGATATCCAACTCTCCCGCCAACAAAGCTTCCGCCGCGTCTGCGTAGGGGATCGAGAAATGCGCGTTGTCCGCCTCCGTCAAACCCACGGCCCTTTCGAAATCCCGAAACGCCGCTGCCGTGCCGGATCCCGGCGCGCCGCTGTTAATCCGCAACCCTGACCAAAGCGCCGGATTACGAGGGATGGCAGCGCCTTCGTTGACCAAAAATATGATGGGTTCGAAAAACACAGCACCTACGGCTTCAGCCTTCTCGGGGTCTACCCGTATGCCACCTTGCAGAAAAGCAGCGTCGACATCGCCCGCGTTCACCAGTTCGGCATTCTCGACCGAACCGGCGGTTTCGAGGATGTCCAACTGAATGTCGTCCCGCGCCAGAATCCCGGCATAGTCCTGCGCCACGGTTTCATAAGCACCACCGGCCGGTCCTGCCGCCAATAGCAAACTGTCCGGAGGGTGCAGTCGCGCCAAAACACCTGCCAAAACAGCCAGCGCAACGGCGCTGCCAAAAAGGATCCACAACCGCATCCGGGCCTCACTCTCCATCCGGCGTCGAACGCTAATGACCGTGCGTCATTCTGGCAAGGCGGCATAATCCGACCTTGCCATTCGCCCACAACCCCGAGACCCTGCGCCGGCAGGAGGACCGCGATGCTCAACGGAATTCGGATCATTGAAATCGAGGGATTGGGGCCCGGCCCTTTCGCAGCCATGCTATTGGCGGATCTTGGGGCGGATGTCATTACGATCCACCGCAAGGGTCAGCCCGCTGTGCCGGGCATGCCGGAACAGTCAATTCTGGATCGCGGCAAGCGTTCGATTGACCTGAACCTCAAAGACGCGACCGATCTGGAGATCGCCAAACGCCTGATCAACTCGGCTGATGCGCTAATCGAGGGGTTTCGCCCCGGCGTGATGGAAAAGCTGGGACTTGGCCCGGATACCCTCAAGGATACCAACCCGCGGCTTGTCTATGGCCGCATGACCGGATGGGGACAGGATGGCCCGCTTTCTGAAACAGCCGGACATGATTTGAACTACATCTCGCTGTCCGGGGCGCTCTGGTATGCGTCCGGCCCCGACCACCCGCCGCAGACCCCGGCGACACTGGTCGGGGATATAGGCGGTGGGGCGATGTATCTGGTTGCGGGAATTCTGGCCGGTCTTTTGAACGCACAGCGAACCGGACAAGGCACGATCGTCGATGCCGCTATCTATGACGGCTCGGCCCATATGATGAATCTGTTGATGAGTATGCGCCAAACCGGAAATCTGTCTGAGGCGCGCGGACAAAGTCTATTGGATGGTCCCCACTGGAGTCGGACTTACAAATGCGAAGACGGAGGGTTCGTGACAGTTCAGTGTCTGGAGCCCAAATTCTACGCCGAGTTCCTGCAGAAATTAGGGCTGTCAGACGATCCCGACTTCCAAAAACAGTACGTCCCGGCGCTCTGGCCCGAACTTACGCACCGCCTGACTGAGGTTTTCGCAACCAAACCCCGCGACCACTGGGCCGCCTTGTTCGAAGGCTCAGATGCTTGCGTCGCGCCCGTTCTGAGCCCGCAAGAGGCACAGGCGCATCAAATGAACGCTGCGCGCCAAACATGGGTTGACAGTGACGGAACATTTCAGGCCGCCGCCGCGCCCCGCTTTTCCACCGAAGCATGGCAGCCGAAACCCAGCCCCCAACGCGGCGAGCACACGCAGGACATTTTGAACGAGCTCAACGCAAAGCTACCGCCCACCTCTTCACCTGGCTGAAAATACCTCGGGGGATGAATTGGCCACAGGCCAAGAAGGGGGCTGGCCCCCTTCCCCTTTAGCGCCCGCGCACCGTGTCGATCATCAGTTGGACGTTCTCCGGATCTGCATCCGGGGTAATCCCGTGACCCAGATTGAAAATATGCGGCCCTTTCGAGAACGCCTCAACGATCCGGCGTGTCTCGTCCACCAGAGCCTGCCCGCCGGTCACCATATGTGACGAGGCCAGATTACCCTGAACACAGCCATCCACCTGAACATGCTCGGCGGCCCATTCCGGCGATACCGAGTTGTCCAGCGCGACACAGTCCACACCGGTGTCCTTGGCAAAACCGATATAGCCATCGCCCGCCTCGCGCGGGAACCCGATCACCGGGATGCCCGGATGGCGCTGCTTGATGGCTTGCGTGATCACACGGCAAGGCTCGACCGCGTATTTCTGAAACGCCTCGCCCTTCAGCGACCCGGCCCAGCTGTCAAAGATTTTGACAACTTCGGCACCCGCCTCGATCTGAGCCGAGAGATATTCAATCGTGGCCAGCGTGATCCGGTCCAGCAGTGCTTCGAACAGGGCTGTGTTCTCTTCGCGCAGCGCATGGGCCGGACCCTGATCCGGTGTACCGCGCCCGGCAATCATGTAGGTCGCCACAGTCCAAGGCGCACCCGCGAAGCCGATCAGCGTCGTCTCAGACGGCAATTCGCGCGACAGGATTCGAACGGTTTCGTAAACGGGCGACAGGGTCTCGTGAATATCCGCAACCGGCTTCAGCGCGTCAAATTCGGACTGCTGCGTGATCGTGGACAAGCGCGGGCCTTCCCCCGTGACAAACCACAGTTCAGCGCCCAGCGCCTGTGGCACCAGCAGGATATCAGCGAACAGGATTGCCGCGTCAAAGCCATAACGGCGGATCGGCTGCAACGTGACCTCGGCGGCCAGCTCGGGGTTGTAGCACAACGACAGGAAATCGCCGGCCTGCGCCCGTGTCGCCCGATACTCCGGCAGATACCGCCCGGCCTGACGCATCATCCAGATCGGCGGCACGTCCTGTACTTCACCCGCCAGCGCCCGCAGCAGTTTCTTTGTCTCGGCCATCTTTGTCCCCAATCGTCTGGTTTGCGGCAAACGGGTCTGCCTTCGGCGGCAATTTGTCAAGGTCTGCCCCCATTGTCAGGGCAATGTGACGCGACTAAAGCTGTGCACATGACACTGACCCTGCCCACCCCCGCATCACCGCTCAAGATCGGCACTCGTGGTTCACCGCTGGCGCTGGCGCAAGCTTATGAAACCCGTGAACGGCTGGGCAAAGCCTTTGATCTGCCCGAAGAGGCGTTCGAGATTGTGGTAATCAAGACCACCGGCGATAACCGCGCCATGATCGACGCGGACCGACCGCTGAAAGAGATCGGCAACAAGGGTCTGTTCACGAAGGAAATCGAAGAGGCGATGCTGCGCGGCGATATCGACATCGCGGTGCATTCCACCAAGGACATGCCGGTCGAACAGCCCGAAGGCCTGGTTCTGGATACCTTCCTGCCGCGCGAGGATGTGCGCGATGCCTTCATCTCACCCAGCCTGAAGTCGATCCATGACCTTGCGCAAGGCGCTGTGGTTGGAACGTCATCGCTGCGCCGCCGGGCGCAATTGCTGAACCGGCGGCCTGACCTGAAGGTGGTTGAGTTCCGCGGCAACGTGCAAACGCGCCTGAAGAAACTGGCAGACGGTGTGGCCGATTGCACATTCCTGGCCATGGCTGGCATCCGGCGCCTGAACATGGATGACGTCCCTGCAACGGCCATCGCCCCCGAGGATATGCTGCCCGCCATTGCCCAGGGCACAATCGGAATCGAGCGCCGCAGCGACGATTCCCGCGCCGCCGGGCTGCTTGCGGCGATTCACCACGCTGAGACGGGTCAACGGTTGGCTGCCGAACGAGCTTTGCTGGCAGCATTGGACGGATCCTGTGAAACGCCGATCGCCGGGTTGGCCGAGATATCGGGCGGTCAAATGCGCCTGCGCGGCGAAGTGTTGCGCCCCGACGGGTCCGAGGCGATTTCCGAAGACGTCACTGGCACCGTTGCTGATGGTGCCGAAATGGGACGCGCGATGGCAGAATCCCTGCTGCAAAAGGCCGGTCCGGGTTTCTTCGACTGGAGAAATTGAAAAAAATTTACTCAAAGTGAACTACTTCACTGAAGTCGCGCCATGATTGAACGATAAAGTAGTCATACCGATTGTGAAGTCGGGAGGTCTCGAAAATGTCGAAGGTTTTTTAGTCCGTTCTTTTTTGTAAGTGGTATTCGAGGGGGCGAGACCTGCCCTGAAATCCAATCAGTTAGGGCCGCTGTCAGTTTTGACGGCGGCCCGCCTAGTTTTGCACCCGGACAATCTTATCCTTCGCTGATCGCCAGAACCGCTTTTTCAACGGCCATGCGCGTTTGTTCCAGATCGGATTCTGTGACGGCCAGCGAGGGATAGAGTTTACCCGGCGCCTTGAAGATCCCGTTCGCGCGAAGTGCACTATTGTAGACAGCATTGCGCTGAGGATCGTCATGTTTGGCGCTGCGATAATCACGACAGTCTCTGTCCGTGAAATAGACGTCGAACAGGGTCTCATCGCCGCAAATATGATGTGGAATACCTGCCTTGGTCAGCGCGTCCACCTGCATCTGCTGCAACTGCGATCCGATGCCGCGCAGGCGATCATAAACACCATCGCGTTGCAGGATCTCCATTGTCTTCAATCCGGCGACCGAGGCCACAGGATTGCCGGACAAAGTGCCCAGCTGCATCAGCCAGCCTTCCTCGCCAACCTGTGCCTTGTCGAAATGCTTCATGATCTCGGCACTTGCGCCCGTCGCGGCCAAAGGAAACCCGCCGCCTGTAATTTTGCCTAACGTGCAGATGTCCGGCGTCACGCCATACTTCTCTTGCGCACCACCATAGGCGAGGCGGAATCCTGTGACGATTTCATCGAAAATGAGCAGGATATTGTGTTTGTCGCAAAGATCCCGCAACCCCTGAAGGTATCCGGGTGCCGGAGGGATGATACGCTGCAACGGCTCGACCATGATCGCGGCAATGTCGTCGTGTTCGTCCAGCAGATTGGCAACGGCTTCCAGATCGTTGAACGGAGCGATCAGCATCTGCTCGGCCACGCCTTCGGGGATGCCGGCGCTGTCCGGAACCGCCTGAGGGAAATTGACGTTACGGCTTGGGGCAAGGCTCATCTGTGCCTCGGCGCTCATCCCGTGATAGCCGCCTTCGAATTTCAGAATCTTGTTGCGCCCCGTGTAGGCCCGCGCCAATCGGATTGCGTACATGTCCGCCTCACCGCCCGAGGCGACAAACCGCACCTGTTCGCAGCACGGCACCGCGTCGACAATGGCCTCGGCCAGTTCGATGCCCTTGGCGTTGTTGGCAAAGAAGGTCATACCTTTGGGCAGTTGTTCCAGCACGGCTTCCATCACCTCGGGGTGGCCATGACCGAGCAGCATCGGGCCGGACCCGATCAGGTAGTCGATAAATTCATTGCCATCCTCATCCCAGACTCTGCTGCCTTCGCCGCGGGCGATGATGATGCCCGGGTCGAAATTGCCGAACCCTCCGGCGGGCAGAACTTCGTTTGCGCGGGCAATCCATTCGGATTGGGTGTTGATTTTCAGCATGTCAAACGATCTCCAATATTGGCGGGCCAAGGACTTCGGGGTCTGGCACAACACCTAACCCCGGACCTTCGGGCGGAGCAATCCGGCCGTTGTCACGGTTTGGTGCATCCGGGCAGACGCGCGGGGACACATAAGAGGACAAGTCGCAGGTGTTCATCAGCGACCCATGCGGGGTCGAGGCCGCAAAGTGCAGCGATGCGGCTGTAACTATGTCCGACCCCCAGGTGCATTCGGCACATATCTCTGCCCCCAGATGCACAGTCAGATCCCGCGCGCGGCGCATGGCTGACAGCCCACCGAATTTCGAGAGTTTCAAGGCGACAGCATCCATGCAGCCCAGTTCATGCGCCCGCAGCAGCGAGGCCAGATCATGCGCGTTTTCGTCGATCTTCATTGGCAAGCCGGTGGCCTGCCGTACGGCGGCACAGTCCTCAAGCGTTTTGCAGGGCTGTTCCAGCATCACATCCAGATGTGCCACCGCCCTGCCCGTCCGCGTCGCCTGCAGCCGCGAGGCACCGCAATTCCAATCCCCGTAAACCAGAGGACCCGGCCCCACGGCCTCGCGCACTTTGATCAGCCGTTCCGCATCAACCTGCCAATCGCCTTCGACCCCCAGCTTGACCTGAAACTGACGAACGCCGGTCTGATACGCCGTCTTGGCGATCCGCGCCATGTCATCCGGCGCGATACAGGTGATCGAATGATAAAGCGGCATGTCCTTGCGCGTCCGCCCCCCCAGCAACGCATACACCGGTTGGCCCGAGGCCTGCCCGAACAGGTCCCAAAGGGCGATATCCACCATGGACTTGGCATAGCGGTGCCCAAGCAAAAACCCGTCCAACTTGCGCATCGGTGCGTCGACGCCGAAGGGCGACATGCCAAGGATTTCCGGCCCCATCTCGGCCACGGCTGCCGGAACGCCATCGGCGTAGGCGGGCAGGTAATGGGGAATCGGGCAGACCTCACCCCAGCCCTTCAGACCGGTATCGGTATCAAGGCACAGGATGTGGCTTTTGACTGTGGCACAGGTTTTGCCTTCGGCCATGTGATAAGTTTCGTGACTGGTCAGATCCACGGACCAGAGCGTTATCTTGTTGATCCTCATTGGTAGATCCCAACCGGATCGCCCAGCGCATCCTCGTCCGGGTGTACGCCAAGGCCCGGCGTTTCCGGCAGATGCAAGTGGCCGTCGATGTTGCGCGGACCACGACCGCCAGCGATATCGACGGTGATCATATCCTGGCAGGCCCAGACGGCGTGGCAATTCTCATCCGGGATGGTGGCCGCCAGATGCAGTGCCTCGGTATCGGCCAGAACCGATCCGCCTGTGGCCATCACGAACATGTCGATACCGTGCGCCAGCGCGATATCCCGCATCCGGGCGGCCTTGGTCAGACCGCCGACGCGGTTCAGCTTGATCCCGAACACTTCGGCCAGCCCGTCGCGGGCAATCCGCGCGGCGTCCTGCAGGGTCACCAGGCTCTCATCGACCGATACAGGCGAGGCATGGCGGCCGGAAATGGCCGCGATATCGTCCAGAGACTCGCCGGGTTGTTCGAATGTGACGTTCAAGTCCTCGCAGGCGCTCATCACCCGCAAAGCCTGTTGCCGAGT
The DNA here is from genome assembly GCF_022347725.1 of Ruegeria sp. Ofav3-42. Lineage (GTDB taxonomy): Bacteria > Pseudomonadota > Alphaproteobacteria > Rhodobacterales > Rhodobacteraceae > Ruegeria. The sequence goes on from NZ_JAKRGB010000006.1 coordinate 250,001, forward strand.
CCAGCCACGGTTGACGTCATAGAGGACGATCTCACCCGGTCGCCGGATGCTTTCCACATCGCGCACACGAGCAATGTCGCGCTCCACATCACCACCGATCTTCACCGAATGGGCGACATAGCCCCGGCTGCGATAGCGCTCCATGACCTCGCGGGTTTCATCCACCGTCTTGGCCCCGACCGAAGAGGCAATCGGGCGCGGTGTTCGTGACCCACCGCCCATCAGATCGGCAATCGGCAGACCAGCGGCCTGCCCGGCAATGTCCCAGCAGGCCATGTCGATGGGGCTTTTGGCATAAAGATGGCCGGGCAGAGCGGTATCCATCGCCCGTTCGACCTCCAACACCCGACGCGGATCAAGGCCCAGAATGAACGGCGCCATCGTCTCGATCCCCGCGCGAATGCCCGGGCCATGCGCGGGCACATAGGTATGCCCCCAAGGCGTACCTTCGCCCCAGCCGGTCAGGCCGCTATCCGTTTCGACCTTGACCAATGTTGCGTCTAGTACTTCGAACTTCAGCCGGCCACCTGACAGCCAATACGGATGCTCAAGAGGCAGATCGACATGATAGACCGAGATTCGGGTAATTTTCATTTCAGTTCCACTTCAACAAAGGACATTGGCATGTCCCCGGCATTGATGACATTGTGTTCGACGCCCTCGTCACGGCGATAGGCGGTTCCCGCAGGAACCGTCACGTCGTTGACAGAGCCGTCGGGCAATTCCAGCCGCATATGGCAATCGGTGATGGCCGTGATGACGTAATCCATTGCGTGACGGTGCCATCCCGTTTCGGCATCAGGCGCAAAGTCAAATCGCGTCACGCGAACGCGGGCGTCATCGATCATCTGGGTTGCAACGGCTTGCGGTCTCACAGGCTGAACTCCTCAATCGGCGCACCGAGGCTTTCGAAATCGGGCACTACGCCCATTCCTGGTGCATCCGAGGCATAGAGCTTGCCATTCCGCGACATTGGTCTGCCGATTCCGGTAGATCGCGTGTTGTAGTTCATCAGGTCGGTAGTGTTTTGCAGGTATTCGGGCGGTGTCGAGGCCGCAAAATGGGCGACAGCCGAGGTGGCGATTTCCCCGCCCCATGTGTCTTCGCTGACCACCGGAATGCGGTTTTCAACCAGATAATCCCGCACCCGCCGCGCCTTGCTGAGCCCGCCAAGGTTCGAAATCTTGAGACAGCAGATCTCGGCCCCGCGATCCGCGACGATGCGCTGCGCCATATGCATGCCGGTCAGGCATTCATCCAGCTTCATCGGTTGCTCGGCGACACGGCGCACCTGCTGGCATTCCTCATAGGTCTGGCACGGCTGTTCCAGAATGTAATCCAGATCCCGCGTTGCCCGCGCCACCCGGATCGCGTTGTCGACGCGCCAGCCCTGATTTGCATCGGCCATTGCCTTCTCGCCCGGATTGAGCAGAGGTACCGTTGTGCGAATGCGGTCAATGTCCGTGGCCCAGTCGCCTCCGACTTTGACCTGAAACTGCCGATACCCTTGCGCGCGGTATCGGTCCATTTCTGCGACCGTCTCATCCACCGCTTTCTGAGGCGCGACCCGATACATCGGCGCTCCGTCCGTCAGCTTTCCACCCAGCAGCATCCAGACGGGCTGATCACAATCCTTCCCCAGAATGTCCCAACACGCCGCATCGAACGGAGCCTTGGCGTATCCGTGCCCCTGCACCAGATGGTCCATAAGCTGTTCGATCCGCCCCACCTGTCGTGGGTCTTCGCCCAACAACGAAGGCGCAACCAACCGGGCCAGCGCCGCCACGCCCTCGGAGTGCGCAATCATGTAGTTCTCACCACAGGGCGTGAATTCTCCGCAGCCCTGCAGACCGGCATCCGTATCGATGACGACAACTGAGGCAATGGCCGTTTCAATCGCGTTGCCCGCACCCCAGACGTAGGCCCCGCCAACATAAGGAAGGCCTGCCTGATAGACGCGAATACGGGTGATTTTCATGCGGCATCCATTTTTGGCAAATCGCCCATTCCCTCACCGCGCCAGAGAACGAAGGTCAGGATCGACTCTTGGGTTGTGGTCATCGCATGGCTTTGCCAGCTTTCGTGATGGCGCGTCTGGTTCGGGCCAACATAGGCTTCGTTCCCGTCCACCCGAAACGTCGCTCCGCCGCCTACGATCAGGTAAAGCTCCTCAGCTTGATGGCTGTGCCAATCATAATGCAAACCCGCCCCCCAATAGGCGACATAGCCGCGCAATTGGGTCGAGTGGAAATGCCCGGTTGGTCCAAAAAGCTCGTAGTAGCCATAGCGATTGAGGAAGTCGGCTCCGACCTCTTCCTCGGTATAGGTATGCTTCCATTGAGCCAGATGCGCGGTTGCCTTGATCGCGTCGGTCAGGGATCGCGTCGCACCTTCGGTCGGGAATTCGGTTTGCTGGATCAGTTCCACTGCCGGAATTCGGTGTGGCTCCAGTCCCGTTGCCATAAGATCATCAGGCCAGTCACCAAAAGCTGATAGCTCTGGATGTGATTGGTGCAGCTGCCGGGCAGCCTCGAGAACGTCATCCATCGTCATGGGGTCACCACGATGTTGCCGGTGTGTTGCTTGGCGATGAACGCGGCCTGAGCCTCGCGCAGTTCTTCCAAAGGATAAGTAGCTGCCAGCGCAGGTTTGATCTCTCCGGCCTCGATGTATTTCACGAGGTTCCGCATGACCTGCGGATCAATCACGGTCGAGCCGGTGAAAGTCAGGTCGCGCAAATAGAACGTGCGCAAGTCGAACTCGACCATCGGTCCGGCAATCGCACCCGAGCACGTATACCGGCCACCGCGTTCCAGAATGTCGATCAGGTTTGGCCAATAGGGACCGCCCACAACATCAGCAACGACCGTGATCTTCTCATTGCCCAGCGCGGCGCGCAGGTTTTGTGGCGCACGCGGCAGGATCATGTCCGGACCAAGTTCTGCCACATCTGCGTGCTTCGCCTCCGACGCCAACGCGATCACTCGAGCGCCCCGGCGTTTGGCCAGCTGCACTAAGGCACCGCCAACTCCTCCCGAGGCTCCGGGCACCAGAACGGTGTCAGTGTCGGTTACATTGGCGCGGGCCAGCATGCCCTCGGCCGTCGAATAGGAGCAGGAGAAGGTCGCCAGTTCAGCATCCGACAGGTCGGACTGGATCGGCACCGCATTAACCGCCAGAGTCGTGGCGTATTCGGCAAACCCGCCGTCCCGTTCCGAACCGAAATACCCAGTCTTATCCATGTTGCCCGGGTCGGCCGGGTCCCGCAGCCATCCATCGGTGATAACTCGTTCGCCAATCAGCCTGGGGTCGACGCCTTCGCCAACGGCCACGATGTGACCGCAGATGTCAGCGCCCTGAATGCGAGGGAAGGTGATGGGATTGCCCCCCCATGTGGGGTCCTCTTCGCCAACCTCTTCGAACGCTCCGCCGGTGGTCGCGTCGGTGACCGTTTTGGAATACCAGCCCGACCGCGTGTTCACATCGGTGTTGTTCAGACCGCACGCCGCGACCTTGATCAGCACCTCTCCGGCAGCGGGTTCGGGGCGCGGCCAGTCTTCGTGCAGCACCATCTGCTCCAAACCGCCATGGCCCATCGTGACCATCGCTTTCATTTTGTCGGGCAAGTTCATAATGCAGTCTCCAGAATGGCGTCGGTACGCGGCAGCAGGCTTTCGGGATCATAGGCTGGTTCGCCCAGAACACGGGCTGCGCGGGGCTTGCCGTGGATCACGACTAGCAAATCGGTTCCGGCAGTGGCCGCCTCGGGTTTGATGTAAGCAAAGGCGAGGATCTTGCCGACGGTATGGCCATAGGCCACCGAGGCGGTCGAGCCCACGACCTTGCCGTTCAACATGACAGCTTCGCCGCCGTGCCCGTCAATCTCACCATCCGGCTCGATTTCGAGGTAAGCGCAGACCCACGGCAGATCAGCGTTCAGGGTCTTGTCCTTGCCCAGATACTCCTTGTCGGTGCGGGCAAAGCGCAGCACATCGGCCTCGGCCAAGGTAACCTCGTTGGTCAACTCGCCTGCGCCTTTGAACCCCTTCTCCATCCGCATAACGTTCATAGCGAAGCTGCCATAGTCGGTGATGCCGTGCGGCTCACCAGCGGCCCAAAGCGCTTTGTAGACGTCAAGGCAAGCGGCGTTGGGCATGTGCAATTCCCATCCCAATTCACCGGCATAGGACATGCGGAAGGCCCAGACATTATGCCCGGCAATTGTGATTTCCTGGGCGGACAACCAGCGGAACCCGGCATTGGTCAGGTCAGCATCAGTGCACTGCCCCAGCACGTCGCGCGACCTTGGGCCATTCAGCGACAGAGCCGACCAATCGGCGGACAGAGCTGTGATCTGCACATCCTCATCCGCGCGTTGTTGCGCCAAATGATCCAGCAAGCGCTGTTCGAAGAAGGCTGCACAAACCAGATAGAAGCGGTCTTCGGCCATGCGGACGATCGTTGTCTCCAACTCGATCCGACCACGGCGGTTCAGCATATGGGTCAAAGTGATCGAGCCGACTTTCTGTGGCATCCGGTTTGCGGTCAGTCGGTCCAGCAGGGCGTGGGCGCCCGGCCCAGAGACCTCGACCTTGGTGAAGGCCGTGACATCCATGATCCCGACGCTTTCACGCACTGCTTTGACCTCGGCCGCGACCATGTCGTCAGCGGGCGTACGGCGGAAGGAATAGTAATCTCGTTGCTCTACGCCATCCCGCGCGAACCAGCGGGGACGTTCAAACCCATAGACTTCTTCGTGCACAGCGCCCTTGGATTTCAGCAGATCGTATAGAGGGGACGGTTTGATCGGGCGTCCCGCCAGACGATTGAAATGCGGGAACGGGATTTCGTGACGCAGGCAGTAATCTTCTTCGGCCTTGGTCACCTGCCAGTCTTTCGTGGCATAGCTGCCGAAGCGGCGCGGATCATACTCGCGCATCGAGATATCGGCGGCCCCATGCACCATCCAGCGCGCCAGTTCGCGAGTCAGGCCCGGCCCCCAACCGATGCCGATCTGCGTCCCACAGCAGCACCAGTAGTTGCGAACACCCGGCGCAGGCCCAATCAGAGGGTTGCCGTCCGGTGGATGCGAGATGGCGCCATGCACGACACGGGAAATGCCGAGATCGGAAAAGATCGGCATCCGGTTCAGGCTTTCCTCAAGCCACGGCATCACCCGGTCGTAATCCGCGTCAAACAACCAGTTCTCGTATTCCCATGGGCAATAATCGTGCCAGACCGAGTTCGGGTTTTCCTTCTCGTAAATCCCGATCAGCCCGCGCTTCTGCTCCATGCGGATGTAGCCAGAAACCTTGGGATCGTCGCGGATCACCGGCAGTTCCTTGTCCAGATCCTGAAACTCCGGCACAGGATCGGTGACAAAATAGTGATGCGTCATCGAGGTCATGGGTAGTTGCAGCCCCGACCACTCGCCCATCTGCCGCGCATAGGTGCCGCCCGCATTCACCACATGCTCGCAGCGAATGGTGCCTTTTTCGGTCTCGACCACCCACTCGCCGTTTTCGGCCTGCGTGATGTTGGTCGCCCGGCAATGACGGATGATCCTTGCACCCAGTTGACGCGCACCGGCGGCCATGGCCATGGTTACGTTGCTGGGGTCCACGTGCCCGTCATCGGGGGTATGCAGCGCGCCCAGAACGCCATCAAGGTTGTAGAATGGGTGCAGTTCGGCAATGCGCTCTGGCCCGACCAGTTCAATGTTGAAGCCCAGAGACCGCCCCACCGACAGCGTGTGGCGCAGCCAGTCCATCTCATCCTCATCATAGGCCAACCGGAACGACCCGCAGCCGTGCCAAGTCACCGCCTGCCCTGTCTCGGCCTCCAACCCACCGGAATACAGGCCGATGTTGTAATCCACGCATTTGCCTAGCCCAAAGCTGGACGTCGAATGGGTGATCTGCCCCGCCGCGTGCCATGTGCTGCCGCTGGTCAGTTCAGCCTTTTCCAGCAGGACAGTATCGTCGCCCCACCCTTCATGCGCCAAGTGATAGGCCAGACCGACCCCCATGACACCTCCGCCCACGATGACCACGCGGGCATGTGACGGCAGTTCCTTCCCGGACATGATTTTTCCTCTTCCCGAGTCGCGTTTCTGCTCGACAGGCTAATTCCACAAATGTACCATCGTCAATCATGAATGACACAGATGTATCATCAATCGTTCTCGACCGCCTCACCGAGGAATGGGATGCCCTCACCCCCGAGGCGCAAAAAGCGGCGCGCTATGTACTGGAAAACCCAACGGATGTTGGGGTTTCAACAGTGCGCGAAATCGCTGAGGCCGCGAAGGTAAAGCCCAACACTTTCGTACGGATGGCCCGACAGGTGGGGTTCGAGGGTTATGAGGATTTCCGCGCGCCCTTCCGCGACGCGATTCGGCGCGGCAGCGTGTCGTTTCCCGACCGCGCCCGCTGGTTGCAGGACATTGGCAAGTCCGGGGACCTGGGCGGGCTTTATGCGGATATGATCGGCGCGGCGATCCGCAATATCGAAGAGACCTTTGCCGGGATCGATGCTGCAAGCCTTAAGTCCGCAGCCGAGGACATCTGGAATTGCCGTCAGATTTTCACGCTGGGCGTAGGTGTCAACAATTCCAACGCACGCAACTTCACCTATCTTGCGTCAACCGGAATGAAGCAGTTCCACGCAATCCCCCGCCCCGGCTCGACCCCTGTGGATGATCTGGCCTGGGCCGATGAACAGGACGTGCTGATCGCCATCACCTGCCACCCGTACCGGACTGAGGTGATCGACGCAATCAAGCTGGCGCGGCAGCAGGGCCTGACCGTTGTCGGGATTTCCGACAGCCCGGCCAGCCCGGTGATCCTGAACGCCCATCACGGTTTTGTCGTCGCCGCCGACACGCCGCAATTCTTCCCGTCATCCGTTTCGACCATCGCTTTGTTGGAAACGCTGCTGTCCTTCGTGATCGCGGTTTCCAGCGATGAGATCGTCGAGCGAGTGGAGCGGTTTCACCAACGCAGACACCAACTTGGCCTCTACGCGGAGGAGCCCGAATGAACGCACCCCTGACCCACTCTCTGGACGCGCGCTATTACACCGACCCTGCGATATTCGCGCGGGAGATGCAGGGCCTTCTGGCCCGAACGTGGCAATTCGCAGGCCATGTCGCGCAGGTCCGGGAACCCGGGGATTACTTCGCCTTCGAAATCGCCGGCCAGAGCCTGTTCTGCATTCGCGGCCGGGACGGGGAAATTCGCACCTTCTACAATGTCTGCCAGCACCGCGCGCATGAGATGGTGACCGGCGCGGGTAACACCCGGGTTGTCGTGTGCCCCTATCACGCCTGGACCTACGAACTGTCCGGCCAACTACGCGCCGGGCCGAACATCAAATCCGTCCCCGGATTTGACCGCAGCGCGATCTGCCTGACTTCGGTCCGGACCGAGGTGTTTAATGGTTTCATCTTCGTCAATCTCGACGATGACGCCGCACCCATGGATGAATGGTACCCCGGCGTGCGCGAGGAAATCCGCGCCTTTGTGCCGCATATCGACGATCTGGAACCGCTGGAATGGGTTGAGATTCCTGAGAATTGCAACTGGAAGGTCAGCATCGAGAACTACTCCGAATGCTACCACTGCCCGACCAATCACCCGACCTTTGCCGAAGGCGTGGTCAAGCCCGAGACCTATGACATTCAGCCGGACGCAGGCGGTGGCTACGTTCTGCGGCATATGACCGAGTGCCAGAGCCTCGACAAGATGACCTATCCCATTGACCTGTCGGTACCGCATGCGGGCGATTACCAATCCTGGTTCCTGTGGCCGATGTTCTCGTTTCAGTGCTACCCGGGCAATGTGCTGAACACCTATCACTGGCGCGCGGTTGATGCCGATCACTGCAACGTCTGGCGCGGCTGGTATACTGAGGGCGGCTCGGAAAGCGCTGTGATCCGGCAACTTGCCGTGCAGGACCGTGAAACCACGGTCGAGGAAGACATACACCTCGTCGAATCCGTGCACCGCGGTCTAAAATCCCGCGGTTACCGACCCGGCCCTCTGGTGCTGGACCCCGGCTGCGGCGTGATGTCCGAACATTCGATCGCCCGTTTACAGCAATGGATGCGGGAGGGTGTGGATGGCTGAAACAAGGATTTGGCTCGCTGCTCTGACAGCCATGTTTGCATCTGCAAACCACTCTGCTGCCTGTGTGGCTTCAAAAGGCGAACGAACATTCCTGCACGAACTCACCGAGGAAACAAAACACTCTGAGTTTGTTGCACTCATAGAGATCGTCAAAGTGACCGATGACTTGGTTTGCTTTCCCAAAGAGCATCGGTGCTTTCATGTCGGCATTGAAGTCGAAGTGATAGAACCCATCAGCGGCTCCACTCGGGGGCAAACCGTCACGGCAGCCAAGTCAAAGGGGTCCTGTTCGACCGACAACAACCTTATCGCAGGACAGCAGTATTACTTGTCTGGAGAAATCATAGAAAATGTTCTGTGGAGTGGTCCAAAAGGGGCTGATTCACGGAACCGAAAATGGAAGCCGACCGGCTCTGGGCTATGGTGAGTTTATCAAGCCAGTGCGGGCGCGGCGCTGCTAAATCCGTGTTCCTTACGGCCATATGGCCATCGGCAGCGCGGTGTATGGCTGCAGTTTTTGGATGACATTGCCAGACATCAATCCTGTCAGCCAGACCCTGCCGATACAGACAAGGAGTAACCCCTATGCTGATGCCAGAAGACTGGCGCCCCGAGCACAAACTGTTCCCCTATCAGGTCGGATTTACCAGCCCGCCCTTTGATTTTGACGCAGCGCCGTCGGACTTTCTGCGCATGTGCCCCAAAACGGTCGGCGTACATGGTTGGATGCTGCATGTGCCCAATTACGTGCACGGGTTGGACCAGCGAAAACAGAACTTTGGCATGCTCGAGGATTTCGTCCATTGCATGTCCCGCAACGGCGTCGACGTCTGCGGTCAGGTCGGTTCGAATTGGGTCCACGCCTGTGGGCTGGGCGTCGAGGGGGTCCGGCAGCATTGCGCGGATCTGTCGGACAAGTACGGCACGCAGTTCCACATGGCCGGATACGCTATGGTCGAAGCGCTGCGCGAGATGAATGTCGAAAAGGTTGCGCTGAACGCCGCCTATCACTGGCCCGAATGGTGGCAAGGCACGGTCGGATTTCTGAAAGAAGCCGGATTTGACGTGCTCTACGCCGGAAATTTCCACGATCAGGGATGGTTCGACAATCAGGAAGAGGTCAATTCATACCGCTGGGTGTTTGACGGTGATCTCGCGATGAAAAGCTTCGAATACGTGGCCGAACAGGCCCCACAGGCCGATGCGATCCTGATCAACGGTATGTGCAATTTCCGCACCGGACCGAATGGCCTGCCACAGCGCCCTATGCATCTGGCGGATACGCTGGAGGCTGCGCTCGGCAAACCGGTGATCGGCCACGACATCGCGCTGTACTGGCGTATCTTCAAATCCCTCAACCTCGCGCCGGAATCACCCCGCGGGCAACTTCTGGGGCGGCTATAAACTTCACTTCAAAGGATCATCGACATGAACAAAATCCTCGCGCTTTGGGCGGTGCCCCGCTCTACGTCCACTGCTTTTGAATGGATGATGCGACAGCGCGGAGATCTGGATTGTCTGCACGAACCCTTTGGCGAGGCTTGGTATCAGGGGGAAGACCCGCTGTGGCACAGGTTCAAACCGGGGGCCGTGACGACGCCGGGCCTGACGCTGGACACTGTCTGGGCCGACATTCAGACCCGCGCGCAGAAGGGGCCTGTCTTCATCAAGGACTTCCCGCATTACATCAATCACATGTGGGACGCCGAATTTCTGTCGAATTTCAACCACGCCTTCCTGATCCGCGATCCGGCGAAAACAGTCACCTCGATGTACAAGCAATGGCCCGACTTTGCCGAAGGCGAGGTCGGCTTTCCCGAACAGCGCGCCCTGTTCGATCTGCTGACTGCCCTGAACGGCACGCCCCCGCCCGTTATCGACAGCGATGACCTGCTGGAAAACCCGCACGTCATGACCGAACGCTTTTGCGAAGCGGTCGGCATCCCGTTTCTGGAAGAAGCGCTGACATGGGAACCCGGCGGCGATCCGTCGGCGCATTCGTGGTGGGATGGCGGGTCCTTCCACGGCAACCTGGCCAATTCGACGGGGTTGGCTCCGCAGCCCCGCAAACATATCTCGATCTCGGACGCGCCGGATCGGGTCAAACAGGTGTACCGCCGGATGAAACCCCACTACGACCACCTGTACAAACATCGCCTGACGGGCTGATACACCGGAGAGAAGACATGGCAGACATTTTTGACGAAGACCTGTTCCTGAAAGGTCTTGAGCAGCGCAAAAACACGCTGGGCGCGGAATATGTGGAAAAGAACCTGGCGGCGGCAGATGACTTTACCCGCCCATTTCAAGAGGCGATGACCGCATGGTGCTGGGGGTTTGGCTGGGGCGATGACGTGATCGATGCCAAAACACGATCGATGATGAACCTGTCCATGATCGGTGCGTTGGGGAAAATGCATGAATGGGAAATTCACTGCAAAGGCGCGATCAACAACGGTGTCACACCCGAAGAAATCCGCGCCATCATCCACGTGATCGGTATCTACTGCGGCGTTCCTCAGGCGCTGGAGTGTTTCCGGGTTGCCCGTAAGGTTCTGGGGCACACCTGAACAAGGTACCGCCTCGTCTGATAAAAAAGCGGCCGGTCAGGCCGCTTTTGTATGTCTTCCGTGCTGTGAAATTACTCGAGCGACACCCACAGTACTTTAGCGTCTTCTTCGCTGGTCGAGATACAGCCGTGCCCCATGCCGCTGTCATAATAGAGCGAGTCACCGGCCTTCATCGGCAAGGGCCGGTAATGCTCTGACACGAAAATCAGTTCACCGCTGATGACATACATAAACTCTTCGCCGCTGTGCCGGATCCATGTCTCGAATTCCGACAAGTCGCGGGCTTTGATCGTCGCGATATAGGGCAGCATCCGCTTGCTGGTCAGTTCCGAACACAGCAATTCATGCATATAGGTCGGCGTGTTTTTGATTTCGCCCTCGCCTTTGGGGGTAAAGTCCCGTCGGCCTGAAATCCCCGACTGACCGGACTGCAGGAACAGTTGGGGCGTGCTCATATCCAGCGCCTGCGTCAGGCGGCGAACGATGTCGAAGCTTGGCCGTGTCTGGTTGTTCTCGATCTTGGAAAGGGTGGACCGCCCGATTCCTGCAGCACGCCCGGCCTCCTCTAAAGTCCAGCCTTTTGCACGGCGCGCATCGCGGATGGATCGGCCCAACGCCGCGCCCTCATCCAGTTCTTCCGGTGCGGAAACATCTCCTCGGGTTTCGTCTCCCATAAAAATCTCCCTGTTTTATCAAAGGTTACAGATTTCCCCTAGCCCACACAACTTCACAAATGTGAGAAATATGTTGCCTTAACTGTACAATTTCCACTATAGGAAACAAAGTTTCGCGCTGAGGATTCGGTGCTGGAGGAGGAAATCATGTTCAAAACGTCGCTTATCGAAGCTGATCCGGTTGTCGCTGCGTCAATTGCGCGGGAAGGCAAACGTCAGGCTGAACAGATCGAATTGATCGCGTCCGAAAACATTGTCTCGCAGGCAGTGATTGACGCGCAGGGTTCTGTCCTGACCAACAAATACGCCGAAGGTTACCCCGGTCGCCGTTACTATGGCGGCTGCGAATACGTGGATGAGGTTGAATCTGAGGCCATCGACCGGCTGAAAAAGCTGTTCGGTTGCGAATACGCAAACGTTCAGCCGCATTCCGGCGCACAGGCCAACGGAGCGGTCAAGCTGGCGCTGCTCAGCCCCGGTGACACGATCTTGGGCATGTCGCTGGATGCTGGCGGACACCTGACCCATGGTGCAAAACCCGCCCAATCCGGTAAGTGGTTCCGCCCGGTCCAATACGGACTGACCGATGCGGGCCTGATCGACTACGATCAGGTTGAAGCGCTGGCAAAAGCCGAAAAGCCGCAATTGATCATCGCAGGCGCGTCGGCCTATTCGCAAAAGATCGACTTTGCGCGCTTCCGCGCCATTGCTGATGAGGTTGGCGCATGGCTGCTGGCCGACATGGCCCATATCGCCGGTCTGGTCGCAACTGGCCTGCACCCCTCGCCCGTCGGCCACGCGCACGTGGTCACCTCGACGACCCACAAGACTCTGCGCGGTCCGCGTGGTGGGATCATCCTGACCAATGACGAGGCGCTGGCTAAAAAGATCAATTCCGCCGTGTTCCCCGGTCTTCAGGGCGGCCCGCTGATGCATGTGATCGCGGGTAAGGCTGTCGCGTTCGGTGAGGCGCTAAAGCCCGAGTTCAAGGAATACATGCAGCGGGTTGTGGACAGCGCATCCGCTCTGGCAAACGTGATGATGGCGCGCGGTTGCGACATCGTCTCGGGTGGCACCGAAAACCACCTGATGCTGGTCGATCTGCGCCCGCTGGGCGTGACCGGCAAAGACGCCGAAGCCGCGCTGGAACGCGCCGGGTTCACCTGCAACAAGAACAGCGTGCCGGGCGACCCGGAAAAACCAACCGTGACCAGCGGTGTCCGACTGGGAACCGCAGCAGGCTGTAGCCGTGGGTTTGGACCGGAAGAATTCAAGCAGATCGGTCACCTGATCGGTGATGTGTTGGACGCTCTGGCCCAGGCGCCTGAAGGCGACGCGACTGTCGAAGCTGAAACCCGTGAAAAAGTCCGTGCGCTTTGCGCCAGCCATCCGATCTACTGAAAGAATACCCATGAGCATCTATGACCTCATCGTCATCGGGGGTGGCCCCGGCGGATACGTCGCTGCAATCCGCGCAGCCCAGCTGGGCATGAAAGTGGCCTGCGTCGAGGGACGCGGTTCGCTCGGCGGAACCTGCCTGAATGTGGGGTGCATTCCCTCCAAAGCGTTGCTGACCTCCTCGGCCAAATATGCCGAGCTTGCACATCTCTCCTCCCATGGCATTGCCGTCGAGGGGGCCAGCATCGATGTCAGCGCAATGATGGGACGCAAGGACAAGATCGTTGGCGATCTGACCAAAGGGATTGCCTTCCTCTTCAAGAAGAACGGTGTCGATCTGATCGAAGGCTGGGCCAGCATCCCTGCAGCCGGTCAGGTCAAGGTCGGTGACGATGTTCATGAGGCAAAGAACATCCTTATAGCAACCGGCTCTGAGCCGACCCCGCTGAACGGGATCGAAATCGACGAACAGGACATCCTCAGTTCGACCGGCGCGATCGCGCTGGACACGGTTCCCGAGCATCTGGTTGTCGTTGGTGCCGGGGTGATCGGGCTGGAGCTTGGGCAGGTTTGGTCCCGTTTGGGCGCAAAGGTCACAGTTGTTGAGTATCTGGACCGTGTTCTGCCCGGGATCGATGGCGAAATCGCGAAACTCGCACAGCGCGCCCTGTCCAAGCGCGGGCTGAAGTTCCAGCTGGGACGCGCGTTGAAATCGGTGGTCAAAACTGACGCCGGATTGACTCTGACATTGGATCGGGTCGGCAAAGACAAGGAAGAGGTGCTTGAGGCCGACAAGGTCCTGATCGCCGTCGGCCGTCGGCCCGTAACGCGCGGGCTGGGGCTGGAAGATCTGGGGATAGCCCTGGACCCGCGCGGATTTATTCAGGTAGACGAGACCTTCTGTACGTCCGTTCCCGGCGTTTATGCGATTGGCGATTGCGTGCCCGGCCCGATGCTGGCGCACAAGGCCGAAGAAGACGGCGTCGCCTGTGTCGAAATGCTGGCAGACCAAACGGGGCACGTCGATTACAACACCGTACCGGGTGTTGTTTATACCGACCCTGAGGTCGCCTCGGTCGGTCTGACAGAAGAGACTCTGAAAGAGGCCGGAACCGAGTATACTGTTGGCAAATTTGCATTTATGGCCAACTCGCGCGCCCGTTCGACCGGTGAAACCGACGGCGCAGTCAAAGTGCTGGCGGGAACCGACGGCCAAATTTTAGGGGCACATATTTGTGGTGCCCATGGCGGCGACCTGATCGCCGAGCTGGTTCTGGCCATGACCAAAGGCGCAACCGTCGCCGAGGTCGCCGCAACCTGTCATGCGCACCCGGCGATGGGCGAGGCGGTCAAAGAAGCCTGCCTCGATGCCATGGGCCGCGCAATCCACGCCTAAGTGAGGACAGCCAGATGACGATCCAGCTTCGACCACGACACCCGGAAAAGGCCAAAAAGGCCGACAGTGTCATCCCGCGCAAACCGAAATGGATCAGAAAGAAAAAGGTCGAAGGGCCTGAGTATTACGAGACCCGCCGCCTGATGCGCGACCACAATCTGGCGACGGTCTGCGAAGAGGCTGCATGTCCGAACATCGGTGAATGCTGGTCCAAGCGTCACGCAACCATGATGATCATGGGCGAGGTCTGCACACGGGGCTGTTCCTTCTGCAACGTAGCGACGGGCCGTCCGGACGAGCTGGACGTTTTCGAACCTGGCCGCGTTGCTGCAGCGGTTAAAAAGCTGGGCCTGCGCCATGTGGTCATCACCTCGGTCGACCGCGATGATCTGGCCGATGGCGGGGCGGAACATATCGCCCAGACAATCCGCGCCGTGCGGCACCAGAACCCCGGCACCACGGTCGAGGTTCTGACCCCTGATTTTCTGGGCAAAGGTAATGCTGCGGATGTGGTTTTCGATGCCGCTCCGGATGTGTTCAATCACAATCTGGAAACCGTTCCGCATCTCTATCCAAGCGTGCGGCCCGGCGCGCGGTATTACACATCACTGCGGCTGCTGGACGACGCAAAACGCGCCAGCCCCGAGATTTTCACCAAATCCGGCCTGATGGTTGGTTTGGGCGAAAGCCTGAACGATGTGCGTCAGGTGATGGATGACCTGCGCGCGGCACAGGTCGATTTCCTGACCGTGGGCCAGTACCTGCAGCCAACCCCGAAACATCACCCGATTGATCGTTTCTGGACACCGGAGGAGTTCGCCCAACTGGAGCAGATCGCACGTTCCAAGGGCTTTTTGCACGTGTCGGCTACGCCGCTGACCCGTTCCTCGTTCCACGCGGACGAAGACTTTGCCGCCCTCAAGCAGGCCCGTCAGCGGGCTCTCGCGACCGGGGCATAACCTAACGCAAATGGGAGGGATACCATGGAAGCGTTAAATTCAATCGTAGGGGCCATAAATGGCGTCGTGTGGGGGCCGCTGATGCTGGTTCTCATTCTGGGCGTCGGCTTCTTCCTGCAGGTCGGCCTGAAATTCATGCCGATCCTGCGCATTGGCACAGGCTTCAGCCTGCTGTTCAAAGGCCGTGAAGGTCAGGGCGAAGGGCAAATCAGCCCGTTCAACGCGCTGATGACCTCGCTGTCGGCGACCATCGGTACGGGTAACATCGCCGGTGTGGCCACTGCTGTCTTCCTGGGCGGTCCGGGCGCCTTGTTCTGGATGTGGATGACCGCCCTGGTGGGCATGGCCACCAAGTATGCCGAAGCTGTCTGCGCGGTGAAATATCGTGAAAAGGACGAGCTGGGCAACTATGTCGGCGGCCCGATGTATTACATCAAGAACGGCCTCGGCGCGAAATGGGCCTGGCTGGGCGTTGCTTTTGCCCTGTTCGGCGCAATCGCGGCCTTCGGCATCGGCAACGGCGTACAGGCCAACGGTGTTGCTCAGGTTCTGGAAGCGAACTTCGGCGTGAACACCTCGGTCACCGGTGTTGTCCTGATGGTGCTGACTGCTGCCGTTATTCTGGGCGGCATCACCCGCATCGGTGCGGTTGCCGGTAAACTGGTTCCGGCCATGGCAATCGCGTACATTGTCGCTGGTCTTCTGGTTCTGATTATCAACATCGGCGAAATCGGCAACGCACTGTCGCTGGTCTTCACCTACGCCTTCACGCCGTCGGCCGCCGAAGGTGGTTTCGCGGGCGCAGCCGTCTGGGCAGCCATCCGCTTTGGTGTGGCACGTGGTGTCTTCTCGAACGAAGCCGGCCTGGGGTCCGCTCCGATCGCACATGCCGCAGCCGAGACCAAAGGTCCGGTCAACCAGGGCCTGATCGCGATGCTGGGCACGTTCATCGACACCATCATCGTCTGCTCGATCACCGGTCTGGCGATCATCTCTTCTGGCGCATGGACATCTGGTGAATCGGGTGCCGCTTTGACCTCGCTGGCATTTGCCTCATCGCTGCCGGGCGGCGGTCACCTGATCGCAATCGCACTGTCGATCTTTGCCTTCACCACCATTCTGGGCTGGTCGTTCTATGGCGAGAAATGCGTCGAGTTCCTGCTGGGTGTCAAATCACTGCTCCCCTACCGCGTTCTGTGGATCGTTGCGATCTACTTCGGTGCGACCGCGGATCTGGGCTTCATCTGGCTGCTGGCGGATACGCTGAACGCCATGATGGCCATCCCGAACCTGATCGCTCTGGCATTGTTGAGCCCGATCGTCTTCAAACTGACGAAAGAGTTCTTCGCCTCGGGCGGCAAGTCCGAAGAGCCGGGCGGCTCACCTGCCGAGTAATCCGGCCCCGAAAAAACGGGGGGCCAGCCCGGCCCCCCGCCTTTGAAACAGAATTCCATATCTCGAGGAGAGACGTGATGGCCACGAAAATCCTGCTGCCAATTGACCACACCGACGAACGCTCGTGGAAACTGGCCCTTCCGACCGCATTGGAACAGGCAAAATACTACGGTGCTGAACTGCATGCGGTTGCCGTCATCCCCGAGATCATCCAGCTGCCGAACCTGCCCGCCAACTATGGCGCTGGCGCTAAAGACCACGTGCGCAATGCGGTTCAGGCGATTCTGGATCATGCCAACGCCTCTGACGTGCCGGTGCATGTCGAAGAAGGCAGCGTTTATCGCGAAATCCTGAAGCTGGCCTATAAGGACGGCTTTGATCTTATCGTCATGGCGTCGACCAAAGGCGATTTCCCGAACTACGAGATTGGCCCGAACCTCGCCCGCGTCGTGCGCAACGCGCATTGCACCGTCATGGTCGTTCGTGACCAATCCCGCTGATTGAAAGGTTGAGAAAATGACCGCACTGAAACGCACGCCTCTTTACGATTTACACGTTGAGTTGGGCGGTAAGTTGGTTGATTTTGCTGGGTGGGAGATGCCTGTTCAGTATCCGTTGGGGATCATGGGGGAGCATAAGCAGTGTCGTGAGAA
>NZ_JAKRGB010000007.1 GCF_022347725.1 Ruegeria sp. Ofav3-42
ACCAGACCGTTGCGCCAATCCCTCAGCGCGCCCGCCTACTCAGTCCCTCAAGATGCCCCCGGTCTCTCCCGAGCGTCTCCGCCGCTTCCGCCGCGTCCCGAGCGCCTCAGCAGCGCCGGTGAAGGGGTATTTACGGATTAGGTCTGGGACCTGCAACCCCTATTTTGGAAAAACTTCACATTTCTCTGCAGAAACTTGTTCATGTTAATGAAAACAACAGGTTAGCTTTAGAATTCACGCCTCCGGTCCGCTCGCAAGCTGCTTGAACAGCGAGAGAATTCAGTCTTTCGGCGGAATCGTACCCAGTGCTGGGTATGCACCCGAGACCCGGACCAAAGAAAACGCCGCCCGAGTCTCCCCGAGCGGCGTAATCACAGTAATGAGCGCGGAATTACTTCAGATCGAAACGATCCGCGTTCATCACCTTGTTCCAGGCCGAAACAAAGTCGCAGACAAATTTGCCTTCGGCGTCGGCCTGACCATAGACCTCAGTCAGCGCCCGCAGTTGCGAGTTCGAGCCGAAGACCAGATCGACGCGGGTGCCGGTCCATTTGATCTCACCACTGGAAAGGTCACGACCTTCATAGATACCATTGCCTGCAGGCTTCCATTCGGTGCCCATGTCCAGAATGTTGGTGAAGAAGTCGTTGCTCAGCACACCAACCCGATCTGTGAAGACACCGTGCTTGGTGTCACCAAAGTTGGCACCCAGAACCCGCAGGCCACCGACAAGTGCGGTCATCTCCGGGGCCGACAATGTCAACAACTGCGCCCGGTCTACCAGCAACTCTTCGGGCGAGACTGCGTACTCGGCCTTCTGATAGTTGCGGAAACCATCAGCAACTGGTTCCAGAACCGCCATGCTGTCCACGTCCGTCTGATCCTGAGTCGCATCGGTGCGGCCCGGAGTGAACGGAACCTCGACATCAATACCCGCCGCCTTGGCAGCTTGTTCAACACCAGATGCTCCGGCAAGAACGATGACATCGGCCAAAGACACTTTCTTGTCGCCCGCCTGCGCATCGTTGAAAGCACTCTGAACGCCTTCCAGAGCGTCTAGCACTTTGGATAGTTTCAGTGGCTCGTTCACATCCCAGTCTTTCTGCGGTGCAAGGCGGATACGGGCTCCATTGGCGCCGCCACGTTTGTCCGACCCACGGAAGGTCGAGGCTGACGCCCATGCGGTCGCGACCAGTTCGGACACAGACAGACCGGTTGCGGCGATCCTGGCCTTCAGGTCTGCCACATCCCCATCATTGACCAGTTCGTGATCCACAGCAGGGACGTTATCCTGCCAGATCAACTCCTCAGTTGGTGCTTCCGGTCCGATGTAATTCGAACGCGGCCCCATATCGCGGTGAGTCAGCTTGAACCAAGCACGGGCGAAGGCGTCTGCGAACTCTTCCGGGTTCTCATGGAAGCGCTTCGAGATCGGCCCATAGATCGGATCCATGCGCATCGCCATGTCGGCGGTGGTCATCATGGTCTTGACCTTCTTGGTCGGATCGCCGGCCGCCGGAGCCATGTCTTCTTCTTTGACACCGATCGGTTCCCAGATATACGCGCCCGCTGGGCTCTTGGTCAGGTTCCACTCATATTTGAACAGCAAGTCGAAATAGCCGTTGTCCCATTTGATCGGATTCGCGGTCCACGCGCCCTCGATGCCCGAGGTTGTAGTGTCGTCACCCACACCCGAGCCGAACTTGTTGATCCAGCCCAAGCCCATCTCTTCGATCGGAGCGGCTTCGGGCTCTGGACCGACCAAATCGGGATCACCAGCACCGTGAGCTTTACCAAAGGTGTGGCCACCGGCAACCAGAGCGACAGTTTCCTCGTCATTCATTGCCATCCGGCCAAAGGTGTCGCGGATATCGCGGCCCGAGGCCAGAACGTTCGGCTCACCATCCGGACCTTCCGGGTTCACATAGATCAGACCCATCTGAACGGCGGCCAGAGGGTTTTCCAGATCGCGTTCGCCCGAATAACGGCTGTGCGGGTTGTCGGTGGGGGCCAGCCAGTCGGTTTCAGAACCCCAATAGATGTCTTCTTCCGGCGCCCAGATGTCTTCACGACCACCAGCGAAACCAAAAGTCTTGCCGCCCATCGATTCAATTGCGCAGTTACCAGCAAGGATCATCAGGTCGGCCCACGAGATCTGGTTGCCATACTTCTGCTTGATCGGCCACAGCAGACGGCGCGCTTTATCGAGGTTGCCGTTATCCGGCCAGCTGTTCAGCGGCGCGAACCGCTGGTTGCCGGTTGAGGCTCCGCCGCGACCATCCGCCGTCCGGTACGTCCCGGCGCTGTGCCAGGCCATGCGGATGAACAGGCCGCCATAGTGACCATAGTCCGCTGGCCACCAGTCCTGCGAATCCGTCATCAGCGCAAAGAGGTCTTCCTTCAGTGCCTTCATGTCCAGCTTCTTGAACTCTTCGGCGTAATCGAAATCAGGCCCCAGCGGGTTCGACGCAGGCGCGTTCTGGTGCAGAAGCGACAGGTTCAGCTGGTTTGGCCACCAATCCCGGTTCGACCGGCTTCCTGCGCCGTGCATTACAGGGCATCCGCCCGTTTGGGGGTTATCACTTCCGTCCATGTCGATCTCCAATCCTGGCTAAAATCCGGCTCAGTCGCGCGGTGGAAAACTCGGGCGATCAAGAACATATATAGATGACACTTTTACCTCTTTTAGATGCGCGGCCTGGATTGCGCGCATTCCAGCAGAGGTATCGGCGACTCTTGTCTTGTCGCCGCCAGAAGTAGCAGATTCAAACCATGCAAATAAGTTTTGTTTATAGATGATTTCTATAATCAAAACCTATCAAAGTAAGCACAGGGCAACTCGCCCCGGAACCGTCCGACCTCTAGTCGTCGATCATCAGAGACTTCAGCCCGACCCTGTAGTCTGGATAATGCAGGGAAACCCCCAACTCATCCTTGATACGGTCATTCCTGACGCGTTTGTTTTCATTGTAAAAGCTGCGTGCCATCGGGGTCATATCCGCCTCGTCAAATGACACTTCGGGCGGTAGCGGTAGGCCCTGCAACTCGGCCGCATAGGCGATGACATCCTGTGGCGGGACTGGTTCGTCATCGCACACATTGTAAATCGCCCCCGGATTGGGCGCGGCCATCGACGCCGAAAGAACCTGCGCGATGTCGGCAACGTGGATGCGCGAAAAGACCTGGCCGGGTTTGATGATCCGCCGCATACCCACACGTTTCAACTTAGAGAACGGACCGCGTCCCGGGCCATAGATACCGGCCAGACGGAAGATATGCGTTGGCAGGCCGGGTATGCCACGCCATTGCTCTTCGGCGTGAACCCGCCACTTACCGCGCTCGGCCGTTGGGGTCGCGGGTGTCGTTTCATCTACCCAAGCGCCTTGATGATCTCCGTATACCGCAGTAGTCGACAGATAGCCGACCCATTCAAACTGCGCCGCACGTTCCGCGATTTCATCCTGCATCGCAGCCAGAACCGGATCCCCCTGCGCGTTGGGCGCCGTCGAGATCAGCAGGTGTGTCACCCCATCCAACTCAGGCGTGTGTCCGGGCCAGATTACCGGCTCGGCCCCGGACGCCCTGATCGCTTGCGATTGGGCCGGGTCACGCGTGGTGCCAAAGATGCGCCATCCATTGGGTTTCAATTGCCGGGACAAGGCCTGCGCCGAATACCCGTGACCAAACGAAAAGAGAGTACCTGTCATGCGTTCCTAGATGATCCGCAAATTCACGGGATGCAAGCATCTGCACGCAGATACTTGATTCGAATCCCTCAATGCGCCTTTCTTTTGGGCATGAGTGAAAAAACACCAGACCTGCAGGCAGCCTATGCGTTGGAATCACCGGAAGGCCACAAGCGTCTTTATGCGGAATGGGCCGGGGATTATGACGAAGGCTTTGCCACGCGTGAGGACTATCAACTCCACATCCACACCGCCCGCGCCTTTGTCGGCGCCGGAGGACAAGGGCCAGTACTAGATGTCGGTGCCGGCACCGGGTTGTGCGGTGCGGTTCTGGCCCGGTTGGGCGTTGGCCCGATCGACGCCACAGATATCAGCGGCGAGATGCTGGAACAGGCGATGCGCAAAGACATCTACCGCGATGCGATCGAGGCCGATCTGAATGAAGGCATCCCGGTTCCGCGCGAAAGCTATTCCGGCATTGTCTCGTCCGGCACATTCACCCATGGCCACCTCGGCCCAGAAGCCCTGCCTGCCTTGTTGCGCGTGGCCCGCCCGGGCGCACAGTTCGCCCTGTCGATCAACGCCCAGCATTACGAGAAACTGGGCTTTGCCGAGGCCCTGCACCTTTTGGCGCAAGACCAGATACGCAATCTGGCCCTGCCCGAAGTCCGCATCTATGGCGATCTTGCCTCCGGTCCCAACAAAGATGACACTGCGCTGATTGCCTTATTCGAACGCGTTTAGGCTAACCTACCGCCCTTTCCAGACAGGATCGCGTTTTTCAGCAAAAGCGCGAGCGCCTTCCAGATTGTCTTCCGATCCGTACAGAGTATCGACTGTTGGCAATTGCCGCCCAGTGATCCGGTTCATGGCGTCCTGAAACTTTGAATCTTCGGCGTCCCGCACGATCTCTTTGATCGCGGCGTAGACAAGGGGCGGTCCGCTGGCCAAAAGACGCGCCAGTTCCCACGCGCGGTCCATCAGTTGATCGCCCGGCATGACTTCGTTGACCAATCCCCAGTTTTTGGCCTCCTGCGGGTCGAACCAACGTCCTGTCAGCAGCAGTTCCATTGCGATGTGATAAGGGATGCGCTTGGGCAGTTTGACACTGGCCGCATCAGCCACCGTGCCCGAGCGGATTTCCGGCAATGCAAAACTAGCGTGATCCGCCGCGATGATCATGTCTGCACTCAGGGCCAGTTCCAACCCGCCGCCACAGGCGATTCCGTTGACGGCTGCGATGACCGGCTTATTCATATCCCGCAGTTCCTGTAAACCGCCAAATCCGCCGACGCCATAATCGCCATCTACGGCGTCTCCATCAGCGGCAGCTTTCAGATCCCAGCCGGGGCAAAAGAACTTTTCGCCCCCACCCGTTACGATAGCAACGCGCAAGTCAGGATCGTCCCGAAAGTTGCGAAACACCTCGCCCATGATGCGGCTGGTCGCCAGATCAATGGCGTTGGCCTTGGGGCGATCCAGGGTGACTTCGAGAATGGCGCCTTCGCGCTTGGTTTTGACCGGGTTCATGAACTTGCCTTTCGGATCAGAGCATCCACCGCCACCGCGCCATCCGGCGTGCAGATCAGGGGATTGATTTCAACTTCGCTGACGTGGGCTGCATTGGCAATGACATAGGCCTGAACGGCCTCAACCGTGGCCAGAACCGATCCCATGTCCGCAGCCGGCTTCCCGCGATACCCCGCCAAAAGCGGGGCGCAGTTCAACCTGCCCAGCGCCTCTTGCACTGCGTTACGAGAGGATGGGATCAGCAAAGACACCGAGTCGCGCAGGATTTCCGTCAACACACCGCCTGCGCCCAAGGTCAAAACGAAACCATGAGCCGGGTCACGCGTTACACCCACCAACAGTTCCGCCACGCCACCGGTTGCCATTTCTTCAAGCAGAACTTCTTCGGTACCGATATCCGCTGCGACCTCGGTGACGTCGGCGATGGCAATCCCAAGACGGACCGCCGCATGCTCGGATTTGTGCGCCAGCCCAACTCCTTTGACGGCGAATGGACCCGTCAGGTCAGCTGCGGCCTCGGTCACCGCTTCTGCAGGCACAACAGTGCTTCTGGGTATGCGGACCCCGAAACCCGCCAATGCGTGCTTGGCCTCAGCCTCGGTCAAAACCTGGTCTGCAACCGAGGCTGAGGGCAGCATGACCGGGTCAGACCCTTCAGTTTGTGGGCATGCAGCAGCTTCCACGGCCGCCAATGCCTCGTGAAGGCCGGAAAATGGGACCACGCCGCCGTCCAACAAACGCTGTGCGATGTTTTCGGGCATCAGCTCCGGCAATGTTGCGGTCACTGCAAATCTGCGCCCCGTCTGTTCCACACAATTCAAAGCGGCCTGCGTGGCACATTCCCAATCCGTCGCATCCGTGTGCGGATAGTCGACGATCGCCATCGTCAGCGCCTGTTCCGGACCCATCATGGCGGCCCATGCCCGCGTCATCGCCGCAGTGTCCCGCCAAATATAGGTGTGGTAGTCCAGCGGGTTCGCTAAAGCCACCATTGGCCCCAATGCGGCGCGCAAATCATCCTTTTGCGTATCTGTCAGCGGCGGAAAATGCACCGCACGACCTTCCGCCATGTCGGCTGCCAGACTGGCTTCGCCGCCGGAGCAGCTGATCGAACCCAGACCATTATGGTCAAGCCGACCGGTCACATGCAGTAGCTTGAGGCATTCAAGAAAGCTGGGAATATCCGCCAATCGCGCGATCCCGAGCCGATCCAGAAACACCTGCGCGCCCGCATCGCCACCGGCCAACGAGGCCGTGTGGGAAATCGCCGCCGCCTGCGCATGGGCTGAGCGACCCATTTTCAGAGCAATGATCGGAACGTTTCGATCCCGCGCCTTTTGGGACAACGCTTCCCATTTGCGCAGATCGCCGAAGCCTTCGATATGCAGACCAATCGCGGTGATCCGGTCATCATCCAGCAGTGCCGAGGCGATGTCGGCCTGATGGGTCTGCGCCTGATTTCCGCTGGTCAGCATAAAGGCCAACGGCAAGGCGCGGCGCTGCATCGTCATATTGATGGCGATGTTCGAGCTTTGGGTCAGGATCGCCACGCCGCGATCCACGGGTCGCATACCATGCTGATCGGGCCAAACGGCGGCACGATCCAACCCATTTATAAATCCATAGCAATTCGGCCCAAGAATGGGCATGTCACCTGCCGCCTGAACCAACTGAACCTGTAGATCCGCGCCCTGATCGTCTTCAGCACGCGCCTCGGTAAATCCCGAGGCAAAACACACCGCGCCCCCTGCTCCCATCGAGGCCAAAACAGCTACTGTTTCGATCGTCGCATGGCGGTTGATACCAATGAATGCAACGTCCGGCGCGCCGGGCAGCGCTTCCAGACTGGCAAAGGCCTGTTCACCCGCGATTTGGCCCGCCTTTGGATGGACGGGCCAGATTTCGCCCCGAAAGCCAAACTTTCGGGCCTGTTCGATGACAGCGGCGCACCATGCGCCGCCGCCGATCACGGCTATCGATGTGGGTTTCAGGACGCGTGACAGCGAAGACATCAGGCCGCCCCTATCGTCACGCACCGAGCGCCCTCAGCAAATCGCGGCTGATGATGTGCCGTTGGATTTCGCTGGTGCCATCCCAAATGCGCTCAACCCGCGCGTCACGCCAGAACCGTTCCAGCGGGTAGTCGTCCATCAGCCCCATACCACCGTGGATCTGAATGGCGGCATCGGTAACGCGCGCCAGCATCTCAGACGCATAGAGCTTTGCCGAGGCGATTTCGCGGTTGGCAGGCAGGCCTTTGTCCAGCCGATCCGCAGCGGCCAGCGTCAACAGGTCCGCCGCGTCGATCTCGGTAATCATGTCCGCGATCTGAAAGGATACGCCCTGAAACTTGCCGATCTTCTGACCGAACTGTTCGCGCGTGGCGGAATAATCCAGCGCGTAATCGAAAGCACGGCGCGCGCGGCCCACGGACATGGCGGCAACCGTGATACGAGTCGCATAGAGCCATGTGTTCATGACGTCGAACCCGCCATCGACTTCGCCCAGAACCTGACTGTCCGGCAGGCGGCAGTCGTCGAAATCCAGCACCATGTTCTTGTAACCACGGTGGCTGACGGACTTATACCCATCCCGGATAGTGAACCCGGGCGTCCCGCGATCAACCAGAAACGCCGTGATCCGCTTTTTTGGGCCTTTCGGCGTCTGATCCTCTCCGGTTGCGATGAAGACGATGATGAAATCCGCATGTTCTGCGCCCGAGATGAAATGCTTGGTGCCATTGACCACCCAATCGCCACCGTCCCGGACGGCTGCGCATTTCATACCGCGCACATCCGACCCGGCACCGGGTTCGGTCATCGCCAGCGCGTCCATCTTTTCGCCCCGCACGGCCGGCATCAAGTAGCGTTCGACCTGTTCGCCCTCACACGCCATCAGAATGTTCTGAGGACGTCCGAAGAAGTGGTTCAGCGCCATGGAACCGCGGCCCAGCTCGCGCTCCACCAGCGCAAATTCGAGATGGTTTAACCCGGCACAGCCCACGCTTTCTGGGAAGTTACAGGCATAGAAACCCAGCTCAATCGTCTTGCGTTTGATCTCATCCGCGATTTCCTGCGGCACCTCGCGGGTGCGCTCGACCAGTTCTTCATGCGGGTAGATTTCGTTTTCGACAAAGCTGCGAACGGTTGAGACGATCATCTCCTGTTCGTCGGACAATCCATATTGCATCGGGCGTCTCCAATTCCGGTGTTGCGCATATCCTGACGCGGCTTGAAATTTGAAACGTGCAGAAATAGACGTTAATCATGCAAGTTTGGACAAAATCACCCTCTGCACCGCAGCAAATAGGGGTTCTTCTGTTCGACGGATTCTCGAACCATTGTCTCGCCAACACGGTCGAGCCCTTGCGGGCCGCAAACACACTGGCGGGGCGCAAGTTGTATGACTGGCAGTTCCTTGCGCTGGACACCGGGACGGTGACATCGTCATCCGGACTGCAGGTTGCACCGCATGGGACCTTGCAGACCGCCAGCGGCGACATGCTGATGGTGATGCCATCCTATGGGTTCCGCGCGCATGGGGGTTGGCGCACCCTCTCGGGCCTCCGCTCTGCCGACCAACGTTTTACGGTTCTGGCGGGGCTCGACACCGGCAGCTGGCTGTTGGCTTTGGCCGGGCTTTTGGACGGGCATCGCGCTACGATCCACTGGGAAGAGTTGACCGGATTCACCGAAAGTTTCCCAGAGGTCGATGCGCAACGCGAACGCTATGTCATCGATCGAAACCGCGTCACCTGTTCGGGGGCCATGGCGGCCTTTGATCTTGTCCTGCATCTGGTCGGTCGGGATCAGGGGCAGGCGCTGGCCCTGGAGGTATCTCAGCTGTTCATGACCCGTGATTCCGCGCGCTCCCATACTGGCGGCGTAGGCGCGACGAGCGGTTACGTCAACAAGGCGCTGGCCCTGATGCAGGAGAATCTCGAGTCGCCTTTGCCTGTGTCCGAGATCGCCCGTCGGGTCGGACGGTCGCAAAAAGCGCTGTCCGTCCGGATGCAAGCTGAGCTTGGTGCTGGGCCCGCGCAGGTTTATCGGCGTCTGCGGCTAGATCTGGCGCGCAAGCTGGTTTCCGAAACCGACATGAGCATTGGCGAAATTGCCCTGCGCGCGGGCTATGACGACCCAAGCGCCCTGACACGTGCGTTCAAAGCAGAGTTCGGCATCACGCCGCGCGCTTTACGGGCAGGCTAGGTGTACATCTGCTTTTTGTAGGCGCGCGTGCGTGTCGTCGCCTCGGCCGAGCCGTCATGATACGTTCCAAACCACTTGTCGAAAGGGATCTCAGAGGTGCCGTAGTTGCACTCGAAGTACCGGTGATGGAGCTGGTGAAAGAAATCTCCGGCCCGGGCGGCCTCCGCGTCGCCTGCTTTCAGCTTTTCGAAACCGGAATGAGACAACACGGGGCTGATCTGCTGGAAATATGCATGGAACAGCACGTGCATCGGGTGCGAGGGCACAATCAGATGGACAAAGTAGGTCGAGAAATACAGCAGGTTTTCGTACCAGTGGTTTGATATCCCCGACCATGGACCAGTGTTCACATTGCGATGATGCACGGCGTGAACGTGTTTATAGAGCTTGGGATGATGCTCCAACCTGTGCACCCAATAGAAGTGAAGGCCCGACCACATGGGTATTAACGCCATCCAGACGACGCACCATACCGGCGCACTGGCCCATGTGACGGTTGGCACATATCCGTTGGCCATCGCCCAGTAGATGATCCACTGATACACGGTCGCCACAGACATCGCGCTGCCCAGCGTCCACCAGATATTGTCCAGAACCTGACTACGGAACGTGAACGTACCGTTGTTGCGGGTCAGGTCTCGGCGGTCGAACTTTTTGTACATGCCCTGCCCTTTTCGCATGTACAGCCACCAGTGCAGCCCACCCGCGACCAGAATCTGAGGCACCATGTTCATCAGCCAGATGCGGAACATCCACCCCGGAGCAAAACTCTGCATCGATTCTAGCGAAGGGAAGAAGAACGCGTAGGCAATGACGGCCATTGTCAGACACAAGGTCAGCGACGTGATCTGAAGCCATGCCCCGCCGTACCATTTCAGCACGGCGGAAGGGCGCGGGGGCCAATTGAACAAAGGGTTCAGCTTCACCGGACCTTCAGGGTGATAGTTCCAGCGGGCAGCTTCAGGATCCTGGGCAGTGTCAGACATGGCAAATACTCTATCGAGGTGGTCAGGTGGCGTAGTCCGAGCCTTCCGCATCCAGCAGAGCCTTGATCTCTCGCAGATGCGCTTCGGCCTGATCCGGATAGTCTTCCAGTTCCTGCGCGGTCTTCTCGGCGATCTCGTCTGGCAGCACACGCAATGGCTGGCCGGTTTGCAGCACGCGAATGTAAGTTTCTGCCGCACGCTCGAAATAATAGAGCCTGTTAAAGGCATCTGCCGGGTCACTGCCGATCACGAGCACACCGTGATTGCCCATGATCATGACCTTCTTTTTGGGGTCCGACAGCATGGATGCACAGCGTTCACCCTCGCTTTCGAATGCAAGGCCACCGAATTCCTGATCGATGACATACCGGTTGTAGAATGTGGCTGTGTTCTGATCGATCGGAGGAAGCGTGCTGTCCGCCAGCGAGGCCAGAACTGTCGCAAAGATCGAATGCACATGCATCACGCAGCGCGCATGCGGGCAATGACGATGGATTGATCCGTGCAATCCCCAAGCCGTTGGATCGGGGGCACCAGGCTGGTTCATGACCTCGGCGTCATTGGCATCCAGAAACAGCAGATTTGATGCTTTGACCCGAGCAAAATGCATCTGGTTCGGGTTCATCAGAAACTGGGTACCGTCCGGGTTCACCGCAAGGCTAAAGTGGTTGGCCACGCCTTCATGCATGTTCAAACGTTCGACCCAGCGAAACGTTGCGGCAAGGTCCACGCGTTCGGCCCAATGGTCGATATTGGCGCGCAGGTTGGTGACACTCATTCCGTGCTCCTTTGCGGATAGCTGAGAACTTTGGGAAATCGTGCCTGCGACGCAAATGTTTGACCAACGAAAAAAACGCAACTATCCCATAAGCTGAACTAATGGCAAGGTTATGCACATGCAGAAGACGCTCCCTCCGCTGGGTTGGCTGCGCACGTTCGAGGCTGCGGCCCGGCACTTGTCCTTTACAGGTGCCGCCCGGGACCTGAACATGACCCAAAGCGCGGTCAGTCAGCAGATCAAGTCGCTGGAAGGATACCTTGGCCAGCCGCTGTTTTTGCGGCGTCCGCGAGCGCTGGAACTGACCGAGGCAGGGATCACCTATCTGCCCGTTGTACGCGAGGCTTTTCGGACGCTGGTTCGCGGAACGCAGGCCGTTACCGGAGCTCAACAGAACGCCGTACAGGTTCAGAGCAACATCACCTTCGCGGTCAATTGGCTGGCACCAAGACTGCCGGATTTCCGCGCCCAGCATCCGGAGGTGCAACTGAACATCTTCACCGAACTTTGGGAGCCCCGGGAAATGGCCGACGGGGCTGCGGTGGAAATTCGCTACTCGCTGCGGCCTTCGGATACGGTTCGGACCGAGTTGCTGAGAACCGAATACTATTATCCGGTCTGCGCGCCGGGATTCGAGGTGACACTGGAGACGCTGCAACAACAGCCGCTTTTTGATTGCTCGAACCTGTTGTCGAATTGGCAGGAATGGGTCGAAGACCAGGGTCTAAACTGGGAGAATCCCGCAATAACCTACTCGACCACATACCTCGTCAGCCTATCCGTGGCGATGGTAGGAGGTGGGTTGTGTCTGGCCCATGACACCATCGCGCGCAGCCTGATCAAACAAGGTCGGTTGGTCGCTCCTTTCCCTCACCGCTCAGCCATGCCCGAAGCATATTACTTGCTGCTGTCACCACGCGCAGAGGAAAGCCCTGGTGCCGTCGCTTTTGCCGATTGGGTCCGCCGCGAAATGGCCGCTGACCTGCCAATGTAGGCGGAGCGCTCCCGCCCATCATCAATGCCCTTTCAGGGCACCTCTTCTGGTTGGGCCGGGCAGCGCTGGCGCGCTGCGTGACGGTTTGATGATACGTGTTCGCGAGGGGTTGAACCTTTCCGCGCATTCGGGAAAGTTGGGCCATGGAATACACACCTTTCCCAAGTTGGCCCGATGTCGCCCCTCGTTTGATTGCTGTTGCCGCTGGTCGCGAACCTGCGGACATGGTGATCCGTGGCGGAATCTGGGTAAACGTTCACAGCCGCGAATGCCTGCCTGATCATGACATTGCCATAGCGAATGGGCGCGTGGCCTTTGTCGGCCCGGATGCGTCGCATTGCGTGGGGCCCGACACGCAGATCATCGAAGCGGCCGGCCGTTATATGATCCCTGGTCTGTGCGACGCGCATATGCATATCGAATCAGGGATGCTGACACCCGCTGAGTTTGCGCGTGCCGTTATTCCGCATGGCACCACCAGCATGTTCGCCGACCCGCATGAAATCGCCAATGTGCTGGGTCTCGATGGCGTACGCATGATGCATGACGAAGCAATGATGCAGCCGGTGAACATCTTCACGCAGATGCCATCCTGTGCGCCGTCGGCGCCCGGGCTGGAAACCACCGGATACGAAATCACACCTGAGGACGTGGCCGAAGCCATGAACTGGCCCGGAATCATCGGACTGGGTGAGATGATGAATTTCCCGGGTGTTATCAACGGCGACCCCAAGATGCTGGCCGAAATCGCCGCAACGCAACGCGCGGGTAAAACCGTTGGCGGTCACTACGCTTCCCCTGATTTAGGGCCTGATTTTGCGGCTTATGTGGCCGGAGGTCCGGCGGACGATCACGAAGGCACCTGCGAGGCCGATGCCATTGCGCGCGTTCGTCAGGGCATGCGGTCGATGATGCGGCTGGGTTCGGCCTGGTTTGATGTGGAAAGCCAGATCACGGCGGTCACCGAGAAAGGCCTGGACCCGAGGAACTTCATCCTGTGCACCGATGACTGCCACTCGGGCACATTGGTCAATGACGGGCATATGAACCGCGTCGTTCGGCACGCCATTGCCTGCGGATGTGATCCTCTGGTCGCGCTGCAGATGGCAACGATCAACACCGCGACTCATTTTGGACTGGAGCGTGAAATCGGGTCAATCACACCGGGGCGACGTGCGGATGTCATCCTCAGCTCGGACCTGAAGGAACTGCCCATCGAAACCGTGATCGCACGCGGCCAAATCGTGGCCGAGCATGGTGAGATCACCGTGGACTGCCCACACTACAACTGGCCGGATTCGGCGCGGAACACTGTTCATCTGGGGCACGCTTTGACCGCGACCGATTTCGAAATCGAAGCGCCAACCGGCGCCAACCGGGTGCAGGCCAATGTGATCGGAGTGGTTGAAAACCAAGCCCCAACCAAAGCCTTGAAAGCCGAACTTCCAATCATTGAAGGGTTGGTCGAAGGCGAAGGCGATGTCTGCCAGATCGCACTGGTCGAACGACACCGGGCCACGGGCGGCGTGACCAATGCCTTTGTCTCGGGATTTGGATATCAGGGCAAAATGGCCATGGCCTCGACCGTTGCGCATGACAGCCATCACATGATTGTCGTCGGTACCGACCGCGAGCAAATGGCACTGGCCGCCAACCGATTGGCCGAAGTCGGCGGCGGCATCACCATCTTCCGCGATGGGCAAGAACTGGCACTTGTCGAATTGCCCATCGCGGGCCTGATGTCAGACAGCCCTGCCTCCCAAGTGGCTGCCAAAGCCGAAGACATGGTCGTGGCGATGGAAGCCTGCGGTTGCACGCTTAACAACGCATATATGCAGCACTCACTGCTGGCGCTGGTTGTTATTCCCGAATTGCGGATCTCAGACCTGGGCCTGGTGGACGTGCGCACCTTTGAAAAAATCGATCTTCTGGAACCACTTGCATGACAATAATAAAAACACCCGACGCACCAAAACCCGAGCAATTCACCGATCCCAAGGCCGCCGTGGCCCGTCTGGAAGAACTATACGAACAAGCGACACGTTTTCTGTGCGACAGCTTTGCCGAAGCGATGAAGCAAGGCGCACTAACAGCCCGATACAGAGCCTATTACCCGGAAATTCGCATAAGAACGTCGTCCTATGCCCATGTCGATAGCCGGTTGAGTTTCGGTCACGTCTCGGAACCGGGCATTCACGCAACGACGGTCACCCGACCCGACTTGTTTCGGTATTACCTGACCCAGCAGATCGCATTGCTGATCAAGAACCACGATCAACCGGTGACGATTGGTGCATCAGAAACACCGATTCCGGTTCATTTCGCGGTGGCCAACAACCCCGATCTGCACGTCCCGCAACAGGGCGCAGCCGGGTTCACATTGCGCGACGTTTTTGACGTGCCCGACCTGACCACCACCAATGATGACATCGTGAACGGAGTGTACGACCCCGAGGCCGAGGTCGGCCCGCTGGCTCTGTTCACAGCGCAGCGTGTGGATTACTCACTGGCCCGGCTGGCGCATTACACTGCGACGGACCCCAGCCATTTCCAGAACCACGTCCTGTTCACGAACTACCAGTTCTACGTGTCCGAATTCGAAAATTACGCGCGCGAACAACTGGCCGATCCCGAAAGCGGCTACACCAGCTTTGTCTCGACCGGCAATGTCGAGATCACCGATCCCAAGGCCGAGCTTATCCAGCCGTTGAAACTGCCGCAGATGCCGACCTACCACCTGAAACGGGCGGACGGGTCGGGGATCACGCTGGTCAATATCGGCGTCGGTCCATCAAACGCCAAAACGGCGACCGATCACATCGCGGTATTGCGACCCCATGCCTGGCTGATGGTCGGCCACTGCGCTGGCCTGCGCAATACACAGGCACTTGGCGATTTCGTACTGGCCCACGCCTATCTGCGCGAGGACAAGGTGCTGGACGATGATTTGCCGGTCTGGGTCCCGATCCCACCACTGGCCGAAGTTCAGGTCGCGCTGGAAAGCGCTGTCGCCGAAGTGACGGAACTGGAAGGGTATGAGCTCAAACGCATCATGCGTACAGGCACCGTCGCCTCAGTCGATAACCGAAACTGGGAGCTGCGTGATCAATCCGGCCCGGTACAGCGGCTTAGCCAATCCCGCGCGATTGCGCTGGATATGGAAAGCGCCACCATCGCTGCAAATGGCTATCGCTTCCGCGTTCCCTACGGCACATTGCTGTGCGTTTCGGACAAGCCCTTGCACGGCGAATTAAAGTTGCCCGGCATGGCTTCTGCGTTTTATACCACGCAGGTGAGCCGCCATCTGGCCATCGGAATTCGGGCGATGGAGCATCTGAGAGGCATGCCGCTGGAGCGTCTACACAGCCGGAAATTGCGTTCATTCGACGAAACGGCCTTTCTCTGACGCAAAAAAGCAACGTTTTCCCCATATTTTTAGGGTTTTCGGCGCTACTATTCGTTGTGTTCGCCCACAATATCCCGTTACAGTTACGCGGTGAGGCCCTATGTTTCGGGCACGTTAAGGAGACCAAGAAATGGCAAAGCCTATGACAAAGACTCAGCTGGTGGCTGCTCTCGCTGAGGAAATGGGAACGGACAAAAAAGCCGCGAACGCTGCGCTTGAGGCCATGACCGGCCTGATCACACGCGAAGTTTCGGCTGGTGGCGCAGTGACCCTGCCCGGCGTTGGTAAAATCTACTGCCGCGAACGCCCCGAGCGCATGGTGCGCAACCCCGCCACAGGCGAGCAGTTCAAGAAAGAAGCGGACAAAGTGGTCAAAATGACCATTGCGAAAGCTCTGAAGGACAGCGTGAACGGCTGATTTCAGCTTTCACTGCGATATGATCAAGGGCCGCCGTTTGGGGGCCCTTTTTCATTTCCGCATCTAGACACCGATCTTTCGTAATTCCTTACTTCAGGCCCTACTTTCTGTTTCGGCGGCCCGAAATCACTGCTTCGGTGTGTATGCCGGATTGTAAATCGAATACACTCTGACATAGGTGAACTTGTTGTTAGGGCTTACGTCGTAAAACGCACACATCATTAGGCGGAATTTTGTACCCGCTTTGTAAGGAACTCCGTTCCACTCAACGTCCTCTCTGCACAGGAAGTCTATCGGTGCTTCTGACGCCACTGTAGTTTCGTTTGCCAGGTAGTGCGTGTGGGCAAGAATAACCTCTTGCATCTTGTCGCCAACCCCGCCCCAAAATTTCAGAACTTCTTCTCGACCAATGTTTTTACGGGCCTGCGGCACATACTCAAATGTAGCATCTTGTTCGTAGTACTTATCGAAAAATTCTGGCAGAGACAGCCCGCCGACAAAAGTTGAGTTAAAGTCACTTATGTATTCTTGGTATCTGGCTTCGCTGAACATGTTCCAACCTCGTTGCAAAAATACGCTGGTGATTGCTGCCACACTGCCCTCAGCAGCGCGTTGGCTGCAGTTAGTGTAGTCCCATGACCACTTAGAATGCACGCCCCACCGTTCTAGCTTTGCCCGCTGCCTAGTTGCACGAAAGTCTCTGCGGCACCATTCTTTCTCGTCCGACGAAAAACCGACGCTACGAACACAGCCGCAGATAGAAATCGCGAGTACAAAAAAACGGGCGCTAAAAGCGCCCGTTTCTGATTCTTACCTACGACTGATCAGTGAACCGTCTCGACCTTATGGAAGTCCAGATCGCGGTCCTCGGGCATTGAATCGATGCTCAGCACCTCTTTTCGCTTGGCGATCAGGATATAGACCACGCAGGCCAGGTATAGCCCAACAACAACGGCACCGATCCACTGGATCTGCAGCCACTGGCTCTGGAACAGCAGGGTCAGGACGAACAGCAGCGCGACGTTGCCGCCCACATAGATCGCCTTGCCGAAGCGCTCGACCGTCAGGTTCAGGTTGTCGGTGTAGAGACGGATCAACGAGTCCAGCGAGTTGATCACGAAGGTTACGCCCACGATCACCATAGCAATGTTGGTGATGCCTGCGGTGCTGATGCCGTTCAGGTGATAGTAGTAGAGAACGGTGAACCAGATACCCAGCGGGATCGACGGAAAGATTAGCAGAGCAGCCAGTAGCTGCCATGTGGTCAAACCACCGACAAAGCGCGAGGTGAACTGGCCGATCATGATCGACCATGCGAACCACCAGAACAGGTAGAAGGCGTGGTAGTCGGTCAGCGGCAGTACGAACTTGTGGATATTCGCGAAATAGGCGCCAATATTGCTGCCGGTTTCGACAAATCCGGTCATTCCCATGCCCGCGGCCGCCCACATGCCGATGATCAGCGCAAGGAACAGGAAGGTCGAGCCAACCGACAGGATACGCACGTATTTCAGGTCGGTCGACGAGTACGCCGCCGCCAGAATGACCACAAACACGATGATGTAGAAGGTCGAAACAACAGATTCACCATCGCCCACTTCAGGCAGGTAGCCTGGCAGGTAGATCAGGAAAAGGCTGGCGGTGAAGGCGCAGGTGCCGATGATCACCACGTTGTTGATCAGCTTGACCAGTGGGATCTCAAAGAACTTTACGCGGGGTTCAATGACGCAGAAGTAGAATGCTGTCAGGAAGTAGAAAGCCCAAATCAGAAAGCCCCAGAACCCGAACTCGATGGCCAGCGGGTTGGCGAACGCATAGGCCGGTTCCTCGGCATAACCGCCGAATTCGGTCAGCGGGAACATGATCAGCCCCACGTCCAATCCGGAAGTGAACAGGATCGCGATGAAGGTGAACAGATGCACGGGCGTCACGCCCACACAGCGCAGGTTCCACCACTTCACGACGAAGAAAGCGACCAGGCCCAATGCCAGCAGGACGCCAAAAGACAGAATGTACTCCAGAAGCACCAACATACCTCCCTTGGTTAGTCAGAGTGCGGATCGCATAGCGTTAATTGACCAATCAATCAACAATCATGACGCCGTTGTGCCCGACAGACCTGACCTGTGATGTTTTTGACGCGTGGCGCTTGCGCGACGCAGGAATTTCGGAAACAGTCGCGGCGTTCGGGAAGGGGTCGCCATGGATCTGCGCGCCATAGCCATGGGGCTGGCATTTGCCTTTATCTGGTCATCAGCCTTTACCTCGGCGCGGATCATCGTTGCCGACGCCTCGCCTTTGTTTTCGCTGGCATTGCGGTTTCTGATTTCGGGACTTCTGGGGGTCGCGATTGCCCGCGCCATGGGCCAAAGCTGGAAGCTGACCCGCGCCCAGTGGCATGCAACCATCCTGTTCGGAATTTGCCAAAATGCCCTTTATTTGGGCCTGAATTTCTACGCGATGCAAACGGTCGAAGCGTCCGTTGCGGCCATTATTGCATCAACAATGCCATTGATCGTCGCCCTTGCCAGTTGGGCGCTGTTTCATGAAAAACTGCGGCCATTGGGTGTAGTCGGATTGCTGGCCGGATTCGCCGGCGTGGCGCTGATCATGAGCAGTCGGATCAGTGCGGGTGCCGACCTGTTCGGCGTCATGCTGTGTGGGCTGGGGGCACTTGCGCTCAGCTTTGCGACCCTCGCCGTGCGCGGGGCAACCTCGGGCGGCAATTTCATGATGGTGGTCGGGCTTCAGATGCTCGTGGGCGCGGCCGTTCTGTTTGTTGCCGCCCCCGTCTTCGAGGCCATATACATCCACCCCAACGTACCGTGGATGCTTGCCTTTGCTTACACAACGCTGTTCCCGGGACTGCTTGCGACACTGATCTGGTTCTTATTACTGAACCGAATTGGTGCGATCCGCGCTGCAACATTTCACTTTCTGAACCCGGTGTTCGGTGTCGCAATTGCAGCGCTGTTGTTGGGCGAAAAACTCAACCTCATGGATGCAGTAGGGGTGGGCATCACAACGCTGGGCATTCTGGCAGTGCAGCTGTCCCGGCAACCCGATCAACGCAGCAAAGCTTCAACCTGACGCAACAACTTGGGCGAGTCCGGTTTGACGTTGGACCCATAGGTCGCAACCACCTCGCCTGCCGGATCAATCAGGACCTTGTTGAAATTCCACTTGGGCACAAAACCCGTTTGCTGGGCGACCGCCCTGTAAAACGGATGCGCGCCGGCCCCTTTGACCGGAGTGATGTCGGTCATGGGCAGGGTCAGGCCATAGTTCATCTCGCAGAATTGCTTGACCTCTTCGGCTGATCCCAGTTCCTGATTGAACGAATCCGACGGGACGGCCAAAACCACCAAGCCCCTCTCGGCATAGATATCATGAACCTTCTGCAAACTTGCATACTGCCCTGTGAACCCGCATTGGGACGCTGTGTTGACCACCAGAACGGGCTGCCCTCGCCAGTCTTCGATAGACAATGTGCCCCCGTCGATCGAGTTAAACTCTCCGGTCAAAGGTGCAGCTTGCACCGCGCGGGCGACCAACAGCAGGGCAAATAAAAGAAGCATTCTGAACATGGCGGCACCTCCTTTATTGTGAATTACGTGCCCTTTCGGCAATCGGATCACACGCACGAGCGCGCGAGGTGGTTGAAATATGATTTTGATTTCCGCTTCGTTATGACCAAATAGAGCCCCAAGCCCAACAAAACCGGAGGAGCCATGACCCGCTACACCAAAGACCCCGAGGCCATCGCCGCTCTGTCTCCCGAAGAATACCATGTTACACAGCGCAGCGGTACCGAACGCCCCGGTACAGGCAAACTGCTGGGTAACAAGGAACCGGGGATTTATGTGGATATCGTTTCGGGCGAACCGTTGTTTGCCTCGACCCACAAATACGAATCCGGATGTGGCTGGCCCAGTTTTACCAAGCCGATCGTGCATGAACACGTCGAAGAGTTTCGTGACGCGTCTCTTGGTATGGTCCGGACCGAGGTCCGCTCGAAACATGGGGACAGCCATTTGGGGCATGTGTTCCCCGACGGCCCGCGTGAACATGGCGGGCTGCGCTATTGCATCAACTCTGCCGCCTTGCGGTTCATCCATCGCGATCAGATGGAAGCCGAAGGATATGGCGAATACCTGATCCATGTGGAGGAAATCCAATGACCGAACAACGCGCTGTTCTGGCCGGTGGCTGCTTTTGGGGCATGCAGGACCTGATCCGCAAACTGCACGGCGTTTCCCGTACTCGTGTCGGCTATACCGGTGGCGATGTGCCGAACGCGACCTATCGCAAC
Organism: Ruegeria sp. Ofav3-42; assembly: GCF_022347725.1. Taxonomy (GTDB): domain Bacteria; phylum Pseudomonadota; class Alphaproteobacteria; order Rhodobacterales; family Rhodobacteraceae; genus Ruegeria. The sequence continues at coordinate 20,319 of NZ_JAKRGB010000007.1, forward strand.
CATGGCACTCATGCCGAAGGAATTGAGATCTGGTTTGACCCGGCACAGATCACCTATCGCGATCTGCTCGAGTTTTTCTTTCAGATCCACGACCCCACTACACTGAACCGACAGGGCAATGACCGCGGCATGAGCTACCGCTCGGCCATTTACTACGTGGACGACGCCCAGAAACAGGTGGCCGAGGACACGATTGCCGATGTGAACGCCAGTGGCATCTGGCCCGGCAAAGTCGTGACCGAGGTCGAACCCGTCGGCGATTTCTGGGACGCCGAGCCCGAGCATCAGGATTATCTGGAGCGTATCCCCAACGGATACACCTGCCACTTCCCGCGCCCGGATTGGGTTCTGCCGAAACGGTCCAGCGCAGCTGAGTGAAATATCTGGTAGCCCCGGTTGGGGCTACCCAACCGCCACCCGGGGCCGACCGCTGGCCTCAACGGTGACCTGCGCCTCGACAAACACGTCCTGTGCTTCGACGCGTGCGGTGCGGATGTCGCGGTCAACGACCACACGGATGTCTGATGCCCCCGCCTGCCGCACGGCACCCTCGGCCTGATCTCGCAGCACGGATTCCAACAGCGCCAAGGCCTTGTCGGATTCGCTGAAATCCTGTGGACCGTCTTCCAGATGCACCCGAAAGCGACCCTCGGACGGGGACGTCACGGTCCCGGATTTGCGCAGGGTCAGCCGACCGACCACCGCCCCGATGGCATTCGCAACACCGGCATGCTCGGGCAGGATCATCTTGCAATGCAACCGGTCCCCGACCGCGGGATAATAGCTCGGCGCAGACGCGCCCAAGCCCACGACATCCACGTTCAACGCGGCGTCCAGCGCCAGCAAACCACGATGTTTCGCTAACCCTCTTTGCGTCAGGACATGCCGGGCCAGATCAGCAGACGGGATACCAAAATCGTCAGCCTCTTCCGCAAAAGCAGTCTCTAACAAGGTCAAAGAGGTCTGCTCGGTCAATTGATCCACGATCACTTGCGCCAGCTGCTCGGGCGTGGCGGCAAGCCTGTCGCCGGTCCCAACGCGCTTGCGCGCGACCAGCTCCAGCGCTTTACGCGCGGCATCGGCATCCCATGTGTCCAGACGGCCCAGAACATGGCTGGCATCCGATGGCGTCACGCCCGAAACCTGAACGACGCCCCGGTCCACCAACCGAGACAGAGCGCCGTTTTCCATACGAGTGCGCAACAAATCACTCAGGGGCAAGACGTTTTCGCCCAACCGCTCCAACAAAGATTCTTCGCGTAATCCCAACCCTTCGGCATTGATACCCGGAACACGGCGGGCAAACCGCGTGTCATGTTCGCCAACGGTTGTTGCGCGCAATTGCATATCCAGAACAGCGTGGACGATATCTGGTGCCTCGGCAGCGATCAGAGATACTGGTAGCACCCTCCGGGGGCCGAGGAACACACCGCCGCCTAGCCCTTCGGTCACTACGTGAACTTGGCTGTCACCCCCCAATCCATGGGTCCGCATTGCCACAGCCTCGACCATGGTTCGGAACCCGCCAACCTGCGCGCCGGCAGGATCAATCGCGGGTTTTCCAGCCCGAATTAGCGCGACATCGGTTGTTGTGCCGCCAATATCCGACACCAGCGCGTTCTCGACCCCTGTCAGCCAGCTTGCGCCAACGATCGAGGCCGCAGGCCCACTGAGGATGGTTTCAATCGGGCGCTCGCGCGCCTGTTCCGCGCTCATCAAAGCGCCGTCGCCGCGCACAACCATCATCGGCGCGGTGATGCCCAAGGTAAAAAGCTGATCCTGCGCGCGCCCAATCAGACGATCTATCATCCCGATCAATCGCGCATTCAGAACGGCCGTTACCGCACGCTTTGGACCATTCAACTTGGCTGAAAGCTGGTGTGAACAGGTAACCGGAGCGCCGGTTTTCTCACCAATGATACGAGCGGCCTCCAATTCATGCGCCGGGTTCCGTGTAGCGAATTGCGCGGCAACCGCAAAACCGGAAACGTCTTTATGTGATTCCAGGAAAGCCGCGAGCGCTGCGGCGTCCAGCGGTGCCGCCTCACCTCCGGCATGGCTATGCCCGCCACCGATCACCAACGCCGGGTCGCCCTTCAGCGCGTCCCGTAGCCCGTGCTTTTCCAGATCGGTGTCCTTGAACCCGATATACACCAGTGCAACGCGGCCGCCCTGCCCTTCGACCAGTGCATTGGTCGCCAGCGTGGTCGACAAAGACGCCATCGAGATCTGATCGGGTCCCACCTGCGCCTGATCCAACACCGCCGAGATCGCCTTGCCGACGCCGATAGCCAGATCGGCCCGCGTGGTCAAGGACTTGGCCGAGGCGATCACCTCTTTCTCGTCCCGGATCAGCACCGCATCCGTGTAGGTTCCACCCGTATCCACCCCCAAAGCCAACGCCATCGGGATCTCCTTCCTGTTCGCTGAGCACGGGTGTAGCGGTTTGGACCGACACGTCCAGCCTGTTTGCGGCACTTATGGCAATCGTTTCACCGCCCAGCGCGCCGCATCAGCCACCGTCGGGTCGGGATCATTGGTCAGCGACTGCGCCACGGGCTTCAGATCGGGCCGCTGTGCGTTGCCGATGGCGTACAGCACGTTGCGCACAAACCGGTCCCGGCCGATCCGCTTGATGGGCGAGCCCGAAAACTTCGCCCGAAACGCTGCATCATCCAACACCGCCAGTTCCGCCAAGGCAGGCGCCTTCAGATCATCGCGGGCGGCATAGCGTATATCGCTCGCAGCAACGGCAAACTTGTTCCACGGGCACGCGGCCAGACAATCGTCACATCCATAGATCCGGTTTCCCAGCTTCGGGCGCAGCTCTTCGTCCACGGGTCCTTTGTGCTCGATCGTCAGATAGGAAATGCAGCGCCGCGCATCCAACTGATACGGCGCGGGAAAAGCGTCTGTTGGACACGCATCCAGACAGGCCCGACACTTCCCGCAATGATCCGTTTCCGCCATATCGGCGGGCAGATCCAAAGTGGTGAAAACAGACCCTATAAAGGCCCAATTTCCCCAATCGCGACTGACCAGATTGGTGTGCTTCCCCTGCCACCCCAAACCCGCAGCATGACCCAATGCCTTTTCCGGAACGGGCGCGGTATCGACAAAAACCTTCACTTCTCCACCCGCTTCGGCAATCAACCAGCGGGCCAGGCGTTTCAGCCGCTTCTTGACCAGATCGTGGTAATCTTTGTTCTGCGCATAGACGGATATCGCCGCCTTGTCGGGATGTCGCAGAACTTCGGTCGGATCATGCTCGGGCGTATAGCTTTCGGCCAGCATGATCACAGACCGGGCCTCGGGCCACAGCGCCGCCGGATCGCCACGCCAGTGGGTCCGTTCGGCCATCCACGCCATTTGCCCGTGGTGTCCTGCTTCCAGAAACGCCTCTAACCGAGGCGGTACTTCGGGTACGTCCCATGGGCGACACACCCGGCAGGAAACGAATCCTTCGCCCAGCGCCTGTACCACCAGTTTTTCCTTTAAACCCGATCCGTTCTTCATCTGGCCCAAAATACCTTCGGGGGTGAATTGGCCCAAGGGGCCAAGAGGGGGCAGACAGCCCCCTCAACACCCTATCAGAAATCCAGATCGGCGTAATGGGGCGGAGGCCGGAACCCCGGCACCTGATCTGCGAGGATCGACCGGAACGCGGGCCGCGACTTGATCTTTGCGTACCAGTCCTTGACCGCCTGAGAGCGGTTCCAATCCACGTCCGAGATATAATCCAGCGCCGACAAATGCGCAGCAGCCGCAAAATCCGCGAGCGACATCTGATCCCCGGCCAACCAACGGCGATGATCCAGCAACCATGCCATGTAGTCCAGATGATACTTGATCGCCTTTGCCCCGGCTTTGACATTTTTGCTGTCCGGGTAGCCCTGCCCGGTCACTTTCTTGTTCACCCGCTCATACAGAAGTTTCGAGGTTACCTCGTGATGGAACTTGTCATCGAACCACCCTACCAGACGCCGCACTTCGTACCTTGCTTCGGGTGATTTTGGCATCAGCGGGGGCTCGGGCCGCGTTTCCTCGATGTATTCACAAATAGCCGCGCTCTCTGCCATGACCTGCCCGTCCAGCCGCAGAACCGGTACTTTTCCGGCCGGGTTGCGGCGCAGGAAATCGGGGTCCTGTTCCCAGTATCGTTCCTCGACCAGCTCAACTTCGATCTTTTTTTCCGCCAGCGACAGGCGCACCTTGCGGCAGTACGGGGACAGGGGAACGTGAAACAGACGCGCCATGGGCTTCCAATCGGAACAGTGAATACCCCCCAGCTTTAGCCTTGAGGGGCCTGGGGTTTCAATCCTCGAAACAATCCGCGCGACCATCTGCGCGGATGGTGGCCGCTCCGTCCAGAATGGCTGCCGCCCGGCGGCGGGTACGCACCGAGGGGTCCGTGACCGATCTGTTACGCGGAGACGGCAGGATTGCCGCCAGCCGCGCCGCTTGCACCGGAGATATATTGGCCGCGCTGACACCGTAATAGCGCTGTGCCGCGGCCTCGACCCCGAACACCCCCTGACCGGTTTCGGCAACGTTCAGATAGACCTCGAGGATTCGCTGCTTGCTCCAGAAAATTTCGACCACAGGCGTGATCGATGTCTCGAGCGCTTTTCGTATCCAACTACGCCCCTGCCACAGGAACACGTTCTTCACCACCTGCTGGGTTATGGTCGAAGCGCCCCGATTGCCTCCGTCTTCCAGTGCATCACGGATTGCTTCGACATCGAACCCCCAGTGCAGACAGAAATTCGCATCCTCAGCCGCCACAACAGATCGCGCCATGATCGGAGAAATCTCTTCGATCGGCATCCAATCCCGCTCAACCTTGCCCAGACGGCGCCACTCGGACCAGATCGTATGGGTCACCGGCGGATTGATCACCGAATAGAGTAAGATCAGACCAACGACAAAAACCACGGCACCCAAAGCCACGCGAACCGCCCAGAGGCGCAGCCGCGGGACAAGTGATTTCCTAGTTTTTGACGCCTTGCTTTTTTTACTGCTCGACTTGCGCGCTGCTTTTTTTGCCATGCTGTTGCTATACGACGCGGCGATCGGGTTTGGAACGGATTAAATCACGATTGCCCGCGCCTCGCGCGGACGCACAACCGGCCGGGCGGTTTCCGGCAAAGTAGGACGACGGCGACCCAGTTCCGGGAACAGGCGCAGAACCTCGGCCTGAACATCCTTGTCCGCCTGCGAAATTGCGTGACCCGGATAGTAGCTTTCGCTTTTCGCCCCATTGGCCGTAACGATCTCATGCTTCGAGAACAGCAGGTGAATATATTCGACCTGTCCGCCTTCCACGCGGGTGACGGTGTCGCCGTTGACCAGGCAATGGGCTGCGATCAACACCTCGGAATGGCCAAACAGGAAGGGGGCACGCCAATCTTCGACCAACATCCTGTGTTGCGGCGAAACCACCAGAGGGCGGCTTAGCCCCAAAACCCCGGCGTCGAACCTGATGGGGGCCAGCTTGCCCGTCGCCTCAACCGTCGTGCGGCCGATCCAAAGCAGGGGCCGGGGGCCGTTATCAGCTGTCAAAACCTGATCTCCGGGTTTCAGGTCCTCGACAGCGCGGGGGCCATCGGGGGTGTCGATCAGTGTTCCGGGCGTAAAACAAGGCGGGCCGAGATCGCCATTACCGATATCGACCGAACCGAAGGAATCCCCGGAATCGCTGACATCCGTGAAGGACGAGCTGACGAACGTTCCATTCTGCAGCACCTGGTCCCCATCGGGCGTAAAGACCCTGCGCCCGTCGGCCAGATAGAATGTGACCCCGGAATAGGTCACCTGGGTCCCGTTACTAAGTTCGATCGTCACCATGTCGTTGAAGAAAGTCGATGTGATGTCAGACCCATCGACCGAGTCGTCATTCAGCCTGTTGATCAGGCCATCATCGTTCTGATCCACGATATCCAAAGACTGGACCGTCAGCGGTGTCCCAACAACCGTGCCGTTGTTGCCGGGGTTCGCCGGATCCAGCTCAAAGAACTGATCTTTATAGGTCGTAGGCATGCGCCTGCTCCTGCCTGCTCATCACGCTGGGGTGCAGTTTGGCTGCAAATCCCGAAAAATTTATGGCATTAGCTGGGCGCGAATTGCGTAATAACGCAATAAACTAGCGGAATTTGCCAAAAAATAGATGAAACCCGCGTGTTTCTGGTAACACGCGGGTTTCTTTGATCAGAGGTCGCCGGACCGATTATTCCGCCGGGACAGCGGCCGCCTCCGCGGTCAGAGGGTGGCTGAGCTTGTTCAGCATCTCTTTCGGGCAGACCTGCAGGAAATTGGCTTTTTCGACATCCCAATGCTGCAGGATGTCGGCGGCCTTGCGGCTGTAGGTTTCAGCCTGATGCGTTTCGATCAGGGATTTCAGCTGCTCTTCCCAATGGTCCACAGACACTGGGCAGGTCACCAGGGTTTCCATGTTCATCAGCGCTTCGGCCTTGCCTTCGGGGTCGTACAGATAGGCCATACCGCCCGTCATACCCGCGCCAAAGTTCGCGCCGATATCCCCAAGGATGACCGCAACACCGCCGGTCATGTATTCGCACCCGTTCGAACCGCAGCCCTCGATCACCACAGTGGCGCCCGAGTTCCGCACCGCGAACCGTTCGCCAGCGCGGCCGGCGGCGAACAGGTGGCCGTCGGTTGCGCCGTAAAGGACGGTGTTGCCGATAATGGTATTCTCATCCGCTTTCAGCGGGCTGACCTGCGGCGGGCGCACGACGATCATACCGCCCGACAGCCCCTTGCCGACGTAATCGTTCGCATCCCCCGACACTTCCAGTTTCAGACCCGGAGCCGCAAAGGCCCCCAGCGACTGACCGGCCGAGCCTTGCAGTTTCACATGCAGGTGGTCCGGCTGGAACGTGTTCCTCATGCCAAAGTTCTGCACGATATGGCTGGAGACACGGGTGCCCACAGTCCGATGCGTATTTTGGATCGCGTAAGACAGCTGCATCTTTTCGCCGTCTTTCAGGAACCGCGCCGCATCGCGCACGATTTCGGCATCCAGCGTATCCGGCACCGCATTCCGATCCTTGTCACGGTTGTAGACGATGTCATGCGCACCATCGACCGTGATCAGCAGCGGGTTGAGGTCCAGATCGTCCAGATGTGCCGAACCACGGCTGACCTGAGCCAGCAGATCTGCCCGGCCGATGATTTCATCAATCGACCGCGCACCCAGGCTGGCAAGCAGTTCACGCACTTCCTGCGCATAGAAAGTGATCAGGTTCACCACCTTGTCCGCATTGCCGGTGAACTTGGCGCGCAGGGATTCGTCCTGTGTACAAACACCAACCGGGCAAGTGTTGGACTGGCACTGACGCACCATGATGCAACCCATCGCGATCAGGGCGGCGGTGCCGATGCCGTATTCCTCGGCCCCCATCATCGCCGCCATGACAATGTCACGACCGGTCCGCAGCCCACCATCAGTCCGCAGAGTGATGCGATCCCGCAGGTTGTTCATCGCCAGAACCTGATGCGCCTCGGTCAGACCCATCTCCCACGGCAGGCCAGCGTATTTGATGCTGGTTGCGGGAGACGCGCCCGTGCCACCATTATGGCCCGAGATCAGGATCACATCCGCCTTTGCCTTGGCGACACCAGCGGCAATCGTGCCAACGCCAGAAGACGCGACCAGTTTTACCGTCACCTTGCAGCGCGGGTTGATCTGCTTCAGGTCATAGATCAGCTGCGCCAGATCCTCGATCGAGTAGATATCGTGATGCGGTGGCGGCGAGATCAGGGTCACACCCTTGGTCGAGTGCCGCAGGCGCGCAATCAGGTCGGTGACCTTCATGCCCGGCAGCTGACCGCCTTCACCGGGTTTCGCGCCCTGGGCTACCTTGATCTCCAGCTCTTCACACTGGTTCAGGTATTCGGCGGTCACACCGAACCGGCCCGAGGCCACCTGCTTGATCTTGGCGGACGGGTTGTCTCCGTTTGGTTCCGGCACAAAGTGCGCGGGGTCTTCACCGCCCTCGCCCGAATCCGATTTCGCGCCGATCCGGTTCATCGCCACGTTCAGCGTCTTATGCGCCTCGGGGCTCAGCGCACCCAGCGACATGCCCGGCGTGACAAATCTTTTGCGGATCGAGGTGATCGACTCGACCTCTTCGATCGGGACCGGCTTGCCCAGCGGTTTGAAATCCATCAGGTCGCGCAGATGGATCGGCGGGTTCGACTGCATCTTAGCCGAATACTGCTTCCACAGCTCGTACGAGGCGCGGTTGCAGGCCATCTGCATCATATGCATCGAGGTCGCTTCCCACGCGTGGGTCTCACCCGATTTGCGCGCCTTGTAGAAACCACCAATGGGCAGCACATCCAGACCGCTATCCCAGCCTTTGGCGTGGATTTCTTCAAGCTTGGTCTGAATACCGGTCACACCGATACCCGAAATCCGGCTGGTCATGCCCGGGAAGTATTCCGCGACCATTGCCCGGCTAAGGCCCACGGCCTCAAAGTTCAGACCGCCGCGATAGGACGAGATCACCGAAATGCCCATCTTGGCCATGATCTTCAGCAGGCCCTGGTCAATCGCCTCGCGATAACGGGCAACGTTTTCGGTCAACGTGCCGTCCAGCAGGCCGCGATTAATGCGGTCGGCAAGCGAGTCTTCAGCCAGATAGGCGTTCACCACGGTCGCACCGCATCCGATCAATACCGCAAAGTAATGCGGATCGACACATTCAGCCGACCGCACGTTCAGCGAGCAGAAGGTCCGAAGGCCCTGACGCGTCAGATGCGAGTGTACTGCGCTGGTTGCCAGGATCATCGGCATCGCAACCCGGCCTTCGCCCGAGTGCATGTCCGTCAGCACCAGATGCCCCGCGCCCGAGCGCACAGCCTCTTCTGCTTCGGCTCTAACACGGGCCAAGGCGGCGCTTAGTGCGCCTTGACCGGGTTCGAAACTACAGTCGATCTCCGCCAGCGGCGCATCAAAGGTTTCGACCAGCTTGTCCCATTGCGCATTACCGACGAAGGGACTTTCCAGAACCACGATCTCGGTCTGGCTGCTGTCTTCATCCAGCACGTTCTTGAGGTTTGCGAACCGCGTTTTCAGCGACATCACGCGATATTCACGCAAAGAGTCGATCGGCGGGTTGGTCACCTGGCTGAAATTCTGTCGGAAGAAATGGCTGAGCGGTCGATATTGTTTGGACAGAACCGCCGAGGGCGTGTCGTCGCCCATCGAGGCCAGAGCCTCTTTTCCGTCTTCTGCCATCGGGGCGAGGATCTGCTCCAGTTCTTCGACCGAATAGCCCGCCGCAATCTGACGTTTGCGCAGCTCTTCGCCCGAGAACATCGGCTTTTCAGTTACGCCCGCCAGCGCTTCGTCCAGATCGTTGATCTTGCCGACCCACTCACCAAACGGCAGTGCAGCAGCCAATTTGTCCTTGATCTGCGTGTCGCGGAACAGCTTGCCCTTCTTCATGTCGACGGCCAGCATCTGGCCCGGCCCAAGCGCGCCTTTCTCGGTCACGGTGGCCTCATCAATCGGCACCATCCCGGCCTCGGAACCCGCAATGACCAGACCGTCACCTGTCACCACATACCGCATCGGGCGCAGACCATTCCGGTCCAAACCGGCGCAGACCCAGCGACCATCGGTCATCGCCAAAGCGGCGGGGCCGTCCCACGGCTCCATCACTGAGTTGCAGTAGGAATACATGTCACGCCAGGCCTGCGGCAGTTCCACCGCCTGCTTGGACCAGCTTTCCGGCACCAGCATGGTTTTCGCCATCGGAGCGGAGCGGCCGGCCCGCACCAGAACTTCAAAAACCGAGTCCAACGCGGCCGAATCCGATGATCCGCCTGCGATGATCGGCTTGATGTCTTCGGCGTAGTCGCCAAAGGTGCCGCTCGCCATGCGGATCTCATGGCTTTTCATCCAGTTGATATTGCCCTTCAGCGTGTTGATCTCGCCGTTATGGGCCAACATGCGGAACGGCTGAGCCAGCCACCACTGCGGGAACGTGTTGGTCGAATACCGCTGGTGATAGATCGCAAACGCCGATTCAAAGCGTTCATCCATCAGGTCGGGGTAGAAGACGGCGACTTGTTCGGCCAGCATCATACCTTTGTAGATGATCGATCGGCAGGACAGCGAAGCCAGGTACAGACCGGAAATGCCCGCCGCGGCGGCGGCTTTTTCGATGCGGCGGCGAATGACATAAAGTTCGCGCTCAAAAGTCTCTTCATCCACGCCCTTGGAGTTCGAGATCAGGATCTGTTCAATCTCGGGGCGGGTCGCGTTGGCCTTTTCACCCAGACAGGTCACATCGACCGGTACGTGGCGCCAACCATAGATGTAATAGCCCATCCGCAAGACTTCGGTTTCCACGATGGTCCGGCATTGTTCCTGCGCGCCGAAATCGGTGCGGGGCAAAAAGACCTGACCAACAGCGATCAGCTCATCCAGGTTGGGCTCATGGCCCGTACGGCGGATCTGGTCATAGAAGAACGGCACCGGGATCTGGACGTGGATACCCGCTCCGTCACCGGTCTTGCCATCAGCGTCGACAGCGCCACGGTGCCAGATCGCCTTCAGAGCATCGATACCGGCATCGACAACCTTGCGGCTTTTCTTACCGTCAATAGAAACGACAAGCCCCACACCACAAGAGGAATGCTCTTCTTCCTCGGAATAGAGACCGTTTTCCGCCATCCATTGGCGTTTGGCCTCTTCGGCCCGCACCCAATCGGCATCATATTTGGTCATTGGCTGTCTCCTTCTTCGGATGGGGCATACATGGCTTCGACCTGCGTCTTGGTCATCTGGTTCCGTTCGCCTTCGAACGCATAGCCCCCGGGCTTTTTGTCGATATAGAGTTCAAGTTTCAGATCGTTTCCGGCTGCGTCTTCAAACAGGCCGGCCGCCATTTGTGTCTGGCCGTGCATCTCGCCCGGCAGCGTGATCCGATACCAAAGCGCCGAACCGCAGACCTCGCAAAAGGCGCGTTCGGCCCAGTCGGACGAGGTAAAAGTCTTCACCGGTCCCAAGGCGGCATAGCCGGGCTGCGCCGGAAATGTCACCAGCATCGAGCTGGTCCAGCGGCGGCATTGGTCGCAATGGCACGCTCCCAGTGCATCCCGCGCCGGCGTTGCGGTCACCGTCACCGCGCCGCACATGCATTGGCCTTGCAATTCGGTCATTTCTGACGCTCCTGTCGCTGGGCTGATGGTTACTCGGCCGCCACGGCGGCCTTGCTATTGAAACGGTCAATGATCGCGTCGGCGCAATCACGTCCGTCGCGGATTGCCCAGACCACCAGCGATGCACCGCGCACGATGTCACCAATGGCGTAAACGCTGTCCATCTCGGTTTCGCCGGTCTGGAACGCGGCCTTGACGGTGCCCCAACGTGTCACGGGCAGATCGGGTTGGCCAAATAGCGTCGGCAGGTCCTCGGGCTCGAAGCCCAGCGCCTTGATGACCAGATCCGCGTCTTCGACGTAATCCGCGCCTTCAATCACTTCCGGTGCCTGACGGCCTGTCGCGTCGGGCTGACCCAAACGCATTTTCTGAACCATCACGCCAGATACGGTGTCGTCTCCGGTAAAGCCCTTGGGCGCGCTCAGCCATTCGAAGATCACGCCTTCTTCCTCGGCGTTCTGGGTTTCGCGTTGCGAGCCCGGCATGTTCGCGCGGTCGCGGCGGTACAGGCATTTGACCGAGGTTGCGCCCTGACGGATCGACGTCCGCACGCAGTCCATTGCGGTATCACCACCGCCGATGACGACAACTTTTTTGCCTTCTGCATTCAGACGACCGTTGTCGAAATCCCCGACGTCGTCGCCAAAGCTCTTGCGGTTCGAGGCGGTCAGGAAATCGATGGCTTTCTCAATCCCGTTCAGACCGCTGCCGGGCATGGTCAAATCGCGAGACTTGTAGACACCGGTCGCAATGATCACGGCGTCATGCTTGGCACGGATTTCGTCGAATTTGGCCGCATCGACGTCACAGTTCAACACAAACTCGACTCCGCCATCTGCCAGCAGATCGTTGCGGCGTTGGACGATGTCCTTTTCCAGTTTGAAACCCGGAATGCCATACATCAGCAGGCCACCAGCGCGGTCGTAACGGTCATAAACGGTGACTTGGATACCGGCACGGCGCAGCATGTCAGCAGCCGCCAGTCCTCCGGGACCACCGCCGATGATACCGACGCTTTCGCTACGCTCTGACCCCGGGGCCGTTGGCTTGACCCAGCCTTTGTCCCACGCGGTATCGGTGATGTATTTCTCGATTGTGCCGATGGTAACCGTGCCGTGACCCGATTGCTCAATCACGCAGTTACCTTCGCACAGACGGTCCTGCGGGCAGATGCGGCCACAGATCTCGGGGAAAGTGTTGGTGGCCTGACTCGTCTGATAGGCCTCTTCCAGCCGCCCGGTCGCCGTCAGGCGCAACCAGTCGGGGATGTTGTTGTGCAACGGACAATGAGACTGACAGTAGGGAACGCCACACTGGCTGCACCGGCTAGCCTGTTCCTTGGCCTTCTCAGCTGCGAATTCGGCATAGATTTCGTCAAAATCTTCTTTGCGATCTTCTGCAGCACGCTTTTCGGGCATGACACGGTCGATCTGCACAAATTTCAGCATCGGTTGCTTGGCCACGGGTCAAACTCCATGAATTGGCTTGGTCGGGTCTCTTTACGAGATGCGAATTCAGATGAAAAGTCAACCGTACTGACCTAATTTGGAAAAAATCTCCGAACTTTTGAAGCGCGCTGGAATTTATTGCGTTTTTTAGTTCCGATTCGGACCTATATGCACGCTTTTCTTTTCGACAACACACTTATACCCATTGAACCCAAACAAGACGTAACGATTACGCGGCAGGGCAGATGAGTCTTTTTCAATTGATTCTCGCGGCAATTATTCAGGGTATCACCGAATTTTTGCCGATTTCTTCGTCTGGACATCTGATCCTTTTGCCCAGCCTAACCGGACTTGATGATCAGGGGCTGGCCATAGACGTGGCCGTGCATGTGGGCACGTTGGGTGCCGTGATCCTGTATTTCTGGTCGGACGTAAAGCAAGCCATCGCGGGCCTGCCCCGAGCATTGACAGGCCGGGTTGACACGCCCCAGGCGCAGCTGGCCATGGGGTTGATCATCGCTACAATCCCCACGGTCATCGCCGGAGCCATTCTGTACAAAACCGGGCTGATCGAGTCATTTCGGTCGATGGCGGTCATCGGTTGGACAATGCTGGGGTTCGGCCTTGTGTTGTATTGGATGGATCAGAAAGGCCCCCAAACCAAAGAAGCCAGCGACTGGGGCATGCGCGACGCGCTGATCATGGGGCTGTGGCAGGTTCTGGCGCTGATACCGGGGACTTCCCGATCAGGCATCACGATCACCGGTGCCCGACAACTGGGCTACACGCGCGAAGATGGCGCACGGATTGCGATGCTGATGTCGATCCCGACCATTCTGGCCTCCGGCGTCTTGCTGTCGGTCGACGTGATCCGCGAAGCAGACGCCCAACTGGCCCGCGACGGAGCTATCGCGGCTTTCTTTGCCTTTATCTCGGCCCTGCTGGCTTTGACCTTGATGATGCGCCTTCTGCGCAGCGTTAGCTTCACGCCTTATGTCATATACCGCGTGATCCTTGGCGCCATCTTGTTGGTGATTGCCTATAGCTGATCAGGTGCGCAGGTTGTCGGCCGAGTTCTGGATGTCGTCGTACTGACCCGAAGGGCGGAATTTCCAAAGGTAGTCCGGCAGCACTGATTCCAGCGTCGCAGGTTCGATCCCAAGATCAGCAAACCCTTTGGCCCCGTCGGACACCACATTGTCGCGACGCAGGTTCTTCAGCTGATCGCGCGTCAGAATGTGGTTCGGGAATAATTGGAAGCTGACGAATTTCAGGATATCCAGCACGCCCGCCATGATACGGGCCACAATGAATGGGATTTTGACGATAACACGGCGGCGATGAATTACCTCAAGCATCTGCTGCATCAAGGCGCGGAAGGTTTTCACCTCTGGGCCGCCCAGTTCGTACACACCGGGACCTGCCTGTCCAAGAACACCCTGAACTGCAGCCTTGGCCACGTCATCCACAAATACCGGCTGGAACTTCGTCTCTGCCCCCACTAAAGGCAGGAATGGCCCCATCCGGGTCATCCCGGCAAAGCGGTTAAAAAACTGATCCTCGGTTCCGAAAATGACGGACGGCCGCAGGATGATTGCGTCTGGCATATGGGCCAGCACTCCGGCCTCTCCATGCGCTTTGGTTCGCGAATACATGCTGTTGGACTCGGCGTCTGCTCCGATGGCTGAAATATGTACCATCCGGAAAATGCTCTGTTCTGCAGCTAGGCGCGCGATCCGCTCGGCCCCGTCAGCCTGCACCGCGTCGAATTCATTTTTGCCCAGTTCGTTCAGCACACCCACGCAGTTCACGACCGCGTCAGCCCCGTGCATTGCCGCTGCGACCGAAGCATCGTCACGAATGTTGCAGAGAATGGGCTCAACCTGGCCAACGACACCGTAGGTTTTGACGAACATTGCCTCATTTGGTCGCCGAACCGCGACCCTGACGCGCCATCCTTCGCTCGCCAAACGCCGCGCAATGTACCTTCCGACAAATCCGGATCCGCCATAAATCGTGACCATTTTGGACATGAGTGGGCTCCTGCTGATGGGTCCTGATCCGATCTACCGCCCTGCGGCTTGCCAAACAAGGCGCAATAACGCCGCGCGTCAGCGAAAAGACCAGTCAATTCAAACAGAATCTAGGTGGGTTGAAAAAACTTTCAAAAAACTTCCCGAATCTGGTTGACCCTCCCTGCCAGTAGGCTTAAACGCCGCTCCACGACACCTGCCCAGGTGGCGGAATTGGTAGACGCGCTAGCTTCAGGTGCTAGTGTCCGTATGGACGTGGAGGTTCGAGTCCTCTCCTGGGCACCAAATCCCTTATACTCGAATAATTGTACCCGGTGATCGCAATGATTGCGTTCATGTTCACCGGTATTGGCCGGGTTCGGGCCGGACAGGGCTAGTCCGGCCATTCATTCAGGTGACCGGTTGTTCCGAAACTACCTCGCCGAACCGGGTGAAGAACTTGCCCGAAAGCTTTTTGGCGGTGCCCGCGATCAGGCGACTGCCCAGTTGGGCGATCTTACCGCCCACGTCGACCTTGGCGGTATATGCCAACACGGTTTCGTCGCCATCCTCGGTCAGCGTCACGTCTGCACCGCCCTTGGCGAATCCGGCGGCACCCCCTTTTCCTTCGCCCGACAGCGAAAAACCGTCGGGCGCATTGGAGTTGTCCAACGTGACTGCACCCGCAAAACGTGCTTTGACCGGGCCGATTTTCAGAACCACCTTGGCTTCTAGCTCTTCGGGAGAGTTTTGGATCAGTTCTTCACAACCCGGAATGCACTCTTGCAGGATTTCAGGGTTGTTCAGCGCCTGATACACCACGTCCCGCGGCGCAGCGATGCGGACTTCGTCACTCAGTTCCATTCATATTTCCTTTGTTCAACAACATCTTGGGTAAACCAAAAGCGCGGTTTCCGTCGCCTCTTGTGGAGTTTGTTCGGGACGCGCGGGCCACAGGGACCGCAAGCGCTTAAGCACGTTTCTCATCATGGGACTCGCTCTTCGATTTGTCACTGTTTCGCCAAAGCACAATTTCGGCGAGGATCGAGACGGCGATTTCATGCGGGTCGATCGCATGGATATCCAACCCTGCCGGCGATTTAAGCTGGGCCGCCCGCACCGGATCCAGGCCTTGAGTGATCAGTTTCGCCGTCAGCGTCTCAGCCTTGCGGCAGCTGGCGACCATCGAAACATGGGCGGCATCCGTTTGCAGCGCCGCAGCCAGAGCTGCCGCATCCCTATGTCCCTGCGAAGCGACAACGACAAAATCCCGCGCTTCGATCCCCAGATCCCCAATGGTTTCAGGCGTGAAACGCTGGAAGTCACCACTTATCTCAGCCTCTTCACTCAGACAAACACGGAACCCGGCCAACGCCGCATGTGCCGCCAGAGCCGTCGCGATCGGTGATTCTCCAAAAATCACCAGACGCGGAGCTTGCTGGTAGGGTTCCACGAGCAGATCGACCGTACCACCAGACGGGCAACCGCTTTTGAACGTCTGAATGCCGTCAGGGTCGGGCATGTTCACCACCTTTTCCGAAGGTTTGACCCGGATCATCTGCGGCTCGCCACTGGACAGAGCCTGCTGGGCCGAGGCCTTCACCGCACGTTGAACGCAGCCCCCGCCCAGGTGCCCCAGGATCTGTCCATCTTTTGTGATCGCGGCCTTGCCTCCAGCTTTGGCCGAAGTTGCATCTGCGGTGCGCAACACGGTGGCCACGCAGAAGGCTTCGTCGGTTTGGCGCAGCTGCTCTATTGTGTCGAATATGTCGAAACTGGCCATGAGAGTTCCTTTCACAGCTTACGGAATTGCGGTTCCAACGCCGCCAACGCCTCAAGCGTATTGGCGGGCAGATGCGCGTCCAGATGGGGTTCGGCCGCCTGCATAGCGGCTGCGATAGGTTGATAGTTGCGCCAGCCTTTCAGCGGGTTCAGCCACACGATCCGCCGCGCCTTGCGCCGGATGCGCGCCAGCACATCGCCCAGCGCCTGCGGGTCGGAACTGCAATACCCGTCTGACAAGATCAGGACGATGGTCCGCCCGTTCAAAGCCCGCGCGCCGTATCCGTTCAGAAGGTGCTCGAGACTGCCCGAGATATCCGTGCCGCCGCCAAACCCCTCGGCCATCAGCGATAACCGTCCTGCCGCGCGTAACGAGTCGTGGTCGCGCAGCGCATCCGTGACGCGCATCAGGCGGGTATGGAAGAGGTAAGCATCCGCCTCTGTTCCGCTGCCGATCAGACCTTTGAGGAAGGCCAGAAAAACCCGCGAATAGACTGTCATTGATCCACTGACATCGCACAGTGCCACGATCCGCATCGGACGAGGCGGTCGGGCGCGACGGTACAGGTCCATTGGTTCTCCGCCCCGCGCAAGGCTGGCCCGCTGTATGCGACGCATATCCAAAGCAGGCCCTCGCAGCGCCTGTTTGCGCCTGCGCGAGCGCCGGTCGAGAATAGCGCGCGCGATGGCGGCTGCGGCTTGCTCGGCCTGCCGCAGCGCTTCTTCATCCATCAACTCGCGCAAATCCCGGCGCGACAGGTTGGCCGTACGGGTTGCAATCAGCTTCCCGTCTCTCCCCACGGCCTCCCCGTCGCCGGAATCAGGTGCGGCGGCCTGATCCGTACCGGTCTCAGTTTCCTGAGCATCCTGACTTTCCTGATGCCAGATCATCGGCTTTGCAGACTGAACCTGCACATGAGCCGTTTGGGCGGTTCCCGTGCGTTGCTTGCCTGCGTTGAACCAATAGGCTTCGAACAGGTCACCGAACCGCCGCCAATCGTCGGCGTCACCGGCCAGCAACACGCAAAGAGCCTGCTGGGCCTGTCTGACATCCGTCGCCTCAACCGCCGCCAGCGCAGCCAATGCGTCCCCCGTCTCAGCCGGCCCGACGCGCAGTCCGTTCATACGCAAATGCGCGATGAAACCAGACATTCGGTCCGCCAAACCAGACGCGCGAGAGGGGAATCGGGTGACATGCATTACGCCACCTTTCCGATCAGGCGATCCATCACTTCGGGCGGGGCAGCGTCATAGTCGGCTGCAGTTTTAAGAAGACAGACAAGGGTCGCCTGAACCTCTTCGCGGGACTGCGCCATGTCGTTGACACCCAGCCCCGAAAGGGCGGCCGCCCAGTCCAGCATCTCGGCGATGCCGGGGGTCTTTTCCAAGTCTTCTTTGCGCAACGCTTGCACAACGCCAATGATCTGGCGCGCCAGCAGGCCTTCGACTTCTGGCATACGGGCTTTCAGGATCGCCATTTCCGTTTCACGCGACGGGTAGTCGAGGAAACTATACAGGCACCGACGCCGCAGCGCGTCCGACAGGTCCCGCGTCCCGTTTGCCGTCAGGATCACGATGGGCCGCGACCGCGCCTTGATGGTGCCGAGTTCCGGAATGGTGATCTGAAAGTCAGACAGGATCTCAAGCAGATAGGCTTCAAACTCCTCATCTGCCCGGTCGATTTCATCGATCAGCAGAACTGGTGGGTCTTCTTCGCTGATTGCTTCCAGCAAAGGTCGTTTCAGCAGATAATCGTCAGTGAACAACTGCGCTTCGATGGTGCCGCCCTGTGCCTCACTTGCACGGATGGCCAACAACTGGCGCTGGTAGTTCCACTCGTAAATCGCGTGGCTGGCATCCAACCCTTCGTAGCATTGCAACCGGATCAACCGTGCCGCGCGCTGTGCCGCCAACGCTTTGGCAACCTCAGTTTTACCAACCCCAGCCGGGCCTTCCAGCAGCAGCGGACGCCCAAGGGTCTGCGCCAGATGCAACGCCATAGCCAATCGGTCATCGGCAACATAGCCCACCTCGGCGAGGCCTTGCTGTATGTTCTGCAAGCTCATGCCATTCTCCCGGATTGCCGCCGCGCCGTTTTCAGCGCGGCGGATTTTCCTGTTAGCCATGCATTCCCAGACCGTTGGCGATCTTCCAGATACGCCAGTGGTCATGCGGCATGTGGCTCTGAACAAGGCCAAATGGGCGGAAAGCATCATGCACCGCGTTCGAGAACGCGGGCACACCGCCGACATTCGGGCTCTCGCCCACGCCTTTGGCCCCGATCGGGTGATGCGGAGATGGCGTCACCGTATGATCGGTGGTGTAGTTGGGCGTCTCCCATGCCGTGGGCAGGAAGAAGTCCATCAGAGTACCGGTCTTGACATTACCCATCTCATCATAGGCGATTTCCTGACCCATCGCGATGGCCAGCGCTTCGGTCACGCCACCATGGACCTGCCCTTCGATGATCATCGGGTTAATCCGGGTTCCGCAGTCGTCCAGCGCATAGAACTGCCGGACGTCCCATTCGCCGGTATCCACATCGATCTCCATGACGCAGATATAGGCTCCGAACGGATAGGTCATATTCGGCGGGTCATAGTAGCTGACAGCTTCAAGGCCGGGTTCCAGCCCCGGGATTGCCTGATTGTAGGCGGCGAAGGCGATTTCCTTCATCGTCTTGAAACGCTCTGGCGCACCTTTGACCGAGAACCGATCCACGTCCCACTCGACATCGTCATCGTGGACTTCAAGCAGATAGGCGGCAATCATCTGCGCCTTGGCGCGGATTTTGCGGGCAGCCATTGCTGTTGCCGCGCCGGCAACGGGTGTCGACCGAGACCCATAGGTCCCAAGCCCGTAAGGCGCGGTGTCGGTATCACCTTCCTCCAGCGTAATATCGTCGGCAGGCAAGCCGATCTCGCTGGCGATGATCTGCGCAAAGGTCGTAGCATGGCCCTGACCCTGACTGATCGTCCCCAGCCGCGCGATAGCCGAGCCCGTCGGGTGGATACGGATTTCACAGCTATCGAACATGCCCAGCCCAAGGATATCGCAGTTCTTCACAGGACCCGCTCCGACGATTTCCGTGAAATGCGTCAAACCAATGCCCAGCAGCTTGCGGGTCTTTCCGGCCTTGAAGTCCTCGATCCGCTGCGCCTGTTCCGCCCGCAGACCTTCATAGTCGACAGCCTTCAAAGCCTTGTCCCACGCGGTGTGATAATCGCCCGAGTCATATTCCCAGCCCAGCGCGGATTGGTATGGAAACTGATCGGCCTTGATGAAGTTGATCCGGCGCAGCTCGGCCGCGTCCATGTTCAGCTTGATCGCCAGAACCTCGATCATCCGTTCGATGAAATAGGCGGCTTCGGTCACGCGGAAGGAACAGCGATAGGCCACCCCGCCCGGAGCCTTGTTGGTATAGACCCCATCCACAGCCAGATAGGCGGTCGGGATATCGTACGAACCTGTGCAGATGTTCATGAACCCGGCTGGGAATTTGGTCGGGTCAGCACAGGCGTCAAATCCACCATGATCCGCTGTTGTATGGCACCAGAGACCAGTGATTTTGCCGTCTTTGGTCGCGGCGATCTTACCCTGCATCCAGTAGTCCCGCGCAAACGCGGTGGACATCAGGTTTTCCATCCGGTTCTCGACCCATTTCACCGGTTGGCCGGTGACAATGGACGCGACAACCGAGCAGACATAGCCTGCATAAGCACCAACTTTGTTACCGAAGCCACCACCGATATCAGGGCTGATCACCCGGATATTGTGCTCGGCGAGGCCAGAGATCAGCGACACAACCGTTCGGATCGCGTGGGGGGCTTGGAAGGTGCCATACAACGTCAACTTGCCTGTCACCTTATCCATCGAGGCAACACAGCCACATGTCTCCAGCGGGCATGGGTGGGTCCGATGGTAATAGACCATCTCTTCGGCCACGACATCCGCCTCACCCAGTACGGCCTCGGTCGCTTCTTTGTCGCCCTGTTCCCAGGTGAAGATGTGGTTGTGATGCTTACGCGGCCCGTGTGCGCCCTCGGTCTGACCCGCAAGGTCTTCGCGCAAGACAACATCGGATTTCAGCGCTTCGAACGGGTCGGTCAGAACCGGCAGTTCTTCATACTCAACCTCGACCAGTTCCGCCGCATCCGCCGCGATGTATCGGTTTTCGGCGACGACATAGGCGACTTCCTGGCCCTGGAACAGAACTTTGCCATCGGCCAGAACCATTTGCTTGTCACCGGCCAGCGTCGGCATCCAATGCAAACCCAGCGGAGCCAGATCCTCGGCGGTCAGCACAGCAACAACACCGGGTACAGCCAGCGCAGCCTCTTTGTTCACACTGACAACGCGGGCATGGGCATAGGGCGAGCGGACAAAGGCGCCGAACAGCATCCCGTCCAGCTTGATGTCATCGACGTAGTTGCCCTTGCCTTGGGTAAAGCGCACATCCTCGACACGTTTGCGCGAACTTCCCATCCCTTTGAGATTGGCGGCGCGTTCTTCGGGGGTCATGGTTTGATCGTTCATTCCGCGGCCTCCTTCTGAGCGTTCAGCATGTCAGCGGAGGCCGAGATTGCCTTGACGATGTTCTGATACCCGGTGCAGCGGCAGAGGTTCCCGGACATGCCAAAACGGATGTCCTCTTCGGTCGGGTTCGGATTTTCCTGCAGCAGGCGATGCGCGCGGGTGATCATGCCCGGCGTGCAGAATCCACACTGCAACCCGTGATGTTCGCGGAACATCTCCTGCAGAACGCCAAGGCTGCCATCATCATTGGTCAGCCCTTCGACCGTGGTGATCTCGGCCCCGTTCACCTGCGCCACAAAGGTTGTGCAGGATTTGACCGACTTGCCGTCGATATCCACGGTACAGGCCCCGCAATGGCTGGTCTCGCACCCGATATGAGGGCCGGTGATTTTCAGATCTTCCCGCAGGAAGTGGATCAACAGCGTGCGCGGCTCGGCCAATCCTTCGACCTCTTTGCCGTTCACGGTGAGTTTGACGTGCATTTTCGACATGAGTTTTCCTCCCCTCAACTCGCGCGGCTTTGCGCACGGTCGATGGCGCGGCGCAGCATCACGGCGGCCACGTGTTTCTTGAATTCGACGGGGCCGCGGTTGTCGGCCACGGGATCAATGGCGTCGAGCATCGCGGCGACGCAGCCGCTGACATCCCCATCAGCCAGCGCGTTGCTTGCGCTTTCGGACCAGATAGGTGTGTCTGCCAGATTGGTCATCGCGACCGAGGCCTGACCATTGCCAACCATCACCGCCGCCGCAGCGGTCGCGTAATCGCCGATCTTGCGCTTCTGCTTCTCATAGGCCTGACCAACACCAGCGCCCGGCACAGGGATCGAAATCCGGGTCAGGATTTCCTCATCCTCGCGCGCGGTGAAATATGCAGCCTCGTAGAAATCCCGCGCCGCTACGCTGCGTGCACCGTCAGGCCCGGACAGTTCAAACGTCGCGTTCAGACACTGCATCAGCCCCGGCATGTCATTGCCCGGATCACCATTGGCCACGTTTCCGCCAACAGTACCTACATAACGCACCTGCGGGTCCGCGATCTGCAGCGCGGCCTCGCGGATCAATGGAATGGTCGAAGCCAAACCGTCATGGGTGATCAATTCATGCTGGGTCACCATCGCGCCAAGTGTGGCGGTGTCGGAACCGACCTCGATGCCCTTCAGCTCATCAATTGCCTGCAGATCGACCAGGTGGCCCATCTCGGCCATGCGCAGCTTCATCATCGGAATCAGGCTGTGGCCGCCTGCGATCACGCGCGCTTCATCTCCATGTTCCTGTAAAATGCCAATGGCCGAGGCGATATCGCCTGGCCGGTGATACTCAAAACCGGCTGGTATCATGTTTTTCCTCCCTGGGTCCGAGCGGTATGCCTTGGGGGACCTGGGGTAAGGAAAGAACGCTAAGGTCTGCCATTCCAGCCAGTGGGAACGGGGCGCGCAGCTTGTTTCACGAAATGCGAATGGGCTGCACGAGCTGCGATCAGAGGCCCAGCGCCTCGCGAATGTCCGTCAGACGAGATCGGCTGACCGGCACCTTGGTCAAGGCGTCAACACGGTCAAAATAGCAGGTGCCGTTGTCCTTGTGCCGCTCAAAGCTTGAGACATGCTTGGGGTTCACCAGATAGCTGCGATGCGCCCGTAGGAAACCATCTGGTTTGAGACGCGATTCAGCTTCGGTGATCGACCAGGGGCAGAACAGTTTTTCGGCATCCATATAGAGGACCGTGTAATGCCCCTCGGCCCGGATGGCGGCGATCCGGGCGGGTTCGGCGAAAAAGGTCTGGCCTTCGCGCTCGAATGGAACGCCAGCACGCAGAGCGGGTTCTGGCTCGGGCGCAGGGTCCGGAGTGGCGGGCGGCGCGTCTGACGACGCAGGCTCGATGAAGGTGATACCGGTCAAAAGGAACGCGCCGCAAATCAGGAATACGGACACAGTGACACCCATCGCCAGCACCTGATTGTTCAGCGCAGGCCCTGCGCGGCCCGGACCATCGCTTGCGACGAAATCGGTCAGACCCGTGGCGACGAAATGCATCGTGAAGACCGCCAACCCGAAACACACCGTCCCCAGCAGGATGTTGCGTTGCGTGCGATTGTCGTAAGCCACCCAGATTGCCAGCACCGACAGAACCACAGACGCCAGCGTCGAAATTGCCACATCCCAAACGTTGTAAACGGGGCGGCACAGCTCCATCCCGGCCATGCCGACATAGTGCATAACAACAATACCGAGGCCCACGATCACCCCAGCGACAAATATTGTCCCCATCGTGCGCGGGCGAAAATGCAGGATCAGCAGCGCCAGCCCAACCATCAGGATCGCAACCAACGCAGAAATCAGGGTGATCAACGCGTCATAATAGAACAGGATCGGCAATTGCAGACCCAGCATGGCCACGAAATGCATCGACCAGATTCCGCCGCCCAGAATGATCGCGGCCAGCGCTACGACCAGTTTGCGCTTCTGATCGTCCAGCTTGGACGCCCCATGCGTCAGATACAGCCCGGTGAATCCGGCCATCATCGCCACAGCGAGCGACGCCGCAACAAGCCAGGCGTTATGCGAATAGTCCAGCATTTGGGTTTGCACGCCCTCCCCGACGCGAAGGCGACGTTAGCAAACGGAATTGATTGGGACAATTGTATGTTAGGCAGGAATACCGATTGTCGCCAGAATGACAGGCCCCGCCTGTTTTGTGCCTTGCATTTTCGCAGCCACGACCAATACGGGCATTACTGAATGACCGCATCTTCCCAGGCGGACAGAAATTTTGCTCTTTTTAAACCGTCCAGGAACGTCAGCAACGCGGGATCGAGGCTAATCGTTTCTTGTCCGTTAGCTCCGGCTCTTGGCTGCAAGAGGGGAAGAGGGCTGCTTCCTTCGGGCACGGCAGATCCGTCGGCAACAAGATAACGCAACAGCAATTCCGCCGCCTGTGGTTCAGCTGTCGCATTCGAGACCATGGCCGTACGCATCATGACTGTTTGAAAATCTGACGGCAGCACGACCTCAAGGGCATCCTTGCCCTCGGTACGCACAGCCGCGTAACTCCCCAGAACATTGTAGGCAACAAGTATGGTTCCGTCCGCAAGGTCATTGATCATTTCGCCCGAGCAGCAATACAGCCGCACGTCCAGGCCGCCCATGACCTCCATCAGCCGCCAATAGGTCTCGGACGCGCGCGCGTCTTGCGTTGCGAACAGGTACCCCAGACCCGACTGTCGCACGTCATAGGTGCCGACCTTGCCCCGAAACTCATCAGGTCGGTTTCGCAAAGTCTCAATAAGGCCCTGCCGGGTCTGTGGTATCGGCTGACCCTCGAAAGCGGCGCGGTTGATCACGATGGTTGCCGGTTCCGAGGTGAAGGCAAAAAGGCTGTGGTGCCACTGCGCCCAGTTTGGCGCCGGGACATCCTCGATCGGTAGGGCAAACCCGTCATTTGCCAGTTTCAACTGCAGATCCATGGCGCTGGAGATGATCACGTCGAACGCCTCGGGTGTGGCCCGGACCCGCCTGTTGATGTCAGCAGTGCCGGAGACAAGATATTCGACACTAATCAAGGGATTTTGGGCCACAAATCCTTCGATCACAGGGGCAAACAAAACGGTATCGGTACTGGAGATGACACGTAGGCGTGGACCCTCGGCACCTTCGTTGAAGATCAGGCGATCTTCCCAATCATCTGCCCACCCGACAAAGGGGAGAAGTGTTACGACTAGAGCGATAAGATAACGCATGCGCCCCCCTTTGCCCGGTTCTTGAGTATCAACGACCCTCCGTGCGCCGTCGCCACATCCTGCGCGATCGTCAACCCCAGACCGGACCCGATAGTCCCTGCCGCGTTCTGACCACGTTCGAACCGGCGCGTCAGCGTGTCGATTTCATCAGGCGGAAAGCCGGGACCCGCATCGCGTACTTGGATCTGCGGGTCCGGATATGCGATGATCGTGATCGCTACAGTGCTGTCCGACGGCGCGTATTTCATTGCATTATCAATCATGTTCCGCACGGCATTCTGGATCAGGATCGGGTCGCCCGAATAGGGAACCGACGGCTCGCCGGTTAGGGACAGCGTCAGCTCTTTCATTTCGGCAATCGGGTTCAGGCGTTGAACCAGTTCACGGATCAGGATGACCAGATCGATCTCCTCACGTTCCAGATGGTCCGCCCGAAAGGTAATCATGGCGTGATCCAGCAACTGCCCCGCCGCGCGCGAGCTTTCGTCGATGGCCCGCACCATGGCCTTCAGCGCCTCGCGGTTGTCTTCTCGTTCGACGCGGTGAAGGGTCGCCTCAGCATACGATCTGACCGTCGCCAGCGGAGTCCGCACCCGGTGCGCGGCCTCTGCAATAAAGTCCTCTGACTGGCTTAGCGACTGATCCAGACGACCCATCAGGGAATTCAGAGACATCACCAGCGGTGCCATCTCTTTTGGAACGGGCTTTTTGAACGGGCTCAGATCCTGTGGACCTCTGCGCGTGACCGAGGTCGTCAGTTTGTTCAATTGGCCGATCGTTGTGGACGTCACCCAGAACGATAACGCCGCAGTCAGCAGAAAGAACCCGATCCCAAGATAGGCTGCGTTCCGCGAAATCTGATCCAAAGTATCCGCCAGCGCGTCCTGCGTTTGCCCCAACGCAACCTCAATCTCGGTTTGGCGGCCCAACCCGACCAACGTCCGGCTGGCGCTGACTTGCCGAATACGTTCGCCACGCACTTCGCCGGTTTGAAACGTCCATCGGTCCTCGACGGGACCTTCCGCAATGCTCAGGTCCTCGTATCCGGACAGGAACTTGCCGTCCTGAAAAATGGCATAGAACACCCGATCATCAGACGGAGTGGTCAACATGGAGAAGGCGGCATAGGGAATGTCGACCTCAAGCTGGCCATCCCTAAGCGCGGCGGCGTCAAGGATGGACGTCACCGAGGCCCCCAATATGTCATCCTGACCCTGCTGAGCCACCTTTGCGGCATAGTTGCGCACCGTAAAGAACAGAAGAATGGCCAGAACCGCAGCCCCGCCGATTAGCGTCAACACCAGACGGTTTCTCAGCGATCCCGAGACGGTTGGGTTAGTCGTCATGATCCAGCCTATAACCCAGCCCGCGCAGAGTGGTGATTTTCATGTCGGATTTCTCAAGATGTTTGCGCAGGCGACCGACATAGACCTCAATCGCGTTGTCCGAAACGTTGTCGTCATAAGAAAACAGCCTGTCCGCCAGTTTCTGCTTTGAGAACACCTGACCCGGCGCGTTGATGAAAAGTTCGATCATTCTCAGTTCGCGATTGCGGAGTGAGACCGTTTCGCCATCAACCGTCAAATGACCCGCCACCGGGTCAAAAACAATTCCACCAATCTCGATCGTCGACTTCGCGCTTCCGGATCTGCGGCGCAAAACGGCGCGGCAGCGCGCTTCAAGCTCGGCATGATCGAAGGGTTTCGTCACGTAGTCATCCGCCCCCAGATCAAGTGAGCCGATTCGATCCGAAACCTGACTGCGCGCGGTCAGAACGATCACCGGCGTGTCCAGACGGCTGGCGCGATGCTGTCTGAGGAACTCACGCCCATCGCCGTCGGGCAACATGATATCCAGAAGGATCAGGTCATACTCTTCGGTCGCAACAAAAGCGCCCGCGTCCCCCAAATCTGCTGCATGATCAACGACATGACCGTCCAGGCGCATACGGGAACTGATCGCATTCGCGAGGTCCAGATTGTCTTCGACGAGCAGAAATTTCATGGGCTGTGGACAGTTTCTTTTCACATGACAGGTTGATGTCAGGTTGGCGTGTTTAGTTGCAGGATAATCTGTGCCGCTGAGCGGCCGGTTGTCAAATGGGAGGACATAATGACAACATTTAACCTGGGCCGTCGGGCCCTGATCGCAGCGGTTGCAGCAATCGGTCTGGTTGGACCTGCCGCATCCGAGGAAGTCGTCGACAGCATCCACTTTCTGATCCCCGGCGGTGCCGGCGGTGGCTGGGACGGAACTGCACGCGGAACTGGCGAGGCCCTGACCAATGCAGGTCTGGTCGGCACGGCATCTTATGAGAACATGTCGGGCGGCGGCGGTGGCAAGGCCATCGGCTTCCTGATTGAAAACGCCGACAGCAACCATGGCACACTGATGGTCAACTCGACCCCCATCGTGATCCGCTCGCTAACCGGCGTGTTCCCGCATAACTTCCGCGACCTGACACTAGTGTCGGGAACAATCGGCGATTACGCAGCGATTGTTGTGGGCAAGGACAGCCCCATCAACTCGATGGATGATCTGCTGGCCGCTTATGACGCTGATCCCGGTGCTACTGCGATCGGCGGGGGTTCCGTGCCGGGCGGTATGGACCACCTGGTTGCAGCGATGGTTATGGAAGCCGCCGGCAAGGATGCGCTGGGCGTGAAGTACATCCCTTATGACGCCGGTGGCAAAGCCATGGCGGCTCTGCTGTCAGGAGAGATCGCGGCCCTGTCGACCGGTTTCTCGGAAGCCGTCGATCTGGCCAATGCGGGCGAGGTCAAAATCATTGGTGTGACCGCTGAAGAACGCGTAGACGCCGCGCCTGATGCACAGACCATGAAGGAACAGGGCATCGACACCACCTTCGTGAACTGGCGTGGTTTCTTTGCAGCCCCCGGCCTGCCCGAGGACAAGCTGGTCGCCTATCAGGAAGCCATCACCAAGATGTACGATACTCCTGAATGGGAAGAAGTTCGTGCCCGTAATGGTTGGGTCAACATCCACAACTCGGGTGCCGATTTCGAAGCGTTTCTGGAAGATCAGGAACAGCAGATCAGTGACCTGATGAAGAAGCTGGGCTTCCTCTAAAATAATCTGCGGCAGAGCGTTTGGTCGCTCTGCCGTCCCCAATAAACGAAAAAAGGGAGGGGACGCTATGGCGCTGGATCGCTGGATCGCGCTTGTTTTACTGGGTGTTTGCCTGACATACGGGTACGCCGCCTGGTTCACGATGGATGGAAGTCTTCCTCCTTTCATGCAAAGAAACCCAATCTGGCCCAGCACATTTCCCAAGGTGCTTTCGGTTCTGGGCGTAGTCGCGTGCTCGATCATCCTGCTGGGCTTTGAAAAGAGCGAAATCAAAGAGGCCGACATCGATTACCGCAGACTTGGGGACTATCATCTGGGTCAGGCGATTTCGCTGCTGGTTCTGATGGTCGTCTACGCCCTGTGCCTGCGCCCTGTCGGTTTTCTGATCGCGACATCCGGTTTTCTGATCCTCGGGTCCTACATCCTTGGCGAACGCAAATGGCACATCATGCTGCCTGTCGCGTTCATCGCAACCGGATCTGTCTGGTATCTGGTTCAGGAAGTTCTTGGAATTTACATGCGCCCCCTGCCGGGCCTGTTCGGAGGCTGACATGCTTGAAGGACTTCTGATCGGCCTGCAAACGGCATTCTCAATTCAAAACCTTTTGATGGTCATCGCCGGATGCCTCATCGGCACATTCATCGGCATGCTTCCAGGTCTGGGGCCGATGTCGATCATCGCAATCATGATCCCGGTTGCGATTTCGATGGGCGATCCATCTGCTGCGCTGATCCTTTTGGCCGGCGTCTATTATGGGGCGATCTTTGGCGGATCGACCTCATCCATTCTGCTCAACGCGCCGGGGGTCGCGGGCACCGTTGCTTCAAGCTTTGACGGCTATCCGATGGCCCGACAAGGCAAGGCGGGCAAAGCGCTTACCATCGCCGCAATCGCCAGTTTCGCAGGTGGTACGCTGGGCGCAGTGTTGCTGATGATCTTTGCGCCGGCTTTGTCTTCCGTCGCGCTCTTGTTCCACTCTGCCGAATATTTCGCACTTATGGTGGTCGGCCTTTCGGCCATCGCCGCTTTTGCCGGTTCGGGGCAAGTGGCCAAGGCCATCATCATGACGACCTTGGGTTTGATCATGGCCACCGTCGGAGAAGGCGCCTTATTCAATCTTCCGCGATTCACAATGGGAATCATGGACCTGCAATCCGGGTTTGGCTTCATCACCCTAGCCATGGCCATGTTCGCCCTGCCCGAGGCCTTGTTTCTGGTTCTGAAACCGAAAGACCTGAAAGGCGACGACGGAGAAATCAAAGACCTGCGTGTGACCAAAGACGAGGCCAAGGCAATCGCTCCGGTCATCGGTCGCCAATCGGTGCAGGGCTTCTTTATCGGCGTCCTGCCCGGAGCAGGCGCGACCATCGCAAGCTTCCTCGGCTACGCGGTCGAGCGGAACATCGCCCCCAAGGAAGAGCAGGAGGAATTCGGCAAGGGCTCGATCAAAGGACTCGCCGCACCCGAGTCGGCCAACAACGCCGCCTGTACCGGGTCGTTTGTTCCGCTGCTGACGCTGGGTATTCCCGGATCCGGGACAACGGCGATCCTGTTGGGTGCCTTGATTGCTTTGAACGTGACTCCCGGGCCCCGGCTTATGGTGGACGAGCCCCAGATCTTCTGGGCCGTGATCATGTCCATGTTCATCGGAAACCTCGTCCTGCTGATCCTGAACCTGCCGCTGATCCCTTACATCGCCAAAGTGCTGGCTGTACCGCGTAACTACCTGATCCCGTTCATTTTGTTCTTTACTCTAATGGGGGCCTATATCGGGCAGAACAACGCAACGGAATTGCTGATCCTTGTGGGCTTCGGCGTCTGCGCGACAGCACTGAAATTCGCGGACTATCCG
The DNA here is from genome assembly GCF_022347725.1 of Ruegeria sp. Ofav3-42. Taxonomy (GTDB): domain Bacteria; phylum Pseudomonadota; class Alphaproteobacteria; order Rhodobacterales; family Rhodobacteraceae; genus Ruegeria. The sequence goes on from NZ_JAKRGB010000007.1 coordinate 49,969, forward strand.
CTGGCTCCACTGCTGATCGGCTTCATCCTTGGCGGCATGATGGAGGATAACTTTGCGCGTTCCATGCAGCTGTACGATGGTATCGCCTTTATCTGGGAACGCCCGATGACATTGGGGCTCCTGGTGATCGCTGCCTTGCTTGTGCTTCTACCCAGCTACCGTGCACGTCGTGCACGGGCCCGCGCTGCTGGTGTGGCCGATGGCGACTGAACCGCTCAGGGGCGTTCGGGTCCTTGATCTGACAAACGTGCTTGCAGGCCCGTATTGTTGTTACCAGCTGGCCCTGATGGGGGCAGAGGTGATCAAGGTCGAACGCCCCGGCAGCGGTGATCTGGCGCGTGTGCTTGGGGCTGATCCTGACCGGAACAAAGCCGGCATGGGGATCAGCTTTCTGGCGCAGAACGCTCAGAAGAAATCGATCACGCTGGATATGAAATCCAGCCGGGGCAAGGCTCTGCTGAAACTGTTGGTGCAATCGGCTGACGTGCTGGTCGAGAATTTCAGGCCCGGCGTCATGGATCGTTTGGACCTGGGCTATGAAGTTCTGCGCGCCGAAAACCCCGCTTTGATCTACTGCGCAATCAGCGGTTTTGGGCAAGATGGGCCGCGCCGCGATGACCCGGCCTATGATCAGATCGTCCAAGGGATCAGCGGGGTCATGTCGATCACCGGCGCGCCGGACACCGCGCCCTACCGTGTTGGCTATCCGTTGGCCGACACAGTTGGCGGGCTTACAGCCGCCTTCGCGGTGAGCACGGCGTTGAACGCAAAACCGCGCGGCACATTCCTGGATATCGCCATGTCCGAGGCCGTGATCTCGACCATGGGTTGGGTCGTGTCCAACTACCTTGTCGGAGGCGTGATGCCGGGCGCGCATGGCAACGAAAACACAACCTCTGCACCGTCCGGTACATTTGCCACATCCGACAGCCCGATCAACATCGCCGCAAATCGCGATGAGCAATGGCAGGCTCTTGCCCGACATCTTGGCCGGGAGGAACTGTTGGATGACCCCGATTACGCGACGCGCGAGGATCGCAAGCGAAACCGTCATGCGCTGAGGGGCGAGTTGGAGAAGTCATTGAAATCACGCCGGGCAAACGAATGGGTCGCCGAACTGAACGGATTGGGCGTGCCAACTGGGCGAGTCCAGACGGTTCCCGAGGCTTTGGCGGACGAACAACTGGCTGGGCGCGGATTGATCGGCACGCTACAGGTAGATGGCGAAGACATGCAGTTGGCTGGCAGCCCCGTCGTGATGGATGGGCAGCGAAGCATGCCACAAGCGGCACCACCGAAACTCGGCGCGGATAACGCTGCAATCTGGTCCGAACTTGGCCTGTCTACGGACGAGCTCAACGAGTTGGCAAAGGATGGCGTGATATGAGCGACGTTTCCGACTGGTGGCGCACATCCATCATCGACATGGAACCCGGTCGCATTGCTTTGCGCGGTGAACCGATTGAGGGACTGATCGGCAATCTGAGCTTTGCCGAGATGATATGGTTTCTGGTTCGCGGCGACCGCCCCTCATCGGCGCAGGTGGACCTGTTCGAAGCAGCCTTGGTGGCCGCCGTGGATCATGGACCGCAAGCGCCTTCAATCGCAACTGCCCGAATGGCGGTGACCTGCGGGTTGCCTTTGAACAACGCGATGGCAAGCGCAGTGAATATGCTGGGCGACATCCACGGCGGAGCGGGTGAGCAGGCGGTAGAGCTTTATCATTTTGTCGGCTCCCACGCGGGCGAGCTGGGTGCAGCGCTGGACGACTGGATCGCAGAACGCGAAAAGATCCTGCCGGGTTTCGGCCACAGGTTTCACACACCGACCGATCCGCGCGCACCACGACTGATGGCTTTGGTCTCGGAGGCCATAGAAAATGGCGCGTGTGATGGACGATTCAGAAAAATCGCACTTGATATCGAAACCGAACTCGCGCGGCGCAAAGGCAAGCCCGTCCCGATGAACATCGACGGAGCCACTGCGGTTATCTACGCAGAGCTTGGGTTTGAACCACCCCTTGCGCGCGGTCTGTTCTGCCTGTCCCGGTCAGTTGGAATACTGGCACATGCGTGGGAGCAAACGCAGCAAGGCGGACGCAACAAAGGGCCGACTCCGCCCAAGTACCGCTGGACCTACGTTAAGGCCACGTCCCAGGAGTAGGAACTGGCCGGACCCGCTCGCTGTCGCAAACACCATGGCATTTGCGACAGTCGGGTCGGCAGGGGAATTAACGGGATCAGGCCTGTTTTTCGACGGCCGGCTCGACGTCGGGTCGGACGGGTTCAACCTCGGCTTCGATGACCTCGGGATCAACTGCATCCTCGACCTCTTCCGCTTCCGGCTCGGCCTCGGGTTCAGCCTTATCTTCCAACGCGCCGACAATCAGAGGCAGCATGTGAACACCCGTTGCAGTGGCAATCTCTGGCGTTTGCGGTGTTTGCCAGCTGAGCGTGTCAAAGCTACCGCAGTTCTGACAGACAGGTGCCCATTCGGGCTGAATGTCATGGCAGTTATCGCAGACCCATTGCGGTCCGCGCGGCGCGTTCAGCGCCTTGGCCAGCCAACCCTGCACCACGGCATCCGAAGCGCCTTCGCCCCGTTCGATGGCCGCCATCAACGTATAGCCGCGTGCATCCGCCTGTTTTTCGACTACATCGCCCAGCGCCCGGCGCGCCTCGGGGAAGTCTTCGGCCACGATGTTCAGTTCGGCCAGAATCAAGCGTGTTTCCATGTTCTCTGGGTGGATACGCGTCAACGCTGTAAAGCGTTTGATCCGCTCATGCGGAGTTTCATCCGGCACAATCTCGGCAAAAGCATGGGCAAGATCGGGATGCGGCTGCACTTCCCACGCTTTCTTCAGGATCTTGGTGGCGTAACGCGGCTTGCCCTTTTCGATGTAAGCACGCGCGGCCATTGCGGCGGCCGGCACCAGGTCAGGCGACAGGCGGTTTGCCTCTATTGCGCGTTCGCGTTGTTCGATTGTGGCGTCTTCATCCAGAATGCCCTTGGCCTCGGACAGGGCAAGCACAGCATCGCGGCGCTTGAACACGTCACGTGGCAGGTGACCGGATTTCAGCTTGGCTGTCAGGGTCGAGCGTGCCCCAGCCCAATCATGCGCTTTGGTCTGCAGGCCCAGCAAGATATCCTGCGTTTCCTGATGGCGCGGTTTCATGACCAAAGCTTTCTCGGCCAGTTTGCGCGCTGTCTCGTCATCACCTTCAGCCAGCTTCTGTTTCATGATGCCACGCACCCCGACAAAGCGGGTCGCGTTGTTAGTCACCAGCTTTTTATAGGTGTCCGCCGCTTTCTGGGTGTCGCCATTCATCTCGGCAGCCTGCGCGACCAGCAGGTTGGTCAACTCGGGCTTGTTCAGCAGTCTTTCGGCTTTGGTCGCTTTGTTCAGAGCCACGCGCCCTTCGCCCGAAGCCAGCGCCATAAGCCCATCGGCCAGCGCCTGATACCCGCGCTTTTCGCGGCTGCGGTCGAAATAGCGTGACAGGGCGGTTTCGTCGCCATTGAGGAAATGAAGCGTTGCGATAAGCAGGGTCAGCAGCTTGAAGAACAGCCAGATCGCAAGAACCAAAACGCCCAGCGCGATCACGGATTGCAGCGGGCCAAGCGTGTATTCTGTACCGCCCGCGGTGATCTGCACGCCACCGCTGGTTTCCATAAGTAGCCCGGCGCCCATGGCCAGAAGGCCAATAATCGCAACAAAAACAAGAATCTTAAACAGTGACCACAGCATGGCAGGTCCTTCAGTTCGAGTTCACGCTAGGCTGAAGCGCGTTGGCGGCATCCACCGCGGAAACCCGCGTCTGTGCTGCCTGCGACCAATCAGCCATGGCTGCCTGCGCCGCGTCGGGCAGGGATTTCAATTCGGTCAAAGCCGTCGCAACGTCGCCACTGGACAGGGCGGATTCGGCGCGCGACAGGACCGCATCCGGGTCATCGCCCTCCTGTGGCGTGACTGATCGCGCGCCGGTCTGGCGTTGCAGGAATGCGACCAGCCCTGTGGTTTTGGTTGCATCCCGCGCATCTGCCAAGGCCGTTCGTGCGGCAGGCGAAAACGATGCGCGCAACGCCGACAGCGTCGCGACGCCCTCGTTTGCCGGGGCGGACAGCGCCTGGGGCACATCAACACCCCCGGCCGTCAATTCCGCGACCAGATCAGCATAAGGCTGACCGGCATCCAGCTGACCGTGCAATTGTGACAGGATAGAAGCGTTATTCGCAGCCAAGGCCTCAGCCGAGGCTTTGGCCTCGAGCGCCTGTGCATCCGACACCATCTTTTCCACTTCGGCCCGCTGCGCAGCCAATGATTCCTGCAGTTTTTTCAACTCAGCCTCAAAGGCTGCCGAAACCTCGGGGGAAGCGCCCTGCGTAAGCGCGCCGCTTTCAAGATCGCTCAGACGGCTGGCCAGAGGGCCAATCTTGCCTGACAGACCATCAACGCTGGACTTCAAATTTGTCAGCTCGGCACCCAGCGGAGTGACCTGATCAGCCAGCGCAGCAATTTTGCTGTCCACATCAGACGTGTCGGGCAGGGACTTCGTCAGCGCTTCAATCTGGCTGGTTTGGTCATTGAGTTTGGCTTCAAGCGCTGCAAGGGCGTCTTTATCGCCCGATCCGAACAGGCCCGCGCTGCCAGCGGCAAACCCAATCCCCGCTGCAAGCACACCGCCAAGCAAGGCGGGTACGAACTCACTGCGCTTCTCTTCCTTTGGCGCCTCTTCTGCGCGCGCAACCGGCTCTTCCTGGGTTGGCTCCATGTCGGCTTCGGCTTCGGCTTCGGCTTCGGCTTCGGCTTCGGCTTCGGCTTCGGCTTCGGCTTCGGCTTCGGCTTCGGCTTCGGCTTCGGCTTCGGCTTCGGCTTCGGAAAGGACCTCGTCTACCGGCTCATCCTCGTCAACAGGCGTCTCTTCACGTTGCGATGTGAATTCAACCGTTTCGTCCGACTTGGGGTCTTCCACCGGCTTTTGATCGGTTTTTTTCTTACGAGCCACCGCGACGTTCCCCTTATCGAATCCAATTTCGCATGAATAACAGGCCACTCTAAGTTAATCGGTGGCCCCTCCACCCTCAACCCGCATCGCATGTTTCACAAGCTTTTTGACGGCTTTCCGCATTTTCTTGGGTGTGGGTTCTTTGGCAATCTTCAGACGCTCATACGCCAAGGAATTAAGGGGTTCAGCCGTCGCTTCGCTGATAGCAACCAGCCACAAAGGCGCCGGTCCGGCCCAAATCTCGGCAAATTGTCGCGCCGTTCGAGGTGAAAACAGCGGCGCGATCACGGGCCTGTCACCTGCGGCTGCGTCGGCAGCTTCGGATGTCAGCGGTAACAGGCGCTGTTGATAAACGACCTCTTCGTGAACCGTCAGGCCCGATTCGGTCAGTCGTCCGGCGACATTGCCCCGGGTATGTTCACCGCGCAGGTGCAACAACGGACTTTCAGGTCGGTGTTTCAGCAGATAGGCCACCAATTCTTCGGCGGTGTTGCCAACCATCATCGCATCCCACCCGGCCCCTTTTGCGGTTCCGGTGGTCGCAGGGCCGACGCAAAATGCAGGCAAATCGCGTCTGACCCCCAGCGAGGCCGCAGCATTGACCGAATTGGCCGAGGTAAAGATCAAACCCCGAACACCATCTGTGTCGATCTCAACCCGCAAGGGGAGAATCTCAAGAATCGGAGAATAAATGACGTCGACCCGAGACCTGACGCGGGTCGGCAACTGCGCGACAAACCTCTCAGAGGCGGCGCGAGGGCGGGTCATCAACAAATACAATGGCGGGGCCTTCGGCCTTGGGATTGTTTGCGTCCGCGCAGGGTGATACCCCGCTTGGGTGTCATGATGCAACGGATCAGGCCTATGGTGCAAATACTTACCGTACTTGGATTGGAAAGTAGCTGTGATGACACGGCTGCTGCAGTCGTGCGCCAATCCGACGGAGCAGGGGCCGAAGTGTTGTCGTCGGTCGTTTACGGCCAGACCGAGCTGCACAGCGCCTTTGGAGGCGTCGTACCGGAAATCGCTGCACGCGCGCATGCGGAAAAACTGGACACCTGCGTGGTGCAAGCGCTTGAGGCCGCCGGCCTGACGCTGGCGGATATGGATGCGATTGCTGTCACCGCTGGTCCGGGCCTGATCGGCGGTGTGATGTCAGGCGTCATGTGTGCCAAAGGGCTGAGCGCCGCGACGGGTCTGCCCCTGGTCGGCGTGAATCATCTGGCTGGCCATGCGCTGACGCCCCGCCTGACAGATGGCATCGCGTTTCCCTATCTGATGCTGTTGGTTTCAGGCGGTCACTGCCAGTACCTGATCGCGCACGGGCCTGAGCAATTCACCCGATTGGGCGGTACAATCGACGATGCCCCCGGTGAAGCTTTCGACAAAACCGCCCGCCTGTTGGGCCTGCCTCAACCCGGTGGTCCTTCGGTAGAGGCCGAATCACGCTCTGGTGATCCCAAGCGGTTCCGATTTCCGCGACCACTACTGGATCGGCCGGGATGTGATCTGTCCTTCTCGGGGCTGAAAACTGCTTTAATGCGGATGCGGGATCAGATCGTTGCCGAAAAAGGCGGCTTTACCCGTCAGGACCGCGCTGATCTGTGCGCCGGGTTCCAGCAAGCCATCGTGGACACACTGGCTGAGAAAACCCGCCGTGCGATTGATACATATCTCGAGGAAAACCCCGCAGACCCGGTCATTGCCGTCGCCGGTGGAGTCGCTGCAAATTCGGCAATTCGGGCTGCGTTAGAGACTGTTTGCGCTGAAAAAGGTGCGCGGTTTACCGCTCCACCAATCAGCCTTTGCACCGACAATGCCGCCATGATCGCTTATGCCGGGATGGAACGCTTTCGCACCGGCGCGCGCGATGGTCTGGACCTGACCGCCCGCCCGCGCTGGCCCCTGGACAAATCCAGCCCGTCCATGTTGGGCGGCGGCAAGAAAGGGGCCAAGGCATGAGCGTTTCCGTTCTGGGATCCGGCGCCTTCGGCACCAGCCTGGCCATCTCTCTGGCAGGCAACGGGCCGGTGACGCTTTGGTCTCGGGACGAGGATCAGGCCCGGCACATGCAGGACAGTCGCGAGAACGCCCAGCGCCTGCCGGGCGTGGCTCTGCCTGCGGAAATCACGGTGACTTCGGACATCCAGAAATTCGCCAAAAATGACATCCTGTTGGTGGCGGTGCCGATGCAGAAATTGCGCGGCGCTCTGCAAGAACATGAATCGGTGCTGGCAGGTAAATCTCTGGTGGCTTGCTGCAAGGGCATTGAACTGTCATCCGGGCTTGGGCCGATTTCAGTCATCCGGCAAACGATCCCGGACGCGCACCCGGCGCTGCTGACAGGGCCCAGTTTTGCCGACGACATTGCCCGGGGTCTGCCAACCGCGTTGACCCTTGCCTGTGCGGATGACGCGCTGAGCCTGACGCTGCAGCACGACCTGACTACCGCGAACCTGCGCCTTTACCGCACGTCTGATGTGATCGGGGCTGAATTGGGCGGGGCCCTCAAGAATGTGATGGCCATCGGGTGCGGTGCCGCAATCGGGGCGGGTTTGGGTGACAGTGCCCGCGCCGCCTTGATGACCCGCGGATTTGCCGAGATGCAGCGTTTCGCTCTGATGCGCGGTGCACGTCCCGACACCCTGATGGGGTTGTCCGGATTAGGCGACCTTGTTCTGACATGTTCGTCCGAATTGTCGCGCAACTATCGCTATGGGCTGTCTCTGGGGCGCAATAGCCAGTTCGACGCCCATACTACAGTCGAAGGCGTCGCCACTGCGCGCGCCATGACGGAAATTGCCACCGCCGAAGGGCTGGACATGCCTATCAGTACGACGGTGGCGGACCTTAGCAGTGGCGCCTACAGTGTGACCAAAGCTATCCAAACCCTGCTCAACCGACCCCTGAAGGAGGAATAACATGCTGATCGCCCTTATCGCTCGTGACAAAGACGGCGCGCTGCAAACCCGGCTGGACAACCGGGCGGCTCACCTTGCCTATATCGAGGAGACCGGAGTTGTTTCGCAGGCAGGTCCGCTGTTGGACGGAGACGCGATGATCGGTTCGCTGATTATCCTGGAAGTCGAGGATATGGCCGCAGCGCAAGGCTGGGCGGACAATGACCCTTATGCCAAGGCCGGGTTGTTCCAGTCGGTCGACCTGATTGCGTGGAAAAAGGTCATAGGCTGATGGCGTATTGGCTGTTCAAATCCGAGCCATCGACCTGGAGCTGGGACCAGCAGGTTGCCAAAGGTGATGTGGGCGAAGAATGGGACGGTGTGCGCAATTACCAGGCGCGCAATTTCATGCGGCAGATGGCAGTCGGCGACCGCGGATTCTTCTATCACTCGCAAAAGGACAAGGCGATTGTCGGCATCGTCGAGGTTTGCGCCGAGGCGCATCCCGACAGCACCACCGATGATGAGCGTTGGGAGTGCGTCGATATCAAGGCGGTCCGCCCCTTTACGACGCATGTCACTCTGGACCAGATCAAAGCAGATGAACGCCTGTCAGAGATGGTGCTGGTGAAAAACTCACGCCTGTCCGTTCAACCGGTTAGCGATGCGGAATGGCAGGTGATCTGCGGGCTGGGGGACACGCAGGCGGATTAAGCAATTCGTTTATACGGAAAGCTCGTTCTTCTTGATCCAATCAAGCACCAGTTCGGCGATCTGGTCCGAGTTGTCATCCATCATCATCACATGTGTATTCCCGGTGATCCCCTCGCTGGGTAGGTCGAGCAGTTGGACCGACCCTCCATTTGATCGCAATTGGTCCGCATAGCGATCCGCCTTCTTGCGATAAGAAATCCAGATCGCAAACTCGTCGATAAAATCGCCCCAGATGAACAGATGCGGTACCTGTGCGGCTTTCCCTGTGGCAGGGGGTGCCGAGGCCGGTTCGATGACAACAACTCCTTTAAAGAACTCCGGATGTGTTGCGGCGGCTTCCAAGGCAAGGTTGCCACCCTGGCTATGCGCGATCATCCAGACCGGACCAACCCGCGCGAGCACCCGATAATAGGCGTCGAGTGTCATTTCCGCATGCGCCGTCCAACGCGGCACCAGTTGTGCACCCAGCATATCCAACGCGTTCAGGGGAAATCTGTTCCCGTCAAAAGGATGTCGGGCGGCTTCCTCTGACTTGTACGCACCCGCAGGCCCAAACCGGAACATGGTCCAGACGTCGTTCTGGGTGCGAAACACCGGGTTGTCCTTGTAGATCTGCGGGTAGGGCGACCAGCTTGCTCGCCCGCGTTCGACCGCGTCGCAGAGATATGTATCAAAGCCTGCGTTCAGAAAGAAGTTGTGCCACCCGGGGCGACCGTCAGGCGTGGTTTCCCACGTGGCACCTGTCATACCGCCCCCGTGCCAGAACATGAGCGGCGCGTCGAATTCGGGTTCGGATTGGAGAAGATACTGAACGTAACATTGCCCGGTGATGTAATCCCCGTTCATGTCGACCGTTCGGGCCGGTGCGTTTCGCGCCACTTGTATTTGCTGAACCGGCTGACCGGTAAGGGTCACCCGGCGCCCACCGGTAAAAAAACTTCCCGCCTCTTTGATCGATACACCCGGCGTGTCTTGGCTGGTTCGGTTCTTGAGTGACATGGAACCCCCATAAACAACTTTGAATATCGACCGAGCCTATCCGGCGATACCGTTGATCTCAAAGCAGTATGTACAAAAAGGGAAGGTCCTGACGGATTCAGAACCTTCCCTACCCCGCGTGCTCCCAACTCACCACACGCGTATGGAAATTTTTGGCTCTGACCATCCTGGTCGCGTTTTGACACTAACCGATCAGCAGCGCACAGTTCAAACGGCAAGTGTCTAAAATTGAAAACGCCCACCAGTGATCTGGCGGGCGTCGCAAGGAAATCTATCGGGATCAGCCGTAGACCGACTCTTTACCGAAATGCTTGGTCAGCATGTAATAGACGACTGCGCGGTACTTGTTGCGCTCGGACATGCCATAGGTTTCCATAACCTTGTTGATACCTTCCATCAGTTCCGGACCATCGGACAGGCCCAGCTTTTTGATGAGGAAGTTGTTCTTGACCGTTTCAAGCTCACCTTCCTGAGTTGCCGCAACGGTTGATGCATCGGCGTCATAGATAGCAGGACCACAGCCGATGGTAACTTTGGTCAGCAGATCCATGTCGGCATCCACACCACATTTAGATTTCAGGTCCTCGGCATATTTGGCGATCAGCTCGTCGCGTTTTCCCATAGTCGTCTCCTGGTTCGAATGTGTTTTTGGCCACTCCAGCGCCGAAGACACGGTAACCAGCCGCGAAAAATGCACAAAGGGAAAAATTGGCAGCATTCCCCCTAGGCCCGGTCCTGCCTGACTAGGGACTTGATTTTGGCGTCTCTTTATTTAACAATAATGTTAAATATCTTCTTCTTTCCGGGATCAGGAGGTCACCATGCCCGTATCGCTACCCAATGAAAGCCCGCAATACAGAGCCGCCCGAAAAACCTTGCTGACGGCTGAAGCCGAATTGCGCGCCCAGGTCGAAAATGTTGCAAACCTGAGGCGCAGATTACCCAAGGGCGGGACCATCCCGCAGGATTATGCATTTCGGTCAGACCGGGGTGTGCCAGCGCCGCTATCATCTTTGTTCGGGTCACATGACACCTTGGCGATTTATTCGCTTATGTATGGGCCGAATGCCGAAACTCCCTGTCCAATGTGTTCGGCCTTTCTGGATGGGCTGAATGGGCAAGTCGCGCATATTTCCCAAAAAATTGCATTTGCCGTCGTGGCTCAGAACACCTGTGAAAAGCTGGCGAAACTGAAAGCGGATATGGGATGGAGTGATCTGCCGCTCTATTCAGCCTTGGGCACGGATTATCAGCGCGATTATCTGGCCGAGGCCGAGGACGGCAGCCAACTGCCGATCCTGAATGTCTTTCAGCGCGACCAAGACGGCGTTAGCCATTTCTGGAGCTCCGAATTGTTCTTTGAGCCCAGCGACTGGCATCCCCGGCATGTTGATGCGGCGTGGCCACTATGGAACATTCTGGATTTCACTCCGCAAGGGCGCGGGGATTTCTTTCCGTCATTGCGCTGACCGCAAAAGAAAACGGCGGCCAAACTGGCCGCCGTGTCTTCTCTGCTAGGTGCAGAGATCAGTAGCGATAGTGCTCGGGCTTGTACGGGCCTTCGGGCTTGACGCCGATATAAGCCGCCTGCTCGTTGTCCATCTTGGTCAGCTTTACGCCAATGCGATCCAGGTGCAGGCGCGCAACCTTCTCATCCAGATGCTTGGGCAGAATGTAGACGTCGTTTTGGTATTCATCACCCTTGGTGAACAGCTCAATCTGAGCCAGCACCTGGTTGGTGAACGAGGCCGACATCACGAACGAAGGGTGACCGGTGGCGTTGCCGAGGTTCAGCAGACGGCCTTCGGACAGCAGGATGATACGGTTGCCCGAGGGCAGCTCGATCATGTCCACCTGTTCTTTGATGTTGGTCCACTTGTGGTTCTTCAGGTTGGCCACCTGAATCTCGTTGTCGAAGTGACCGATGTTACCAACGATGGCCATGTCCTTCATCTCGCGCATATGCTCGATGCGGATCACGTCCTTGTTGCCGGTGGTGGTGATGAAGATGTCGGCATTTGCGACTTCGTCTTCCAACAGGGTGACTTCAAACCCGTCCATAGCGGCCTGCAGGGCGCAGATCGGGTCAACTTCGGTCACTTTCACACGGGCACCGGCACCGCGCAGTGACGCGGCCGAACCTTTGCCCACGTCGCCATACCCGCAGACAACGGCAACCTTACCGGCCATCATGGTGTCGGTGGCGCGGCGGATACCGTCGACCAGCGATTCCTTGCAGCCGTATTTGTTGTCGAACTTCGACTTGGTGACCGAGTCATTCACGTTGATCGCCGGGAACGGCAGGTGGCCGTCTTTCACCAGCTGATACAGGCGATTCACACCGGTGGTGGTCTCTTCGGACACGCCCTGGATCTGGTCGCGCATCCTGGTGAACCAGCCCGGTGATGCCGCCATGCGCTTGGCGATCTGGGCCTTGATGACCTCTTCCTCTTCCGAACCCGGAACAGGGATGATGTCCTCACCTGCTTCGGCACGTGCGCCCAGTAGGATGTACAGCGTCGCGTCGCCGCCATCGTCCAGGATCATGTTCGGGCCTTCCTCGAACAAGAAGGATTTGTCCAGATAATCCCAGTGCTCTTCCAGAGTCTGACCCTTGATGGCGAAGACCGGAATGTCAGCCGCCGCAATCGCAGCTGCCGCGTGATCCTGCGTCGAGAAGATGTTGCACGACGCCCAGCGCACATCGGCGCCCAGCGCAACCAGCGTTTCGATCAGAACAGCGGTTTGGATGGTCATGTGCAGCGAGCCGACGATGCGAGCACCCTTTAGGGGCTTGCTTTCGCCATATTCGGCGCGCAGGGACATCAGTCCCGGCATTTCTGTTTCGGCAATATCCAGTTCCTTGCGGCCGAAATCGGCCAGCGAAATGTCCTTAACGATATAGTCCCCGGCCATCAGATGCTCCACTCCGGTAAATTTCGATCCGGAGTGCCACTAGCATCCCTTTATGCAAGTGGCAACGAAGATAGGCAGAAACAGGTCTTACGCCCTCAAATCAGCTTGGCGTTCCATCAATCTTGATCTTTGGTATCGCTTCAAAAAAATCCGTGCCGACGGCCACAATGCAGCTGATGCCGTTGGCTTGGGTCAACAGAACGGTATAAGTTCCCGTCTCTTTCGATGACCAGACTTCCAGAACTGACTGCGCGCCACGGGTTTTCTGCAGGCCGCCAAAGGTCAGTTCCTCGGCATAACTGTTCTGCAGTTTGGCAATGACATCCTCGCGTTGCGCACAGCTTTGGGCGAATGCGGGCGGCGCGGTGGCAGCCATTCCAAAGGTCAGGGCGATTGCAAACAAGCGTTTGAACATAACAAGCTCCTTTCGATTCAAACTTCGACTCGAGAGGGGCGCAACTGGGAGGAGTGTGCACCCCCCTCAGTCCATATGTCGGGATCGTTTCGTGTAGGTTCAAAGCACGAATGCTCAAGAAAATGTTGGCAGCTGGTGATCCAGACAGGTACATCATAACACAAAAGCGCGAATATAACGTGTCCAACTTCACAAGGCATGGCAGAATGGCAACACAACCCAGAGCATGGCAACGAATGCTGTCGGGCCGCCGGCTGGATTTGCTGGATCCGACCCCTGTGGACATCGAAATCGAAGATATTGCGCACGGATTGGCCTTTGTAGCGCGCTGGAACGGGCAAACAGCCGGAGATTTTGCCTATTCCGTGGCCGAGCATTCCCTTCTGGTTGAAGAGCTTTTTGGCCGGATTGCACCCAAAGCCCCTGTTAAATGGCGGCTCGCGGCTTTGTTACATGATGCGCCGGAATATGTGATCGGAGATATGATCTCGCCGGTCAAATCCGCTGTCGGCCCCGATTATGGCGCGCTGGATGACCGTCTGGCTGCGGCGATCCACATCCGGTTCGGACTGCCTGCTGAGGTGCCGAAAACGGTGAAACGGCAGATCAAAAAGGCCGACAAGATCAGCGCCTGGATGGAAGCGACGCAAATTGCGGGGTTCTCCGAGATCGAGGCAAGTAAGTTCTTTGGCCGCCCGGACAAGTCGGTGATGGAGGGGTTGGGGATCAGGTTGAGGCCGCCGGTTGAGGTTCGGCGGGCGTATATGGAAAGGCATGAGGTGTTGTTGGCGGAAGTTTGAAGCAGTGAAAGACAAGTACTACCAAATTGATTGTGCACCAGCCAACATATCATAGAATTAAATCGCTAGGCTCCTCAATTTTCATGCTTTAAAGTCAACAATCCAACATGATTGGCTGCTGAAAGAATGGCCATCTGGCAAGAGACTCGTTAGCCTCGCCAGAAAGATCATAGCGCACACCTACGGGTTTTTTCCCCATCTTTTCATAGACTATTCGGAAGTAAACGTTTCCCACTCTCGGTGAATTTAGTACTATAAAATGCTCAATGAATAGATCATTCACTCTGCCTACTTCTGCGATTTGATATTCATCAAAACTTTCGGGTAGCGGGTCCAGACTTTTGACGATAGCATCTATTGTGGTTTCATCTGCAGTAGAAAAAATCTCATTTAAGGAAACTACTGCACTTTTCTTGCTCTTTTTGTAAGATTCCGCAAAGTCGCAAGACAAATCCGAAGCTGAAGACGCCAAGCCAGAAGACGCAATTGAAATTAAAATGCTGGCAACCAGAGTTATGGCACCGACATGAATGGCGCTATTAACCTTCATCAAATCACTCCAAAGATAATTAATGCTATTCTGTGCTGATGGATGAGTGGCCAGCAACGTTACTCAGGCTCTAATTTTCTGGCATTTGGGGAATCTTTGGTCTGGACTTAAAGTCACCGCGGGCTGCGCTTCGCCAAAATCCGCTGCAAGGTCCGCCTGTGCATGTTCAGGCGGCGGGCAGTCTCGGAGACATTCCGGTCACACAGCTCATAGACCCGCTGAATATGTTCCCAACGCACGCGGTCCGCGCTCATGGGGTTTTCCGGTGGTGGGGGCAGTTCGTCGCCCTTGGCCAGCAATGCGTTGGTGATGTCGGTGGCGTCTGCGGGTTTGGACAGGTAATCCGTCGCTCCGATCTTGACCGCTGCCACGGCGGTGGCGATGGCTCCGTACCCGGTCAGGACCACAACCCGGCTGTCGGGCCGCTTTTCGCGCAGCACTTCGACCACGTCCAGACCGTTTCCATCCTCAAGACGCAGGTCAACCACGGCATATGCAGGCGGGCGAGCGGTGGAAATGGCGCGGCCTGCTGCAACGGACCCTGCGGTTTCAACTTCGAACCCGCGTTTTTCCATGGCCTTGGCCAGACGTCTCAGAAACGGTTCGTCATCGTCCACCAGAAGAAGGGATTTATCGGGACCGATGTCGAGGTCAGAGCTGTCCGCCATATTCTGTTCTTTCCGCTATTTCACGCCTTTGGCTTAACCATGAGTAATAGCAGCGCCATCCCAAAGGTCAAACAACCCGTTGTTCCTCAGATTTTGTCAAGAAAGCAGCCGACCTTGTCAGCCATCTGTTCGGCGGTGTCGTCGCGGTTGAAGAATTCGATGAATCCGTCCCCGGGCGTGACCAGATAGGTAAAGGTCGAATGGTCGACCAGATAGAACTCATCACTTTTGTCATGGGCCTTGTAGTAGGTCTTGTAGGCCTGACTTGCGGCTTTGACCTGTTCGGCCGATCCGGTCAGCGCGATGGTTTTACCGCCGAGGTTGAAGGCATAGTCATCCACCACTTCAGGCGTATCCCGGTCCGGGTCGATCGAAATGAACAGCGGTGTCACCGACTGGCCACGCTCGGCCAGAATGTCCACGGCCTCGGCATTGCGGGACATGTCAAACGGGCAGACATCCGGGCAGAAGGTATAGCCGAAGTAAACCAGCGTCGGCTCGGTGATCACGTCCTTGTCGGTGACCGTTTCGCCTTTGCCGTTGATCAGTTCGAACGGCCCTCCGATGGCGGCCGCTCCGCCGGCAATCTGACTGGTTCGGCATTGCGCGAACTTGTCGTCTGAGCCTGCGCCGCGCGTCAGCAGCCACATGGCGCCCAGGCCAACGGCCAGAACAACGGTTGCGAGGATGGCATAAAGACGAACCATGACATCAATCCTGACAAAAGAGGGGTTGTTGATCGTTTCGGCCGGGACACCTATCAAGAAGTTCAGCCGATGCAACAGGACATAATCGACCGATGGCAAATTCCAACATCACATTATGGAGCGGTCAGGAACGCAGCAGCTGGATTCGGCTGCGCACACTGATCCTGTTGCGCTGGGTCGCGATCATCGGCCAGATCACCGCCATTACTGTTGCGCAGCAGACCTATGACATCCAGTTGGATGCCATACTGTGCTATCTGGCGATCGGGGTGTCGGTCATGGGGAACCTGACCGCGATCCTTCTGTTTCCCCGCAACAAGCGTTTGTCTGAGTTCGAAAACTTCCTGATGGTGCTGTTCGACCTGCTGCAGCTGGCCATCCTGTTGTATCTGACCGGCGGATTGAACAACCCCTTTGCGTTGCTGCTGGTGGGGCCGGTCACAATCTCGGCCAGCGTCATGAGCACCCGGTCGACCCTGATCATCGGGGGTGTCGCGATTGTCCTGACCACCCTACTGGCCGAATTCCATCTGCCATTGCGCACCGCGCTGGGGGCTGAACTGGACATCCCGGCGATACTGCTGTTCGGAAACTGGGCCGCAATCGTCATCGCCATCGTGTTTCTGGGCGCTTATTCGCACCGTGTCAGTTCCGAGGTGCAATCCATGTCTGAGGCGCTGGCTGCCACCCATATGGCGCTGGCGCGCGAGCAGAAGCTGACCGATCTGGGCGGGGTCGTTGCCGCCGCCGCGCATGAGCTGGGTACACCGCTGGCCACGATAAAACTGGCCAGTTCCGAGCTGATCGAAGAACTGGATGATCGACCCGACCTAATCGAAGACGCCGCCCTGATCCGCGAGCAGGCGAACCGATGCCGCGATATCCTGCGCGATATGGGTCGGGCGGGCAAAGACGACCTGCATCTGCGGCAGGCCCCACTTTCAACCGTTGTTCACGAAGCGGCCGAGCCGCATATCAACCGCGGCAAAACCGTTCACTTTGCTGAAGGTCCGGCCGAGGACGGCGATGTCCAGCAACCCTCGATCCTGCGCAAGCCCGAGATCATCCACGGCCTGCGGAACCTGATCCAGAATGCCGTTGACTTTTCGCGCGGCAATGTCTGGGTCGAGGCCGAATGGACCTCAAAGCAAATCACCGTCAGCATCATGGATGATGGACGCGGATACCCGTCACAGATGATCGGACGAATTGGCGACCCTTTTATGCGCCGCCGCCGGACCGAGACGGACAGGAAAACCCGCCCTGAATACGAAGGAATGGGGCTTGGCCTTTTCATCGCCAAAACGCTGCTGGAACGCAGCGGAGCGGAACTGGATTTCGCGAACGGTTCCGACCCCTATCAGACTTTATCGGATAATCCGGAACGCCGTGGTGCGATCGTCAGGGTCAGCTGGCCGCGAAATCTGGTAGATGCTCAGACCGGCGATACACCCGTACCTTCGGGCGTCAACCAGCGTTTCCAGACCTGACCAGCGGAATCTCGGGTTAAGACCCCGTTAACCATTGCGGCGCATAGTCCCTTTTTGTGGTTTTGCACCGGAGCGCACATGGTCGACTGGATCATTCTGGCCATCATCAGCCTTGTTTCAGCCAGTCTTGCCGTACAATGGCTGCTGCCCCGCCGACGGCAAAGGGGCGACAATTTTGGCCTGTCCTCACAGGCATCCCTGTTTGATGCGGTGTTCCTGTTTGATGGCGACCGGCTTATCAGCCACTCGGACATCGCGCTGGAAGGGTATGAACAGGTGCGCGATTGGTCCGATCTGTGCCGCCTATTAAACAGGGATTTTCCGTCATTTCCTGAAACACCTGATAGGATTCGACGCGAAGGAAACATGGTCATTCCGGCTATTGACTGCACGGTTGAACGCGATGTGCTATGCGAATGGATAGACGGCATAGTTCGGATTCAACTGCGCGACCGAACCGAATGTCCCTCGACAATGCAGCGCGCACCGAATGATCCGAACCGTCTTGCGATGGAAAAGGCACCCTACCCTGTCTGGCTGCTGGACCATCAGGGTAATGTGCGCTGGTGCAACGCGGCCTATGTTTCACTTGTGCGTAAAGTGAGGGGCCAGGATACCGATCTGACCGCACCACTGTTTCCGTGCCCAGATGAAGATCAACGGCTAAGCGCAAAGACTAGGGTCTCTATCACGTCTGAATTCAGCGACAACAAGATGTGGTTCGACCTGACCCTCGTTGATCACCCTGAGGGTCATCTGTCGTACGCCGTGGATATCAACGCAATTGTTGAAGCGGAAACAGCTCAGCGTAAGTTCGTTCAAACGATGACAAAAACTTTTGCGCAGCTTTCGATCGGGCTGGCCATTTTCGACCGTAACCGTCAGTTGGCGCTGTTCAATCCGGCGCTGATCGACCTGACCACCCTGCCCCCGGATTTCCTGAGCTGCCGCCCCAGCCTGTCCAGCTTTTTTGACCGGCTACGGGACCAGCACATGATGCCGGAACCCAAGAACTACCGCAGTTGGCGCAGCCAGATGAATGACCTTCTGGAAGCGGCGGAGGACGGAAATTATCAAGAAACATGGTCCCTGCCTTCAGGGTCCGTCTATTCCGTCAGCGGACGCCCGCATCCGGACGGCGCTGTCGCCTTTTTGTTCGAAGACATTACGGCCGAGATCACATTGACCCGCCGGTTCCGTTCGGAAATGGACCTGATGCAGTCCATACTGGACAAACTGGCCGACGGGGTCGCCGTCTTCAGCGACGACGGCACGCTGGCCTTTACCAATTACGCCTACCAACAGCTTTGGGGTGACACTGGCGACGCCGGGTTTGAAGCGGATACCGTTCTGGAGGTCACAAGAACCTGGCAGGAACTCTGCACCGCCACTCCGATCCTTGGTGAAATTCGGGATTTTGTGGAGATGCGGGAGAACCGCGCTGAATGGTCAGGTGAAATCTACCTGAGAAACGGGACTCCGGTGCTGTGCACCGTCAGCCCGATGCAAAACGGCGCAACCATTGTTCGTTTCGCTCCGGATCGTCGCACCGTGATGCGGCAAGAGGTGCAGCAAATCAGCGCCTGAACCGGGTTGCAGCCAATCGGGCACGGGGCCATTGTGGCGCCATGACCAAATCGCCCTGCAAGATCACTTTGAAGTCACCGGAAGAAACGGCGGAATTTGCTGCTCGCATTGGTGCTGCGCTGTCCCCCGGTGACATCCTGCTGCTTGAGGGCGAAATCGGCAGCGGCAAGACTCATTTTGCCCGCAGCCTGATCCAGTCATTGATGACTGAGCCCGAAGATGTGCCCTCGCCCACGTTCACGCTGGTTCAGGCTTATGACACGACGGCCGGAGAAATATGGCACTGCGATCTGTATCGTCTCAGCGCCGTTGAAGAAATCGAAGAACTGGGGCTGAACGAGGCTTTTGAAACCGCAATCTGCCTGATCGAATGGCCAGAAAAGCTGGGTCCGCTGACCCCGGAATCCGCTGCCGTTCTATCGTTCGAAACAGACCCTAACACGACGGAAATACGCCATCTGACCCTTTCGTGGTCGGATCCAAAATGGCCTCAGAAACTAAGGATTCCTGCATGACAAACCGGGCGGTTTTGGCCGAAGCGCTGATTGCGCAGACACCATGGGCCAACGCAACGCACGTGCCATTGGCCGGCGATGCCTCAAACCGTAGATATGAACGGCTGACGGATCCGGAAACCGGCAAAACGGCGGTCCTCATGGACTCCCCCCCGGGCAAGGCAGAAAGCGTCCAGAGCTTTGCACGCGTGGATGAATATCTGCGTTCCATCGGGCTGAACGCACCGGAAATCTACGCCGAAGACACGCAGTATGGATTCCTGCTGCTCGAGGATCTGGGCGATGACCTGTTTGCCCGCGTGTTGCGGCAACGGCCGAACATGGAACGCGAGCTTTACGAAGCTGCAACAGACGTCCTGATTGATCTGCACAATGCGCCAAGCCTGTCCCTGCAGTCTTACGACCCGACGCTGATGACCGAACTGGCCGCGCTGTCCTTTACCAAATACGCACAGGCGGTGCTGGGTACTCATGACACCGACGCCAGAAACCGGTTCGAAAACCGGTTCTCGGACATTCTGCATCGTGAGACGTCGGGCTCCAAAGTTGTTGTGCTGCGCGATTACCACGCCGAAAACCTGATCTGGCTACCCGATCGCGAAGGGGTAAAACGCGTCGGCTTACTGGATTTCCAAACAGCCATGCTGGGTCATCCGGCCTATGACCTTGTGTCCCTGCTGCAGGATGTGCGCCGTGATGTGGCACCCGGCACCGAGATGCGGATGGTAAACCGCTATATTGCGGCCACCGGCGTGAATGATCACGATTTCCGCACCGCCTATGCCGTTTTGGGGGCGCAGCGAAACCTGCGAATTCTGGGCGTTTTTGCACGGCTGGCAACCGAATATGGCAAGCCGAGCTATGTTGATCTGATCCCGGCGACCTGGGCACATCTTATGCGGGATCTGGAACATCCTGCACTGGTGTCCGTCGCGGATCTGCTGCGCAATGCCCTGCCCGCGCCCAACTCTGAAAACCTGGACAGGCTCAGACAGAAATGACCCAACACCCCGAAGCCGTCATGCTGTTTGCAGCCGGGTTTGGCACCCGCATGGGCGATCTAACTAAGACCAAACCCAAACCTTTGATCGAGGTCGCCGGCCGACCACTGATCGACCACGCGCTAGACCTGGTGACCGAACTGCAACCCGCGCGCGTGGTGGCTAACCTGCACTACCTGCCCGATCAGCTTGAGGCACATCTGAGCCCCAAAGGCGTCCTGCTGTCCCATGAGACCCCGGATATCCTTGAGACCGGGGGTGGAATTCGCGCTGCTTTGCCTTTGTTAGGCTCAAATCCTGTGTTCACACTGAACCCCGACGTAATGTGGTCAGGGCCGAACCCTTTATCGATGCTCCGCGACGCATGGGACCCTGATCAAATGGACGCGCTGTTGATGTGTGTCCCTGTGGCGCAGACCGTCGGACACACAGGATCGGGCGATTTCACTGCGGATTCGACTGGTCGGATCACCCGCGGCGGCGGTTTGATCTATGGTGGGGCGCAGATCATGAAGACCGAAGGTCTGATGGACATCCCTGAAAAAGCGTTTTCCCTGAACGTGCTTTGGGACCGAATGAAACAACGGGACCGCCTGTTTGCTTTGACCTATCCGGGCCGCTGGTGCGACGTTGGTCATCCCGACGGAATTGCACTTGCCGAGGGGCTGATCGCCGATGTTTGATCCCTGCCCCACAGCGCGCGTTTTTGCCGTGCCACCTGGTGCGGATTTTCCGAGAATGTTGGTTCAGGGGTTGCGTGACCGCAGCACCGGGCAGCCGCCCGAAGCGCTGGCGCGGGTACAGTTGGTCGTTAACACCCGGCGCATGGCCCGGCGAGTCCGCGATCTGTTCGATCAGGGTCCGGCCTGCCTGCTGCCGCGTCTATCCCTAGTCACCGATCTGGGTGAAAGCCTAGATCTGGCGCAGTTACCACCTGCTGTCCCACCGCTGAGGCGCAGGTTGGAGCTGACGCAGCTGATCGCCAAACTGTTGGAACAACAGCCCGATCTGGCCGCGCGATCCTCATTATTCGACCTGTCCGACAGCCTGGCGGTGCTGATTGATGAAATGCAAGGCGAAGGCGTTTCCCCGGACGCGGTCCGGCAGTTGGATGTCAGCGACATGTCCGGACACTGGGCGCGTGCGCAAGCTTTCATCGGGATTGCGGATAATTTCATCGACGCTGGTCAGAACGCGCTGGACGTTCAGGCCCGCCAGCGGCGCGTGGTCGAGAATCTGATCGCGCGTTGGGAGGAATCTCCACCGCAGCATCCGGTCATCCTCGCCGGTTCGACCGGATCACGCGGCACCACGCTGATGCTGATGGAGGCGATTGCGCGTCTGCCGCAGGGCGCGCTGATTCTACCCGGATATGATTTCGACCAGCCAGATCACGTTTGGCGAGGACTGGATGACGCGCTGACGTCTGAGGACCACCCTCAGTACCGATTTCGCAAGCTGATGACTCAGCTGGAGCTGGAACCGGATCAAATACAGCCGTGGACGGGCGATCAGCCTCCTTCAGCCTCTCGCAATCGTTTGATTTCACTTGCATTGCGACCGGCGCCGATCACCGATGCCTGGATGTCCGAGGGCCCGCAGCTAACCGATCTGGACAGTGCCACAAAGGACCTGACCCTGGTCGAGGCGCAATCCCCACGATCTGAGGCGCTGGCCATCGCACTGCGTCTGCGCCAAGCTGCTGAAACCGGACAGACCGCCGCCCTGATCACACCTGACCGGATGCTGACGCGTCAGGTCAGCGCCGCGCTGGATCGCTGGAACATCCTTCCTGATGACAGCGCCGGGTTGCCGTTACAGCTGTCGCCACCCGGCCGGTTTCTCCGCCATGTAGCGGGCTTGTTCGCGCGGCGTCTGGATGGCGAGGCGTTGTTGACCCTGTTGAAACACCCGCTGTGCCACGACGGTGGCGAACGCGGTGCGCATTTGCTGCATACCCGCGATCTTGAACTGGATTTGCGCCGTCACGGGCCGCCATTTCCGGACAGTATCAGCCTGACCGCTTTTGCCATCCGCAAAGACGTGCCCGAGGACTGGGTGCGCTGGCTGACGGCTCATTTCTGCGATCAGCAGATCTCGGGCGAGCTTCCATTAGCGGATTGGGTCATAAGGCTGCGCACCTTGGCCGAGGCGATTTCGGCAGGAAGCAACGACGAAACCGGAACACTTTGGGACAAAAACGCAGGTCAAAAGGCGCTTGGTGTTCTGACAGCCCTGGAAGATGAGGCAGACCATGGCGGCCCGATGACCGCCCACGACTTCGCCGATCTGTTGGGTGCGCTTCTGGCCAGCGAAGAGGTCCGCGACCGAGACGCACCACATCCGCACATCATGATCTGGGGCACGCTTGAGGCGCGCGTGCAGGGTGCAGATCTGCTGATTTTAGGCGGGCTGAACGAAGGCAGCTGGCCCGAAGCCGCCGCACCGGACCCTTGGCTGAACCGCCAGATGCGCGACAAGTCCGGGCTTTTGCTGCCCGAACGCCGGATTGGCCTGTCGGCGCATGATTTCCAACAAGCCATCGGCGCGCCCGAGGTCTGGCTGACACGCGCGACCCGGTCCGATGACGCAGAAACCGTGCCATCGCGTTGGCTGAACCGGATGACGAACCTGCTGCAAGGCTTGCCCGGGCAGGGTGGGCCTGACGCCCTAGCCGGAATGCGCGCGCGTGGGCGGCAATGGCTGCGCTGGTCGGAGCAGCTGGAGGATGCGCCGTCAATCGAACCCGCCACGCGGCCATCACCGCGACCGCCTGTGGCATCGCGTCCAAACCGCTTGAGCGTGACGGAAATCAAACGTCTGATCCGCGATCCATACGCAATTTACGCCAAGCATGTGCTGCGGCTGAAACCGTTGAACCCGCTGGTGCAGGCCCCGGATGCGTTACTGCGCGGGATCGTCATCCACGAAATTCTCGAACACTTCGTCAAAGACAGCGTTCTGGATGGCGCCTTGTTGACCCGTGAGAACTTTCTGAAACGCGCAGAATCACTTTTGGATCAGCATGTTGCCTGGCCTACGGCACGCAAATTGTGGCTGGCGCGGCTGGAACGTATCGCCGATGATTTTCTGGCGGCAGAAACCGCGCGACGTGGTGATGGTGGGCCGGTGGCGTTCGAAGCCGCGATGAAGCTGGTGCTGTCCCCGCTGGACTTTTCCATCGTAGGTCGTGCGGACCGGATCGACCGGAACTGTAGGGGTGCGCTGCGGATCGTGGATTACAAAACCGGTACGCCGCCCACCGAAAGCCAGCAGGCCAAATTCGACAAACAGCTGCTGATCGAAGCCGCGATGGCCGAGCAGGGCGGCATTGAAGGGTTCGATCCTTCACCCGTGGCCGGAGCGGTCTTTATCGGCATGGGCGGTACGTACAAAGAGGTGCCCGCGCCCTTGGTCAAAGAGCCGCCCGATAAGGTTCTTGCCGAGCTGAAAGAGCTGATTTCGGCTTATTTAGAGCCTGATCAGGGCTTTTCTTCCCGACGGATGCTGCACAAGGACACGGATATTGGCGACTATGACCATCTGGCACGGTTCGGTGAATGGGATCGCACCGACGACACAATGCCTGAGGACATGACATGAGCGCCCGCAACGACGCAACCGAACGGCAGGTTCAGGCCGCGCGGCCCGATGCCTCGACCTGGTTGGCGGCGAACGCGGGCTCGGGCAAGACTCGGGTTCTGACCGACCGGGTGGCACGCCTATTGTTGGGCGGGGTGCAGCCTCAGCACATCCTGTGCCTGACCTACACCAAGGCTGCGGCCAGCGAGATGCAGAACAGGTTGTTCAAGCGGCTCGGCGAATGGGCCATGCTGGGCGATGACCCTCTGTTGGCACAACTGACCGAACTGGGTGTGCAGGGCATGATCGACCCGCAGAGACTGGCGCAGGCCCGAACCCTTTTTGCCCGAGCCATCGAAACACCCGGCGGGTTGAAAATCCAGACAATCCACTCGTTCTGCGCATCGCTATTGCGACGGTTTCCGTTGGAGGCCGGGGTCAGTCCGCAATTCTCGGAAATGGAAGATCGCGCCGCGGCGCTGTTGCGTGAAGAGGTCGTCGAGGATTTCGCCGAGGGCCCGCAGGCGGGATTGATCGAAGATGTCGCCCGTTTTGTCACCGATACCGGGTTCGACAAGCTGACGGCGGCCATTACGCAAAAGCGCAATCAGTTCGCGCATGCGATGGATTGGTCTGATCTGTTGCAACAGTTCGACCTGCCGGAGGGGTTCGACGAAGATGCCCTGCTGGACCGCGTTTTCCTGGGCGGTGAAGTTGATCTGATCCAAAGCCTGTTGCCTGCGTTGATGGAAAGCGGCGGCAATAACGCCAAGGCGGCAGCAAAACTTGCAACCTTTACCGAGGCCCGGATCGGCAGCCTGCCCGTATTGGAAGGCGTTCTGCTGACCGGAAAGTCCGCCAAAGAACCATTCACAGCAAAGATCAACAGCTTTCCCACCAAAGCCCTGCGCGAAGGGGCGCTGGCCGATCAGATACCCCAGCTCGAGGCGCTCATGCTGCGCATCGAAGCCGCAAGGGAGCACCGGCTGGCGTTGGTTGCCGCGCGCAAGACGCTGGTGCTGCATCGTTTCGCCGCCGCCTTCCTGCCAGAGTACGAACGGCGCAAACAATTGCGCGGGTGGCTGGACTTCGACGATCTGATCCTGCGCGCCCGGCAAGTGCTGAATGATCCGGCTGTGGCCGAATGGGTACTGTACCGACTGGACGGTGGTATCGACCACATTCTGGTTGATGAGGCGCAGGACACCAGCCCCGACCAATGGGACGTGGTTGAAAAACTGGCACAGGAGTTCACAAGCGGCGAGGGGGCCCGTTCCGGCGTTGAGCGCACCATTTTCGTGGTCGGGGACAAGAAGCAGTCGATCTATTCCTTTCAGGGTGCCGACCCGCAGGCCTTTGACCGGATGCAGGCGGAGTTTGGGAAGAAACTGACGGAGTCAGGCTCTAAACTGTGGGATTCCACCCTTGAGTACTCGTTTCGGTCGTCCAACGCGATCCTGTCTTTGGTCGATATCCTGTTTGAAAACCGCTCCGAGGCCGGGTTTCACAAGGAAAGCCAGCATCGGGCGTTCAAGGCGGATCTACCCGGACGGGTGGACCTGTGGCCGGTCGTTGAAAAGGTCGAAGAAGAGGATGACGGCGATTGGACGGATCCGGTGGATCGGCCCGGTGCGCGGCACCACACTGTCATTCTGGCTGAGCAGGTCGCCGAGTCGATCAAGGTCATGATCGACAACGGCGAAACGATTCCCGAGGATGATAAACCGGGCACATTTGTCCGGCGCAAAGTCCAGCCGGGGGATTTTTTGATCCTCGTTCAGCGCCGCTCGGACCTGTTTGCCGAGATCATCCGCGCCTGTAAAGCCGCTGATCTACCGATCGCAGGGGCGGATAGGTTGAAGGTTGGAGCGGAACTCGCGGTCAAAGACCTCGCGGCACTGCTGAGCTTTTTGGCCACACCCGAGGACAGCCTGTCGCTTGCCACCGTCCTGAAATCTCCGCTGTTCGGCTGGACCGAGCAGCAGTTGTTCGACCTGGCCCACCGGCGAAAGGAACAATTCCTTTGGGCTGCGCTGCGCCAGCGCGCCGAGGAATTCCCGGAAACGCTTGCTGTTCTAAACGACTTGCGCGGCCAGATCGACTTTTTGCGCCCTTATGACCTGATTGAGCGCATCCTGACCCGCCATGACGGCCGCCGAAAACTGCTGGGTCGCCTTGGTGCCGAAGCCGAGGACGGTATCAACGCGTTGCTTTCGCAGGCCTTGGCCTATGAGCGCACCGATGTTCCCAGCCTGACCGGATTTCTGGTCTGGATGCAAACGGACGATCTGGAAATCAAACGCCAGATGAGCGGTGTTGGCAACATGATCCGGGTGATGACTGTGCATGGCTCCAAAGGGCTTGAGGCCCCGATCGTCATCCTGCCCGATACTGGAAAACGGCAAGCGCCGCGTGACGCCGAAATCATGGTCTCGGACAATACTCCTTTGTGGAAGGTGCCTGCGGATGCCTCTCCGTCGCTGATCGCCCGCGCGCGGGACGAAGCGCAGGCGCGCGAAGAGAATGAGCGGCTGCGCTTGCTTTATGTGGCGCTGACACGTGCGGAAAAGTGGCTGATCGTAGGTGCCGCCGGAGATGTCGGGAAGGACGGAACCAGCTGGTATCAGATGGTGCAAGCTGCGATGGAACGGGCAGGGGCCGTGGCACTTCCCGGGACAGAAACTCTGCGCTTGTCGCATGGGGACTGGGACGCGCCGGCACTTGTGGAAACCGAAGAGGCAACCCTAGCCGAGCTGGAATTGCCTACCGCGTTCCTTTCGCCCGCAAAATCACCAGCGCCCGAACCCGAAACGCTCAGCCCGTCGGATCTGGGTGGTGCCAAGGCGTTGCCCGGCGATACCGGGCAGGATGAAGAGGCGGCAAAGCTGCGCGGTACGCGCCTGCATCTGCTGCTGGAGCATTTGCCCTCGGTCGCGCGGGAAAACTGGCCGCAGCTTTGCGCCCGGGTTCTGCCCGATATGCAGGATGCGGAACGGCAAGAGCTGTTGGATGAGGCCTGCGACGTTTTGACTGCCGCTCATCTCCAACCTGGTTTTGCGCCGGGCACGCTGGCCGAGGTTCCGGTGACCGCCGATCTGAACGGGCGTCGCATGCACGGTGTAATCGACCGGTTGATCGTCACCGATACCGAGGTTCAGGTCATTGATTTCAAATCAAATGCAACGGTTCCTGACAACGTGCAATCATGCCCCGAGGGGTTGCTGCGGCAGATGGGCGCTTATGCCCAGGCGCTGTCGCAGATCTATCCGAACCACGAAATTCGAACCGCCATCCTGTGGACCAGGACAGCTGACCTGATGTGGTTGCCACACGATCTTGTGACGCAAGCATTGTCTCGCACCCAGATATCTTGACCTTGGAATGTCCGGCCCCTACGTTCAGTTCCCGAGTTTACCCCATTCAGGAGACAGAATATGTCGACCGTTGCCGTTACCGACGATACCTTTGACGCCGAAGTCAAGAATTCCGATGTCCCCGTCGTGGTGGATTTCTGGGCCGAGTGGTGTGGCCCCTGTAAGCAGATCGGCCCCGCTCTGGAAGAGCTGGCCAACGAATACGGCGGCAAGGTGAAAATTGCCAAGGTGGACGTGGACAGCAACCCAAATTCGGCAGCTGCCATGGGCGTACGTGGCATCCCTGCGCTGTTCATCTTCAAGGACGGTCAGGTCGTGTCGAACCGCGCAGGTGCGGCACCCAAGGCCGCACTGCAAAGCTGGATCGACGAATCCATCTGATCTGAGCCAATTTCTGTCAACGGGCATCGCAATGCGGTGCCCGTTTTTCTTTGGTCAATCTGTGACGGCTGCAGACCCGATCCACTCCTGCGGCAAATTCAGCAATGGTCCGTTTGGTCGATGACGGCGGTCCAGTGCATGAGGGAAATCGGTCGCGGGAACACACTGTTTCACACGATCCCGACGTACAAATGTAGCCTCGATCACACGAG
Source organism: Ruegeria sp. Ofav3-42 (assembly GCF_022347725.1). GTDB lineage: Bacteria > Pseudomonadota > Alphaproteobacteria > Rhodobacterales > Rhodobacteraceae > Ruegeria. Next base: position 77,786 of record NZ_JAKRGB010000007.1, read on the forward strand.
GAAACGTCTCACCTTCGATGTCCACAGTCCCTGACGCATTGTTGGGGTGGATATGTGCGCATGCAAAACCGTCCTTCAAGGCAGACAGGGCCGGATACGCCCGTTTGAATGCTCCGGGTTTCATCAGGATCGACGGAATGCGGTGAAGCTCAAGCACGATGATCCTGAACCGGTTCAGAAGCTCGGCGGGCAGGGTCGAAAGAACGGGGTATTCAGCTCCTTCGATATCCATCTGCAGGATCATGTCGCCTTCGGTCGGAGCATACGTGCTTATCCAATCCTCAAGCGAGATGACGTCGGGACCGCTTTTGGCAGCCAGGTGCTTTTTGATGAAATTCGAATCCGGAATCTTCAATACCGGCTCTTCAACAGAACCATCAGCCATGAAAGAGGGAATCCCATGTTTTGCGAGGTCCATTTCGAAGCTGGATTGCAGCGAAACACCCGGTGAAAAACAGGCGACTATGTCTTCCAGATCGTTGGGCAGGAGATATCCGCCATCGCCGAAATCGCCCACACGGATAAGCTTGTAGCCCAGATCATAAGGCCTGATCACATCGGCAAAAAATGTCCGGCGGGCGGCGTTCGTCGTTTCAGATCCGGGCATTGGAACTCCGCTTAGACTGAATTCTGTCGGTTACCATGTCCCGTTACGCGGAAATGCACAATAGCAGTACTATTTTTCCGCAAAACGCATCGCAAATCGAGGGTTTCTCGGGATTTAACCAAATTTAGAACCGCAACCACGTTGCTTTTGGTTTGTGCTCAACTGGGATATCAGATTGCTTTGGGTACAGCGGCAATCTGTCGAAAACTGATGAGGTAAAGATGGTAAAAACACGGGTTCTGGTGGAATTCGGGATGGGAACATCCCTCAGGCGCGAGGATTATACCGAGGCCGCCTTGCGGGCGATCAAGGATGCGTTGTGGCACAACTCGGTGAATATGGCCGAGCTGTTCGGCTTTCCAAAAGAGGCTATGATCATTGATGCCGAAGTTGGCGTTCAACAGCCGGACAAAGTCGATACCGAGGCGCTGAAGGCGATCTTTCCTTATGGCCAACCAAACATCACAGTGACGCAGGGCGGGCTGGATATCGAAAAGCCCCACACCGAAGGCAGCACCGTCATCGCCAATGCTGCCGTCATCGTCTCATTCGACATGGAGCCAGCCCAATGACCGAGAAGCGTATCATTCTGGAAATGGGGACCGGCAATGACCTCTATGGTCAGGATTATACCAAGGCTGCCTGCCGCGCGGTGCAGGACGCTTTGCATCATTCCTCGATCACACTGTTTTCCAAGCTGGGAATCGACCACACGGAAATGCGGGTTCAGGTGACGATTGCGGTGCAACAGCCCGATCAGGTTGATTGTGACAAGGTCGCGGCCGATCTGCCAAGGGGCCGTGCCGAGGTGCGGGCCGTCATGGGTGGGTTAGACGTCGTGGACGATGACGCGGGTACACGCCATGTGGTTGCCACAGCCGCGATTGAGGCGTTCCTGCCGGATCTGGCAGGCAAATACGTACAGAGCTGACAAAGAAAAAGCCGCTCGGATCTCCGGGCGGCTGTTCCAAATTCTGGTTCTGATTGCGGGATCAGATCTTTGCGATGTCCGCACGTACCAGGCCGATATCATCCAGCTGGGCGTCAGACAGTTCCGACAAAAGATTGCGCGTCTTGCGGGTTTCGTTCCATTCAGCGACGGCGCCGAAGAAATTGCTGATCGCGTCCACTACGTGCAGGATGGTAGCTGCTCCGAGCGGCGCATGGATGTTTGCGGTGGTTGCCATGTGTCCGGTCCTTTTTTCTGAAACAGCCGACCCGTTGTCGGTTGTGAGCCTCATGTAGTCCCGCAGCCTCGGACTCACAATTGCTGGTCCGGTAACCCCGAATTGCGTTTTGTGCATATCGTTTGGGCAGATTTGCAACGGGTTGCGCCAATCCCGTGCCCGGCCCATATATAGCGCCTGAGAACACGGAGGCTTTCATGGCGGACAGCGATTTTCCCGGATGGCACGGGACAACGATCATTGGTGTCAAAAAGGGCGGGCAAGTCGTCATTGCCGGCGACGGGCAGGTCAGCCTGGGCCAGACCGTGATCAAAGGCACCGCACGCAAGGTGCGACGCCTGTCGCCGGGCGGGTTCGAAGTTGTCGCCGGGTTCGCCGGATCAACGGCGGATGCGTTTACCCTGTTGGAACGGCTTGAAGCCAAGCTGGAATCGACGCCGGGTCAGTTGGCCCGCGCCTCGGTTGAGCTGGCCAAGGACTGGCGCACTGACAAGTACCTGCAAAAGCTTGAGGCGATGCTGATCGTCACCGACGGCAAAGATCTGTTGGTAATCACCGGAGCAGGGGACGTGCTGGAGCCCGAACACAACGTGGCAGCCATTGGATCAGGCGGCAACTTTGCCCTGGCTGCAGCCCGCGCAATGATGGACAGCGACAAGACGGCTGAAGAGGTCGCCCGCGAAGCCATGGCGATTGCCGCCGACATCTGCGTTTACACCAACGGCAAGCTGACGATTGAGACGATCTAGGCCAACAGGGCCGAGATCTCTTTCCCTTTCCAGCGCCGGTACATTCCAATCAGGCCCAGCACGGCCGTGAAGATGACGATGTAGTAAGGCAGGCGGATATCGATGCTCATCAATCCGCCGCCGATCAGGGACATGACGCCACCCGCAAGGCAGAAAACGGCTGTTGTGACACCCATGACCCAGCCCTGATCCGCCTCGCCAACGCTGGATGAAAACACGCCCAGCAGAGTCGGGTACGCGACCCCAAAGAAGAAGTAGAAGAAGAAGACAGGAACGTAACTCAGCACACCGTTCGGGCTGAAGGCGAAGGCAAAGCCGCAGATCACCATCACCACCAAAGAGGTATGGATGATCGCATGCTTGCTGAATCGCTCTTGCGCCGGTTTCACAAGGAACGTGCTGGAAAACGCCAACGCAAAGCCGATCACCACCATCGCCATGCTGCCACCAATCACGCCGTAGCCCCATGCGCTGGTCAGGAAGTTGTCGACGAACACGTAGAATGTGACGTTGGCGATCATAAACAACGCATAGACGGGTAGGATTTTCAGAACCATCGGGTGTTCGCGCACCGCAATCAGGCTGTCGGTGACGTCGCGCGGGCGGAATACGAAAGCCGCACGTTCGGTGCGGGTGTCCTTGAAAAAGACAGTCACAAGGAAAATGGCGATCAGCACCAGAACAAACGCGCCATAAAACGGCATCTTGAGCGTGGCATAGCTGCCCAGAATCGCCGCATCGGACAGAACAGCCCCGATTATCGGGCCGCCGACCAGACCAAAACTGACGCCGGTAATGATGTAGCCCATGTTGCGGTCACGGTCTGCGGCATCTGTGCTGCCGTCAATCATCGCTGCCTGCGCGATGGGCTGGTTGCCGGCGGTAAACCCGGTGATTGATCGGCCAAGGATCAACAGAAGCAAGCTGTTGAGATACAGCGCCACGATGGTGATGGCATAACCGGCCAAAGCCCCGCCCAGACAGACCAACAAGGCATTCTTGCGCCCGATGGAGTCGGACACCTTCGAGACGTAAACAACGCCCAGAAACCAGGACAGAAAGAAACATCCGATCACGAGGCCATAGTAGAAATGGCGCCGTCCCATCGGCGTGGTTTCCGGCAGAAACCCGGACTTGGTTTCCATGATCAGAGAGTTGATGATGGGAAAGACCAGCCCTTGCCCGATCAAATCCACGAAAACTACAAACAGTAATGTAATCTTGGCAATCTTCGTCATCAAACACACCCCGGAACTGGTTCCTTCGGGTGAGTGTAACAGACAGGCGCTTTGCCACCTAACGGCTTGTCAGAGGCCGGAAATTTCCCGGCCTCCGGGCGTCTTTCGATGTTGGGTTACGAAAGCGCCGCGACGCCCAGCGGAACGCCGGCAACTTCGCACCAGATGTAAACTTCGTTGTAGCCCGAGATATCCATGGTCGGCGGTACTGCATACTGCTGCTTACCTTTAAGGTTCAGCAGCGCGCCCAGCTTGGAGTTGGGATCGTAGGTGCCGTCCTTGCCGAAGGCCACGCGCGGGTCAGGGCCATTGTCCAGCGAAAAGTCCTCGCCCAACTCGACTATGTAGCGTTCGCCATCCTTGACCACTTTGACCGAACCGGTGGTCACGTGCTTCGAGCGGCCCTCAAATGTGCCCTTTTTCTTGGCACCGCCGGCCACGGCGACATTGGCGCTGACCAGGGTCAGGGCCGCGCCGGTGGCGGCCGCATTCAAAAAGAGCGAACGACGAGTCATCATGATTTGGGTCTCCCATTAAACTGTGCAGGCAAATTTGCCCGTCGACGCTCACCATGCAGCATGGAACCCTAAACTGGCGATTCACATCACCACGATTTTCCGTGTGCAGACCGTGTGTTGGCGTGAGTTTTTTGTGATCGGGTTGTGTTTTTGCTCGGTATGATTAGGTTCCGCTGCGAAACAGACGGATAGATTAGACATGACCGACCTGACCCCGCGCGAGATCGTCTCGGAACTGGATCGCTTTATCATCGGGCAGAAAGACGCCAAGCGCGCCGTGGCCGTGGCGCTGCGCAACCGCTGGCGGCGCAAGCAGCTGGCCGACGACATCCGGGACGAGGTCTATCCCAAGAATATCCTGATGATCGGCCCCACCGGCGTCGGCAAGACCGAGATCAGCCGCCGTCTGGCCAAGCTGGCCCGCGCGCCGTTTATCAAGGTCGAGGCCACCAAGTTCACCGAGGTCGGCTATGTCGGGCGTGACGTTGAACAGATCGTGCGCGATCTGGCGGATGCCGCGATCCTGCAGACCCGCGAATTCATGCGTGATGACGTTAAAGCCAAAGCCCATCAAGCCGCCGAAGATCGCGTGATTGAGGCTATCGCCGGCACCGACGCCCGTGATGGCACCCGCGAGATGTTCCGCAAAAAGCTGAAAGCGGGTGAGCTGGATGACACGGTGATCGAGCTGGAGCTGTCTGACACCTCGAACCCGATGCCGATGTTCGACATTCCCGGACAGCCGGGCAGCCAGATGGGCATGATGAATCTGGGCGATATCTTCGGCAAGGCCTTTGGCGGGCGTACCGTCAAACGCAAAATGACCGTCGCCGAAAGCTATGAGGCCCTGATCGGCGAAGAGGCCGACAAGCTGCTGGATGATGAGATCGTTAACCGTGTTGCTCTGGAATCGGTCGAACAGAACGGCATCGTTTTTCTGGATGAGATCGACAAGGTCTGTGCCCGCTCGGACGCGCGCGGTGGCGATGTCAGCAGGGAAGGGGTGCAGCGCGACCTGCTGCCCCTGATCGAGGGCACGACCGTTTCCACCAAGCACGGCCCGGTCAAAACCGACCACATCCTGTTCATTGCGTCCGGTGCGTTCCACATCGCCAAACCCTCGGACCTGTTGCCGGAACTTCAGGGCCGTCTGCCGATCCGCGTTGAACTGCGCGCGCTGACTGAAGAGGACTTTGTGCGCATCCTGACTGAAACCGACAACGCCCTGACCCTTCAGTATACGGCTCTGATGGGGACTGAAGAGGTCACTGTCAGCTTTACCGAAGACGGGATCGCCGCCCTGGCGCGCATCGCGGCGGACGTGAACCAGAGCGTGGAAAATATCGGGGCGCGGCGTCTCTATACGGTGATGGAGCGCGTTTTTGAGGATCTGTCCTTTGTTGCCCCCGACAAAGCCGGGACCTCAATTACGGTCGATGCGCAGTTCGTGAACGACAATCTCGGCGAGCTGACTAAGTCGACAGACCTCAGCCGTTACGTTTTGTAACACGGCCAGCCGGTTTTTGCCGTTTTTTCCGCCTCGTGTCGCTGGACGCGGGGCGAGAATTCATTAGCGTAGGCGCAATTCACCCTGAGGGCTGGCCCGTGCTGCGCTATCTGATCATTTTACTTTTTTCCTTTTCGCTTAGCGCCTGTGTCGATCGCACGGTGACCGAGATCGTTCCGTCAGCCGCGACTGTCGGAACGCCTGAAAAGATATTCGTAAGCACGACCCGAGCGCACGAAGCAGATGGTTCCTTTGGGTTTCGCCGGGGGGAAACGCTGAAGTTTCTGGAAACTACCGTATCGATCCCACCAACGCACACGCCGGGTACGCTGAAATTTTCCTATGCGAACCCCAACCCGCAGAAAGAGTTCGTTCTGGCAAATGTGACCGAACTGGACGGAGTACAGGGGCTACGCGAACATCTGCGCGGTCAGGATGACGTCACGATCTTTGTGCACGGTTACAACTCGACCCAGACTGAAACGATTTTTCGCGCAGCACAGCTGACCCATGACATTGGTCTTCCCGGATCCACGCTGGTCTATTCCTGGCCCAGCCGAGCGACGGGTTATGGGTATGCCTATGATCTGGACAGCATGTTGTTCGCCCGCGACGGGCTGGAGCGAACCATCCGAGATCTGAAAGCCATGGGGGTCAAACGCGTCATTCTGGTCGCCCATTCCATGGGTGGCGCCCTGTCAATGGAGATGATGCGACAAGCTGAACTGCAGGAGCCCGGATGGTCCAATCGAAATATCGAAGGGGTCGTCTTGATTTCCCCCGATCTGGATGTCGATCTGTTCCGATCGCAGATGAGGCGGATCAAGAATCCGCCCGATCCATTCGTTGTGATGGTTTCGCAAAAGGACAAAATCCTGAACATCTCGGCCCGCCTTCGCGGAACGGATGAAGGTGAGCGGCTGGGCAATATCAGCTCGATCGAGACCCTTGAAGAGTTCCCGATCAACGTCATTGATACCACCGCCTTCAGCAGCGATGCACAGTCTTCGCATTTCGTTGCCGCCACGTCTCCCGCGCTGTTGGCGATCCTCAGCTCGGTCCGGCGCGTCAGCAACACGTTTGGGCCTGATGAGCGGCCAGGCATCGATATTCTGGTTCCCCCAAGCCAACGCAACCCCGACGGTGCAACCGAAATTATTCTAACTGAAACAGGGCAGGCGCAGGTCACGACCCCGTGACACGGTTCAGTCTGCGTCAGTATCTAAGGGACAACGCGACCTGGCTGAGCGCGGGAGTTCTGTTGACCTTTCTGTCCAGCTTTGGACAGACCTTTTTCATCTCGGTCTTTGCTGGGAACATCCGCGCAGAGTTTGGCCTTGGGCACGGGGCGTGGGGCGGTCTCTATTCGTTGGGCACCACTGTATCTGCCGTGGTGATGATATGGGCTGGCGGGCTGACGGATATCTTCCGCGTCCGAGTATTGGGGCCTGTGGTCCTGGCCGGTTTGGCACTGGCGGCGCTTGCGATGGCTGTGAACAGCTGGCTCATCCTGTTGCCGCTGGTGGTTTTCTTGTTGCGTCTTTTCGGTCAGGGGATGAGCATCCACCTCGCTCAGGTCGCCATGGCGCGGTGGTTCACCGTCACGCGCGGCAAGGCGCTGTCGATTGCCTCGGTCGGTTATGCGATAGGCGAGGCGCTGCTGCCGCTCGCATTCGTGGCCGCAATGGCCTTGTTGGACTGGCGCTGGCTTTGGGTGGTTTCAGCGGTGATAGTATTGATGGGAATACCGGTTCTGACACGTCTTTTGCGTCAGGAACGCACACCGCAGAGTCTGGCCAGCGAATACTCGGCAACCGGTATGATGGGTCGCCATTGGACCCGAAAGGAGACACTGTGTCATCCGCTGTTCTGGTTCATGGCTCCGGCGTTGCTGGGTCCGTCGGCATTTATCACCGCGTTTTTCTTCCAACAGGTGCATCTGGCCGAGGTGAAAGGTTGGCAGCATATTGATCTGGTGGCGCTGTTTCCGGTCTACACCGGCGTATCGCTGATATCGATGTTTGCGGCCGGTTGGGCGCTGGACAAATGGGGCACAGCACGGTTGATGCCCTATTACCAAATCCCGATTGCGATTGGCTTTGTCATTGCGGGAATGACGAGTTCAATCGCAGGGGCCATGATCGCGATGGCCTTTCTGGGCCTCACCGTGGGGGCCAACAACACCTTGCCCAGCGCCTTTTGGGCCGAGTTTTATGGCACCAGACATATTGGGTCCATCAAGGCGATGGCTACGGCTGTCATGGTTCTGGGATCGGCCATCGGCCCCGGTCTGACCGGCGTTCTTCTCGATGCTGGTATCTCGCTGGACGCACAGTTCCTGTGGATCGGAGGGTTCTTTATCCTCGTTTGCCTCTCAGCAAAAATCGGAATTTTACGGGCAGAGCGCTCGTTTTAACGCGTACGTCGCAAGTAGACGTAGTAGGCCCCGTCGCCACCGTGGCTGATATGGGCCGGTGCCACTTGGAGTACGGCCTGCGCCAATGGCGGAAGAGTCAGCCATTGCGGCACCTGATTGCGTAGCACCCCGCGCGGCGTCGGGATGGGGCCGGGTTCGTCCCGATCCTTGCCCTTGCCGGTGACAACTAGAACTAGGCGCTTGCCAGATGCCTGCGCAGACAGAATAAACCGGATCAACGCCGGATGCGCGGTGTCCACGCGCATGCCATGCAGATCCAGTTTGCCCTCTGGCTTGATCTTGCCCCGCTTCATACGGCCAAACGCCTTGGTGTCCATCTGCACGGGGCTGGCCCGCAAACTGTCTCCAATCGTCGGCTTTAAGGCATGCCGCGCTGGTTTGCCTGCTGCGGTTTGCCCGACCTCGAATGCTTCAAATCGTGGCTTTGGAGTTTTGGTCGGCTTCGGTTTCGGCAATGTAGCTGGATGAACCGATTGCGGGATTTCCGGGTGCATACGCTCAGCCTGTTTGGCGACCTTGCGCCACAGCTCGATCTCTTCTGCCGTTAGTTTTCGCCGGGACATCAGAATTCATCCGGTAACAGGGCATAGGCCCGCTGGATCGGAAGCAGCAGAACCATCCGGCCCGGATCCTTCAGGCGGCCTGCGGCCTGACCGGCCTCATCGCCGGTGCCAAAGAAGATATCAGCACGCTGCGCGCCCTTGATGGCCGCACCCGTATCCTGCGCGATCATCAGCCGACGCAACGGGGCCTTGCCGTCCTTTTCCACCCAAACCGGGGCACCCAGCGGCGTATACGCCGGATCAGCCGCAATGCTACGCATCGTGGTCACTGACCGATTCATGGCCCCAAGCGGCCCAAATTCGGGCGCGACACGCGAGACTTCGCGAAAGAACACATATGAGGGGTTGTGGAACAACAGCTCGGCCCCGGCCTCGGGGTTCTTGCGCACCCAGGCGCGGATCATCTGGGCACTGACCTCATGCGCACCCAACGCGCCCTGACGGATTAGTTCGGCACCAATCGAACGGTAAGGATGACCATTCGCACCGCCATAACCGACGCGCAACGCGCTGCCGTCTGGCAAGCGGACACGGCCCGAGCCCTGAATTTGCAGAAAGAACAGCTCGACCGGATCATCGACCCAGGCAATCTCAAGCCCGCGTCCCTGCATGGTGTCCCCGGTCAGGATCTCGCGACGGCTCAGCCATGGACCAGCTTCACGCGCCTCGGGTGGCATTTTGTAGATCGGGTATTTGAAACGATCCGTCCGTGTTTTTGACCCGTCCAGTTCAGGTTCGAAATAACCGGTGAACAGCGCCTTTTCACCGTCCTCTACCAGAACCGGTCGAAAGAACAGCTCAAAGAAGGACCGGGCGGCGTCTGCCTCATAGGTCTGGGCAACGCCACACAACGCTTGCCAGTCCGGATCATCCAGATCACCGCAGGTATTCAAAAAAACCGAAAGGGCCGCCCCGTGATCGTCGGCAGCCCATCCATCCAGATCGACAAAAGAAAGAATTGATCGCGTCGGTTCAGCGCTGGCGGCAGTGGTCATAGCTGCCACCAGAAATAGCGACCTGAGCGCGCCAATCATGCGTCCGTGGCAACAAGCAGCCAGTTCGGATCATCAGAGCCCATCACTCGGGCAAAGGTCCAGCTGTCCTTTTGGCGTTTGACGGTGTTCGGGTTGCCTTCGATGATGTCGCCACCACGATCACGTACAACCGAGGTCAGCTCACCCACAAACTTCATGGTGATCTCGGCCTGGTTGGTGTCCTTGTCGAACTTCGCATCGGCCAGCGTGGTTTCACGCACACCGATGAACTCGGCCTCGATTGTCAGACCCTGATCTTCGCGGGCCGCAACGACCGAGACAAATGTGTCGAACACTTCTTCGGACAGGAAGGGCTGGATTTCGTCCAGATTGCCCTTTTCGAACCCCATGACGATCATCTCATAGGCACCGCGCGCACCCTGCACGAACTCTGTGACCGAGAAACTGGGTTCAACCCGCTTCATCGCGGCCAGCGTTTGTGCCTGCTCGCTGTCTTCAGCAACATGGTCTGTGATGTCATGATCCGGGCCGCCCTCGATCACTTCGAACCCGCGACGAGACTTGCTCGTGTCGGGTTGCTGCTCAACGGGGGGCTTCTCAAAGCCCTCACGCGTACCCAGCACGCTTTTCAGGCGCAGGATCAGGAAAACGGCAATTCCGGCCAGGACCAGCAACTGGATCATCGGTTCGTTCATTTCATCCTCTTTTCAGACCGCGACTTTGTATACGCAGCCTCTTGCCACTATGTAGGTGACAGTTCGTGGCAAGTCCACAGCCCGGCCTATGGTAAAGGATAACGCAAATGTATCTGTTCTTGGCATTTTTATTGGTGCCCATCATTGAGATCGCCCTGTTCATACAGGTTGGCGGCCTGATCGGCCTGTGGCCAACGCTGGCGATCGTAGTCCTGACAGCCGTCATCGGCACTGTTTTGGTCAGGACACAAGGTCGCATGGCACTGGCCAATCTGCAGCGATCCTTTGCCGAACTGGACGATCCGACCGAGCCACTGGCTCATGGCGCGATGATCCTGCTGTCCGGAGTTTTGCTGCTGACACCGGGGTTCTTCACCGATGCTGTTGGTTTTGCGCTGCTTATTCCCGGTGTTCGGGTGGCTGTTTTCCGCTATCTGAAATCCAAGGCCACCATCACGCACTTTCAGATGGGCACCGGGGCGCAGTTTCGCACTGGTCCTGCCCAGTATGATCAGGATGACGTGATCGACGGCGAATTCACCGAAGTTCGCCCGCGTCAGAACCCCTCAAAGCCATCCAAATGGGTCGAAGGTCCGCACCAGCATTGAGGTGTCGCGCCCAACTTGCTAAGCAATGGCGAATTTCATTTTCGGAGTAGATCCATGGCTGACGAAAGCCCTGCAGAAAACACCGCGGCACAGGCCGCCCCGCAAATTCAGATGCGCGTTCTGGGACAGTTCATTCGGGATTTGTCTTTCGAGAACGTAATGGCGCAAAAAGGCGTGTCGGGCGACGTTCAGCCTGAGATTGCCGTGCAGGTGAACCTGGACGCCAAGAAGCGCCCGACCGAGCATCAGTACGAAGTTGCGGTGAAATTGAACCTGACGTCCAAAGCCAAAGGCATGGAAGACGTTCTGTTCCTGTGCGAGCTGGACTATTGTGGCCTGTTCCACATTGAAGGCGTGGCGGAAGACCAACTACACCCGTTCCTGATGATCGAGTGCCCGCGCATGCTGTTCCCGTTCCTGCGCCGTATCGTCAGCGACATCACCCGTGACGGTGGCTTCCCGCCGGTCAATCTCGACAACATCGACTTTGTTGCACTGTACCGCAACGAACTAATGCGCCGTCAGGCCGAAGCTCAGAAAACCGAAGCTTAATTGGTTACACCCGCGCCGGGCAGGGGCTCAGGCGCGGGTCCACAGGGCGTTTTCGCCCAGTTTCTCTACAAAAGCATCATGCGCCGCGCGTTCTTCCGCAGTGATCTTTGACGGCAAGGCCGTCGGGCGCGCTGTCGGACGCCAATCTTCTCCACCACCAGACGCTGCAGCCGCGCTGGTCGACAGGCCGAAATCCGGCTGCCGACCGCCAATCAGCTCAAGATACACCTCGGCCAGAATTTCCGAGTCAAGCAACGCCCCGTGCAGAACCCGGTTTGTATTGTCAATGTTGAAGCGTCGGCACAACGCGTCCAGCGATGCAGGCGAGCCCGGAAACCGTTTACGCGCAATCGCCAGCGTATCCAGCGCCTGATCCATCGGAAGGGTCGGCAAACCCATCCATCTGAGTTCCGCGTTCAGGAATTTCATGTCAAACGACGCGTTGTGGATGACCAGCCTGGAATCCCGGACGAAGTCCAGAAACCCCTGACCAACTTTGGCAAAGACCGGCTTGTCCTTAAGCGTGACCTCACCCTTTTCCGGCGGGCGCTGGTTTTCCAGCAGGTCGGGGCCGATGCCGTGCACCCCGAATGCCTCATCAGGCATTGAGCGTTCGGGGTTGATATAGACGTGATAGGTCTCACCCGTGGCGACATGGTTCCACAGCTCAACCGCACCAATTTCAACGATCCGATCGCCGCTTTCGGGATCAAACCCCGTGGTTTCGGTATCGAGTACAATCTCACGCATCTGCCATCCTCGCCCGTATCTGCCTGACCACATCCTGCACCTGCGTGCGGGCGTGGTCCAGCGTATCCGTCACGATCACGAAATCCGACCGTGCGCATTTTTCGTCATTCGGCATCTGTTTGGCCCGAATTTGTTCGAACTGCGCCTCAGTCATCGTGCCGCGCTCCATCACGCGGCGTTTCTGCTCGTCCGCTGGGATCGAAACGCAGGCGACCGCGTCCATCGCTGCATCACCACCGGTTTCAAATAACAGAGGCACGTCAAATACCAGAATATCCGTGGAGGCGGTTTCCCGAAACTCGGCCCGGTCAGCGGCCACTAGCGGGTGGACGATCGCCTCTATCCGTTTCAACGCGGTGGGATCCCGCGCGATGATCTGCTTCAGAGCATCCCGGCTGACATACCCATTAACAACGGCATCCGGAAAATCCGCACGAATGGGCTCAACCGCAGCTCCATCCTTTGAATAGAGTCTATGTACAGCCGCATCCGCATCCCACAGCGCACAGCCTTCGTCCACGAACATTTGCGCCGTGGTGCTTTTGCCCATACCTATCGAGCCCGTCAGGCCAAGAGCAAAGCTCATTCCAGTACCGCTGCTCGGAGGTCTTCCGTCACTTCGGGTCTTCGACCGAACCAACGCTCAAATCCCGGAACTGCCTGATGCAACAACATACCCAGACCGTCGACTGTTGTGCATCCGGCATCTTCGGCCGTTTGCAATAACCGGGTTTTCAGCGGTGCGTATACCAGATCGGTGACCACAGCACCCGGCTGCAGCCCGTCCAGAGGAACCCGCAATTCAGGCTGCCCCTGCATCCCCAAAGAGGTTGTGTTCACCACCAGTTCGGCGTTTTCGATGACGTTGCCTGCTTTGACCCAATCGATCACCTTGATACGCGGCCCGAACTCTTCTTTTAACTGATCGGCGCGTTCGCGTGTGCGGTTGGTCAGCAGGATTTCAGGCACTCCGGCATCCACCAATGCCTGCAGAACGGCCCGTGAGGCACCGCCTGCACCGAACACCACGGCAGGCCCATCTTCCGGGTTCCAATCCGGCGCACCGGCGCGGAGGTTCTCCATAAAACCGTAGCCGTCTGTGTTATCTGCGTGGATCGAGCCGTCATCCTGAAAGACCAGCGTATTCGCCGCGCCTATTTTGGCCGCGCGATCCGACACGTGACCTGCCAAGCGTAAAGCCGCCTCTTTATGGGGGACGGTTACATTTGCACCGACATATCCGGCCTTGGGCAAAGTCCGCAGAACACTCTCCAAATCCTCTGGCGCAACGTCCATAGGAATATAGTGACCCGCCAATCCGTGTGTCTTTAACCAATGCCCATGCAGCTTGGGGGATTTTGAATGTGCTATCGGATGCCCGATCACCCCAGCCAGTGGAATTCGGTTCTTGGTCATTGATCGATCACCCCTTTGACGGCCAGATAATTGAGCAGTTCCAACAAGGGCATACCCAAGACATTAAAATAGTCGCCGTCAATGGTGGCGAATAGGCGAACACCTTCTTCTTCCAGCTTATACGCCCCCACCGCGTGACGAATGCTGTCCCAGTTGCGGTCAATATAGCTGCGCAGATACGCATCCGAACTCATCCGCATCCTCAGGCGTACTTGCCCTACATGCCGCCAGATTGGTTCGCCATCCTGATAGATCACAGCTGCAGACAGCAGCATATGACGCTTGCCCCGCATCGCCTTGAGCTGCGCCAGCGCCTCTTCTGATGATTCCGGTTTGGACAGTAACCGCCCATTAAAATCCAGCACCTGATCACAGCCCAGAACCATCGCACCGGGGGACTTGTCGCTGACCTTGCGGGCCTTCATCTCAGCCAGGGTATCCGCGATGTCGCGCGGCGGTGCGTTTTCGGCAAGCAGAGCCCGTTTAGCGGTGTCCTCGTCCACCCGCGCGGTTTGCACAGCAAAGGGCACGCCTGCGTTGCGCAGCAACTGTGCGCGGATCGACGACCCCGAGGCAAGGATGATGGGGACAGACATGTGGAAAACCCCATGAGCAATTCGTTAAGTGTTCTGGGATGGTTTGTATGGTTTTCCGGTTGACACGCAACCCCGGGAATTTCGCAAAATTCTTACCCGAGTCGCCCGAATACCGTCCATTTGGGACAAGGATAACTTTGTGACACGGGAAAACCGGGATGTCCCAATTTACTCAAACGGTTATCCACAGAAGCTTCCCTGATGTTAACGTTTAAGTATCTGAAAATAAAAGATTTAATTTCCGATCAACAGAATCAACCCCTTGTAAGGCAATTCTATCCACCTGGGGAAAACACATGAGTAAAAAAGTAATCCACGGATTTTGCTCACCCTACAAAACCATCTTCCTTTTTCTTTTCTTATTTTTTTATTAGGGAGAGTTCCGAGCAACGTTCGGAGCCAGAATGACTGATCTTCTTTTCACGATTTACCCGTGGGTGAAGTCTGTACACATCATGGCCGTGATCTCATGGATGGCCGGACTATTCTATTTGCCCAGACTGTTCGTCTATCACGTAGAAAAGGCGCAATCGGTCGACGGCGCACAGGAAATCTTCTTTGAAATGGAAGAGAAGCTGCTGCGTGTGATCATGCGCCCGGCAATGTACGTAGCGTGGGTGTGCGGTCTGATCATGGTCTTCACGCCGGGCATCGTCGGATGGGACTGGTCTTGGCCCTGGGTCAAGGGGGCTGCCGTGATTGGTATGACCTGGTTCCATCACTGGCTGATGGCACGACGCAGGGATTTCCTTGAGGGCCGAAATAAGCTCACTGGGCGGCAGTTTCGCATGATGAACGAGGTTCCGACCGTTTTGATGATTGTCATCGTTCTGGCGGTCGTTCTGAAGTTCTGAGAGCCTGTTTGACTCGCGCGACAGTCGCGCTTATGTAGGGATCAACACGCCCGTCCGGGCGGCGTATCTTCCGTACTGAAATTCCACTTCGTGCCGCGCGTCAGCGGTGAAGGTATATATCATGTCCTCTGAATCCCTGAATCTGGCCGACCTGAAGGCCAAAAGCCCCAAAGACCTTCTGGCGATGGCCGAAGAGCTGGAGATCGAAAACGCCTCGACCATGCGAAAAGGCGAGATGATGTTCCAGATCCTGCGCGAACGCGCGGATGAGGGCTGGACCGTTGGAGGCGATGGCGTGCTTGAGGTCCTGCAGGACGGCTTTGGCTTTCTGCGCTCGCCCGAGGCAAACTATCTGCCGGGCCCGGACGACATCTATGTCTCGCCCGATATGATCCGTCTGCACTCGCTTCGCACCGGTGATACGGTCGAAGGCGAAATCAAGGCACCTGATGATAATGAGCGTTACTTTGCGCTGACCAAAGTCACCAAGATCAACTTTGAAGATCCTGAAAAGGCCAAGCACAAAATCCTGTTCGATAACCTGACGCCGCTGTATCCGGATGAGCGTCTGAAGATGGAGATCGAAGATCCCACCATCAAGGACAAGTCGGCACGCGTGATTGACCTGGTCGCGCCGATCGGTAAAGGACAGCGTTCGCTGATTGTGGCGCCTCCGCGGACTGGTAAAACGGTGATCCTGCAGAACATCGCGCACTCGATCGAACAGAACCACCCCGAGTGTTATCTGATTGTCCTGCTGATCGACGAACGCCCGGAAGAGGTGACCGACATGCAGCGTTCGGTGAAGGGTGAGGTTGTATCCTCGACCTTCGACGAACCGGCAACGCGCCACGTGGCTGTATCGGAAATGGTTATCGAAAAAGCCAAGCGTTTGGTCGAGCATAAACGAGATGTTGTTATCCTTCTCGACTCGATCACAAGACTTGGTAGGGCTTTCAACACTGTGGTCCCTTCCTCAGGTAAGGTTCTGACCGGTGGTGTGGATGCAAATGCTCTGCAACGCCCCAAACGTTTCTTTGGTGCCGCGCGGAACATCGAAGAAGGTGGTTCGCTGACCATCATCGCCACCGCCCTTATCGATACCGGCAGCCGGATGGACGAAGTGATCTTTGAAGAATTCAAGGGCACTGGTAACTCGGAAATCGTTCTGGATCGTAAGATTGCAGACAAGCGCGTGTTCCCGGCGATCGACATCCTTAAATCCGGCACCCGGAAAGAGGACCTGCTGGTCGACAAGGGCGATCTGGCCAAGACATTTGTCCTACGTCGGATTCTCAACCCGATGGGTACGACCGATGCAATCGAGTTCCTGTTGTCTAAGTTGAAACAGACGAAGACAAACGGAGAGTTCTTCGATTCGATGAACACCTGACACAGGTCTTAAACCCACGCGAGGCCTTCGAATGGATACGATATTCGCCTTGGCCAGCGCGCAAGGCAAAGCCGGGGTGGCGGTCATCCGCCTCTCTGGCCCTCAGGCGCATTCCGCTGCGGCCAAATTAACCGATAGCACGTTGCCGGCCCGTGGTATGCGGGTGCGGTCTTTACGCGCGGCCGATGGCTCGCGCCTGGATGATGGTTTAATCCTGACATTCCAAAGTCCGGCCAGTTTTACAGGTGAAGATGTGGCCGAGCTGCAAATCCATGGTAGCACCGCCTCGGTAAACGCAGTGATCCGAACCTTGTCCGATATGTCCGGGCTACGTCTTGCGGAGCCCGGGGAATTCACACGCCGAGCGCTGGAAAACGGCAAGATGGACCTGACACAGGTCGAAGGTCTTGCCGATCTGATAGACGCTGAAACCGAAGCGCAACGCAAACAGGCGCAGACCATTCTTGCGGGTGAGTTGGGCACATTGGCCGAGCGTTGGCGCCGCGATCTGATTCGGGCGGCATCGTTGCTGGAAGCCGTTATTGATTTCGCGGATGAGGAAGTTCCGACCGACGTCACTCCCGAAGTGAAATCCCTGGTCTCTGGCGTCATGGCCGATCTTCACAGAGAAGCAGAGGGAGTGAAGATCGCAGAACGTATTCGAACTGGGTTTGAAGTTGCGATTGTGGGTCTTCCGAACGCAGGGAAGTCGACGTTGCTGAATGCGTTGGCTGGGCGTGAAGCGGCGATAACGTCTGAATACGCCGGTACGACGCGGGACGTGATTGAGGTCCGAATGGACCTTGCTGGATTGCCGGTCACGTTGCTGGACACGGCGGGTTTGCGCGAATCCGAAGACCACGTTGAAAACCTCGGGATCGAGCTGGCAAAGAAGCGGGCGGATTCAGCCGATCTACGTGTGTTTCTGACTGAAAACCCCGCAGAACTGGGTGTATCAATGCTCGCTGACGATATCCAGGTATTGCCCAAGTCCGATCTTCGGGAGCCGTCCGAAGGGGGAATTTCTGGAAAAACCGGGCAGGGCATCGATCAGCTAATCTCCCAGATTTCGGGTGTGCTTAGCAATAAAACTACAAGCAGTGGTATTGCGACGCGCGAACGACATCGTGCAGCGCTGATTACGGCGCGTGAGTCGCTTGCCGCTGCAATGGCGGTTCTGGAATCAGGCCCAGACTTGTATGATATCGCAGCAGAAGAAATGCGCACGGCGATCCGTGCCCTTGAAACTTTGGTTGGCAGAATAGGTGTGGAAGATCTCTTGGATGAGATCTTCTCGAGTTTTTGCCTGGGTAAGTAAGGAGTGTTTCACGTGAAACATCCAGAATTCGATGTGATTGTTGTTGGCGCGGGCCACGCGGGAACCGAAGCTGCGCACGCGTCGGCCCGTATGGGAGTTAAAACAGCCTTGGTGACATTGTCCGCCTCGGATATCGGAGTAATGTCCTGCAATCCGGCAATTGGCGGACTGGGAAAAGGGCACCTGGTCCGAGAAATCGATGCGCTTGATGGTGTAATGGGACGCGTCGCAGATCAGGCAGGTATCCAGTTCCGGTTGTTAAACCGCCGAAAAGGGCCAGCAGTTCAGGGCCCGAGAACTCAGGCCGACCGCGCTTTGTATCGGGCGGCAATGCAAAGAGAGACGCAAGATCAACCGAATCTGTCCGTTGTTGTTGGAGAGGTAGCCGACTTTCTAATGGATGGAAGCCGCATTGCTGGCGTCAAACTGGCCGACGACACAAAATTTAAAGCGAAAGCTGTCATTCTGACATCAGGTACGTTTCTGCGCGGCGTCATCCATATCGGAGATGTATCGCGACCTGGCGGACGTATGGGAGATCGCCCGTCGGTTAGATTGGCGGAACGCCTCGACAGTTTCGAACTGCCATTAGGGCGGTTGAAGACGGGCACGCCACCGCGACTGGACGGACGTACCATCGATTGGAGCGATCTTGAGTCACAGGACGGTGACGATGAACCAACCCTGTTTTCCTTCCTGTCGACTGATGTGATTGCCCCTCAGATTTCCTGTGGAATCACGCATACAAATGCGCGGACGCACGAAATCATTGAAAAGAACCTGTCCCGCTCTGCTATGTACGGTGGTCATATTGATGGGGTGGGGCCCAGATATTGTCCGTCAATCGAAGATAAGATCGTCCGCTTTGCCGATAAGGACTCGCATCAGATATTTCTTGAACCTGAAGGCGTAGAAGATCACACAATCTACCCGAACGGGATTTCAACGTCCTTGCCTCAGGATGTTCAGCTGGAATATGTGCGATCCATTAAAGGTCTTGATGCCGCGGAAATTCTGCAACCGGGTTATGCGATCGAATATGACTATGTTGACCCCCGCGTTTTGACATCATCTCTCGCGTTGCCAGAAGTTGAAGGCCTATATTTAGCGGGTCAGATAAATGGCACCACAGGATACGAGGAAGCGGCGGCCCAGGGCCTTGTTGCTGGTTTGAATGCAGCCCAAAAGGTGCTGGGTCGGGAACCTATTCATTTCACACGGGCAGACAGCTATATCGGCGTCATGATCGATGACCTGACAACGCGCGGAGTTGCAGAACCCTATAGGATGTTCACTTCTCGGGCGGAATTCCGACTTTCTTTGCGGGCAGACAACGCAGACCAGCGCTTGACACCCATTGGCCTAGGCGTCGGGTGTGTTGGTGAGGACCGGCGGTCAAAATTCACTGAAAAGATGGAAAAACTGTCGGATGCAAAAGCTAAGCTGACCGAACAGACGTTTACGCCAAAAGAAGTTCGCGCGGCGGGTATCAACGTCAACCAAGACGGAAACCGTCGGGATGGTATGGCGATTCTCGCCTTTCCGGACGTTCATTTTGATGACCTGCTGCCCTTGGTTCCGGAAGTTTCTGATGTAGATCGTGATATCCGCCTGCAAGTGGAGCGGGACGCGCTATACGCGAACTACATTGCGCGGCAGCTAAAAGACGTAGAGGCGATGAAACGCGACGAATCTTACGAGATTCCGAGAGATTTCGACTATTTTTCGATGGAAGGGTTGTCTTCTGAAATGAAGCAAAAGCTCTCAAACGCAAAGCCTCAGAACATAGCACAGGCCGGGCGCGTCGAAGGGGTTACACCTGCAGCGCTTACACTGGTGCTGGCTAAACTTCGCCGCGATCAGAAGGTTCGCAAAGCATGAACGAGGCCATTTTCGACGACTTGGGTGTTTCACGTGAAACATTCGGGCGTCTGACGACCTATGTAGAACTCGTGAAACGCTGGAATCCAAAAATCAATCTGGTTTCACGAAAAAGTCTGGATGAAATCTGGGTTCGACATATCAAGGATTCGGTTCAGGTTTACAGATGCGCAATGTCATTTAATAACTGGGTGGATCTGGGAAGCGGAGGAGGCTTCCCCGGAATGGTCTGCGCCATAATGGCTGTAGAAGGTGCGCCGGACGCCCGATTTACCTTTGTCGAAAGCGACCAACGAAAATCTGCGTTCCTGCGTAACGTCTCCCGGGAATGTGGCGTGAATTGCAGCGTGCTTTCAAAGCGAATCGAGGCAGTTGATCCCTTGAATGCTGATATCCTGTCCGCACGGGCTTTGGCAGATCTGCGTACGCTATTATCCTTTTGTGACAGGCATTTGAGCAAAACGGGGCTGGCTCTGTTGCCTAAAGGCGAAAAGTGGAAAAAAGAGCTGGAAGAGGCGCGTGAAGAATGGAATTTCGACGTCGACCCGATTACAAGTTTAACTGAGCCTCAGGCCGTTATCCTTAAAATAAAAGGAGTTTCACGTGGTTGATTTGTCTCGTCCCTCAGGGCCCCGAATTATAGCGGTTGCCAATCAGAAGGGCGGGGTGGGGAAGACCACAACAGCGATCAATCTTGCAGCGGGCCTGGCTGAAGCCGGGTGCAAGGTATTAGTTGTGGACCTTGATCCGCAGGGAAATGCGTCCACCGGGTTGGGGGTCGAGGATCGAGACTGGACAACCTACGATTTGATCCTCGATGATGCGCCTTTAGAAGCCGTTGTCCAGGAAACGGAAATCGAAGGCTTGTTTGTCGTTCCGGCGACGGTTGATCTAAGTTCGGCTGATATCGAGCTGATTTCCAACGAAAAACGCAGCTATCTTTTGCATGACGCCTTGCGTCAGACGGCCATCGACAAGTTTGATCTGGACTTCGTGCTGATCGATTGCCCTCCATCCCTCAATTTGTTGACTGTGAATGCTATGGTCGCGGCACATTCCATTTTGGTTCCGCTGCAAAGTGAGTTCTTTGCGTTGGAAGGGTTGTCACAGCTGATGCTGACCATTCGAGAGGTTCGTCAGACTGCGAATCCGGACCTCAGAATCGAAGGTGTTGTGTTGACCATGTATGACAACCGCAACAACTTGTCCCGACAGGTCGAAAAAGACGCGCGTGACAATCTGGGTGAGATGGTATTTAAAACCAAGATACCCAGAAATGTGCGGGTGAGTGAGGCTCCGTCATACGCATTGCCTGTTCTGCAATATGACTCGGGATCTCTGGGGGCGATGGCCTATCGGCACCTGGCCCGAGAAGTCATGCATAAAAACAAGAAAATCGCCGCTTAAGCGGCAGTGAGGAGGGCACCGTGGCCGTCAAAAAATCAAAACCCAGAGGTTTGGGCCGGGGACTGTCCGCCCTGATGGCGGATGTGACCCAAGATACAGAAGGCTTGATGCCATCGGAGCCCCACCGTCCGGACATGAAAGTCCCGATCGAAAAGCTGCGCGCCAATCCAAATCAGCCCCGCAGAACCTTCTCGCCCGAGCAATTGGATGAGCTTGCCGCCTCGGTCAAGGAAAAGGGTATCATTCAGCCGCTGATCGTGCGTGAGACTGGCGGCGGAAACTATGAAATCGTAGCGGGCGAACGTCGGTGGCGGGCTGCTCAGATGGCGCAGTTGCACGATATTCCCGTTATTGTGCGGGATTTCGACGATACCGAAGTTCTTGAAGTCGCCATTATCGAAAACATTCAGCGCGCGGACCTGAATGCGGTTGAAGAGGCGGCAGGTTACAAGCAATTGATGGATCGCTTTGGCCATACGCAAGAAAAGCTTGCTGAAGCTTTGGGAAAAAGCCGCAGCCATATCGCGAATCTCTTGCGGTTGTTGTCCTTGCCCATGGATGTTCAGATGCTGGTTATCGAAGGGAAACTGTCTGCAGGACATGCGCGTGCCCTTATTACCGCAGAAAACCCGTCTGAACTGGCGAAAATCGTCGTCAAAGATGGGCTTTCCGTGCGTGCGACCGAAGCTTTGGTGAAAAAACAACAACAGGGTGATGCTCCTCAAGCGGCACCGCGATCCAGAAACCTGAATGCGGGAAAGGATGCAGATACGCGCGCGCTGGAAAAAGATCTTTCGGCGATATTGGCGATGAAGGTGGCGATCAACCACAAGGCGGGATCGGAAACAGGGCAGGTCGTTCTGACCTATGAGAACCTGGATCAGCTGGACGATCTGTGCGCCAAGCTCAGCCGCTAGGACGGGTCCAGATAAAGATCATCACGCCGCTGAGGACGACTGCCTGAATGAGCAGGACGTGGCTCGGAAGCGCAAGAATAACCGACAATCCAAAGACAGCGGCGACCGACAAGGTGGCCGCTTTTTTTGCGGCTGGACGAATGGCGCCGGAACGTTGCCAGTCCAAAATCATCGGTCCGAAAGTCCCGTGGCTGACCAGCCAGTTATGCAGCCGGGAAGAGGACCGGGCAAAAAAGAACGCGGCCAGTAAAAGAAACGGGACTGTCGGCAAGAGGGGCAGTACGATTCCAATCACTGCCAGTCCAACACAAAGTAACCCCAACGCGGCCCAGAGGTATTGCATCTGCTATCCCAACAACTCTCGGATGACCGCATTCAGAACTGCGCGGCCGTCTTTGGTGGCAACCAGACGACCATTTTCCTGATTTATCATACTAAGTTCTTTCAGATCATTAACCTTGTCTTCCGGCAATGGCTGCTGAGACAAAGTATTGTAACGATCTATATTTAGACCTTCAGCAACCCTTAACCCCATCATAAGGTATTCACTAGCCTGATCTTGAGTGGGAAGCACGGTTCTTTCTTTCTCGCCATTCCCCTTTGCAACGGCATCCAGCCATGCGTTGGGCGATAAATAGGTTTCGGTCGCCATTTTCTGACCATCGAGCGTAACGCGGCCGTGTGCACCAGGGCCAATACCGACGTAATCTCCATAGCGCCAATAGATCAGGTTGTGCCGGGATTCCGACCCGGGGCGGGCATGGTTTGATACCTCATAGGCAGGCAGACCATGCGCTTCGCAGATCTCCTGCGTGGCCAGATACATATCTGCGGCGTGTTCATCCTCGGGCAGGCCACGCAGCTTTCCAACGGCATAGCGATCCCCGAAGGCCGTGCCTTCCTCGATCGTGAGTTGGTAGAGCGAGAGGTGATCGACAGCCATCGACAACGCCTCAGTCAGTTCGGCGCGCCAGGCGTCCAATGTCTGATGTTGGCGGGCATAGATGAGATCAAAGCTGACGCGGTCAAAGCAGTTGCGGGCGATATCAAAGGCGGCACGGGCTTCGGCTACCGAATGGATACGACCCAGACGCCGCAGATCTTCGTCGTTCAGGGCCTGAATACCTATCGAGATTCGGTTCACACCCGCATCCCGATAGGCGGCAAACCGGCCGGCTTCTACCGATCCCGGATTGGCCTCGAGTGTAATTTCCATGTCATTGGCAGGCCGCCAATGAGAGCGGGCCTCGTCAATAATGGCAGCGACAGTATCAGGCGCCATCAGGGACGGCGTTCCCCCACCAAAGAATATCGTATTCAGAACCCGGTCCGGCGTCTCGGATGCCGTTCTTCGCAGTTCGTCTAGATATGCTTTAAGCCATTGTTTTTGATCAATGTTTTTTGAAACGTGGCTGTTAAAGTCGCAATAAGGGCATTTGGCCTCGCAAAAAGGCCAATGCACATACAGGCCAAAGCCCCCGTTGCGCCAATCATCCGTCAAAGCAGCCCTTCACGAACATCTCCACCGCGCGACCGCGATGGCTGATCTTGTTCTTTTCCCAGCGATCCATCTCGGCAAAGGTAATGTCGTATCCATCAGGGACAAACATTGGGTCATAGCCGAACCCTTCGGAGCCGCGGATCGGCCAGACAAGGTGGCCTGGCGCAACGCCTTCAAACACTTCATCATGACCATCGGGCCAGGCCAGAACCAGCGTGCTGCGGAATTGAGCGGTGCGCGGGTGTGGGGCGTCTTTGGCCTCCAATTCGTTATGCGCGCGCGTCATCGCCATCAGGAAATCACGGCCATTGCCGGTTTCTGCCCAGTCGGCAGTGTAAACACCCGGCGCGCCGTCCAGCGCGTCGATGGTAATCCCGGAATCGTCCGACAGGGCGGGCAGGCCGGTGGCCTTGGCAGCGGCATGCGCTTTGATCCGGGCATTGCCGACGAAAGTATCTTCGGTTTCCTCGGGTTCCGGCAGGTTCATATCGCCTGCGCCAACAACCGTCACACCAAAGGGTTCGAGGAGATGAGTCATCTCCTCAAGCTTGCCCTTGTTATGCGTGGCCACCAGCAGCCTGTCCCCGTCGAACTTGCGGGTCATGCGGTGGCGGCCTTTTGGGCGGCGGCCAGCTCGGCCACGCCTTTTTCGGCCAGGTCCATCAACTGATCCATCTGGGCGCGGCTAAAGACCGAGCCTTCGGCGCTCATCTGAACTTCGATCAGTTTGCCCGAACCGGTCATGATGAAATTGCCATCGACGCCGGCTTCGCTGTCTTCCGGGTAGTCCAGGTCCAGCACCGGTTGGCCTGCATAGATGCCACAGGACACCGCGGCCACCGGATCGACCAGCGGATCCGAGATCACGTCGCCCGCTTTCATCAGCTTGTTCACGGCCAGACGCAGCGCTACCCAGCCACCGGTGATCGAAGCACATCGCGTGCCGCCGTCGGCTTGAATTACATCACAGTCGACGGTGATCTGACGCTCACCCAAGGCGACGCGATCTACACCGGCACGCAGAGCGCGACCGATCAGGCGTTGGATTTCCACCGTGCGACCACCTTGTTTGCCCGAGGCCGCTTCGCGTCGCATCCGAGTGTTGGTCGCACGGGGCAGCATCCCGTATTCCGCGGTGACCCAACCCAGGCCCGAGCCTTTGATGAACGGCGGCACACGATCCTCGATGGTGGCGGTGCACAACACATGGGTATCGCCCATCTTGATCAGGCAGGAACCTTCGGCATGTTTGGTAAAGCCCGTTTCGATTGAAACGGCGCGCATTTCGTTTAAGTCACGTCCTGAGGGTCGCATGGAAAATCCTTTGTTTGCTGGCTTGGGGATAACGTCCCCGTGCCTTAGGATGCAACCCCGATTGACCTTTCATACGCCTGCGATTTAATGCCAATCCAGCAGGGGATTGCCGATGAGCGAAGCAAGCAGAGTTCTGGACGAAATGAATGACCGGTCACGTGAAGTGTTCCGGCTGATCGTCGAGAGCTATTTGGACAGCGGCGAACCGGTTGGCAGCCGCACACTGACCCGCACGTTGTCGGAAAAGGTCAGTGCGGCGACCGTGCGCAACGTGATGCAGGATCTGGAGTTTCTGGGCCTGCTCGACAGCCCTCATGTCAGCGCGGGTCGAATTCCGACGCAGCAAGGGCTGCGGATGTTTGTCGACGGTCTGCTTGAGGTCGGTGATCTTGGGGCCGATGACCGGCAGAAGCTGGATGAAACTTTAGGCTCTAACGCAGGCGATGTGGGCGGAATGCTGGATCGTGTCGGGTCGGCTTTGTCACACGTGACACATGGTGCATCGCTGGTTCTGACCCCCAAGCATGAGTCTGAGATCAAGCATATCGAGTTCGTTTCGCTGGCCCATGACCGCGCTTTGGTGGTTCTGGTCTTTGCGGATGGGCATGTTGAAAACCGTCTGTTCACGCCACCTCCGGGGCAGACGCCCAGTTCGATGCGCGAGGCGGCGAATTTTCTGAATTCGCTGATCGAAGGACGCACGCTCAGTGAAGTGCGTCGCCAGATGCAGACACAGATCACTGCGCGCCGGCAGGAAATCGATGTGCTGGCTCGCGAGATGGTGGAAAGCGGCATGGCCGCGTGGGATGGAGATGGGACCGACTCGGCCCGTCTGATCGTGCGCGGGAGGGCGAATCTGTTGGGCGAACCGGGCGCAGCCGAGGAACTTGAGCGAATCCGCACCCTGTTTGATGACCTCGAACGCAAGCAGGACATCGCCGAATTCCTCGAATTGACCGAAGAAGGCGAGGGTGTGCGCATTTTTATCGGGTCTGAGAACAAACTTTTCTCACTTTCGGGTTCCTCTTTGGTGGTGTCTCCTTATATGAACGCTGATCGAAAGATAATTGGTGCGGTCGGGGTCATCGGACCCACGCGTCTGAATTATGGACGGATCGTGCCGATCGTGGATTATACGGCGCAACTGGTCGGCAAGCTGATTTCCGACCGGAGCTAGAGGGTAAGAGATGGCAGAGCCCAAGAACGAAGATTTTCTGGACGATATCGCAACCGCCGAGGCGGAAGAGCTGGCCGAGGAATTTGCCGAGATCAGCGAAGAGGCGTTGGAAATTGATGCGCTGCGTGCTGAGCGGGACGATTTCAAGGACAAGTTCATGCGCGCGCTGGCGGATGCCGAAAACGCGCGCAAGCGTGGCGACAAGGCCCGTCGGGATGCTGAACAGTACGGCGGATCGAAACTGGCCCGCGACATGCTGCCGGTTTACGACAACATGAAACGTGCGCTTGAGGCTGCGACCGACGAGCAGAAAGAAGTGGCAGGCCCGCTTCTGGAAGGCGTCGAACTGACCATGCGCGCTTTGAAGGACGTGTTCCAAAAGCACGGTATCGAGGTGATTACGCCTGAAGTTGGTGAACGGTTCGATCCGAATATCCACGAAGCGATGTTCGAAGCGCCTGTTCCCGGCACCCGTGCTGGCGACATCATTCAGGTTTCAGCCGAAGGCTTCATGCTGCATGATCGTCTGCTGCGCCCGGCGCAGGTTGGCGTGTCTTCGACCCCGGCAAGCTGAGCGATTCAGCTCAAACGACTATTGAGGCGGTCAGGTTCTGGCCGCCTCTTTTAGTTTGTAGATCAGGTCCAGCGCCTCACGCGGGGTCAGTTCGTCCGGCAGAATCTCATCGAGCATGTCAGTGACAGGTGACGCCCTGGGCGCTGGTGGCGGCGGAGGCGGCGCGGCCGAAAACAAAGGCAGATCGTCTATCAGAGCTTTTTGCTTTCCGCCCTCGCGTTCGGTCTTTTCCAGCTGATCCAGAACGATACGGGCGCGCTCGACCACGGATGACGGCAGTCCGGCCAGCTGGGCGACCTGCACACCGTAGGATCTGTCCGCCGCGCCTTTGTGGACCTCGTGCAGGAAGATAACTTCGCCTTCCCATTCCTTGACTGCGACGGTTGCGTTTTCGACGCCTTCCAGTTTTCCGGCCAGCGCGGTCAGTTCGTGGTAGTGCGTGGCAAACAGGGCACGGCATTTGTTGGAGGCGTGCAAGTGTTCCAGCGTGGCCCAGGCGATGGACAGGCCGTCATAGGTGGCTGTTCCGCGCCCGATTTCATCCAGAATGACCAAGGCGCGATCGTCGGCCTGATTGAGGATTGCGGCGGTTTCGACCATCTCGACCATAAAGGTTGACCGCCCGCGGGCCAGATCGTCTGACGCTCCGACGCGGCTGAACAACTGGCTAACAAGGCCGATGTGCGCCTGCTCTGCGGGAACGTAGCTGCCCATTTGGGCCAGCAGGGCGATCAGCGCATTCTGGCGCAGGAACGTCGATTTACCGGCCATGTTGGGACCGGTCAGCAACCAGATCGCCGCGCCATCATTGGCACTGAGATCGCAGTCATTGGCGATGAAGGCGTCGCCGCTTTGCTGACGCAGAGCATGTTCGACAACCGGGTGACGGCCACCTTGGACATCGAACGCACGCGAGGCATCCACTTGCGGGCGACACCAGTTCTCACCGCGCGCAAGATCGGCCAGAGCTGTGGTCAGATCCAATTCGGCCAAACCGCGGGCAGCCTGGTTGAGGCGGGCGGCGAGGGACAGAATTTCGTCAGAAAGTCTTTGATAGAGACGTTTTTCGATCTCTAACGCCAGATTTCCCGCATTCAGAATACGGGTTTCAATCTCGGACAGTTCGACCGTGGTGAACCGCACCTGATTGGCTGTGGTCTGACGGTGGATATAGGTTTCGCTGAAAGGCGGATTCAGCATTTTCTCGGCATGGGTGGCCGTGGTTTCGATGAAATAGCCCAGCACATTGTTGTGCTTGATCTTCAGTGATGTGATGCTGGTGTGTTCCGCGTATTTCTGCTGAAACCCGGCGATGACCGAGCGGCCTTCGTCGCGCAGGGTGCGGGCTTCGTCCAGCTCTGTGTCATACCCCGGTGCGATGAATCCGCCGTCGCGGGCTAGCAGCGGGGGTTCGGCAACAAGGGCTTCATCAAGCAGGTTCAACAGGTCGTCGAAACCAACCAGATTTTGCAACGCGGTCGCCAGAAGGGCGGGTAAGTCCTTATCTGCGCAAAGCTCGGCAATCGCAGTTGCTTGTGTCAGGCCGTTGCGAATAGCGGCCAGATCACGGGGCCCGCCGCGATCAAGTGACAGGCGGGACAGGGCGCGGTCCAGATCAGGGGTTTTGCGCAACGCCTCGCGCAGGTCTGAGGCAATTAGGCTGTCTTCGGCCGCAAAACTCACCGCGTCTAACCGCCCATGGATGACGTCCAGATTGCGGGAGGGGCTGGAAAGCCGTTGTTCTAACAGCCGCGCGCCGCCCGGTGTCACAGTGCGATCCACCACGGACAGCAGCGAACCGGCGCGGCCCCCGGACAAGGATCGGGTCAGTTCCAGATTGCGCCGTGTTGCGGCGTCGATCTGAACCACACGGTCCTCGGATTCCTTGAGCGGGGTCTGCAGCAGCGGCAGTTTGCCCTTTTGCGTGATCTCCAGATAGTCGATCAGCGCGCCCATGGCCGAGATTTCGGCGCGCCCAAAATTGCCGAACGCGTCCAATGCTCCCACGTGAAACAGGCCGCAGATGCGCTTTTCCGCCGCAGTGCTGTCGAAGCTCGCGCGCCCGATCGGGGTCAGCGAGATACCCAGATCCATGACAGGTTCGTTCAGCTTGTCCTGAACCCCATCAGCGACGATCAACTCTGATGGTGCCAGCCGGGCCAGCTCGGGGCTGAGACGCACGGATGTCAAAGGCATCACGTGAAACGCCCCGGTCGAGATGTCGGCCCAGGCCAGTGCAGCCTCATCCCGGACCTCGGCATACGCGGCCAAAAAGTTGTGGCGGCGCGCCTCCAACAGCGCGTCCTCGGTCAACGTGCCGGGCGTCACCAGACGCACAACATCGCGCTTTACCACCGATTTAGAGCCTCTTTTCTTCGCCTCGGCCGGGCTTTCCATCTGCTCGCAGACGGCAACGCGGAACCCTTTGCGGATCAGCGTCAGCAAATAGCCCTCAGCGGCATGAACAGGCACACCGCACATCGGAATGTCGGTTCCGTTGTGCTTGCCGCGCTTGGTCAGGGCGATGTCCAGCGCCTCGGCGGCGTTGACGGCGTCCTGAAAGAACATCTCGTAAAAGTCGCCCATGCGGTAAAACAGCAGGGCGTCGGCATGGGCCTCTTTGATTTCGAGATATTGCGCCATCATCGGCGTGACTGTGGACAAGGCTGACCCCTTTTGGCGTATTCCGGACGCGACCTTACAAATCCACCCTTGTCGACGAAAGGTGAAAAGTATTCTCGTTGAGGCGCGCCGCTGCCTGCGCTATGAGGCAAAAGTCCCGCAGATGTAAAGAAACGACCCATCACATGCCCAAAGCGAAGATCACCAAAGAAGAGGCGCTGGCCTTTCACCTCGACCCGACCCCCGGCAAGTGGGAGGTGCAGGCCACCGTTCCCATGACGACGCAGCGCGATCTGTCGCTGGCCTACAGCCCCGGCGTCGCTGTTCCATGTGAAGCAATCGCCGAAGCGCCGGAAACTGCGTATGACTATACCAACAAGGGCAATCTGGTCGCCGTGATCTCGAACGGTACCGCTGTTCTGGGCCTCGGAAACCTGGGTGCGCTGGGTTCGAAACCGGTGATGGAGGGGAAATCCGTTCTGTTCAAACGGTTTGCCGATGTGAACTCGATCGATATCGAACTGGATACCGAGGACCCGGACGAATTCTGCCGCGCCGTGCGGCTGATGGGGCCGACGTTTGGTGGCATCAACCTTGAAGACATCAAGGCACCGGAATGTTTCATCATTGAACAGCGCCTGAAGGAAGAGATGGACATCCCGGTCTTCCACGATGACCAGCACGGCACGGCGGTGATCTGTGCGGCGGGCCTGCTGAACGCGCTACATATCTCGGGCAAGAAGATCGAAGATGTGAAAATCGTCCTGAATGGCGCTGGTGCGGCGGGTATCGCCTGTATCGAGCTGCTTAAGTCGATGGGTGCGAAGCACGAAAACTGCATCGTCTGTGACACCAAGGGCGTGATTTATCAGGGTCGGACCGAGGGCATGAACCAGTGGAAATCGGCGCATGCGATCACGACGGAACTGCGCACGCTGGAAGAGGCAATGAATGGCGCGGACGTCTTCCTGGGCGTTTCGGTCAAAGGGGCCGTGACGCAGGATATGGTTGCGTCGATGGCGGACAATCCGGTGATTTTCGCCATGGCGAACCCCGATCCCGAGATTACCCCGGAAGAGGCACACGAAGTTCGCGTTGACGCCATCGTTGCCACCGGACGCAGCGATTACCCGAACCAGGTGAACAACGTTCTGGGCTTCCCCTATCTGTTCCGCGGCGCGCTGGATATTCACGCCCGCGCCATCAATGACGAGATGAAGATTGCCTGTGCCCACGCGCTGGCCCGTCTGGCGCGTGAGGACGTGCCAGATGAGGTTGCTTTGGCCTATGGTAAGACGCTGACTTTTGGCCGTGATTACATCATCCCGACACCGTTTGACCCACGCCTGATCCACCGCATTCCGCCCGCCGTTGCCAAGGCTGGTATGGACACTGGTGCGGCCCGCCGTCCGATCATCGACATGGACGCCTATGAGCTGAGCCTGAAGTCCCGCATGGACCCGACCGCCAGCATTCTGCGTGGCCTGAACGCTCGTGCCCGCGCCGCACAAAGCCGGATGATCTTTGCCGAGGGCGACGATCCGCGCGTATTGCGCGCAGCGGTCATGTATCAGCGCTCGGGCTTCGGAAAGGCGCTGGTTGTCGGTCGTCCCGATGACGTCAAAGAAAAGCTGGAAGCCGCTGGTCTTGGCGATGCCGTTCGCGAGCTTGAGGTGGTGAACGCCGCCAACACCACGCATCTCGATGCGTATAAAGACTTCCTGTACCAACGCCTGCAGCGGCAAGGGTTCGACCGCAAGGATATTCATCGCCTAGCCGCACGGGACCGCCACGTTTTTTCGTCGCTGATGCTGGCGCATGGGCACGCTGATGGTCTGGTGACCGGGGCGACCCGTAAATCTGCACATGTGTTGGATCGAATCAACCACGTTTTTGATGCAGATGCAGAACACGGTGCCGTGGGCGTGACCGCGTTGCTGCATAAGGGGCGGATCGTTCTGATCGGTGATACGCTGGTGCATGAATGGCCGGATGAAAGCGACCTGGCAAACATCGCTGAACGCTCTGCTGCCGTGGCACGACATATGGGTCTTGAGCCGCGCGTTGCCTTTGTCAGTTTCTCGACCTTCGGTTACCCGGTGTCCGAACGTGCCGAAAAGATGCACGTTGCGCCCGAGGTTCTGGACAAGCGCGGCGTCGACTTCGAATACGAAGGCGAAATGACTGTGGATGTTGCGTTGAATGTCGACCAACAAGAGGCCTATCCATTCTCGCGCCTGACGGGTCCCGCGAACATTCTGATCGTGCCTGCGCGCCACTCGGCCTCGATTTCTACCAAGCTGATGCAGGAAATGGGCGAGGCTACTGTCATTGGTCCGATCCTGTCAGGGATCGACAAGCCGATCCAGATCTGCTCGACCGTGTCGACCGCGAATGACATCCTGAACATGGCCATTCTGGCCGCTTGCGATATTGGATAAGCTGTGACGATCTGGAACCTCGGCTCGATTAATGCGGACATGGTTTACGCCGTACCGCACCTACCTGTTGCCGGTGAATCCCTGGCCGCCTCGAATCTGGAGCGGTATCTGGGCGGCAAAGGCGCCAACATGTCAGTGGCGGCGGCCCGTGCGGGGTCGCGCGTCTCGCATATCGGTGGCGTTGGACCTGACGGCCGCTGGGCGCGTGATCGGCTGACTGAATATGGTGTCGATACAAGGTTCATTGCCGAGGCCGATGTGCCGACGGGGCATGCCATCATTGCAGTGGATGCGCAGGGCGAAAACCAGATTGTTCTGTATCCGGGGGCAAACCACGCTATTGGGCAGGATCAATTGGGGCAAGCTCTGTCGCAAGCGAATCCGGGTGATCTGCTTGTCATGCAAAATGAAACCAACGCCCAGGTCGAAGCTGCCCGCATGGGGTGTGATCTGGGTTTAACGGTCTGCTATGCCGCCGCGCCGTTTAAGGCTGACGCGGTGCAGGCCGTGTTGCCGTATCTCGACTTTCTGATTCTGAATGAGGTAGAGGCCGAACAGTTGCGGCAGAGTACGGGTCAGTCAGTTGCCGATTTGCCTGTAAAACATGTTTTGGTCACGCTGGGGTCCAAAGGCGCACGCTACCTGACACAGGATGGTGAGGTGTTTGAAGTACCGGCGCATAAGGTGCAGCCCGTGGATACGACCGGCGCGGGTGATACGTTCACCGGTTATGTTCTGGCGGGAATGGATCGCGGGCTGCCGATGCCGCAGGCGATCGCGCAAGCAAATCGTGCCGCGGCCCTGATGGTCACGCGGCACGGTACGGCGGATGTGATCCCTGACCTCAAAGAGGTGCTGGACGCCCGGTTCGGTTAGGATCCTGCGAAGGGCGCGTTGCTGCCCCAAAGCTGCTTGACCCGCGCATCGCGGCCGCAGGCCTTGCGGTAGGCTTTGTACGCGTTCTTCTGGCGCTTAGGACCAAAGCGGGTGAACACCAGCTTGTCGCCCTTGTAGTAATCCTGATGGTAGGATTCGGCCGGATAGAACGCGCCAGCTTGCAGAATGGGCGTGACCACGGTTTGACCCAGCGCGCTTTGCGCATTGGCTTTGGCCTGCTGCGCAAGCGCCTTTTCCCCAGTGTTAGAGACGAAAATCGCCGTCCGATAGCTGTTGCCCCGATCGCAGAACTGACCACCTGCGTCGGTCGGATCGACCGAGCGGAAAAACATGCTCAGCAGCGTTTCACGGGAAACCCGCGCGGGGTCGAAAGTGATCTGGACCGCTTCGTAATGGCCCGTGCCCCCCTTGGTCACCTGATCATAGGTTGGATTGGCGGTTTTGCCGCCGGTATAGCCCGAGACTGCGCCGATCACGCCGGGAACGGATTCAAAATCGGATTCAACGCACCAAAAACAGCCTCCGGCCACTGTCAGGGTTTCGGTTCCGGCCGCAGGTGCAGGCAGGGCGCGCAGCATGGCAACCAGCGTGATCAGTACAAACAGAAGGCTTGGTTTGACGAAATCGAGGTAAGCAGTCCGGTTCATGGCAGATCTCCTTTTCAGATCAGGCTGCCCGGACTTTTTCGTTGTGGCAATCCGCTGACATCGTTTGTCACGCGCTGGTGAGACGAGTTTATCGTCCCTTAGCCCAGCAGCTGCCCCAACTTCATCGCCACACCCATATTACCCGAGATCTTGAGCTTACCCAGCGCAACTCCGGTCATCGGGTTCAGCTTGCCGGTCAGCAGCTTGGTCAGGTTTTCCTGTGAAATACGGATGGTGCAGTCCGTATCCTGATCCTGTGTTGTCGCCTGATTGTCCATCAGTACGATCACCCCATCGTCGCCGCAATCGAACTTGAGCGAGCCGTCAAATGTCTTGCCGTTCAGGCCCTTTTGAATTCCCTCGGCGATGTCCTGAAGCATGATATACCCTTTCCCTATTGACCTTTGGGTAAAGACAAACAGGCGAAACTGGCAAGGGTGACGCTGCTGGAACTGACAAGTTGGAAAAGAAAAACCCGGCATCCACAAAGGACACCGGGTTGTTCGTCGTAGCGATGGCCTGAACTACTTGGACAGACGCTTTTCGCGCGAGGCCAGCAATTTCAGGCGCAGGGCGTTCAACTGGATGAAGCCTGCAGCGTCTTTCTGATCATATGCACCGGCGTCGTCTTCAAAGGTCACATGCTCTTCGGAGTAGAGCGAATGATCCGACCAGCGGCCAACGGTCGAGGCCAGACCTTTGTACAGTTTCACGCGGACGGTGCCGGTGACGTGCTCTTGCGATTTGTCGATTGCGGCCTGCAGCATTTCGCGCTCGGGCGAGTACCAGAAACCGTTATAGATCAGCTCGGCATATTGCGGCATCAGCTGGTCCTTCAGATGCATCGCGCCACGGTCCATGGTGATGGATTCGATACCACGGTGTGCTTCCAGCAGGATGGTGCCGCCCGGGGTTTCGTAGATACCGCGCGATTTCATTCCGACGAAACGGCCTTCGACCAGGTCCAGACGGCCAATGCCGTGCTTGCCGCCATATTCGTTCAGCTTGGTCAGGATGGTGGCCGGGCTCATCGCCTCGCTATTGATGCTGACCGCGTCGCCTTTTTCAAAGCCGATCTCGATGTATTCCGGCTCGTTCGGCGCATCCTCGGGGTGGACGGTGCGCTGGTACACATAGTCGGGCGCCATATCGGCGGGGTCTTCCAGAACCTTACCCTCGGACGAAGTGTGCAGCAGGTTGGCATCGACCGAGAACGGAGCCTCGCCGCGTTTGTCCTTGGCGATCGGAATCTGGTGCGCTTCGGCCCATTCCAGCAGACGTGTCCGGCTGGTCAGATCCCACTCACGCCACGGCGCGATTACTTTGATGTCGGGGTTCAGCGCGTAAGCCGCCAGCTCGAACCGTACCTGATCGTTGCCCTTGCCGGTCGCGCCATGCGCAACGGCATCGGCACCGGTTTCTTCGGCGATCTCGACCAGACGTTTGGAAATCAGCGGGCGGGCAATCGATGTGCCCAGCAGGTACAGTCCTTCATATTGCGCATTGGCGCGAAACATCGGGAAGACGAAGTCGCGGACGAACTCTTCGCGGATATCCTCGATATAGATGTTCTCGGGTTTGATCCCCAGCATCTCAGCCTTTTGGCGGGCGGGTTCCAGTTCCTCACCCTGACCAAGGTCGGCGGTGAAAGTTACGACCTCACAACCATACTCGGTCTGCAGCCATTTCAGAATGATCGAGGTATCAAGGCCACCGGAATAGGCCAGAACAACTTTCTTGGGCGCGGACATCTGACTTCCCTTTATGCGTAGAACGACTGGCCCCTAGCGGGTTTTGGACGCGGGGGCAAGTTATGAGCGTTGACGCAGGGTGCGAATTGGGGTGAAACCTTTGCATACAAAACAAGGATTGGTTGAGAGGGCGGTTAGAAGATGTTGGGCTGGCAGATTTTTGTCCATTCCGTGCGGATGGTGTTCGGAAACATCAAACAGGTATTGCAAATCACCGTAGGCCCCGCATTGGTCGCGACAGCATTGATTGTGGCGCTGTTCTTGGTGTCCGGCATTCCATTGGAAGCCTTTGAAGAAAGCGCCGGAGATCTACCGCCGGGGACGTCGACAGGGGGCATCTTTCTTTTTGTCCTGGGGTTGATTGCTGTGATTTTTGTCACCGTTTTCTGGATCGCCGTTTCGTGGCACCGTTTTATCCTGCTTGAGGAATACCCCAGAGGTATTTTTCCCACTTTCCGCTTCGATAGAATTCTCGCCTATCTGGGGCGCGTGTTGATGCTGGGCCTTCTGTTTGCAATTGCTTGGCTGCCAATGGGCCTGGTTTTGGCAATGCTTAGCAAAAGCCTAACAATTCTTTCGATCATCGTGGTGGCGGTCTACCTGGTTTATCTGGTTGTCTGTTTCTACCGACTGTCGATCATCCTGCCCGCCGCAGCGATCGGTGAACCCATCACAATCGGTAGCGCTTGGAACAGTACGACAGGTATTGCCAGTTCCATACTGGTCCTCATTGTAGTGGCGTTTTTGTTCCAGGTACTCGTTCAGCTTGTATTCACTGTTCTGGCATTTATTCCCGTGTTGGGAATCTTGCTGACAGTTTTCTTTGGCACGCTGATTCTGCCGATGATTAACGTCAGCATCATGACCACCATGTACGGAGTTTTCATCGAAAAACGCGAACTCGCCTGATCTGCGTACACATATGTATTCCTTGCTCTTTTAGTCAGGATCGGCCAGTGAAGCGGTCATGACCGATTTCATGACCCGCGCCCGCGCTGCCGAACAGGCGATGCGCTCTGTGTTTCCGGCAACGCCGTTGCAGCGGAACGCCCATCTGTCCGACCGCTATGGTGCCGATATCTGGCTCAAGCGTGAGGATCTCAGCCCGGTACGGTCTTACAAGATCCGCGGCGCGTTCAATGCCATGCGCAAACAGCAGGGGCAGGAGTTGTTTGTCTGCGCCAGCGCCGGCAACCATGCTCAGGGCGTGGCTTACATGTGCAAGCATCTGGGCGTGAAGGGTGTGATCTTCATGCCGGTGACGACGCCGCAGCAAAAAATTCAGAAGACGCGTATTTTCGGCGGCGACAATATCGAGATCCACCTGACCGGTGACTATTTCGACGACACGCTAGCCGCCGCGCAGGAGTGGTGCGCACAGCAGGGCGGGCATTTTCTGTCGCCCTTCGACGATGAAGATGTGATCGAAGGTCAGGCCTCACTTGCTGTCGAAATCGAAGCGCAACTTGGTGGTGTTCCCGATCACATCGTATTGCCGGTTGGCGGCGGCGGGATGTCCTCGGGCGTGGCGACGTGGTTCGGGAACCGGACCCATTGCCTGTTCGTGGAACCGGCGGGCGGCGCGTGTCTTCGCGCTGCGCTGGCGGCTGGCCATCCTGTGGCGTTGGATCATGTGGATACGTTTGTTGACGGGGCGGCGGTGGGCCGGATCGGTGAAAAACCGTTCGAACTGCTGAAGTCTCGCCATCTGTCAGATGTGCTGATGATGTCCGAAGATCGCATCTGCGCGACGATGATCGAAATGCTGAATGTCGAAGGCATAGTTCTGGAGCCCGCCGGCGCCTTGGCGGTTGAAGCCATCGGTGACGTTCAGAGCTTTATCCGCGGCAAGACTGTGGTTTGCGTCACATCGGGTGGCAATTTCGACTTCGAGCGCCTGCCCGAAGTCAAGGAACGGGCGCAGCGCTATTCCGGCGTCAAGAAGTACTTCATTCTGCGCCTGCCGCAGCGCCCCGGTGCGCTGAAAGAGTTTCTGGGTATTCTTGGGCCCGAGGACGATATCGCCCGGTTTGAATACATGAAGAAGTCAGCGCGCAATTTCGGGTCGGTTCTGATCGGGATCGAAACCCGCAAGCCAGAGAACTTTGTGCGCCTGTTTGCGCATCTGGATGACGCCGGTTTTACCTATACCGACATCACCGAGGATGAAACGCTGGCGCAGTTTGTGATTTAACGTTGCACAGATATGAGAAGCTCTGTGTCCCAGAAAGACCCATTCCAAACTGCGGTGAGAAAGTCCAACTTGTGTGATTTTCAAACACAAACAAAATGGCAATTCCTTGAGGCGAGATTTTCTCTGGAGACGACTTGGGTAGCCCGATAGTGTGCAGTTAAACAGTGTTCTGAGATAGCTTGATCAAGATGACCTACGTACACGATGCCGAACACAATATTTGGGTTCGCAAGGATTCTGCTGATATCCTCTACTCCGACGGTGTCGCGAAAGAAGACAGGCTCTTTGATGGGGTTGAAAGTTGCAAAGACCGTTCCGTAAACTCTCCTGAAATCAACGCGTTGATAACGGATTGGGCGTCAGAGTATCATTTTTCCGCCAAGCGCCACTTCGTGCTCAAAGGGCTGGAGTTCGAAAAAAACCAAGCTGTGCTGGAGTTAGGTTGCGGTTGCGGCGCGATCTCGCGTTACCTGGCAGAGCAAGGCGTTGAACTCACTTCCGTCGAGGGAACTGTCTCACGTGCTCGTACCGCATCGAGGCGGTGCGAAGATCTGCCCAACGCAGAGTTTTACGTGGACAATTTCACCAAGTTTCAGTCTGAAAAGAAGTTCGACTGGGTGTTGTTTATCGGTGTCTTGGAATATGCACCTTTGTTTGGTGACAAGGCCGACCCCTTTGGTTCGTATCTGGATGTCGCGAAACGGCACCTCAAGCCGGGCGGAAAAGTAGTTATCGCAATCGAGAACAAGCTTGGTTTGAAGTATTGGAACGGGGCGTCGGAAGATCATGTTGGTCGCCCCTATTACGGGATTCATGACCTGTATGACGGACGCTCGGCCGAGACGTTCAGCAAACTGGAAATTGCCACGCTGCTCGCTGATAACGGATTCGAACATCAGGAGTTCCACTACGCGTTTCCAGACTACAAAATCTGCGACACGCTGATCACCGAGGTTGGTCTCTCTTCCAAGGGCTTTAATGCCGCTGATCTGCTACTCGGTTCCCGTTCGCGCGATTATAGTCGCAAACTTGACCCGGCATTTACAGATGGCCTTGCCATTTCCACATTGAGTAAAGCCGGACTTCTTGGCGAATTTGCCAACTCCTTCCTGATTACTGCAAGCGCTCAAGAATTCACGCAATCAACAAAGCTTGCGTTGACGCACAACATTGGAAAGCGACACCCTGCTTTCACTTGTGAGACGTCATTTTCTGGTCCTGATTGTGAAATCTCTGTTCAGAAGACTGCAACGCTCTCGGGGCCGCACAAAAAAATTGAAGTTGGTCGCTATACAATTTGCCACGATACCGCGTCCGCTTCTTACATTGATGGGGACAGTGAAGCAGGCCAGATTATTCGCCAGATGCACCGAACGCCGCGACCGGTTCGTCTTTGGCGCAGTTTCATCCCTTGGGCGGAGTATCTTAAAGCCGCATGCAGGCAAACATCAGGCACCAGCGCGTTTGAGGATATGACCCTTGATGGTTCATATATCGACGCAACTCCGTTCAACTTTATTAGAACCAATGATGGTCTAACGCAGATTGACGTCGAATGGAGAGCCGAACAAGAAATTCCGTTGGGTTGGGTGATTGCGCGGGGTGTAAGGCAGGTTCTTATGCACGGCTCGTCTAATATTTCCTACAACCGGGCAAGAATTTTTGGCACGGTCCGACTGTTGTTGGAAGGTATGGGGTTAACCCTGTCGGAAGACGAGTATGAACGCGTCCAACAGCTGGAACGTGCTTTCATGAGTGCAGTTCAATCCGCTCCTGCAAAAAAAAAAGATCAACAGTATCGCGGAGAACTGATTCAACCCTGATTGCCGTGAAGTCTCCGTATCAGGAGGGAAAGCAGCACAGTTGGGGAGAGAGAATTTACGCGCGTAGTCTTGCCGATGCATTTACGGACATTGGCCTTAAAGCCCGCGTAGATGATTATGACGCTTGGTCTTCAGCTTCGGACGCAGACGAAGCGGCCGTTCTGATCCGGGGAAAGATTCAGTATCCATATTCCGCGAAACGCGGTGTTGCCAATTGGGTCATCAGCGAATTGACCCCAGAAAAGTATTTCAAAGAGGCCGACAACTACACAGCAAACTTTTTTGCGTCACACCTATTCTTCCAGCAGATAAAGATCCGACCTCAGGATTCCGTACTTTATCAAGCGACGGATCATCGCATTTTTCATCCCGGCGAACGCAATCACGATGGTCCAACCTTGTTTGTGGGCAACAACTACAGAAGATGGGAAGCCCGGCCGGTCATAAGAAAGGCGCTGGCCGAGGGTTTAGCTGTGGACGTTTACGGAGACCGGTGGGACCGGAAACTGAAAGCGGATCGTCTCCGCGCCACAAGTGTTCCAAATATGCAGCTAGGTCAGCTCTATCGTTCGGCCGGTGTTGTCCTCAATGATCACCGACCTTTAATGCGGAACAATGGCTTAATTTCAAACCGGATTTTTGACGTGCTCGCCTGCGGCGTCCCCTTGATTTCCGACAGAATTGTGGGCCTACCCGATGGGTTTGAAGAGTTTATCTACGTCTTCGAAGAGGATACCTCTCTTGCTGGTTTAATCGCCCAGGCAAAATCAGAGTCAGCCGCATTTCGCCGCAAACGCACAGAATTCGCTCAACATGTTGTGCAGGAGTATAGTTTTCTGGCCGCGGCAAGGACCATAGCTTCCAGCTTAGGATTGACCCCGAATTCTTGATGAGCATTGCCAAGTTTTGGACTGTTGCCCGGCCTGTTCAACCTGCATTTCCGTTTCGGCAACTACAAGAGTTGCAGCGTCGTGAGCAGGAAAGATCTAGTTGCTTGAGCATCCTTACAGCGCCGTTACCATCCTCAGAAATTGCCAAGTCCCGATTTGAACTCAGCCGCTGAACTTTCGAACACGCTGACAATATTGAGAAGGTCAACGGCTTGGCTTTGTCCCTGTGCTGACTGCCTCTCCCCGTCCTGACAGAGTTTTGCCAGCGCCTCAAAGCCCAGGCTTAGCGCGCTGCCCTTCAGAAAATGCAGGTTCTGTTCGTAACGGGTGCCCGCGGTGTCATGCTGCAGCCGGGAAAGCGCCTCATGAACCTCATCGAGGAAGATCTGCACCACCTCATCGAACTCGCTGGCGCCAACTTCGTCCCGTAGCTGTTGGACCCTGGACCAGTTGATCATGCCACCCTCTCTTCACCTGCCGCGACCTGCCTTTGGTAACGCGAGACCGGTAAAGAGCAGGTTAAGTGGAGTGACTTGCCGCCTTCATCCTATATTAAACCGCCCCGCGTTAGGGTCATCGCATTCCGATTAGCGTCGCGGGGCAGGGTAACGGTGGCAGAGGTCAGTCAGGCAGACACCAGATCAGATCTGGATTTTGGTGCGATCCAAAAGGTGCTTGTCGTCGATGACAGCCGCCTGCAGCGGCGTATTCTGGTCGCTTCGCTCAAGAAATGGGGCTTTGAAGTAATTGAGGCAGACAGTGGTGATGTCGCGATCGAGATGTGCCTGAGCGATCCGCCGGATCTTGTGCTCAGCGACTGGGTCATGCCGGGGATGAGCGGGCTGGAATTTTGCAAAGCGTTTCGCGCGCTGGATGGCGATCAATACAGCTATTTTATTCTGCTGACCTCCAAGAGTGAGAAACAGGAGGTTGCGCGGGGCCTTGACGCTGGCGCGGATGACTTTTTGATCAAGCCGCTTGAGGCAGACGAACTGCGCGCGCGCATATCGGCAGGCGCACGCATTCTGGACATGCAGCGCGAGCTGTCTGAGAAAAACCGCATGATCGAGTCCGCGCTTGAGGAACTGCGTGTAGCTCATGATGCGATTGACAAGGATCTGATCCAGGCCCGGAAAATTCAGGAATCGCTGGTTCCGGAACTGACACGGGAATTTGGCAAGTCGCGGGTCAGCATGTTGCTGAAGCCATGCGGACATATCGGCGGTGATCTGGTGGGGATGTTTTCTCCGGGCGTTAACCGGCTGGGTTTTTACAGTATCGACGTGTCCGGCCATGGCATCACGTCGGCCATGATGACGGCCCGGTTGGGCGGGTATCTGTCAAGCAGTCACTTTGATCAGAACATGGCCATGGAACGGCGCTTTGACAAATTCTACGCGCTTCTGCCGCCGGAAGAAGTGGCCGCGAGCCTGAACTCGCGACTGATGGCGGATGCGGGGATCGAGGAGTACTTCACGATGGTGTACGCCATCATCGATTTGCGCAATGGGCACCTTAAGATGGTGCAGGCCGGACATCCCCATCCATTGCTGCTGCGGCAGGATGGGAGCGCGGAGTTTCTGGGTGAGGGCGGTCTGCCCATTGGTTTGTTGCCGGACGTCACTTTTCAGCGGACAGAAACTTACATGCAACCCGGTGACCGCCTGTTGCTGTATTCAGACGGCTTTACGGAATGCGGCCTTGCCGAAGGCGGCTTGCTGGAAGACGACGGGCTGCTTCAGATGGCGCTTGATTGCGCCCCAGGACGCAGTGGATCAGAATTTTTGGACGATATGTTTTGGCGGCTAACGCAAGTGATGGCACCGGACAGTGGAATGGACGATGACGTCTCGGCCGTGTTCTTTGAATATAACGGTCATTGAAGCCCTTTCAGGTGCAAGCCAGCAAAGTGGCGATCACCGCCGTTTCCCAGCTTTTCGACTGCATCTGCGGTATCCATCCATCGAGCTTCGTGAAACTCTTCACGCGGCGGACCCATGCGGCGCACGGGTTGTGCCCGATAAATCAGACAGACCTTTTCCGCCCACAAATCATATTCTGGCATGTAGGTGAATCGCCGAAAAGCACCAAAGCGGCGCGGGGCGGTGATCAACCAACCGGTTTCCTCAAAAACTTCTCGGTGCAGGGCGGTTATAGGTGATTCGCCCGGATCGATGCCCCCGCCCGGCAGTTGCAGTTCCGGGTTCAGCCCGTCGTCGTACCAGGTAACCAACAACCCCCGCCCGCGTGGCAGCAAGGCATAGACACCGGGCCTGCGCGTGTATTTGCGCCCCGCATGTGGGGTTTCACCAAACCGTCTGATCATGTATGGCCCCTTACAACCCGAAATGTTCGACCTATATGCTGGCGGTATGCCAACCTGTGGCGTGTAAGGAAACCCCATGTCTCTTGGAACAAAAATCGCGTGGGACGACACCGTCCTGCCCTTTCAACTGGATGTATCGGACATGCGCGGCCGCGTGGCCCGTCTGGATGGCGTGCTCGACGGCATCCTGAAACAGCATGATTACCCCGAGAAGGTCGAGGCCTTGGTGGCCGAGATGGCCTTGCTAACTGCTTTGATCGGCCAGACTGTTGCGCTGCGTTGGAAGCTTTCGCTGCAGGTCCAGTCCAAGGGCGCCGTGCGAATGATCGCCACCGATTATTACGCACCACAAAAAGAGGGTGAACAGGCGCGCATCCGCGCTTATGCCAGCTTTGACCGCGATCGCCTGACAGATGGCGCGCCATTCGATCAAATCGGCGAAGGGTATTTCGCAATCATGATCGACCAGGGTGAAGGTACGCAGCCTTATCAGGGGATTACTCCGTTGGCTGGCGGTTCGCTGAGCGCCTGTGCCGAGGCGTATTTCGCCCAGTCCGAACAGCTGCCGACCCGGTTCTCGCTAAGCTTTGGCAAGTCGACAGAGCCTGGCGTTGGTGAACACTGGCGTGCCGGTGGTGTCATGTTGCAGCACATGCCCAAGGCCTCGCCCTTTGTTGCGTCCGGCGAGGGCAGCGGCAACATCCTGACTGCTGACGATCTGGTCGACGGTGAGGAAGGCGAGAACTGGGGCCGCGTCAACATCCTGCTGGACACGGTCGACGATCTGGAACTGATTGGCCCGTCGATCGCGCCCACGGATCTGTTGGTCCGGCTGTTTCACGAGGAACAGCCTCGGGTTTATGATGCGCAACCGGTGCAATTCGGGTGTACGTGTTCCGAGGATCGCGTGCGGCAGAGCCTGTCGATCTATTCGGCCAAGGACATCGAAAAGATGACCACTCCGGAAGGTGAGGTGACTGCCGATTGCCAATTCTGCGGCGCGCATTACGTGCTGGATCCCTCCACGGTCGGGTTTGATGCTGACGGTGCCTGATCCGACAGATCAGCTGCGGGCGGCCTTGCGCCGCCCCGGCGACGGGTCGAGTGATTTCGACCTGAACCCCGATACGGTTCTGCCCGAAGGGCGCAAATTGCGCCCCGCCGGAGTTCTGGTCCCCATTTCAGTTGCTGATGGTGCCCCGCGTTTGATCCTGACCAAGCGATCCTCGGCGTTAAAGCATCATCCCGGCCAGATCGCCTTTCCGGGCGGCAAGCAGGACGAAGGCGACGCCGACGTCACTGCCACCGCCCTGCGCGAGGCGCGCGAAGAAATCGGCCTGCCATCCGAACTGCCCGAAATTCTCGGGCACCTACCCACGCACGAGACAGTAACGTCTTTCACCGTCACACCGGTGGTGGCGATCCTGCGCGAGTCCTTCCAATCCGTGCCCGAACCGGGCGAAGTTGCCGAAGTGTTTTCGGTTCCGCTTGCACAAGTGCTCAACCCTGCGAATTATATCGTTGAATCGCGCCGTTGGCGTGGACAGAGGCGGTATTATTTCACGGTACCTTACGGCCCCTATTA
Source organism: Ruegeria sp. Ofav3-42 (assembly GCF_022347725.1). GTDB lineage: Bacteria > Pseudomonadota > Alphaproteobacteria > Rhodobacterales > Rhodobacteraceae > Ruegeria. Next base: position 121,716 of record NZ_JAKRGB010000007.1, read on the forward strand.
TATCTGGGGCGCAACGGCCCGTATTCTGCGGGGATTGGCAGCACGGATCAGCGAATGATGAAAATCGAAGAAGACTGGGTGGCAGAGCCCGCAACGCAGCGGGTCTGTGCCGCCCTGACGGATGCCGGGTCGCAGGCCCTGTTTGTCGGTGGTTGCGTTCGCAACGCTCTGTTGGGTGCACCGGTCTCTGATATCGACATTGCTACCGACGCCCGTCCCGAAAAGGTGGTCGAACTGGCGAATGGTGCGGGGCTCAAGGCGATCCCGACAGGAATTGATCACGGCACCATTACCGTGGTCAGCCAGGGCATCCCGCATGAGATCACCACATTTCGCCGTGATATAGAAACCGATGGCCGCCGCGCTGTGGTCGCCTTTTCCGACAAGGTGGAAGAGGACGCCGCGCGCCGCGATTTCACGATGAACGCGATCTACGCGCGGCCGGATGGCACTATTCTGGACCCTCTGAACGGGTTGCCCGACTTGAAAGCGCGCCGTGTCCGCTTCATCGGAACCGCAGCGAACCGTATCCGCGAAGATTACCTTCGCTCACTACGCTACTTCCGGTTTCACGCTTGGTATGGCGATGCCGAGGCCGGGTTTGACCCGGACGCTCTGGCGGCGATGGCTTCAAATCTCGATGGGCTGACTGGCCTGTCCCGCGAACGGGTCGGCGCAGAGCTTCTCAAACTGCTGGGCGCGCCGGACCCGGCCCCTTCGGTTGCCGCGATGCGTAGTGTCGGCGTACTGGCACAACTATTGCCGGGTGCGGATGACCGTTCATTGGCACCTTTAGTCGCGTTAGAGCAGCAGGCCGGGGCAGAACCGGATGCCGTGCGCCGTCTCGCAGCAATTGCAACTCCTGAGATTGCAAAGACCCTGCGACTGAGCCGGGCCCAGTTGCAGCGCCTGACGCGAATGCGGGATGAAGCGTCAGGTTCGGCCAGCATTGCCGAGTTGGGCTTTCGTTACGGCAGAGAAGGCGGGCTGCACGAAACCCTATTGCGTTGCGCCTTTCTGGAGCAGCCCTGGACAGAGGTCATGAGGGATGATCTGAGCGCCGGCGCCGCTGCAACCTTTCCGATCAGCGCGGCCGATCTGATACCCGAATTCACGGGCCCCGCGCTGGGCAGGAAACTGGCCGAGCTTGAGTCGAAGTGGATCGCCTCGGGCTTCACGCTGAGTCGCGAAGATTTGCTGGGCTGATAAAGCGAAGTCTCAAAAGGGGATGACAAATAAAAAACTTTGTGGTTACTTGCCCCTGTCACATGAATGGAGGGATGCGAATGTATTACGGGATCTGGGACAGCTAAGGCTGGAACACTTTGACCCGTAGGGGTGGTGTTCTGGCGCCATCTTTCTTCGCATGACTTATTTTCCGCTCAATCGGAGCACCCTCCATGTTTCGCTATTTCGAAAACCTCGTCGACCCTTTTGTTGCCTATGACGAAACCGACACGCCGCCCATACGGTTGTGGCCGTTCATGCTGGATTATTCCAAGCCGTTCTACCGGGTCTTCTTCTGGGCGGGGCTGATTTCAGTCATCGTCGCGGCAGTTGAGGTCGGGCTGATCTACTACATGGGTCGCGTTGTTGACCTGTTGTCCGGCACACCCACCGAAGTCTGGCAGGATCACGGGACCGAACTGATCTTGCTGGCGCTGTTTGTGCTGTTTCTGCGCCCTTTGCTGCACGTCGTGGATGTGCTGCTGCTGAACAACACGATCCTGCCCAACTTTGGCACGCTGATCCGTTGGCGGGCGCATAAACACGTCCTGCGCCAATCCGTGGGTTGGTTCGAGAATGACTTTGCCGGTCGCATTGCAAACCGGATCATGCAAACCCCGCCTGCCGCAGGTGAGGCCGTGTTTCAGGTGTTCGACGCCATCTCATTTTCGATTGCCTATCTGATTGGTGCCGCGATTCTGTTGATGGCGGCTGATCCGCGGCTGTTGTTGCCCCTGTTAATTTGGTTTGCGCTTTATGCCGTTCTGGTTCGCTGGACGGTCAAAAGGGTTGGTCCGGCCTCTCAGGCCGCATCGGACGCGCGTTCGGCTGTGACCGGGCGTGTGGTGGACAGCTATACCAACATCCATTCGGTCAAGATGTTCGCCCATGGTGAGCAGGAGCTGGATTACGCGCGCGAAGCTATTGAGAAAACACGCCAAACCTTCCAGGTCGAGATGCGCATCTTCTCCATCATGGACGCTGTACTGGTCACACTGAACGGATTGCTGATCGTCGGGGTCGTGGGTTGGGCCATTGCCCTTTGGATGCAGGGCAGTGCCTCTGTCGGAGTGGTCGCTGCGGCAACGGCTTTGACCCTGCGACTGAACGCGATGACCGGGTGGATCATGTGGGCGCTGACCAGCTTCTTCCGCCAGCTTGGTGTTGTGGCCGAGGGGATGCAAACGATAGCCCAGCCCATTGACCTGTTGGATGCACCTGACGCCAAGCCCCTGCAGTTGGCCAAAGGCCAGATCGACATTTGCGATCTGTCGCACCATTACGGACGCAAAACCGGTGGTTTGGATCACGTAAACCTGACCATTCATCCCGGTGAGAAGATTGGCCTGATCGGGCGCTCCGGCGCGGGTAAATCGACCCTAGTTAAGCTGCTTTTGCGGTTTTATGACGTCGAGCAGGGCGCAATTCTGATCGATGATCAGAATATCGCGAAAGTGACACAGGACAGTCTGCGCAGCCATATCGGTATGGTGCAGCAGGACAGTGCGTTGCTGCATCGCTCGGTGCGGGACAACATCCTGTATGGTCGTCCTGAAGCAACCGAAGAGCAGATGATCGCGGCTGCAAAACAGGCCGAAGCGCATGAGTTCATCCTTGACCTGCAGGACCCTGAGGGGCGTACCGGCTATGACGCCCATGTAGGTGAACGCGGTGTGAAGCTGTCCGGTGGTCAACGCCAGCGGGTCACGCTGGCGCGGGTGATCCTGAAGGACGCTCCGATCTTGCTGTTGGACGAGGCGACATCCGCCCTGGATTCCGAGGTCGAAGCCTCAATTCAGGAAACTCTCTACGGCATGATGCAAGGCAAAACCGTGATCGCCATCGCCCACCGTTTAAGCACCATCGCGCAGATGGACCGCATTCTGGTCATGGATGGCGGCCGGATTGTGGAACAGGGCGGACATTCCGAGCTGTTGGCGCAAGGTGGGGTTTACGCTCAGTTCTGGGCGCGGCAATCTGGCGGCTTCCTGAACCCGGAGGCCGCGGAATGAAGGTTACCGACCTGATCAACCCTTTCAAGAACATCGAAACGCCCCCACCGCAAACACTGGGGGCGTTCATTCGCTGGTGCTTGTCAGGGGCCTGGCCGATGATATTCGTTGCGGCCTTCTTCTCGGCCATGGCGGGCGCGATGGAGGCCGGAACGGCCTGGGTTCTGGGTTTTGTAATCGACATTGCGACGACAAGCGGGCCAGATGACTTTCTGACTGCCAGCAACGTTTGGATGATGCTTGGGGCCGTGGCGTTTTTCATGGTGCTGCGCCCGATTTTGTTTGGTCTGTCGGCCTATTCGAACGCCTATGTTGTCATGCCGAATATCACGCCGCTGGTTCTGGCCAAGCTGAACCGGTGGACGCTGGGCCAGTCGGTGACCTATTTCGACGACGATTTTGCAGGTCGCATCGCGCAAAAACAGATGCAAACGTCTAACGCGATGGCCTCGGTGGTGTCCGAAACGATCAGCGCAATAGTGTTCGCTCTGGCCTCGCTTGTGGGCTCATTGCTTTTGTTAGGGTCTATTCATCCGCTGGTCATGTTGCCCTTTTCGGTTTGGCTGGCCGTGTATTTCCTGCTGATCCGCTGGTATCTGCCGCGCATCCGTAAACGGTCGGCCGCAAGGGCTGGCGCGCGCGCCATGGTCTCGGGTCAGGTCGTCGACACGATCACCAACATCAAGACTGTCAAGCTGTTTGCCCATTCCGACTTCGAGGATCAGGCCGCGCGAAATTCCATGGTTGATCTGCGCGACAAGATGCTGGCATTCGGCAGCTTGTCGGCCAGCTTCCGTTTGATCCTGATGTTGCTGGCGGGGGTGCTGCCCGTTTTGTTGATCGGGGCGACCTTGTGGCTGTGGCAAGCCGGCGCTGCGACTGCCGGAGATATCGTGGCCGCAGGTGCCGTGTCGATCCGCATTGCACAGATGACGGGTTGGGTCAGTTTCACGTTGATGGGTCTTTATGCCAATGTGGGTGAGATCGAAAATGGCATGAAGACGCTGGCCAAACGTGAACGGGTTGAAGACCAGACCGACGCGACCGAGCTGTCAGTGCCCGAAGGCCAGATCACTTTTGATCATGTCAGCTTTGCCTATGGTCGGGATATTGGCGGTGTATCGGACGTAAACACGACCGTCAAACGCGGCGAAAAGCTGGGGATTGTCGGTGCTTCCGGAGCCGGGAAATCGACCTTGGTTTCGTTGTTGCTCCGTCTTTACGACGGCGAAAAGGGCGCGATCTTGATCGACGGACAGGATGTTTCACACGTGACGCAGGACAGCCTGCGGCGCCAAATCGGTATGGTCACGCAGGAAACCGCGATGTTCAATCGCTCTGCGCGCGAGAACATCCTGTATGGTCGACCCGATGCGTCAGAGAATGAGATGATTGAGGCGGCCCAAAAAGCCGAAGCTCATGATTTTATCCTCAGCCTTCAGGATGCGCATGGTCGTACCGGGTATGACGCGCATCTGGGCGAGCGTGGCGTGAAGCTCAGCGGTGGTCAGCGGCAGCGCATTGCGCTGGCCCGCGCCATTCTCAAGGATGCGCCCATTCTGGTGCTGGATGAGGCAACCTCGGCGCTGGATTCCGAGGTTGAGGCGTCGATCCAGACGGCGCTGCATCGGGTGATGAAGGGTAAGACCGTGCTGGCCATCGCGCACCGTCTGTCGACGCTCAGCGAGATGGACCGGATCATCGTTCTGGATCAGGGGCGCATCGTTGAGACCGGAACCCATGACGCGCTGTTAGAGCAGGGCGGTCTCTATGCCCGGTTCTGGCATCGCCAGTCAGGTGGGTTCATTCAGGCCGAGGCCGCCGAATAAAGCGTTATAAGGGGTTTTGTTGTGCGCAAAGCCCCGGTATCAGGCGCGCTATGACGCAAACCTATACCATTACCCGCCTTGGCCATCAGGGCGACGGGATCTCCGATGGTCCTGTCTATGCGCCACGCACCCTTCCGGGTGAGGTGGTCTCCGGAACGCTGCTGGGCCAGTTCCTGAGTGATATCCGCGTCGAAACGCCCTCTGACCAACGGGTCAAAGCGCCTTGTCGTCATTATAAGTCGTGCGGCGGATGTCAGTTGCAGCACGCCGCAGACGATTTCGTCGCAGACTGGAAGGTCGAGGTGGTGCGCAACGCGCTGACTGCGCAAGGGCTTGAGGCTGATATGCGCCCGATCCATACGTCGCCGGAGCGGTCTCGGCGCAGGGCTACAATCGCCGTGCGGCGGACCAAGAAGGGTACTCTGGCTGGGTTCCATGGTCGTGCCTCGGACACGATCACCGAAATCCCCGATTGCCACCTGCTGGATCTCGCCCTGATTGCAGCCATTCCGGTGGCCGAAGCACTGGCCGTTCTGGGCGGCAGCCGCAAGGGTGTGCTGGCCGTGACGCTGACACTGTCCGAAGGTGGGCTGGACGTCGCCGTCAAAGGCGGCAAATCTTTGGACGGCCCGCTGGAATTGGCCTTGGCGCAGGCGACCGAGAAGCACGGTCTGGCCCGCCTCAGTTGGGATGGCGAAGTGATTGCCATGCGCCAGCCGCCGGTTCAGCGGTTCGGCGCTGCTGATGTCGTGCCGCCATCGGGCGCTTTCCTGCAGGCGACGAAGGACGGAGAACAGGCTCTATTACAGGCTGTTTCCGAGGCTACATCCGGTGCCAAACGCATCGTTGACCTGTTTGCCGGCTGCGGAACCTTCTCGCTGCCATTGGCTGAGACGGCCGAGGTTCACGCTGTCGAAGGCGAAGCGGCGATGACGCAGGCTCTGGATCAGGGGTGGCGCAGGGCCCAAGGCCTTAAACGGGTCACGACCGAGGCGCGCGATCTGTTCCGGCGCCCGTTGATGCCCGACGAGTTGAAGTCCTTTGACGCGGTTGTGATCGACCCGCCGCGCGCGGGGGCCGAGGCGCAGGTGGCCGAGCTGGCGCAGGCCTTGCGCCCGGTGATTGCCTATGTGTCCTGCAACCCGGTGACGTTCGCCCGCGACGCAAAAACCCTGGTTAACGCCGGGTACACCCTTGAATGGTTACAAGTCGTTGACCAATTTCGATGGTCGTCACACACCGAACTTGCCGCACGTTTCATCCTGAACCCAAAAACCTGACAGGAGACTACCCGAATGGGGATCACCCAACGCCTGCTGACCATTATCGAAGCGCCAGCTTTCGGGAAGTTCATTACCGGCGTCATCATCTTTAACGCGGTGCTTCTGGGGATGGAGACGTCGCCCACGTTGATGGAGGCTGTTGGGCCGCTGATCGTGACGCTGGACAGTCTTTGCCTGGCGATCTTTGTGGCCGAGATATTGATGAAACTGCTGGCATCCAGACGCAGTTTCTTCTCCAACGGCTGGAACGTTTTTGATTTCGTTATTGTCGGAATCGCGCTGGTCCCGGGTGGTTCGGGCCTGTCGGTGCTGCGCGCGTTGCGGATACTACGGGTGCTGCGGGTGATTTCGGTCGCGCCCCGCCTGCGCCGCGTGGTCGAAGGGTTCATCTCGGCCCTGCCGGGTATGGCCAGTGTGTTCCTGTTGATGGCAATCCTGTTTTATATCGGCGCGGTGATCTCGACCAAGTTGTTCTCGCAGACTTTTCCGGATTGGTTCGGTGATTTGGGTCTGTCGGCCTATACGCTATTCCAGATCATGACGCTGGAAAGCTGGTCGATGGGCATCGTGCGCCCGGTGATGGAGGTTTATCCCTACGCCTGGCTGTTCTTTGTCCCCTTTATCATGGTCACGACCTTTGCGGTTGTGAACCTTTTGGTGGGCCTGATCGTGAACTCTATGCAGGACGCGCACCACGCCGAGGATGAAGTCAGAACGGATGCCTATCGCGACGAGGTATTGGAACGGCTGGAGTCCATCGAGCGCCACCTGCTTGAGCGGTCACACATCAAAAAGTGATTTCAGTTTTCGCGTTTTCTGGCATAATACCGAAAAAAAGAGCAGCAGGCAGTGAACATGGATCGTCGAGCATTCGGATTGGGCGCAATGGCAACGCTGAGCCTCTCAGCTTGTGCATCAGCAGGCCCCAGATTTCTGGCTTATGATGGACCCGAGGTGACCTCTTTGGTCATCAACAAGGGCGCGCGGAAGATGTATCTTCTGCACAACGAACACATTCTCAAGGAATACAAAGTTGATCTTGGTTTTGCCCCGACCGGCACCAAGACCAAGCGCGGTGACGGGCGCACGCCCGAAGGCAGCTATCTGATTGACCGCCGCAACCCCAACAGCCGCTATCACCTGTCGCTTGGGATTTCATACCCGAACTCTCAGGATATTGCGCAGGCCAAGGCAGCGGGCATTGATCCTGGTGGTGACATTTTCATCCATGGACAGCCCAAAAAGCGGTCCGAGCGGAAGCGCGCCAAAAAGACTGCAGATTGGACTGCTGGCTGCATCGCCGTCAAAAACGACGAGATGGAAGAGATCTACGCGATGGTCAACAAAGGCACGCTGATCACTCTGCGTCCGTAAGCGGTTTCCAGTTTCCGAACCCGAATTGCATATAGTCACGCTGGTAGGCCTCAGTTGCCAGCGTTTCCAGTTTGTCGTCATAGATGTCGCCCAATGTGAACGGGACGTCCGGTTCGCTGACGACCGGCCTTGGTGGCTCCGTGTGCCCCATCCGGCGCGCCAGATCGGGTAGGGCTGTAAGGATCTCCTCTTCCCGTAGGATCAGATCAGGCAGGGCGAAGGCTGATATCCCCTCAAGTATCTGCGATTGGCTGCACCAGGACCCATCCACACGCACGGCGGTTTGCATGGCAAGGTTCTGGCGCAGGAATGTCAGGAACGCGGAAAATGCCTCGTAATGCTGTTCGACGGGGTAATTGCCTTGACGCAACTGTCCGGGAATTGGAACCTTCATCCGGTTGCGCAGGAAGTTTCGGATTTTCAGATACGCGCCAGGCCCGGTGCTAAGGATATGCGCGCAAAAGGCGTGGTGCGCGCGCGCCAGAGGGTGCCGCAAAACGGTGAACTTTCTGTGCCCGGCATTGGACTGCAACCAATGACGGGTCTGCTTTCTGTTCTGGTTGGTGATCAAATCCCGGGCGTCGACCGCGTCCAACGCTGCCATCCAGCTTGTCACAGATTTTTCCAAGCCACCACGCACCGGAAGATACATGAGCGGAGTCTTTGGTGCGGCAACGTAGTTCGCGACAATCGGACGTCGGCGAGGTTCGAAGTTCGGGGTACTGTGCAGGTTGAAACTGTCGATCTGAGACAGTGCCTGCTCCATCTCGTCCGGGTTCGTGACCTTCGACAAGGCCGGTTCCGGGTTTTGCGGCTTCAACGTGTCGTCAATCGCCGAAAGCCTACCGGACACGCCTAACCACGCGGCCAGACCGTTCAGAATGTCCAATTGGGTCAGATCGTCATAGGCGATGAAAAACGGCGATTGACCGCTTTTCTGCAAGCGCTGCGACAGTGTCAGATGGAACTCTTGTTGTCGGTTCAGGTATTTCACGAACCCTTCGGCATCGAACGCGACCTGCGCCTCGCGGCGGCGCTTTATGTTCTTCAGCTGCCACTGTTTCGTTTCCCGCGCGATTTTGAGCGAGACGTAACTGTCCAGCAGATTACGCGTCAGAATGATTTTGGCGCAGCGCGGATCATCCAAAACAGGCTCTAACACGCGTGGATCGTGGCCCTGAAAGAACCGAAATCCGTTCATTTCACCCGGTGCTTGCCGGATCGCCTGAAGCAGCGCGGTGGGATTTCGATCACGCTCTTCCAGCGAGATGCCCAGCAGACTATCGGATTTGAGCCGCCCGATGAAATGCGGGTTGAACGCCTCGCCAAAACAGGTGACGCCTTCGATCGCGTTCAGGTTAGCTTCAAGCAGGTTGGACCCGGTCCGCATGGCCGCAAGAATGATGAAATAGTCGAATTTGGCGGTCATAAAGGGTTACTGCACCAGATAGGGTTTCCGGTACGGCCGGACCCGGTTTGCAAACGCGTCATCCGTTGGAAAGTCTCCCATGAGATAGGGGTGCATACCCTGATTTTTGAGGTTTTGCAGGAACTGGCCGAACCCGGATAGGTCAACCATTTTGGGCGCTTCGGTCAGGTGGCTGTGGTGGGCGACGCCGGTTTCTTCGGCCACGGTTTGCAGAGGCTCGACCGGGGATTCGACGAAATCGGCCAAAGTCCATGTTCGAACACGTGCCTTTGTCCAGACCGACGACAGTATATCCAGCTGTTTGGTTTCGATCTGCTGAAGCCGGGCGGCCTCGGCCCGGATGTCGGCAAAGTTCATGTTCGACTGAAACAGCGGAATCGCCCAGGCTCCGGTAATGACCGAGATTTGCGCGTTCTTGTCCCGTGCAAGAAACCAGTTGATCTCTTGCGTGTCTGCGGGGCCGAATTGAAAACACTGGCGCTCGCCCCGAGTGTTCCAGATCAGGTTCGAAATGAAGGCAGTTGGATTGTAGTCCCGAAGTTTCGCGCAATCGCTGAGGCCACCGTTGGTGACAGTCTCACCCCCGGCGAATTCGGCGCGTTCCGGGCCAAAAAGATGTCCGTGGACTCGTGTGCCCGTGACGTTTGCCAGCCAGGGTTCGAAATCCTCGAACAACTCGGTGAAACCCTGAAAAACCGAGTACGTGGCAGATGTCAGACCGTTTTCGTTCCCGTGACGGGGAAAACGACTTTGCATATACAGCCCGTCGCGGCCGCGCGTTCGCCGCTCAACCGCTTTTGAGAAGACCCGGTCAATCTTGCTAGGGTTGGGTTCGGCAGGCTTCATGGCTCCGGCCTGGTCGGTCAGAAAGGCCTGATACAGGCGATCCGCGTTGGGCCAGACTTTGCGGGCCACGAAACAGTCGGACCTGCGCAACAACTGCAGGTGATCGTCATAAAAGATATGCGGGCGACCTTGATAGTCGAACTTCGACAAGGTCAGCGACCGGCTTTCGATATGGGTAGAGTACAGACGGGCCAGCGTCTGGAAATAGCTCTCGTCGGGGATCCAGACTCGTCGGAAGTACCGATCATAAGCCTTGCGCCTCGGGTCCTGCAAGATGGCCGAAAGGGTTTGTCGTGTCAGACACCACCACTGGCTGCCCATATGCGGCATCAGCCCTTCGGGAATGCGGCGGCGAATGCGCAATGCGCGCTGCAGTTTCACATAGGCATCGAACAGCTTGCGGTTCTTGCGCCACGAAAAGGGAAACCGCAGGGTGAAGCGTTCCTGATCCAGCCCGCCAATGGTCCAGCTGACATCGGCGGTTGTGGCGCTTTCGATGAAATCCACACGCGGCCGATCCAAGAGGTAGTTGATCAACTCATCCACCGGTCGCAAAGGTAGGCAGGCCCCCGAAGACAGGAAAACATGGCGCACATCAGGAAAGGCCTCGAGCATCAGCTCGGCCGCGGATTGCGAGGCTGCGACAATTCCCCAGCCACCCCAGTCACAGACATGGCGGTGGGAAAACCGGATCAGCGGGTCATCCGAACATGCGGCAATGAAGTCGGTATAAACCTCTTTCGGGACTTTGCGATCCACGTGGATCACCACCGGGCAACCCGATGCCGTCCAGTGGCGCGCAACTTGCCCGGCCCGGTTTAGCGCAGTGTGCACCAGCATGACGACGCCCAGACTGCTCACGCCCAGTTTCCTTTCGACATGAGACCCAGAATCTCAAGCTGTCGCCAATTGATGTAGGCTTCGGACTTGTCGCACCAAAACACCGGGTTTTGCCCCAGCTGTTCCGCGTAGGCGCGGTATTCGCCCGAGCCGCGATAATGCTGGCCGCGCTGCAATTCCTCGCTTGCCTTTTCGCTCAGGGTGCTGATGAGCTTGGCGTGCAACAGGGCGCCGCTGGTCTTTTCGCCACCCCATTCATCATAAACCTGGTTCAATCCGCGTGGCAGAAGGGAATGTGTCGAGCTGACATAGACATAGCGCCGATCCCATTTCACCAATGGAATTTTGTTCAGAGCCGGTGCTTTGGCCGGAGTGTCTTTGAAAAACACCCGCGCGCGCGGTCCGCCCTGAATCCAGAGGTTTCCATACGTTGGATTTTTGGTGATCGTATAGTTGCCGGCATCAAACCAGTTGGCGATTTCGAAGGGGTTCTGCCCCTCGGTATAGGTTGCGTCTGCAACGGGACCTTCGGGATACATGTCGATCAGCATCGCGCTGAAGCTGCGCACTGCGCACCCATCCAACCAATCGGTCAGTGCGCGGATGGGTCGTGTGTCGCAGAAGGGGTAGATAAAGAACTCGTCGGGATCGACGGTCAGGACCCAGTGACCGTGGGCATACTTGCGAAGCAGGTAATTCGACCAGTCGACTCCAAAAGAAGCGCGCTTGTAGCTTGCATCGGCCCGCCAGACCGAGACGTCGGGTTGATCCGCCAGATACTCAAGCGAGCCGTCATCGCTGGCATTGTCGACAAACAGAAAATGATTGATGCCAAGCTTGCGGTAGTAGTCCAGAAAATACGAGAGGCGGATTTTCTCGTTCCGCATTACGCAGACCAGCAGGACATCCCGGCGTTGTATAGCGTTGGTTTTCACGGAAACCGGTTTCAATTCCCGCCGTTTTCGCAGGCACCGCAGAACACGGCGCTTGCGCCGCAATCTCATCCGATATGAATCCAATAGGCCCACGCGACTGCCCAACCTTTTTACCTACGCGAGCAAACCCGGAGCCTGAACAAGCCAGTTTGGTGCCGGGTAATTGCCGTTTTATGCCATTTTTGCATCTTTCGAAGCAACGGATTTAAAAACAGTTAGTTCGAGTTGTGGCTTTCCCAAATGATCTCGCCCATCAGTCCCAGCTGCTGCAGTTGCCTCCAGTCCGTGTACTTTTTGGATTTTGGGGTCCACATGACGGGACGATTGATGATTTCATTATAGTACCCCGCGAATTGATCCGGGTCGTGAAAGTGCTGGCGTCTCTCTTTTTCCACCCTCGATTTTTCAATAACTTCGGGCAGAAATTTCGTATGCAGCAGAACGCCTGATGGGGACGGATCGCCGGGGCCGTCATAGGCAGCGTTCAGTCGGCGCGGCAATGCGGAATGGCATGAGTTCACATAGGCATAGCGTTTCGACCACCGGACCAGCGGGATCTTGTTCAGCGTCGGGGAGTGGCGCGGGTTGTCCTTGAAAAACATCCGCTCGCGCGCGCCGCCCTGCACCCAAAGGTTGCCCAACGGGGCTTGCCGTTGCGCGCGGTAGGGGCCGGTATCGAGCCAGCTTGCCACTTCGGTCGGGTCAGTCTCCGGGTCATAGCTCTGGGAACCCAGTGGTCCCTTGGGATATAGGTCCAGCATCAGCGCTCCGAACGCAGCACGTCCCTGATTTTCCAGCCAATTGGTCAGATCTTTCAGGGAGCGGGTGTCGTGATCAGGGTAGATCAGTAGTTCGTCCGCATCCACCATCAGGGTCCAGTGGCCATGCCCGTAGCGCATCTGCAGCCAAGTCAGCCAATCCAACCCATAGCGCGATGCACGGTAGCTGTCATGGGTCTGCCACAGTGACACGTCTGGTTGCTCTGCCAGATAGTCAGCCGAACCGTCATTGCTGCCGTTATCAACGATAAAAAAGTGGTCAACCCCCAACGCGCGATAGTGGCGGAGGTACCAGGGCAAGCGTTCGATCTCGTTGCGCAGCGTGGTAAAGGTCAGAACGTCAGCGGGGCCGAATTGTAACGTGCGGTCGGCAAGGCACGACAGTTGATGGCGGCTGCGAAATGACCGCCACAACAGCCGTCGTCGTTTCAGCCGAAACCGGTACCTTTGCACCCATCCGATGGGCGGAAGCGTATCTTCGCTGGTTCCGGTCACGCAAATCTTATCTTTCGTAGTGACCGTTCTGATGCCAGCGCCATGCGTCGGCAATCATAGTCTCTAACGTTGACCTTTTCGGCGTCCAGCCCAGCTCTTGACCGGCGCGGGAAGAGCCGGACACCAGCTTGGTGCAATCACCAGCCCGACGCGGCCCGATTGAATAGGGCACTTCGCGGTTGGTGACGGCTTTGGAGTGGCTGATCACCTCCATCACCGAGAAACCCGATCCGGTGCCCAGGTTGAAAACGCGGCTGCCTTTGTCCTGCTCCAACCAGTTCAACCCCAGCACATGGGCGTCGACCAAATCGCAGACATGCACATAATCGCGGATGCAGGTGCCATCCGGTGTGTCATAGTCCGTGCCGAACACGGTCAGCCCGTCGCGCTTGCCGTCGATTGCGTCCAACATCAGCGGCACGAGGTGTGTTTCCGGGCGGTGGAACTCACCCACTTCACCGTCCGGGTCGGCGCCTGCAACGTTGAAATAACGGAAAATAACGTGGTTCAGGCCATGCGATGCCTGAAAATCACGCAGGATGTCCTCGATTGCGCGTTTCGAGGCACCGTAGGCGTTCAGCGGCGATTGCGGCGTGTCTTCATCCAGCACCACATTGTCTTGATCGCCATAGGTGGCGCAGGTGGACGAAAAGACGAAGTTCAGACATCCGGCGGCCACGGCGGCTTCGATTAGCGTCAGCGAACCGGTTACGTTGTTGGACCAGTATTTTCCGGGCTCGGACATTGCCTCGCCCACTTGGCTGAGGGCCGCAAAATGCATCACCGCTGCTGGCTTATACTTGGCAAAAACCTCGTCCAACCGCGCCCGATCCCGCAGATCGCCCTGTTCGAACGGCCCGAATTTCACCGCGTCCTGCCAACCAGTAACAAGGTTGTCAAAAGTTACGGGCGTGTATCCGGCCTGAGATAACGCTTTGCAAGCATGAGATCCGATATACCCAGCGCCGCCGGTAACGAGAATACTTGCCATATTACGTTCCAAATTTCAGTACCGCGCCCACCTAGCCGTAGGCGCAATGGAATTCCATGGGGAAAATTGGTTAATCCAACCCCATCGCGGCCATCATCTCTTCCAGCTTCGGCACGTCCTGCGGGTTGTTCAATTCCCAGAACTGGCGACCTTTTGCCTCGACCTCAACGCACAGAACCTTGCGGCCGTTTTCCATGAACCGCAGCTGTTCCAGCCCTTCAAGTTGCTCCAGCGGTCCAACGGGCCATGTGGGATAGGCGGCAAGGGCATCGGGGCGATAGGCGTATACGCCGACATGGTGAAACACCGGCGTTGCCTCATCACCCACAAAGGTCTGAGCGGTGAAGGGGACAACCTCTTTCGAGAAATACATTGCGCTGTGATCGGTCGCGAATACGGCTGTTGTGCCGCCAACGCGCCCATGTTTGCGGTCATTCAGCAAGCTGTTCAACGCGTCCCCGTCGCAGCGCAGAACAGGTGTCGCCACCCCGGCTTCGGGGGCTGCGCGCAATCCCGCGATCAGGTCTTCGACAAACCAGTGCGGCGTCAACGGCGCGTCGCCCTGCAGGTTCACGACGATCTCATAGCCCGTGCCCAGAGCCTTGTGTGCCTCGGCGCAGCGCTCGGTACCATTGCCGCAGGTTTCGGATGTCATCACGACCTCTGCGCCGAAACCCTCGGACACTTCGCGGATGCGGTCGTCATCGGTAGCGACAACAACCCGATCAACGCCCGACACGGAACATGCCGCGCGCCAGGAGCGTTCGATCAGGGTCATGGCGTTGCCATTTGCCCCTGTCAGCGGAACCAATGGCTTTCCGGGATAGCGGGTCGAGGCATAACGGGCGGGGATGGCAATCAGTACGGACATCAGGCCTCCTTCAAGTCTACGCCCGGAGCGTAGGCGATAAAGAACGGGTTTGCATAGCCGTCCTTGCCGTAGGTCAGGGGCGTGTGGTCATCAAAACGCACAACCCTGCCGCCCGCGCCCGCCAGAACGGCGTGTCCTGCGGCCGTGTCCCATTCCATGGTGCGCCCGACGCGGGGATAGAGGTCTGCCTCGCCGGTTGCGACCAGACAGAACTTCAGGGAAGAGCCCGCGCTTTTGCTGTCCTTCACCTGATACTTGTTGATGTAATCCTCGGTTGCCTGATCACGATGCGATTTAGATGCAACGATCAAAAGCGCCGAATTTTCCGGTTTAGACACTGCTATCGGGGTCACATCCCCTGCCTGAGCCTTGTCCAGTGCGCCGGTTTCCTCAACCGATTGACCATCGGCCTGCGTGTAGAAAATGCGTCCCTTTGCTGGCGCATAAACCACGCCGCGGGTCGGAACGCCGTTTTCCACCAGCGCGATGTTAACCGTGAAATCGCCGCGCCGGTTGATAAACTCTTTGGTCCCATCCAAAGGGTCAACGATCAGGAATGTGTCACCCTTTTCAGAGTGCGATGCCGCCTGTTCTTCGGTCACCAGCAAGATGTCGGGGAATGCCTCACGCAAACCGGCCGAGATCAGTACATCTGCAGCCTCATCCGCTTCGGTCACGGGGCTGGCGTCAGATTTGACTTTGACGTCGAAGTCATCCGCCTCGTAGATCTGCATGATCGTATCCCCGGCTTCCAGCGCCAGACGTCTGATTACGGGAATAAGGGCGTCATAGGTCACAAAAATGCTCCGTTCCTGTGGTTTGTTGATCGAAATCCCTGAGGGCCTTATGATGTGCCGGTTACGGAACGGCAAGAATTTCGTGGCAGTTTGCAGGTAATTCAGCAGGAAAGAGTGCGCCGGTGTTTTATTTTAAACGAAATCAGACGCTTTTAGGCGGCGCTTTCACCTTTTCTGAGCTGGTGTTCCACGCCGTTGTCCGAGGCGTTCGATCGGGGCATTCCAATGCCGTGCTGGCCATAATTATGAACATCGTTCAGATTCTCGCGCTTGTGACGGTATTCTATCTGATCATGTCGATGCTGGGGACGCGGGTCGCCAAAATCCGGGGTGAGTTCATTCTGTTTTTGCTGTCCGGCGTTTTTTTGTTCATGACGCATATCAAATCGGTCGGTTCGGTCGGCGGTGTCGGCACAGGGAACAACCCGATGATGTTGCATTCACCGATGAACATGATGGTGTCGCTGCTGTCGACCGCATTCGGCACGCTATACACACAGGTCATGTCCATACTTATAATTCTGTTCGGATACAGTGTTGCTGTTGCGCCGTTGGAAATCCAGGACCCGGGCGGCGCGTTTTATATGCTGATCCTGGCTTGGTTTACGGGCTGTGCCGTCGGTGTTGTGTTCATGGCAATCAAGCCATGGTTTCCCAGTACATCCAGCATTCTAAGCAATGTTTACAGACGCCTGAACATGATCTTCTCGGGTAAAATGTTTGTCGGGAACGCGCTGGGGGGATTCATGCTGAGTTGCTTTGCCTGGAATCCGCTGTTTCACGTGATCGACCAGTGCCGCGGTTTTGTCTTCCGAAACTATTTCCCGCGCAACACCAGTTGGGAATATGCGATCTGGGTCGGTGTAGCGCTGCTGATGGTCGGTCTTCTTGGCATTTTCTACACCCGGCAACATGTCTCGGCCAGTTGGGGCGCGCGCCGTTAACTGGCCACGCGTAGTGTCAGGTTGATCCGCCCGCCTTTTGGCAGCAGTTTTGAGGACCCGAACCGGATCCGGTCCACCCCGTGATAGGTCAGGCGGGCAGGGCCGCCCATGACCACGACGTCTCCTGAGTTCAGCCAAATGGATTCCGTCTTGCCGCCGCGAGACGTGTTGCCGATGCGGAAAAGCGCGTCGTCGCCCAGTGATATCGACAGCACCGGCCACGAAAAGTCGGCTTCGTCCTTGTCCTGATGCAGGCCCATTCGAGCGCCTTCGCCATAGTAATTGATCAGACAGCAATCGGGGTCCCGCTCGGTGCTGGCGAGATCGCGCCAGATATCCAGTATGGGATCGGGGATCGAGGGCCATCCCATCCCCTTTGGGTGTTGCGGCTGATATCGATAGCCAGCCTTGTCCGTGACCCAGCCAAGCGCTCCGGCCGAGGTCATGCGCACTGACATTTCCTTGCCCGACGGCATCACCGGCCGGAACAAGGGCGCTGACTTCAGAATCGGGCGCAACACTTCAATCAGCTGGGCCTGCGCCGCGCTATCCAGATAGGCTTTTCTGATTTCAAAACCGCGCAAGAGCAGCCGCGCCATTCAAGATTCCCCAATCCTTGCCAAAACCTTGCCAAAAAAGGCCACAGATTCGCGAAAACCTGCCTTTTACACCGCTTGCAGGCTATTCGTCTGGCCCTTATATACGCCGGGACGCGCGATGGTGTAGGGCTGTTCGCGCAAACCAGATCGGGGCCGGGTGCCATAACGGGTCCGCACCCCGGACATCGCCTTGAAGAGAAAGGGATTGAACATATGGGAAAAGTAATCGGTATTGACCTCGGGACCACCAACTCGTGTGTGGCCATCATGGACGGCTCGCAGCCGAAGGTCATCGAAAACGCAGAAGGGGCGCGGACCACGCCCTCGATCGTCGCCTTCACCGAAGATGAGCGACTGGTCGGTCAGCCTGCAAAACGTCAGGCGGTCACCAACCCCGACAACACGATCTTTGGCGTCAAGCGTCTGATCGGTCGTCGTGTGGATGATGCAGAAGTCGAAAAAGATAAGAAAATGGTGCCGTACGCTATCGTTGATGGCGGCAATGGCGATGCGTGGGTGGAAGCCCGCGGTGAAAAGTACTCCCCAAGCCAGATCTCGGCCTTCACTCTGGGTAAGATGAAGGAAACCGCTGAGAGCTATCTGGGTGAGGAAGTCACGCAGGCGGTCATCACCGTTCCGGCATATTTCAACGACGCACAGCGTCAGGCCACCAAAGACGCCGGCAAGATCGCCGGTCTGGAAGTGCTGCGGATCATCAACGAACCGACAGCGGCTGCTCTGGCCTATGGTCTGGACAAGGAAGAAACCCAAACCATCGCGGTATATGACCTTGGTGGCGGCACCTTCGATGTGACCATTCTGGAAATCGACGACGGCCTGTTCGAGGTTAAGTCGACCAACGGCGACACCTTCCTGGGTGGTGAAGACTTTGACATGCGCATCGTCAACTACCTGGCGGATGAGTTCAAAAAGGAACACGGTGTCGATCTGTCCCAGGACAAGATGGCCCTGCAGCGTCTGAAAGAAGCCGCTGAAAAAGCCAAGATCGAGCTGTCTTCGACCTCGCAGACTGAAATCAACCAGCCGTTCATCTCGATGGGTTCGAACGGTCAGCCGCTGCATATGGTCATGAAACTGACCCGTGCCAAGCTGGAATCGCTGGTTGGCGACCTGATCAAGAAGTCGATGAAGCCCTGCGCGGCCGCTCTGAAAGACGCGGGCCTGTCGGCTGCTGACGTGGATGAGGTTGTTCTGGTTGGTGGTATGACCCGGATGCCGAAAGTGATCGAAGAGGTCACCAAATTCTTCGGTAAAGAGCCGCACAAAGGTGTGAACCCGGACGAGGTTGTTGCCATGGGCGCGGCCATTCAGGCCGGTGTTCTGCAGGGCGATGTCAAAGACGTGGTTCTGCTGGACGTGACACCGCTGTCGCTGGGCATCGAAACGCTGGGTGGCGTGTTCACCCGTCTGATCGACCGCAACACCACGATCCCGACCAAGAAGTCTCAGGTCTTCTCGACAGCCGAAGACAACCAGAACGCCGTAACCATCCGCGTGTTCCAGGGTGAGCGTGAAATGGCTTCGGACAACAAGATCCTAGGTCAGTTCAACCTTGAAGATATCCCGCCCGCGCCACGCGGCATGCCTCAGATCGAGGTGACTTTTGACATTGATGCCAACGGCATTGTCTCGGTTTCGGCCAAAGACAAAGGCACTGGCAAAGAGCAGAAGATCACCATCCAGGCATCGGGCGGTCTGTCCGACGAAGACATCGATAAGATGGTCAAGGACGCAGAAGAGAACGCGGAAGCCGACAAGGAACGCCGCGAGCTGGTCGACGCCAAGAACCAGGCGGAAAGCCTCATCCACTCGACCGAGAAGTCGATGGAAGAGCATGCCGACAAGGTTGACCCGACCACCATCGAAGCTATCGAACTGGCGATCGCCGCGCTGAAGGACGAGCTGGAAACTGAAAACGCCGACAAGATCAAGTCGGGCATCCAGAACGTCACCGAAGCCGCGATGAAGCTGGGTGAAGCGATCTACAAGGCGCAGTCGGAAGAGGCCGAAGACGAGCCTGCTGCGGCAGATGCTGCTCCGGCCGGTGATGACGATATCGTCGATGCCGAGTTCGAAGATCTTGACGACGACAAGCGTAAGTAACGGGTAACCGGGCCAATTCGGGCCGGTCCGGTTGCCGGGCCGGCCCGATTACGTTGAGGCAGAAGGAAAAACTGATGTCAAAACGCGACTACTATGATGTGCTCGGCGTGTCCAAGGGCGCATCAGCGGACGAGATCAAGAAGGGTTTTCGTAAGAAAGCCAAAGAGTTGCATCCCGACCGCAACAAGGACAACCCGGATTCCGAGGCTCAGTTCAAGGAAGCGAACGAAGCCTATGACGTGCTGCGCGATGCCGACAAAAAGGCCGCGTATGACCGCTTTGGTCATGCCGCATTCGAAAATGGCATGGGGGGCGGTGGCCGCCCCGGTGGCGGTTTCGGCGGTCAGGGCGATTTTTCCAGCGCGTTCTCGGATGTCTTCGACGATCTGTTCGGCGATTTCATGGGTGGTCAACGCGGTGGCGCCGGCGGCGGTCGTCGCGCTGCGCGCGGGTCGGACCTGCGCTATAATCTGCGCGTAACGCTGGAAGAGGCGTTTTCGGGCCTGCAAAAAACGATCACTGTTCCCGCCGCTGTGGCATGTTCAGCCTGTGACGGCTCGGGCGCGGAAGGCGGTGTCGAGCCCACAACCTGCCCGACATGTTCCGGTATGGGTAAGGTGCGCGCGCAGCAAGGATTTTTCACGGTCGAACGATCGTGCCCGACCTGTAACGGTCTTGGGCAGATTATCAAGAATCCCTGTAAATCCTGCGGTGGCGCCGGGCGGGTCGAAAAAGAACGCGCACTGTCCGTCAACATCCCTGCCGGTGTCGAAACCGGCACCCGCATCCGTCTTGCGGGCGAGGGTGAGGCCGGGATGCGTGGTGGTCCTCCGGGCGATCTGTACATTTTCGTAGAAGTTTCGGACCACAAGTTGTTCGAGCGTGACAGCGTGAACCTGTATTGCCGCGTGCCGGTCAGCATGGGCAAGGCCGCGCTGGGCGGATCGATCGAAGTGCCTACTATCGACGGTGGCCGTGGTCGGGTTCAAATCCCGGCTGGCAGCCAATCTGGTCGCCAAATGCGGTTGCGTGGCAAAGGCATGCCAGCCCTGCGCGGCGGTGGTGTAGGTGACATGTTCATCGAACTGGCGGTGGAAACACCGGTCAACCTGACCAGCCGACAGAAAGAACTGCTGCGCGAGTTTGATGATCTGGGTGAAGATAACCACCCGGAATCAAAAAGCTTTTTCTCGTCCGTCAAATCCTTCTGGGACGGCATGAAAGGCTAAGTGCCCCGATAATCTACACGCAAAAGGCCGGTCCCAAGGGACCGGCCTTTTTTGAGTCCAGTTTGGCCAACGTTACACTCGAAATTGGCCCTTGATTCCACCCGCAACCCCTGAGAATGTCGGCCCAACCGTTGGGGTGCCCTGCTTGGGGGCTGAGAGGCGTGACTGCGCTAACC
Organism: Ruegeria sp. Ofav3-42; assembly: GCF_022347725.1. Lineage (GTDB taxonomy): Bacteria > Pseudomonadota > Alphaproteobacteria > Rhodobacterales > Rhodobacteraceae > Ruegeria. The sequence goes on from NZ_JAKRGB010000007.1 coordinate 142,496, forward strand.
CATCGAACCTGATCCGGGCAATACCGGCGTAGGGAACGGTCTCACAGTGCTTAGACGTTTTCCATGCCGTTGCCCATTATAAACCGGAGCAACGACATGGCACCTATTGCCTTAACAATCGCAGGGTCTGACAGCGGCGGAGGGGCCGGAATTCAGGCCGATCTCAAGGCAATGTCGGCGCTTGGGGTTTATGGGGCCAGCGTGATCACCGCAGTGACGGCCCAGAACACCAGGGCTGTGACTGCTGTGCATGGCATTCCACTGGACATCATTGCTGCTCAGATCGACGCTGTTCTGACCGACCTTGATGTTGGCGCGATCAAGATCGGCATGCTGGCGACACCAGAGATCATCCACAGTGTCGCCGACAGGATTGCGGGTTTTTCCGGGCCGGTTGTTCTGGACCCCGTCATGATCGCAAAATCCGGCGATGCGCTATTGGCCGAGGAGGCCGTACAAACAATGCGCGACGTGTTGCTGCCCCGCGCGACCGTGCTGACGCCCAATCTGCCCGAAGCGGCATGTTTATTGGGTGGCGCGCCGGCGGACACCCTGGATGAAATGATCGCGCAGGGACACGATCTTTGTGAGATGGGCGCGGACGCGGTCCTGATGAAAGGCGGCCATGGCAAAGGCGACATTTGCCACGATCTTCTAGTTACGACCGAAGGCGTGACCAGTGAATTCACGGCTCCGCGCCAGCAGACCCACAATACCCACGGAACAGGCTGCACTCTGTCCTCGTCGATCGCGGCCGGGTTGGCCAAGGGCCTTTCGCTGACCGATGCCGTGGCTCAGGCACATGGCTACTTGCAGGGTGCCATCACCCAGGCCGATGGTCTGAATATCGGGCAGGGGCACGGTCCAGTGCATCACTTCCATCGGGTCTGGTCCGCGTGACGGTCTGGACGGTCATAGGGGCCGGTGTGGCCGGATTGGCGGTCGCGTCCGAGCTTGTTTCGCGCGGAGCAAAGGTGCAGGTATTTGATCCTGGCGGCCCGCCTGGCCCGCACGGCTGTTCGTGGTGGGCCGGCGGTATGCTCGCGCCCTGGTGTGAGTACGAAAATGCCGAAGAACCCGTTCTGCGCCTTGGACAGGTGGCGATTGACTGGTGGGCTGCGCGGACGCAGGTTCACAGGAACGGCACGCTGGTCGTCGCAAACCCGCGCGATCTGCCTGATCTGCGCCGCTTCGCCCGAAGAACCGAAGCCTTTTCTGAGGTCAGCGCGGCAAAAGTGGCTGAATTAGAGCCTGATCTAAGCAATTTCAGCAAGGGCCTGTTCTTCAGCGACGAGGCTCATCTGGACCCCCGTCAGGCATTGCAGGATTTGTCCCGCCAGCTTCGGGATCAAGGGGTCGAAATCCACCAAAGGCTGGCGCCGACGCAGTTGGAAAACGCCATTGATTGCCGCGGTCTGCACGCACGCGAGTACCTGCACGACCTGCGTGGAGTCAAAGGCGAGATGCTGGTGATCCGGTGCCCGGACGTATCCCTGACCCGACCGGTGCGTCTGCTGCATCCGCGCATGCCGCTTTATATCGTGCCGCGCGGGGATGGCGTCTACATGCTGGGCGCAACGATGATCGAATCCGAGGATAGCAGCCGCATCACCGCGCGTTCGATGCTGGAGTTACTCAGCGCCGCCTACGCGTTGAACCCCGCCTTTGGCGAGGCCGAAGTGCTGGAAATCGGCGTCGATCTGCGCCCGGCCTTTCCTGACAACCTGCCACGCATCAGGCGGTTGGGACGAACAATCTATGCCAACGGCCTCTATCGCCACGGCTACCTTCTGGCCCCCGCACTGGCGCAGGGGGTGGCCGATCTGGCGTTGGACAACAAACATTCGGAGATGGTCGATGAAGATCGTGCTTAACGGCGAACCGCGAGAGGTGCGCGCCGAAACCCTTGCCGAGCTTTTGCAGGAATGTGGGTTCTCGGGCCGTGTCGCCACGGCGGTAAACGAAGACTTTGTGCCTTCGAGCCTGCGCATTGCCCACGCACTTAAAGTTGGCGACCGGGTCGAAATCGTCGCACCGATGCAGGGGGGCTGAGGGATGAAAAAGTTCTACGGCACACAACTGCCCAACCGGCTTATGCTGGGCACGGCGCAATATCCCAGCCCCGCGATCCTGGAGCGGGCGTTTCGGGACAGTGGCGCCGGGGTGGCTACTGTATCGCTGCGGCGCGAATCCGGTGCGGGACAGACCTTTTGGCAGATGATCCGCGAGTTGGGCGTGCTGATCCTACCCAATACCGCCGGGTGCCACACGGTCAAAGAGGCTGTGACCACCGCCCATATGGCGCGCGAGGTATTCGATACCAAATGGATCAAGCTGGAACTGATTGGTCACACGGACAGCCTGCAGCCGGATGTGTTCCAATTGGTCGAAGCTGCGCGCATTCTCACCGAAGACGGATTCGAGGTCTTTCCCTACACCACGGACGATCTGATCGTGGGTGAACGCCTGCTGGCCGCAGGGTGTGAGGTTTTGATGCCATGGGGTGCCCCGATTGGTTCGGGTCGTGGGCTTAACAACGAATACGCGCTGCGCGCGATGCGGGCGGAATTCCCAGATGTGCCACTGGTGATTGATGCCGGTATCGGCCTGCCCAGTCACGCGGCCAAAGCAATGGAATTGGGCTATGACGCGGTTCTTTTGAACACCGCCGTTGCACGGGCTGGAGATCCAGCAGCGATGGCCAAAGCAATGATGCTGGCAATCGAAGCCGGGCAACTGGCCCATCAGGCTGACCCGATCGAGGCGCGCGACATGGCCGAACCTTCGACCCCAGTCATCGGAAAGGCGTTCCTGTCATGACCCTCGACCGGTTTTACCCGATTTTCGACCACTCGGACTGGCTGCGCCGGATGCTGCCTTTGGGTGTGAAGCTGGTGCAGTTGCGGATCAAGGATCAACCGGATGAGGTTGTGCACGAACAGATCGCGATTTCGCGTGACCTGTGCCGCGCACATGATGCCGTTCTGGTTGTTAATGACTACTGGCAGGCGGCCATCGATGCGGGTTGCGACTGGATTCATCTGGGACAGGAGGATCTGGACAACGCGGACTTGAAAGCAATTCGCAAGGCGGGGCTGAAGCTGGGTGTCTCGACCCATGACGATGACGAACTTGAGCGCGTTCTGGCGATGACCCCCAATTACGTCGCCTTGGGACCGGTATACCCAACGATCCTGAAAAAGATGAAATGGGAACAACAGGGGCTGCCGCGCGTGACCGAATGGAAATCCCGCGTGGGGGACATCCCTTTGGTCGGGATTGGAGGGATGAGCGTTGAACGCGCGCCCGGCGTCTTGCAAGCGGGCGCGGACATCGTGTCGGCCGTGACGGACATCACCCTGAATGCTGATCCCGAAGCGCGGGTACGAGCATGGATTGAGGCCACCCGATGAGCCGCTACGCGCGCCAGATGATCCTGCCTGAGGTCGGCGAACGGGGTCAGGCCCGTCTGTCCGAGGCGCGGGTTCTGGTGGTGGGTGCTGGTGGGCTGGCGGCACCGGTTCTGCCGTTGCTGGCCGGTGCCGGTGTTGGGCACCTGACCATCATGGATCGCGATGAGATTGCTTTGTCGAACCTGCATCGTCAGACAATGTTCACCGAACGGGACTGCGGGCACCCCAAGGCTGAGACCGCAGCAGAGCGCTGCCGGGCTATCAACAGTGAAATCTCGGTTTCGGCGGAAAAACAGGCTCTAACCAGCGTAAATGCGCAGAAATTCGTTTCTGACGCGGATATCATCCTCGATTGCGCCGACAGCTATGCCGTTAGTTACACGCTTTCGGATAGGTGCCGCGGGTTGGACAAACCCCTCATCAGTGCTTCGGTACTTGGTTTGTCGGGCTACGTTGGTGGCTTTTGTGGCGGTGCCCCGTCCTTGCGGGCGGTGTTTCCGGATGCGCCCGACAGCGGTGCCAGCTGCGCTACAGCGGGCGTTTTGGGGCCGGTGGTTGGCATGATTGGGGCAATGCAGGCGCAGATGGCGCTCAGCCTGATCCTTGGCATTGAGCCTTCGACACTTGGTCAAATGGTTCAGTTTGACGCCCGCACGCTACGCAGTACTTCGTTCCGCTTTGATGGCGCTTCGGAACCAGAGCAGCACTTTCCCTTTGTTTCCGCATGCCAGCTGACCCCCGATGACCTGATCGTCGAGCTTCGTGACCAGTATGAAGCACCCGAACCGATTCATCCCGACGCGCACCGAGTGTCACCTCAGGCCTTAAAGGCAACTCAGCGCACGGGTCGACGGCTGGCCTTGTGTTGTGCCACCGGTCTGCGCGCTTGGCGTACTGCGGAAGAACTGAAACCGGATTGGCCGGGCGAGATTGTCCTCGTCGCGGCCTCAACCTCGTGAACAGAAGGAAACGCGAGACATGAAAAAGCTGATGACAGCGATCGCCCTGCTGGCCGCCGCGCCGGCCTGGGCTGATGACAAGATGACGGTTCTGCTGGACTGGTTCGTCAACCCCGACCACGGACCCATCATCGTGGCGCAGGAAAATGGCTACTTCGCCGATGAAGGGCTGGAGATTGAAATCGTTCCGCCAGCTGATCCCTCCGCCCCGCCGCGTCTGGTTGCCGCCGGTCAGGCCGATCTGGCCGTGTCCTACCAGCCGCAATTGCACCTGCAAATCCACGAAGGTCTGCCGCTGAAACGTGTTGGCACATTGGTTGCGACGCCACTGAACTGCCTGCTGGTGCTTGAGGATGGTCCGATCAAATCGCTGGCCGACCTCAAGGGTAAGAAAGTCGGCTTTTCGGTTGCGGGCGTCGAAGAGGCCGTGCTGAGCGCCATGCTCAAAGTTCACGACGTAGCGCTGGACGATATCGAGATGGTCAACGTCAACTTCTCGCTATCGCCGTCGCTGATGACCGGGCAGGTGGATGCGGTGATCGGGGCCTTCCGGAACTTTGAGCTGAACCAGATGGACATTGAAGGTGTCGCGGGCCGCTGCTTCTATATCGAGGAAGAAGGTGTGCCATCCTATGATGAGCTGATCTATGTCGCCAACCCCGACACGATGGATGCCGATAAGGTTGCCCGCTTCCTGGCCGCAACCGAAAAGGCGACCCAGTTCATCGTCAACAACCCGGAAAAAAGCTGGGAAATCTTTGCTGCCACCTCGCCTGAGTTGCAGGATGAGTTGAACGCCCGCGCCTGGATCGATACGTTGCCCCGCTTTGCGCTGCGTCCGGCAGGGTTTGATGCGGGCCGCTATGCCCGGTTCGAAGCGTTCCTGAAAGACAGCGGTATGATCGACAGCATCAACCCGGTCAACGACATCTCAGTCGACGTGACCGTGCAATGAGCGACTATGGCAAAGCGTTCGCGCTGATGCGTGATGCCGCGCAGGGACCGTGGCGGGATTACACCCGCCACGCCTTTGTCGAAGGGATGAAGGACGGCACCCTGTCGCGAGAGGCATTTCTGCACTATCTGCGGCAGGACTACGTGTTCCTGATTCACTTTTCCCGCGCCTGGGCGCTGGCGGTTGTGAAATCAGAAACGCATTCCGAGATGCTGACAGCCGTTGCTACGGTGAACGCGCTGGTGGCTGAGGAAATGCAGCTGCATATCGGGATCTGTGAAGCTGAAGGGATTTCCAGAGAAGAGCTGTTCGCAACACCCGAACGCGCAGAAAACCTGGCCTACACGCGCTTTGTGCTTGAGGCCGGGTACAGCGGCGATCTGCTCGATCTGCTGGCCGCCTTAGCGCCTTGCGTGATGGGCTATGGCGAGATCGGCGCGCGCTTGGCGGCTGAAGCCACATCCGAGGCCTATCGCGATTGGATCAATACCTATGCCGGACCGGATTATCAAGACGCCTGCAAAGCGGTTGGAGAGCTGATGGATCAGGCTCTAACAAGGCGTATCGGTGCAGACTATGTGGCTTCACCTCGCTGGCAGCGCCTGTGTCAAACCTTCCGCACCGCGACCGAACTTGAGGTTAATTTCTGGCAAATGGGTATGACCCCGTGACGCCAGCGCCCGATCTGACCGTCAGCGGATCCGCCTCCATCAACGGCGCGCCTTTGTTCGCGCCGTTGACCCTGACCCTTGCGGCGGGGCAATGGACCTGCCTGCTGGGCGGATCGGGCGTCGGAAAAACCACCATTCTGCGCCTGATTGCCGGCTTGGATACGGGTGCGGAATTCACCGGAGAGATTACGGCCAATGACCGCCAGCCGGTGCATGAGCGTGTCGCTTACATGGCGCAGGATGACTTGCTGTTACCTTGGGCCACCGTTGCACAGAACGTGTCGCTGGGCGCGCGGCTACGCGGTGAAAAGCCTGACCTGAAGCGCCGGGATCGTCTGATCGAACGGATGCGGCTTGAGGATCACCTGACCAAGAAACCTGCCGAACTATCCGGCGGTCAACGGCAGCGCGTGGCGCTGGCGCGCACATTGATGGAAGATCGCCCCATCGTGCTGCTGGACGAGCCCTTCTCGGCCCTCGATGCGCGCACGCGTGCCGACATGCAGGATCTGGCGGCCGAAGCTCTGCAGGATCGTACCGTATTACTGGTCACCCATGATCCGGGCGAAGCTGCCCGGTTGGGCCAATCGATCGTGGTCATGACGCGGCATGGCCTGACGCCCTGTAGCCCGCCCCGCGCAATCGCGCCGCGCAAGGTTGATGACCTGGAAACGCTGGAAACCCAAGGCGCGCTGCTGCGCCTGTTGCGCGAGGAAGCGGCATGAAGGTGCTGTCAGCCATTGCGGCGACGGTGTTTGCGCTGGCCATCTGGCAGGGGATCGTCAGTCTGACCGGTCTTCCCAAGTTCATTCTTCCGGGTCCGGCTTTGGTGGCCGAGACGTGGTGGCAGAACCGCTGGATTATTGCAGAACACACATGGGTGACCGCAGTTGAAGTTGTCGTTGGCCTCGCCTGCGGTACAGTTCTGGGGGTTCTGACCGCGTTGCAATTGGCTAATTCCCGGGTGGCGCGGGTGTTGGTGCAGCCGATGCTGGTGTTTACCCAAGCGCTTCCCGTCTTTGCATTGGCGCCTCTGCTGACCTTGTGGCTGGGATATGGTTTGTGGTCCAAGGTCGCGATGGCAGTGCTGATCATCTATTTCCCGATCACCTCGTCCTTTTTTGACGGGCTTATGCGGACCCCAGCCGGGTATCTGGATCTGGCGCGCACGATGCAGGCCAGCCCACGCTCGGTGTTGTGGCACATTCGTATTCCCGCCGCTTTGCCCTCGCTGGCCTCTGGTATGCGGCTGGCTGCGGTCTATGCTCCGATCGGGGCGGTGATCGGCGAATGGGTCGGGTCGTCACAAGGGCTTGGGTATTTGATGCTGCTGGCCAACGGCCGTGCCAAAACGGACTTGATGTTTGCGGCGATGCTGACGCTGGGCGTGTTCTCGATCCTGTTACACCTGATTGTCCGGCGCGCCACCGCGCATATGGCCGGCGAGATGCGTTAACCATTCAGAAACCGATTCTGCGGCACGGTAGGGTCATGACTCAGGACGCCTTTGCCGAAGCCCCGATGCTGTTTGAAACGGACGAAGCCCCGGTGCAACCGATGCCCACGGGCCGGCTGCCGTCCTACATCAAGGATCACCGCAAGCGTCTGCGCGAACGCTTCATGTCCGGCGGATCGGCGGCAATGCCGGATTATGAACTGTTGGAACTTGTCTTGTTCCGGTCGATTCCCCGACAGGACGTTAAGCCTCTGGCCCGTGCGTTGATGGACACGTTCGGAGACTTTAACCGCGTTCTGACCGCGCCCGAAGAGCGGCTGCGGCAGATCAAGGGCGTTGGGGATTCGGTAATTACCGATCTGAAGATCCTTGAGGCATGCGCCCACCGCATGGCCCGAGCGCGGGTGATGCAGCGCCATGTGATCTCGGGCTGGGATGCGCTGCTGGACTATTGCCATACCACCATGGCCCACCGCGAAACCGAGCAGTTCCGCGTGTTCTATCTGGATCGCAAGAACGTATTGATCGCGGACGAAGAACAGGCCAAAGGCACCGTGGACCACGTTCCGGTCTATCCGCGCGAGGTTGCCAAACGGGCGTTGGAGCTGAATGCGTCTGCCCTGATCCTTGTGCACAACCACCCTTCGGGTGATCCGACCCCGTCGCAATCAGACATCGACATGACCAATCGTATTCAGGATGCCTGCGTGGCGCTGGGCCTGACCCTTCATGATCACCTGATCATCGGCAAATCGAATGAGCTGAGCTTTCGGTCCGAAGGTTACCTGTGAAGGTTACTGAACCCACACCTCGACCCGCCGATTGACCTTGCGCCCCCAATCCGTGTCATCGCAGGCCATAGGCATCGCCTCGCCAAAGGCGTCCACGGCGAGTTCGATGCTTTCCGGAATCGCGGTTTCCACGGCGGACAAAACCGCATTGCGAACGGTCTTTGCCCTCAGCAAGGCAATCCGGGCATTGGACGAGGCCGCGCCGTCACCGTCGCTAAAGCCGACAAACGTAAGTTTGCGGGCATCGATGGCTCCGGTTTCCAAAGCATGGGCCAGTTGCCGGATATTCGAACGCGACTGTGCGTCCGGACGGGACGAACCGGCCTCGAACCTAAAGGACAGTGACAGGCGCGATTGAGGCCGCAGCGTTTCGATCATGCGCTGCAGTTCTTCCAGCCCGACCTCAGCTCCGCCCGAAACCACGGCATTGGCCAGACGGTCGCCCTGTAGCCCGATCCGCATCGTTTCCGGGGACTGATCTACAAAGCCGGCCTTGCGGATCGCCATTTGTGCCTCGGGGCTTTGGGTATATGCCAGAAATTGCCGCGCGATGCGCGGCAGGCGAATGGCTGGCAAATACAGGAACATAGGGGATGTCAGCGGGTAGTCCTCGGTCTTGATGGACTGCCGTGTCGCGACAAGGGCGTGACCGCAACCGCCAGTCAAGGGCAGGGTTCGCGCGCCGTCAGTTTCGGCCTGGCTGGCGATTCCGATCGCAAAGGGATCGTCCGCAACGGTGCGCACCAGATCGCTGCTGCGAGTGTGACGGACCACCTCATCAGCAAGCGTGGTATTGGCTGGCACAAGCAGCTTGTCTTCGACCCCTTGCGCCAGGCCTGAGCCGGATTCCGGCAGGTGCAGAGATACAGGCGCATCAGGCCCACCCAGATCGGACCAGTTCGTAATGTCGCCGGAAAGTACCCGCGCAAGATCAGCGGGCGAAATCTGCCGCACCGGGTTGTCGCGCGCCACGATAGGCACCAGCGCATCCAAAGCAACGACCCGCGATGACAGATTGCCCAACCCGGTGGATTGCGCATCCTCTTGCTCGGATGGTCGAATTTCACGCAGCGCCATCACCACATCGGTTTCGCTGGCGATCAGATCCGCAAAACCGCCGCCCGTATTTCCCGGGTTGAAAAAGAACCGGCCCAAAGGGGCATCGCGTCCGGTCTGGTGCAGCTCATAGGTAAATTCGCCCGTGTCCGACCGGTGTGGTGTGGCAGACAGCCCTTCCCGCTGTGCGAACCCGACAATCAGCGCCGGCAGCACCTTTTCTGCCATGACCGAGGACCCGGAGAAGCGGATTTCGGCGACATAGTCAGTCAAACTGGGGCAGGCGGGCCCTTCGCAGGTCACGCCTGATCCGTCTACGGTCAGCTCACCGAACTGGGTGTCCACTCGGTAGAACTCGCCGTCAAAGCCCAACAGATTGCCCGTGACTTCGACCTTCCCGTCCTGGGATGTCAGGGTAATGTCCTGTGCGGTCACGTTTGACGCCAGCGTCACCGATATCAGTGTGGCCGCTGCCACACGAAAGAATGTCATAAGAAAGCCGAGCCTGCCTGCGGTTTAGTTTGCAGCGATTGTCAGGTCTTGGAGAAGATTATTCAACACCAGAAACTCACCCGACTGCGCGCAATCCGGCAGGGTCAGCGTCAAATCGCGCGACCGCAGGCGGCGGTCGCCGCGCAGTTCCAGCGTTTGGACATTCAGATCACGGCCGCAATTCACATCCGTCACTTCGGCCTCGACAGTCAATTCGACCGATCCGGTTTGGCTGATCTCGCCTGCCGGGAAAGAGTAGACTTCGATATTTTGCGCATCGCCAAAACCCGAATGACCCAGATGCATGACATTGCCCGCGCCCTGCGTCGCAGGGTCCGAAGAGACGTGACCTGTTCCGCCATAGCTGGCCCCAAATTCCAGCGCATGGATCTGCAGGTCTGTATCGCCCTGCCATTGCAGAGCGATGCGGGTATAGTCGGCCAGATCGGGAATGTGAGTGGTGGCTACGGTCCCGGTCTGATCGTCAACCGAGATCAGAAAAATTGCATATTCCGACAGGGCCGGGATCGTCAGATCCAGCTTGCCGTTTTCGTCCGTCTTTTGAGTGACTGTCAAACCGCTGTGATGAATTTCGATCCGCTCATTCGTGTGGCAGGGGGCTTTGACGGTCAATCTCGCGGCCGCGCCCGGAACAGCCCTGGCGCGGGCGCTGAGGGCACACTTTGCCTGATCAGAGGGGGCTGACCGGCTGGATTGCAGGGTGCGTTGCAAAGGTTGGCTGCTATTGGATTTGTCCAAAGCTGGAGTCGAGGAGGTCAAGACGATGTCCTCCAGCCCGGCGATAACCGTAGACTGGCTAGAATTCACTTCCGAGTGCGCCTGCGCGTCGTCAGGTTGCGCTGGCGTTCCATTTTGCATCAGGTAACCAATGGCCAGGGCACAAGCGACAGTGCCGCCAGTGGTCACGTAGTTCTTTATTACAAACAAAACACCCTCCCCAGTTGAAGGAGCGAGTCGCATCCTGAAGTTGAATCACGGCCAATATGTGGCCGTGAGGCGGACTCAATGTGTCGGGGTCAGGGTGACGTCAGGTCAGCCGGCCATGGCAATGTTTGAATTTCTTGCCGGATCCGCAGGGGCAGGGATCGTTGCGCGACGGGTTGCCCCAGGTCGAGGGATCATCTTCGACAAAACCGGGGCGCGCATCGCCCGAAGCCTGCGCTTCGGCCAGTGCTTCGGCGCGGTCAGTGGCTTGATCCACCGCCTTTTGCGCCTGTGCCTGTTGCGCCTGCATCTGGGCCAGCATATCGCGCTGTTCCTCTTCGGTCAGCGGGCGGACGCGCGACAATTGTTGGGTCACGGTCTCGCGCAAACTGTCGAGCATCCCTTCAAACAGCTGGAAGCTTTCGTTCTTGTACTCGTTCAGCGGATCGCGCTGGGCATAGCCACGGAACCCAACGACCGAGCGCAGATGTTCCAGCGTTAGCAGGTGCTCGCGCCATTTGCCGTCGATGGTTTGCAGCAGAACCTGCTTTTCAATGTTGCGCATGTTCTCTGGGCCAAACGCCACGGCTTTCTGCGCCATCATCTCATCCGCGGCCTTAATCAGACGTTCGCGCACCTGCTCGTCATCCACGCCTTCCTCGGCAGCCCAGTCTTGAACCGGCGCGTCAATGGTCAGCTTTTCCTTGATCGCCTCGTGCAGACCGTCGGTATCCCACTGATCGGCGTAGGTTTTCGGCGGCATGTATTCGTCGATCAGGTCATCGATCACCTGTTCGCGCATATCCGAGACGATTTCGGACAGGTCATCCGTCGACATGATTTCGCGGCGCTGGCTGAACACCACCTTACGCTGGTCGTTCATCACGTCGTCGAATTTCAGAACGTTCTTGCGCATGTCAAAGTTGCGGCCCTCGACCTTGGATTGCGCCCGTTCCAGCGACTTGTTCACCCAGGGGTGTACGATCGCCTCACCTTCCTGCATGCCCAGAGTGGTCAGAACCTTGTCGAGCCGTTCCGAGCCGAATATGCGCATCAGGTCGTCTTCGAGGCTCAGATAGAACACGGTACGGCCCGGGTCACCCTGACGGCCCGATCGACCGCGCAGCTGGTTGTCGATGCGCCGGCTTTCGTGACGCTCGGATGCCATCACATAAAGGCCACCGGCGGTCAGGACCTTTTCCTTTTCCTCGGCGTGGCGCGCTTCTTCGGTGGCGCGCAGCTGGGCGGGATCGGCTTCGGGGTTTTCAGCCAGCGCCTGCAGAACCTTCATCTCGACATTGCCGCCCAGCTGAATGTCGGTGCCACGGCCAGCCATATTGGTGGCGATGGTGACCGCGCCCAGACGGCCCGCGTCTGCAACGATCTGCGCCTCTTGTTCGTGCTGGCGCGCGTTCAGAACGTTGTGCTGGATGCCTTCTTTTTGCAGCATCTGGCTCAGCAGTTCGGATTTCTCGATGGACGTGGTGCCCAGCAGAACCGGCTGGCCCTTTTCCTGTGCTTCCTTGGTCTGCTCGATCATCGCGCCGTATTTTTCACCGGCGGTACGATAGACCTGATCGTCTTCGTCCAATCGGGCAATCGGCTTGTTAGTCGGAACTTCGACCACGCCCAGACCGTAGATTTCCTGAAATTCCTCGGCTTCAGTCAGGGCTGTGCCGGTCATGCCGCCCAGTTTGTCATACAGGCGGAAGTAGTTCTGGAACGTCACACTGGCCAGCGTCACGTTCTCGGGCTGAATCTGCACGCCTTCCTTGGCTTCGATGGCCTGGTGCAGACCTTCGGACAAACGGCGCCCTGGCATCATGCGGCCGGTAAATTCGTCGATCAGGACGACGTTACCATCGCGAACGATGTAGTCCTTGTCGCGCTGAAACAGCTTATGCGCGCGCAGGCCCTGGTTGACGTGGTGCACAACGGTGGTGCTTTCGGGATCATAGAGCGAATGGCCTTCCGGAATCAGCCCCGCAGTGATCAGCTGTTGCTCCAGAAACTCGTTGCCCTCATCGGTGAAGGTGACGTTCCGGGACTTTTCGTCCAGCGTGAAGTGATCATCGCTGAGTGACGGGATCAGGCCGTCGATGGCGGTATAAAGATCCGACCGGTCCTGCGAGGGACCCGAGATGATTAGCGGCGTCCGGGCCTCATCAATCAGGATCGAGTCGACCTCGTCCACAATCGCGAAATTGTGGTGTTTCTGGTAAATTTGGTCCAGATCGGCCTTCATGTTGTCGCGCAGATAATCAAAACCCAGCTCATTGTTGGTGGCATAGGTCACGTCACAGGCATATGCGGCCTTTTTCTCGGCATCGGGCTGACCCGACCAGATCACGCCGGTGGTCATGCCCACGGCGGCAAACACCTTGCCCATCCACTCCGAGTCACGCTTGGCCAGGTATTCGTTTACCGTAACCACATGAACGCCTTTGCCGGTCAGCGCGTTCAGATAGGCCGGGAAGGTGGCGACCAGCGTCTTGCCTTCACCGGTCTTCATTTCCGAGATGTTGCCCTGATGCAGGAATGCGCCGCCCATCAGCTGCACGTCAAAGGCGCGCAGTCCCAGCGCGCGTTTGGCGCCTTCACGAACGTTGGCGAATGCTTCGGGCAACAGAGCGTCCAGTGCCTCTCCATCCAGCGCGCGTTTGCGCAGTTCGGCGGTCTTTTCGATCAGCCCGTCATCGGACAGTTTTTCGAACTCTGGCTCCAGCGCATTGATCTTTTCGACCAGCGGGCGGGTCGCCTTGATCTTGCGGTCGTTCGGTGTTCCGAACACCTTTTTGGCGAGCGTTCCGAGTCCCAGCATGTTCACTCCAGCGGATCTGTTCTTGTCTTGGTTGCGACAGGCTTGCCCACCTTGCGCGCAACCCATAGATACGGGGGGTGAAAGGCGGCCCTGTCCAAGGCTTCAAAGCGATGTAAGCGGCAGGTTCTGAAGTGTCAACGCCGCGCCCTGTCGCGGCAAAGAAATAGGATGATTCCATGCCCAAAGGCCTCACTTTTCTGCCATCGCTGGCGCTTGCAGCCGTGATGGCCCTGCCGCTGGCCGCCGAAACCAAGCCCGATCCCGACACGGTCGTCGCCAAGGTGAACGGCGACGAGATCACATTGGGTCACGTTATCGCGTCGGTTGCCGCGCTGCCGCCGAATTACGCCGAGATCGAAGACGATGTTCTGTACGGCTTCATCATCGAGCAGTTGATCCAACAGCAATTGCTTGCTCAGGAACAGGACGCGTTGACCAGACTGAACCAGCTGGGGCTGGAAAACGAAGCGCGGTCTATGCAGGCGGTGCAGACAGTGAATGCGCTGGTCGGCGGCGCAGTGACGGATGAGGCAATCCAGACTGCTTATGACGCTCAGTTCGCTGAGTTTGAGGGCGAGGATGAGTTTGATGCCAGCCATATTCTGGTAGAGACCGAAGAAGAGGCAAAGGCAATCAAGGCTCTGTTGGATGGCGGTGCCGATTTTGCCGAGACGGCCAAGGATAAATCCACCGGTCCGTCAGGCCCCAATGGCGGGTCTTTGGGATGGTTCGGCAAGGGTCGGATGGTGCCGGAATTCGAAACCGCCGTGCTTGAGCTAAAAAAGGGTCAGGTGTCCGAACCGGTCCAGACGCAGTTTGGCTGGCACGTGATCATCCTGAACGATACCCGCAAGTCGGAAGCACCGGCGCTGGAGGCTATACGCGACCAACTGGCCCAGACGATCCAGCAGGAAACCATTCAGGCCAAGATCGACGAACTGACGCAGAAGGCGCAGATCGAACGACCCGTGCTGGATGGCGCCGGACCCGAGGTCATCCGCCAGATCGACCTGATTCAGGAGTAAGTCGCGTGGCCACGATCACCAAGGTTTCTCCACTGGCCCCGGCAGCTTTTCCCGACTTGCCCGCCATTGACGGTGTACGTTTCGCCACAGTCGAGGCTGGCGTTCGCTACCAGGGGCGTACCGACGTTATGCTGGCAGTACTGGACCCGGGCACCTCGGTGGCCGGGGTCTTCACCCGCTCTGCGACCCGCGCGGCCCCGGTTCTGGACTGTCAGCAGAAAATCGGCGGGGCCAGTGACGGACCCGCTGCCATTCTTGTGAACTCGGGCAACGCCAACGCGTTCACCGGCCACTATGGCCAGACCTCGGTGGCCGAATTGACAGAGGCGGTGTCGACCGCAACCGGCGTTCCGGTCGAACGGGTCTTTACCTCATCCACAGGTGTGATTGGTGAGCCACTGCCGCATGACCGCATCGTAGCGCAGCTTGAGACGCTCAAAGCGGGCCTCAGCCGTCACGCGGTCGAGGACGCGGCGCGGGCCATCATGACCACGGACACCTTCCCGAAGGGTGCAGCCGCGCAGGTCGAAATTGATGGCAAAACAGTCTCTATTGCGGGGATTGCCAAGGGATCTGGCATGATCGCGCCTGATATGGCGACGATGCTGGTCTACATCTTCACCGATGCCAAGGTCGACCAATCTGCGCTACAGGCGATGCTGGGTGCCCAGACCGACCGGACGTTCAACTGCATCACGGTGGACAGCGATACATCGACGTCGGACAGCCTGTTGTTGTGCGCCACCGGCGCATCAGGTGTGGATGCTGCCGGCAACGACGCCTTTGCGGCAGCTTTGGAAAGCGTAATGCTGGATCTGGCGCAACAGGTGGTGCGCGACGGTGAGGGGGCCACGAAATTCGTAGAAATCCGTGTGACCAGAGCCCTCACGGATGCCGATGCCAAGGTGCACGGGCTGGCCATCGCCAATTCACCTCTGGTCAAAACCGCCATCGCGGGCGAAGACCCGAACTGGGGCCGCGTTGTCATGGCCATCGGCAAATCCGGCGCGGCGGCGGATCGCGACCTGCTGAGTATCTCGTTCGGTGACATTCTGGTGGCCGAAAAAGGCTGGGTTAGCCCGGAATACCGCGAAGAGGACGCGGCCGAGTACATGAAATGTCAGGATCTGGTGATCGCCGTCGATCTGGGGCTGGGCGAGGGCAAATCCACCGTTTGGACTTGCGATCTGACCCATGGTTATATCGAGATCAACGCGGATTACCGGTCGTGAAGACAGTTCTTGTTTCTGCGGTCGCCCTGATCGACATTGAGGGCCGGGTGCTGCTGGCGCAGCGCCCGGAAGGCAAATCCATGGCCGGCCTGTGGGAATTCCCCGGCGGCAAGATCGAACCCGGCGAAACCCCCGAGGCCGCCCTGATCCGCGAGTTGCATGAGGAGCTGGGCATCGACACTTGGGCCTCATGTCTTGCGCCGCTGACCTTCGCCAGCCACAGCTATGACGACTTTCATTTGCTGATGCCTCTGTTTGCCTGCCGTAAATGGGAGGGCATTCCGCAGTCGAAAGAGGGGCAGGCGCTGAAATGGGCGCGTGCGAATGAGCTGCGAAGTTATCCCATGCCTGCGGCGGATGTACCGCTGATCCCGATTTTGCGGGATTGGTTGTAATGCGGTCGCTGCGGACAGCGACTTTCGGCTTGGATAACAAGGTCAACTGGTGCGTGTCAGATTGCTCGAAGAATATAAAAAAGGTTCTGACCTGCGCCCGCACTCAACATCAGCGCAGTTGGTCGATAAACACCTTCCGGAAAAGATAGGCGCGCAACGCGCTGCACAGGGGGAGTGATATGGGGGTAATCATTGAGACATCAGAGGAAGGCGCGATTGATTACGCCCGGCTGACTGCCGCAGATGGGCGTGGGGAAGAATACACCAATAAGCGTTTGAAGTTTCTGGAAGATGAACAAAACAGAATTCGCCGTGAGAGTTCCCGTAAGCTATTTGAGGAAGCTCAAAAAAAAGGTGCTATTGCAAAAGCGCATGAAGCGGACATCTGGGGTGATTTGAGAACCCGGGTGCCGTCTGACCTTTACCCCAGTCAGCTGGTTCTGGGTAAAGGGCTGCGATTGTTTGATTATGATGGTGCCTGTGATGCAGGTTTATTTGTCAGCAGTCGCTTTCGGGATCTGGTCGAAGAGTTTGATCCCGACGTTCATGATTTTTGTCCTGTCGAAGTTGTGAACCACGAAGGCAAGCCGCTCGGGACGCACTACTTCTGCCGGTTTTTGCGGCCGATTAATGCCATTCGGGTCGAAGGCAGCAAACATGTGAGCCAGGTGATGGAAGATGACCCGCGGGGAGATTTGTCACGGCTGAGCCTTAGCGACTTGTCGCAATTCTCTGTATACGCAGACCGTATCGCCGGATTTGGCGGATGGCGCGATATGCGTTCACCGCGCGACAACTTTGTCGCCGAAGCCTTGTGGACGAGGATGCAAGAGGTTGGGTTGACTGTCGGGGCCTATGTGCATTTCGACGAGTACTAATTGCCTGATGAACCCCAAACTCCTCCGACCCTGTTACAATTCGTAAGAATTGAGAAAACATCAGGCAAAACTTGACGCTGATCTTGCCAATGTCCCTAATCGGGGCGTTGGCATCCGGGGTTGATCCTCGGGTTCGCCGTTTCCGGCCCAAAGGAGGGGTCGGATGGGGAGGAGAAAGAGATTGGCTCAGACGCAGTCGGGCGCTGATGGGATGCACTCCCTTCCGGCGCTACTACACCGCAATGCGGCCCGGTTCGGGGATGCTCCGGCTTATCGGGAAAAGGAATTCGGAATCTGGCAATGCTGGACGTGGGCCGAGGCGGCCAAGGAAATCCGCGCCATTGCATTGGGATTTCTGGAGCTCGGCGTTGCAAAAGGCGACCACATTGCTGTGATTGGGCGCAATCGTCCGGCGCACTACTGGTCGATGGTCGCGGCCCAGATGGTGGGCGCGGTTCCGGTGCCGCTCTATCAGGACTCGGTCGCTGAAGAGATGGCTTACGTGCTGGAGCATTGCGGCGCGAATTATGTCGTCTGCGGCGATCAGGAGCAGGTCGACAAGGTCATCGAGATTCAGGAAAACCTGCATCAGGTCAAACATATCCTGTATACCGACAAGCGCGGGATGCGGAAATATGACCATAGCCAGATGAACGCTTTGGAAGACCTGATGGCCGAGGGCAGCGCCGGCCATGCCCGGTTCGATACCGAACTGGACCAGCGCATCGCTGGGATCGGATATGACGATACCTGTGTGATGCTGTACACCTCGGGCACCACTGGCAAACCCAAAGGCGTGGTGCTGTCGAACCGCAACGTGATCGAAAGCGCCAAGAACTCGGCCGATTTCGATCATCTGACCCGGAACGAGGACATTCTGTCTTATCTGCCGATGGCGTGGGTCGGCGATTTCATTTTCTCCATCGGTCAGGCCTATTGGTGCGGCTTTTGCGTGAACTGCCCCGAAAGTGCTGACACGATGATGACCGATCTACGCGAAATCGGGCCGACCTATTTCTTCGCACCTCCGCGCGTTTTCGAGACCCAACTGACCAACGTGATGATCCGGATGGAGGATGCGGGCAAGCTGAAGCAGCGCATGTTCCACCACTTCATGGCCCATGCCAAAAAGGTTGGTGGCCTACTGCTGGACGGCAAGCCGGTGGGTTTTGGCGACCGGATGAAATACGCGCTGGGCAATATGCTGGTCTATGGGCCGCTCAAGGATACACTGGGCTATGGCCGGTTCCGCGTAGGCTATACAGCAGGTGAGGCAATCGGGCCGGAAATCTTCGATTTCTATCGTTCGCTGGGCATCAACCTGAAGCAGCTTTACGGCCAGACCGAGGCCACCGTTTTCATCACCGTGCAACCCGATGGCGAAGTGCGCGCCGACACGGTTGGCGTTCCAGCGCCCGATGTTGAGCTGAAAATCGACGACAGTGGCGAGATCCACTACCGCTCGCCCGGTGTGTTCGTCGAATATTACAACAACCCGGACTCGACGGCCTCGACCAAAGATGCGGAAGGGTGGGTTGCGACCGGTGATGCCGGGTTCATCGAGGAAACCTCAGGCCATTTGCGGATCATCGACCGCGCCAAGGACGTTGGCAAAATGGCTGACGGGTCGATGTTTGCGCCGAAATATGTCGAGAACAAGCTGAAGTTCTATCCTGATATTCTTGAGGTCGTGCTGTTCGGCAACGGTAAGGACCGCTGCGTTGCGTTTATCAATATCGACCTGACTGCGGTTGGGAATTGGGCCGAGCGAAACAACGTCGCCTATGCGTCCTATCAGGAACTGGCTGGTCATCCCCGTGTATTAGAGACGATTCAAAACCATGTCGAAGAGGTGAATAAATCCGTTGCCGCCGATGAGATGCTGTCAGGCTGCCAGGTTCATCGCTTTGTGGTGCTACACAAGGAACTGGATGCGGATGACGGTGAGATGACCCGCACCCGGAAAGTACGGCGCGGGTTTGTCGAGGATAAATTCAGCGACATTATCGACGCGCTTTATGACGGGTCCAATCAGGTGTCGACGACAACCGAGGTCACGTACGAGGACGGCCGCAAAGGGTCGATCAGTGCAACGCTTGAGATCGTGGACGCGACCGTCGTGCCGGTTGCTCAGCACAAGGTGGCTGCAGAATGAGGGCCGTTCGTGCGCCGCTCGACCTGCGGTCATCGCCCCGCCCGCCGTCCCGTTTTTCCGCAAGTCAGGGAGTGACTGATGCTGGATAACTCCGAAGGATACGTCACCGAAGACGGTCGCAAGATCGGCGGCGTGGTGATGGAGATGAAGAACATCACTCTGCGCTTTGGCGGCGTGGTAGCGATCAAGGATATCTCGTTCGATATCCGCGAAGGTGAGATCCGCGCCATCATCGGGCCGAACGGGGCTGGCAAATCCTCTATGCTGAACGTGATTTCCGGGTTCTACGTCCCGCAGGAAGGCGAGGTCTGGTTCCATGGGGCGAAACGCCCGTCGATGCGGCCTTATGAAGTTGCGCGGCAGGGGATTGCGCGAACGTTCCAGAACATCGCCTTGTTCGAAGGCATGAGCGTTCTGGACAACGTCATGACCGGGCGGCTGAATTATATGAAAACAAATATCTTTCAGCAGGCCATGTGGAAGGGCAAAGCCGAGGCGGAAGAGGTTGCGAACCGCGAGGCGGTCGAGAAGATCATCGATTTCCTTGAAATCCAGCACATCCGCAAGACCCCGGTTTCTCGCCTGCCTTACGGCCTGAAAAAACGTGTCGAACTGGCGCGTGCGCTGGCAGCGGAGCCAAAGCTGCTGCTGCTGGATGAACCGATGGCCGGCATGAACGTCGAAGAAAAAGAGGACATGAGCCGCTTTATCCTCGACGTGAATGACGAGTTCGGCACCACCATTGCCCTGATCGAGCATGACATGGGCGTTGTCATGGACCTGAGCGACCGGGTGGTCGTGATGGATTACGGCAAGAAGATCGGCGACGGCACCCCGGACGAGGTGCGCAGCAATCAGGAAGTCATCGACGCCTATCTGGGGGTGAGCCATGACTGACTATAGTCGGAAATACAGCCGAAGAATGGCTTCAATACTGAGCTTGTGTTTCAAGGGTTTGTTGTCAGCATCAACCATTCTTTGGGGATCATCGTCTTCGGCTCAGACGCACGCGGCGCAACTTGTTTACCAAACGTTCGAAACCCATTGCTTATTGCCACTCGAACACGCAGTCGGTAGCGACAAAACGGGTCTTAGCTTGTGGAGCCCTCCATCAGCCGAGCGGTTTGGAAAAGCGTTAAGATTTGATCCCAATAACTGGAAGATATGGTCCGGCAACGACGGTGGTCCAATTCTTCTTATTCATAACACTGGTGAAGCCTGCCAAGTGATGTCTTTCGATTTGGACCGCGCCGAGTATGAAGATGTTTGGCGAAACCTTTCGGAAGTCGAAAACATCACAGCCTCAGAGTTGTTCGAAGAACCCGTAAATAATGAATCAGCAGTCGCTATCGTCGGCGTGGCTGCCTATCCAATTTATGAAGATCTATACGTGAACATCTCCGGAGATCTTGTTCTTGTGAAAGGATCCAGCCAACTGTTCCTTTCCGCCTTTCGTGGTCCAGCCTCTGCTGAGACGTGTGGGCTAATCCCCGAGGAGTGCGATAACAATGCCTGAACAACTCGTATTTGCGATGGAGGTCATCCTGAATGGCCTGAAGGCCGGGGTGCTCTATGCGCTGGTGGCTCTGGGCTTTGTGTTGATCTACAAAGCCTCTGGGATTTTCAATTATGCCCAAGGGGTTATGGCCCTGTTCGCAGCGATGACGCTGGTCGGGATCATGAACGGGCAGGTGCCGTTCTCGCATCTGATCAACGCAATCTTCGGGACCCATATCCACAAGTTCGGATGGAACGTTCCGGCGTTTTTTGCGATTATCCTGACCATGGGGGTCATGGTGGTTTTGGCCTGGGCCGTGCAGCGCTTTGTCATGCGGCATCTGGTCGGGCAGGAACCGATCATCCTCTTCATGGCGACCATCGGTCTGGCCTATTTCCTTGAAGGCGTGGCCGACCTGATGTGGGGGTCCGAAATCAAGACATTGGATGTGGGTCTGCCGCAGGGCATCAACCTGTGGATTGATGAGACCACGTTTAACATCTTTGGCTATGGGTTCTTCATCGACAATCTGGATATCGTCGCGACGATCATTGCCGCGCTTCTGGTGGCCGCGCTGGTCGCGTTCAGCCAGTACACCAAGCAAGGCCGTGCGATGCGCGCAGTGGCCGATGACCATCAGGCAGCATTGTCGGTCGGCATCTCACTGAACTTCATCTGGATCATGGTGTGGTCGGTTGCAGGGTTCGTGGCGCTGGTTGCGGGCATCATGTGGGGCACCAAGTCGGGCGTTCAGTTCTCGCTATCTCTGATCGCACTCAAGGCGCTACCAGTGCTGATGCTGGGCGGGTTCACCTCGATCCCTGGCGCCATCGTCGGCGGGTTGATCATCGGTGTGGGCGAGAAACTGTTCGAGTTCGCCATCGGCCCGCTGGTCGGCGGCGCGACGGAAAACTGGTTCGCCTATGTTCTGGCGCTGATCTTCCTCGTGTTCAGGCCGCAGGGTCTGTTCGGTGAGAAGATCATCGAGAGGGTGTAGCCCGATGACCAAGCTGATCGCCATCGTCAACGTCATCTCGTGGGCCGGGTTCTGGGCATTTGGGTACATTGCGCTCACCTCGGACGATCTGAGCAAAGGCCAGCTGACGATTGCAGCGATCCTGGCTTTTGCCGGGCTGGTCATGGGCATCCTGGCCTACCTGAAACTCGTGCGCGCCTCGGAGGCGAGCGGATATGCAAAAGGGTCCAATCAACTGGATGCCGCAGCCCGTAATCGGGCGCAGGAAGAATGGGAAAAGTAAGACATGTTCTATCGTGAGGCCGGAGATTTCAAAACCTCCTACGTGGATGACAGCCAGACCTTCCCGATCAAGTTCGACCGCTATCGGTATTATGCGGTGCTTGCAGTGGCGTTCGGGATCATCCCGTTCATCATCAACGATTATTGGGCCAATGCCCTGCTGCTGCCTTTCCTGATCTACGCGATCGCGGCGATCGGGCTGAACATTCTGGTAGGTTATTGCGGACAGGTGTCCCTGGGGACCGGTGGTTTTATGGCCGTGGGTGCCTATGCCTGCTACAAGCTGATGACCGCCTTTCCCGATGTCAGCATGTTCATCCATGTCATTCTGGCAGGGGGCATCACTGCAATCGTGGGTGTGCTGTTTGGTCTGCCCAGCCTGCGGATCAAGGGCTTTTATCTGGCGGTGGCGACGCTGGCGGCGCAGTTCTTTCTGGTGTGGCTCTTTAATCGGGTGCCGTGGTTCTACAACTACTCGGCTTCGGGGCAGATCAACGCGCCGGAACGTGACGTGTTCGGCATTATCATCACCGGTCCGAACGCGCCGGCCTGGGCTACCTATCTGTTCTGCCTGATCTTCCTTGCTGTCAGCGCCCTGATCGCGCGCAACCTGACGCGCGGCACCACGGGTCGTACGTGGATGGCGATCCGTGACATGGACATCGCGGCCGAGATCATCGGGGTAAACCCGCTGAAGGCGAAGATGAGCGCTTTTGCCGTTAGTTCGTTCTTTATCGGTATCGCGGGCGCACTGTTCTTCGCGGTCTATCTGGGCGCGGTTGAGGTTGGCGAAGTCTTTGGCATCCAGAAATCGTTCCTGGTGCTGTTCATGATCATTATTGGCGGGTTAGGGTCTATTTTCGGATCATTTGCCGGTGCGGCTTTCCTTGTTTTGCTGCCGGTGGTTCTGAAAGTTGTCGGCGTCGACGTTCTGGGCTGGCCCACGGACATCGTGGCGCATCTGCAGCTGGTGATCGTGGGCGCACTGATCATCGTGTTCCTGATCCTGGAACCGCACGGGCTGGCGCAGCTGTGGCGCGTCGCGAAAGAGAAACTCAGACTATGGCCGTTCCCGCACTAGCGGGCCGGCCCAAAGAAAAGACGGGCGGAACAAGCCCGAACGCAACATCGGACTAACCAAGGGAGGAGACACCCGATGAACAAGACACTGGCAACCATGGCGCTGGGCGCCCTGATGGCCGCGGGGCCGGCGATGGCGGATTTGGTGATCCCGGATCTCAGCTATCGGACCGGGCCTTATGCCGCAGGCGGTATCCCGTTCTCGGACGGGTACAACGACTATTTCACCCTGCTGAATGAACGCGACGGCGGCATCGGTGGCGAACCGATCCGCGTTGTGGAATGCGAAACCGGATACAACACCGAAAAAGGTGTTGAATGCTATGAATCGACCAAGGGTGAAGGCGCGCTGGTGTATCAGCCTCTGTCGACCGGTATCACCTATCAGCTGATCCCCAAAGTGACTGCAGATAACATCCCGTTGCACACGTTGGGCTATGGCCGAACCTCGGCTGCAAATGGCACGGTGTTCAGCCATGTATTCAACTACCCGGCGAACTACTGGAATGGGGCGTCCGGCGCGATCAACTATCTGCTCGATGAGAATGGCGGGGACCTCAGCGGTAAGAAAATCGCGCTTGTCTATCACAACTCGGCCTATGGCAAAGAGCCGATCCGTACTCTGGAAACACTGGCCGAAAAACATGGGTATGAGCTGGCGTTGCTGCCCGTCGACCACCCGGGCCAGGAACAGAAATCCCAGTGGCTCCAGATTCGTCGCGACAGGCCCGACTACGTGATCATGTGGGGTTGGGGCGTCATGAATCAGGTCGCCGTGCAGGAGGCTGCCAATATCCGTTTCCCAATGGAAAATTTCATTGGTGTCTGGTGGTCCGGTGCTGAATTTGACGTCGAACCAGCGGGAGAAAAAGCCAACGGGTACAAAGCATTGACCTTCACTGGCTTGGGTATGGACTACCCTGTCTACGGCGACTTGCAGAAACATGTCGTTGACGCAGGTAAAGCCGCCGGTGCTGGCGATCAACTGGGCTCGGTCCAGTACAACCGGGGTCTCTATGCCGCGATGCTTGCTTCCGAGGCGATCAAGACGGCTCAAGAGATCCACGGCGTTGCCGACATTACCCCCGCGATGATGCGCGACGGTATGGAAGCGCTTGAAATGACCAACGCAAAAATGGACGCGCTGGGCATGGCAGGCTTTGGGCCCGAGTTCACGGTCTCATGTGAGAACCACGGCGGTCCCGGTTTGGTTGGTGTTGTCCAATGGGATGCCTCGGCCAAAACCTGGAACACGGTTCAGGACTTCAAACCGACCGATGCCGACGTGATTGGTGCGCTGATCGCCGAAGACTCGGCAGCCTATGCGTCCGAGAACAACATCGAACCGCGCTGTAACTAAGGCGCTTTGAACTCCGGGGCGGCGGCAGACTGCCGTCCCGAACCCAACACACGCACGAGGACACGCCCAGATGCTGGATGCGGCTCAAACCACTGATGTGCAGGCGGAAACCCTGCTTGAGGTCAACAATATCGAGGTGATCTACAATCACGTGATCCTCGTCCTGAAAGGCGTCAGCCTGACCGTGCCCAAGGGCGGCATCACGGCCCTGCTGGGTGGCAACGGTGCCGGCAAGACGACGACCCTCAAGGCTGTGTCCAACCTGCTGCATTCTGAACGGGGTGAGGTCACCAAAGGGTCGATCACCTATCGTGGCACCAGCGTGCATGAAAGTGATCCTGCCGATCTGGTGGAAAAGGGCGTCATTCAGGTGATGGAAGGTCGCCATTGTTTCGAACATCTGACCGTTGAGGAAAACCTGCTGACCGGGGCCTATACCCGCAAGGATGGCAAGGCGGCCATTCAGCAGGACCTTGAACTGGTCTACACATATTTCCCCCGCCTCAAGGAACGCCGCCGGTCGCAGGCAGGCTATACTTCGGGGGGTGAGCAACAGATGGTTGCGATGGGCCGGGCGCTGATGTCGCGGCCCGAGACGATCTTGCTGGACGAACCCTCGATGGGTCTGGCGCCGCAGTTGGTCGAAGAGATTTTCGGCATCGTAAAGGACCTCAACGAGAAGGAGGGCGTTTCCTTCCTGCTGGCCGAACAGAACACAAATGTGGCTCTAAGGTTTGCACATTACGGCTATATTCTGGAATCCGGGCGCGTCGTTATGGATGGCCCGGCTGCCGATCTGCGCGAGAATCCGGACGTGAAAGAGTTCTATCTGGGCATGTCCGACGAGGGCCGCAAAAGTTTCCGTGACGTGCGATCTTACCGCCGCCGCAAGAGGTGGCTGTAAGGGAATGGAGGATCTGGCGATGACCTATTACGACGCACTCGAAACCCGATCTGCCGACGAACGTGCCGCCGATCAGGCGCAGGCGCTGCGCACTCAGATTGACCGCGCTCTGTCCGCCCCCGGATTTGCTGCCCATCTGGCCGATGCAGACACTGGCGCTGTTGAGTCGGTTGAAGATCTGGTCAAACTCCCTGTATTGCGGAAATCCGATCTGGCTCAGGCGCAGGCGTCGCGCCCGCCCTTTGGTGGGTTCACCGTCAAACCGGCGCGGCATTTTCACCACGTCTTCCAGTCCCCAGGTCCGATCTACGAACCCGGCAGCACAGATCACGACTGGTGGCGAATGGGGCGGTTCCTGAACGCCGCGGGCGTGGGGCCGGGCGATATCGTTCAGAACTGCTTTGGCTATCACCTTACCCCTGCGGGTATGATCTTTGAAAACGGCGCTCGGGCTGTTGGGGCTGCTGTGCTGCCTGCGGGCACTGGCCAGACCGAATTACAGGTGACCGCTGCGCGCGACGTTGGCTGCACATCCTATGCAGGCACGCCAGATTACCTGAAGGTCATTCTGGACAAGGCCGATGAGATGGGCGTGTCCTTGAACTTCTCTAAGGCTGTTGTGGGCGGCGGGGCGTTGTTCCCGTCTCTGCGTCAGGACTATGCCGACCGGGGCATTTCCTGCCTGCAATGCTATGCCACGGCCGATCTGGGCAATATTGCTTACGAGAGCGCCGCGATGGAGGGGATGATCATTGATGAGCACGTCATCGTCGAGATCGTCACTCCGGGCACCGGAACACCGGTGGCACCCGGAGAAGTGGGTGAGGTTGTGGTGACCTCTCTGAATCCTGATTACCCGCTGATCCGTTTTGCCACTGGTGACCTGTCTGCGATCATGCCAGGCGTATCGCCCTGTGGACGCACAAATGCCCGCATCAAAGGCTGGATGGGCCGCGCGGACCAGACCACCAAGATCAAAGGCATGTTCGTGCGCCCTGAACAGGTGGCCGCATTGGTCGACAAGCACGAGGAAATCGTCAAAGCCCGCGTCATCGCCGCTCGTCAGGGTGAGATGGACACGATGACTGTTCAGATCGAAAGCGCGGGCGGTGACGATATGGCCTATGCCAAATCCGTGGTCGAGGTGCTGAAACTGAAAGGCGCGATCGAGGTTGTGGCACCGGGATCGCTGCCCAAAGACGGGCTGGTGATCGAGGATCAGCGCGTTTACGAATGAGCGTCAAATATATCTGCGGCAGTATGTGCCGCAGATTTGTTCCCTCGCAGACTGGTGTTTCTTAGCATTTTGGTCGATTAAAGGCTGATCAAAAGCCCTTGCCAGTCACAATCCGGGACCATGGCCGAAATCGACTATTCAGAACAAGGAACGCGCAACCGCGGCGCGCTGGGCACCCGGCTGGTGGGTATTGTTGCCTATCTGGTCGCGGCGGCCTGTCTGCTGCCGATGGTGGCGGTCGTTTTGGCGGCGGTCACGGGCGGGACAGATACGGTCTCACACCTGTTAGAGACGGTTTTACCCGGCTATGCGCTGACAACCGTGATACTGGTCGTTTTGGTGGCCGCAGGGACTTTTTCCATCGGCGTTGGTGCGGCCTGGCTGGTGACGATGACGCGCTTTCCCGGCGTGCGGTTTCTGGAAATCGCGCTGGTCCTGCCTCTGGCTTTCCCGGCCTATGTACTGGCCTACGCCTACACATTCATTCTGGACCATCCCGGGATCGTACAAACCACACTGCGGCAGGTGACGGGATGGGGACCGCGAGATTATTGGTTCCCCGAGATTCGCTCGACCGAGGGCGCAGCGGTGATGCTGATTCTGGTGCTCTACCCCTATGTCTATCTGCTGGCCCGGGCGGCGTTTCTGCAGCAAAGCGCCACCGCCTTTTTGGCCGCCCGTGCGTTGGGCAAAAGCCCGTGGCTGGCGTTCTGGCACGTCTCGCTGCCAATGGCGCGCCCGGCGATTGCAGGCGGCGTTCTGCTGGCGATCATGGAGACTATCGCTGATTTCGGTACGGTGGCCTATTTCGGTGTACAAACCTTTGCCACCGGCATCTACACCAGCTGGTTCTCGATCGGAGACCGGGCGGCTGCCGCGCAGCTAGCACTTTGCCTGCTGGGCTTTGCGTTGGTCATGGCCGTCGCTGAACGAATGCAGCGTGGCAGGGCCAAGTATTATCAGGCAGGCAAAAGCCATGCCTCTCTGCCGTCGGCCCAACTGAAAGGTTGGCAGGCTGTGGCGGCCTTTACGCTTTGCATTATTCCGGTGCTGCTGGGCTTTTTGCTGCCGGTGTTCATCCTGATCCAGATGGGTATGACGTCGGAACAGAACCTGCTGTCACGGAGGTATATTGGGTTCATCCAGAACTCGCTGACATTGGCCGGGGTAGCGGCGGTCGTTACAGTTTGTGCCGCGATCTGCGTGGGGTTCTTTCAGCGGCTTCGCCCCGGCCGCGCATCATCCACGACAGGGTATCTGGCGCGATTGGGCTATGCGGTCCCCGGTGGCGTGATCGCCGTTGGTCTGATGGTGCCTTTTGCAAGTTTCGACAACGCGCTGGACGCCTGGATGCGCGAGACGTTCGACGTATCAACTGGCCTGCTGGTCACCGGATCGATTTGGCTGCTGGTCGCGGCCTACATGGTGCGTTTTCTCGCCGCTGCGCTAAGCGCGTATGAAGGCGGGCAGAGCACGGTGCACGCCAATATGGATGCGGCGTCACGTTCTTTGGGCCAGACACCACTGGGAACTTTGCGCCGCGTGCATTTGCCGATCCTGACGCCTTCGTTGCTGACCGCGCTGCTGATCGTTTTTGTCGATGTGATGAAAGAGCTGCCCGCGACCCTGATCATGCGGCCGTTCAACTTTGATACACTGGCCGTGCAGGCATATCGGCTGGCCTCGGATGAGCGATTGGAAGGGGCCGCCGTACCCTCTCTCGTCATCCTCGCTGTAGGGCTTTTGCCGGTGATTCTGATCTGCCGGCAGGTCGGGCGACGCTAGGGCGCAGCGATCCAAAAATACCACACCTGTCTCCACCGGACTTGATTCAAACGCGTTTTCCGGCAAGGCTGAGGGTATGAACATGCAGCCTCCCAGCCGGTTTTCTGCAAACTCGGCCCAGATGCCAGTCGCGTTCGACCGGCGCGAGATGTCACATATCCTGTCCGTCTATGGCAGGATGGTCGCCGCCGGAGAATGGCGCGATTACGGCATTTCCAACCTGCGCGACATGGCGGTGTTTTCCATTTTTCGACGCACGGCAGAGCACCCGATTTATCGGGTCGAAAAGCACCCGCGCCTGCGATCAAGGCAGGGGATGTACTCGGTGATCGGTATGGATGGGCGCATCCTGAAGCGCGGCCATGACCTGCGCACTGTTTTGCGGGTCCTGGAACGCAAGCTGATCCGGTCCGTTGACCTTGATTAGAGCCTTTTATGGGCCGTCACAGGCCCGTCGCCCTGTTCGAGAATTCGCGTGATGGCCTGATCCATCGGCTCAAACGTCACGTCCATATGATAGGCATTGGCATGCAGCAACATGTTGTCGCCATAGACCCACGCCACGTGACCTTTCCAGAACAACAGATCGCCCCGCTTCGGTTCCGTCCCGGCGGGCAATGCCTCGCCCAGTTCTTGTTCCTGATCCCCGCTGTCACCGGGGCAGGCAACATCGCAGGCTAGCAACCCAGCCTGAACCAATCCCGAGCAATCGATACCGAAACGGCTGTTGCCGCCCCACAGGTAGGGCGTACCTACAAACAACTCTGCCACGGTGACCGGATCGGTGAGCCGCGTTGCGCTGAGTTTGGCGTGAATTGCCGGAATGAACCCCAGTTCTGTCTCAAGAAATTGATCCTGTTCGGACAGCACATGCAGTCTACTACCGAAACTCAGTGATACTCGGTCCGGGCTTTTCATATCCGGCCGTTCATAGGCATGGGTCGCCGGCGCGGTGACCCAGTGGGTCTCTGTTGCCTCCGGCCCCAGCTGTTCGGTCCGCACCCAACCGGGATAACCGTCCTTGTCCGAAGTTACCCGGCTCCATCCATCGGCTTCCTCGGCAACACCCACCGGGTCGCCAAACAACAGTTGCCGGTCCCGAGGCCCATTCGGACTGCGCAGCAGGTCCACAACCGGTGGTATGACGCGCCGGCGTGTCATAGGCCCAGAATCTCGGGCAGAGCGGTCAGCAATGCGCGCGGCCCTTGTCCCAGTCCGCCTTTGCTGCGTCCGGGGGCTTTGCTGGACTGCCAGGAATAGATGTCGAAATGCATATAGGCAGTATCGCCCACAAACCGGCGCAGGAACAGGGCTGCGGTGATGGAGCCTGCAAACCCGCCTGCCGGGGCATTGTCCAGATCAGCAATGCCGGGCTCTATCATCGTCTCATACGGTTCATGGAAGGGCATCCGCCAGACCGGGTCGGCGGCTTTCTTTCCCGCTCGTGCCAACGCCTCGGCCGCGCTGTCGATATCGGTGTAAAAAGGTGCCAGATCGGCGCCTACGGCAACCCGGGCCGCGCCAGTCAGCGTCGCCATCGAGATGATCAGGTCTGGCTCACCCTCGTCCGCCAGTGCCAAAGCATCTGCCAGAACTAACCGTCCTTCGGCATCGGTGTTATTGATCTCAACCGTCAGGCCCTTGCGTGAGGTCAGGACATCCCCAGGCCGGAACGCATTGCCAGACACAGAATTCTCGACCGCCGGAATCAGAACGCGCAATTGCACCGGTAGCTTCAGCGCCATGATCATCCGCGCCAGACCCAGCACATTGGCTGAACCACCCATGTCTTTCTTCATCAAAGCCATCGAGTTGCCAGGCTTCAGGTTCAACCCACCGGTGTCAAAGCACACCCCCTTGCCGACCAGAGTCAGCTTAGGGCCAGCGTTGCCCCAGGTCATCTCGATCAGACGCGGAGCTTGCGCGGCGGCGCGACCAACCGTGTGAATCAATGGGAAATTCTGATCCAGCAGGGCGTCGCCCGTAACCGTGGCGCACGTTGCACCGAATTCCTGCGCCAAACCCTCGGCCGCCGCTTGCAGCTGATCCGGCCCCATATCCGAGGCCGGAGTGTTGACCAGATCGCGGGTCAGTGCCTCGGCTGTGGCCAGAGCTTCGATCCGTGTGGCATCAACGCCTTCTGGCGCGACCAGTCCCGCTTTAGCAGGTGATTGCCTGGCATAACGGTCAAAGGCATACCCCGTAAGCAACCAGCCCAGGCACTCGGTGCTCAGCACATCTGCGGGTACGCCCGACGCGATGTGATAGGACCCTTTCGGCAATGCCTCGGCGGCGGCGGCCAACGGGAACCGTTTGCGCGCGCGCCCGCTGCTTTTGCCATAGCCGGCCAAAGCCATCTCGGGCGTGCCATCCGATTTCGGGATCAACAGCGCTTGCCCCATGGCCCCGGTAAACCCGCTGGCTTCGACCCATGACGAGACGCGTTCCGATTGATCTTTCATCCAATCGTCGAGATCGGGTTGCGAAATGACATGCAGCGGAACGGACGGTTTGGACGGGGAAGCAAAGGACAGAGTCATGAATATCTCGGCTGGTTCAATTTGCGACCAGCCTAGCCACCCACGGTCCGTCCGCAAGCCCTGTCACACGGAAAGATCCTGCTGATCCCAGATTACGGTTAGCGATTTCTCACCGACACGGATCAGCCGCGACAGGGTGGCACCGGTTGCAACGGCATCCCCTGCGTCAACGTTTTGCGCCACATCACCAGCGACGCGGGCCAGCGCGGTCATGCCGATCTGTTCGGCTATGGCCACCAGCGAACGCGCGCATTTGCGCAAGCCAGCCCAGTCACGTTGCCGCCAGTACCGTTCACAGTTCGACAGCCGCACGGCCAGTTCCTCGACGGTACGACACAATACGTCCAGAGCATTCTTGTCGCCCAACTGGTGATGCAACCCGCTCAGCCGGTCCGAATCCAGTCGCACGGTTTCTTTGTGTTCAAGCGTGATTATGTTATCCACCACATTTACCCCAATTCTTTACGCCCCCACGGCATAGCTGGACTTTGGTGGTATAATCCTTTGCAAAACCTTGCGTCGGTGTTTGAAAATGGGTCGAATTTTTCGCGAATTCAGTTTACAGCAGCCGACAGACACAAGAACAGGGATACGAGAATGGAATTAGCCAAACCTCTGCCGACCTATCTGGTCAAGCGGTACCACGGCTGGAAAGCCACCACCTATTCGGAAAACCAGGTCTGGTATCGCCGCCTGGCCACCGAAGGACAGCGCCCGCGTGCGATGGTGATTTCCTGTTGTGACAGCCGGGTTCACGTGACATCGATCTTCGGTGCCGATCAGGGCGAGTTTTTCATTCATCGCAATATTGCAAACCTCGTGCCACCGTATGCGCCCGATGGTGATCACCACGGCACCAGCGCGGCTATCGAATACGCGGTCACTGCGTTGAAAGTTGCGCATCTGATCGTGCTGGGTCATTCACAGTGCGGTGGCGTTCAGGGCTGCATCGACATGTGCAAGGGCAAAGCGCCACAGCTTGAAGCAAAGGAAAGCTTTGTTGGCCGCTGGATGGACATCCTGAAACCGAAATACGATCTGGTTGCCGATGTTGAAGACAGTGTCGAACAGGCGCGGCAGTTCGAACGACAGGCGGTTGTGGCCTCGCTGGAAAACCTGATGACATTCCCCTTCGTATCTTCGGCGGTTGAGGATGGCTCGCTCAGCCTGCACGGATTGTGGACCGATATCGGTGAAGGCGGGCTGCAGTGCTATGACCCACAGGAAAAGAAATTCGTGGTTGTCTAGACGACCCGATATCTGAGAGTTTTTTGTGGCGCGGGTCAGGTCCCTGATTTCGCGTCATTTTTTGTTATGGTTAGGGTATATCTTTTCGGATCAGGAGCGCACTATGCGAATTGTTAAACGTATTCTCGTTACTCTGCTTATCCTCATTCTGGTTCTGATCGGCGTGTCCTATCTGTTGCCCGGCAAGGCCGAAGTGTCGCGTAGCATCACGATTGACGCACCGGCCAGCGCGATCTTTCCGTATGTGAATTCGATGCAGGAAACCGAAAAGTGGTCGCCCTGGCTGTCGCGCGACCCGGAAACCCAACTGTCTTACAGCGGACCCGAAGCGGGTGTCGGCAATACCTTGAACTGGACTTCGGAGCACCCGCAAGTTGGTACCGGATCGCAGGAAATCGTCGAAAGCGTTCCCGACCAGACCGTCAAAACGGCGCTTGATTTCGGTCCGATGGGAACCGCCCAGGCGTCCTTCGATCTGAGGCCCGAGGGTGATCAGACTCAGGTGACCTGGGGATTTGAATCCGATCTGGGAATGAACCCCATGTCGCGTTGGATGGGTCTGATGATGGATAACTGGGTCGGCGGAGATTATGAGCGCGGTTTGACCAACTTAAAGGCCCTGGTTGAAGGGCAGGGATGATCAATCGCGGGCGCGGCATTTGTTAAGAATCGTCGGTGGCAGTACCCTGATGAGATTGGCCTGTAGAGCGACCAATTCTGTCGCAGGTTATTTCAAATCAGGAGAATTTGTTATGCCTCACTATATCAATCACTTCACCTGTTCGGCCGCCGCGTGGCCCAAAGACCGCGAAGGCGAGATCGCAGCCTGGACCGATATGGTCGGAGACGCAAGCGAGCTTGTCGACGGGGAAGGCCCGGTCAAATTCACTGGTTGGATCAGCAACACGGAAGGCTACGTTCTGCTAGAGGCGGATTCCAAGGCCGAAGTCATCGGCATCTGCGCGCAATTCTGGCCGCTTTTTCACAATGACATTATGGAAATTGTTCCGACAGCCGAGGCCGGACCCGCCATTCTGGCAGGTGCAAAACGCGGTTGGGAAAAAAGGACGTAACCTTCAGGTTTCACGGGGCTGAGCACGTTTCAGCCCCTCGGCCCGGACGTTATAGTTCATCAATTGGATCGAGAGCCAGCCGCCAGCACATTTCGGCAAAAACCGGGAAGCTCGAGATTGTATCGCGCCCATCTGCGCAACAACACATGCCGCCTTGAAACACACGCGACCGAACCTGCTTGGACAATCAAAAGCCGGTCCGAGGTTCGTATTGGAAAATGTCTGTGCCCCAGATCGACAACGACCAGGCGTTTGCTCATATCTCCTCCGGGCACCTGGATAACGCTGATGACATCAACTTTTTGATACTCAACGTCCAAAACAAGACCCTTGATGAGAAGGACAAGAACCAAGAACAGAGTTACAATTGCCAAGCGTTCGGCGAACCGTTTCAGAACGTCCTTGGCATGATCTTTTGTTAAGAACTTCATGGACTCTAACACTTTGAAAAATCCTGTTAAAACACAGGCATTACTTCAAAGTATTTTGTCAAAACTAAGGATGCATCCGTGGTGAGGTTTTATTCAAATCCGAAAACACTCAGTTGGGTTGAGTTCCGCAACATGCAGGCACAAAAAAACCCGCCGATGGCGCGGCCGGGTCTTTTTTAGTGATTTCTCTGGGCATTAACGCCTCTTCAGAACTTCACGGCCCCGCAGTTCGGCAATCGGGACCGCGTTCAGCGCAGCACCTTTGCGCAGGTTGTCCGAGACGCACCACAGGTTGATGCCATTCTCAACCGTCGAATCCTGACGGATACGGCTGATGAAAGTGGCAAAATCACCCGCGCATTAGACCGGTGAGACATAGTCACCGGCTTCGCGTTTGTCGATCACCATGATACCCGGTGCTTCGCGCAGGATGTCGCTGGCTTCGTCTTCGTCGAACAAGGTCGAATTGCCCAGTCAAAACCGTCAAATGCACTGCATTGAACGGCAGTTGGAGAGTTGGCAATCAAAGGTCTGAAGTGTGAATTACCTGTGGTACTCTTTAGAAGTTTGTTTTTAGGACCAATATGTGATAAATATTGCAATTATTACTGTGATTGATGCCGAGTAAATTGGGGGTATTATTGATGAGATCGACACTGTTATCAGCTCTTGCCGCAGGCGTGCTGACTTTTTTTTCATCGGGTAGCGCCAGCGCTATAACCATGGACTTTGATATTGATCTGGCAAATTCGAATGTCAGCCTCACGCAGACCGGCTCAGGCCTGGCGTGCAGCTTTACGTCTTGTGGTATCAGTGCGTCGCTTGCGCCGGGGCTGGGCGGAGCATTCTCGCTTGGCGAAGGCGATTCGAGCACATTCGATTTCCTACAATTTGAGGGAAGCGGTTACGGCGGCACAACATACGATATCGTAGCGACCCTGGCTTTCACTCAACCGGCCGGAGGAAGCACTACGAGTGGTGGGTCTGGTGGTGCGCTGCTGATCAACGGCTATATCGCCGGAGGAAGTCTCTTTTGGGATAGCGTTCCGGCCACAACCACGCTTGCAGACGGGTCTATGTACACGGTGGATTTCCAAGGCGGAATCGCGCTGCTGGCGGGTAATTCGATCACAACGTCCGCTACGGTAACCGCGGATAAGATCATCGCGCCGGTACCTCTGCCACCTTCAGTTTTTCTGATGATTGCAGGCTTTGGTGTTCTTTTCGGCCTGCGCCGCAGGACGGGCACCGCGCGGCGGTTTTGGCCGGGCAATTTTCTGGCACCTCGCGCCGTAGCAGTCTAAGGACCTCTTTGGTATCAGTCAGATGGTAAGAAGAACGCCGCCTTCCAGGGCGGCGTTTTTGACTCGTTTGCGTACAATAAAGACGCTGCCTTTGGGCGGGGCGGAAGTTTTTCCGCGAATGTGGCAATTGATCAGCCGATTATGCTGCGGCTCCGCCGTCACATGGCCTTGATCACTAAGACCGTCTGGCGGGGTCTCAAAATAGCCTCGCCAAAAGATTGGCGAGGCGAATTTCTCATTGAGCTCTCAAGTGCTTTCCCGGGGTCCGCCCCCTGTAATCACCCTTTTTTCAGAACTTCACGGCCCAGCAGTTCGGCGATCTGCACTGCATTCAGCGCTGCACCTTTGCGCAGATTGTCCGAGACGCACCACAGGTTGATCCCGTTTTCAACGGTCGAGTCTTGGCGGATGCGGCTGATGAACGTGGCGAAGTCGCCCGCGCATTCGACCGGCGAGACGTAGCCACCGGCTTCGCGCTTGTCGATCACCATGATGCCCGGTGCTTCGCGCAGGATGTCGCGGGCTTCGTCTTCGTCCAGGAACTCTTCGAACTCGATGTTCACGGCCTCAGAGTGGCCAACAAACACGGGAACGCGGACGCAGGTGGCGGTGACCTTGATCGACGGGTCGACGATCTTTTTGGTCTCGACAACCATCTTCCACTCTTCCTTGGTCGAGCCGTCTTCCATGAAGACGTCGATCTGCGGAATCACGTTGAAGGCGATCTGTTTCTGGAACTTCTTAGGTTCAACTTCGGTGGTAGGGTTGTAGATAGCCTTGGTCTGATCCCACAGCTCATCCATCCCCTCTTTGCCAGCACCCGAAACCGACTGATAGGTCGACACGACGACGCGCTTGATCTTGGCGCGGTCATGCAGCGGCTTCAGCGCGACAACCATCTGCGCGGTCGAGCAGTTGGGGTTGGCGATGATGTTCTTGTTCTTGTAGTCGTGAATCGCCTGCGGGTTACATTCCGGCACGATCAGCGGAATGTCCGGGTCATAGCGATAGAGCGACGAGTTATCGATCACCACGCAGCCAGCCGCGGCCGCCTTGGGGGCGTAAACCTTGGTGGCCTCGGAACCCACGGCAAACAGTGCCATGTCCCAACCAGTGAAATCGAATGTGTCCAGGTCTTTGGTCGTGAGGGTCTTGTCGCCAAAAGTCACCTCAGTTCCCAGCGAACGACGGCTTGCCAGGGCGGCAAGTTCATCGACAGGGAACTGGCGTTCCGCCAGGATGTTCAGCATTTCGCGGCCCACGTTACCCGTGGCGCCGACGACTACGACGCGATAGCCCATTTCATGTCTCCAAAGTTAAGGACGCGCGTTCATAGCCGCGTTGCAGCAAAGAAAAAAGAGGAATCGCGCTATTATTCCGAGGATGACGGCGATTTGAGGCGTTTCCGGCCTCAGTCTTGCGCTAACAGGGATCGATACACCTTGACGATCTCTTCTGCCTCGCCTTCGATTCGAAAATTCTGTTCGATATGCTGGCGTGCGGCGGGTCCGGCGGCGGCCATCTTATCCGGGTCGCTCAGCATGTCCTGCAAGGCCTCGGCCAGCGCATCAGCGTTGTCTTTTTCCACCAAACGACCGGTTACGCCGTCTAGAATCTGTGCGCTAAAAGCACCGACACCGTGGCAGGCAATGGCCGGAACGCCCGATGCCATCGCCTCGAGCGGTGTCAGGCCGAACCCTTCGTGGCGGGCCGGGGCGACGAACAAATCCAGTGCGCGATAGGTTTCGACGATTTCCTCCCACGGGCGTTCGCCCAGAAACCGGACGCGGTCGGCCAGTCCGGCCTGTTTCAGACTGGCTTCCTGTTCGCGCTGGAAAGCTTCGAACTCTTTTGTGGCGTTGCCGGTAAAGACAATTTTTGCATCAGGAAAGGATGGCAGCACCTTAATCGCCGCATCAACCAGCAGATCAACCCCTTTTTGGGGCCGAATGCGACCGAAACATCCAATCAACGTCCCCGTGGGCAATCCCAGCTTGGCACGCAGGACTTCTTTATCCTTTGCCGGGTGGAAGATCTGCGTATCAACGCCATGCATGATCACCTTCGACGGGTGTTGCAGGAATGAGGCCGCCTGTGGTGTCGTGGCAATCAACGCATCCATTTTCGAAATCAACTTTTTGGTAAATCCCGAATGGTCACGCTGTGCGGCCGACGTGAACAGCATTTTATAGTTGCGCCGTAACACGGACTTCAGGAACAGACCCATCAGCATCTCTGTGTTGCGACGAGCATGCCAGACAATGGGCGCACGATTGGGCAAAAACAGAGTCTTCAAAAGGGGAATATGCGGAATATCGTCCGGCAGCCCTGGCCCCGTGGCGCGGATGTTGATCATCTTTGCCTGGATGGGCAGCAGTCGGATAACAGTTGTGGTCACTCCCGAAAGACTATGTTTCAGGTTCGGCGCCAGAACTTCGATATCCTGCATTGAGCTCTCCATACCCGATGATCCGAGGCGGGATCAGTCTATGCTGTCGCGGCTAAACAGATAGATCACGCAGCCGATAACAAGCGCGACCGCGAAAAAGCCGAATATCGCTGTGTAGGGCGCGGTTGGGCTGATGTCCACCGTGGCCGCGTGTATCCGGCCGGTGACAAATTGGGCCAAACCTGCGCCGCCGATGCCAAAGAGATTCAGCAGGGTCATACCGCGCCCGACCAGATGTGGCGGTACGAAGGCGCGGCCATGGGCCATGATGACCGGAAAGCTCGCGCCCAGAAACCCGATCGCAGCCATCAGCACCACGGACAACCAGACCGCGTTGTCGATCCAAAGACACATCAGGACCAAGCCTGCCGCACCCAGCGCGTTGCCGCCGAAGATTACCCATTTTCGGGTGCCCAGGATCCGATCCAGTGGACCATAGGAAAAGGTGCCCGCAATCATCGCCGCGCCCATGATCAGGGTTGCGGTTCCAATCTGAGTGGTGCTGAGGCTGAAGATATCGCTCAGGTATGGTCCGGCCCAAAGGCCCCGCGTGGCCGCCGAGGGCGCGTAAGCGACCAGCATCAGCGGCAGGATGGCCCACAGAGCAGGTTCTTTCAGCAGATCCAACACCGAGCCACGATGCTCGGTCTCGACACGTTTGGGGTCGTGCACGGTAAACAATATGCCCAGTGCGATAGCGCCGGAAAACAGGGCCAGCACCCACATCGTTGCGCGCCAGCCCATCAGTTCCACCGCCAATGCAGTCGGGTAAGAGGCCACCAGATTGCCGACGGACCCAACACCCAACATCACCGCAGCCAATGTCGCAAAGCGCGCTGGCGGGTATTCCCGTGCAAAGATGTAGTAAGACGCCATCAGGACCGGAGAGCACCCGATGCCGATCAGCCCCATGGCGATCGCAATGTGAAACGGCGTGCTGGCCAGCGCGAACAACGCCGCACCGCCTGCGCCACCAACCAAAAGCAGGATCGCGGCCGTCAGGCGCGGCCCGACCTGATCCAGTGCCCAGCCCACGGGCAACTGCATAGCGGCAAAGACCAGGAACCAGAGGCCGGAGGCAAAGGCCAGATCCTCGGGGGTGGCACCAATGTCCCGTCCCAGATCGACGCTAAGCACCGCGAGAAAGGCGCGAAAAAACTGGCTGAGTACATAGCCCAGACACAACACCACCAGACCTGCCTTCATGAAAAGCCTCTTCCCCGAACCTGCGCAGAAATGCTTGGCACGTCACGGTGCCACACACAAGCGCGTGTGCTATACTGTTTTCACCGGACAGCGATCACATTCGGGCTATTCTTGTCCCTACCGAACATCCGAGGTTCCAATGAAAGACGCCCAGGCCGCGTTCTATGAAAGTCTTCCCCTGTTGCGGGATTTCAACCGCCTGGTGGAACCTGAACGATTTTCGGCAGTGCCCAGCGATTGGGCGCTGGGCATCGCGGATATCGTCGACTCCACCGCCGAAATCGCAAAGGGTCGGTACAAGACGGTGAACATGGTTGGCGCAGCCGTGATCTCGGCCATGATCAATGCGCTTCGGGGCAAAGAGTTTCCTTATGTTTTCGGCGGTGACGGTGCCGGATTTGCTGTCCCTGCCAGCGAGATTGACACTGCGCGTACTGTTCTGGCCGATGTCAGGCGGTGGGCGGAAGAAGAGTTTTCGATATCATTGCGCGGGGCGATAGTGCCGGTTTCAAGTATCCGTATGGCAGGCAAGGACCTGCGGGTCGCGCGCTACGCGCCGTCCGACGGTGTGGACTACGCCATGTTCTCAGGTGGCGGTCTCGCTTGGGCCGAGGCGCAGATGAAGGCTGGCGAATTCACCGTCCCAGCTGCCGAGCCCGGCGCGCAACCGAACCTGACCGGTCTGTCCTGCCGCTGGTCCAACAGCAAGGCGCGCAACGGCCAGATCGTGTCGGTCGTCGTGCAGCCAACGGCATGGGCGACCGAGAGCGATTTTGCCGATCTCGCCCGATCTGTTCTGTCGGCTTCGGAAGGCTTGGAACGTTCGGGACATCCGGTTCCGGAAAACGGGCCGCCGATCAATTGGCCTCCTCCCGATGTCGGTCTGGACGCCCGCGTATCGCGGGCCGGGCGTAACCTGCTTGTGCAGCGGGTCAAGTTGCTGGGGCAGAACTTGTTGATCGCGCTGCTGTTCAAATCAGGCAAACGATTGGGCAATTTCGAACCCGAACACTACAAGCGCATGGTCAGCCGCAATGCCGATTTCCGAAAATTCGACGATGGGCTGAAAATGACGCTGGATTGCGACCCGGCAACATTTGCGCAGATCCAGACGATGCTGGAACAGGCCCGGGGTCGGGGAAAAATCCGCTATGGGCTGCACGCGCAGGACGAAGCGATGATGACCTGCTTTGTCCCTTCGGCCACGCGTGACGACCATGTCCACTTCGTGGACGGAGCCTCGGGCGGTTATGCGCAGGCTGCCGCCGCCATGCAGGCGTAACGCCTCACTTCGCCTTCCATTCTGCCGCCAAGGCTCGCGACGCTTGCGCCAGTAACATGACGTCAATTCCGACCGCCAGAAACTGCGCGCCCATGTCCAGATAGGCTTGGCTCGCTTCAGTGTTGGTGCCCAGAATACCGGGCGCTTTGCCCGCAGCGCTGATCCGCGTCATGGCATCGGCAATGGCGGCGCGCACTTCAGGCGCAGCGCTGTTGCCGTGATACCCCATGTCGGTGGACAAGTCGGCCGGACCGATAAAGACCCCATCAATGCCGTCGACTTTCAGAATATCATCCAGCGCTGCCATCCCGGCGCGATTTTCCACCTGAACCAGCAGACAGATTTGATCGTCGGCGGATTGGATATACTCGGTGATCGATCCGTACATTGTCGCTCGGGCGGCACCAGCCCCAACACCGCGAACGCCTTGCGGCGGATACCGGCACGCCTGTACCAGTTCCCGCGTCTGTTCAGCGCTTTCGACCATCGGCACCAAAATCGTTTGCGCGCCGGCATCGAGTACCATTTTGATCAGGGCGGTATCGCCCACCGGCACCCGCACCACCGGGTGCGAGGCGCTGGCCGACAGCGCCATCAACTGGTTGCGGACCGAGCGGATGTCGTTCGGCGCATGTTCACCGTCAATTACCAGCCAGTCGAAGCCGGCGGTGCCCATGATCTCGGCCGTTACAGCTTCGGCAAAGCTCATCCAGCAGCCGATTTGCCTGTCCCCGTTCCTGAGGGCTTGTTTGAAGCGATTTGTCGGGGCAGGCATGTGGAACCTCCTGTCTATGTCAGCGAGCGGGCGATTTCGGTGATGACGTCAAAGGCCATTTTAACATCGTCTTCGGTCGTCTCGAACTGGCCGGCCTGGAACCGGATAACCAGATCACCATCGACGCGGGTTTGCGTCAGATAAATGCGGCCATCATCGTTGATAGCATTCACCAGCCGCAGGTTCAGATCGTTCAGATCAGCATGACCCGATGGAGCATACCGGAATGTCCACAGCGACCACATCGGTTGGGTCACGATTTCAAAATTCGGTTCAGTTGCCAACCGGTTGTGAAGGGCTACAGACCAATTGACGTGGTTGCGCAGCCGTTCGCGCAACCCTTCCAGCCCATAGGTGCGCATTACGAACCACAGTTTCAGCGCCCGGAACCGGCGACCCAATGGCACAGACCATTCCGAGTAGTTGATGATCCCATCCTTACCGTGCGTCTTCAGGTATTCCGGGCTGATGGCCAGCGTTTGGACCAGGTCATCGGGGTCTTTCAGGAAATGCGCGCAGCAGTCGAACTGAACGCCCAGCCATTTGTGTGGGTTGAAGACGATGCTGTCGGCCTGATCCACCCCCGGCCAATAGTGGCGATACTCGGGGCAGATCATGGCCGAACCTGCCCAGGCTGCGTCCACATGGGAATAGAGACCATATTTCTGCGCGATCTTCAGGCAGTCATCGACCGGATCGGTCGCCCCTGTCCCCGTACCGCCGACACAGAGAATGACGCCAGCCGGATGCAAACCAGAGTCTAAATCGGACTGAATTGCCGCTTCCAGAGCTTCGGGGTCCATCCCGCGCCAATCCCCTTTGATCGGAATACGCACCAGATTGTCCTGCCCGATCCCGGCAACCCAGATGGCGCGATCGATAGATGTATGCACTTCGGCCGAACAATAGACACGCAGCGGTTTCCGCCCGAACAGCCCTTGTTGATTTCCCTGCCATTTCAACGCTTTCTCTCGCATCGTCAAAACGGCTGCCAGTGTCGCGGAGGAGGCGGAATCTTGTATGACACCTGCAAAACCATCGGGCAGGTCCAGCGCCTGACGCAGCCAGTCCATCATCCGCGTTTCCATCTCGGTCGCGGCGGGCGAGGTCTGCCACAACATGCATTGGGGCGCGATGGCGCTGGCCAGGAATTCCGCCAACACCGATGGGGCCGAGGCGTTCGAGTTGAAGTACGCAAAGAACCGGGGATGCTGCCAATGGGTGATCCCAGGCATCACGATGTCCTCGAAATCGCGGAAGACATCCTCCATCGGCTGCGCCTGCTCAGGCGGATGTTCGGGCAGCGCGTTGAGAATATCCCCCGGTTCGGTCCGGGCGCGTACGGGTTTGTCACCGACCGTCAGGTGATAATCCTGTGTCCACTCGGAAACCCTTTTGCCCCAGTCCGAAAACTCATCCCACTTCATGCTTAACCTCAGATTTCCATCAAACCCGAGGCCTCCCCGGATTGAGTTTCTTTACAGTGCCAGTCATGGTCATTCAGCGCCAAAGGTCAATATTAATTGCTATGTTTACTAAATCTGGCGCTGACTTGACGCTGGTTAGCGCCATTCACTTAGTCTCTAATAAACGAATTTCAGGTAAAAATGCACGAATTTGACTGGTCAGTTGCAGTAACGTCCAAATTCGGCAAAGATTCCGTATGACCAGCGACTTACCTAAAACGTCTCGCTCATTGCCGATTGCATTGCTGCGGGCGCGCGAAAGGGTCATGGGGCCCATTCGGAATATGCTGGCTGATGCGGGTGTAACGGAACAACAATGGCGTGTTTTGCGCGTTCTGAAAGAAGAAGGCCCGCAGGAGCCAACGCGTATCGCGGATCGTGCGTGCCTATTGCTGCCCAGTCTGACGCGAATCCTGCAAAAACTGGAAGCCAAGAGTTTGATCCGTCGCCGAGCTCATTCCGATGACAAGCGTCGCCAGATTGTCGATATCACGGCCAAAGGCGAAAAGATTATACAGGACAACATGCAGGTGACGCTGCACCTGGCCGAAGACATCAAGGCCAAGTTGGGACCCGACCGGCACGAAGCCCTGTTGGATCTGCTGAATGATCTGCATGATCTGAAGACCTGATCGCGTGCGCTGCAGGATGCGGGCACAGCCCCCGCCGGAGAGATAGGGGGTATCCTCCGACGGGGTGGCCAGACTTTGACTGGACTTTCTGTCTGGCCCCGCGGCCAGATGTTCCAGGTTGCCCTTTCCCATCCAGCTCACGTTTCAGAGAAACAGCCGACCTGAAATTAGGCGGACATCCGGACGCAAAGACCGTGTTGGGGGGTGATGATCTTTGGCCGTCGTTCTCTGATACAGTTGCACCCAACAGCGGGTGAATGGCTTCAGCTGCGGCGGGCGTCTTTAGGTCAACGTTAGGTCTCCGGCTATATGTCTCCGGATTCGCATGACTTTCTTAGTTTGGTCACATAGTTCGCGTTGGGTGCTTGCCAAGGCGAAAAAACCAATTGTGAACACGCGGCAAAAACTGCCCTTTCCCGAAATGGTGATAAAGGGTGGAATCCCACGCGGCTTGTCCAAGCGGTCATGCCGACTTAGAAACGACCTGCCTGTTGCAGTTAGGGGGCTTGGATGCCGGACAATCTGTTTTACTTACCCGAACCGGTCGCAATTCCGGTAGAGGGTGTTTCGTCAACATATTCCGTAGGTCGAATTTTCTGTGTCGGACGCAATTATGCGGCCCATGCGGCGGAAATGGGCAATGAAATCGACCGGGAAGCGCCCTTTTACTTTACGAAATCAGCTCCGAACGCGGTTTTGTCCGGTGCGACAGTGCCTTATCCACCGGGCACAGACAATTTTCACTATGAGATGGAGTTGGCGGTCGCGATCGGCAAATCGGTATTTCGTGCAGGCAGTTCCGAGGCGCTGAGTGCCGTTTACGCCTATGGATGTGCCCTGGATATGACGCGCCGCGATCTGCAAATCCGCGAGCGGAACAAGCAGCGTCCTTGGGATTTGGGCAAGGATCTGGAAAATGGCACCGTATTCGCGCCCTTGACCCGCGCCGCAGATTGGACCCCGGACGACGACAAACGAATTCACCTGAGCGTGAACGGCGAGACCCGGCAAGACGCGACGCTGGAAGAGATGATCTGGAAGATTGACGAGATCATTTGCCATTTGTCTGGTTTCTACCACCTGCGACCCGGCGACCTGATCCTGACCGGCACCCCGGCAGGCGTCGGCCCCGTCCAGGCAGGCGACGTTTTGGAAGGCGGAATTGATGGGTTACAGCCAATCAGCCTGACTTTGGCGCGGTAAAAAGACTCTATTTAGGGTCTTTCAGCCAATCTGCAGCGAATTCCACGCTGTCGAGGCCGGTAAATCGGCAGACGCGACCGAGTTCTGATTGCAACCTGCTGGTCCGTGCATCGGACCAGCGCACGGATCGTTCCGGCCATAACGCGTTGATCTGAAGCACGCCGCGATCCCGTTGTGCCTTCATGTCTATGCGACCGATCATTCGGTCACCTTCTAGCAGCGGGAACACGTAATATCCGTAAGTCCGCTTTGCCGCTGGAACGAACACCTCAATCCGATAGTGGAACCCGAACAGCCGCTCGGCGCGGTTGCGGTCCCGCAGCATGGGATCAAACGGACTGAGGACACGGATGCGGCCAGACGGGCGTGGCACTGTATTTGCAACTTCGGTAAGAGGC
The DNA here is from genome assembly GCF_022347725.1 of Ruegeria sp. Ofav3-42. Classification (GTDB taxonomy): domain Bacteria; phylum Pseudomonadota; class Alphaproteobacteria; order Rhodobacterales; family Rhodobacteraceae; genus Ruegeria. Next base: position 186,869 of record NZ_JAKRGB010000007.1, read on the forward strand.
GGGCGAGCGATCACTTTGCGCAGCTTTCCGTCCGCACAATTAATCTCGACTTCCTCCAACACACCCTTTGTTAGACCCTTTTCGCACCAGGATTTAGCCTCGGCAACAGAAACAGTATCCCAGAACGCGGCCAATTCCCCCGAAGTGGCAAACCCCAACCGATCCAACGCTGCATTGCACAGCCAGTTCACTGTTTCCTCGGCGTCGCAGGGCGCATTCCCAGGGCACAGATGTGTTTCGATTACCCGCTCTGTAAGGTCATAGCGTTTTTGAAACCCCTGCCGCCCGACAACTGTCAGCGCGCCCGAGCGCCAGAGGAACTCCAGCGCGGTTTTCGAAGGGTGCCAGTCCCACCAGCCGCCCGAGCCCTTTTTCTCATCCTTGCCAACATCGGATGAGGACACGGGTCCATGGTCGCGGATGTGCTGCAGGACCGTTGCAAACTGTTGTTCAAACCCGTCCCGGCGCCAGTTCTTCCACCGGGATTTCAGCAAATCCGCATCGCGCTGAAAGCGCAGGTGCCAATGGGGATAAAACTCCATGGGAATGACGGCTGCGTCATGGGTCCAATGCTCAAACAAAGCCCTGTCGCGTTCGTACAGGCGTTTGAGATTGCCCGCGCGATAGGATGGCCGCCGCGAATACAGGATCATGTCATGCGCGCGCGCGACGGTGTTGATACTGTCCAACTGCACAAAGCCAAGCCGATGGATCAAATCCAGCAGGTCCGACCCTTTTGCGCCGCCAGACGGCGGCTCAGCCAAGGCATGGCGATCCATGAACAGCGCGCGGGCCGTCCGGTTGTCCAGCCGTTGAAGCGCCATTAAATTAGCGCCGCTTCAGCGTGTCGCCATAGCTGATCTTGGGAGTCAGGGTTATACGCGCGTCGACTTCGGCTGTGGGATCGGCCAATTGCGCCGCGATGATTTCAGCTGCTTTCCGGCCAATCTCCAACCGGCAGGCGTCCATTGTGGCCAGTTTGCGTGGCAGACCCTGCAGAAGCTCGACATTGTTGAAACCCGCCAGACCGATCTGCCCCGGCACGTCGATCCCCTGATCCAGCAGGTATAACAGCCCGCCAGCGCCAATCATGTCGTTGGAGTAATACAGGAAATCCAAATCCGGGGAACGCTCCAGCATGGCTTGGGTCATCTCGCGCCCTTTGGCCAGAGCCGACCCGCCGGAATAGAACTCGCGATCCTCTATCTCGACTCCGTGTTTTCCCAGAACTTCGGTAAAGCCTTCGAACCTTTTTCGCGCACGGTGGTCCAGCGGCATCTTGGTGCCCATGAAACCGATATGTTGATAGCCGGCTTTCAGGATCGCCTGCGCCATCTCACGCCCAGCGCGGCGATGAGAGATCCCAACCATGGCATCCACAGGCTTGCCGTCTGTATCCATGACTTCGACCACCGGAATACCCGCAGAATCCAGCATCGCCCGCGCCGCCTCTGTGTGTTCCAGCCCCGCGATGATCACACCGGATGGCCGCCACGAGAGCATCTCGTACAGCACCTTTTCCTCTTTTTCCGGCATATAGTCGGTGACGCCTACGACCGGCTGCAATTCAGTGTCTTCAAGCACCTGGTTGATACCTGTCAGCACCTCAGGGAACACCATGTTCGACAGCGAAGGGATGATCACCGCCACCAGATTCACCCGGCTGGAAGCCAACGCGCCTGCGATCTTGTTGGGCACATACCCCAACTCTTTCGCGGCGGCCAGAACGCGCGTCCGTGTGGCGTCCGAGACGTCACCCCTGTTTCGCAGAACCCGGCTGACCGTCATTTCCGACACTCCGGACGCTTCCGAGACATCACGAAGGGTAAGCGGGCGTTTGGTATCTGTTGTCACTGGGGCACCTGCGATGTTGTTTTGCCCGATGGTAGCGTGAACAGAGGAAGTTTTACAACCATTGTGCAAAGGTCATGACAACCCCGAAAAACCAAGGTACAGAGGGCGTTGCGCGGCCCCGTGGCTCAACTGGATAGAGCAGCCCCCTCCTAAGGGGCAGGTTGCAGGTTCGAATCCTGCCGGGGTCGCCAGCGCCGTTTTCCCCTTATTTTATTGACGTTTGACTTTCCGTGGTGGTACCAGTCGTACCACATATTTACACCACGGAGACCCCGAAGAATGAGCGACACGAGGAACCTTGAGCAACCACGTGGACCCGGCACGGCTTGGCGGGTACGCATGTCGACGCCGAAAAATCTTATCGGGACTGAGAACCCAGAGACAGGCGAACCTTTCGGTCGCACCATCATACGCAACCTTGGGGGCTGCCGACACTTAGCGACAGCACGGAAACTCAGGGATATTGAGATTTCCAAGATACGAAAGCTGGAACTACAACGACAGCGCTATGGGGACGCAGCGGCAGACCGATGGGCAGAGGCTATGGCAGACCCTGACCCAGAGGCAGCAATGCTGGCCCGTGATGTGTTCTATGATGAAGTTGAAAGATCGCCCAAAGAGGTGCGGGCGGCATTTGGTGCAAGAGGTATGGCCAAGTCCAAACCTTTGGCTGAGATGGTGGAGAAATTTATTGAGGCACGTGCGCCGGGGAACGCCGCTGGGTACACCCCTCTGAAGGGCTCTACAGTCAACGACTTCAGGACAGCGATACGCTATCTGGTCGACAACCTAGGCAGTGACATATCCAACCTGCATGTAGACGATCTCGCGGACGTTGAGGCGGTGGCATTCAGGGAATACCTAGGGGGCATCGTGTCTGAGCGGACAAAGCAACCACTGGCAGGGGCGACCATTCAGAAGCTCATGACACAACTGCGCATGTTCTGGTCATGGACGGTCGAGACAAAGGCCACAAGCCACACTTCAGTGGAACCCTTCACGCTGCCCAGAGGTGTCACTCGGGTGGCTGCTACGCCGAAAAAAGAAAGGGTGATGTATAAACCGGAGCAGACCAGCGCTTTGTTTGAGGCGCGGCCACAGGGCACACCTATGGGCGCTCTGATGCGGTTGGGGCTAATTTTGGGTACACGTATCTCAGAACTAGTGCGAGTCACTGTTCAGGATGTAGACGCCGATGGCGCTGGGCTAAAGATCATCGTTGGCAAAAGCGAAAATGCGAAGCGATGGACGCCGATACCTGCAGAGCTTCAAGAGATGGTGGCTATGCTACGTGAGGCGGCTGAGGATAGTGAAGGCGATAAGGGGCGACTTCTGGGGGCGTTCAGTTTGGACAAACGGACGGGCAACAGCAAGCAAGCCAGCCAGTCATATAGTCGGCTTCGGGATGATGTTCTGGGCCGACCCGAAGGCAACGTGATGCTGGACTTTCATTCGTTCAGGCACACGTGGCGGACCATCGCACATAGGGCGGGCGTTGACGACAGGGACGCTGTGCAGCTTGGTGGCTGGTCTAAGGATGAGCGCAGGGCCAGCGAGATATACAACCACGGGCTAGGGCGTGATGAGTTGCGGCAGGTGCAACGTAAGATCGTCGATAGGATGCAGACTGATGGGTACCTTAAGGCGCTGTAAGCGTCACTTCACTGCGGTACTCAAAACCATTCCAAGTATGCCAAGCACAGTTTCAAAGAAGGTTATGGGAGATATTCGATGGGCGCAATTGATGGGGTGCCACTACTTCTTTCTGCAGGAGAGACTACGGCGCGGCGGGTAGAAAATACAGTGACTGAGCTTCACAATCTAATTGATGAGCAAGGAGGACGGACTGTCTTCGTGAATGGTCTCCGGCTGGCCACTGCTCAAATTGAGATCGCCGCAGTTGGTATCTTTTCTCTGTTCGAGGCGCGGCTGCAGTCCCATTTCCCCCAAGGTTCGTTTTTCAAGAAGCTCAAAACGCATCTAAATGACCTAGGAGAGACCGACCTCTCAAATGACATCTGGCACTACTACTTGGCAATCAACGTACTGAAGCATGGACAAGGTGGCAGTTACGAGGAGTTGTGCAAGTCCTCTAACCTCCCGTTTTCAATAAAGCTGCCGGGGGAAGCCTTTTTCAACGAAGGCGACGTCGCCGAACCAGAAGGGTTGATAGACGTTACCGCAAAGGGCTTTTTCGAGGGGCTTCTTCATACATTGGAAGAGGTTCGAGTGTCATTGGAAGGTTGATCGAATGTCAACCGTGGGTGACAATTTGCGTTGGTCGCTGCGACATGCCCCGGGGTATTTTGGCAAAAAAATCTGAGTGCCAGAGATAAAAAGTAGTGCTGCGCATACCCCCCGGTGGGGCCACCTCAGGACCAGCTCTCTCCACCTGCGGGAAGTTCCCTTTAGGGGCCGTTGCTCAGTTTGAACGTGAGGTGATGCTTGAGAGGCAGCGGGAAGGGATTGCGAAGGCCAAGGCTGAAGGGAAGTTCAAGGGACGCCCCGCAATGGATGAGGACAAGGCAACAGCCATCCGTGAGGCATTCCAGAGCGGTGTGAAACCGAAAGACATCATGGCTGAGTTTGGTATCAGTCGAGCGAGCGTTTACCGCATCGGGCGGAGTTGACCCTCATACAAGCAGAAAACCAATTTACCCACATCATTGCCCTGTACCACGTTAGTATCTGCCTGACCTACTGATTGCATCCGAAGGCGTGATTTGCCCCCACTATAGCCGTACACAAACGTCTGACGAGCTAGTTAACCCCCATACAAGCCGTACATACAATTTCCGAATTGCCTCGTTCCATGGAAGTGCGAGGCGATGTCAGCGTGGCGTTATCACCGACCGTCAAGGAAACTGATAGCAGACCATCTGTGGTGGGGCGTCCTGCATGCTGGACGTCTCACCCTAGCATATCCCGTGAGTTGTCCCGTGGGCTTCCCTGAAGCGGAACCTATCGGGCACTTCATGTGTGTTTCCATTCATTGTTGTCATGAGATGGCGGGGCTTAGGTCCCGTCAGATTACTTCGACGTGTCTGTGCATTAGGGCGTTATCAGTTGAAAAGCCAAGTTGCACACAACTCATGAAGCGAACCCTCAACCCTTGTTAATTGGAGCCAAGAGCAATGAAAGCCTCTGAACTCAACACTGAGAATGTCGCGACCACACGCGACAACATACCTGTCACGTCAATAGCAAAAGACCCCCGATTCTGGTTTCGCTCTGGTGAAGCACCCAGCACCAACCACATCGACACCCTAGCGAAAGCCTTACGGTCTGGTCGAGAACTGGACCCGATACTGCTCTGGCGGGAATGCGATGATACAGGCAGCCATACCGGGCGATTGATCATCATGGATGGGGGCCTCAGGCAGCGGCGTTACCGGGTTCAGCGTGGATGCCCTACTGGGCGACCTATACGGTCAGCACGCGACCAACAAAGACCGCATCAACATGAACCTAGAGAACACGACCGACCAGCTTGCCGCTGAACGTGATGCTCTTGGCACCAACTACACGCGCACCGTCGCAAGCCTTCCGTCAGTCCAGAAGCCAAGAGCGCTTGGATATGCGGCTGAACGCAAGCGCGCCATCGTCGACGAGTACAATAACAACTTCGACAAGGACAACGGCGACATTGACGCCTTCCTTGCCCAGTACGCCGAGAACGACTTCGCGGCCTACGGGGACAACCCCTTTATCATGTCAGGCTACCGGGAAGGAATGGGGGGGCTGTTTAATGCGGTCAAAAACCAGCACTCCGAATACCAATCTGGTCTGGTCAAAGAACAGACAGGCACCAACTTTGTTAGCGTCACTCGGGGAGCAATCGACACAGCCATTGCAAGCGGCGGGGACATCATGCCTCACGTTCGGGCCATCTACACCGACCATAAGAAAGCCCTCGGGTTGACCTATGCGGAGATGGATGACCACGTCATGATGGTTGCTGCCGAGTACGCAGCAGCCGGTGACTTCGCAACGGTGGAAGCAATCCTGAACTATGAGGCTGTCGGAGACGACGGCACCAAAGTGGGTTCCTTCTCTCAGCGCCCGAAGTATTCCGAGAAAGCTGCCCAGCTATTGGAAACCGCCAAGGCCAACCAAGGGAAGCACCTGAGGGAAGCCAACACTGCGACTATGGTGGACCTGAGTGTTGCCGCTTCGGTGGGTGGGCTGTCACCTGAACAGATCGTCCAACTGGATACACTGAAGAAGAGTGAACAGATCAGCCAAAGGGAGCATGAGGGTTTGCTTGAGCAGAACCGCAAGGCTCTGAAACGACAGACGGCTGAAGCGTGGTCCGACAACATCAAGCTGGAAGCAGGTAACGAGGCCCTCAAGATGGTGCTTGAAGGACGTGCTTGGCAGATCATGGACCAAGAGGTGGTTAACCCTCACACAGGCGATACGATCAGTATCACCCGTGAGGAACTGGTTCAGAAGAACGCCGAACACATCATGATGACGCTGGAAGGCAAAGGTTCCACACCGGCAGTCATGGCGCAACAACTCGGCGCGATGGGTATCGACTACAAGTATCCCAAATGGCAGGCGGCTATGACCTTTGGGCACATTGCAATCACTGACGCTCTGGCTTCAGTCGACGCTAACGGTCAAGTTGAGCTACCTGAACGGGCAACCGTTGGGTACGACCTTTACAAGGGCCTGAGCGACAACCCGCAGGTTCGTGGACGCCATGTTTCTGATGAGGCGGAAGCGATCTACCGTGACGCTGAGTTGTTGGAGAGCCTTGGATGGGAGCCGAATGAGGCCCTTCTCAAGTCCGCTACGATTGACCGTAAGGGTGGTCGGAAGTCCCTGTCATCCTCTGTTGAGCGGGGCGAGTTCTATACCGCCGTAAAAGGACTGGTGAAACGCCGTGGGTTCCTTGGCTTCGGCGAGAATGTAGCCAATGGTCAGCGAGTATCTCAGGATATTGAACACATGGTCCGCGTTCAGATGGACCTCGGCGTCCCGATGGAGAAAGCTATCGATAACTCGGTCGAACTCTGGGAACAGAGCCACACCGTGATCAACGGTGCTGCCATCAACACCCGCGACATCTGGGTGCCGGGCAACATGGATGAAGCCTCCACGGCCTACCTGACAGCATTCGCTGCGGCCTCAGGGGACGACGTCGATGAGCTGACCCTCATGCCTACGTTCGATGGTTCCAACTATTGGGTGGTCGCCTACAAAGGCAACGTGGCTCACTCAGCGGACGGGACGAAAGAACTGCCCAACCGCATCCACATCACACAAATCCAACAGGCTGCCGTCGATGCTCTTGAGAGCGCAGGGCCATCCTTGGACGACGTGAACTCCACCATCCAGAAACGCTCTGACTTCATCGCTGAACAGGAAGCCAACCCTCCTGAGCAGACGAAGGTCACCATCTCACCGGACATCTCAGCGAACCCGCTGCTGGCTCCGATCAACAGAGGTGAAGACCGATAAAGGTTCCCGCTTAGGCGGGGGCCTCCCCATCCTCCTAACGAACGAAGAAGAACCCCAAATGAGAAACACTGAAATCACCATTCACACCGACGGTTCTTGCCGTGGCAATCCCGGTCGCGGTGGCTGGGCGGCAGTCGTCCGAAGATACGAGGACGGCAACGAAATCAAGAAGCGGCCCGTCTGTGGCAGTGTCACACACACCACAAACAACAGGATGGAAATGACAGCTGCCATCAAAGGCATTCGTCAGATCAGACGCGACGAAAAAGCCCAGATCACGGTTTATTCCGACAGCCGGCTGCTTATCCAAGGGATGACCAAATGGGTGCCAAAATGGCAGACTAACGGCTGGCGTAATGCGGGTGGGAAACCCGTCGAGAACCGCGACCTTTGGGGAGAGCTTTTGGCCGCATCAGACGGATTGAACGTGCAATGGGAGTGGGTGCGGGGACACGCTGGGGACCCAAGGAATGAAGAAGTCGATGGGTTGGCGGTAGCGGCAGCCAACAAGGTCGCGTGAATGCCTATGGAAAGTAGAGAATACATCTCAAGCTGTCCCCGTTCCGAGGGGGGCAGCAGTGTTTTAACCACTGAAACTCGCCACGAAAATTTATACAGATAGGTTAAACAACAGTCCCCGCCGTAGCCCCCGCCGTGACAACTTGTGGAGTGCAAGAACCCGCGCACAATATGTGGAGAGCTCACAAATTTTTTCTTTGAAAAATGGACAATTTGCCATTTTATAAACACATAGTGCTATCAATTACGACGAGACTTGCTTATTCGGCGGTAAACCCGTTAAGCGCTCTCGGGGGAGATTCGATATGACAAAGCTACTTGAGATTGAAATCCAAACATACAACGAGAAGCTTCCCGAGCTTCTTGCACACGCTGGCAAATTTGTCCTCATCAAGGAAACAGAAGTAATCGACTACTTCGACGCTTACGCGGATGCCCTAAAAGTTGGGTACGAAAAGTTTGATGATGGCGTGTTTCTGGTGAAGCGTATTGCCCCGTCCGAAACTGTTGCGTTCTTTACTCGGGATATCGTCACTGAATGCCGAGTATAACACTGAACTACGGAGCTGCTGGACCTCTTCTACAGGTCATGGTCGGTCTCAGCGCCCCGCATTCGGCGGCGCTAACACGCCAAGGAAAAACCCCACCAATTCCCGTTCTGGGCACGTTTCTGGTCGACACAGGCGCGTCAGGTACGTGCGTCGACCCCGGATTGGTTGCACCTTTGGGTCTGACCCCAACTGGGTCTGTCGATATGCAAACACCATCAACCAATGGAAAGCCAGTTTCCTGCCCTCTGTATGACGCAAGCTTAATCGTACCAAACGGCACAGCAGGAACACTACCGTTCGTTATTGATGCGCTTCCCGTAATGGAAACAACCCTACGACCTCAGGGAATTGACGGTCTGATCGGGCGTGATTTCTTATCGCAGTGCGTTTTGATCTGTAACGGCCCGACGACTATTATGACAATTTGCTACTAGCCGCGCAGGTCAGGTTTTGTATGTAATTTGACGTAGTGTAACTATCATCACACCAGATTTACACTACGTCAAATTCAGACATTATCCTTGCTTTTCAATTGCCTATCTTGAGGGTTTGCGCTGGCGCGAAAGCTTCCTGCCGGGGTCGCCAGATTGCCCATCAAGACAACCTCTTCTAAGTGCCTTAAAAAGCTTGGTTGCAAAGGTACCGGTATCTATGCCCTGTCAGCGCGGTGTTGAGCCACCACAAACCGATTTCGCCAATTTGACGGAAAACGTAGGGCGTTAGCCCCACGCTTCCGATAGTATCGCGCGGAATTCCTGTACGATCCACTCTGCGGACGAGCGGCGACGAACTGACTCCATTATTTCCTGAGCATACTTCCACGATGCAGACCCGTAATCGTCGTTTAGCTCGAAAAGGAAACGCTCAATCTCGTCCAACTCGGTGCTAGGTACATAATACGGGTAATCGTCGCCCAAATAAAACCGGTTGTCGCCGACATCGCGTTCGCAAAGGATCACGGCACCGCATTTTGCGGCGACAAAACCTTTCGTGAACGGCTTGAAGCCATCAATCTTGCGAACGTTTCGGACCGCAAAGTGGGCGTTGTAGTTGCCCAATTTGGTCAACCAGCTGTCTTCAAGTTTGTTTGTCGTTATCAGGTTGTAGTCAACGAGGTGCCCGAGGGTTTCGCTGCCAACCGTATTTACCAGCTCGCCAAAATACCCAACCCTCAACTTGTCTTCCGGGGCCGCGGCGACATCAATTCTGAGATCCGCATGGTGTGTCAACAAGTAGCTGGGTGTCGATGAAGAGGTGGCTCTGATACTCTCAAGACCGTTAAGCGATGCCGCGATGATCATATCATAATGCGAAGCCTTCTCAGGCGATACCACAGCGTCTACAGGGTCAGCTGCAATCGCAACATTACGCATTCTAAGATCGTGTATCTGGCTATCGCTGATCCGGTCCATAAGACGCTTTCCAACCACGACAAAACTATCCTCCACCGAGGTTAGGTCGGTCGTACATGAAACGGCAGCCGTATCCTGCAACTGTTCTTTCAGCAGCGATGCCAACTGATTGGATCGCATAAATGCAGACCCAAACGAGCGGCTTTCTTCATCAAACAGAAATGCCACCTTTGGCTGCTGCTTCGGTTTTGTTAGTTTCCTTTGAACGCGCGGTTGGTGCGGCAATTTAGTAAACAATACGTTGTTGCGGGAGTCTCCCAGAGAATTGGGGAGCGCAAGCGGCTTCGGCCCTTTTTTGTGTACCAATTGGTAAAAGCTGATCTGCTCGCGGCAGGACTGCGTGGTTACTTCCTGCCACCAAGCTTCCATCAAGTCCTTGATTTCCGGGTTATGGTGTTTGCGCCAGATAAAGGAGCATTCGTAGAGGCCGGCGTTGCGTGGAAAACCCTCCGCTTCATATTTTGCCATCTGATGGCTGACAATTTCAGGATCATCCTCGTTCATCAGGATGATCGTTTCGGCCTCATCAACGATATCATCCCGGCTTGGGTGCCTCCACATGACAAAGTCATGCGCTTGCAGCCATTTGGCGACAAAGGAATCCAGGCGCCCCTTAAAGAGCGTATTCGCATCGACAAATAACGAATATTCCCGGTCGGGGAAAACCTCATGTGGCATCAGTTTGAAATATTTTGCCGCAAGGTTCGAACTGGTGTGCGACGGCTCTCGGCGTTCTATCGTCCATCCAGGCGCAGAGATATCTTGATCGGTGAAGCAGACAAACTCAATACCGTTGTGCTCCGTGCACACGGGCGGCAGCTGATCGTAGTCCCCAAACAAAGACGTATAGATGACCAACCCGTCAGGGATTTTGGTCGACCCAACGAAGTTCTGAGGCCGAACTATCGGCCCTTGCTGGGACGTACTGCTTGTGTTGGCCAAAAAGCGTGGAAGCATCGATTGATCAAAGCTTTGGCCTGCGGTTTCAATCTCTTGGCTCAGTTTGGCAAATTTTTCCAGCGAGCCACGAAAACCAAGGCGGCGCTCGGTCAAGATTGCATCCAGCGCTGCGGAATACACAGCGGACATTTTTAGCCGGCCTTCGAGTTGAACAAACGCGTGCCGGTTATGAATGATGTGCGTTTCAAGCGCAGCAAGTTCGCCATTCAAACTGCGTTTGGGGTCTCGTTTTGCGATGCTCTTCCGAATACGCCGACGTGTTTTTTCGCTTAACGGCAAACGGCTTCTGGCCAGCTTCTTGAGAATGCTATAGCGAAGTCGGTCTTTCATAAGTTTCGACGGGCGTGATCGTGCCTTAGCGATTTCTTCGCGAAGTTCGTGGCTTCCGTTGGCTATGCGCGCCGTCACATCCCAGGCTGAATTCAGATCCTTGCTGTATTCGTTGGTTACAGTTTTAACTTTTTCTGCAAAATCCGCCCGGAGTTCATTGATAATCTGAGAGCTTGCGGCGTTTTGGCTTTCCAGCTTTCCTAATTTCTCGCTCCACGAAAGATCGTTCTTTCCTAATTTCTCGCTCCATGAAAGATCGTTGCTCTGGGCGTAAAACAACGCATAGATAGCATCACGTCCGGCTTCAGAAGACGCTAACTGCCTAAATTCCGAAATTTCCGGTGTCGCATCGCGGCCAAAAAACAGAACCCCAAGCCCGTGCTGAAACGGAAAGTTGATCGTCGTGTATTGGGTTTCAAGCTCCGCCCAATACTCAATTACCCCGAAGTCTCCGCGGCGAACTTCCGTGTCGTGAAACAAGACGATTGCATTCTGAGAAAGCTTTGGAATCCAGCTTTCGAAATCCTCCTTGACATCCGAGTAACGATGTCGGCCGTCGATATGCAAAAGGTCGACTGATCCATCCGGAATATCATCCAACGCGTCGGTGAAAGTCTTTCTTAGCAGCGTGCTAAAGTTGCCGTACTTCGCATTCTCCGCTTCAACCGTTTCAAAGACGTCATTATCGTAAAATCCTGCGTGTTCGTCACCCTGCCAGGTATCTACAGCAAAGCAGCGTGTCTGCAGTTCATTTTCTTTCACAGCCTGGCAAAATGAAAAATAGGAAAACCCAAAATGCGAGCCAAGTTCGACAATCGTCGACGGGCGCATTGCCTTGACCAACCAAGAGGCAAAATGCCCGTGACGGAGCCAGGCTGACGTTGGAACGTACGAAGGCATTGAAGCTGCTTGACCCAGAAATTTCATTAGATTTCTACTGACTTTCGCTTTGTAGGTGACAATTTACGACGCCTCGTTATTCCAGCTGTGCAGCAAAAACAACTGTGTCATCGGAAATGCCACAGCCTGTCATTCGTGGATACAGGTTTTGCCTTGTGTGCAAAATTAAACCGCATGCATTCAACGGTGTCCAACATGGTTTCAATGCGGGGATCTCAACTTTCCGCTGCGATTGAATTTACAAGATGGCTTTCTGTCAAGAACATAAAATTAAATAATAAAATAATGAAGCGGATGGGTGAGTTTGGCGCGCCGTTCGGTCTCGGTATTTCGGCACCGGCTTTGCGGGTCAGTCGCTACCAAACTTCCCTGCCGCAGAATGCCCGCCTGTCATGCCCTCAGACAGCTTGTCCAGCCAGATCGGCGCGCGAGCCGGATCGTCAGCTTGGCGGGAATCCGCCTGCGAGTTCTGCGTTTTGAAAAGTCGGAACACGGGCCTCCCGGTTCTGATCTGGCGGGCAATTCAACGCGGGTGCTTTGGTTTCCGCAGCCTGTCAAGTGAAGCACCATTGATGCCGGTGCTAATACCAAAGAACGGTGGCGAACCGATCAGAAACGAAGCAGGCTAGTAGAACCCGAGCCTGCAAAGACCCAGCGCGGCTTGGATCACTTGATGCCGTTCATCGGGCCAGTAATTGGGACCTGACGGTGGCCTTGTGGTCTCCGCTCGAAGGCGACGACGCTGTCATAGCAGGCAATGTAGTCTGTCGACCGGGTGAATTCAGTCTGGGGCAGCGCGCCACGCGTATGTATTACGTTTATTTCGTCAAGTTTTGATTTGACGAATTCCATAAAGCTGCCTTCCGCGCCAAAGCCGCCGTGATACTCGGGCCAGTAGCATGTGTGTGTCTTCTACGATACAACAGCCATTTTTGGTCAGCCGATGATAAAGTGGCTCAAACGACGCGATCATATGCGGCATCATGTGGCTCCCATCGTCGAGAACGACGCCAATTTCAGGGTATTTGGTCGAAATCTCTTCGATAAGTTCCGGATCGTTCTGACTACCGATGAATATTTCGATGTCCGTATATTCGTGCTCTTTGCATTCCGGATTGATGTCGATTCCGATAACCTTGCACCCTAGGCCAAGATATTCCTTCCACATCTGCAGGGACCCGCCTCCAAAGACACCAATTTCCAGCATGACAGGCGACTTGATTCTGAATCTTTCCAAGTGGCGCTCGCAAATGTTGAAATAGTGGACCCATTTGTGCAGGCGTTTGTTGGCGTTGTTCAAAAAGCACCTGTGAAGAGAATCTATGGACATTTCTTCGTGCTCCGCTTTGCATCTGCTGACAGCGACTAAGCCAGTTTCCGGAGGCTATCAACAAGCTGGCCGAATTTTTGAACAGCGTAATCGAGCACGGAACCTGTTGAATGGGCATCGTCATCAGATCTTGTTTCTGATCGTCTTGGGGATGCGTGCCCCCGGCGCGATGCTCTGTTTCCAACAAAAACAGGAAAACGGGTTCGTTATAAGAAAACGTTTCTGAAATTTGGTGGCCAATCGGCTATGGCAGCCCCATTCGTGCAAAGTTATGTGTCACCTTCATCCATGCGCCAATCGCAACTGTGACGTTAGTTATAATGGGCAGCAAATCTCAGCCTGAGGTGGCTATCCTACCGTTCTGTATGCACGCTACAAGCTGGTCAAATTAGCAACCTTGCGCTTAACCTTGTATGCGCTCACCTTTCGAGTTAGGGAGGCGGGATTGCGGAAAGTAACTTAGAGGGTAGTGCGTCGCATGAAGTGCAATTGCTGCGGTTCGGAAGATTGGAGAGACATGGGTTCCAGGAAGGGAGTCCGATGTGGCCAGTGTAATTCACTGGAACGAACACGGTTCGTGAAACTCCTTCTGGACAAAAACGAACTTCCCCGCCCCGGTATGCGGGTGCTGCATTTGGCGCCGGAAAAATCGCTTGCTGGCATACTAAGTCGCGAAAACATTGACTACGATCCCATTGACATTGAACCCGGGAATTTTCCCTTCTGTACCGTGCGCAAATTCGATCTTTGCGAGGATGCCGCAAACCTTCCCTCCAACCACTACGATTTAATTATTCATTCACATGTGATGGAGCATATACCCTGTAACGTCACGGCGGTGCTTTTTCATCTTCACCGTGCACTGAAGCCAAGCGGGATGCATTTCGTATGCGTGCCGTTCATGGGCGGGACATCCGCTGAAGACCTGGGCGATATCAGTAAAGAGGATGCCATCGCTTGGTTTGGGCAAAATGATCACGTAAGGCGGTTTGGTGCAGCTGATGTTCACCGAAATCTGGGTATGATATTTAACATTCCCACAACTTACTCCATGCTTAACTACGCCACGGTCAAGGAGTTGGACGAAGCAAACATTCCGGAAAGGGAACGCAACGGATTTACCGGCTCATCAGTATTTCCACTTAAGAAAGACGATCTTCTTCTACAGGTTTCTGAGCCGCACAAACAACTCCAGCCTCAAGAAAGCCCGAAACTCTTCTCAAAGATTTTTGGTCGAGCGTAGCGTCGGTTGGTACCGTTTGCTTGGAGTGTGCTTTGCAATTGCACCCGGTTAAGCTGAGATCAAAGCCAATGTCAGGACACGTACCCAGTAAATTTCTATTGCTGCGAGAGTGATGAAAAAGAAGACCTGTGGTTGCCTTTCGAACATGGTCTCGAGTCGGTTGCGCAGTTTGTGCCTAAATTTGTCTTAATTCGCGGTTGCCTTGTGCGGCGTGTAAGCGGGGATGCAGGTATGCATCCCCCTGTCTTTCAAAGCTCCTCTATGCCAGTAGACGTCATAGCTTCGATCACCAAGCAGCCAATCAACACGTGACCGGCTCCTCCGCAACGCCGTTACGTCGATGTGGTTACGGGGCCGTCTGGCTCTATCTCACGCACAGAGTTTTTCTGACGAATTTCTTCATTGCGAAGAAATGGCACTTTATGTGACCCATTACTTTTGCGCAGCCCTGGTGTTCAACACACAGGCCAGCGTATCACTGGGTTTCGAAAAACCGCGATACATGAGTAACAAGGAGGGTTCTCTCATGCCATTCGTTGAACTTTTGCAAAACCGCTAACTATTAAACAAAGCGTTCTTCTGCTTTTCGTAAAGCCGTTCAACACTACGCTCATTGTAGCAATAGGTTCGCGCCGCATCTCGGATGGATTCGAGCTTTTCCCGATCCTCAAAAAGGTCGCTTAGTGCCGCGATCCAGTCAGCCTGTGTGTTTTCGACCAGAATTCCGCAACCATGTGTCTCGATCGTCGAGCGATAAGACACAACATTGGAAACCACGGGGGCAATTCCAAGTGCGCCGTAGTCCAGCAGTTTCAGATCGGACTTTGCTGAATTGAATGCGCTGTCTTCCAGCGGTGCCAGCCCAATGGCGAATTGCCCCTGCTCTCGTAGCCAGCGAACAAAACGGGGGTAAGAACCCTGCGATGGGTCTGGCGAAACAACATTCAGCCAAGGACGCTTGGGAGCGTTGGAAGTTACTCCGATCAAAGTAAGAGAAAAGTCGTAGCGCGCAGCCAACGACTCCAACGCGCCAAATATCATAGCAAAGTCAGAGTCGTGCGTGCGGGTCCCCGCATAAATAAGGCGCAATGCATTAGATCCTAACGCGAAATCGTTCCGGTAGTTTCGCCAGAGTCTGGGATCGATGCAGTTTTCCAATACGGTTGGATTGAACTCAGCGTAACGCTGCGCCAAAACGTTTGTCGAAACCCAAACCTGTTCGGCGGCGTTCATCACCGTTTCAAAGGCTGCGACCTTTGGCTTGTAGAACTCAAACTCTGGGTGGCGTTCGTCGATCAGCCTAAAATCGTCATCGTTGTCCATGATGAGCCGTGTACCCGACGCTTTGCACGCACGGATAAAATCATCGGCCTGCTGCTCAGTGTCGAACGCGGTCCGCTGCACGATAGCCACATCGCCTGATGCCTCCGCCTCGCGCGCGGGAATGAGACCGAATTCGACCTCTTCAAACGCGCTTTCGCTCGTCAGCGGGCAATACAGTCGGATAAACGCGCTGCTTTGAGGATAGCTACCATCCTGCCGGATGATGCCGTTTACTCTGAGCGTCCTCTTTCGCAAAACCGCCGGTGCGGGATTACGCACGTAGGAATATTGGCGCAACGTGGACACATCACCAAGAATGACCTGAGCACGCTTGTCGAAACTATAACTGTTCCTAACCAGTTCCGAGAGCTCATCGGTGTTCGCTGCCGATTCAGAAACTGCTTCTTTAAGGTCATCGGGACCGGCAACCTGCCGAACCCCGGACCCAAGCGTATAGGAAACTGCCGGAATTTCGTCCGAGATCAGCCGCCCGCCGCACGCCAGAACATCAAAGATCCGGTTGGAAATAAAACCAAACTCCCGCATGGATTGCCAATGATCATTCAAAACCGCCGTTGCGCCTTTGTAGTATGACGGCAGTTCCGCGTTGCTTATGTTTTCGCCTTTGATCATGCGGGCCGGTAGGAATTGATCCCAAAGCGTCCCGTAAACGTCGACATCCACGTCTGCGTCCACCGCCCAACGCACGATCGGTCTGTACTCATTGCGCGAGTTTCCGACGAAGAGGACATTGGAACCATTGGTTGCGGCTTTGACCGAAGGTCTGAACCGATCCGTGTCTGTTGCCTGAAGCAAGGGTTTGACGGTTGTCTGCACGATGGGTTGCAGGAAATTCGCGTAACTGAGAGATGCCACATAAACCAGATCGTATTGTTCCATCTCTTCAAACGAGACCTGATCAGGATGGCTTATGACCCAAAGGACGTTCATCTGGCCAGAAGGCGGTTCAAATCGGCTTAACCCTCGAATGCACAGGTTTACGTCATCGCCACGTCGCGTTTTTCCCCAATCCTCCAAGAAATCGATGGAAACCTGACAGCCAAGTTCACGACATGATTTTGCCAGGGCCTCGGCGTAGTGGTAGTCTCCCCATTGTTGCTTTTTTTGCTCTGGCGCGGGAATCTTGATCGAGATCTGCGCGGTTTCGCTATGCTTTTCGACAGGCAGAAGTATCCCCATTCCCTCCGCGATACGGTCGAGCGTTTCGTGCATTGGTTCTACGCTACCAGAGGTGACATTCGCAATTTTGACCCCACGGTTGTCGGAATCCACCAAGCCAACTTTTGACGCTGGATCGGATGCCATCGACATGCCGATTACCCTTTCCAGCGTTTGTTCTACCTGACCGTCATTTGTGGCGCGACCATGGTATACGGGTGTTTCGAATAAGTACCCCGAAATCTCGGCCAGAAGGTTTGGTCGAATCCAGAACATGGACCCGGCAAAAAATCCCCAAGGCCGCGAAGTGTTTTCTGAAATCTTCAGGCCGCCGGTCAATTCCCGCAGCAACCTTTTTGTCTGATCCGAAGTTGCAGTTTCCCACATCTTGTAGGTTTCCTTAGGTCCCACCGCTTGAACCAACGGGTCATCGAAGGATGACAGGATAGAACGTACCAGTTCCTCAGAACCAAGTACGCCATCCTTCATAGTATCCCGCCAGGCGCTGCCCCAAGGATCTACGTTGCGCTTGGTGTGAAGCTTGCAAACCAGATCGTAGTTGAGCAGTGTCGGAATGATGTCCAGGAATGGGCCGATATCTTGGCCAACGTTTGGATAATATTGGATAACTGCGTCTGGATGCTGGGATTTGATCCGAGCGATTTCCTGACTGTATTCTTGCAGTGGTGTGGTCACGATCAGATCGAATGGTTCTGGGATATTCGACAACTTATTCAAAAATTCATCAATGTACTCCGGATCGTGCACGTGAAACACGACCGCGATACGCCGTCGCTTGTCGCTTACAGTATAGCCACGACCTTCATACAATCGCTGAATCGCTGCGAGCTGAATACCACGAGCCAGGTTCTGGTAATCCGTGTTGTTTGCATACTCACTTTTTGAAATTCGATCTGTGCGTGAGTCGTTGCTGTAGTCCACACCTATATACGGGGCGCCAAGTATTGGCGTTTTCGAGGCGACCCTAAGAATAAAGTCCCAATCGACTAACCTGCGAATGGACTCATCATATCTACATTTCGCATACATACGGTGCATGCAAAATGCGTTTTGGTCGATGTAGTTTCCCTTGATGCACGTCGTCAGGCTAAAGTTTTGGAATAGGTAACGAACCGGGGTTTCTTCCCCTTCGTGCAGAGAGATACCGCAATAGGCCGATTTCAGATCATGAGCGCGCAGAAAGCGAAGCATGGTCTCCAAGTAGTCCGAGCGCCAAGCGTTGTCAGAGTCAAGGAAGAAAACCCATTCGTTCCGAACGCGTTCAAGCCCGGTATTCCGTGCTGCAGAAACACCACCGCGTTCAAGCTTTTTGAAATAACGAATTCTGCCGTCGTCTAGAGACTCAACGACCTCCGCCGTATTGTCGTCGCTGCCGTCGTCGACAATGATCAATTCCCAATTCGCATGGCTTTGGTGCAACACGGAATTGATCGCAGCGGTTAGCAAATTGGCGCGGTTATACGTCGGCATGATCACGGAAACGGTCATCTCTGCGACCGAAGGTACTCTTTCCCGCAATCTGTTCAGGAATTTCGCTTCTTCCTCGAAATCCCAGTTTTCGTGAATAGTTTTTTTAATTCTATGGCAGTATTGAGATTGGCTAACCTCGATCTCAATTCGCTTTGGATCACGTTTTTTAGCAGAGCTTAAGAATCGGTCGCGGCGACGCTGCGAAAAAATCCAATCTTTCTTCGACAGAGAATACAGCATACGCGAAACAACTTTTCGCTTGAACTGTTTCAATGGCTTGATGCGTGCGTCTATCAAACTTTGACGCATCTCATCTCGATCTCTTTCAAGTTGATTGTGAGAAACCTGCAATGAGTGGTTCTGTCTACGCAACATTTGATTTGCCATCTCACGCGAGGCCAGCTCTTCGTCTAGATGGGTAAGTTTCTTACTTGTTTCACCAAGTTTGCGATCTGCAGTCATGAGGCCGTCGATTGAGGAAAACAGCGTTAATATTGTATCGTTTTTAGCTTCATTTTTTGCGTATTCATAAAGATCGGTTAGTCCTTCTGCGGCTTCGTTTCCCCAAAACAGAACGCCTAGGCCGCCGCCATGCGTGAAATTCAATGATGTTCGACCATCGCTGATCTCACTCCAGTAACGATTATTTCCAACGTCCAGACCGTGACCTTCCGTTCCGTGAAGCAGGATCATTGCAGTCGACGAAAGCTTCGGAGCCCAAACTTCAAGACTGTGTTTAACAACTTCGTACGAGTGTTGCCCCCCAAAATGAAGTAAATCCACACTGCCATCTTCAAAATCTTCTGGCGCCTCTTCAATGGTCTTGCCCAGCAAACGGCTGAAAGAGGCATATTTTTCATACTCCTCGACAATCCTACCAGCGTGCTCGTCCATTCCCAAAGCGTTGATGACAAAGCACTCTGTGGCAAGGTTCGATTCGCGGACCGCCTCGCAAATTGCACAATAAATATAACCTGAATTACCAAGCTCGACGATGCGCTTTGGCTTCATCGCCCGGGTAAGCCACATTAAGAATGGGCCATGTTCATACCCAGAAGCTTCGGCAACGTAGGTAGGAAAAGTGATTTTGTGATTGAGAAAATTCAAGACGTCTCGTCCGGCTTAGTTTGCTATTTTTGGCCTGCTTAAGTACGACGCCCTGTATCCATACATTTCAGTTTGAATTCCAGCTATTCGTGCGTTGCCTGCTATTCGAACGCCAAGCATTGGTGCGCCTACCTCTGTCGTATTTAAAGCCCATTGCAGTTGGATGACCAGATTAAATCGTTACCAAGATCGAAAAAAACAGAGGTAATATGTTGCCTGCTGGCGGGCGTTGGAGGAACTTTTGCTGAGTGGCTTAGAGCAACTGATCGGGCCGCGAGGCGAGGAGTGGATTCAATCATCGGGCGGGCAGGCGGCTGAAAACAACGACCCCCTCATGTCTCAAGGTGCCAGCGTGTTTCCCGGCTACTGAGACTGGTCTGCGATTTCAGCAACGGCCTTCGGTTCACTTTTCCTGAATTGCTGATCGAAAAGACTGCGGAAACTTCCGTTCATTTGCATCAGCTCTTCCAGATTACCCTGTTCGACCACCGCGCCGTCCTGAACAACCATGATTTTGTCGGCTTCAAGAATGGTCGAGAGGCGATGTGCAATAACGATCACCGTCATACTCTGCGTCAGGGCATCCAGTCCTTTTTGCACCAAAGACTCCGACTCTGCGTCCAGCGCGCTGGTGGCTTCATCCAGCAGCAGTATCTCGGCGTTGCGCAAAATCGCGCGAGCGATGGCAATTCGCTGCTTTTGACCACCGGACAAAAAGGTTCCGTTCTCACCGACAGGCGTGTCATAGCCATCAGACAGTTCACAGATGAAGTCGTGCGCGTGCGCGGCCCTTGCAGCCTCGATTACCTCGTCGTCTGTCGCATCAGGCGCTGAACAGCGCAGGTTTTCCATCACGGACGCAGAGAACAGGAACGTGTCCTGCCCCACATATGAAATTTTTTGCCTCAGCGAAGAATATCGGGCGTCCTGGATATTCTGGCCGTCAATTTCAACGCTACCTTCATCCGGGTCGTAGAACCGCATGATAAGGCCGAATATCGTTGATTTTCCGCCGCCGGACTGTCCGACCAAAGCAGTGGTTTTCTGGGCTTCGAAAGTCACATTCATGTCTTCGATAATCGGCATTGATCCGTGATAGCCAAAGGTAACGTTTCGCAAGGCGATCTCGCCCGGACCTTCAAGCAGGTCGCGTGCCTCGGGGCTTTCCGGCATCGTGTCTTTCTGATCCAGAAGTCCGAACAGCATGCCGACACCGACCATGGCGGTCTCGATCTGAACGCGCATCCGCGACAAACGTTTCGCAGGCTCGTAGGCCATAAGCAAAGCGGTGATAAAGGACATCAATTGCCCTGCCGTCGGTTGTTCACTGCCCGCAATTCCTAGCGTGCTGACGACAAGAACACCGGCAACGGCCAGTCCGGCCAGAAATTCCATCAATGGGCTGGCGATTGATTGCAGGCGCGCAATGTCATTCGCACGATCTTCGACTTTCCGAATGGCCGTATCCATGCGGGTGATCATTTTATCTTCCAGCGAAAACACCTTGATCACCTTGATCCCAGCAGATGTTTCCTGCAGGACGCGGATGATTTCGGCCAAAGATTTGAACTCGGCCTGCATAATTGCACGTACGCTTTTCAGAAGTTGCCGGACACCGAACAGGGCAACGGGGCCGACAACGAAGAACATGACCGACAAAACGGGCTGCTGATACACCATGACGATCACAAGGCCCACCAGTGTCAGTGCATCGCGAACGAAGCCGGTGACAATGACATCGATAAGCCGACGCGCGGCCTGCGCACCATGCGTTGTACGCATGAGAAGATCTGCGGATTCGTTCTCAGCGAAGAATGAAACGCCGTGCCGAAGCAGCTTGCGATAAACGCGGTCCTGCTGCACCGCAACAATCCGGTTGCCCGCACGCGCAAGGTAGATGGCCTGCACATAGGAAGCCACCGCTTTGGTCAGGAACAAGAGAACGACGCCGAGAGCGATCATTGCAGCCCATTCGCGCATGTCTGGGCTGATCATCGCATCGACGATGTACTCCATCATGTAGGCAGAGCCAGCGGTGGTCGCAGCAACGGCGATCATTGCTACGATGGCAACAGCATAAAGGCCCCCTTGAGCAAAAAAGCTCTCGCTGATGAGGCGGCCCATGTAGCCTGATCGCCACTCGGTCCAGGCACGCTTAATCATTGAATTCTCCAGATCATGAAATCATGCGCTCGCTCAGATAACCTATAATCGATCCTGTCTAAAGGGCAGATCAAATGACGCGACAGAGTTGCCCATTTCGTACGGGGCACAGAGTCTCACGCAAATAGGTTTATGCGGCGGGTCGCGCAAGTGCCTGTTGCTGAATTGGATGACTGCGACGTTGCGTATTTATCGCAGGGTGCATGCGACATGCGCGTAAGAACTGGCCGAAACGGCGGAATTTGGCACTTTCAATTCAACACAATACCACATTTGCACAACTTTTGAGCGTTCCGAAGGTGTCTCCTGAGCAGGTGTAGACTCTGGGTCGTAAATGAAAGGGATATGGCCGGCAAAACTCTGCACAGGGGCACTTGGCAGCGCCAAACGATTTCCTTCGTAGTTTCATCGTGATATGTTAACGTCAGGAGGCAAGGATGGCTCGATGTTTCAGGGCCAGGCATTGGAATGTGAATTCGTTAGTGGCTTGTGGGCGGTTTTCTGCCGTTTGAAATTGTTGATGTGTCATGGAAAAAGGGATCGACCTTTTACGCTTGTGCTTGGTAAATACGGTCCATACTAACGCCGTGGAAAAATTAATGGTAATAGGTAAGTGTCGATCAAGGCCGTCATTCTGAGTCTGCCCAACGACGTGGAGCGGCGACGTTTCTGCGAAGACGAGTTTGCGCGCCTTGGCTTGAGTCACGAATTCAGCGACGCCATTTCTGGTGGCCAGTTGAACAACTCGGAGTTGCAGAACTTTTATGATGCGGAGATGAACCGCATCAAGTTCAAACGACCGCTCAGCCGCAGCGAAGTCGCCTGTACCTTGGGGCATCGCCAGATATGGCAGGAGATTGTGGATTCTCAGGACCCTGTAAGCCTTGTTCTGGAAGATGATGCCACATTCGTGCAGGATCCCAGGCCATTTTTTGAGGCGCTTAACGAATGTGGCGAGTGCTTTGAAGACGTCATGATCAAGCTGGACGGCGTGTCCGGCAACAACGGGCAAGTGATAAAATCCGTTGCAGATCAGGACCTTGTTCTTTCAGATCGCCTTCCGCCCAGAACCACGGGTTATATCATTGGCCGTCGGGCGGCCGCGCGCCTTCTGGCACTTGACGCTCCGATTGCGCGACCGATTGATATCGATCTGAAATTCTACTGGGAGCACAATGTGCCAATCCTGACGCTTGGGCAGAAGATGGTCGCAGAGCGCGAAGAGTTCGACAGTACGATTGACCATTGCCGAAGCAGTACCAAACCGGGTTCGACCTTGGCCAGACTCGTTCGCAACTTGCTCTATCAGGCCAAATACACACACGGACGGTTGAGCCATCCTTTGAACCCGGACATGATTGAGGGGCTCGGCCCGTTAATGAAGGCCGATAGTCGGGTCCGGAATCGCGTATGAAGAAAAGCCTTGTGGTTGTCCGTGCGGGCAGCAACTCATTGCACCATCGGTGGCAGGAAATCCCCTACGAAGATCGTGCCTATGATCTTCTTATCAGCTATTTCTCGGATGAGGCTTTTGCCGGGTTTGAACCCGAGCCGGGCGTCGAGGCCGTTCTGGTCAAGGGTGGCAAGTGGGATGGCTTGTACAAAACTCTAACGGACCGGGACCTTGACCAATATGACTATTACTGGCTGCCGGATGACGACCTCGACATTAGGGCAGAAGATGTCAACGCGCTGTTCGATGCTATGCAGGTGTATGGATTGCGTATCGCGCAGCCATCCCTGACCCCTGAAAGCTATTTCTCGCATTTCGTGTTCAGCCAATGCCCGGGCTTCGTGTTGCGATACACGAATTACATCGAGATCATGGCCCCTTGCCTGCATCAGGATATCCTGAGGAAAGCGCTGCCGCTGTTTCAGGGCACGATGAGCGGCTACGGCCTGGACTATATCTGGTGCCGCTGGGCCGAAGCTGGCGCCTTCAGAACCGCGATATTGGATGAAATCGCGATGCACCACACGCGGCCCATCGGTAAAAACCTCAAGGCAGCGATGGCGGCGTCCGACAACCTGAGTTCCGAGGAAGAAGAGGCGGTGCTGAAAGAGATGTTCGATCTGTCGCAGCGCACGGTTCCTGTCGTTTTTGCGGCCATCCTGCGGGGCGGTCAGCCGATCTCGGGTCGTCTGCCGGTGGGATGGCGGATGTGCCGGGCCTGGATGTCGGTCTTGCCGAAGTTCCGTAGCGCTAGCGAGGCGCGCTCGGGCATTTTCAAGATCGCGCGACGCCAGTTGATCAAGCGTCTCGACATGACAACGATTTCGCTGAAACGGGAAAGTGCCTGAGATGCGGTTTTTGATGGTGGGGGCAGGGCTGTCCGGAGCTGTGATCGGCCGGGAACTTGCCGAACAAGGCCACGAGATCACAGTGGTCGACAGCCGCGACCATATCGGCGGCAATTGCCACACCGAGCGGGACGCCGATACCGGTGTCATGGTCCATGTATACGGGCCGCATATCTTCCATACGGACGACGAAGAAGTCTGGGAGTATGTGAACCGCTACGCCAACTTCCTGCCCTACAAGAACCGCGTCAAAACCACGTCTCAGGGCCAGGTCTTTTCCCTTCCGGTGAACCTGCACACGATCAACCAGTTCTTTGGCAAGACCATGCGCCCGGACGAAGCACGCGCGTTTATCACCGAAGAGCAGGCTGACACGTCCATCACCGAACCGCAGAGTTTCGAAGAACAGGCGATGCGGTTTGTCGGTCGCGATCTTTATGAGGCGTTCTTCAAGGGGTACACGATCAAGCAGTGGGGTTGTCACCCATCCGAGCTACCGGCGTCGATCCTCAAGCGTCTGCCGGTTCGGTTCAACTACGACGACAACTACTTTTTCCATAAATTCCAAGGCATGCCCGAGAACGGCTATACCGATATGATTGCCGGTATCCTCGACCACTCAGGAATCACGGTTAAGCTGAACACCACCTTCGACCGCAACATGGCGGAAGACTTCGATCACGTGTTCTACTCCGGCCCGTTGGACGGCTACTTTGACTATGAGCTTGGCCGTCTGGGCTATCGTACGCTCGACTTCGAACGGTTCACCTATGACGGCGACTATCAGGGCTGCGCGGTGATGAACTATGGCGAGGAAGGCGTGCCCTATACCCGGATCACCGAGCACAAGCATTTCGCGCCATGGGAAATGCATGAAGGCTCGGTCTGCTATCGTGAGTTTTCCCGCGCCGCTGGTCCGGATGATATTCCCTACTACCCGATCCGTCAGGTGAAGGAAAAGGCATTGCTGGGTGAATATGTTGCCCTGGCTGATGAGACCCAAAACGTCACATTTGTCGGTCGTTTGGGCACCTATCGGTATCTGGATATGGACGTTACGATCCGCGAGGCTCTCGACACCGCGCGCGCTTCGTTGGACGCGATTGCAGCGGATCAGGACCTGAAACCGTTTTTTGTCGCGCCGGTTTAGACGCGCCGGGCCGTTTCGGTCCAGCGCCTACGCGTTTTACGTTCTAGCCTGATCGGATCGAACATCTTTGTTCCGCAACCAACGTGGATGCGCATCACGTGTGGTCGTCTGGTGCTCCGGCGCGGTGTCGGGCCTAATCGCTCAGCAAGGAACCAAGGTAGGTGCCATAGGTCGATTTTGCGAATAGCTTGGCACGCTTCTCAAGAGCGGCATCATCGATCCACCCATTGCTCCAAGCGATCTCGTCCAGGCTACCGGTCTGCATTCCCTGGCGTTCTGTCAGAGTTCGCACAAAGCTCCCCGCCTCCAACAAAGTGCCGTGCGTACCTGTATCCAGCCATGCAAAACCCCGGCCCATTGTTTGAACATCAAGCAGGTTTTCGTCCAGGTACATCTGCAAAAGCGACGTAATTTCAAGTTCGCCGCGCTCAGAAGGTTGGACTTGCTTTGCCCGGGCCGGTGCATCGCCATCCAGGAAGTACAGGCCAGTGACCGCATAGTTTGATGGCGGCACTTCCGGTTTCTCAATAATCTGGTGCACCTTTTTACCCTCGAAGGCAACGACGCCGTAACGTTCCGGATCGGCCACGCGGTACGCAAAGACTGTGCCGCCCTGTTTGTTGGCATCAGCATCGGCCAAAAGGCTCGGGAGGCCGTGGCCAAAGAAGATGTTATCCCCCAGGATCATCGCTGAAGGAGCACCCGCGAGGAAATCTTCTGCCAAGGTATAGGCTTGTGCCAGCCCATCGGGAGAGTCCTGCACAATCCAGGTCAGTGACAAGCCATATTGGCTACCGTCACCAAAAAGGCGGACGAACTGCTCCTGATCCTGCGGTGTTGTGATGATCGCGACCTCGCGAATCTGCGCCAGCATCAAAACGCTGAGAGGGTAGAAGATCATCGGCTTGTCGTAGACCGGTAGCAGCTGCTTCGAAACAGCCATCGTGATCGGGTAGAGCCGTGTTCCCGAACCTCCGGCAAGAATAATTCCCTTACGTTGCATGCGCTAACCTTTCGAAGGCGGGTTTTTGACCTGATCTGACTGCGCCAGCACGTCCGCAAGGCCTGCTTTCCAGTCAGGGCGTGACAGCCCGTAGACCTTTTCCAACCGCGAGCAATCCAGCCGCGAGTTTTGAGGGCGCTCAGCGGGGGTCGGGTACGCGCTGGTCGGGATATTTTCGACTGAGGTCGCAAGCCCTGCCTGCTGAAAAATCTCACGCGCGAAATCTGCCCAACTGGTATCCGGCGCGCCGGTATAGTGGAACAGGCCGCCATCGGCCTTTGATCCCTTCTCGGCCATGGTCAATAGCGTGGCGGCGATATCCGCCGCGGGCGTGGGACCGCCAATCTGATCTGCGACAATGCTCAGTTGATCACGGTTTTCGGCCAATCTCAGCATCGTCTTCACAAAATTATTTCCGTGCGCCGAGAACACCCAGCTCGTACGCAGGATTCCATGCCAGCCACCGGCCGCAGCCACCTGTCTTTCGCCTTCCAGCTTGGTGCGTCCGTACACGCCAAGCGGACCTGTTGGGTCTTCTGTCGATCTCGGGGTGTCACCAGACCCGTCAAAGACGTAGTCGGTCGAGACGTGGAGAAATGGAATACTACGCGCCGCTGCCGCGTGCGCCATAGCTCCTGGTGCGTCGGCGTTTACCACTTGGGCAATATCGCGCTCACTTTCGGCCTTGTCGACAGCAGTATAGGCGGCGGCGTTAATCACGACATCCGCATCCGTATCGCGAATGCGTTCGGCGCACATCGCCGGATCGGTCAGATCGGCTTCCGATCGTCCCAGCGCTTCCACCACTATGCCACGTGTGGGCGCTTGCTTTTGCAGTTCCGTGGCGACCTGCCCGTTTCGACCAAAGACAAGAACTTTCATTTGGCCACACCAAGTCGTTCACCGACGCCGTCGCGTGCCAAAAGCGCGTTCAGCCATGCTTCGTTGTCCAGGTACCACTGAACCGTCTGCTCCAGACCGGTTTCTGGCGTATACGCCGGATGCCAGCCGAGGTCCTCGACGATCCGTGTCGGGTCAATCGCATAGCGACGGTCGTGACCGGGGCGATCCGTGACGAAAGTGATCTGTTCAGCATAAGGTGTTTTGGCCGGACGAAGTCGATCCAGAATGCCGCACAGCAATTTGACCAGATCAAGATTTGTCATCTCGTTTTCGCCGCCGATGTTGTAACTCGAGCCGGATGAGGCTTTTTCGAGCACCAGCAACAGCGCTTCTGCGTGATCTTCAACATGCAGCCAGTCGCGAATGTTATCGCCTTGTCCATAGATCGGAATCGGCTGCCCTGACAGAGCTTTCAGGATCACGACCGGAATCAGTTTCTCGGGAAATTGGAACGGGCCGTAATTGTTGGAACAATTTGTTAGAACGATCGGCAGCCCATAGGTCTCGTGCCACGCGCGGACAAGGTGATCCGAACTCGCCTTCGATGCCGAATAGGGCGAGTTTGGCTGATACGGGCTGTCTTCGGTGAAAAAGCCGGTCTCCCCCAGAGACCCAAAGACCTCATCAGTCGAAATGTGGTGAAAGCGAAAGTCTGCGGGCTTGCCAGCCTCGTTCCAATAAGCGCGCGCGGCTTCCAACAAAACGTAGGTGCCCGTCACATTGGTATCGATAAATGCGGCAGGGCCATCGATAGACCGATCAACATGGCTTTCGGCCGCAAGATGCATGATCGCATCTGGCTGGTGAGTTTTTAAAACGGCTGCCATCGCTGCAGCATCGCGGATGTCGGCATGTTCAAAGGTATAGCCCGGCGCATCCGCGACCATCGCGACATTGTCGAGGCAGGCTGCATAGGTCAGCGCATCCACATTGACGACCGAGTGGCCCTGCGCAATTGCACGGCGAACAACGGCGGACCCAATGAAACCGGCGCCTCCGGTAACCAGAAGTTTCATTTGGCATCCTCAAAAGTAAAGGGGGATTCTTGACCCGATAAGAGCAGCGCCGCAGCGTCCTTGTCCGAGAGCTTTACCTCGGCCGGCTTCAGCGGCCATTCGATGCCGATGTCAGGATCGTCCCAGCGTATGGCGCCTTCGGTTTCGGGGGCGTAGGTATCAGAGCACTTGTATACGATTTCGGTGTCAGGCTCCAACGTCATGAACCCATGGGCAAAACCTGCAGGAACCAGCAGCATGCACCCATTTTCGAAACTCAGTTCTGCTCCAACCCATTTACCAAACGTTGGTGATCCCTTGCGAATATCTACAGCGACATCGAAAAGTCTTCCACGTCCGCAGCGTACAAGCTTTGCTTGTGCCTTCGGTGGCGCCTGAAAGTGGAGGCCGCGGACAGTTCCAAGTTCGCTGGACATAGAGTGATTGTCTTGGACGAAAACTGTCTCGATCCCGGCAGAGGAAAACTCGTCAAAGTTGTATGTTTCTTCAAAAAAGCCGCGATGATCGCCAAATCGCCTTGGCGTAATCAGCATAACCTCTGGTATGGTGAGGGATTTGAATTCCATAATAAACAGTACCTATCTGTGCCAGATTACTACGCAAGCAGGGTCAAGAATGGGCTAGCGCAATCGGCATCGCTCGACAATATCGAAATAAGCCTAAATCCGAAAATTGGGATTAGGAAGGAGTCCACGGGGTCTGCTAGGCGTTCATCGTAATTTTCTTGGTGATCGGCTTTTTATCAGGACCCGAACAGTGGTGGGCCGATCATCAGCTCTGTTTGCCGAACTAGCTATAGCGGAAACGGCGGTCTGTCCCAATCAATCACTCGGTCAATCCGATTCAAAAAAGAACTGATCTCAAGCTATGGGTGGCCTTTTGTGCTTTTGTTTTCCTCCGCTTCCACCCTTAGACGATCTGGAACATTATTCCTCAAATTCTGTGAGGCCTCTGGTCGCCAATATCAATACTTGGTATCACGCGTGTTGAAGTTTACTCGCATCGCATGCTGGAGGGTACATGCCTTCGCTAGAACGAAACAAGGCTGAGGTCGTTCGACGGACGGGGTTTACATTTTCCACCATCTCCAATCTGATCGAAAACCACGATGTCATATCGTTCGATGTTTTTGGTACACTGTTGGCAAGCTACCTGTTCAGTCCGGATGGGGTTTTGCGATACATGGAGCAGACTCTAGGCGTAGATGGCTTTGCCGCTGCAAGATTGAAAGCAGAACTGCTTGCCCGGCGACGATTCGGGACGCGCGAAGCGCCTGAAGCCAGCCTGAACGAAATCTACGAAGTTCTTTCAGTTCTTTTACCGAGTCATGGTGTCACCCCGGGTGAAGAATTGGAGTTTCGGAAAAGTCTGGCCTATGCGGATCAGTCCATTGGGCTGCTTGCAAAGGTCGCCCGGGAAAAGGGCAAGCGGGTAATCGGGGTGAGCGACACCTGTTTAGACAAAGCGCAGTTGTCGAATCTGCTGGACTCGCACGGGATTGAATTGGATGTGTTATACACCTCGTTGGATCACCGGCGCGATGCGCTTGGGAACGTCAACGGACGCATTTTTCCACACGTAGCTGAAAGGGAAGGGGTTGCACCACACCGTATCCTGCATCTTGTAGAGAACCAATCCAATGACTTGGAAAACGCCTTAGCGACTGGATTGACAGCGATTCACGTTCGAGCGCCTCATGAGTGCATGAAGCAGGATGAAAGTCCGTTCGTTCAAATCAACTGCGGCGAAAACACGCTGACTGAAGAATTTATCCAGGGCCAGATTGCAGCTCGCATGCCGCAGGTCGACCCCAAGGAGCCCGACCTCTATTCATATGGATTCAATGTGTGTGGGCCGTTGCTGCTCGGGCTTTGTGACTTTGTTGCAAACCGTGCAAAACAGGATGAGGTCGAGCAACTCCTTCTGCCTGAACATCAAGGTTACATTGTGGGACAGGGATTGAAGATCCTGCAACTTCCGGTGCCGAAAGTTTCGACCATCGATACCAATAAAGTATTGAGCGATAGCCCCTCAGCAGTCTCTGATACCGAGCAGAAACATCTGCGACGCCATATTGAAAATGTTATTGGGCAACGGAAACAAAACGTTGCAGTTCTGGATATCGACTGCAGTCTTCCAACTTTCGGTTCGGAGGCGCGGCCTTATATGTATTGGTACTGTCTAATAGGGCAGAGAGGCTCGGGCGATGGGTCAAATACCTCGGCCTACTTGTTCGACGAACTGAGTGCAGCGAGCATAGAAATGTTTGAAACGAACGTCGTCGAGCCGGTTTACTTGCTGTTTTCAAAGTCAAACTCAGAATGCGGTGAAAGCACGCCTTCAAGTGCAGAAAACAGTGCAGCCAAGTGGGTCAGAGGACTCGCAGCTCAATGCGTCCAGCGAGGTGCTCTTGATTTCCTTCGAGCGATTTCTCCCAGCAAAAACGTCATAAACCGCCGAGAGCTGGCAGATTACAACCGGCAGTGCTTTTTGCGTCTAACGGCGAGACCGACAGAACGAGAACACTGCGCTTTCGAAGGTGTTCCGTTAAACATAGATGGCGGTGAAAAGGCCCGAAGAACTATTGGGGCATCTTGGAAACCTGAGATTGCAACGCCTCAGAATTCTACCTCCTTGCGGGGTCAAGATGACGAGCGGCAACTGCATAACTATGAACTGCTGCTTCCAAATGCCATCAAACAACTGTCTCTACGTGATGACATCGGTCAATTGAATTGGTTTCGCATAATGTTTCGCCATCCGTTGAAAGTTTCATATTGGAACTCCGTCCGGCGTTACCTACGTCGAAAAAAGACGAGGTTGGGCCATAAATGAAGGTTGCCAAAAACGATCCGTTGAAGATTTTCGTTCCCTTTGTGAATGAACGAATGGCAGGTGACCTGTTCTCCAAAAACCCAAACTTACGGGACGTAGATGTTAATCTGATCGACAATCGTGGTCGTTCAGCGGGGCTGCCAGAACTCTACAACGAGATCATCGAGAAGCACTTGGGTGAGGATGCGTGGCTGTTCTTTGTACACGAGGACTTTGAAGTTCAGGGCGAATTGTTTGATACAAAAAACTTGGCAATCGAGGCAATATACGGCACCTTCGGTGTAAAATTGAAGGGGCATGTCCCGGTCAGTTTTGGTCGACATAAATGCAGCGAGAAAGATGGCACTTCGGTGCTGCAGGTTGGTTTGCCGGTGACTTCGCCGACCTGGGTTGAAACGTTGGACTGTGTGGCGGTCATGGTTCATACCCAGCTTGTAAGGGATCGCCCGGGATTGCGATTTGATGAGGTTCTGACTTTCGACCTTTATGCTGAGGACCTCTGCATCAATGCGCAGGAGAATTTTGGTATACCAGTTTTGGTTTTGCCTGTTGAGTTTCAACACTACTCAAAAGGCTTTGTCACCGAGCGTTATTGGCGCGGAGTACAGTACTTGGGTGAAAAATACCCAAATGTTGGTGTGCCCGGGAGCTGCTCATTCATTGGTGGAAAATCGCAAGAACTAGAAGACCATTTCACATATGACATTCCAGCTAACAGAAAAAAACGCCATACCCGTGAGGCAAGGAAAGTTTGATAACCTCTGAACGCACTGGTCCCTTTCACGGGCAGCGTAAGCGCTTGGATGGCCGTAGCGGTGTCATCCGGTTTCAAGTTACTCTGTGGCGAAATCTGTATCTAAGACTAGGATACCTGCTGAGAAAAGCACGCGGCTATAGCTTGATTTTCTTTCTTTTTCGCAAAACAAACTTTAGTAGGGCATACGTCAAGGGATTGAGTTGAGCTCCGTATGCAGCGCGCCACCGGCTGTTTTTGGCATTGCGGTAATGCGTATTGCGTTCACCAATTCGAGTCAGGCTTTCACCAGTTGTATCACCCACCCCAGCAAAGACTCTGACGTCCTTGAACCTGAGTGCGTCCTGACGATGAGGTTTACTCAGAAATTGACGCATGTCCCGTTCATCTTTCGATGCGGCATACTTGGATAGTGTCTCCACGGGCATGGCTTGCAATACGGATTCGATTGCACCCAGCGCGGCATCTTGAATTCGTTTCGCCCGTTCGAAGTTGATAGCTTCAAGTTCGCTAACCTCCGCTAGGTCCCAGGACATTTCGCCGGTTTCATCTTCGCTTATTCTGAGGACGCTGCCATGATCTGCTGAGCAAAGGAACTCTACGATGTCCCGGAAATCATCCGCCCAAGGTTGCAATGTGGAGGGCAGTCCATTTGATGTTGCATAGCTTTCGTATTCTAGACCGTTACGTCTGAGAATCGTCGTTGCGTGCCAGCCTGTTCCGAAATACAAGCCCAAGATATCAGCTTTGGGTTCCACGATCTCGCAAATGGAACGTTGTAAGCTTCCGCGCCAGCCGACATCAAAAACAGCGGTTTTTGAACCGGCAGGAAACGCCGAACGATAATACTTTGTCAGTACGGCGCGTTCGTTTTCAAAGGATTCATAGAAAACGTCGGGGTTGTCCTTCAGAAGCCCCAAAACCCTTTTCCGACCTTTTCGTGACAGTTGCTCAGCGGCATCGAAGTTGTTGTTAGCGAACAATTCCTTGAGTTTTGCACCACCAGAGATTTTGGTCAAAAAATCATCCAGTGACGCAGACCCCTCCAATGTGGCGTGTAGCATTCCACCAATGGTCTCGGGGTCCAGAACCGTAAATGGCAACGTTAGCAAGCGCCGGGATGCGGCCACATATTGGGTGTCATATTTTTCCGGCCACAAAAGCTCAAAGGCCGCCTTCGGAAACAAACCGTCACGGGCCAGAAACGCGACGCGTGAAATGTCCTTTTTGTCCATCTCCTGTTTCATCCAAATCAACAGTGAGGTGATCCATGGAGCGACTAGAACCGCTCCGAAAGCTTCGAAGTACTGTTCTTCGGACAGGCTTCGAAAATCCAGCTTCTCAGAGTCGCAGTGATGCGTTTCCAGAAAATTCGCAATAAAAATTTGTGAAATAGGGCGGGTTCCCGCAAGCAGATTGGAATGGCGCTTTGGCTTCGGGGACCTAGACGGTAAGTCCTTGCTGGCGAGCACCACGTGAGATTGCATGCCGACACCAGCTGCCATTTTGCCATCGGCATGCCGGTTGTCTCCGATGTGCAAAATGTGGTCTTTCGGAACCCCGAAGTATTCGACTACGTCGTCGAACAGGCTGCCTGTGTGTTTGGTTTTTCCTTGCTCATTCGAAACGAAAACACGCTCCCAGCCAGTTATACCTTTTGCGAGCAGAACACGTTCGAGATAGTCCTGCGGTAGGTACATATCCGATGTGATTACGAACCGTTTTTTGGTCTTCTTTATTTGCTCTACCAGCTTGCTGCCAAAAGTGGTTGCGTGAAGCAGGTCCATTTCTGTTTCCAGTTCGAGCTTTTTTATCTGCTCCGCCTGCTCGTAGGAGCAATTCGTGAACTGCTGAAAACAAAGATATATCTCGTCGAGAGAAACGTCTTCCAATCCTTTCTCACTTGCGTCTTCTCGGGCCAACTGTTCGGCCGCCACGCGGTAGTCTTTGAAGTGCTCGGTTACTTGTCTTGTTTGCGTATGCTCTGAAACGAACTCGAATGCATCTATGGGAGACTTGCAGTGACGAAAAAGGAGCGTGTCGAAAATATCTACAGACAGGAACTCATAGTCCCCAACCTTAGCAAGCACCTCTTCGCTGGGAGATACAATGATGTTTTTTCTTCGGTCGTTTTTGGGTGCCAAAGTAGTCTCACATTGATTAGGTTTGCCTTCCATGATGCTCGGTCAAGAGAACGACAAAAGCTCGAAATTACGTTTGCGCAGTTATTCGTTTAACGGGCTCGGATTATCAAGCTGAAACTGACCCGAACTTCTTGATAGCGCCAGTGAGAAACAGTACTTTCTGCGAGATTTTTGCTTTGATACATTTAAGCGTAGCTTGAGGTCCAAGTGGCAATCTTGGACGAATCGGACAACTGTTCAAGCCGATTGTCACAATTGATCTGCCCTATGGTGTTTGCGCAGCTGGTTCCGGGAACCGTGCGCGCGTGCGGTTAGCAAAAGCGACAAGCGACAGCATCACCGGAACTTCGACCAGTACGCCCACGACCGTGGCCAAAGCGGCACCCGAATTCAGACCGAACAGGCTGATGGCTACGGCGACCGCAAGTTCGAAAAAGTTCGATGTCCCAATCATGGCGCAAGGTGCGGCGATCCGGTGCGGGACCTTCAGTGCATAGGCGGCACCGTAAGCCAGAGCAAAGATGCCATAGCTTTGGATCAGGATCGGTACCGCGATCAACACGATCACCAGCGGTTTGGCCAGAATGGTCTGGCCCTGCAGACCAAACAGGATGACGACCGTAGCAATCAGCCCCATCACCGACCATGGTTTGACGCGGGCCGAGAACGCATCGATGGCCTCCTGTGATCCGAGTCTTTGGCGCGTAATCAGACCGGCAATCAGAGGCAGAACCACATAAAGCACAGTTGCCAGAACCAAAGTCTGCCACGGCACCTGAATATCGGTCACACCCAGCAGGAAAGCCACGATAGGTGCAAACGCAACCACCATGATCAGGTCGTTCACCGAGACCTGCACCAGCGTATAGGTCGCGTCACCTTTGGTCAGGTGAGACCAGACGAATACCATCGCGGTGCAGGGTGCCGCACCCAGCAGGATCAGCCCCGCGGTGTATTGGGCCGCGTCTTCGGGCTGAATCCACGGGGCAAAGACGTAGTCAAAGAACAGTACCGCCAGAAAGGCCATGGTGAACGGCTTGATCAGCCAGTTGACCACCAAAGTCACGATCAGGCCACGCGGCTGGCGCGCGACGCCTGCAACCGCGCCGAAGTCGACGCTGACCATCATCGGGTAGACCATCGCCCAGATCAGGATGGCCACGACGAGGTTGACGCTGGCCACCTCGGCAGAGGCGACCAGTTGGACCAGGCCGGGCGCGGCGAGGCCGATCAGCACGCCGCCGATCATGGCGAGGGCGACCCAGACGGTCAGGTAACGTTCGAAGATGCTCATGTATATGCCTCATTCGTCTGATCGGTCAGCTTGCCGGATGTCAGCGCAGCCAACGCGACCATGATTGCTGCTGTACCCAAGACGAGGGCAAGCCCGCCGATTTGATATGTCAGACCTGACAGAACGGTGCCCACCAGGCGGCCCGTTGCGTTGGCCATGTAGTAGAATCCGACATCCATCGTGACCCGCTCGGACTTGGTGAAGGCCAGGATCAGGTAGGAATGAAGGGAGGAATTGACCGCAAATATTGCGCCAAACGCCAACAGGCCCACGACCAGTGTTGCGGTCAGCCATGTCTCGGGGCCTGACGAAAACAGGACCGCGACGGTCAAAGCAGCCGGAACACAAAACAGGGCAACAGCCCAGTTGCGGGCGGCGCGGATCAGGACGCCTTCGGTCCGTTCATTCGCGCGCAGGATTTTGGGCGCGCTGGCCTGAACGGCTCCGTATAGGATGACCCAGACGGCCATGAACGTGCCGATCATAAAGAACGCCGCGCGGTTCCCTTCCTCAGTGCCGTCCGAAAGAACGGCGTAGAAGTAAATCGGGATACCGACTACGAACCATACATCCCGAGCGCCGAACAGAAAGACCCTTGCTGCTGACAGCCAGTTCACGTTGGATGATTTTGAGAAGACCTCGGAGAACTTCGCGCCTTTGCGTCCCTTCGGCAGGCCCGGCGGCATGAACAGGATGACGGCGATAAGGATCACCGCCAGAACAATCGCCATGGCCAGCGTGGCCCAGACAAAGCCGAGTGTTGCCAGCAATGCAGCGCCCAGTAGGAATCCCAGTCCTTTCACCGCATTTTTTGAGCCGGTCAGAACCGCAACCCAGCGAAACAGACCGCCACCCTCGGTAGGTGCCAGCAGTTTGACGGCAGATTTCGAGGACATTTTTGCCAGATCCTTGGCGACCCCACTGGCTCCCTGAACAGTCATCACAAAGACAACTTTGGCTGGAATTGCCCAATTAGGATCTAGTTGCGTGAGCACAAGCAACGCCCCAACCTGCAGCGCCAACCCAGCATAGAGCGTCGATGCCAGCCCGAACCGGGCCGCGATCCAACCCGCCGCAAGGTTCGTTCCCATACCGGCGATTTCGTAAAGAACAAACAGATATGCCAGCTGAACCGGCGAGAAGCCCATTGTATGAAAGTGCAACAGCACCAGCATACGCAGGGCCCCGTCAGTCAGCATAAAGGCCCAATAGGCCGCCGTGACAGCGATATAGGCCGACAGACCTTCGGGCCTCTGTTCGGGCCCCCTTGTCACAGCGAGGCACCAACCATCAGGGCAACATCGACCAGACGATGCGCATAGCCCATTTCGTTGTCGTACCACGCATAGATCTTCACTTGCGTGCCGTTCACCACCATGGTCGACGGCGCATCAACAATCGAAGAGCGTTCGTCATTGGTGTAGTCGGTCGAAACCAAGGGCCGCGTTTCATAACCTAGGATCCCCTTAAGCTCACCTTCGGCGGCAGCTTTGAAATACGCGTTGACCTCTTCGACTGTGGTTTCGCGTTCCACCTCGAATACGCAATCCGTCAGCGATGCGTTCAACAACGGGACCCGCACGGCGTGGCCGTTCAGCCGTCCTTTGAGTTCGGGATAGATCAGCGTGATCGCTGTGGCCGAGCCTGTGGTGGTCGGGATTAGCGAGTTCAGCGCTGACCGCGCCCGGCGCAGGTCCTTGGCCGGGCGGTCCACAATGGTTTGGGTGTTGGTCACGTCATGAATCGTGGTCATCGACCCGTGGCGAATACCGAGGTTTTCGTGGATCACCTTGACCACGGGGGCCAGACAATTAGTTGTGCAGGACGCTGCGGTTACAATGCGATGCGCGGCGGGATCGTAGGTGTCATCATTGACGCCCACGACGATGTTGGCGGTCGGGCCATCCTTGACCGGGGCCGAGACGACAACCTTTTTCACACCAGCTTCGAAATACGGTGCCAGCTTGGCTTCGGTCTTGAATACGCCAGTGCAGTCGATCACCACATCGACGCCGTCCAGCGGCAGGGAACCCAGATCCTTGGTGCCAATAAACGGCAGGCGGGTGCCGTTGATGGTAACACTGCTTTCGTCATGCTCGAATGCGGCATCCCAGCGCCCATGCACGGTGTCGAACTCCAACAGGTGTGCATGCATTTCGGGGTCACCGACCGCGTCGTTGATCCAGGCGACATTTGCGCCTTTCTCAAGCAGCGGTTTCAGGGCCAGTTTTCCCATCCGGCCCAATCCGTTCACAGCGTAGGTGGTCATTTCATATCCTCAGCAGAAGTTCTGCCGATTTCGTCGACAGCAGATTGAAGTGCGATCCGGTCGAGGCTTTCGACCGGCAAAGAGGTAAAGGCCTCGATCCGGCGCTTGAGCGCGCCGTAGGCATTCTGAAACGCCAGGCTTTTTTCGGCATCCGTTCCATGGGCCTTGACCGGATCCGGCATGCCCCAATGGCCGCTGATCGGCTGGCCTTCCCAGGCCGGGCATTCTTCATTCGCGGCTTGATTGCAGACGGTAAAAACGAAATCCATCTCAGGCGCGCCGGGCGCGGCAAATTCGGACATATGTTTGGACCGCAGGACCGATGTGTCATGCCCTTTGTCGCCAAGAACCTGTACGGCGAACGGGTTGAGCTCGGATGTGGGCTGCGTTCCGGCCGAATACACATTGAACCTTTCGCCGCCGAGGGAACGAAGCAACGATTCAGCAAAAATCGAGCGGGCAGAGTTGCCCACGCACAAAAACAATACGTTGTATTTACGGTCTGTCATTGTCTCATTTCCTTGAGCGAAGGGCATGCAGATGTCAGGGCGACCACGACAGCAATCGACGATCAGGTAATCGAGCATTTGCTGCACGTTTTTCATTTCAATCGAATAGAGCAGAGACGTTCCCAAGCGCTCCTGTTTGACCAGGCCCGATCGCTGAAGCGCGTTCAGGTAGTTCGACAGGGTACTGGCCTTTATGTCGAGCTCCGCCGCCACCTCTCCTGCAGGAACGCTGTCAGGAAAACGTCGCATTAACATGCGAAACACAGAGATACGCTGCGGATGACCCAGTATGGCTAATTGGTCTGTTACCTGTTCTGTCATATTTCATGAATTATTGAAATATAAGGTCCTGGTCAATCGAAATTGTGTGGCCGGCGAAACTTCAGGTAAAACCCTGAAAAAGAGTGAGTTTTCGAACCGGGATATCACCCCTGGAGGTCCTCACACGGCCAGGGCCGAGGGAATCATCCTCAAAGTCGCCTATGGTGCCTTGAGATTTCGAGGCTTGCACGTGCCAGCACGACCGTTTAAACGAACCTTCGTTTGCCTCAATAGCTCAGCTGGTAGAGCAGGTCCTTCGTAAGGACAAGGTCGGGGGTTCGAGTCCCTCTTGAGGCACCATTCTTCATCAAAACTCTGACGAAGAATTCGGTCAAAGGCGTTGGAATGCTCTCTGTTTGGCTGTCACAACCTGAGCGCACAAAGCCCTAAACGCATTCCTTTATGCCCAGCCCTATCAGGTATTCACCAGAAACAAACAGAAGCTCATCCGGACCCGCAAATCTGGCTTTGGACATAAACCAGTTTCGTATCGGATGAGGGTAGTACCGGGAAAGCGAAGCGCTTTGTCTGTCGAATTCATCGACCGTCATTTTTACTCTCTTGAATCGATGGGGGCCATGAAAGCCAAACATCGTATCTGGTGAAATGCAGACATCATCCGCGCCCAGCAACATGGTGCAGCTGGAATGGCAATACTCTCCAATGATCTGGAATTGCGCGTTGGTCTTGTTGGCGATTTCAATCTGTACCATGCGGTCCACAATTCGTCCGCCCGGATCATCGACAACCTGTATCTCATTCGATGCCGCCGGCACACTCATCAGAAAGAGCGCTGCCAACGCTGCTGTAGTGCCTCTCATCCGCCCGCCTGCTCAAAAGGGTGGAGTTTTTTGGTTTTCAGCAGGTTTAACAGAAAATTGGGTACGCAGAAATACACCCTAGAAACGAGAGAAAAACCTGTGGGGACAAGGCCTCACTCGGCGACGGATCGGAATATGCGCGCTGCGCGATGGTGCGTCTTGAACAGGCGCCTTAAGCTCGTTTCTCGCCGATGGTTGCGACACCCAGAACGGATAGCACTTTGGCCTCGATCTGCTCGGCATTCAAACCCGCGACCGCATACATATCGGCGGGGCTGGCCTGATCGATGAATGTGTCGGGCAGCACCATCGAGCGGTACTTCAGCCCGTGATCGAACACGCCTTCGTCCGCCAAAAGCTGCGCCACATGGCTGCCGAATCCACCAACTGCACCTTCTTCGATCGTGATCAGGGCTTCGTGGTTTGTCGCAAGGTCCAAAATCAGGTCGCGGTCCAGCGGTTTGGCAAAGCGAGCATCGGCGATGGTGGGGGTGATCCCCCGCGCAGATAGAGCTTCAGCTGCTTTCTGAACTTCGGCCAGCCGGGTCCCAAAAGACAGTAGCGCGACGCGTGCGCCTTTCTGGATGATCCGGCCCTTGCCGATCTCCAGTACTTCACCGCGCTCGGGCAGGTCGACGCCCACGCCTTCGCCTCGCGGATAGCGGAAGGCAATTGGGCCGTCGTTGTGCGCGGCGGCTGTGGCCACCATATGCACAAGCTCTGCCTCATCGGCAGCGGCCATGACGACCATGCCCGGCAGGTTGGCCAGATAGGCGATGTCAAAAGATCCCGCATGGGTCGCGCCGTCAGCACCGACCAGACCAGCACGGTCGATGGCAAAACGCACCGGCAGGCGTTGGATCGCCACGTCGTGCACGACCTGATCGTAGCCGCGCTGCAGGAAGGTGGAATACATCGCACAGAAGGGCTTCATGCCCCCGGCGGCCAATGCAGCTGCAAAAGTCACGCCATGTTGTTCCGCAATCGCAACGTCAAAACAGCGAGACGGGTAGCGGTCGGCAAACAGGTTCAGGCCGGTGCCGTCGGGCATCGCAGCAGTCACGGCGACAATCTTGTCATCGCGCGCTGCTTCTTCGACTAAGGTCTTGCCAAAGACCGAGGTGTAGGACGGTGCATTGGACGGAGCCTTCTTCTGCTCACCGGTCACGACGTCGAATTTCGCCGTGGCGTGGCCCTTGTCGCGGGCCTGCTCGGCGGGGGCGTAGCCTTTGCCCTTCTTCGTCAGCACATGGATCAGGATGGGTCCAGTAGCCCGCGCCTTGACCGTTCGCAAAACCGGCAGCAACTGGTCCATGTCGTGGCCGTCGATAGGGCCGATATAGGAGAACCCAAGCTCTTCGAAGAACGTACCGCCCATCGCCATGCCCTTGAGCATTTCCTTGGCGCGCTTTGCCCCCTCGCGGAAAGGCTCCGGCAGCAGTGAGACCGCGCCCTTGGCTGCGGCCTTCAGATCGTGGAACGGTGCTTCGGTATAGATCCGGGACAGATAGCTGGACAACGCGCCAACCGGCGGGGCAATGCTCATCTCGTTGTCATTCAGGATGACGATCAGGCGTTTCTTCAGATGGCCCGCGTTGTTCATCGCTTCAAAGGCCATACCGGCGGACATCGAACCATCACCGATCACGGCAATCGCATCGCCCAATCCTTCGGGCGTCACGCCGCCCAGATCGCGAGCGACGGCAAATCCCAACGCAGCGCTGATCGAGGTCGAGCTATGTGCCGCACCAAACGGGTCATAGGGGCTTTCGCTGCGCTTGGTGAAGCCGCTTAGCCCGTCTTTCATCCGCAGGGTGCGGATACGTTCGCGTCGCTCTGTCAGGATTTTATGCGGATAGCACTGGTGCCCGACATCCCAGATGATCTTGTCGCGCGGTGTGTCGAATACCGCATGCAGTGCTGTGGTCAGTTCGACCACGCCAAGTCCCGCGCCCAAATGACCGCCGGTGACGGACACGGCCGAGATCGTCTCGGACCGCAATTCCTGCGCCACCTGATGCAACTGCGCGTCCGAAAACTGCTTGAGATCCGCAGGGCGGCTCACAAGGTCCAGCAGGGGTGTGTTCGGGCGGTCAGACATTTGGCGTTCCTGGCTTAGCTGTCCCGGGCAATAACGAAGCGAGCCGCGTCCTTCAAGGTTTCAGCCTTCGCACCGTACTCATCCAATGCGGCACAGGCCTGATCAATCAACTCTGCGGCGCGTGATCTGGCTGCGTCCAAGCCCAGCAGGGAAACAAACGTGGCCTTGCCCGCCACGGCATCCTTTTGCAGTCGTTTACCGGCCTTCTCGGCATCACCTTCTACATCCAAAATGTCATCAGCGATTTGAAAAGCAAGTCCAAGCGCTTGGGCATATTGGCGCAAGGGTTCAGGGTCGGCCTGCGCCAGACGGGCCCCTGCACAGGCCGACCATTCGATCAGCGCGCCGGTTTTGCCGGCCTGCAGAGTCGTGATCTGCTCAAGTGTCAGAGGCTCAGCCGCCGTCTCGGCCGCGATGTCCAGCGCCTGACCCAATACCATCCCCTGCGCACCGCTGGCTTTGGCCAGTGTTAGAGCCAAATCGGCGCGAACCTCGGCATTCCCTACCTCGGGTCGGGTGCACAGCTCAAATGCCAGTGTCTGCAGGGCATCTCCGGCCAGAACTGCAGTGCCGTCATCCCATTTCACATGCACCGTCGGGCGTCCGCGTCGCAGATCGTCGTCATCCATACAGGGCAGGTCATCATGAACCAGTGAATAGGCGTGCAGGGCTTCGATCCCTGTTGCAGGCCATATCGCTTGCGCGACGTCGACGCCATGCATCCGGGCGCTTTCCAGAACCAGAAACCCGCGCAACCGCTTGCCGCCCTGCGTGGTGTAGGCCATCGCACGGGTCACATCCAGATCGTCCAGCGCGCTCAGGACCAGATCGAACTGAGCCTGAATCCGCGCGGCGTCTTGCGCCAGAATTTCCTTGAACATTTACTGACCTTCGACAGGGGTCGTCCCGGTTGGCTGCCCGTTGGCGTCCAACGTGATGGCTGCCACTTTTTCCTCGGCGC
The DNA here is from genome assembly GCF_022347725.1 of Ruegeria sp. Ofav3-42. Classification (GTDB taxonomy): domain Bacteria; phylum Pseudomonadota; class Alphaproteobacteria; order Rhodobacterales; family Rhodobacteraceae; genus Ruegeria. Next base: position 229,082 of record NZ_JAKRGB010000007.1, read on the forward strand.
GCTTCAACTCGTCTTCACAGCGCTTTTTCAATGCGGCACCACGCTCGTACAACGCAATGGACTGATCCAGCGCCACGTCACCACGCTCCAGCTGGCCGACAACGGCCTCAAGCTCTTTCATGGCTTGTTCGAATGTCATCTGATCAACAGGAGTATCGGTCATCGGGCTGCCTTCATCAGTTCTTCCACATGGGCGCGAGTGGCCTCGGCAAGTGCGTTCAGATCATACCCGCCCTCCAGAGTCGAGACGATACGGCCCTGACAAAGTTCGTCGGCAATCTTGCACAACTCAGCTGTGACCCACGCAAAGTCACCGGTGGACCAGTTCAAATTGGCCAGTGGATCATCCTGGTGGGCATCAAAGCCCGCCGAGATGATGATCAGTTCCGGCTTGAACGCGCGCAGGCGTGGGAAGGCCTGCGTTTCGTAAGCTGTCCGCATCTCAGCCCCACCTGTGCCGGGCGCTAGCGGTATGTTCAGTACGGTCTCATAAGCGCCGGTTTCATCCGGACGCCCCGATCCCGGCCACAGCGGCATTTGCTGGCTCGTGATTACCAACGCGCGTGTCTCATCCCATAGCAAATCCTGGGTGCCATTACCGTGGTGCACGTCGAAATCCACGACGGCCACGCGTTTTAATCCGTGGTGATCCAGCGCGTGCTTGGCGGCCAGCGCCGCATTACCAAACAGGCAGAACCCCATCGCCGTTTCCGTTTCAGCGTGGTGCCCGGGCGGGCGGATCGCACAAAACGCGTTTTGGACGTCGCCCCCCAAAACCATGTCCACTGCGCGCACCACGGCACCAGCCGCGCGATAGGCCGCATCCACAGAGCCCGGCGACATAAATGTGTCTCCGTCAATCTGCGTGAAACCGTCCGACGGTCTGCTGTCACGAATATCGCGGATGTAGCTTTCGGGGTGCACGCGCAGCAGATCGTCATCTGCGGCCAATGGGGCCGTCACACGCATTAGGTCGAGACCCTCAAGCGCATGCAGAATGTGCTCCAAGCGCGCCACCCGCTCGGGGTGACCTTGCGGTGTTACGTGGTTAAGGCAATCGGCATGGGTCAAAAGGGCAGTTGTCATCGGGATCCCATCTTCATCTGGCTAAAAATATCCTCGCCGAAGGCACAAAATCGCCGCGCAGCGGCAATATCAATCGGGCGCGAGCATGTATCCGGCGCCCCGCACTGTCTGCAAATAGCGCGGCTGCTTGGGATCCTGTTCGATTTTGCGACGCAGACGGGTGATCTGAACATCCACCGCACGTTCCTGCGCCTGCCCCTTATCACGTCCTAGATCCTCGACCAGTTTGGCCCGGCTGATCGGCTCACCGGGCTGGGTTGAGAAGATCTTCATCAGCTGGCTTTCAGTTGCCGTCAGGCGCACCGGTTCTTCGCCCTGCCACATCTCACCACGCTCGATGTCATAGCGGATCGGACCGAGATGCAGAATTTTTGCAGCGGTATCCTGCGCCGGCGTTTCCGGCATCCGACGCAGGATCGCGTTGATCCGCAACAACAGCTCTTTCGGCTCGAACGGCTTGGCCAGGTAATCATCGGCACCCGCCTCAAGCCCGGCAATGCGATGCTCGGTCTCGCCGCGCGCCGTCAGCAGCAGGATCGGCGTGGCATGGGTCTCGCGCAGGGCTCTGGTCAGGCTGACGCCATCCTCACCGGGCATCATGACGTCCAGCACGATCATGTCGAAATCCAGCCCGGACAACACCCGCCGCGCATGCGCAGCATCACGCGCAGCCGTCACCAAAAAACCGCTCCGCATCAGGAACTTCTTCAACAGGTCACGAATGCGTTCGTCGTCGTCGACGATCAGCAGGTGGGCGTCCATATCGCTCATGAGGTGGTATCCCGCAGTTTCGTATATGCATGACGCATATCAGCATCCATCATCGCTTCAAGCACTTTACGAAACCCTGACACCGCCTCAGGACCCGCCTCTTTATAAGCCGCGCGCATCCGCACGCGCTGGGCCTCAGAGAGTTTGGCTTCAAGCGCCTTGCCTTGTTCCGTCAAAAATAGGTGTCTTTCGCGTTTGTCCACCGATCCAACCCGGCTTTCGACAAGACCATCCTCGATCAGCGTGCGCAAAACACGGTTTAGAGACTGTTTTGTTACCCCGAGAATAGCCAGCAGGTTGTTGACTGTCGTCCCAGGTGCGCGGTTGATGAAGTGGATCGCCCGGTGATGCGCCCGACCATAAGCCATCTGTGTCAGGATGCGGTCCGGGTCGGCGGTAAAGCCGCGATAGGCGAAGAACATCGCCTCGATCCCCTGTCGCAACTGTTCGTCGGTCAAAAACAGCAAACTCTCGCCGCCAAAGACTTGGGCGGGGCGCGTATCCGACATATTATGCCTCATTCGTTACACCGAACCGAGTTTATGTCAGCGTTATTGACATTCCAAGGGCGGACAGGTATCGAATCTCAGTTTTTGCGCAACAATATGTCCGGATCGGACTTAAATCGCGCAACAATCGAAAAATTGATCCCGGTTCAGGAGGATTCGCATGGCGGGGTATGATGATCGTGATGGAGTCATCTGGTTGGATGGCAAGCTGGTGCCCTGGCGCGAAGCCAATGTGCACATCCTGACCCACGCGATGCACTACGCGTCTTCGGTGTTCGAGGGTGAGCGCGCATATAACGGTAAGATCTTCAAAAGCCGCGAACATTCCGAGCGTCTGATTGCTTCGGCCGAGGCTCTGGACATGCCGATGCCCTATTCGGTGGACGACATTGAGGCGGCCAAGGAAGAAGCTTTGAAGGCCAGCGGTCTGCAGGATGCTTATGTCCGTGCTCTGGTCTGGCGCGGCTCGGGCGATGATATGGGTGTGGCATCAGCCAAGAACCCGGTTCGGATGGCCGTCGCCGTCTGGCCATGGGGCGCCTATTATGGCGACGCCAAGATGCAAGGCGCCAAACTGGATATCGCGGAATGGAAACGCCCCAGCCCGGAAACCATTCCGGTTCACGCCAAGGCAGCAGGTCTTTATATGATCTGCACCATTTCAAAACATAAGGCCGAGGCCAAAGGCTGCTCGGACGCTCTGTTCATGGATTGGCGCGGCTATGTGGCCGAAGCCACCGGGGCAAATGTGTTCTTTGTGAAAGATGGTGAGGTCCATACCCCTCTGGCGGACTGTTTCCTGAACGGCATCACGCGTCAGACCGTGATCCAGATGCTGAAAGATAAGGGCATCACCGTCCACGAGCGCCGCATCAAGCCCGAGGAAATGGCCGATTTCGAACAATGTTGGCTGACCGGCACAGCGGCCGAGGTCACTCCGGTGGGGCAGATCGGCGACTACACGTTCGAGGTCGGAGATCTGACGCGCGAGATTGCCTCTGATTACGAGGCTCTGGTCCGCGCCTGATCACATCCAAAAACGAAAACCAGAACCCTCGCGAATTCGCGGGGGTTTTTCTTTGCCGTTCGTTCAAGGTTTTGTGCAGATCGTTCAGATGACTGGACGACTGCGCACGTGAGTGTACGTTACGACCATGTTGGACCTGCTCAGCGATATCCTCACCCGCCTGTCCCTGCGAGGAACATTCTACTTCCGAACCTCGTTCACGCCGCCCTTTGGCATTCAGGTGCCAGCGTTTCAGAACGTCGCCCGATTTCACTTTGTGCAGCGGGGAGAGTTGAAAGTACATGTCTCTAACACAGGCGAAACGCTACGATTGAAGCAGGGCGACCTAATCCTGATTCCTCACGGCACCGCCCATGCTCTGCTGTGCAATGAGGTCAAACCGTTGGATGCCTTGCCACTGGAACAAGTTCTGGAAGAGGCCGGGTATCAGGGTGATGGCGTCCTGATATATGGTGGGGAGGACAAAAGCCGCGACACTCAGCTCATCTGCGGTCATTTCTCCTTCACCGGTCCGCCCGGACGGCAAGGTACCGGGCATATGCTGATTGACCGGCTCCCCCCATATATCCTGATCGAAAATTACGGCGAAGAAGCAGGGTCGTGGATTGAGGCCACACTGCGCATGATCGGGTCCGAGATCAACGGCGCGCGGATTGGAGGTGACCTGATTGCTCTGAAACTGTCCGAAGTGCTGTTTGCCCAGGCCGTTCGCGCGCATCTGGAACATCAAAGCCCCAGCGACACCGCTTTAGCCGGGTTCGCTGATCCACGAATCTCGCGCGCGTTGACCGCCTTTCACAAAGCTCCGGCAGAAAACTGGAGTGTCGAGACCCTGGCCCGCGAGGCCGGGATGTCACGCACTGCCTTTGCGCAACTGTTCGCCGATAAAATGGGAACGACGCCGATTCAATATCTGACCGATTGGCGGATGCAAATTGCTTGTCATGGTCTGACGGAAAGCCGCTGGAACGTCGCCGACGCAGCCGCCGAAGTGGGATACGCGTCTGAGGCAGCGTTTTCGCGGGTGTTCAAGAAACAGATCGGCCTGTCACCGGCTGCTTATCGGTCCATGTACTGATCCAACCCAGTATTGAACGATCTGCAATCTTTCGCGGACGATGCGGAATTAAACGTCCGAACCTTCTTGCCTAGCTTGAGGCCATGCCAAGCAAGGAAAGGAAGTTTCAATGTCCGTTCGTTTCGTTACCCGCTCTGTTCACGCCTATTTGGATTATCCCGTTGCCCTGGCCCTGATGGGACTGCCCTTTGTGCTAGGCTTGGGTCAGTCCAACCCGATAGCCTTGTGGTTGTCCGTTGCTACAGGGTCAGCCGCCTTTATTCTAACAGTCCTGACGGACCATCACTTGGGGATCTGGCGGGTTCTTCCCTACAAATTCCACCTGGCGGTCGATCTGCTGGTTGGTGTTGTGTTTCTGGCCGCACCCAGCCTGTTTGGGTTCACGGGGCTGGACGCGATATACTACTGGTTGAACGGCGCGGCGGTGGTCGCCGTCATCTCGCTGAGTGCTCCGGAAGAGGGTGTGACTGCCTGAGCAGACTATTCACAGGGTGTCACAATATCATCGTGATACTTTTAAGAATCTGAGCCGCTTGTTTTACAAACAGGCGGCTCACTGCCGCTCACCAATTGCGTGGCCCCGAAGGGTCACCAGACAGGAGAGCTTTGATGACCCTAATACTACGCCCCAACCGCCGAGCCTTTTTGGCTGGCAGCACCGCCTTTGCCGCGTCTCTGTCCATGCCTGCGATCAGCCGTGCATCGTCGCGCCCCGTGTTCACCCATGGTGTCCAATCGGGTGATGTGGATACCACTTCGGGCATGATCTGGACCCGCACCGACCGTCCGGCCCGCGTGATGATGGAGGTGGCGACAACCGAAAGCTTTGCCGACGCCCGTAAGCTGGCGCCACTGGACGCAATCCCGAACAGCGATTTCGCAGTAAAGCGGCTGGTTGACGGGCTGCCATCCGATCAGGACATATTCTATCGGTTCGTGGCCGCCGATCTGAGCGATATCAACGTCACATCAGACCCTATTGTGGGCCAATTCCGCACTGCGCCGACCTCGCGCCGCAATATTCGCTTTGCCTGGTCGGGTGACACTGCCGGTCAGGGCTGGGGCATTGATGACGAAGGGATGCGCACTTACGCCACGATGGCGCAGCATAAGCCGGACTTCTTCATTCACTCTGGCGATACGGTCTATGCCGATGGTCCGATGAAGGACGAGGTCGAAAAAGACGGACAGGTGATCTGGAAAAACACCACCCTGATTGACGAGAAACGCAAAGTGGCCGAGACGCTGGGCGAATTCCGCGCCCAGTGGAAATACAACATGATGGATGAGCATGTGCGGGCGATGAACGCCGTCTGCCCGACCTTCTTCCAGTGGGACGACCATGAGGTCGTCAACAACTGGTCGGATGCCAAGGACCTGATCTCGGATGATCGCTACACCGAGAAATCGGTGTACGTGCTGCAATCTCGCGCCGGTCGAGCTTTCCATGAGATGACGCCGCTTCGTTTCACCCCTGCCGAACCGGGCCGGGTCTATCGCAAGATCTCGTATGGTCCGATGCTGGACGTTTTCTTTCTTGATCTGCGCAGTTATCGCGGACCCAACGGGCCGTCGATCGAGGAAGAGATCACCGATCAATCCCGCATTCTTGGAGCCGAGCAGCTTGCATGGCTAAAGCGCGAGCTGGCATCTTCGCAGGCGACATGGAAAGTGATCGCATCGGATATGCCGATCGGATTGATCGTCTGGGACAACTGGAAGGAACAGGCCGAGGCCGAGGCGATCTCGAATGGTGACAGTGGGCCGGCCAGGGGGCGTGAGTTGGAGATCGCCGATCTGCTGCGGTTCATCAAAACAGCCGGGATAACAAACACGGTCTGGTTCACGGCGGACGTGCACTACACAGCTGCGCATTACTATGACCCTAATAAAGCCCAATTTCAGGATTTTGAGCCGTTCTGGGAGTTTGTGTCTGGCCCGTTGCACGCCGGTACGTTCGGTCCTAATGGGCTGGATGGCACCTTTGGCCCCGAGGTGAAATTCGTCAAAGCACCAACCGAAGAGAAGGGCGCAAACTTGCCGCCCAGCGCTGGTCTGCAGTTCTTTGGTCTGGTCGACATTGACGGAAACACCCAGCAGATGACCGTGCGCCTGATGGACCGGGCGGATACCGAGCTTTGGTCGATCACCCTGGACCCGCAGACCAAAGCCATCTGATCGCTTTGGTCGATTTCTACGCGCCCCGACAGTTAGGTCGGGGCGTGTCCGTTTTCACTTGAATTTTCCGACAAAAATAATCAGATAAAAGCCAAGGCCAGATGTGTTGACATCCAGCACAGGATTTCGAGGCGGTCCGCGGGCTTAGCGCATAAATTGGTGAGGGCGCGCCACCGCCTCGGAAACGACGCAGGTAACAGGGGTTGATGATGGGCGATCCGCTCGACGAAATCATGGCGCGACACGAGGCTGCAACCGCCTGCGGGTGTTGCTGCGACGACGACTATTGCGCCTATGTCGATACGCCTAAAGCCAAAGGTCCTGACAAAGAGGATCTGTCGCTACCCCACAGCGCCGCAAGCCGACGCGGGTCGGTCAGGTTTCTCAACGAACACCAGAGGGTATGACAGCCCCATTTGGGGCTGCTTAGGCTCTGATCTTCAGAAATCCACGCCGCGCTGGGCTTTGATTCCGGCTTGGAACGGGTGCTTTTCCTCGGTCATTTCGGTGACCAGATCGGCATAGTCACGCAGCGCTTGCGGGGCGTCGCGCCCGGTCAGAAACACGCTGGTTTTTTCAGAGCGTTCGTTCAGCCCGTCGATCACCTGTTCGACCGACAGATATTCGTAGCGCAGCGCGATGTTGATCTCATCCAGCACCACAAGGTCGTAGTCGCCGCTGGACATCAGCGCGCGCGCCTTGTCGAATGCAGCGTTTGCGGCGGCGATGTCACGCTCGCGGTCCTGCGTGTCCCAGGTAAAGCCCTCGCCCATGGTGTGCCAGGTCACCAGATCGCGCTCTTCGAAGAACCGCCGCTCGCCGGTTTTCCATTTACCTTTGATGAACTGCACAACGGCGACCTTCTGACCCCAGCCCAGAGCACGGATCACAACACCGAACGCGGCCGAGGATTTGCCTTTGCCCTTACCGGTATTGATCAGAACCAGGCCGCGTTCCGGGTCGACGGCCTCGGACACTTTCTTGCGGTGCTGGGCTTGCACCTTCTGCATCTTTTCCTTGTGATCCTGCGCGTCGCTCATGGGAAACCCTCATCTTGTGTTGGGCACACCCTAGGGGAAGTTCTGCAAAGGTAAAGGTCAGGCTTTGGGATCGGTGACAGCGCGGGCCTTGCCACGCTCCAAACCCAACTGATGTTCGCGCCAGATCACCACGATATTGCCCGCAATTACCAGTGCCGCGCCGGCCAGCATCACTAATGTCGGCAACTCGCTGAACCAGACATAGCCAATGACGATGGCAAACAGCATCGAAGTATAATCATAGGGTGCCAGCATCGAAGCCTGACCAAAGCGATAGGATGAGGTCACCAAAATCTGTGCAACACCGCCGATTAGACCAGCTAAAATCAAAAAGCCTGCTTGCTCCCATGTGGGCAGGACCCAACCCCAAAAGACCGTCAGCCCGGACAGGATGGTCGCGGTCATCGAGAAATAGAACACGATGGCGGCGGGATGGTCGACCTGTACCAACTGCCGGATATGGATTTGCACAAAGGCACGGGCGACGGTCGCGCCCAGAATGCACAATGCGCCGATGGTGGTGGCGGCTTCCATGTTGTTGCCACCCAGCCGAGGCCAGATCATGATCAGAACGCCAAACAGGCCGATGGCCACGGCGGCGATTCGGATTGTTCGGATGCGCTCACCCAACATGACGGCTGCCAGGATCAGGGTGAAAATCGGCGTGGCGTATCCAATCGCAGTGGCTTCGGGCAAGGGGATCAAGCCGAGGCCGGTGAAGGTCAGCCCCATCGCGGTGGTTCCCAGCACGCCGCGCCAGAAATGGCCCATGGGTTTGCGCACGACGAATCCCCGCGCCAATTCTCCGCGTGCAATCAGCCAGATCATAATCACCGGAATGGCAAAGAGGGACCGGAAGAACACCATCTCGCCCGGCGGGAAGTGATCGGACTGCGCTTTGATTATGGCCGCCATGACGGTGAACAAAAACACCGCGCTCGTTTTCAGAGCGACCGCCAATATGGGTCGATGCGATGTTAAGGGTTTTGCCATCTGCGCGAACCTGCGCCTTTGGCCGGGAAAGATCAACGCATTGTTTACGGATTCGTCCAATCGGGTGGCAGAGGACTGCCGATCTCTTGCGCGAACTCTTCCAGAAACCTGATCATGCGTTGGATTCTTCGCTCGGCGATCTCTTTTCCGGTCTCTGTCAGCATGTCGCCCGGCAGGCGCAATAGTTTGACCTTCCAGTGATCGATCGAAAAATGCAGATCGTCCAGCGGGCGATTGGCGGCAAACGGGTCTGCCGGGTCATAAAGCGACCGTCCTAATGCCCCGGACACCGAGAAGTTTCTCGCGACACCAATCGCCCCCAGCGCATCCAGTCGGTCCGCATCGCGCAGGATGCAGGCCTCCGGCGTTTCCGGCGTGATATTGGCTGAAAAACTATGCGCTTCGATCGCGTGCTTGATCTCCTGGATCAGCTCGGTGCTGTAGCCAATTTTCGCCAGAATAGACTCTGATTCCTCGGCCGACCTGCGAGAAGCCAAATGTCGTTCGGGATCGTCCTTGGACAGATTCACCAGATCATGCAGATAGCTGGCCGCCATCAACACTGGCATGTCGGTTTGGTCATCGGCGATGGCTTGGGCGTTCACCCAGACCCGGTCCAGATGGGCCAGATCATGCGCCGGGTCGGTTTCCATACGCTGCGCAACGACGGCGCGCAGGCGTGTGCGTAGATCAGCCGATCCGTCCACGGTTTTCTCCGATCTGGCCACGATGCAGCAGCAGGTGGTCAAGGATCACGCAGGCCATCATTGCCTCACCCACTGGAACGGCGCGGATGCCGACGCAAGGATCGTGACGCCCTTTGGTGATGATCTCGGTCTCTTCACCGGACTTGGTGATTGTTTTGCGTGCGGTCAGGATCGACGAGGTCGGCTTGACCGCAAAGCGCACTACAATGTCCTGACCCGTCGAGATGCCGCCAAGGATACCGCCCGCGTGGTTCGAACTGTATTGGGGACCGTTCTGTCCCATGAAGATTTCGTCTGCATTGGCCTCGCCCGTCAATTCGGCGGCGGCCATCCCTTCACCGATCTCAACGCCTTTTACGGCGTTGATCGACATCATCGCAGCGGCCAGATCAGTGTCTAACTTGGCGTAAACCGGCGCGCCGATCCCGGCAGGTACGCCGCGCGCTACAACCTCGACCACAGCGCCAACAGAGTTTCCGGACTTACGCAGGTCGTCCAGATAGGCGGCCCAGTCGTCGGCCGCTTGGGCATCCGGCGTCCAGAACGGGTTCTGTTCGATCTGGGACCAATCGAATTTGTCCCGGTCGATCCTGTGCGGGCCGATCTGGGTCATATAGCCGGTGATCTGCACATTTGGAGCGATCTGCTTGACTGCTTCACGCGCCAGCCCGCCAGCGGCCACGCGCGATGCGGTTTCTCGGGCCGAGCTGCGCCCGCCGCCGCGATAGTCGCGAATGCCGTATTTCTGCCAGTAGGTTACATCGGCATGACCCGGACGGAACTTGTCCATGATATCGCCGTAGTCTTTTGAGCGTTGATCGGTGTTCTCGATCATCAGTTGCACAGGCGTACCCGTGGTCTGGCCCTCGAACACGCCCGACAGGATTTTCACCTGATCGGGTTCACGCCGCTGAGTGGTGAACTTGTTCTGACCCGGTTTGCGCTTGTCCAGCCAATGCTGAATCATGCCCTCGTCGATCGTGACGCCGGGCGGGCAGCCATCGACGGTTGCACCCAGAGCGGGCCCGTGGCTTTCACCCCAGGTGGTAACGCGGAAGAGGTGGCCAAAACTGTTCATCGACATGGGGCATGCTCCTTTGAACGTCGTGATTAGCGGGCAAGGCCCTTGGCCTCAAGCAGAATTGCGGATTGGTAGGCGCCACCTTGCGGCGGCGCGAATGAGTATTTTTGAAAAGATGAAGATCAGGCGGCCTGCGTCAGCGCCGCTCGGGTCGCTGTGACTTTGAGTGCGGCTTGCGCGGCTTCGCGGCCCTTTTCAACAAAATGAGCGCGGTAGATGGCGTTGTGGTGATCAGTCTCTTGGTATTGGTGAGGCGTCAGAGAGACGGACAGCACCGGGACACCTGTATCAAGACAGGCGCGCATTAACCCGTCGACCACAGCTTGCGCGACAAAATCATGCCGGTAAATGCCACCGTCCACAACAAACGCCGCGCAGGCGACCGCGGCATAGCGGCCGGTCTGAGCCAGATCGCGGGCCAGCAGCGGCATCTCGAACGCACCAGGGACGTCGAAAACGTCAACCTGATCGGCGGGGATAAGTTCCAGAAACCCTTTCAAGGCCTGATCAACAATATCGGAATGCCAGTTGGCTTTCACAAAAGCATAGCGGGTGTGTGTCATCATGATCTCCTTTCGCAACAGACACGTCACCCAAGGCGATCACGGGCAGGCGCACGGTAAGGCCGACACGCTGCACGTTCTCTTTCATCCGGACTGTAACCGTCGGCTCTGGCTTCTCACCAGATCTGCTGACACTCTTCCATGGTTCCACAATTAGTCCGAAAACCGGTTCCCACTTTTCGGATCGTGGACACGGGCAAGCCGCTCGCGGGCTTACGGGTCGTAGCCCGCATACCGCCGGTGGGGAATTTCGCCCCGCCCTGAGAACGCGCGGACCTTGCCAAGGTGCAGGCGGTTCTGCAAGAGATTTCGCAGGAGGACAGCCATGCATCCCAACCCAGCCTTTCGCGTAGAAGAAACCGCACGCCACATCTCCTTTGCGCGTGACCGGGCATTTGGTGTTCTGGCCGTGTCCACAGAGTCTGCGCCTTTGATCAGCCATGTCCCTTTTCTGCTGTCCGAGGATGGAGCACTGGCCGAGTTGCATCTTGTCCGTTCCAACCCGATCGTTCGAGCAATAACAGGCTCTAAACAAGCTCGGATCGCCATAGTGGGTCCGGATGGGTATGTTTCGCCGGACTGGTATGGGGTCGAAGATCAGGTTCCGACCTGGAACTATGTAGCTGTTCATCTGACAGGCCAGCTGGAGCAACGCCCGCAGGAGGAGATGTTGGACCTTTTGGATCGCCAGTCGGCGTTCTATGAGGCGCGCCTGTTGCCGAAACCTCCATGGGTCACCAGTAAGATGAGCCCGGACGCGCTGGAGCGGATGATGCGCATGATCGTGCCGTTATGCCTTCGAATCGACGATATTCAAGGCACCTGGAAACTGAATCAGAACAAAACAGATACCGCGCGCATGAACGCTGCTGAGCATATCGCGCGCGATGGATTTGGATCTGAACTTCAAGCTTTGCAGACGTTGATGAGCGCCGTCAATTCGGACCCAAACTGACGGGTTTTGTTTTGCTTTTGGTCGTGTAGAGTTCGGGCAATTCAGGGAGATTGCTTATGAAGCTCTATTTCAGCCCCACCTCACCATATGTACGCAAAGTTATGGTTTTGTTGCATGAGACCGACCAATTGCAGGATGTGGAACTGCTGTCCGTCGCGACGACGCCCATGTCTCCTGCCGAAACGTTGCTGGCCAAGGCGCCTTTGACAAAAGTTCCGGCGTTGGAGCGTCCGGACGGGCCAACTCTGTTCGATAGCCGCGTCATCTGCGCGTTTTTGAATGATCGCGCACAGGCCGGGCTGTATCAGGACGGCAGCGCACATTGGGATGTGCTGACATTGGAAGCTCTGGCCGATGGTATTCTGGATGCGGCGCTTTTGATCACCTACGAAGGCAGGATGCGGCCCGAAGACAAGCAATGGGACGGCTGGGCCGACGCGCAGTGGGACAAGATTGAACGCGCTTGTGCGGCGTTGAACCAGCGCTGGATGGCGCATTTGTCGGGGACACTGGATATGGGGCAGGTCGCTGTGGCCTGTGCGCTTGGCTACCTCGATTTCCGGCACGACGCGCGCGGTTGGCGCAAGGGCAACGATGCGTTGGCTGGCTGGTATGAGAAATTTGCCGAGCGCCCGAGCATGATCGCGACACGGCCGCCGGCCTGATCTTGGTAATCGAGGCGCTGGCCGCACCGAAATCAGGGCGGCGAGCGTTCGACATCATTCGCTGAAGGTCGCCAGATAAGCCGCGATGTCATCCGCGCCCTTCTTCAGTTTGACGCTCATGTTCGGTCGCGCGGTTTCATCGTCGAGATACTCCTGAATGAAACCAATCGGGTTTTTGGAGTAAGTGGCGATGTTTTCCTGCGTCCAGACCAGACCTTCCTCACCAGCGCGGATCATGTCGTCGGTGAACATTCCGACCGGCAGGCGCTCGCTTCCGTTTAGATAATCGTATTCGGTCCCGGCGACGCGACCGACAACTCCGTAAAGATTCGGGCCGGTGATGCCTCCTTTGACCAAAACCTCGCCATCTTTGATGATCGCGTGGCACGAAGAACAGCGATTATAGAGTTTTTCACCTTTCGCCGGATCACCCGCCGCGTTGGCCTGAGTCGAAACAACCAGCGAGAGGGTCAGTATGGATGCAAAGAGTTTTGACATTGGGAACGTCCTGCTGAGGTTGGGCTTTCTCTGGCCCATCAGACATTCACGTTAAAAGTGCAATCAAAATCAAACACGGCTATGCCATTGTAAAATATCTATTTTTTACTCAATATTTAAGCGATGCCGAATCCCGCAAAAGTTGAAATTAACGTGGCGAAATCTGGTCAAAAATTTGCAGATAAGAACCGCTCAGCAGGGCATTCGCCGAAGTTCGGGTCGGCGATTCCATTAAATGTGAGAAACCGAATCACATTTGGCCAGTTTCGCCACGATTGGCGGATTTCCCCGCTTTGGCCTGCCCAAATCTTGAATTTTAAGCCCTGCGTTGTGACATGAATGCCCAGATGCGGCGTAGTGCGCGCCTATGACCGCTGGACGAACCGTTTTCTCCCGGCTAGATACCCGCTTTGAGACACCGCATTCGTGCGGTGCGCGAGCTATTTGCCCGTTCGCGGGCGCCAGAAAACCGGAGAAAACCTCGTGTCCCACGCAGAAGACCACGAAGGCACTCGCAGAGACTTCCTCTACTACGTCGCTGGCGGCGCAGGTGTCGTTGCGACGGGTGCAGCCGTATGGCCCCTGATCAATCAAATGAACCCCTCGGCAGACGTTCAGGCGCTGTCCTCGATCCGTCAGGACGTAAGCGGGGTCGAGCCGGGCACGCAGCTGACCGTTAAATGGCTGGGTAAACCCGTATTTATCCGTCACCGCACCGGTGCCGAGATCCAAGAAGCACAAGAGCAGGACGCCGAGGGCGTTGGCGCGCTGCCTGATCCGCTCGCGCGCAACTTCAACCTGCCCGCGGACGCGCCGGCGACCGACGCCAACCGCGTCATGCCGTCGCCCGAAGGCGAAGCGCCGGGTGCGTGGATCGTTCAGATGGGTGTTTGTACCCACCTCGGCTGTGTGCCGCTGGGTGATGCCGGTGACTTTGGCGGCTGGTTCTGCCCCTGCCACGGTTCGCACTATGACCTTGCCGGTCGTATCCGCAAAGGCCCCGCGCCTGAAAACCTGCCGATTCCGCCCGTTGAATGGGTGGACGCCACCACCATCAAACTCGGCTAAGGGAGACCCAGAATGTCAGGAATTCCCCACGACCACTATGAGCCAAAGACCAACGGCGAGAAGTGGCTGAACAGCCGTCTGCCGATCGTCGGCCTGATTTACGACACCATCATGATCCCCACCCCCAAGAACCTGAACTGGTGGTGGATCTGGGGCATCGTCCTGGCGTTCTGCCTGGCGTTGCAAATCGTCACCGGTATCGTTCTGGTGATGCACTACACCCCGCATGTTGACCTTGCCTTTGCCAGCGTCGAGCACATCATGCGCAACGTGAATGGCGGCTACTTCATCCGCTACCTGCATATGAACGGCGCGTCGCTGTTCTTTGTTGCGGTCTACATTCACATGTTCCGCGGCCTGTTCTACGGTTCGTACAAAGCCCCGCGTGAGATCACGTGGATCATCGGTATGCTCATCTACCTGATGATGATGGGCACCGCGTTCATGGGCTATGTTCTGCCTTGGGGTCAGATGTCCTTCTGGGGCGCGACCGTGATCACCGGCCTGTTTGGCGCCATCCCGTTCGTGGGTGATGCGATCCAGACCTGGTTGCTGGGCGGACCCGCGGTGGACAACGCCACGCTGAACCGCTTCTTCTCGCTGCACTACCTGCTGCCGTTCGTCATTGCGGCGCTGGTAATCGTGCATATCTGGGCCTTCCACACCACCGGCAACAACAACCCCACGGGTGTTGAAGTTCGCCGTGGGTCGAAAGCCGAGGCCGAGAAAGACACGCTGCCGTTCTGGCCTTACTTCGTGATCAAGGACCTGTTCGCACTGGCCGTGATCCTGGTCGTGTTCTGGGCAATTGTCGGCTTCATGCCGAACTATCTGGGTCACCCGGACAACTACATCGAAGCCAACCCGCTGGTCACACCTGCGCACATCGTGCCCGAATGGTACTTCCTGCCGTTCTACGCGATCCTGCGTGCCTTCACCGGTGAGGTCTGGGTCGTTCAGTTCGCCAGCTTCATCACCGGCGGCATCATCGACGCCAAGTTCTTTGGTGTGATCGCGATGTTCGGTGCGATCCTGGCGATGGCTCTGGCCCCCTGGCTGGACACCTCGACCGTTCGTTCAGGTAAGTACCGTCCGCTGTTCAAATGGTGGTTCTACCTGCTGATCATCGACTTCTTTGCCCTGATGTGGCTGGGTGCGATGCCCGCGGAAGAGCCCTATGCGACCTTCTCGCTGATCGCGTCCGCCTACTGGTTCGCCTATTTCTTCGTGATCCTGCCGATCCTCGGTGTGATCGAGAAACCTCTGGCCCAGCCGGAAACCATCGAAGAAGACTTCAACGCGCATTATGGCAAGGCTGACGCCGACGCCACGCCGGCCGAGTAAGAAGAGGGACCGGAAACATGTTCAAGAAACTTGCAATCGGTGCCGCGTTTGCTCTGGCCCTTGCGCCCGCCTCGACCTTTGCGGCAGGTGGCGGCGAACAGCACATCGAAGACTTCCAGTTCTCGTTCGAAGGGCCTTTTGGCACCTGGGATCAGAACCAGCTGCAGCGCGGCCTTCAGGTTTATACCGAGGTTTGCGCGGCCTGCCACGGTCTGAGATACGTGCCCCTGCGTGACCTCGAAGCGCTGGGCTATTCGGAAGAAGAAGTGATCGCCTACGCGGCGGACAACTTCGAAGTCTTCGATCCCGAGCAGGACGATTTCCGTCCTGCAATCCCGACCGACCACTTCCCGGCTAATGACGGTGTTGGCGCACCGGACCTGAGCCTGATGGCCAAGGCCCGCGCCGGGTTCCACGGCCCCTACGGTCTGGGTATCAACCAGCTGTTCAAAGGCATGGGTGGTGCGGAATACATCGCCTCGCTGCTGGACGGTTACACCGGTGAGGAAAAGGAAGAAGCGGGCACCATCCTGTATGAGAACAAAGCCTTCCCCGGAGGCTGGATCTCGATGGCGCCACCGCTGGCCGAAGATCAGGTCGAATTCACCGATGGCCATCCGGCCACTGTCGAAGCCATGTCCGAAGACATTGCGGCCTTCCTGATGTGGACCGCTGAGCCCAAGATGATGGAGCGTAAGTACTCCGGCTTTGTCGGCGTTATCTTCCTGACCTTGTTGTCGGTACTGCTGTACCTGGTCAACAAGCGCCTGTGGGCGGGCGTGAAGGGCAAAAAGACCGTCTGACCGATCTCTGATCAATACATTCCGAAAGGCCCGGTGCTTAGCGCCGGGCCTTTTTTCGTTCTCAGATCGCACAGTGTTATACTGGAACCGCCCCTTCCTGCTGCAGGGGGCATTCATTTTCACAGAAATCTATTTTGGGAGGACGGGTCATGGACACGCAAAGCAATGTCGAAAAGCTGCGGGCTGCCTTCGCGGCATGGAACGACAGCAAAGCGTCAGACATCGGGATGTGGGAAAAGTACACCACCCAGGACTTGTGCATACGCTCGCTGGGGCGGGGTCAGTATGGGTTGGATTTCAGTTGCTCGCGGGACGGGCACGCCGAGTTGAAGGAGTATCTTGAGGATCTGACCGGTGCGTTCCGGATGGAGCACTGGACGTTGAAAGACACCATCGCTCAGGATGACCGTGTCGTCGGTATAGGTGTCACGGCCTGGACGAACAAGAAAACCGGAAGGACGGTGGAAACACCGATAGTCATTATCTGCCGGTTCCGCGACGGGCTTGTCTGTAAATACGAAGAATACTACGACACGGCCGCATTTGCTGCTGCCGCCACCTGATTGTGTCGTGCCTTACGCCGTCAGCTGCGACTGAGTCTTACCCGAGACGGTCGCGGTCACGATCTGACCTTCGGTTTGCGGTGTAGCGAATGTGACTTCGGTAAACTGCTCGGTCCGGCCCATATGCGGATTTTCCATCAGGATGTGATGTGTCTTGCCGATCTGGGCTGTCAGATGTTTTGCAACCTGGGCCTTACCAGCGGCACGCAGGCGCGCGGCGCGGTCCTTGATGACATTGCCATTGATCTGTTGCGGAATACGAGCCGCCGGGGTGCCTTCGCGCTTAGAGTAGGGGAACACGTGCAGCCAGGTCAGGTCGCAATCCGTCACCAGCTTTAGCGAGTTTTCAAAATGTGCATCGGTTTCGGTCGGGAACCCGGCGATGATATCCGCGCCGAATGTCATCTCTGGGCGCAGCTTTCGGGCCTCTTCGGTGAAACGGATGGCATCATCACGCAGGTGGCGACGTTTCATCCGCTTCAGGATCAGATCGTCCCCGTGCTGCAGTGACAGGTGCAGGTGTGGCATCAGGCGTGGCTCGGTCGCGATGGCCTGCATCAGGTTCTCATCCACCTCGATCGAGTCGATCGAGCTGATCCGCAGGCGCTGCAGATCCGGAACTAGTTTCAGAATCCGCATGACCAGATCGCCCAGTTTGGGCTGCGCGGGCAAATCTGCGCCCCACGAGGTCAGGTCAACGCCGGTCAGAACGACCTCGTTATAGCCCCGCTGCACCAACCGCTTGATCTGGTCCACCACGACGCCTGCAGGGACGCTGCGTGAGTTACCGCGGCCATAGGGGATGATGCAGAAGGTGCAGCGATGGTCACAGCCATTCTGGACCTGCACATAGGCGCGCGAGCGGGTGCCGAACCCGTCGATCAGGTGCCCGGCGGTCTCAGTAACGGACATGATGTCATCGACCTGTACAGCCTCGGTCTCGCCGATGAAATCTGCCGCCATGCCTTTCCAGGTGTCCGGCTGCATCTTTTCGGTGTTTCCGATGACCGCGTCGACCTCATCCATCTGAGTAAATGTTTCAGGTTCGGTTTGCGCCGCGCACCCGGTTACGATCAGCCGCGCATTGGGATTTTCCCGCCGCAGCTTGCGAATCTCCTGCCGTGCTTTGCGCACAGCCTCGGCTGTCACCGCACAAGTGTTCACCACAACTGCGTCGGTCAGACCTGCCTGTTGTGACAGCTCTTTCATCGCCTCGGTCTCATAAGCGTTCAGGCGGCAGCCCAAAGTGGTGAATTTGGGCGCACTCATCCCAATGACTCCAGAAACTCGGGCGTCAGAGTTCCCGAGAAGACGTGGCAGGTCGGCCCGGTCATCCAGACGCCATCATCGCGCCAATCGATCCAGATTATGCCGCCATCCAGCTCGATTTGAACCTTGCGCCCGGTCAGTCCGCGACGAACGGCAGCAACAGCTGTTGCACAAGAGGACGACCCCGACGCCAGCGTGATTCCCACACCCCGCTCCCAGACGCGCATGCGGATATGATCCGGTCCGATGATCTGCGCAACCTGCACATTGGTCCGCTCAGGATACAGTGGATGGTATTCGTACCGCGCACCAAACTCGGTCAGAGGTATGGCTTCGGCATCTTCCACAAAAAATGTACAATGCGGGTTGCCCATCCCGGTGGCCGTAGGCGCACCCTCAATCGGCAGTTCCAGCGTATCGACCTCTTCGGCCAGCGGAATCTCGCGCCAGTCCAGCTGCGGCTGCCCCATATTGACCGAGGTCAGCCCATCCCTGGCATCGCGGGCATAGAGCGTGCCGCGCTCAGTTGTCAGGGTCAGTTCGGATTTCCCCGATTCTTCCATCAGGAACCGCGCAATACAGCGCGTCGCGTTTCCGCAGGCGGCCGAGGTCGACCCGTCGGCATTGTAGAACACCAGATGCGCGTCCGATTCGCCGTTCTCAATCACAGCCAGTTGGTCGAAGCCGACGCCGAACTGCCGGTGCCCGATTCCCTTTGCCAGGGCAGGCGTAATCTCGGCCGAGTGCGCGCGCGCATCCACAATGACAAAGTCATTGCCCAGCCCGTGCATCTTCATGAAGGGCAATTCAGTGCTCTGTAATCCTTGCATGGCGGGCATATAACCTTGCATCGGAAAGGAATCCACCCTGTGGTGAAGATTCCTGAAAAAAGGGGTTGACCCCCCCGCGCCACCTGCCTAATTAGGCCGCCTATCGGGACGCCGGAAACAAGTTAAGTGACGGCGAAACGAGGTGCAAAATAAGGACTTGAACCCGGTCGGGAAAATGTCCTAGAGAGCGCCACGGATCGACAAGATCCAATAAAAGAGTGGGCCGTTAGCTCAGTTGGTAGAGCAACTGACTTTTAATCAGTGGGTCGCAGGTTCGAATCCTGCACGGCTCACCACTTTTTTCAATAAAAACAACATCCTGCAAGGCGTTCGGCCGCCACTGAAAGTATAGTAACTCCATATGGGGGCCGAATCCGGGGCCGTCGATTGTTTCAGGCCATGTTTTGATTGAGGATCGCCCGTGCCTCATCGGCAGCGGGACGCTTGGCATACTTCGCATACTTCTGGGTCTGTTGCAGGGTGGCGTGACCTAGCAGGAACGAGACTTTATCCAGAGGCATCCCGTTATTCAGGAGGCGAGTGGCATAAGTATCGCGGCAGGAGTGGATGGTTGCGCTCCCTTTTTCCGCAAGAACCCTCTTACTGGACGGACACATGGTCGCTATGGCTTCCCGTAGATTCTTCACCGCCTTATCCATCGATACGAATGGTTGGGGCTGGTTGTGAAGGCGGGATAGAACGTCGTACACTCGGTCACTGATCGGTACAAAGATCGCCTTACAGAACTTTGTGATCCACCTTGTCATCAAGTACCGAAGTAACTTCAACATACTCCGCCACTACTAGCTCTAGGTGATTGTCAACGAAGTTCTTGGGGAACGTAAAATTTACTGCCAGCACCTCATCATTTGGATACTCGACCGAAGCATAGGCTAACGCGCACTCACCACCCCCCAAATTTTCTGGCATGGCTATTCGCATAAGAAGGTTGGCGATTGATGCAGTGTTTGGATAATACTCGCCTCCTTTTGTGCGAAACATCTTGCCAAATATCGTATGAGCATGGCGATCAGAAGACGATTTAAATCCTCTATGGGAACCGATGACGAGAGTATCAATTTCCTTTGGGGAAAAGCCCACCAACAACGCGTGTGCCTCTCGCTTCAGTTGCCACTTGCTGAGTGCGAACCGTTTCCCAATAGCTAGGTCTTTTTGTTCGGCAAAAACGTTTGAAGGGTGGTTCGCAGCATAGAGGACTTGTTGCCCTTCAAGATTGCAGCGGTTCAGCTTTGCATACTCTACTGGCGGATAAGATAGTTTTGATGACTCTAGTGGTAGATCCGCCCAAGGGACGGAACGGTATACAGAGTAACCTTTTTCAAACTTGCGTGCTGTGAAACTGCATTCAGTGATCAATTCGTCTAAGATGCGCACGCATCGCTCAGGATCAGTTTGCCGCTGGAAGGTCGCAATCCTTGATCTGAATTGACTGTAATTCACTTGGTTCTACCTCTGCCGCCATCGCAGTCCTTGATCGCCTGCCATAATTTCGCGCGTTCTATACATCAGGAACGCCGCAAAGTGGACATTCAACTCTCAGATGCGACCAAACTGCTACGGCGGTAACTGCCTGAAACGGACATGGTTCATCCAATGCGTCCGGCTTTATGCAAATATTTTGAGACGCGATCATGCCGAACTGCCGAGGCCTGTCTTAGTGGACGGTAGTTCACCGAAGGGCAGTTCAGTTTCGGCTGTCGTCGGAATACTTATTCAAGAACGGGTAAATTGACCTGCCTCTCGAAACCGCGGCATCCTCAGTAAAGACAAATGCAGCAATCGATACGGGGTCAAGCCTTGTACCTTTTGTGGTTTCTAGCCACACCTCTGCTCCTAGGAAACTTTCAATTTCGTTGCCTATTAGGCTGTTTAGTTGATTCGAGTTATAGAGTGTGTCGAGTTTCCTAACCATCACCACTTCGTGCATGAAGGATGTATCTTTTTTCACGCCCTCCGCGCTCCACCGAGACGTATCAAATTGCGCTAGCCGCAACTGCTGGTTCTCTTGGAAGGGTGGCGTTGGGTTATGATTGAAAAGCAGCGTTACATAACCAATTCCTCCCGCCGCCAATTCTACTGGAGCCCTTGCAGCTCGATATCCAAAACTACTGATCGTGGGGTTATCCAAGCCATCGTTAACAAATCCTGCATAATCATCTTGCGGTCTGCCGGCAAATGCCGCGCACAGAGCCTCTCGAGGGTCGACGATCCTAGTGGCTCGCCAGTCAACCGAACAGTCCGCTCTAGAAATGTAGATTGGCTTTCTGCTTTTGTTAGTGATTTCCAGTGCTAACAAAGTTACGAATTCCGGAACTTCCACGCCGTTTTCTGATCGCAAATCGTATAGAGCTAGAGGCTCTAATCCAGTGACCTCATAGATTTCTCGGTTGTTCAACCAGTCGCTGTATAATGTGTATGCGAGCGCAGCGGTCGGGATCATCACTACAGCCCACCACTTGCTCAAGAAATTCAGCGCCGCCTCAATCTGCCTCAATTTTCGCCACCTACTAAACTCATGAAGATTGTACCTCAGACTGAGGCGCCAATAATCCCAGCTCGTAAAGCAATTCATTTGAATCTGCAACTTAGGGTGGTGCTCGTCCCCCGCTATTGCCCTTCGTCGCCCACATCCAACACAATTCAGAATTGCATCACCTGTAGCGTCCCAATGACTTTGTAATGCTCGATTGACTCCGTATTGCTGCCATTTGAAACTCACAATGGCGTAGCCGCGGCGAACGACAGCTTGGTGGCCTTACCGCTGATGAG
Organism: Ruegeria sp. Ofav3-42; assembly: GCF_022347725.1. Taxonomy (GTDB): domain Bacteria; phylum Pseudomonadota; class Alphaproteobacteria; order Rhodobacterales; family Rhodobacteraceae; genus Ruegeria. Next base: position 250,900 of record NZ_JAKRGB010000007.1, read on the forward strand.
CGGCGAAGTTGTTGCAATTTCAAAGCTGCAAGTGAGCAAAGCTACAATAGTCCCAAATACGTTACTCGGATCAGTCAAAGAGCCAACCCAAGATTGAATTCCCCTGGAAGGTTTGCTCTAAGATTGCGCAAGAGCAGTAAAGTTGCAGTCGAAACTATTGCAAGCGTTTGTTTTAAATATAAAAATTATTTTGAGAGAGCAGATTTGTTAGACGCCAGCTTCCGATTCAAATCGTTGATGCAAGTAGTAAGCGAGCAAAATGACCCAATTGACTTCGCTTTTCCCTCCGCAGAGCTAAACCTTCGAATTGACCGCGCCTTGACACAAGCCAACACTGACGGCCCCTGCTTCGACCTGCGATTTACTAAACGAAAAGGCCGCGAAATCTGTGTGCCTAGAGACTTTGAAACGGCAATACTTCTAAGGCGATTGAATGAGAACGTCAGACGAATAACGAGGGTGCGGCAGAACGACCGGAACTACATAGTATCCTGTCTCAGTCAGCTTTTGGGAAACGGGCTTCCGTTTGTCGTTGCAAGATACGATATCAAGAAGTTTTACGCATCTATTGACAGAGACGAGTTGCGAAGAATCTGTAGTGTACGGTTGCGGAGTTCAGGGACTACCAGAAGGATGCTAGAAAAGTTTCTTTCTGATCTGGACATGGCTGGCGCGTCAGGAATTCCAGCCGGATTGGCATTAAGCGGAACGTTAAGTGAACTTTTTCTTTCAGAGATGGATAAACGAATATCTCGATCACAGGGAGTGCACTTCTATTCGAGATACGTCGATGACATTGTCATAGTTGCTGATCCAAACTTAACGGACTTTGATCTAACAGAAAGGATTTTCGACTGCCTGCCTAGTGGGTTAAGGCTCAACAGTACTCCCGGAAAGAAATACTTCATTCTCCTACCAAAGAAGGAGAGTAGAGGTGGGCCAAGTGAATACAGCTTCGACTACCTTGGATATAACCTTACGACTTCCAAGGTTTTTTCTGAAGCTAACCATGACAAGACTTTAAACGCTCGCAAGCTCACCATCGACATCAGTAAGTCCAAAATAAACAAGCGCAAGACACGGTTTATCCTGTCGATAAAACAGTACCTCCGAGACGGGAACCAAGACGATCTCATGGATCGATTTCTGCTAATAAACAGTGGATATAGGTTTTATGATCGAAGTTCTGGGCGCAGATTGTCAGGGGGAATGTGCAATAGCTACCCACTAATTGACCATCCTTCACCAGCATTGCGCGAGCTTTCATCGTTTTACAGCAGCGTCTTCTCTTCGAGGTCCTCTAGTTTGGCAGGACGCCTTGCTTTGGCGCCGTTGACAAGGCGGAATCGTAAGAGGATTCAGTACTTTGACCTCTGTGCTCACGTTCAGCAAAAGAAGTATGTTGGGTTTGATGAGCGGAAGCTCTCCCAATTGATGGGAGTTTGGCGCCATGCCTAAGAAAAAAATTCAGAAGATACTGCTTGACCAAAAGGACTTCAAACGGGCTCTGCTAAGCGACACTACGCCGGCTGAATTGCCTCTTCCTGTTGGAAATGATGGTTTCTACCTTAATGTTCGTGATTGGAAGAATTTTGATGCTTTCTCGCAAAAACTAATTGAAACTTTTGTTCTCCCGCCGAAATATGGAAAGCAGGCCACTAACCCGCTTTCCTACAAGATCGTCAAAGACAGCGACTCGCTACGCAAGCTTGGATTGCCCCATCCTCGTGCGCAGCTCGATGTTTGTAACTTTTATTCCCGCTATTTTTCATTGCTCGCGTACTATTGTGGTAAGAGCTCATTTTCTATTCGAAGACCTGTCTGTACAGCGAGCAAATACTACATTTCGGGTCCAATGGAGGCGAGTAATGAGCTCAAGTTTTCTACCATTTCGACAGTTGATAAAGACAAGTTTACAAAGCATCCTGCTAGCTTCTTTGCCTATTCCGGTTATGAGAGGTTGCACAAGTTTTTTGGATCAACACTATTCGATTCACTAGAGCGTAAATTTCGCTTTATGTCGTCCCAAGATGTTTCGAAGTGCTTCCATAGTCTCTATACGCATTCAATTTCTTGGGCTACTAAGTCCGTCAAAGAAGCAAAGGACAACACCAGTGCCGAAATGTACGGTGCCTCCTTTGACCGGCTTATGCAGTCCATGAATCGAAATGAAACCAATGGAATAATTGTTGGGCCTGAGGTTAGTAGAATTTTTGCCGAAACTATTTTATCCGACGTGGATGTTGAATTGGAAAGGCGGCTTGACGAAAGAGGGCTAACGAATGGATCAGATTACGCAGCCTTTCGATATGTCGATAACTACTATTTCTTTTGCAGAAGTCAAAAAGACTGTGATCAAATACATGCCGATCTTGCGGACTGCTTGGATGAGTACAAGCTTCACCTTAACCCTGCAAAGGGCGAAGTAACTTCTCGTCCTTTTGCGAACAAAAAATCTTCGGCTATACAGAAATCTAATACTCTTATTAACGAACTGATAGACAACCTTACGGATACTGTCCGGATCACGGATAGTAGTGACTCGCAACCAAAGGCTATTGATATAGTCACAGCAAAAAAGATTCGATCAAGACGCAAACTGATGAGCGCACTTGTTCAGCGTGTTCGGGTCATATGCGTAGATTCCGGTTTGGGTTATGAGGGCGTGTCCGGATACCTACTCGCTGCAATCAAGTGGAGGACACGGCAGCTTACCAAAGATAGTGAGCACCTGCTTGCGCTTCCAGACGAATTTTCACTTCCCTCCGGAAACGTACTAAGGCGCCAGGAATGCTTATTGCGAGCATCTGATCTGTTGGACTTTTACCTCGAATTTGCATTTCATCTTTTCTCTCTTTCTCCAACTGTCAACGCATCTTTGGATATCTCATTTATTCTTGTCCAAGTTGCTGAGTTCCTAAAGAAAAACACACCTGATGAGTTTTTGGCGACCAAGGAAAAAGTGCAGCTTTGGGTTTCACGCCTTGTTTCAAGCAGTTCACTAGCTGACTTAGTGGAACGACAATACTCGACCTCCATTGAGGTACTTAATGTGATTTGTGCGACAAAGCCTTTTGACTTTGGAGGCGCTTATTATGTTGAGCTTCTGGAAGAGTTAAAAGGAACCTCCGCAAAAGTGGGGTATTTTGAGGTTGTAGCAAAGTTATTTGTGTTCGGAGGCGATCCAGAGTGTAAAGCCAAGCAGTTGGAACTACTAGCGAGCGCAGAAGCATTCATTCTGAAAGACGCCAATTTGTCTACTTGTTCCGAACGCTTGCATCTATTCCTTGATCTCATGGGCTGTCCGTTCATCGAAGCAGACTATCGGAGAAAGTTGGTTAGGAGGTTGTTGGAAGGATACAATCTGCAACAGCGTTCGGAGGGGGCCGGTGGGTCGATTAAAATACCAACAAATGCTCACATCGCCGCTGCTATTTCGAATTTCGAGCAGAACCCTTGGTTCACTACATGGGATAGCATTAACTTGCTCCGTCTTATTGAGAAGAAAGAATTGAAGCGGGCATACGCTTAGTCTAAGCACTATCTAGACTCCCCTTCCGGCGTCATCGCTTTGCGGTACTTTCGCGAGATTTGCTGCAGAACTCTTTGCAACACTGGCCACGTTCAATCGATACCAGTGGTAGCAAAGCGGGCTGATAGGCGTTGTGTCCTTAGCGACATTACTTCTTTGGAAGCGCGGCTTGTCTGCTGATCTGAACGTCTTCTAGAGGCGGGATTTGTTGAAGCTTGCTGCACACACCCAAGGTGGGGTTACTGGCGTGGATATCAAACTAAAGTAGATATTCACGCCTTTTGTTTCACGGTCAATCAGAGCGTCTTGGGATACAACTTTGAGTGGATCGCTTCAAATTCTTAGTAGGAGTTCGTTTCAGGCCTTACGCTGCATAGTAATGCCTCAGAAGCTTCTTATGGAAAAACGTGTAGGATGACTTGCTACCAGAGGGGAAACTACCCCCCCAATAAGGTACCGTAAACATAGTAATACATACAGCCGGTAACCACAGACCTCTAAGCCGCCAAAACAAAGCCGCTATCCATAGTCGTCTTCACACGGGGTATGAAACCCAGTCGTTCCCGATACGCATCCTTCAGCACAGTTAGTGCTAACTCGTGATCTCGTTGTCTCACGATCAGACTGTCATGAACTGGAAGGGATGGTATCTCGTACAAGTCGTAGAGTTTCTGCATAGCCGTCAGAAAACACTCTGCTTCTTCGTACTGCAAAACAGCCCAATCCAGTTTTTCAGGTTCGAGGTTGAACAGGATGGGGTGTCGGGCCAAAATCGACGAAACCACGTCCTTCAGCTTGTACCTATCCCTAGGGTGGTAGCCATGTTTGGCAATGAAGTCTTCGTTGAAAGACCTCGGCCAACGGGATGGGGGCTTACCTCGTCCGATAGAGGCGACAATGATCTGCTTTGTGACCTCTCTGGGTATCCAGTCGATCTGATAAGGATCGGGATCATAAGCGAGGGTTTCGCCTTTGATTGCGTACAGGATGGATAGCTGACTGGACGAAACGTCAATTTCACATGTCGGCTCCCCATCGATCAGAATTGCTCTCCGATTTTCTTTCGGCATCTGCATCCAATCGTCCTCAGTGGCACAGTAGAAGCGGCCTCCAAGATTGAAGTCGAAGCCTTTCCTGTCTCCGCAGTTGAAGATACGCCTCAGCATCGGTTTGACTGACAGGTTGAACCTGTGACGGGCTAATTGCCTGTTGAGGGATTCCACTTCGGCTCTGCGTTGCTGAAACTTGATACCGCTTTGTTTGATGAGTTTTCCCCGCTGCGGAAGAGCATAGTTGCTGCCCTTTGAACCACGCACTTGCAATACATTGGCGTGCTTGTGACTTCGTTCGAAATGCTCCGAGATGTTAGCCGCAGTGAGTTGGTAATTCTGGGCCAGTTCCAGTAGCCGTGGCGTGGCTCTGAACCTTCTGGTCTTCCGGTATGTTTTAGTCTGGTCATCGGCCTGAAGAGAAGCACGAGAATGCACAAATCCGGTTTCCTCCATCAGCCCCAATTCATTCCAGTAAATTCTAAGTTTGGTATGGGCATCACTGCTGACCAAGGTCTGAGCAAGTTCGTCTCTGTCCGCGGGCCGAAACATATAGCCATCGGAGTCTTCATTCGCGCTGTGTTTGATCAGGTCTGCTGCCAAAGCCCCGATAGCAAGTTTGAAGTTGTCCAAATCAGTTCGCCGCCTAGCCCGTTTTCGGGGGTGGTGCAGTGCTTCTTGCCCAAGGGTTCGGTCAGTAAGCTCTATCACGAAGTTTCTTGCGGCTTCGGTTGCCACAGATCGATCTAACGTAGCAAAACGTGCTCTATTCAGGATGTCGCGCATCATCGATTGGCTATCTGGCATCGAGTTGTATTTTTACTTTCATATTTAGTGTTAGCGAGTGTTCTTGCTGGTCTTTTTGTGAAATGGCCTAGAGAGTTGGGTTTTCACGGTTTCTTTTTGGCTTGTGTTTGTTTCTTGTTTTGATCGTTGGGACACAAATATGATCGGCGATCAGGGTATTATAGATCACATTATGCGGATACTGATTAAGTAAGTACATATGATTTGCGAAGGGAATCTCTTTGGTAATTTCCGGGGCCAAAATCGGGGCTACCAGATGTAGTATGAGATGTGGTTGTGTTGGGATGGATGTTTCTTAATGTGCTGATTTTATTATATATAGTTTTAACTGTTTAGTAAGCACATACCACTAAAATCGAACTTTTAATCAGTGGGTCGCAGGTTCGAATCCTGCACGGCTCACCACTTTTTTCAAAGGGTTAGCAAGAATAGGCGAGAATTTCTCACGCCTACAGCAACCACCTAGCAACCACGCGGCATAGATTGACATAGAAACGTGTAGAAAACCGTTTCGTTGAATGCGTGGATTCCCTCTTTTGTTGAGTCCGTAAAGTATTGTTATTTTGGTGCTTTTTGACATTTCGAAGAGTTTTCGGTACACTGACAATGTACAGCGCGGCAAATGACTGTCGTGTGCAATTTCCAAAAAGCACAGATAATTTGAACTGCTACGCTTAGAAAAGCTGAGCGTTGTCCGCCTGTACGCGATCACACATCCCAAAACTCAAAAAGCACAGGAGCTTTCCATGACGGACAGCACACTCTCGACGCGCGTCAAATTTACCGCAGGCATGTCCCGCACCCAGAAAATCCAAATTCTCAATGATCATTTCCGAAAGACGGGGGAGGGTGGAATTGTCATGATCTCCATGGGAATGCACCTTTTGGGGCGAGCGACGGTCGACACGATCATGAAGCAGATTGGAGGGGAAGCAGGCGACAAAAGCTATGTTCCCGATGATGAGCACGACTACGGAACGATTGAGGTTAACAATCGTACCGTTCATTGGGAAATTGAAAGCTACAACAAAGATCTCGACGACTTCTCCCCTGACGCAACCGACCCCAAGAAGACGACTCGGTTTATGACGGTCTTGCTGTCCACAGAATACTGATCAGATAAGCCAGTTCTCCATTGGAGAGCTGGCTTTCTGCGATCTAAGCAACAGAGTCTAAAGACACACTTATATATGGAGTTTCGGACAAGGTACGAACAGGTGCATAGGTTGAGCAGTATTTTCAGACCTACGCGCTGTTCGGCTTCTTCAATGTTTGACAAGTAAGATCGTTGAAAAGTGTAACGTCGCGGCGAAGATTTGTTTGCGTCGATTTGATATTTTTTTCGTAGCTAATTATGGAGAAGGAGAAGCCGACAAAGACTGCTGGTTCGTACAGGTTAAAATAACCAAGCATTCGTGTCGGAGTGGCTGAACGTCTCTTAAAAGTAAGACATTCCCAGCCTGCAGCTATCAAGGGAATAGTTATGAGCTCAGAAATGGGATTAGTAGAGGTTTGCCAAGGCAAACCCAAAGGAGCACTCGCACCTGCGTTTCTGTCTGAAAAGCAAACTGCATCCTATCTCAACATGTCAGTGCAGTGGCTAAGAAAGTGCCGATCAAACGGCAGTGGTCCCAAATGGAACAAGTTTGGACAATCCATCCGTTATCCAATCGCCGACCTTCAAGCTTACATCTCGCGGTCAAGTCGCCAGTTTACCGGACAAGATATCCGTGCATTTCTGTCGGCTTCATGAGAACGTCGACCGCCGCCCAGAGGGTGAAGCGGCCTAGATGCTTCAATGGCAGCTGGTGACGGCCTCTGCGGCTGCCTAGGCTTAGATTAGGCTGGGCGGCGAAAGCTCACGACCTGAGTTGCGTCTTGCCATGTACCTTTTTCTACTGCGTGCTCAATCAGGTTTGCCCATGCGTCCAACCCTCACGGCGCAACACATGGTGCACGCGCCTGTATCCATAACGAACACGGGTCTCACAAATCTCTTTGATGCGCCGTTTCAGGGCGACCGGATCGGTGCGGCGGGAAACATACTGGTAGGTCGATCTGTCGAACCGCAACACCTTGCAGGCGCG
>NZ_JAKRGB010000008.1 GCF_022347725.1 Ruegeria sp. Ofav3-42
CCCCCCGGGCTCCATGGGCGTCGACAAATACTGGTCCCCCGTCAACCGCGTCGACAACGCATACGGCGACAGAAACCTAATCTGCACATGCCCGCCAATGGACGCGTATGAGGAAGCCGCCGAGTAAGAGTAAGACCCCCGCATTAAAGCGGGGGTTGTTCTTAGGGAACGAAGTCGATGGGCACGCCAAATGGTGGGGTGTCCACGCTGCTGCCGGTCAACGCATGTAGAAATGCGACCAGATCGGTGATTTCCGCTTGTGACAGTGTCAACGGCGCGATGTCGATTTTACGGCGCACACGCTGCATCTCAAACTGGTCCTGCCAAACGACAAAATCCGCCTTTTGCAGCCACGGAACCTTTGGCAAAGCCGCCATTTCTGGCACCCAATTTGCCAAACTGGCCGCAGGATCCAGATGATGGCGGATCATGCTTTCAAGGTCGGGAAAGGCACCGTTATGTCCGTAAGGCGCGGTTAGGGCCACATTTCGCAGCATCGGGGTGCGGAAGCGATAGGCATCTTCGAGGCGATCACTTTCACCCATGCGGCCCACGTCGCGCACATAGGGGTCCCATTGCCGGGTGCGGCCGGGCCCAAAAGGTGGCAGGGCCAAAGCGTGGAATTTCTGGTCAGACAACAAAGGGCCGGAGTGACAGATCGAACACTGGGCTTTGCCGAAAAACAGGTCCATCCCGTTTGTCTGGGCAGGGGACAGCGCGTTGGTGTCGCCTGCAAGGTACTGGTCGAACGGGCTGTCTGTGCTGCGCCATTCAATGGCCATGAAAGCGGCCAGCGCATTTGCGATCTGGGTTATCGTGATGTCTTCGGCAGTCTCGATCCCTTCGAAGGCGGCAACCATTGCGGGGCCGTATTTTGGATCGGTACGCACACGTTTCGCCAAAATCGGCCAGCCCTTGTCTATGCGGTCATGCACCGCGCCTGTGACCTGATTTTCTGCAACGTTGCCGGCCATCTCGAACTGCGACGTGAGCGGGAACAGCGCTTGCGCGGCCAGCAGTGAGTTCAGCCCGCTGGGCAGCCACTCCTGTGCCGGTGAATTGAAACCGTTGCCATAGACATCCGAGATGCTCAGACGGCCATCGTGAAACACCGTATGAATGTCCTTGGCCCCGAGGTTCCACAGTCCCGGCGAATTTCGGGGAATACGTTTCCGGATTTTGTCGTCGCCTGTGCCCGGAGTGCGGTCAGGCCCCAGCCCTTGACCGCCTTCACCTATGCCAAGAGACAACCCGTCCGACGTGCCGAAATCCGGGTGATGGCAATGGGCGCAGGCGATGTTCTGATTGCCCGACAGGATCGGATCGTAAAACAGTTGATGACCGATGGCGGCCTGTTCCATATCAAAGGACAGAAAATCGTCATCTGTCAGCGGTCGTGGTAGTTCTTGTGCCATTGCCGTCCCGGCCCAGAGGAAAGCAGCCATCCCATGCGCAAGTTTGTTTTTGCCCTTTGTCTTCTTGCGTCTCCAGCGTTGGCCGAACTGGAACAGGCCCGTGACATGATGGAGGCGGGTGAGTTCGAAGCAGCGCGAGAAGAACTTTGGCCCGCCGCGCATTCTGGCAACGCCGAGGCTGAGGAGTTGATCGGTGTGATGTACGGCCTTGGTCTGGGTGTCGAACAGGACTATGAGAGGGCCTTTGAATGGTACTTGCGTGCTTCGATGAAGGGGCATCCCGGGGCGCAGTCTGGCGTCGGCTGGTACTATGAGCTGGGTCTGGGCATGCCCGCGCCCGATCTGGTTCGGGCTTACATGTGGTATACGCTCAGCGCCATTGGCGGTGATCCCGACGCGGCGATCAGCCTTGAGGAAGTGGTCAAGAAAATGTCGCCGGAGCAGATCGAAAAGGCTCATGTTCTGGTCAACGACTACAAAGGGTGGATGTACCCGTTTCGGTAAGGGCCGGACCATCAGGCCCGACCCACTATCGATTAGTTCAGATCGGCATCGCGCGACGCATTGATCTCGCCTTCGGCGATGGACACGGCTTCGGTCAGAGCGGCAAAGATTTCATCACCACGGGCCACGTTTGACTGGAACCATTCGTAAACAGGCGTGGCCGCATCTTTGAACGCGGCTTTCTGTTCGGGTGTCGGAACGTACAGATCGCCGCCGCCGGCAACGAAATCTTCATAGGCCTGGATCGACTTGCGCTTGGGCGAGGCAAAAGTGGCTTGCTGCAAAGCGTAGAAACCATCAACGACCACACGGCGCATATCCTCGGGCATCTCCTGGAACTTGGCGTTGTTCATCCACCACAGGGCACCCATGTATGCGTGACCGTCCAGCGTGACGTATTGCAGGCCAGCATCCGGGAATTTCATACCCATGATGTCGGTGATGCCGTTCTTGGAGCCTTCAACAACACCGGTCTGGAAACTGGTGAACAGTTCCGGCCACGGGATCGGAGTGGGCGAGGCGCCCAGTGCTTTGACCAGTTCCTGTGGCAGGTCGGCGACCACGGTGCGGATCTTCAATCCTTCCATGTCGGCGGGTTCGGCAATGCGGCGTTGCGTGTTCGCGAAGTTACGCCAGCCGCCCGTGTTGCCGATGGTCATCAGACGAATCGCGCCGCCGGAATCCTCCAACGCCATCTCGCGCATTGTGCGGGTGAAATCACCGGACAGTACACGCTCGGCCACACGGTCATCTGCCATCAGGTAGGGCAGGTCGAGGACCTGCACATAAGGGAAGATCCCCGAGGCTCCGCCAGAAGTAGAGATGTAGATGTCGATGGTGCCATCTGCCACACCCTGCAGGCATTCCGCGCCGTTCGAACACAGTTGCGTTCCGATGAACAGTTCGACTTCGATCGCACCGTTCGAAGCCGCTTCGACGTAGTTTTTGAAGACGATCAGGCCGTCATAATCTTCGTCGTTTTCATTCGAGTTCGCCGTAGCGCGCAGCGTGTAATCGGCGGCGGTTGCCGCAATGGCGGACGCGGCCACAAGCGATGTGGCCACCGCTGCGGTTTTGAAGAAAGATCTGAGCATGCGTTTCCTCCCTGTGGATCTCAGTCAGTTTGCAAATCCCGTTATGCGCGGGATCGTCATTGATAGTGCGGGGATATAGGTGATCAGAAAGATCACGATGATTTCGACAGCCAGGAATGGCAGGATCGCCTTGGCAATGGTTTCGACCTTTTCGCGTGACACGGCGGCGGCCACGAACAAAACCAGCCCCATGGGCGGTGTCGCAAGGCCAACGGTCAGGTTGACGCTCATGATGATCGCAAAGTGGATCGGATCAACGCCGAGGCTGGTAAAGATCGGGGCCAGGATTGGGCCAAGGATGATGATTGCGGGACCTGCGTCCAGGAACATTCCGACGATGAACAGCAGCAGGTTGATCAGAAACAGCAGGATCAGCGGGTTTTCCGACAGGCTGAGGATTAATGATGCCAGTTGTTCAGGCGCGTGGCTGAGGCTGACAACGGTTTTGAATGCCATCGCGGCACCGACAAGCAACAGGACGACGGCAGAGGTCAGCCCTGCATTGCTGAGAATCTCGGGAACCTCTTTCAGGGTCAACGTACGCAGGACAAAGAATCCGATGATGAAGGCATAGCCAACAGCGACGGCTGCCGCCTCGGTTGGCGTGAAGATCCCACCCAGAATACCGCCCAGAATGATGACAGGCGTCAAAAGGGGGAAGAACGCCTTGAGGCTGGCCTGGCGGCGCTCGGGCCAGGTGTATTTGCGGCTGGCGACCGGGAAGTCGTACTTGTCGGCCATGACCTTGATCATCAGCATCAGACCAACGCCCACCATGACACCCGGCACGATGCCAGCCAGGAACAGCGCCGCAACGCTTTCGCCCATAACATAAGCGTAGATGATCATGATGCCTGAAGGTGGGATGATCGGACCGATCACCGAGCTGGCTGCCGTGATGGCAGCGGCGAACTTTCGTGTATAGCCTTGCTTTTCCATTGCCGGGATCAGCATCGACCCAAGCGCCGATGTATCGGCCACGGCCGAGCCAGAGAGACCCGCAAAGAGGATGGAGCTCAGAACATTGACATGCGCCAAACCTCCCCGAAAGTGACCCATCAGAGCCTGACTGAATTCAACGAGGCGGATGGTGATGCCACCCCGATTCATCAGCTCTCCGGCCAGCATGAAGAAGGGGATCGCCATCAGTGGAAAGCTGTCCATGCCGTTATAGACATTGCGGTACAGCAGCGTGATGTCGTTGGTTTGGCCATTCAGCCATAGAAGGATACCGGGTGCAGCCAGCAAGGCGAAAAAGACCGGCAGGCCGATCAGCAGGAACACCAGAAACGTGGGCAGGAACCATATCAGCATTTATTCGGCCCCCACAGGTGCATCGGCGATGTCCGGCAGCAGATGTCCGCCGCCCATTAGGGTTACGAAGGCGCGCAGGATCAGTTCGATGTTTACCGAAATCAGCAGGATCACCCCCACCAACAGCGATGCCATCATCCAGCTGCGCGGGATGCGATACCACTCGTCAAAGCCAAGGGACGTTGGCAAGTACAGCGCGGCGGTGGCGAATTTTCCGCCAAACCCGGTGACCTCGGACCAGCCGATATTGACGGCTACCAGCAGTACGGCCAGCGAAATCAACAAGAGCAAGATATTCAAGATCTGACCCACTGCACGAGGCAGCATCAACGGTACCATGTCGATGGCGACGAACCCGCCACGCCGGAATGCCGTGGGCGCCATCAGGCCGGTCATCCATAACATGCAGAACCGTGCGGCCTCATCCGGCCAGGGTAGCGCGTTGCCCAGAACGTATCTGAAAAACACCTGAATCAGGATCGCGATCACCATAAGCGCAATCGCAACGATACCAACCGCGCGGCCCAATCGCAGCACGGTTTCATTCACAAACGCGATCGGCGCAAGCACCGATGTCAATCCGCCCATGCGGATCCTCCCTTTTCAGCCGCGAGTATTTCCCGCGACAGTTATCCCGCGCCTACTGGTGCGCGAATTGGCCGAGCTTTCCGGCGTAGAAGGTCAATGCGTCTCCGTCCGCCATACTGGCACGCAGGACCTTTCCAACAACAATCACGTGGTCGCCTGCATCGTGATAAGCGTGCTGCTCGCACTCGAAGCGGGCCAGGCAATCGGGCAGCAGCGGCGTTCCGTTTTCACAACGGTCGTGTTCGAGGTCCTGCAACGCGAAGGCGTCTTTCGAACATCCAAAGCACAGCTCGGCCTGTTCAGATGACAGGACGTGAACACTGAAATGGCGTGCCTCTTGGAAATAGCGGAACCGCCGGGAATTGCGGTCCCCCGCCCACATCACAAGCGGCGGATCCAGCGACAGCGACGAAAAGCTGTTGGCCGTGATGCAGACCGGTCCATCGGCGCTGTCGCAGGTGACGACGGTCACACCGGTGGCAAAGCGGCCAAAGGCGTCGCGCAGGGTTCGGGTATCGTCCTTATGCGGGACGAAGGTGTGGGTCATATCCTTTGAGATTGCATTCATCATGGTACCTCATGTCCCAGCGCCGCCTCGTACAGGCGGAACCAGCTCTCGCGATCCAGATTGACTTTCAGCGCATCGGAAATGCTTTTGATGCGGTCCAGATTGTTGGTGCCCAGAACCGGTAGAATGCCCGCCGGATGCGCCAACAGGAACGCTATCGCGACAGCGGCACGGTCCACGCCGAACTCTGCTGCGATCTCATCCGCAACCACTCCGACCGGAGGGTTGCCGGCCATCAACATGCCTCCACCAAGCGGAGACCAGGCCATCAGGGGGTGACCGTGTTGCTGGTGAAAGGCCAGATCGCCGTTGGTAAAAGGGCTGATCTCACCAAGCGAAATTTCGATTTGGTTGGTCACAAGCGGGGTTTTCATCGCCGACTGCAGCAGGTTCCAGTCCCGCGGGCGGAAATTAGAAACGCCAACCGCGCGCACCTTGCCGCTGGCGACGATTTCGTCCAATGCCGTCCCGGTTTCATTGTGGTCCATGAACGGGTCAGGTCGGTGGATCAGCAGCAGGTCGATATGGTCGATGGCCATTTCGGACAGAGACGTTTCGACCGACTTCAGGATATGCGCCCGCGAGGTGTCGTAGTATTTGACCTTCGCATGCGAATAGCGGCCGCAGGGCGCAACGATATCGCATTTGGTGACGATCTCCATCTTCTGGCGCAGTGCAGGGTTTTCCCGCAACGCAGCCCCAAGAACAGCCTCGGCGTTGTAGTCGCCGTAGATGTCGGCCTGATCGAAGGTGGTGATGCCCTGATCCAGACAGGCCTGAATCTTGGCCTCGACATGGGCTGCCGAGGTATCGCTGTCGTCGCCCAGGCGCCACATGCCATAAACAAGGCGGCTCATTTCCAGCGTGTCAGACAGTTTCACACGTTGCATCAGCGACGAACTCCGTTGCCCAGCGGAGTCGCTGGGGTGGTTGCAGGCACGCGCCCATAAGCTTCGGGCAGCGAGCAGGTTTTCAGGTTCGGCAGAACACGGCTGCCGAAATGGCGGGCTTCGTCCATGTGGGGATAGCCCGAGAAGATGAAGGCACGGATGCCCATCTTCTGATATTCTTCGATCTTGGACATGACTTGATCGGTCGACCCGACCAGCGCGGCGCCACAGCCAGAACGCGCACGTCCAACGCCTGTCCAGAGGCCGGGTTCGACATAGCCATACTCATCCGCCAGATCGCGGTTCTTGGCCTGATGCGCGACGCCCAGAGAAGTTGAATCCAAAGCCCGCTCTCGGATCGCGCGGCCGTATTCGTCATCCAGTTTCGAGACGATGTAATCGGCGTATTCCTGCGCCTCGGCCTCGGTATCGCGCACGATCATGTGCACGCGCAGGCCATAATCCAGCGTCCGGTTATAGGTCTCGGCAACAGTGTGAACGGCCTTCATCCGTTCGGCCAGTTGATCCTTGGTTTCGGGCCACATCAAGTAGACGTCACAATGCTCGCCGCACAGGTCCAGAGCCGACGGGGAATAGCCACCAAAGTACAGCAGCGGGCCGCCGGTCTGATAAGGTTTCGCCGGATCGGTGGTCAGGCCCGAGAAGTCATAGACCTCACCCGCATGATTGATTTCGTCCTGCGCCCAGGCCTGTTTCAGGATCTCGACCACCTCGCGCGAACGCTGATAGCGGTAGGCACTGTCGGCTTTCTCACCGGGGAAGTCGGATGAGATGATGTTGACCGTCAGCCGCCCCTTCAGCATGTGATCCAGCGTTGCGATTGTGCGGGCCAGCATGATCGGCTGCATCTCGCCGCAGCGGACGGCGGCCAGCATGTTGATCTTTTCGGTGATCGGCGCGCATCCCGCGACAAAGCTCAGCGTGTCCTGACCAACCTGATACGAGGACGGGCAGAGGATGTTCCGAAATCCCTGCGCTTCGGCTTCTTTCACGATGCCTGAGCAGTGGTCCCAGCTGGATCGCAGGTCGCCTTCCGGCACTCCGAGAAATTGATAATCGTCCGAACACAGCGCCGCGAACCACGAAACCTCGGCCGCGTCCAGATCGGGTGAGGTGATGGGGACGATGGTCATCTGATTCGTTCTCCGGTCGGCTGTGACTTTCCTCTTGCGTAGCAATCACATTGATGTAGATCAATGGTGTATCAATTTTTCCTGCGACCGAGTGAAGCGCCCCACGATGTCCTCAGCCAACCGAAACCCGAATGCTCTGCCTGTTTACGTCCAGATCGCAGAGCTTCTGATCCGCGACATTGCTGCTGGACGCCTGATCGATGGCGAGCGTTTGCCGCCGGAAAGAGATCTGGCAGCCGAACTGAAGGTTTCGGTCGGGACGCTGCGAAAATCGCTCGCTGAGCTTGAAAAAAAAGGAATGCTGGAACGTATTCAGGGATCCGGGAATTACGTTCGTGAGACCGGAACGCAGAACAGTGTTTACGCGATGTTCCGACTGGAATTGCCCGAGGGCGGCGGGTTGCCGCGCGCTGATATCCTCTCGGTCGATCATCTGAAAAAGCCTGCAGACCTCCCGCGTTTTGGGGCGTCTGAAATGGGATCGCGGGTGCGTCGGATGCGGTATTTGAATGACACAATTATCGCGGTCGAGGAAATCTGGCTGGATGATGCCGCCGGACGCATTGATCGGCAGCTGCTGTCGGACTCGCTGTATAGGTACTACCAGCACCAGCTTGGGTTCTGGATCACACGGGCCGAAGACAGGGTTTCGCTTGGGGCGCTGCCAGACTGGACGCCCCCTGACTTCACCAAACCAGCCGGGCAAACAGTCGGCTATATCGAACGGTTCAGCTGGTCGGAAAAACCCGAACCGGTTGAGTTTTCAAAAACATGGTTCGACCCGGATCGGGCCACCTATGTCCAACGACTGAAGTAAAAGGAACTGCGCATGACCCGGACCATCCACTACGGGCTGATCGGATGCGGTATGATGGGGCAGGAGCATCTGCACAACATTGCCCTGCTAGAGGGCACGCGCGTTTCAGCGATTTTCGAACCGGATGCCGGGATGGCGAAGGCGGCGCAGGCGATTGCGCCGGATGCGGTAATGGTGTCGTCGGTTGCCGAGTTGCTGGCGGTCGAAGACCTGGATTGCGTTGTCATCGTCAGCCCCAATCACCTGCACGTGGATCAGATCGAAGAGATTGCCCGGACGCGCCCGTTGCCGTTGTTGGTTGAGAAACCTCTTTTCACAGATCCGGTGGATGCGTCGCGACTTGAGGAGCTTCAGCGTGACTATCCGCACCCAATCTGGGTTGCGATGGAATACCGTTACATGCCGCCCATTGCTGCGCTGATTGCCGAGGCAGAGGCCACGGGCGGCGTAAAGATGCTGTCAATTCGCGAGCATCGGTTTCCGTTTCTGGAAAAGGTCGGGAACTGGAATCGGTTCAATCGGAATACGGGTGGCACTTTTGTCGAGAAATGCTGCCATTTCTTCGACCTGATGCGCCTGATCCTGCAATCCGACCCGGTGCGCGTCACTGCAAGCGGCGGGCAGGCGGTGAACCATCTGGACGAGACTTATGAGGGGGAAATGCCGGATATCCTAGATCATGGATATGTCCTCGTGGATTTCGCCTCGGGCGCGCGCGCAATGCTTGAATTGTGCATGTTCGCGGAGGGCTCCCGGTATCAAGAGGAAATCTCGGCCGTTGGGCCAGATGCCAAGATCGAAGCCTTGGTTCCGGGGCCGGGGCGGTTCTGGCCGGACCATCTGGGCGCGCCGCCGGTGCCGCAGGTCATCGTGAGCCCGCGTGACCCAAAGGGGCCTGTTTCAAAAGACATTCCCGTCGACCCGCACCTGCTGGCCGCC
Organism: Ruegeria sp. Ofav3-42; assembly: GCF_022347725.1. Lineage (GTDB taxonomy): Bacteria > Pseudomonadota > Alphaproteobacteria > Rhodobacterales > Rhodobacteraceae > Ruegeria. Next base: position 9,284 of record NZ_JAKRGB010000008.1, read on the forward strand.
GGGGATCACAACGGCTCGACCTTCTATCAACATCAGGGCTTTCTGGCGGTTCTGAGGGGCGAAAAGGCTCAGCCGGACGTCACTCTGCACGATGGCCTCTGGGCCGTTCGCATGGGGCTGGCGGCACAAGAGGCGCTTGAAACCGGAGAGACGGTCCGCTTCAAGTCGTGATGCCGATAGGAAACTTGCGTTCCTGATTTGCACATAGTCGGGTGTCGTTTTTGGCACCCGATGCGTCTTTTCCGCTTGCTGAGCGATTTGCGACGCAATAGCTCTGTCCGTGGGACACCCCTCCCCAACGAGGGGCGTGTATCTGGAAGGGTAATACACATGAGCATTGAACAACCGGCAACGCGGCCGGCGAATCCGCGTTTCTCCTCTGGCCCCTGCGCCAAACCCCCCACATTTGATCTGACCAAACTGGCCGATGCCGCGCTGGGCCGGTCGCACCGAGCTGCGGTTGGCAAGGACAAGCTGAAAGCCGCGATCGAGGGTACGCGCGAGGTGCTGGGCATTCCGGCAGATTACAAGATCGGCATCGTTCCCGCCTCGGACACCGGCGCGGTTGAGATGGCGCTGTGGTCGCTGTTGGGCGAACGCAAGGTCGAGATGCTGGCCTGGGAAAGCTTTGGTTCCGGTTGGGTGACCGACGTCGTCAAGCAGCTGAAGATCGACGCCGAGGTCAAGACTGCGGATTACGGTCAGATCGTTGATCTGGCATCTGTCGATTTCGCCAATGACGTTGTCTTTACATGGAACGGTACGACCTCGGGTGTGCGAGTTCCAAACGGCGACTGGATCGCTGATGACCGTCAGGGATTGACGATTTGCGACGCGACCAGCGCAGCCTTTGCGATGGACCTGCCGTGGGACAAACTGGATGTGACCACCTTCAGCTGGCAAAAGGTGCTGGGCGGAGAAGCTGCCCATGGCATGCTGATCCTGTCGCCCCGTGCAGTAGAGCGGTTAGAGAGCTACACTCCCGCGTGGCCCCTGCCCAAGATTTTCCGCCTAACCAAAGGTGGCAAACTGATCGACGGTATCTTTACCGGAGCCACGATCAACACGCCGTCGATGCTGGCGGTCGAAGACTACCTGTTTGCCCTTGATTGGGCGCGCTCGGTCGGTGGTCTGCAAGGCCTGATCGCTCGCGCTGATGCCAATGCCGGTGCGGTGCATGCGTTCTGCGATCAGAACAACTGGATCGCCAATCTGGCCGAGGATGCGGCGACGCAGTCGAATACCTCGGTGTGCCTGAAATTCACCGACGCGCGAATTCAGGACGGTGCGACATTCGCCAAAGCCGTGGCCAAGCGGCTGGAAGCAGAGAATATCGCGCTGGACATTGGTGCCTACCGCGACGCGCCTGCGGGCCTGCGCATCTGGTGCGGCGGCACAGTCGAGACTTCGGATATCGAGGCGATGTTGCCCTGGCTGGCATGGGCTTTCGAGGCTGAGATTGCGGCGCAATCTGAGGCTGCCTGATCCTTTCCAATCTTCACCGGGCCGCCTCAGGCCCGGACATCTCATTACATTCAAGGACCACAAACATGGCTCCCAAAGTACTCGTCTCTGACAAGCTCAGCGAAACCGCTGTTCAGATTTTCCGTGACCGCGGCATCGACGTGGATTTCATGCCGGACCTCGGCAAGGACAAGGACAAATTGGCTGAAGTGATCGGCCAATATGACGGCCTTGCGATCCGGTCGGCCACCAAGGTGACGCCGACTATTCTGGAAAAGGCTGACAAGCTGAAAGTGATCGGCCGCGCCGGGATCGGCACCGACAATATCGACAAAGATGCGGCCTCGAAAAAAGGTGTGATCGTAATGAACACACCCTTCGGCAACATGATCACCACCGCCGAGCATGCGATTGCGATGATGTTCGCAGTGGCGCGTCAAATCCCCGAGGCCAGCACCTCGACCCATGCGGGTAAATGGGAAAAGTCCAAGTTTATGGGGATCGAACTGACCAACAAGACCCTGGGCGTTATCGGCGCAGGCAACATTGGCGGTATCGTCTGCGAGCGCGCGCTGGGCCTGAAAATGAAGGTGGTCGCCTATGATCCCTATCTGGGCGAAGAGAAAGCCGCAAAGATGGGTGTCGAAAAGGTCGAGCTGGACGAACTGCTGTCTCGGGCCGACTTTATCACCCTGCACGTGCCGCTGACCGATCAGACGAAAAACATCCTGAGCCGTGAGAATCTGGCCAAGACCAAGCCCGGTGTGCGGATCGTAAACTGCGCGCGCGGCGGACTGGTCGATGAGGCGGCTCTGGCCGAGATGCTGACAAACGGTCACGTTGCGGGTGCTGCCTTTGACGTGTTCAGCGAGGAACCAGCCAAGGATAACCCTCTGTTCAACCTGCCGAACGTGGTCTGTACGCCCCACCTTGGCGCGGCAACGACCGAAGCACAGGAAAACGTGGCGTTGCAGGTGGCCGAGCAGATCTCGAACTACTTGCTGACCGGTGCTGTCGAAAACGCGCTGAACATGCCCAGCGTGACCGCCGAAGAGGCCAAGGTCATGGGACCGTGGATCAAACTGGCGGGTCATCTGGGCAGCTTCATCGGCCAGATGACCGATGAGCCAATCAAGGCGATCAACATCCTCTATGACGGCGTTGCGGCGGAAATGAACCTGGCCGCACTGAACTGTTCCGTAGTCGCGGGGATCATGAAGAAATTCAATCCCGAGGTGAACATGGTCTCGGCCCCGGTCGTGGCAAAAGAACGCGGAATTCAGCTTTCGACAACCAACCAGGACAAGTCCGGGGCCTTTGAAGGCTACATCAAAGTGACCGTGGTGACCGAAAAGCGCGAACGTTCCATCGGGGGCACCGTGTTCAGCGATGGCAAGCCGCGTTTCATCCAGATCAAGGGTATCAATATCGACGCTGAAGTCGGCGCGCATATGCTCTACACCACGAACGAGGATGTTCCGGGCATCATCGGTGCGCTGGGTCAGACCATGGGCGAGAACAACGTGAACATCGCCAACTTTACGCTGGGCCGCTCCGAAGCCGGTGGCGAAGCCATCGCATTGCTTTACGTAGACGAGCCGGTTCCGGCCGAAGCGCGGGCGAAACTGGCGGAAACCGGGCTGTTCACCCAGATCAAACCGCTGGAATTCGACGTAGCCTGAGTTTTGGTCCAAAAAATTGTGATTTCGAAGATGCCCGTGCTTGAAAAGTGCGGGCATTGTCTTTTGTCTGCGATCAAGTTGCTTCCCAAGGCAGATTATATTTTGAAAGAGGCACCGTTTTGAGCACCACAGTTTACGCAATCGGCGACATTCATGGTCAGCTTGAGATGCTGCAGCAGGCGCTGAGCCTTATCGAAGCCGACGGTGGGACGGACGCCCGCGTGGTGTTTCTGGGTGATTACGTGGATCGTGGCCCGGACAGCCGCGCTGTTCTGGACCTCTTGGCCGCGGAACACCGCGCCGGGCGGAATTGGGTCTTTTTGCTTGGCAATCATGACCGGATGTTTGCCCGCTTCCTGCGCGATGGCTCCACGACCGAGGCCAAACTGCGGGTAGGGGAACACTGGTTGCATCATCGTCTGGGCGGGGCAGAGACCTTGGCGTCATACGGCGTCGTATTCTCGGAGGATGACCGCATCTACCGGCTTCTTGAGCGGGTGCGCGATGTTGTTCCGCAAACTCATATCGAGTTTCTGGACAGCCTTGTGACACATCATCAGGTACGAGAGGTGTTCTTTGCCCATGCAGGCATTCGCCCCGGTGTCGCTTTGGCGGATCAAACCGAAGAGGATCTGGTTTGGATACGGGGCGAGTTTCTGGACGACCCGCGCCCGCATCCCTGTCTGATTGTCCACGGCCACACGCCCGCTCAACGGGCCGAGCATCTTGGCAACCGGATCAACCTGGACGGCGGTGCCGGGATGGGCCGACCGCTGGTTCCGGCGGTGTTCGAGGGTCGCGACTGCTGGCTGTTAACCGAAAATGGCCGTGTGCCTTTGATCCCTAGTTCTTGACGAACAGGTCCCTGAACCGTTCGCGCAAGGCATTCTTCTGCACCTTGCCCATCGTGTTGCGCGGCAGTTCCTCCAGCACGATCAGCTTTCGGGGATGCTTGAACCGTGCCAACTCGTTCTGAACGCTGGCCAGAATGGCTTCAAGGTCATGCGTCCGGCCAGGTTCTGCCACCAGAAGGCCCAGCACTGTCTCGCCAAAATCAGGGTGCGGCACGCCGATCACGGCGCTTTCCAGCACGCCGGGTTGGTCGTCCAGCACCAGTTCAATCTCTTTGGGATAAATGTTGAACCCGCCCGAGATGATCAGGTCTTTGCCGCGCCCGACGATATGGACATAGCCATCCTCGTCCACGCGCCCCAGATCGCCTGTGATAAAGAACCCATCCGCTCGCAATTCCGCAGCAGTTTTTTCGGGCATCTGCCAGTACCCTTCGAACACGTTTGGGCCGCGTACTTCTATCATGCCGATCTCGCCTTGCGGCAGTGTTTCAGCTGTATCAGGGTCTGTTACCTTCAGTTCAACACCCGGCAGAGGAAACCCGACAGTCCCTGCGCGGCGTTCACCGTCATAGGGGTTCGAAGTGTTCATGTTGGTTTCCGTCATCCCATAGCGTTCAAGGATGCGGTGCCCGGTGCGCGCCTCAAACCGTTCATGGGTTTCAGCCAGCAAAGGGGCCGAGCCCGAGATGAACAGCCGCATGTGTCGCGCCAGATCGCCGGTAAAGTGCTCATCCCCCAACAGTCGGGTATAGAAGGTCGGCACACCCATCATCGAGGTTGCCTGGGGCATAAGACGCAGGATGTCATCCAGATCGAATTTCGGCAGAAAGATCATTGACCCGCCCGAGGCCAGAATGATGTTCGTCGCGACAAACAGGCCGTGGGTGTGAAAGATAGGAAGGGCATGCAGCAGCACGTCTTCCTTGGTAAACCGCCATTCCTGTACCAGCGTCTCGGCATTGGACAACAGGTTTTCCTGCGTCAGCATCGCACCTTTCGACCGTCCGGTTGTGCCAGAGGTATATAGAAAGGCGGCAAGGTCTTCCTCGGCCCTCTTCACCGGTTCAAATGCTGGCAGCATACCCAACGCCCGGCGCATGAGGGTGCCGGATCCGTCAGCGTTTAGCGTCTCTAATCTGGCGTTTTGCGCCTCGGCGATCGGTGTCAGTTCCGCCTCGCTTGCGGCGTCACAGACCACCAGTGCCGCGCCGCTGTTTTCGATGAAACAGCTGAGTTCGCCTGCCTTGTAGGCAGTATTCAGCGGCAGAAAGATCAGCCCGGTCTGAGCGCAAGCGGCGTATAGCGCCAGTGCTTCTGGCGACTTCTCCACCTGAACCGCAACCCGGTCGCCGGGCTCAAGCTCAAACCCTGTCAACGCGTTGGCAATCCGGGCTGCCATGTCCAGAAATACCGCGTGTGTGATGATTTGGCCGTCTGGCAGATGCAGGAATGGCGTATCCTCGCCTGCATGAATACCAAACAGTCGGTCATACAGTGGGTTGCCCATCCCATAGTTCCTTCGCGCCGGACCAAATTGCTCTGAATCTGGCGTGGATTACAGAGACGGTAAAGCGGAAATCGAAGTCAAATTCAGAACTGTGTGGTCATGCGGTAACCGGCGGCAAAATACATCTTCGCGAAGGTGACCGGCTGACCCTCCAGCCATGTGATCCTCTCGCCCGTGAACACCGGTTCGCCCACGGGGACATCCAAGAACCCAGCCACGGTTTCGTCAGCACGGCTGGCCAGGAAACTCAGCTCTACGTTGGTGAAAGGAACGGTTTGGATCAGCCACTCATTCGGGCCGATGGCAGCAAAATCCGCCTCAGTTACCTGCGGAACCGAGTCGATGACGATCCAGCGATCTTCGTACTGGAACGGGGTGTTGCCGTTGAAATGCATGCAGCGCACATGCATGACGCATTGATCCGGGTTCAACGCGAGACGCGCACGCAGCCAATCCGGGGCGTTCGAGACTTCCGACGAAACCAGCGCATAGCGATAGGTGCCGCCCAACGCCTCGACCTCGTCCCGCACCATGGGGATGGTAAAGCGGGCCTGCCGTTGCGGTGCGCTCAGGACGCGCGTGCCCGCTTTTCGACGACGCTCCAGATAACCTTCTTCGGCCAGTTCCCGCAGCGCGCGGTTCACCGTGGTCCGAGTGCAGGAAAATTCGACGGCAAGGTCCTGTTCATTCGGCAGCAGAGAATCGGGCCGCCACTGACCCGACCGAATGCGCGCCAGCACGGTTTCCTTGATGTCCCTGTAGCTGGTGGTTTCCGTCGGTTGAGCCATAGCCTGCTTTCCTTGATAGGTCGATTTAGACGTCAGCGAGAAGATCGGCAATTGCTGACCGATAGGCAGGGATGATCCTGTCCCGGTATACGTGGCGGCCTTGCTGCACCATGTGCCTTCCGGCCGACCACAGATCTGTCACCAACCCATCCGGGGCAGCAAAACTAAGGCCGTCCAGCAATTGTTCGTCGGTCAACGCACACAGCGTGGGATGGGTCCGGTCGATTGCAACGAGATCCGCCAGTTTGCCGACAGCTATTTCCCCGGCATTCCGCCCCAAGGCCTGGGCTCCCCCTAACGCGGACGCGGTGTAAAGCGCCTGACCGACCGACCCTTCGTCCTTGACCAGAACAGTTCGCGATTGGTCCCTCAGCCGTTGGGAGTACTCCAGCGTCCGCAGCTCCTCGGGCAGGGATATCCTAATATTAGAGTCTGATCCGACCCCAAATCGCCCGCCTTCGTTGATGTATTCGGCGCCGTTGAAGATGCCGTCACCCAGGTTGGCCTCGGTGATCGGACACAACCCCGCAACCGCGCCGGACTGCGCCAGAGCACGGGTTTCTTCGTCCGTCATGTGGGTTGCATGGATCAGGCACCAACGATGGTCGACCTCTGCATTGTCCAGCAACCAGGCAACTGGGCGCTGACCCAGAGCCGCTTCGACATCAGCGACTTCTTTGACCTGTTCCGCGATGTGAATGTGCACCGGACCATTAGGAGTGGCGTGCAGTACATTCTGCAAATCTGTGGGCGAAGTTGCCCGCAGTGAGTGCGGAGCGATCCCGATGACTGAGTCTGTATGAGGCAGCGCCGCTCGGCATTCCTCGACCAGATGCAAGAACCGATCCGGCGCATTGCCAAATCGTAATTGCCCGCCCGTCAAAGGTTGCTGTTCGACGCCGCCGTAAGTGTAGAGAACAGGAAGGTGAGTCAGTCCGATACCGGTTTGGTTGGCCGCAGAAAATACGCGCTGGCTTAGTTCGGACATGCGGTCGTAAGGTGTTCCGCCCGGTTCGTGATGGACATAATGAAACTCGCCGACCGAGGAATACCCGGCCTCCTGCATCTCCATAAAGACCAGCGCCGCAATGGCTTCGACGTGATCTGGCGTCAGCTTGTCCAGAAATCGATACATCAGAGTGCGCCAGGTCCAAAAGCTCTCGCGCCCGGCGGCGCGGACCTCGGTCATACCGGCCATGGCGCGTTGAAACGCGTGGCTGTGCAGGTTGCCCAGGGCCGGCAGCAGCACATCAACTTGTGTGTCACCGCGCAGCGCAGACGTTCCGGTTTGCACGTTCAGAATCTGCCCATGCTCGATTTCTACCCGCAAGTTGCTGACCCAATCAGAGCCTAACAAAGCGGTTTTTGCGTGGATCGACATCGTATTTCCATTTTGTGTAGACTTTAACTTTTTATACGTATACGAAAAAACCAACTGCAAAGGGAGCCCAAAAGAATCGTCATGGTGAAAAAATCTGTTCTTTTCAGCACGCGGGTGGCGACCATGGTCCATGGGGCCGAGCCTTACGGGATGGTCAAGGACGCGGCGCTCGCTGTCGACGGCGGAAAGGTCGTTTGGATTGGGCCCAAAGAGGCGCTGCCCGAAAAATATGACGATTGGTCCGCGACGGATTACGGCGACCGGCTGATCACGCCTGCTCTGATCGATGCCCACACACATGTGGTGTTCGGTGGGAACAGGGCGGTCGAGTTCGAAATGCGCCTGAACGGAGCCTCATATGAGGAAATAGCGCGCGCGGGCGGTGGCATTCTGTCCACGGTCACCGCGACCCGCTTGGCCAGTGAGGATGAACTGTTGGCGGATGCCTTGACCCGAGTGGATGCGTTGCTGTCCGAAGGGGTGTCCTGCATCGAGGTTAAGTCGGGCTACGGGTTGGACACGGATACCGAGTTGAAGATGTTGCGCTCTGCGCGCCGGATCGCCGAAGCGCGTCCGGTTCGCGTAAAGACCAGCTTTCTGGGCGCACATGCGGTGCCGCCCGAGTACAAAGCACACCCGGACGACTACATTGACAACGTTTGTATACCCACCCTGCGCCGGGCCCACGAAGAAGGGCTGGTGGATGCCGTAGACGGGTTTTGCGAAGGGATCGCCTTTAACCCGGCGCAGATCGCTCGTGTCTTTGACGTTGCAAAAGAGTTGGACCTTCCTGTCAAGCTCCACGCAGAGCAGCTTTCGAATCTGGGCGGCGCGGCGCTAGCGGCCTCGTATGGCGCGCTATCCGCCGATCATATTGAATACCTGGACGAGGCAGGTGTTGCCGCGATGGCGAAGGCTGGCACCGTTGGCGTGTTGCTGCCCGGGGCTTTTTACACGCTGCACGAGACACAAGTGCCGCCGGTTGACCTGTTACGCCAGTACGGGGTGCCGATCTCACTTGCGACGGACTGCAATCCCGGTTCGTCTCCTTTGACCTCGCTGTTGCTGACCATGAACATGGCTTGCACGCTGTTCCGTCTGACACCCGAAGAGGCGTTGACCGGTGTTACGCGTCACGCCGCGCAAGCCCTCGGGTTGGATGACACGGGGAAGATTGCTCCGGGTCAGCGCGCGGATCTGGCGGTCTGGGACGTCGAACATCCGGCCGAGCTGTCCTACCGCATTGGCTTCAATCCACTACACACACGCATTTCCGGAGGTTCGGTATGAAGGCCCTCTCGCTTGTCCCCGGACAGGTTACCTTGTCTGATCTGGCAGAGGTTTATTGGAACCAAACGGCCGTATCGCTGGAGCCCGCTTTCAGACCCATTGTGGAGTCTGCAGCCCGACGTATTCTGGACGCTGCGGCCGGTGAAGACCCCGTTTATGGCGTCAACACTGGGTTTGGCAAACTGGCCAGCCACAAGATTGCCGCCAAGGACACATCGACCCTCCAGCGTAATCTGATCCTCAGCCATTGCTGCGGTGTGGGTCCTGCGGTGTCACGTCGTGTCACGCGGTTGATGATGACCCTGAAGTTGCTGTCTTTTGGTCGTGGTGCGTCGGGCGTTCGTTGGGAATTGATCGATCTTCTGCAACAGATGCTGGCCAAAGGCGTTACGCCGGTGATCCCGGCACAAGGCTCTGTCGGTGCATCGGGTGACCTTGCGCCGCTGGCCCATATGACCGCTGTCGTCATTGGGGCAGGGAAAGCTGAGGTCAACGGTTCCATCCTGTCGGGTGACGAAGCGCTGAAATCCGTCGGATTAGAGCCTATTGAGTTGGGTCCGAAAGAAGGGTTGGCCTTTATCAACGGTACCCAGTTTTCGACTGCATTTGCGCTGGCGGGTTTGTTCGAGGCCTGGCGCGCCGCGCAGAGCGCGCTTGTGATCTCTGCCCTGTCGACCGATGCGATCATGGGGTCGACCGCTCCGCTACAACCCGAGATTCACACTTTGCGCGGTCACCGGGGGCAGACCGAGGCCGCCAGTGCCATGCGCGCCGCCCTGGCTGGGTCCGAAATCCGGGAAAGCCACCGGGATGGCGATACCCGCGTTCAGGACCCTTACTGCATCCGGTGTCAGCCACAGGTCACGGGTGCGGCGATGGACGTCATGCGTCAGGCCGCAGCTACGCTTGAGATCGAGGCCAACGCTGCCACCGATAACCCCCTTGTGCTGACTGAAGCCGGGATCATTGTTTCGGGTGGTAACTTCCATGCAGAACCGGTTGGCTTTGCTGCCGACATGATTGCGCTGGCGCTGTCTGAGGTCGGCGCAATTGCGCAACGGCGCATCGCGTTGATGGTGGACCCGACGCTCAGCTTTGACCTGCCGCCGTTCCTGACGCCAGACCCCGGACTGAACTCTGGCCTGATGATTGCCGAGGTTACTACGGCTGCGCTGATGAGCGAGAACAAGCACCTCGCCAACCCTTGTGTAACTGACAGTACCCCGACCTCAGCCAACCAAGAGGATCATGTGTCGATGGCCGCGCATGGCGCGCGACGTCTGACACGGATGGTCGAGAACCTGAATTACATTCTGGGCGTTGAACTGCTGTGTGCGGCGCAGGGAGTGGAGTTTCGCGCACCTCTGGCAACAAGTGAGCCGTTGCAACACGTGATCAACAGGCTTCGGGCAGACATTCCTCCGCTGGCAGAGGATCGCTATCTGGCGCCGGAACTGGAGACCTCTAAGCAACTGGTGGCTGAGGGCGAGATTCTTGCGGCCGTGGGCACGCCGATGCCGGGGTTGTACTAATGCAGGTCTTCAGCGTTCAACGTGGTGACGGGCCTGTGGTCCTGGGTCAGCCGCATGGGGGGACCTATGTGCCCGATGAAATAGCGGCCCGTCTGAATGACACCGGGCGCGGTTTGGCGGATACGGACTGGCACATAAACAGGCTCTATGAGGGGCTTTTAGGCAGCGCCACTGTCGTTCAGTCCCATGTGCACCGCTATGTCATCGATGCGAACCGTGACCCCGCAGGGGCCTCGCTGTATCCCGGACAGAACACGACGACCTTGGTGCCCCTGACCGATTTTGACGGGCAGCCGATCTGGCGACCGGGCCAAGAGCCGTCAGCGGATGAGGTCGAGGACCGGCGGCGAAAGTTCCACGCTCCGTACCATGCTGCTTTGCAAGAAGAGCTGAGCAGAGTGTGGGACAGGCACGGGGTAGCGATCCTGTTTGATTGCCACTCGATCCGCTCGGTGATTCCGTTTCTGTTCGAGGGCGAGCTGCCAGTGTTCAATACTGGAACGAATGACGGGCAGACATGTGATCCGGCGATTGAACAGGAGGTGCACCAAGTTGCCGCCAATGCTGGCGGATTTGACGCGGTTCTGAACGGTCGTTTTCGAGGCGGCTGGACCACCCGGCATTATGGTCGTCCGGACGAGGGCATCCATGCCATCCAGATGGAGATCGCCCAGCGGGCGTATATGGATGAAACGCCGCCTTGGGCATGGCGCGAGGATCGTGCCGCAAATCTCCGCCCTCATTTAAAAACCATGCTGACCCGCCTAAACGAACTTGCCCTTTCGGGCGCACTTACCGCACAAGGAGCCCAGACATGAGCGATCCGCGCAAGAATACCCGCGACATCTATCCGCCGACCGGCCCCGAGTTGAACACCAAAAGCTGGGTGACAGAAGCCCCCCTGCGGATGCTGATGAACAACCTACACCCGGATGTGGCCGAGAATCCGCATGAGCTGGTGGTCTATGGCGGCATTGGTCGCGCGGCGCGGACATGGCAGGATTTCGACACTATTGTTGCCGGTTTAAAGGATTTGGAAGAGGACGAGACCCTGATTGTCCAGTCCGGAAAGCCTGTTGCGATTATCCGGACACACAAGGACGCACCGCGGGTGCTGATCGCCAACTCGAACATCGTTCCGCATTGGGCGACCTGGGACCACTTCAACGAGCTCGATAAGAAGGGCCTGATGATGTACGGCCAGATGACGGCTGGCTCGTGGATCTACATCGGCACCCAGGGCATTGTTCAGGGCACGTATGAGACATTTGCCGAGGCCGGACGTCAGCACTATGACGGCGATCTGACCGGCAAGTGGATTCTGACCGGCGGGCTGGGCGGCATGGGCGGCGCGCAACCGTTGGCTGCGGTGTTTGCCGGGGCCTGTTGTCTGGCCGTTGAGTGCAACCCGGACAGCATCGATTTCCGCCTGCGCACGAAATACCTCGACGAAAAGGCGGAAACGCTGGATGAGGCGCTCGAGATGATCGACCGCTGGACCAAAGCGGGTGAGGCGAAGTCCGTAGGTTTGCTGGGTAATGCGGCAGAGATCTTCCCCGAGATATACCGCCGGATGGCCGAGGGCGGAATGCGCCCGGATATCGTCACCGACCAGACCAGCGCCCACGATCCGATCAACGGCTACCTGCCGCTGAGCTGGACCATGGGAGAGTGGCGCGAGAAGCGTGAAAAAGACCCTAAAGCAGTAGAAAAGGCCGCTCGTGTCTCGATGAAACAGCACGTGGCCGCGATGGTGGATTTCTGGAATGCGGGCGTTCCAACGCTGGATTATGGCAACAACATCCGGCAAGTGGCGCAGGATGAGGGGCTTGAGAATGCCTTTGCCTTCCCGGGTTTCGTGCCTGCCTACATCCGTCCATTGTTCTGCAAGGGCATCGGCCCTTTCCGCTGGTGTGCCCTGTCGGGCGATCCTGAGGACATCTACAAAACCGATGCCAAGATGAAGGAGCTGTTCCCCGAGAACGAGCACCTGCATCGCTGGATCGACATGGCGCAGGAGCGGATCGCGTTTCAGGGTCTGCCGGCGCGTATTTGCTGGATTGGTCTGGGTGACCGGCACCGAGCTGGGCTGGCGTTCAACGAGATGGTGGCCAATGGCGAACTGAAAGCGCCGGTTGTGATTGGTCGCGACCATCTGGACTCCGGTTCTGTTGCTAGCCCCAACCGCGAGACTGAGGCGATGCTGGACGGCTCGGATGCTGTTTCGGATTGGCCTCTTTTGAATGCTCTAATCAATACCGCGAGTGGTGCGACGTGGGTCTCGCTGCACCACGGTGGCGGCGTCGGAATGGGATTCAGCCAGCACGCGGGGGTCGTGATCTGTGCTGATGGAACCAAGGATGCCGCGCGGCGGTTGGAGCGCGTTCTCTGGAACGACCCGGCCTCGGGTGTCTGGCGCCACGCGGATGCGGGGTACGACATTGCCAAGGATTGCGCGCGTGAACATGGGCTACGCCTGCCGGGTATTTTGGGCTAGTTCGAAACTGTCTCTGGCGAAAATGCTGCACCTGCGATATGCGCAGGTGAGCTTGCCGGAGATCGAACATGTACGTTGCCACCCTGTTGACCAACCCCAACGCGCCTACGCTGGAACTATCGTTGGTCGAGTCCTTGCGGAATGCTTGGGGCGGCGATGAGATCGTGTGGCTCAGCCCGGATGAGGCGGCAGAGTTTGCCCTTTACGAAATGCCCGGCAACCGGTGGGATGTCTGGGCGGACCTGCAACAGATGGGCGTCGATCTGGTCGTTCAACAGGCAGAGGGGCGCCGCAAAAAGATGCTGCTGGCCGATATGGACAGCACCATGATCCAGCAAGAGTGCATTGACGAACTGGCGGATGAAGCCGGTGTTGGCGACCGTGTGAAGGACATCACTGCGCGTGCGATGAATGGTGAGCTGGACTTCGAAGGCGCGTTGACCGAGCGGGTTGGTCTGCTGAAGGGGCTGGATGAGGCGGTGATCGGAAAGGTCTTGGACGAACGCATCACGTTGATGCCGGGTGGCAAGGAACTGGTCGCCACGATGCGCCAGAACGGAAGTTTTGCCGCGTTGGTATCTGGCGGATTTACCGCTTTCACGGCGAAGGTAGCCGAGGCGCTGGGTTTTGACGAGAACCGGGCCAACACTCTGCTAGCCGAAGACGGGAAACTAACGGGTGATGTGCTGCGGCCCATTCTCGGGCGGCAGGCAAAGGTTGATGCGCTGGAACAAATCACGGCGCGTTTGGGTCTGGCTGAGGCGGATGTTCTGGCCGTAGGCGATGGGGCGAATGACCTGGGGATGCTTCATTTAGCGGGAACAGGTGTTGCGCTCCATGCCAAGCCCACGGTTGCTGAGCAATGCGAGGTTCGGGTCAACCATGGGGATCTGACGGCATTGCTGTATGTGCAGGGCTATAGCCGTTCGGAGTTTGTGAGCGGCTAAAAGTCTTCCCTTTATTTAACGCGCATGTTAAATAAAGGTCATGAACGCGCTATTAAACACTTTTTCTGCTTTATCCGATTCCACTCGGTTCTCGATTGTCGAGCAACTGATGCAGGACGGAGAGCTGCCCGCCGGTGATTTGATCCAGGGGCGCGGCATGTCGGGTGCCGCAATCTCACGCCATCTGAAAGTGCTGCGCGAGGCCGGGCTGGTGCAACAGCGCGTCCACGGCACCCAACGGATGTACTCGATCCAGCCTGACGGGCTTCGGGCGATCGCCGAATGGACCATTTCCAAGCGCCAGTTTTGGGAGAACAGCCTCGATCGACTGGGCGACCTCATTGAAAGGGAAAATTCATGGCCGACCTGAAACTGGAACGTGAGTTCCCCACCAGCCCCGAAAACCTGTTTGCCTGGATCAGCGATGGCGCAAAACTGCTGCAGTGGTGGGGGCCTGAGGGGGTGCATGTGCCCGAGCATAATCTGGACTTCTCGCGCACCGGACCATGGTATTCGGTGATGAAGAACGCCGAGGGCCAGACATTCAAGGTGTCCGGACATGTGACTCATGTTGATCCCCCAAACTCCGTTGGGTTCACCTGGGCCTGGCATGACGATCAGGATCAACGAGGTGCGGAAAGCCATGTGACCTTTTCGGTTGTAGCGGCGGAAAACGGCGCGCGGCTGGTGCTGGATCACCGTGAACTGGCGGATGCCGAGGCAGCCGCCAACCACAATTCTGGCTGGACCTCGTCGCTGCGCAAGCTTGAGGCGCAGCTGGGATAAGTTTTCATTAGGGAGGAAATACAATGCCACAGTATTTGTTTGTCTATCACGGCGGAACCACTCCGTCCGACCCCGCCGAAATCGAGGCAACCATGGCTGCCTGGGGCGCATGGTTCCAGAATATGGGCGAGGCGCTGGACATTCCTGGCAACCCGGTTGGTCAGTCCTATACCGTCAGTTCCGGCGGTGTTGTCGACAACGGCGGTGCAAACCCTGCATCCGGTTTTACCGTGATCAAGGCCGACAGCATCGATGCGGCAACCGAAATGGCCAAGGGCTGCCCGATGGTCGTCAACGGATCAGGTTCGGTCGAAGTGGCCGAGGTGCACGAGATCGAGATGTGACGACTTTAGCCGGGGAACCCCGGCGCAGGTCGGATCACGCCGCATTCCAGCCCGCGTCGGCTGTATTGAATGGCGTTCATGAATTTGCGGGTGGCCGGGTGATCGGCCTCCAGCACACCGAGGCTGACCAGAATGGCGGCAATCGCGCATTCGCTGGCGCGCGTTGTGCCGTCGGTGATTTTTAGGGCGACCCCCAGCTTCTTCTCAGGAATGATGGCGACAAACACCGCTTCGGCCCCGGTCTTGATTGCCGCGCGACCGTTCATGACGCGCATCAGTTCGGTGCAGGCGCGGCTTTCACCGGCCACCAACTCAGGGTGTTTGATCATGGCGGCCGTCAATTGCTGGGCTGCGTCGCTGGCCCGGTCAGACCGGTCGGCGGCTGACGCAAACCTCGCCATAGAACGCGCGAGCCCCACCAGCGAAGTCGCGAAGTTCGGGGCTGAGCATCCGTCGATCCCATAGGCCGGGCTGGTTTCACCGGTGGATTCTTCAAGCGCAGACAGGCAGGCCTGCTGCACGGGGTGGTCTATTTCCAGATATTCCGGTCCCGCACCCATATGCTGGGCGACCGTCAGAAACCCGCAATGCTTGCCTGAACAATTATTGTGGATCTGACACGGCGTATCATCGGCAAGGATCAGCCCATCGCGCGCAGCCATGTCTTGCGGCTCCTGCGGTCCGCAGCGCAGATCGTGCTCGGTCAAGCCGAGATGATCCAGCCAGGCGGACACGCGGTCCGTGTGGATATGCGCGCCACTATGCGAGGCGCAGGCCAGCGCCAGGTGTTCGCTGTTCAGCCCGTATTTTGCGGCCGCACCCGAAGTGATCAGGGGCAGCGCCTGTATCATCTTTGCCGAGGATCGCGGGTAAATGACCGCATTCGGATCGCCCCAGCTTTGCACAATCTGACCGCTGTCATCACAGATCACCGCATGGCCCAGATGCAGGCTTTCCAGCAACGGCCCGCGCCACAGTTCTGTCATTGGTATGGGCTGTGTCATCTGGACCTCCGGTTTTATGCGCAAAATTCTGCCAATCGCCCTTTCGCCTGTGGCGAAACCTGCGTTAGTGTGTGTATGTCGACAATCACCGGAATACGCAACTTACAGACGAACCGGCAGAGTTCGTACGCATGTCCGGTGGGTATGAGGTATTAGGTCGAGCTAGGAGGCTGGACAGATGGGATCAAAACTCGTCCGTGTAATCGCGGGCCTGTGCGTGGCGGGGATGGCCACAACCGCAACCGCGCAGCAGGCGACCAGCACCAATCGCGTGGCAGCCAAGACGGATTGGAGCGTTTTCGTCGAAGACGATCCTACCGAATGCTGGAGCGTTTCAGCCCCCAAGGAAACCGTCAACACGCGCGGTGGCCGTGTGGTTTCGGTGCGCCGCAGTGACATTCTGTTGTTCGTGTTCTACCGCCCGAATGCAGAGGTTAAAGGTCAGGTAACCTTTACCGGCGGCTATCCCTTTGCGGCAGGATCGACCGTGAACCTTGAGATCGACGGCACGGAATTCGAGCTGATCACCGAAGGTGAATGGGCCTGGCCAGCTACAGAGGGCGAAGATCTGAAGGTCGTCGCAGCCATGAAGCGTGGCACCGAGGCTGTGCTGACCGCACGGTCCGAGCGCGGCACACAGACTAAAGATACGTTCTCTCTGCTGGGCTTTACCGCCGCGATTGAAGACGCCGAAAAGCGCTGCACCAATTGATCCAGATGGAAATTCGCGGGGCCTTCGCGATCCAGTGGTAGCCTTAAGCCAACACAGGCATTTCTGATCAACGAGGTCCGCCATGCGAATCGCCGCCCTTCTTTGTTTTGTTCCGCTTGCGGCGTTTGCCGATCCAACGCTGGAATGCTCCGACGCGGGCTCGCAGGTTGAGATCGGCTATTGCGTGTCCAAAATGGAAGAGCGCGTGAATCAAGCGCTGGCTGAAAGCTTCTCATTTGCCTTGGCGGCCGCGCAGGAACTGGATGAGGTGAGAGGCCGCGTTGTGGCTCAGCCCGCGCTCGAAACATCGCAGAACGCGTGGGAAGCATACCGCAATGCGCAATGCGAGGCGGTAGGTGCATGGTTCGGTGGCGGATCGGGAACTGGTATTGGTATCACCTCCTGCCGCGTGGGTCTGGGCCGAGAGCGTGTGGACGAATTGCTGCGCATGGCAAATTAAGCGTCACGATTTCTTTTGATCTTTGCGCGCGATCCTATATAGAGGCGCATCCCAAGCCAGAATCCGTTGAGATAGCCACATGTCGCCCAAAGCGCCGATCACTCAAGACGTCATGACCATCCCCCGCAAATTGCCTGAGGGGAAGATTAACCTTGTTGGCCTGACCCGCGACCAGCTGCGCGAGGTTCTGATCGAACACGGCACGCCGGAAAAGCAGGCCAAGATGCGCACGGGCCAGATATGGCAGTGGATTTATCAATGGGGTGTGCGCGACTTTGCCGAGATGACGAACCTCGCCAAAGCCTATCGTGCGCAACTGGCGGAAAGCTTCGTGATCGAAATCCCCGAGGTTGTGACCCGTCAGGTGTCTGAAGACGGCACCCGCAAGTATCTGTGCCGCATTGCAGGCGGGCATGAGGTTGAGGTGGTTTATATCCCCGAGGAAGATCGCGGAACGCTGTGCATCTCGTCTCAGGTCGGGTGCACGCTGACCTGTTCATTCTGTCACACGGGCACACAGAAATTGGTGCGCAACCTGACGGCGGCCGAGATTGTCGGTCAGGTGATGATGGCCCGCGACGATCTTGAGGAATGGCCCGTCCCGGGCGCACCCAAGGACGAAACGCGCCTGCTGTCGAACATCGTTCTGATGGGCATGGGGGAGCCGCTTTACAACTTTGAAAACGTCCGCGACGCGATGAAGATCGCGATGGACCCCGAGGGGATTTCCCTCTCGCGCCGTCGGATCACCCTGTCGACCTCAGGTGTCGTGCCGGAAATCGCGCGGACGGCCGAGGAAATCGGCTGCCTTCTGGCGATCTCGTTCCACGCAACCACGGACGAGACCCGAGACGTTTTGGTGCCGATCAACAAGCGCTGGAATATCGAAGAGCTGCTGCAGGCACTGGCCAGCTATCCGAAAGCTTCGAATTCCGAGCGGATCACCTTTGAATACGTCATGCTGGACGGCGTGAATGACAGTGACAAGGATGCGCACCGTCTGATTGACCACATCAAGCGCCACAACATTCCGGCCAAGATCAACCTGATCCCGTTCAACGAATGGCCTGGCGCACCTTATAAGCGTAGTTCAAACAATCGCATCCGGGCCTTTGCCAACATCATCTATCAGGCGGGTTATGCCTCACCCATTCGCAAGACGCGGGGCGAGGACATCATGGCAGCCTGTGGTCAGTTGAAATCGGCCACGGAACGCGCCCGCAAATCGCGCAAACAGATCGAGGCCGAGGCAGGCTTGCACGACTAAAACCCTTGGGTTCTGCGAGATACATATTAAGAATTTAATGTTTGCGCCGCTGTTTTTTTCATGCGGTTTTTGATACATTTAATGTGTCAAAACCGGATGGGGAGTGCCTCACTTTCGAGCACAAAGCGGTGAGCGTCGCGATCCGGTCGTGGCGCGTTTGTTCATGGCCGCTATCTTTTTTCAGACGTAACATGCGGCGTTCAGGCGAACCTTGCGAACCAGGTGGGCCAGGTAAATGATTTTGCGATTTAAAACTCTGTTTTCGAAATTTCTTTTGGCTTTGCTGTCAGCGGGCCTTGCTGCGGCGGTTGCAAAAGCCCAATCCACGGATGAGGACGCGCACCTTGCCATCGAAAATCCCGCAGAACTGAGCAAAGAAGAAGCGTTGCGCATCTACAAGTCTCTGCAGCGGCGGATGGATCGCGGTTATGCAGCCGCGCAACTGGATTTGCTGATGAATTATCAGGCTTGGCCGCTATTCAATGATGCGCCCTATATCTCGGCTACCCACGGTCAGCGCTATGTGAATAGCTATGCCAACCGCATGGCGCATAACTATGGCACGCTGGAAGAGGGCGAAAAGCTGCCGATGGGGTCGGTTTTGGCCAAGGACAGCGTGACCGTCACGGACGAAGGCAACGTCCATCCGGGCGCCCTGTTCGTGATGGAAAAACTGCCCGAAGGTGTCAGTCCTGAAACAGCGGACTGGCGTTACATCATGGTGATGCCGGATGGGTCGCTGTTCGGCGACACGATGGGCGCGCGTGCGGGTGCGGTTGCCTATTGCCACGAGTGCCACGAAGCAGTCGCGGACCGGGATTACACGTTCTTCGTTCCCGAAGAATACGTTGTCGGCAACTGAGCTCGGTCAGACAGCCTCGTCCGGCAGCTTCAGAGCGGTGGCTTCGCGGCGACTGAGTTGTTCGCCTTGTTTGCGTTTCGACAGCACTTCCCGGGCCAGAGCATACTTTTCATCCTGCCAGAAGATCAGGCAGCCGTTGCACCCTTTGCCGCAGCAACCTTCGGTTCCGATGCGGTTGGTTTTGAAGCGGCGCTCGTTGCCATCCTCGCCGATCTTTTCGACCAGCTCGTTGCGGCGGCGCTCATAAGCCGTGGGATTGTCGCGGCCCGTAGTTTCCAGCCCCTGCACCAGCTTGTCAAAGCGGATGCGGCTCCAGTGTTCGTCGGTCAACGCGCGTTCCTTGCGCAGCACGGAATAGACAGGGAAACGGGCGCGCAGATCGTCGATATCTTCGTGATCGAACAAGGTGAAGGGCATGCGGATCACGGTTTTCGTGCTGCCATGAACCACGTCCAGCCGTGCCCCGTCCGAGACGCGTTCAAAATCATAGACCCGCAGCAGAACGGTCTCGCGCGAGATGGGTGAGACGAAATCCAGCACATCGCCGGGTTCAAGCTTGTTTTTCACCTCGACCAGAAACGCATCCTCAGTCACTTCGGTGACGATACCGGCATATTCCCATTGCGCGATCGAAGCGGTGTGTTCGTAATCATGCGCATAGTTGGTCAGGCGCCCTTCGTGGAAAGCCAGCGTGTAGCCGCGGTTCCCGACGGTTTCCAGCTCGCGCATATAGGGTTTTGGGTCCCAGTTTTCGGGGTCTTCGAAGTAATCATCGATGGCCATGCGATAGGCCCGCGCGACGATGGCAGCATAGTATTCCGACTTGCCGCGTCCTTCGACCTTTAGGCTGTCGACGCCGATCTTCAGATATTCGTCCAGCTTCGGCATGATGCACAGATCGCGCGAGTTGAGGATGTAGGAACCCCGGTCGTCCTCTTCGATAGGCATAAGATCACCCGGGCGGCAGCCTTCCTCGAGCAGGAACTCGAACAGGTCGGCGTTTTCCTCTGTGATACGAAGCTCCTGATTCGTGCCGTCCTTGAGGCGCAGTTTCAGCGCATAGTTCCAGCGGCAGGAATTGGCGCAGTTGCCTTGATTGGCCCCGCGCTCGGCCATGAAATTCGATAACAGGCAGCGGCCCGAATAGGTCATGCACATGGCACCGTGGACGAAGGCCTCAAGCTTAATATCCGGGCATTTTTCGCGGATTTCGACCAGTTCTGGGTATGAAACCTCGCGGGCCAGAACCACCAGCTCGGCTCCCTGATCCTGCCAGAACTTCACCGACAGCCAGGAACAGATATTGGCTTGTGTCGAGATATGCAGAGGCAGTTCAGGCGCGCGCTCGCGGACGTATTGAAACACACCGGGATCGGCGATGATCAGCCCATCGGGCTGCACCTTGCGTACCGTATCAATGTATTCGTCCAGCTTCGGGATATCCTTGTTGTGCGAGAACAGGTTCAGCGTCAGGTAGGCGCGCCGGCCGTGTTGATGGCAGAACTCGACCCCTTCGATCACCTCTTCCAGCGAGAACTCGGATTTCGTACGCAACGACATATCCGGCGTGCCCAGATACACCGCGTCCGCCCCGTAGAGGATGGCGAGTTTCAGCTTGCGCAGATTGCCCGCAGGCATCAGCAATTCGGATCTGGACTGGGTCATGAGCGTACCGGGCGTTGGATCAAGGGGGCCTTTTACGGCAATTCCCTGGCGTCCAAAAGACCGTTAGCTGCGACTGAATCGCGCTGTGCCGATGACCTCGATCAGTTGCTTGCGGACGGGTTCAGGCTGAGTCTCGACAGCGTTCAGAACCTCGCGCAGCTCGGCGCGCAGGCCGTGCATCTGGTCGATCAGAGACAGCATCATCGACAGCGCATCCGGCTCCATCTCATACTGATCGTGCAGTTCGCAGGCCAGTTCTAGACGGGCAACGTCGAGGGTGTGATACACCAGCCCCTGTTCGGTCTGCTCAGGGATTACGATTTCAGCCGCCAGGTATTCAGTCAAACGGGACGACGTCAGACGGGTGACGGTTGCGATCAGTTGCTCTTCGGTCAGGCTCATGACGGCATTCCTTTGCGCGGATCATAGCTGTGGCTTTCGCGCCACGTCTCCATGAATTGCTTCAGCTCATCATCAATCTTGTCGGGCATGGATACGGTCAGCTCGATCAACTGATCTCCTCGATCCGACGAGCCGCGTTTCTTGACCCCTTTGCCGCGCAGGCGCAGGGTCTTGCCGCTGCTGGTGCCTGCCGGGACACTGACGTTAACGCCGCCGTCGATGGTAGGCGCGGGGACTTTGCCGCCCAGAATGGCCTCATCGATCGTGATCGGCAGCGTGATGTGGATGTCGTCGCCCTGACGATCGAACACCGGATGCGTTGCCACTGACACGGTCACCAACGCGTCACCGGCCGGCCCGTCGCCGAAGCCCGGATCGCCTTTGCCGCGCAGGCGGATGGTTTGACCGTCAGTGATGCCGGCGGGGATCTTGACCTCAATCCGGTCGCCGTCGGGCAGGGTCAGTTTTTGACTGGCACCAAACACCGCATCCAGAAAACTGATCTGCAGGCTGTAACTGCGGTTGTGGCCGGGCGCGTGGAATTCATGCGTGCGCTGCTGGTATCCGCCCCGCCCTCGCATGAATTCGGCAAAGATGTCGGACATATCCTCCGGATCCGCCGCTTGTCCGCGATAGGGGTTTCCGGCAGCTTCGGCATACTCGCGGTAATATTGCTGCTGTGGCCGTTCCTGGCCCGAGGCATCAATCTCGCCATTGTCATAACGCGCGCGGGTGTCCGGGTCTTTCAGCAGGTCATAAGCAGCCGCGGCGGCCTTGAATTTGGCCTCGGCCTCGGCATCCCCGGGTTTCAAATCCGGGTGGCATTCCTTGGCGATGCGCCGATAGGCCTTTTTGATTTCGGCGGCACTGGCGTCTTTGGCAACGCCAAGGCCGGTATAGGGATCGTCGCTCATCTCACCTCTCGTCGATGTCAGGTGCGGGTCTGATCTTGATGAATGTGTTTTATCATGCGATTTCAATGGCCCAAAAGAAAGCGGCTTTTGAATCCGCTCGCAAATTCCCGCGAGTCTGTTAACATCTGCATGTTTCGAATTGTTTTTTGACGGAGACCCCCATGACGCGCAGACTCAAGTCCATTCTGGCCCTGCTGGCCGGCAATGCCATCGGGTTGTTGCTTGCAGCGATTTTGTTGCCGGGATTTGCGATCCGGCCGATCTCGTTCATCGTGGTGGTGATCGTCTTTACATTGGTCCAGTGGATCGCCGAGCCGTTGATCCTGAAGTTGGGCGAGAAAAGAGCGCCCGCGATCAAGGGGGGTATTGCGCTGATCGTGACGTTTGTCGGGTTGCTGGTCACCGATCTGGTCACAAATGGGCTGACCGTTGGTGGAATCTCCAACCTGCTGGCTGCGACGCTTCTGGTCTGGCTGGGTGCACTGATCGCCAGCGTTGTGCTGCCGATCTACGTGTTCAAGGAACTGCGCGAGCCTAAGAAGTAATCACAGCGCGTTCAGGCTGGCCTCGATTGCCTGCCACAGCTCTTCCACCGGTTCGCACCCAACGGACAAACGGATAAAGGCGGGGTCGACATCGTCGCCCCAACGCGCACGGCGTTCAGCGGAACTGTGGACGCCCCCGAATGAAGTTGCAGGTCGCAGCATCGGGCAGGCGTTGATGAACTCTTCGGCCTTGGCCTCCGACTCCAGTGTGATCGACAGCAGGAACCCGAACCGCTGGGTCTGTGCTTTGGCAAGCGCATGTGACGGATCGTTAGGCAGGCCGGGATAGCGGATCTGTTTCACGGCCTCATGACCTGCCAACCGTTGGGCCAAAACCTGGGCCGAGGAACACATCCTGTCGAACCGCACATCCAGCGTTTCCAACCCGCGATGCAACAGCCATGCCTCATGCGGGCCGGGGATTGCGCCTGAGACGCGTCGCCATTCCTTGACCCGCTCCATAATCTGCGCGTTGCGACTGGCGACATGGCCCATCAGCAGGTCGGAATGCCCGCCCATGGCCTTGGTGTCAGATGCAACCACAACGTCGATTCCCAGATCCAGCGGGCGTTGGCCCATAGGTGTCAGCGTTGTGTTGTCGGCAATCGTGATGCCACCGGCGGCCCGGACACAGGCCGCGACAGCAGACAGGTCGATCATGTCCAGTCCGGGGTTCGAAGGGCTTTCGACAAAAACCACGTCGAACCCATCAAAACCGCCGTCACCGAAGGCTGTCGTCGGGCGTTCAGTGACGTGGACCCCCAGGTTTGACAGGAACCGGTCGGCCAGCAGGCGCGTCACGTAATAGCCATCGGATGGGATCAGAATGCGCGACCCGGATTTGACCGTCGCAAACAATGCGGCCGAGATAGCGCCCATTCCCGACGGAAACGTCAGGCACGGCGCGCCTTCCAGATGGGCCAGAACATGTTCCAGATGCTGCCAGGTTGGGTTGTCGACCCGGCCATAGTTCGGGTGACCATCCGGCGCGCCGGGCAGATGGTACATGCTGCTTTGGGTCAGGGGCAGCGCCACCGGCTCGCCCTTGTCCAGTGCATTGCCGCGCAGGTGCAGCATCTCACCGGTCTTGGGGGTCGTCATGCCTCAGCGTCCCGGAATTTCGTCGCGCGGTGGGGCCGGTTCCCAGTTTTCGATGATGTCGACCGCTTCTTGCGCGGTGTCGACAAACCGGAACAGGTCCAGATCCTCGTCCGAGATCGTACCCGCGTCAGCCAGAGCCTCCCAGTTGATGACCTTTTCCCAGAACTCCCGCCCGAACAGCAGAAAGGGCACGCGCTCCATGCGACCTGTCTGGATCAGGGTCAGGGACTCGAACAGCTCATCCATAGTGCCAAAGCCACCGGGGAAGATCGTGATCGCGCGGGCCCGCATCAGGAAATGCATCTTGCGGATGGCGAAATAGTGGAAGTTGAAGCTGAGATCGGGCGTCACATAGAGGTTCGGGGCCTGTTCATGCGGCAACACGATGTTCAACCCGATGGAGCATCCACCCGCATCCTGCGCGCCACGGTTTCCGGCCTCCATCACGCCCGGGCCACCGCCAGTTACGATGACGTTTTCCCGGCAGCCGGTTTCATTGGACTTCTCGGTCATCAGACGGGCGAATTCCCGGGCCTCGTCATAGTACTTTGACAAGCCGGCCAGCGTGTCCGTCCGCGCGGTGTGTTTCTTTGACGGCTCTGGAATGCGCGCGCCACCGAACATGACGATGGTCGAGGTGATCTCACGCTCGGACATGATCATCTCGGGCTTCAGCAATTCCAGCTGCAGGCGCACCGGGCGCAGCTCATCCCGGCATAGGAAATCATCATCCGCAAAGGCCAGGCGATAAGCCGAAGAACGCGTCTGTGGCGTGTCCGGCACCTCGCTCGCGGTCGAGCGATCGGTTTGTGCGTCGCGGAAAGGGCTGAGGCGGTCTTCTCTCATCTCTGATGGTTCCCTGCTTGCGTGTTCTTAAAACAGCTATAGGGTTCGCGGGCAGAGTGCCAGTCACGGAAGAACAAGAATGAGTTGGAAGAGCGAAATTTCCGCAGCCGCCGAACGGATCAATGGGTATGCGCAGGTAACTCCTGTGATTCAAAGTCGTTTGCCCGGGTTGGACTATCCGATCGAGATGAAGCTGGAGCACATGCAGCACACCGGCAGCTTCAAGGCGCGCGGGGCGTTCAACACTTTGCTCAGCCTGGATGTTCCCGAGGCCGGGGTCGTGGCCGCCTCAGGAGGCAATCATGGAGCTGCGGCCGCTTACGCGGCGCAATCACTAGGCTACCCGGCCAAAATATTCGTGCCGGAACTTGCCGGACCGTCCAAGATCGCCCTGATCGAGCAGACCGGCGCGGACTTGACCGTTGTACAGGGCGAATACGCCAACGCACTGAATGCCGCGAAAGAGCATGAAGCCGCAACCGGAGCGATGCAAATCCATGCCTATGATGCGCCTGCAACCGTAGCCGGGCAGGGGACATGTTTTGCCGAATGGGAAAGGCAGGGCTTGGAGGCCGATTCTGTTCTTGTCGCCGTCGGCGGCGGTGGCCTGATCGCCGGTGCGCTGGCCTGGTTTGAAGGTTCCCGCAAGGTCGTGGCGGTCGAGCCAGAGACCTCTTGCGCCCTTAATGCAGCGTTGCAGGCGGGCGAGCCGGTGGATGTCTCGGTCTCAGGTATCGCGGCCAATGCGTTGGGTGCGCGGCGGATCGGGTCGATCTGTTTCGATCTTGCGCAGGGGATGACGTCGGTTCTGGTTTCTGATGACGCCATTGCACAGGCGCAGCAATCTCTGTGGCAGACCCATCGCATTCTTGTGGAACCTGCGGGTGCTACAGCATTGGCTGCATTGGCGTCGGGTGCATACCAGCCGGAACCGGGTGAACGCGTCGCGGTTCTGGTCTGCGGCGGAAATATCTCCCCCGATCCGTTTCTGGAGTGAATTATCGGCTTGTGGAAGCAGGTTAAGAATTTTATCGATAATCTATGACTGCTACCATCGCCGACACAATTTACCAGAACCTCAGCCAGAGGATCATCACCGGCGAATTGCTTGCCGGTGAAAAGCTGAGGCAGGACCACATCGCCAGGGCGTTTGAAACCAGCCATGTTCCGGTACGCGAGGCTTTGCTGCGTCTGGAGGCACATGGCCTGGCCCAAAGTGAACCGCGTCGCGGGATGCGCGTTACGGCGCTGGACCCGGCAGAAGTTCGGGAAGTCGTCGAAATGCGCGTCGCCCTGGAATCTCTGGCTTTGCAGCATTCGGTGCAGAACATGACCCCCGGCGCGCTCAAAGTGGCTGATGACGCACGAATTGCGTGCGACGCAGCACAGACGATGCCAGAGTGGGAGGCCCGCAACCGCACCTTTCACCGTTCAATTCTGACCCCGTGCGGGCTTCCACGCTTGCTGCACGCCATCGATGACCTGCATATCGCCGGCGCGCGCCACCTGTTTGCCCACTGGCGTCCCAAGTGGGTGCACCGCGCTGACAGTGATCACGCGGCGATCGTTCAGGCGCTCAAGCGCAAGGACGCGTCCACGGCAACAGCCATTCTGACGCGCCATATCCGTCGCGCGAGCTGATCAAAGGTTGACCTAGCCGCAAATCGTACCTTCTGCGTCGCATTGCACCGCGAGGTGCACTTGCGTATAGGCCAAACAAACGTGAACAGATTCTGCAGGGAGCCCTCCGATGTCCAACGCGCAACTGGAAACCGCTATCGAAGCCGCCTGGGAGGCGCGCGACTCCATCACGCCCGCCACCAACGGCGAACAGCGCGAAGCGATCGAAGACACGCTGAACGCACTGGACAGCGGCTCGTTGCGGGTTGCTGAAAAGCTGGAGAGCGGTGATTGGCACGTGAACCAGTGGGCCAAGAAGGCGGTTCTGCTGGGCTTCCGCATCAAGGACATGGAAATCCAGAACGGCGGTCCGCAGGATGGCGGCTGGTGGGACAAGGTGGACAGCAAGTTCGCAGGTTGGGGTGAAAACCAATGGCGTTCCGCTGGTTTCCGCGCGGTTCCGAACTGTGTTGTCCGCAAGTCGGCCTATATCGCGCCAGGCGTGGTTCTGATGCCGTCCTTTGTGAACCTCGGCGCTTATGTCGACGAAGGCACCATGGTCGACACCTGGGCCACCGTCGGGTCCTGCGCGCAGATTGGCAAAAACGTGCATCTGTCGGGCGGTGTTGGTATCGGTGGCGTTCTGGAACCGATGCAGGCCGGTCCGACCATCATCGAAGACAATTGCTTTATTGGCGCACGCTCGGAAGTGGTCGAAGGCTGCATCGTCCGCGAAGGTTCGGTTCTGGGCATGGGCGTTTTCATCGGCAAGTCCACCAAAATCGTTGACCGGGAAACCGGTGAGGTCATGTACGGCGAAGTACCGCCTTATTCGGTGGTTGTTGCGGGCTCAATGCCGTCCAAGAACAATGTCAGCTTGTATTGCGCAGTGATTGTGAAGCGTGTTGACGAAAAAACCCGTTCGAAAACCGGGATCAACGAACTGCTGCGCGACTAAATCAATCGCAGATTCGAAACGGGGCTGTAGCGGAATTCGCTGCAGCCCTTTTTGTTTCCTACTTAGGCTTTGATCGGATAACGGTCGGGTTCTTCAAAGACGTCAATCACCCGGGTTCCGGCCTTGATCGTTCCTCCATGCTCGACACCGGAAGGGATCGAGTAGCTGTCACCGGGGCGATAAATCTTGGTCTCATCGCCGATGGTCAGTTCAACCTCACCTTCGATCACCGTACCCCATTGCGCCTTGTGCGAATGCGGGGGCAGTTCGAAATCTTTGAGGAAGGTGAAGAACGCCACCAATCCTGCATCTGACCGGATGACGGCGGTTTGCACCACGTCCTCGGGGAATGGCACGTCGAGGGCCGGGAAGTCCGTAATGAAATCTGGATACGCCATGAAATGATCCTTTGCGGTCTGAAACAGGTTTTCGCGCTCACTATGGACGCGCGGTGGGCATCCTGCAATTCCCGGCCGCTTGACCACGGACAGGCGCAGCGCTATGGCCCCCACCATGGAAAAGCAAAAGAAACCGTCCCGTCAGCAAGTCTATACATTGCTCGTTCAGATCGGCCGCAAAGAGGGCGACGGTCTGCCCGAAGGTGCGACCGGGGCAGCGTTGATGTGCTTTGCCAGCGGAGTGGATGAGGCCGAGGCCGTGCGCGAAACCGTCGCCATCCTGAAACAGGCTGACACCGCACCACTGGATGTCACAGGCTATGGCACCTTGGCTGAGCGCGAAGCGCAGGGGCACGACATCGACCCTGACGAACGTGCACTGATGCAGCGGGCATTGGATGAGAACGCCGTTATCGTCGCCCAGATGACGCCGTTTTTCGGGGATGAGAAACCGGCTTAGTTCCGTACTCCGAACCACTTACGGTAAATGTCGTCATAGGTTCCGTCTTCGCGCAGCGCGAGCAAGGCCTGATTGACGTCCTCGACCAGAGGTGAGCCCGTGGGGAAGGCGATTCCGTAGTTCTCGCGCAGGAAAACACCACCTGTCATCGATGCGATCCGGCGTCCTTCATGTGATGCGAAATAGGACAGGATCGGTGCGTCAAAGACGACGGCGTCCAGTTCTTTTTCCCGGAACGCGGTCAGCACGTCGTCTAAATTCTCATACCCGGAAAACTCGATTTCGCGCCGGTTCAGGAAATTGGCCGCCGTTGACTGCGAGATCGTACCGACTTGCTTGCCATAAAGATCGTTTACCGAATTCACGCTGCCACTAATCGCATCTACGGTCATGACCGATGTGATGCGGGCGGTGAAGACAGATACGATGAACAGCGAGGATACAACCAGAACAACGCCCAGCATCCGCCCAAACGGTGTGCGCGGCATACGTTCTTCAAATCCGCCATTCACCACAAGGTTCAGAGCCCACCAAAAAGATGGGAACCACGCCTCGTTCAGCTTGCGATCGAAATAGGGCTGGGCGCGCCGTTCAAAGCCCCACATCAGCATCCCGCCGCCCAAAAGGATGGCAAAGGCCAGACCGATGGCGATGAAAAGTTCGACCGACAACAACGCATGCAACAATGAGGGTGTGCGGACGGCATCGGACGGAACCATGATCTGCAAGCCGGCCTCAAAGATAGGCTGGCTGAAGTCCATTTGCGTTTCCCGCGCCGCCGTGATCGAGATGTTGGCAATCGCCAGATCGGCGGATCCGTCCTGAACCGCGCCCAACATATCGCCGAACGCCTCAACCCGGTTTACCGAGTAGTCCCAATTCAGCGACTCTGCCAAGGCTTCGAGCAGTTCTATGGAAAAACCTGTCTGGGCCCCGTCCTCGATATAGGAAAACGGGGGGCGGGTCACCGTGGTGACCGTCAGCGTCTGAGCCTGGCTTTGCTGTGCAAGAACGGCGAAAGTCAGGCAGAACAATCCGAAAATGGCGCGTTTCATCGTCGACTTACCTGCTTCGCGGCCCTCTAACGCAGATTTGATCCGAGCGGCAAGGTGGTCGCAGGGTAAACATCCATGATTTATTGGGGTGTCATCTTGAGGCGCGCGGAGAAAAACCCGGCAGATTCGGTCCGGAGGGGGTTGGCAAGCCGGACAATTCGTTGAATCTGTGCGTGAACCAACCAATGAGGGCAGATAATGACAGATCCGGTAGAGTTGACGGCAAATCTGATCCGTTGCCCATCGGTCACACCTGTTGAGGGCGGTGCGCTTGTTTTGTTGGAAACACTCCTGACCGAGGCAGGGTTCGAATGCACCCGCGTGGATCGCGGTGACGTCAGCAACCTTTTCGCCCGCTGGGGTGAAAAGGGAGACGCGCGGACCTTTGGCTTCAATGGCCATACCGACGTTGTCCCGGTGGGTGACGAGGCTGCGTGGACAATGCAGCCGTTCGGCGCTGAAATCCGCGACGGCGTGATGTACGGCCGGGGCACCACCGACATGAAATCGGGTGTTGCGGCGTTCGCGGCAGCGGCGATGGACTTTGTACGCGAAACGCCTCCGGACGGGGCGGTGATCCTGACCATCACGGGCGACGAAGAGGGAGACGCGGTGGACGGCACAACGGCGCTGCTGGATTACATGGCCGAGGCGAATGAACAAATGTCGGTCTGTCTGGTGGGCGAGCCGACTTGCCCGAATACAATGGGCGAGATGATGAAGATCGGGCGGCGCGGCTCGATGACTGCATGGTTTACCGTGACCGGCGTGCAGGGTCATTCCGCCTATCCGCATCGGGCCAAGAACCCTCTGCCCGCGATGGCGCGGCTGATGCATCAACTGGCCAGCCACGAGTTGGATCAGGGGTCGGATCATTTCGACGCCTCGACGCTGGCGGTTGTGAATATCGACACCGGTAACACGGCGACCAACGTGATCCCGGCCCAATGCACCGGAGCAGTAAATATCCGGTTCAACGACCTGCATTCGGGCGGAAGTCTCAGCGAATGGCTACAGGCCGAGGCGCGCGCTGTTGCCGAAGCATATGACGTCGATGTGGACGTTCGCATCAAGATATCGGGCGAAAGCTTTCTGACCCCGCCCGGACCCTTGTCCGATCTGGTCTCGCAGGCGGTCGAGGCCGAAACCGGCATCCGCCCCGAGATGTCGACAACAGGCGGCACATCAGACGCGCGGTTTGTCAAAAACCATTGCCCTGTCGTGGAATTCGGGCTGGTCGGCCGGACGATGCATCAGGTGGATGAATGTGTCGAGGTGGCACAGATCGAACAGCTCAAGGCGATCTACACACGTATTCTGCAGGACTATTTCGCCTGATCAATGCAGCGCACACTGGTCATCATGGTGAAAGAGCCACGTCCGGGCCGGGTCAAGACCCGGCTGGGGCGCGACATCGGTATGGTCGGCGCTGCGTGGTGGTTTCGTCACCAGACGCGTTCGCTGATCCGCCGTCTGCGTGATCCGCGCTGGCAGATCGTACTGGCGGTTTCTCCGGACCGGGAAGGTTTGAACAGCCGCATCTGGCCCGCCGATCTTTCGCGCGCCGCGCAAGGGCGCGGTGATTTAGGTGACCGAATGGGGCGGATGTTGCGTGGCATGCCGAAAGGTCCGGTCTGCCTGATCGGGGCGGACATTCCCGGCATTACGCGCTCGCACATCGCGCGGGCGTTCAAGGAACTGGGGCGGGCACAAATGGTGTTCGGCCCCGCACCGGACGGCGGCTACTGGCTGGTCGGTGCGCAGCGATACTCTCCGCTGCCGAAAAATCTGTTCCGGGATGTTCGCTGGTCAACGGAAAATGCGCTGGCTGATACTCTGGCATCGGTACCGGGGTGCCGCGTGGCATTTCTGGACCAGTTGCGCGACGTGGATACGGTTGCGGATCTGAAAACCTGACCCACGCTGCCGCTTTTTGGTCATGACGCCGTCGCATCCCCGTGATAGGCCGGAACTATGACTCGCATCCCCACCAAGCAGGAGGTCCTCGATTGGATCTCGGCGAACCCCACCCTCACCTCGAAACGCGATATCGCCAAAGCCTTTGGTATCAAAGGCGCGGATCGGATCGATCTGAAACGTATCCTAAAAGAGCTTGAGGCCGAGGGGCATCTGGAAAAGCGCAAACGCAGCTATCGTGACCCGGATCGTTTGCCACCAGTCAGCGTGTTGCAGGTGAAGGCTCCGAACGCGGATGGTGATCTGTTTGCGCGGCCTTTGGAATGGCACGGAGAGGGGGTCGAACCTATAGTTCTGATAATCACTCGTGGCAGTGATCCGGCGCTGGGCGAAGGCGACCGAATTCTGGCCCGGCTGACGGTGGTGCATGAGGAAGACCACAATTACGAGGCGCGCCTGATCCGTCGCATCGGAACCAATCCGCGCAAGATCGTCGGTATCTTTCGCAAGGGGGCCGAGGGCGGGCGGATCGTACCTATCGACAAGACCGGCCAGACGGAGTGGCTGGTCCATGACGGCGCCGTTCTGGGCGCGAAGGACGGCGAACTGGTCGAAGCCGAACAAGCGGGACCCAAGAACCGCATGGGCCTGCCGCGCGCGCGCATTGTGGAACGGCTGGGCGATCCGTCTGCGCCAAAGGCTGTCTCGCTGATCGCCATCCATCAGCACGGCATCCCGGACGATTTCCCGGACAAGGTGATTGCCGAGGCAGACAAAGCCAAACCCGTCGGCCTGAAGGGGCGCGAAGACTTGCGGGACATGCCGCTGCTGACCATAGACCCGTCGGACGCACGGGACCATGACGATGCGTGTTATGCGCATGCGGATGATGATCCAAAGAACGCCGGCGGCCATGTGATCTGGGTCGCCATTGCCGACGTCGCCGCCTATGTGCAGCCCGGTACCGCGCTGGACCGTGAGGCGCGCAAGCGGGGCAACTCCAGCTACTTCCCCGACCGGGTTGTTCCGATGCTGCCGGATCGTCTGTCTGGCGATTTGTGCTCGCTGCATGAAGGCGTCCCGCGCGCCTGTATCGCCGTGCGGATGCAGATCGATGCAGACGGCAACAAGATCGGCCATCGCTTTGTGCGCGGGCTGATGCGCTCCGCCGCATCGCTGCACTATGCCGAGGTGCAAGAGGCTATCGACGGTACCCCCAATGACCGCACCGGGCCTTTACTAGAGCCTGTATTGCAGCCGCTCTACGCCGCTTACGCGGCCCTGAAAAAGGCGCGGGCGGAACGTCAGCCGCTGGAGTTGGATCTGCCAGAACGCAAGATCGTTCTTAGCGACGCGGGCGAGGTTCAAAGCGTGGCTTTCCGCGACCGTCTGGATGCGCACAAGCTGATCGAGGAATTCATGATCCTCGCCAACGTGGCCGCCGCGGAAACCCTGATCGCAAAACGCCGGCCGCTGTTGTTCCGCGTCCATGAAGAGCCGGCACCTGAGAAACTGGAAAGCCTTCGGGAAACAGCTCAGGCCGCCGGTCTGAACTTGGCCAAGGGACAGGTGCTGCAGACACGCCACCTGAACGCGCTGCTGAATGCCGCCGCTGGGACAGAGGATGCCGAGCTGATCAACCTGACCACTCTGCGGTCGATGGCACAGGCCTACTACAACCCCGAAAACTTCGGTCACTTCGGCTTGGCGCTGCGCAACTATGCGCATTTCACCTCACCCATCCGCCGCTATGCCGACCTGGTCGTGCACCGTGCGCTCATCACAGCCCACGGATGGGGCGACGACGGTCTGACCGAGGATGAAATCGCCCGGCTGGATGAAACGGCCACGCATATCTCGGACACCGAGCGCCGCTCGATGATGGCCGAGCGGGATACGACGGATCGCTACCTTGCTGCTTATCTGAGCGAGCGTGTGGGTAATGAGTTCAGCGGTCGTATCAGTGGCATCGCCCGGTTCGGCGCATTTGTGAAGATGGACGAAACCGGCGCGGACGGGCTTGTTCCGGTGCGCTCGCTTGGGCGCGAGTTCTTCCATTTCGACCGCGAAGCGGGAACGTTGATGGGGTCAGACACAGGGTTGATTATCGCCATTGGACAGCGTGTCACCGTGCGCCTGACCGAGGCCACGCCTGTCACCGGCGGGTTGGAGCTGGAGCTGCTCTCTATCGACGATCAGGCCCTTCCTCGCGGGCGTGGACCGGCCAAGCGGGGCACGCGACGCAAAGCAGTCAGCACCAAGCGCAAGAAAGACAAGATCAAGCGCAAGGTGGAACGCAAGCGACGTCAAAGGTGATAAGTCAACGCCCGAGCGATCAGCCAGCCATGACGGGCTTCGTCGATCTGATCCGGATCATCGAACAGGATGGCCCGATTCCCGTCGATCCGATCCTTGCCCGGAAAGGCCGAGGTGAAATCGCCCATCAACCGGCTTTGACAATGCACGAACAGGGCAAAGCTGGCCGATTTGTGCCCGCCCAGCCGGATGGTCGAACCTTTGGGGGCCAGATAAGCGGGCTGCCCCCAGCGCAGTGCTTCCTGCAATGGGTTCGCCTTGGGCAATGTTTCAGCTGTTGAGAGCACCAAATCACGCAGGGCAAGAACACCCGTGCGGGTGTCCCTGGGAAATGCCTCAAAAGCTGCCTCAACGGCGGGGTCGTCAAACGGTGTCATAACAGCGGAATCGCCTGTTCCATCCGGTCTATGTAGCTGTTCAGCAGATTATCCTGCTTTATCCGTCGGGTCAGCGGTGTATCTGCCGGTGTCGCGCGCATGGCGGCCAGCATGGGGCCTACACTCATGTCCGCCGAGGTTGGTTGATCGCCTAGCAAATAGGGCGATTGCCATAGATAGGCGGATATCGCCTCAAGATCCCGTTCCAGCCTGTCATGACGTTCTATGGGCGAGAAACGGGCGACACCCTGAAACCCCAGCCCATTGACGACTTTCTTGCGTATGGAATTCGAAACTGGTGTCCGGATCAACGCTGGAATGACGGAAAAGAAGGTCTTGCGCAGGACCGGCCAGACTTCGTCATTGTCCCAACGATCCAACACGATCTGAAAATAGATATGCTCTTCCGCCATGCGGATTAGCGCACGGGACTGCGCTTTTTGTATGTCGGTCAATCCCTTGTCGAAATCCGCTCCCTGAGCTTCAAGCCAATCGCGGATCAGGTCACTGTCAGGGACCAGTCGGTCTGGCGTGCGCAGAACGGGCAGTTTCTGGTGCGGCATCTTGCGAGGGTCCAGCATATCGGACCGCTGCCAGTGCTGGCCAGCTTGCTGAAGCATATAGGCGGTTTTCACACAGAAGGGGCTGGCGCTGAACAGGCCAAAGGCAGAGGGGTAGGTCAGAAGGGTCAGCATCGTCGGCTCCTTGATTGTGGTGCCAAACGATTAGATCAGCCTGATGACAGAAATTGGCATTAGGTTTAAGGTAGGCTGCATTATGTCCCGTACCGCCCGCCTGTTCCAGCTGATGCAAGCCCTGCGTTCTGGTCCGTCGCCAAAGACGTCCCAACAACTGGCGCAGGATCTTGGCGTTTCTGCCCGCACCGTGCACCGCGATATCGACTCGTTGCGCGGACTTGGAGCGGTGATTGACGGCGAAGCCGGGTTTGGCTTTACCCTGATCGAAGACGCAACTTTGCCACCGCTCGGGTTCACTGACGATGAACTGGAGGCGCTGGTTCTGGGCCTGCGCGAGGTTCAAGCCATTGGCGATCCAGGACTGGCCGAAGCGGCCAGCAATGCGTTGCGCAAACTGCAGGGACGTTTGCCCCAACGCCAATCCCATCGCCTGAGCCACGCGGTGCTGACCGCGACGCGCTTTGACCGCCCGGCAAAGCCGACAATCGACGTGGCCGACTTGCGGCAAGCCACTTGGGATGAACGCACGATCGAATTCGCCTACACGGACGCCAAGGGCGATGATACCCGCCGTAAGGTCAATCCGCTGAGCATCGTGTACATGGATCGCTCCAGTGTCATGCTGTCCTGGTGCCATCTGAGAGAGGATTTCCGGTTCTTTCGGCTGGACCGGATTCGAGAAATGTCCGTTACGGATGAAAGCTTTAGACCAAACCGTGTGCCCTTACTACGCGAGGCTTTGGCCCAAATTCGCGCCGAGCGAGAAGCAAATGATTGCTAGAACGAAAGCTGAGCGCTTTGGAAAATCCCGATTCTGCGCTATCCTGCGGTTGAGCAGTACTCAGGAAAATTCGGAATGCGTAAATGCATAGGTGGCGTCATGACCGCCGCATTATGGGCATCCATTGTGCAGGCGGAATCAATCAACTCGCTGAGCGGGTCACAAGCCATACAGCTGGCATCGGCTGGCGTTGTGGTGTCGATCCGACCGGTCTTGCGGCCCTCAGTTAAGGAGTACCGGGTGTCAACGGAAGGAAACGCGCGATTTCAGGCGTGGCTGGGGGCTTTTCGGGAACGAGCCGTCGAGCAGGGGATAGCGACCTCGACTTTAGACCGGTCGCTGGCTGGGCTGACCTACGACAGGGACGTTATCAAGCGAGACAGAAATCAGGCCGAGTTTTCAAAACCCATCTGGGAATATCTTGATTCCGCTGTCTCGGACACAAGGGTCAAAAACGGACGTGCCGGGTTGGAACGACATCGCGACACGCTGACCAGGATCGAAGCTAAATACGGCGTTGAAAAGGAAGTTGTTACGGCGATTTGGGGGCTTGAGACTGCGTTTGGGACGTATCGAGGCAGCGACCAGATCATCCGGTCACTGGCGACACTCGCGTTTGACGCCCGCCGCGCGCAGTTTTTTGAAACCCAGCTGATTGCCGCGTTGCAGATCGTTCAGGCCGGTGATGTCAGCCCGGGCAGCATGGTCGGCAGCTGGGCCGGAGCGATGGGGCACACGCAGTTCATGCCGACCTCGTACCTCGACCATGCGGTGGATTTTGACGGCGACGGGCGGCGCGATATCTGGTCGGATGATCCAACCGATGCGCTGGCCTCGGCGGCGGCTTATCTGGCGCGGCACGGATGGACCAAAGGGCAACCCTGGGGCGTCGAAGTCACCTTGCCTGAAGAGTTCGACTACTCCACCGCAAGGCGGGACCATACTCTGAAGCCCTCGGAATGGGCCGCGCGCGGGGTTGTGACGACAAACGGTCAAGCAGTTTCGGACCACGGGCAAGCGGCGATCCTGTTGCCCGCCGGAGGGCGGGGCGTTGCACTGATGATCTTCGACAACTTCAAGGTGATCGAGAAATACAATGGCGCG
Source organism: Ruegeria sp. Ofav3-42 (assembly GCF_022347725.1). Taxonomy (GTDB): domain Bacteria; phylum Pseudomonadota; class Alphaproteobacteria; order Rhodobacterales; family Rhodobacteraceae; genus Ruegeria. The sequence continues at coordinate 45,818 of NZ_JAKRGB010000008.1, forward strand.
GATGCCTATGTGGTCGGGATCGGCCATCTCTCAGATCGCTTGGCCGGGGGCGACCCGTTTCAGACAGATTGGCCGCGTGGTGACCGGGTGTTGAGTTTTACCGAGAAAAAAGAACTGCAAGCCCGCCTGACCGAGGCTGGGTTCGATACACAGGGCGTCGACGGGCGCACAGGGCCAAACACGGTTAATGCTGTGCGGGCGTATCAGCTTGCACAGGGGTTGTTGCCAGACGGGTACGCCAGCTTGAAACTGCTGGAACGGCTGCGGTGACTTAGCGGCACCTGCCCTGAGATGAAATTCTATCTGTCAGTCGGGAGTTCTGCACCATAGGCAAACAAACCCATCCTCGTCCCTGTGCCCGACACAAGGATCGTCTCACCGGGCTTTATGGTGGTGGCGAGTTCCTCAGACAGATTGCAAAGCCTGTCCCAAGGTGACGGCACACCTTCCAGTTCAACAGAGTACGGGCAACGGCCGTCTGGTCCAGAACCACCATACCAGTCTGAGGTATAAGGCAATTCGATTTCCTCCCCCGCGAAAGTGGAAACTATTATCGGGAAGCCATATGTGACCGGCCCAGCGCCGCCAAAAAGGACAAACCAAACCGGAAATATACTGAAATTAAACCACTGCCAAAAGACGTGTGGCTTGGCGGATCGAGAGTTTTGGTTCATCCACAGTCTAAAACACACGACGCTGATAAAACATAGTACAGCAACGCACAAAGCAATGTCGAATGGCCGAGCTTTGATTAACCAGTCAGGAGACGGAAAATACTGTACTGAAAAGAAATTTAGGATGATGTGCGAAGCGGAAAGCACAAGATAAACTAGCAGTACAATTCTAACCCACCATGCAACGAATGGGTTCTTTTGATTTGCCAGCGTTTTCTCGGACATTGGACTTAAAAGCTCTTAAATCGAATGCCTTAGAATTAAGTTTCAAACTTAGCAGTTGTAAAGACGTCATTCAGCTTTGAGTTGAAAAAAGGGCGATTGTCGCACCAACCGCCCCATACTTCCTTTCAGTCCAGACCGCCAGTTTATGACGCCGACTTCATCAGCCCCTGCTTGGTAATCTCGGCATGCGCCTCGTCCAACGACTTGTAAATCCGCACGAACATTTCGTCGATTTCCGCAGGGGTCATGACCAGCGGCGGCGAGATGATCATGCGATCGCCCACATGGCGCATAACGAGGTTGTTTGCGAAACAGCGGTCTCGGCAGATGTAACCGATTGTTCCGGGTTCGGATGCAAACTTGGCGCGGTTCTCTTTGTCCGGGGTCAGGGCGATCGAGGCCATCATTCCAACGATCTTGGCTTCACCTACCAGAGGGTGATCGACCAGTGCCTCCCACTTTTTCTTCAGGTATGGCCCGGCGACGTCGCGGACATGATCAACGATCCCCTCTTCTTCGAGGATGCGCAGGTTTTCCAGTGCAACGGCCGCCGCAACTGGGTGGCCGGAATAGGTATAGCCGTGATTGAATTCGGTGCCGCCGATCACTTCGGCAATCTCATCATTCACGATGGACCCGCCAATCGGCGCATAGCCTGAGCTGAGGCCCTTTGCGATGGTCATGATATGCGGTTTGATCCCAACGGTTTCAGAGCCGAACCAGTTGCCGGTACGACCAAAGCCGCAGATCACCTCATCCGCGATCAGCAGGATATCGTACTTGTCGCAGATGCGCTGCACTTCGGGCCAATAGGTTTCGGGCGCAACAATTACGCCGCCAGCACCCTGAACAGGTTCGGCGATAAAGGCCGCGACGCGGTCTTCGCCCAACTCTTGAATGGCTCCTTCCAGTTCCCGCGCGCGGGCCAGGCCGAATTCCTCGGGCGACATGTCACCGCCTTCGGCCCACCAGTTCGGCTGGTTGATGTGGTGGATGTTCGGGATCGGAATGCCGCCTTGCGCGTGCATTCCCGCCATGCCACCCAGCGAGGCCGAACCTACGGAAGACCCGTGATAGGCGTTCTTGCGGCTGATGATGATGTTCTTGTCGGGCTGGCCTTTTTCAGCCCAATAGGTGCGCACCAGACGAATGTTGGTATCGTTCGCCTCGGACCCGCCGGCGGCAAAGAAGACATGGTTCAGATCGCCCGGCGCCAGCTCTGCAATTTTGGCTGCCAGAGCGATGGCTGGAACGTGGGTCGTTTTAAAAAACGTGTTGTAATAGGGCAGTTCACGCATCTGGCGGGCTGCAACCTCGGCCAGTTCATCGCGACCGTACCCGATATTGACGCACCACAGACCGGCCATGGCGTCCAGAATCTCTTCGCCTTCACTGTCCGTCAGGTACACGCCATTCGCGCGAGTGATGACACGAGCGCCTTCTTTGCCCAATGATCCGTTGGCGGAAAACGGGTGTATGTGATGCGCCGCATCCAAAGTCTGCAACTCGGCGGTCGGCATGTGATTGGTGATGGTCGACATCAGAGAATCTCCTGCAAATGCGGTTGCCTGTCACAATATGATCAAATTTCCAAGTGTCAATCGAATCGGATTGAATCAGGCGTCTGTTAAAGCGTCCGACATCAATTCCATTCCTTGTTCAATGTCCTGCGCGGTCGCTTTCGCCACTTTTTCGGCATCCCCGGCGCGCAGAGCAGAGATGATGTCCTTGTGTCGGTCAGGCAAGCTATGAGTGCCAAATCGCCCGCACACAACGCGCAGGGAAGGGCCGAAACGCAACCACAACCGCTCGGCCAGATCGTTGAGAATCGGCGCATCTGCATGGGCATATAGCGTTTCGTGAAACTGATGGTTCAGACGCAGGTAGCCGCTGACATCTCCATCTACGATGGTCTGGTCCAATCGCTGATCCAGCCGCTCAAGATGGTCGATGTCTTCGGGTGTCACGGTCGCAGTTGCGCGCCGAGAAAGCTCTGATTCTATTGATATTCTAGCAAAGATCATCTGTTCGACGTCGGCGTTGGACAGAAGCGGAACGCTGACGCGGCGGTTGCCCTGAAACACAAGCGCGCCGTCCGAAATCAACCGCCGGATTGCCTCGCGGACCGGGGTCATTCCGACGCCAAGCGAATCAGTCAGACCTTGTATCGTGACGGGTTGTCCCGGGACCAGTTCCCCGTACATGATCTGTGATCTCAGGGTTTGGTACACCTGCTCATGCGCCGGCCTCTTTCCTTCATTCTCATTGGCGCCGGATGCTTTATTTTTGATCAAATCCAAGTGGTTTACCCTGTTTCGCGTGGTGTCGACTTGCCAGATGTCCGACCTCGTGAAACCATACGATGGATCGAGGGAAAACGCAAAACTTGATCAAATCCAAAAAAACGGGAAAATACCCGTACATTTGCAGGGAGAAAAAAATGTCAATCAAAATGCTGACGATGACTGCGATCGTCGCGCTGGGGACTTCGGCGGCTTTTGCCGAAGAAGTGCGCGTCTATAACTGGTCCGACTACATCGACGAAGAACTGCTGAAGAAATTCGAGGAAGAGACGGGCCTGACCCTTATCTACGACGTGTTCGACAGCAACGAGGTGCTGGAGACCAAAATGCTGGCCGGCGGTTCGGGCTATGACGTGGTGGTGCCTTCTGGAACATTCCTACAGCGTCAGATTCAGGCCGGAGCCTTTCAGGAACTGGACGGATCGAAGCTATCGAATTCCGGAAACCTCTGGGACGTGATCCAAGAGCGGACCGCGGGCTATGATCCGAACAATGCCTATTCGATCAACTACATGTGGGGAACGACCGGCCTCGGTGTGAACGTCGCTAAGGTCAAAGAAGCGCTGGGCGACGATGTCGCGCTAAACAGCATGGACCTGGTTCTGAAGCCTGAAAACATGGAAAAACTCGCGGCGTGCGGTGTGTATTTCCTGGACGCTCCGTCCGAGATTATTCCGATGGTGCTGCAATACATCGGAGAAGACCCTGACAGCCACGACAAAGACGTAATTGCAAAGACGGAAGAAGTTCTGCTGAGCGTCCGCCCGCACATCCAGAAGTTCCACAGCTCGGAATACATCAACGCGCTGGCTAATGGCGATATCTGTGTGGCCGTTGGCTGGTCGGGTGACATTCTTCAAGCGCGGGACCGTGCGGTAGAGGCGGACAATGGCGTAGAGATCGAATACCATGCGTTCGCTGAGGGTTCTTTGATGTGGTTCGACCAAATGGCAATCCCTGTGGATGCGCCGAACCCGGATGGCGCGCACAAGTTCCTGGACTTCATTCTTGACGCCAACAATATGGCTGCCGCCTCGAACTATGTGTACTTTGCAAACGGCAACAAGGCCTCGCAGGAGTTCCTGGAAGAAGACGTTATCGGTGATCCGGCGATCTATCCGGATGATGCCACAATGCAAAAGCTCTACATCACGACGCCTTACCCGGCAAAAACACAGCGGGTTGTCACTCGACTGTGGACTAAGGTCAAATCGGGCACCTGATCCGAAGTGTCAGAGCAAGGCGGCCTGACCGCCTTGCTTTTTAATCAGACTGTCGAACGGGGGCCGTTTTGAACACTACCGTCTTTGCGCCGTGGGAAGACCCACAGGCGAAACCATTGATCCAATTCCAGAATGTGACCAAACGTTTTGGCGGATTCACGGCCATCGACAACCTGTCTTTGGATATTTTCGAAAAGGAATTCTTTGCCTTGCTGGGTCCGTCTGGCTGCGGCAAGACCACCATGATGCGGATGCTTGCGGGGTTTGAAACGCCGACCGAAGGGCATATTCTGCTGGGTGGTCAGGACATCGACCCGGTTCCGCCGAACAAGCGGGCGGTGAACATGATGTTCCAGTCCTATGCGTTGTTTCCTCACCTGAGTATCTGGGAAAACATCGCTTTCGGTCTGCGACGGGACAACATGCCAAAGCATGATCTTGAGGATCGTGTCGAAGAAATGCTGCGCCTGACCCGGTTGGAACAATTTGCCCGCCGCAAGCCGCACCAGATCTCGGGCGGGCAACGTCAGCGGGTTGCGCTGGCGCGATCTCTGGCCAAGGCTCCGAAACTGCTGCTGTTGGACGAACCGCTGGGCGCGCTGGACAAAAAGCTGCGGCAGGACACGCAGTTTGAGCTAATGGATATTCAGGAAAAGACCGGCACCACCTTTGTGATCGTGACCCATGATCAGGAAGAGGCGATGACCGTCGCCAGCCGCGTCGCCGTTATGGATCAGGGCAAGCTGATGCAGGTCGCGACGCCAGACCGGATCTATGAAAACCCGAATTCGGTCTACGTGGCCGACTTTATCGGGGACGTGAACATCATCGAAGGCCGCGCAACCTCGAACGGGGACGAGACCTACAAGATCGACTGGGCCGAGGGGCAAGCGCCTTTGACGGCAACATCGGCCAACGGGTTTTCGAACGGACAGGCCTGCAATATCGCAATCCGGCCCGAAAAGGTGACGATCTCGGCAGACCGACCGGCAGATGCGATCAATGCGGTGCAGGGCAAGGTGCATGACATCGCCTATCTGGGGAACCTGTCCACCTATCACGTCGAATTGCCCAACGGCACGATCATCAAGGCGCAGACGGCCAATACCCGTCGTATCTCGCGCCGTTCGTTCACATGGGAAGACCCGGTCTGGTTGTCGTGGACGGCAACGGCTGCGGTTCTGCTGGCCAACTGATGCGCCGCGCTTTTCTGATCGCCGTTCCTTATGTCTGGCTGCTGGCGCTGTTTCTGGTGCCGTTCTTCATCGTTCTGAAGATTTCGCTGTCTGACACGGCATTGGCCATTCCGCCGTACACTCCGACATTGGACCTGTCGCAGGGCTGGGCGGGAATCAAAGACTTCTTCAGCCAGTTGGACTTCGAAAACTATGTCTGGCTGACCGAGGACGATCTTTACTGGAAAGCCTATCTGTCCAGTGTCAAGATCGCCCTGATCTCGACGGTTCTGACCCTGCTGGTGGGCTATCCCATCGCATACGGCATGGCCCGTGCGCCCGAGGAATGGCGCCCGACGCTTATGATGCTGGTGATCCTGCCATTCTGGACCTCGTTCCTGATCCGGGTCTACGCTTGGATGGGCATTCTGTCGAACGAAGGATACCTGAACCAGATCTTGCTGTGGCTGGGTATCATCTCGACTCCGCTGACCATTCTGAACACGAATACAGCAGTCTATATCGGCATCGTTTACACCTATCTGCCGTTCATGATCCTGCCGATCTATTCCTCGCTGGAGCGCATGGACGGATCGTTGATCGAAGCGGCCGAGGATTTGGGCTGTTCCCGGCTTCAGGCATTCTGGCTGGTGACCATACCCTTGTCTCGCCCCGGCATCATTGCAGGCTGTTTCCTTGTGATGATCCCGGTGATCGGTGAGTTCGTGATCCCATCATTGCTGGGCGGTTCCGGCACCCTGATGATCGGTAAAGTGCTTTGGGAAGAGTTCTTCTCGAACCGCGACTGGCCGGTGGCCAGTGCCGTCGCCGTTGTCTTGCTGCTGATCCTCGTGATCCCGATTGTGCTGTTCCAGCGCAATCAGCAAAAACAGACGGAGGCCGAGCAATGAACAGGATGAGTTGGTTCAACGCGGTCTCGCTGACTTTAGGATTCGCGTTCCTCTATATCCCGATGATCATTCTGATCATCTTTAGCTTCAACGAAAGCAAACTGGTCACGGTCTGGGCTGGATTTTCGACCAAATGGTACGGTGAACTGGCTCAGAACGAAGCGTTTCTGGATGCGGCCTGGGTGACGATCCGGGTGGCGGTATTCTCGTCGACGCTGGCGACTATTCTGGGGACGGCTGCAGCCTATGTTCTGGTGCGTGGCGGGCGGTTCTTTGGCCGCACACTGTTTTCCGGCATGATCTATGCGCCGCTTGTGATGCCCGAGGTGATCACGGGCCTGTCGCTGTTGCTGCTGTTTATCGGCATCGGACTGGACCGGGGCATTCTGACCATCGTTCTGGCGCACACCACATTCTCGATGTGTTTCGTGTCAGTCGTGGTGTCGTCGCGCCTTGTGACTTTTGATAAGTCACTGGAAGAGGCCGCGTTGGATCTGGGCTGTTCGCCCGCGCAGGCGTTTCGGCTTGTGACCCTGCCCATCATTGCGCCGGCGGTGATTTCGGGTTGGTTGCTGGCGTTCACCCTGTCGCTGGACGATCTGGTGATTGCGTCGTTTACGTCGGGACCGTCGGCGACGACTTTGCCGATCAAGATTTTCTCGGCCGTGCGCCTTGGCGTCAGCCCCGAGATCAACGCCTTGTCGACCATCATGATTGCGGTCGTTACAGTCGGCGTCATCACCGCCTCTCTGGTCACGAAACGCGCAATGGTGCGGCAAAAACAGGATGAACTTGCCGCTGCGCGCACCGAATGAAGCGCCTGTTCCCGGATTACACCTATGGCCCCGGGCCGCGGCAGAACTGTTGGTGGGACGAAACGATTGCGGCGCCGGATTGGCCAATTCTAAATGGCGATCTGAGCGTCGACGTCGCCATCGTAGGAGGCGGGTTCACGGGCCTTTCGGCGGCGCTGTATCTGGCGGAAGCCGGTACATCTGTTGCCGTATTGGAGGCCGCAACCCCGGGGTGGGGGGCTTCGGGCCGCAATGGCGGGTTCTGCTGCCTCGGCGGTTCCAAGCTGAGTCATTCGGCCATGACCCGGCAGTTCGGTTTGGAGGCTGCAGAATCTTACGAGCAGGCCGAATGTGACGCCGTCCAATTGGTTGCCGACCTGCTGGAGACACACAAGATCGACGCCGATACGCATTCAAACGGGGAAACCCAGTTGGCGCATTCGGCACGAGCGATGGAAAAGTTGCGTCGCAACGCCGAAGACACGGGCATCTTGCATGAAGCAGGCGAATTGCAGGGACTGGGTTTTGGGGGTGACTTTCACGGCGGGTACACCAATCCGGTCGGGTTTGGTCTGAACCCCAGAAAGTACCTTTTTGGGCTCGCCTCTGCGGCGGAATCTCAAGGCGCTCGCCTTTTTCAGAAAACGGCGGCTGAAAGCATCCGAAAGACGCAATTCGGTTTCGATATTCAAACTGGAACAGGCGTTATCCGCGCTGCGAACGTGCTGATCTGTACAAACGGGTACTCCAGCGAAGACGTTCCGCAATGGATGTCTGGTCGGTACATGCCCACTCAGTCCACTGTTCTGGTGACCCGGCCCCTGTCTGAAACCGAGTTGCAGGCACAAGGGTGGACCTCGAACCAAATTTGTTACGACACCCGAAACTTGTTGCATTACTTCCGCCTGATGCCCGACCGGCGGTTTTTGTTTGGCATGCGCGGAGGGTTGCGATCTTCGCCCAAGGCCGAAGTTGCTATTCGTAGGACGGTTCAACAGGATTTCCTGCGTATGTTCCCGAAATGGAAAGACGTAGAAGTCAGCCACATGTGGTCCGGCATGGTATGCCTATCCCGCAATCTGATGCCCTATGCCGGACCAGTGCCCAATCAGTCGGGCTTGTTTGCCGCCTTCGCCTATCACGGGAATGGCGTCGCGATGGGGACATACTGCGGACGCGCCCTTGCACGCATGGTCCTGAGCCAGCCGGACGAACTGCCCCAACCGATTGCGCAACCCCCATCGCGGTTTCCCCTTGGATCGTGGCGGCGAGCCCTTATGCCGCCTGCCTATGCCGCCATGGCGATCGCTGATCGCTGGTCGCTCTAAAGCGCGGCGACTTCCAGTTCCAGCGATTCAGCATAATCCGCGGCCCCGTTTTCGATGCGCCATAGGCAATAGGCCGCCATTCGCCATGCATACCAAGGGCGCAACTCGGTAAATCGCGCGACCGTTTCGGGGTGATCGTAGGCGGTCAGAAATTGCTCTTCTTCCGTCCGGTTGAGCGGAGATCCCCGATAGAGCCGTTGCATGGCTGGCGACAGGAACATTGCAATGTCCTCGCACGGGTCGCCCCAAGCCGGACATTGCCAGTCAATCAGGGTCATGCCCGACCGTGCGACAAGAATGTTTCCCGCCACCGTATCGCCATGAATAAGGCACGTGCGCGCGGTCGGGGCCACGTGACCCGCCGGACAAAGTTGTGCCAGACGGTCCCGCGTGTCCGACCGGCATTCACTCAGAATGCGCTCTGTGTGCTCAGCCAGATCCGTACTGCCATTGCATCCCTCCGGCACCTGAACTGCGGCATCGAGCCTGTGCAGCTTGCTCAGCAACTCCGCTACATCCTCTGGTCCCTCTTTCCAAGGTGATCCCGGAGCGTGATCGTAGAAAACCCAATGGCCTGTGTCATGCGTTCCGGTTGCGCGCAGACGCGGAACAAAACCGGTTGGTTCCAAGGCGCGCAGGCATTGCGCTTCGAGTTCCGGGTCGTTGCGAAACAGGGGATTGCGCGGCGTCGCGCGATAAAGTTTCAGAACCTTGTCACCGCCGCCGCCCAGCACTTTCCAGACCTGATTGGTGCGCCCCCCATACAACGTTTGAAACTCCGCACCCGGCTTAACAAGGTCGCGGGCGCGAAGGGCGTCAATAAGATCAGATGGGGGGCAGGTTGGGGCAGGCAGTGGGTTCACCAGTTTGGTAAGCGAGTCGAATTTGCCAAGGTTTGGCCTGTCCCGGCCTGCAGATCAAGCTCCGGCTCTGACCCCCGTCACCGTCGTGGCGGAAACAACGTGACCACTTACCAGCGTCAGCATCACCTGATTTTCCGAAATTTGAGCTTCGACAACCTGGTTGTAGGCAGCAGCCAGTTGTTGCGACAGCAACTTATCTCCGCCATAGCTTTCCAGCGTTGCAGTGTAATTGCCTGCCGCCAGGGGCTGGCCATCGCTGCCCTTGCCTGACCAGACGGATTTCGTGTCAGTCGTGGAAACGGTGATGCGGTCGACGACAGTTCCGCCGCTCTCGCGGATGACCATGACTGCTTTGTCCGCTGCGGGCTCGGCCTTGGCAAACAGGTCCACAGGTTCGCCGTCAAAGCTGAAAGCCGATGGCGTACGCACGTTCATGCCGATCCATTTGCCGAGCTTATCAAGGTTGGCACCGCCAAGCGTTTGGCTTAAGGCCGACAATAGATCATTGGTTTGAACTTGTTGCTCGACCATCGAAAATTGCGCCAGTTGCGAGGCATATTCCGACGCATCCAAAGGCTTTAACGGGTCTTGATTCTGGGCTTGCACGGTCAGCATTTTCAAGAATGTTTCGAAATCTGACGCCAGCCCCGAGCTTTTTTGCGTATTCGCAATTTGCGATTGCACAGGGGTTTGGCTGTTCCGTTGGGTGGGCGCAATCATGATCACAACCTCATGTCGATACGGCCGACGAGGCCGGTTCTTGGAAGGGGTGGGGCCTTGGCTGGCGCGTCCACGGTCTGAGCTGAGTCTGCGGGCAACTCCCGCTCGAAGTCGGAGCGATCCCGTTTAGAGTCCGAGGGCGTCCCGAGGTCAAACGACAGATTGCCAAGGCCGAGATTTTTGAACTCTTCTTCCAGAACCGAAAGGTGCCGGCGCATCATGTCCAAGGTTTCGGGGCGTTCCGCTGCAATCGTCATATGCAGACCGTCATCGCGGCCATTCAAAACAATGGAAACACGCCCCAATTCTTCGGGGTTAAGCGCGATTTCGACGGCTCCGGATTGTGGTTGCGCGTTGATGACGGCCGCCATTTGTCCCGCAATCGCCCGAGCTGTTTCGGCGCGGGCCGTCGTTGCCAGGAAATGAGTCGTCGCTGCGCTGTCTCGGCTGGTCGAAACGGGCACAGCCTCTCTGAGTTGTTGGACATCTTCCACGTCCAAGACGGTTTGTGCGTCGGTTTGGGTACGGGATTTTTCGGGGGCAAATAACTGCATCTGAGCGATGCTCAGCGCTCGTTCCGCGGTGGATGTTGATTGGTGCGTAGAAACGGGCGCAGGCGAGTGATGTGCGTCTTGCCGATGCAACGCAGGTTTCACGGCCCGGCCGACCACCGCCACTGCGGGTGTTTCGGCGGATTGCAACTTTGATTTGGCCAGCTCCGGCCTCGGTGGCCCTTCTGGCGTTTGGATAGGCGAAATACGTTCAACCGTGTCATTCCGAACGTTCTGGGTGACCTTTCGCGTGTTTTGGTTTTCCGTGTCCAGCCTTACGAAAGTTGCTTGCGTGTCGGGGCGTCTGTCTTCTTCCGAATTCTGATCGTGCGGGTCAGGCGAAGTTGTCTGTACGGCATGGCCAACAGGTTCGACCACTTCTGGCTTTACATCCTGTGACACTTGCAATTCAGCCTGCGGGGGATCGGCTAGGACTTCTGCGTCCCCCTTTGGGTCAATGTCTTCGCCCTCGGCGTCGGCGTCCGGTTCGGGTTCCTCAACCTTGGGATTCGGGCCAGCGATCTCATCGCTATGCCCATCGCCGTGTTGTTTCAACACGGCTGCAAAATCTGCGCCGGTGTCTTCGCCCGGTTCATTGACGGTCGCGTTGGTTGTTGCGGTTGCGGTCGGCGAGGACGTCACCACTGAAAGAGGATTGGGCATTTTGCTCCGACTCCGGTTGTGTGACCGCAAATCTGACCGCAGGAAGTTACGTTTATTTTAACTGCTTTCGCCTTTGATCGAAAAAGTTCGATGCAATTTTCGGAGAAAGCAATGAAGGTTTCCGCGCCTCTTCCATCGTCTCAAACGCCTGTGCACTCACAGAAATTGCGCACCGCAGCCATTGAGTTGGAGGCGGCTTTTCTGGGTGAGATGCTGAAATCAGCCGGGCTGGGCAAAGCGCGCCAGTCCTTTGGCGGGGGTGCGGGCGAAGATCAGTTTGCTTCGTTCCTGGTGCAACATCAGGCCCGTGCGCTGGCCAAATCCGGCGGTGTCGGCCTGTCCGAGATCATTTTCCAATCCATGATGGAGAAAACCAATGCCGAAAACCCCTGAAACCGATTTGGTGAAGTCACTTGAAGAAGTTCTGGACCTTGAGCGTAACGCGCTGGTGCAGGGCGATTTGGATCGTCTGCATCACACAGCGCCGGAAAAGGAAAAACTGATCGGCGCGATCAACGACCTTGAAGTCTTTGACAGTGACGAGCTGATTCGCCTGCAGCAAAAGGTCGAGCGGAACCAGGCACTGCTGAATAGCGCCGCAGATGGGATTCGCGCCGTGGCAAACCGCATGGCCGAGTTGCGTCGTGTGCGGCAGGAGTTCAGCACCTATGGCGCCGATGGGCAGCGCAGCGGATTCGCTGTCCGCCACCAAGCCAAGCTGGAAAAACGGGCATAGACAGCGGTTTGATTCAAATCCGAGGTTTCTGAACTGCGCGCTTTAGCACTCCGTTAGGGGATCGACGTCAAAGGTGTTCGGGCACCTGGAAACAGCAGGTGGCGCGAACAGCCCGACGGCGGATCGCACTGATCAGAAAGACGTCAAAGCCCGCACCAGTGGCGGGATGAGCATGGGCGCAAAGAGCCCGAACGGAAAAGGAAGAAAGCTAATGTCCAGCATTCTGACAAACAATGGCGCCATGGTGGCGCTGCAAACACTCAAGTCGGTCAACAAGGATCTTGGGGCGACGCGGAACGCGATCTCGACGGGTAAGGACGTTGCGACCGCGAAAGACAACTCGGCCGTTTGGGCGATTTCCAAGGTCATGGAATCGGATGTCAAAGGCTTTAACGCGATCAAGGACAGTCTGGCCCTGGGTGAATCCACGGTTGCGGTTGCGCGTAACGCGTCCGAAACCGTCACCGATCTGCTGACCCAGATGAAAAGCAAGATCGTTGCCGCGCAGGAAGACAACGTTGACCGCGACAAGATCAATGACGATGTCACGGCCTTGAAGGATCAGATCAATTCGGTGGTTAAGGCCGCCCAATTCAACGGTCTTAATCTGGTGGACGGTTCTTCCGGGTCTGCTTCGATCCTCGCCTCTCTTGACCGGGACAATTCAGGCAACGTGACCGCGTCGTCCATCAGCGTCGCGGGCCAGAACCTTTCGACCGGAGGTTACACGGCGGCACAGGTCTTTGACGGATCGACTGGTTCCTCAACTGGCAATGACCGTGTTGGTGCAACAATTGACAACGGTGCAACTTCGGCGACAGCTCTGGTGACGGATGAATCCAGCGGTGCGTTCGCAGCTGGCGACAAGGTGGTCGTGGCGATCGACGATCAGGTGGTTTCCTATACGGTTTCCGCGACGGATGCGGCGGCTGCCACCACCGGTGATATCGTCGCTGTGGGCCTGAAAGCGAAGATCGAAGAGCTGGGTATCAATGGTCTGACCGTCGACTATGACTCGGGCACCGCCGGCACCTTGTCAGTCGCCAACGCCACCGGCCGAGATGTCTCGTTCTCGGCCCAATATGTGAACGCGGGTTCGGGTGGTCTCGGCGCGTTGACCGGTATTGATGTGTCTACTGGCCCAGGTGCGACTGCGGCACTGGCCACGATTGAAACGCTGATCGACACTTCGATCGACGCGTCGGCCGCATTCGGTTCTTCGCAGGGTCGGATCGAGACACAGAAAGAGTTCATCTCGAATCTGGCGGACTCGTTCAAATCCGGTATCGGTTCGTTGGTAGATGCGGACATGGAGGAAACCTCGGCGCGTCTGCAGGCCCTTCAGGTTCAACAGCAGCTGGCCACACAATCGCTGTCGATCGCCAACCAGGCGCCGCAGTCGATCCTGTCTCTGTTCAACTAAGATCAGGAACATAATCGGGGCGCGGCGGCGCGCCCCGATACTGACCGCCAAGTGGCGGATTACTGGAAGGATTTCACGTGACACCGCAAGCCCTTGCACAACGTGCATACGCACAGACCGCCGCCCCAGCGCGGACACCGCGCGATACCGAATTCGAAGCAATTTCAAAAATCACGCGTAAGCTCAAGGCCGCCGCGGCCCGTCAAAAAACCGACTTTGGTGCGTTTGTGCAGGCTTTGCACGAAAACCGCCGCCTTTGGACCGTGCTGGCCAGTGGCGTGACGGATTCCGACAATGCGCTGCCCAATGATTTGCGCGCACGGATATTCTATCTGGCAGAGTTTACCGAACAGCACAGCAGCCAGATTTTGGGCCAAAAAGCGTCGGTGGAACCATTGCTGGAAATCAACATGGCGGTTCTGCGCGGCCTGCGGCAATTGGGGGCCACTTGATGGCGGGATTGGTTTTGAAACTAGCGCCGAAGGAGCGGGTCCTGATCAACGGCGTGGTCGTGGAAAACGGGGACCGACGCAGCCGATTTTCGATCATGACGCCCGAAGCAAATGTCTTGCGCTTGCGGGATGCCATCCATCCGGACGAAGTGAATACACCGGTTCGGCGCGTTTGCTATGCCGCTCAGCTGGTGCTGTCCGGCGATATGGAGCCTGAACGGGCACGCCAGCAGTTGTTGCGGCGCGTCGAAGAGCTCAGCCAGGTCTTTACCGATGCCGATAGCCGTCGGGTTTTGGCTGAAGCGACCCAGGCGTTGCTGGATGAGCAATACTACAAGTGCCTCAAGGCCCTGCGCGCGCTGCTGCCGCGCGAAGAACGTCTGATGGCCTATCAGTAATGACGTTCCAACCGGTCATACCCTCGGGCGGGATTGTCGGCTGGCGATTCCTGCAGCGCACATACGATGCGCAGATTGACAGTTTTTCCGCGTCTTCCGTCAACAAAAGGGACCGCGAGTACTTTCTGGAGAACATCAAAAAAGTTCATACCGCAGAAGATCTGGTGTCAGACCGCAGGCTTCTGCAAGTTGCGCTGGGTGCCTTTGGGTTGGAGGGGGATCTGGACAACCGCTATTTCATTCAGAAAATCCTGTCTGACGGCACCAAGGCCGAGGATGCGCTCTCCAACCGCCTGTCCGACAAACGCTATCGACAGTTTTCCGAGGCGTTTGGGCTGGGCCCGGGCGAAGTGCGAAAAACCGCGCTGATCACCAACATGGAAGAAATTGCCCGCGACAATGTTGTGTCGCGGTTTGAAATCGCGGTGGGCGAGTCGGATGAAACGATGCGTATCGCTTTGTATGCACAGCATGCGCTGGGAGACCTCGCCCAAAAGCAGGTCAGCAACGACACCAAGTGGTTTGACCTGATGAGCCTACCGCCGTTGCGGCGTATGATGGAAACAGCACTTGGCCTGCCGTCCAGTTTTGGCCAGTTAGACATCGACAAACAGCTGGAGGTGTTCAAGGACAGGTTGTCAGGGCTGACCGGGTCCGACGATCTGGCCCAATTCAACGATAAGGGCGCAGTCGCGCAATTTACGGATCAGTTCCTGGCCCGCAGTCAGATCGCCCAGCTCGAAAGTGTGATTTCACCGGCGCAGACCGCGCTGATCTTGCTCGGCGCATGAGGTGTTGCGCTTTGCATTCGTGATAAAAACGCCATCTGGTTCCAAACACCGGCCCGTTGAAATGTCCGCGACAAGCGCGGGCCTCAATCGTTCAACACGGCATCTGCCGACGTTCTGAGGGCATAAGACTCGACAGGTTGTGACACATTATGAAGCTTGACGTCGCCCAGCGGCAGGGCATCGGCGCAGGCGGGCAGAATATCGGCAGATACGACGATCCTGTGGTTTTTTGTTTTTCCGTATTCACCCAGACGTGCAGCGATATTCGCGGCTTGTCCGATCACGGTAAAGTCCAGCCGCTCACGAGACCCGACGTTGCCGTAGGTCACGCGCCCATAGGCAACGCCAATTGAGCAATCGCAATGTCGGTCGGACCCTGATTGGCGCAACTCTCCCAACTTTTCGACGATTTCAATGGCGCTGCGCTGGGCGTTGCCCCGTGCTGCTATTGAATCTTCGCCCGCCGGAAACACGGCAAGGACAGCATCGCCGATGAACTTCAGGACCTCGCCGCCGTTTTCATGCACAATGCCAGACACGGTTTCGAAAAAGTCATTAAGAAGGTTGATGTAGGCCGTGCGACCCAACTGCTCTTCCAGGCTTGTGGAATTGCGCAGATCGCAGAACATGATGGCGGCATCAATTTCATCTCCGTCACCACGCCGAATCTCACCCCCAAGTACGCGCGCGCCCGAGCGTTTTCCGACATAGGTTTCAAGCAGAACCTGGGCGTTTTCACGCTGCATGAAGACCTCATAGAACCGTGCAATCACCAAAGAGCATTCGAACACCAGTCCAAGGTTTTCTGTCGTGAAACCGTCCGGATGATCGCAGGTCAGGGTCAGAACGTTGGTTCGGCCATCCGAAAACCGTAGCGGCATGGCGACATAATCGGTTGCGCCCTTGGCCCTCAGATCTTCCATGATCGGAAAGCTGTTATGGGGATTGTCCGCGTTCAACCGCTGGCGCACACCACCCAGCCCGTTCGATACATGGCGCAGGGGGCTGTTGATATAGGCCGGGTGATCGTGGATTTCATAGGTCGGTACATTGGTCGAGATTTCAGCCTCGCCCTTTTCCCAGATGTAATGCTTGCCAGCGATCAGCGGATGCAGAGACCAGGCCAGAATGCTCAGGCGCTGAATGGCGATGCCGTGCTCCAGCATTTTCTCGGCCAGAGCTTTGGTGAAGGTTTCAGGAGTATCATTTGTCGACGCGCCGCGCATCAGCCAGTCAATAAGCGGCCCACTGATATTGCCGTCATCGGGTTCGCGCAGGCGGTTCTCACCCAGATCGATGTTGGTATAGGTGTTGGGCATGAACCCGATATGCCCCTGAATGGCGGCGCTTTCGGGCAGTGCGTCCTCGTAGGCCCAAACCGAATTGGCCATCCGTTGCCCGTTTAGGACGACATCGTGGTAGGTCGCGGTGCCTTTGAAGGGGCAGAATGTCTGCAGCTCGGTTTCTTCACCAAGATCAATGCACACGTCTTCGCGCGGGATATAGATCGCCGGCGGCAGACGCGTTTCATACATGACTTTAGCGTTATGGCTTTCGGCCAAAAGGGTCTCATCCCGGTAAATCGCGATCCGACCGTTCAGCCGCTCGACCGAGATTCCATAGCCTTTTGTTCTTGGTGTGGCGTGGACGTTCATCATCAACCTCCCTGGCACAGGTCACTATAGGATGGGCTCTGACTGGCGGTTTTCCAAGGGGGTTCGCGGCATTTTTACCGAGCGATAGCTGTGCAGCGGGACTGGCTCAAACCATCTGGATCACATCTTTTTCGATGGACAGCATATAGCCCTTTTTGGCGATGTTCTTGACCAGCAACTCGCTGACCATCTGATTACCCAATGCATCGCGCAGCCGTTTGATCCGCGTGGCCCCGGCGGCCTCGTCACAATCGGCAGCGTCTTTGCCGGAAATCACCCCTTCGATCTGAGCGCCAGACAGAACTTCATCATCCAGCCGGGATTCCGCCAGAACCGAGAGGGTCTCCATCGCCGCTGGGGTCAGTTTGAAATCCATGTTGTTCAGATAAACGGTGTTTTCTTCGCGGCTGATCAGCAGGGACGTCACCTGAATACCGGTGCGTTCGATCTGGGCCATCCGACGGTTCAGCAGAACCAGCATCACCAGAAATACCAGCGCGGTTACAAGCATGGCGCTGGCAAACACCAGCAGTACAAAAATAACCATGCGGTAACTGGACAGCGTATCGGCGAAGGCAGTGCCGGATTGGGCCAAGATCTCCAGCAGCCGGATTTCCGTCTGTGAGGTCAGGTCGCTTTCGATAAACAGCCGTTCCACACGCGCGTTAAACGCGTTGGCGTCCGGCAGGGTCCAGAACAGGAAAACGGCGGCCGTGACAAGAATCAGGACGATCGCCGCAATACCCGCGCCAACCAGTCTTGTCCCTGACCGTCTGGCCTCAGTAACGGAGATAGAATTGTCCGGCATTGGCCTTCCTTTTATCCAATCCTTCCGGCCCAAAGACGGACATCACGTTCAACAAGGTCCAGCCCGACGCGCTGAGGCGTTGCGAGACCTCTTGCTGGGCCTGGCCTTTGTCACAGGCCGAAACCTGCATCACGCCGTAGTGCAGCCGCAGGGGGTTGTCCTGCTTGGCCTTGTAATCCGCATAGCACTCGGCCGACGCGGCGGTGCCAAGCGATATCAGGGCCGCAACGGCCAGAGAAGAGAGGATCGGTTTCATAGGCCGCATCCTGCGCATGGCTTGGCCCGACATTCAATAACCTAAGGGGTTTGCGGGGCGTGATATCCGATAACAACCGCCCGTTATTGCTTGTCTGAGGGGGGTGGACCCAGTTTCGGGACATCAAGTTTGCGGTCTGACCCGGATCGCCCCGAAACATCAGTAAGGACACGCACCATGCACCGGAAGTTCATCGCATTAATCGTAGCCACCGCAATCACCATCACCGGCGTCTCGGTCTCGCAGGCGCGGGCGGCGGACGCCAAGGATATCCTTGGGGGGCTTGCCGCCATCGCGATCATTGGTGCCGGGGTTCATTACTATAATCAGGAAAAGCGCAAGCAACGGACGACGCGGCATCAGACCTATACGCCGCAGCCCTACGTGGCCCAGCCCAGCTATCCGGTGCGCCCCCTGCCGCGACACGTTGCGCGCTATGATCTGCCGCAGCAATGCCTGCGCACTTACAACGCCTATTCAAACAATCACCCGCTTCTCGCGCCGAGTTGCCTCAAGAAGCACTACAAACATGCCAATAGCCTGCCGCAAGAGTGCCAGGTCGGTTTCTGGAATGGCAAAAAGGTGAAGCGGGCATACGAACCCGCATGCCTGCGCCAGCAAGGATACCGCGTCGTTTACAAGTAATCACTTTCGAGCAGGAGCGGCGCCACAGAAGCGCCGTGCAGGAGAGGGTGGCGCAAGCCGCCCTCTCATTTTTGTCTTGCTATGGGACGTAAAACGCGGTTTTCGGTGGGTATGACAAACCCGGATTATTCAATTGAACAAGCGGCAGTGGCGCAAGGATACCTGCGGATTGCCGGTGTGGACGAGGTCGGCCGTGGGCCTTTGGCCGGGCCGGTGGTCGCGGCGGCGGTGATTCTGAACCCCGAGGACATCCCCGAGGGGCTGAATGATTCAAAGAAGCTGACGACCAAACGGCGTATTGCAATGGACGCTGCTGTGCGCGACCGGGCCGAGTTCGCCATAGCCGAGGCTTCGGTTGCCGAGATTGACGAACACAACATCTTGCGTGCCTCGCATCTGGCGATGGAACGTGCGGTTGCGGCTCTGGATCCACCGCCGGACTATCTGCTGATCGATGGAAATATGATCCCGCGGGGTCTGACGATCCCTGCGCAGGCGGTTGTCAAAGGCGATGCGTATTCCGTGTCGATCGCGGCGGCTTCGATCATCGCCAAAAACTGGCGCGATCAACTGATGGTGGATTTGGCGCAACAGCATCCCGGCTATGGATGGGAGACAAACGCAGGCTATCCGTCAAAACAACACAGAGAAGCGCTGCAAAATCTCGGCGTGACCCCACATCATAGGCGTTCGTTCAAACCGGTACACAATATCTTGTATCAAGAGTAAATCGTAAGCCGCTGATTCAAAAAAGAAATTGACGGCGATTCGACTTTGACTCATCCTTGTCTCAACCAAATGAGCGCAAAAGCGCCGTGGATACTTGAGGCAGTAGAATGACAACAACCACTAAAAAGGGCGCAAAAGCGCTCCCTTTAAACACGATTCTATCTGGCGACTGCATCGATGTGATGAACAGTCTACCCGAGGCGTCGGTTGACCTGATTTTCGCGGATCCGCCATATAATCTGCAGCTCAAAGGCCAGTTGCACCGCCCGGACAACAGCCAGGTCGACGCGGTCGATGATCACTGGGATCAGTTCTCGAGCTTTGGTGTCTATGACCAGTTCACCCGCGAATGGCTGAAGGCGGCGCATCGTCTGCTCAAGCCGAATGGCGCGATCTGGGTGATTGGGTCTTACCACAACATTTTCCGCGTTGGTTCGGCCTTGCAGGATGCCGGGTACTGGATTCTGAACGATGTCGTCTGGCGCAAATCGAACCCGATGCCGAATTTCCGTGGCAAGCGGTTCACCAACGCGCATGAGACGATGATCTGGGCCTCCAAGCGTGAGGGTGCCAAGTACACGTTCAACTATGAAGCTCTGAAGGCGCTGAACGAAGGCGTGCAGATGCGAAGCGATTGGGTTCTGCCGATCTGCACTGGGCACGAACGCCTTAAGGATGAAAACGGCGACAAGGCGCACCCGACGCAAAAGCCGGAATCGCTGCTGCACCGCGTTTTGATTGGTTCGACCAATCCGGGTGACGTGATCCTTGACCCGTTCTTTGGCACAGGCACAACCGGTGCCGTTGCCAAGATGCTGGGTCGCGAATTCATCGGGATTGAGCGCGAGGAAAGCTATCGCAAGGTGGCTGAAAAGCGTATTTCCAAGGTTCGTAAGTTTGACCGTGAAGCGCTGGAAGTCAGCGCCAGCAAACGCGCCGAACCACGCGTGCCCTTTGGTCAGCTGGTTGAGCGCGGCATGCTGCGCCCGGGTGAAGAGCTCTATTCCATGAACCAGCGCCACAAAGCGAAGGTTCGTGCAGACGGAACTCTGGTGGGCGACAACGTCAAAGGCTCGATCCATCAGGTTGGCGCGCATCTGGAAAACGCACCGTCCTGCAATGGCTGGACATACTGGTGCTTTAAGCGCGACGGCAAGACAGTCCCGATCGACGTGCTGCGTCAGCAAATCCGGGCAGAGATGAACTGATTTTACGAACACCGCCGGTGCCTGTGGCCTGACACAAGGCACTAAGCCTTGCCCCGCCGTTTTCGGCGGGGTCTTTTGTTTTATTCCCCGTCTGGTTCCGATATGAGATTCCTGGCCTGCTGCGCACGGAAGGAGCCTCGGCCATGTCGGATACCACAGCCAGCGAATCCCGTCTTGAACGGTTCTCGATAACCAGGCCGGATGTGTACGATCTGGACAACAAATACACCGAGGCCGCACTGGAACGGCACAAGCGCGAAGGGCTGGAGCTGGCCGTCCGCGCCCGTTGGATCGCAATGGGCCTGACCGGCATTCTGCTGGTTTTCCTTAATCCACATTGGGAAGTGCTGTGGTATCACTTCATCCTGCTGCTCATCTGCGCCAATGGCTGGCTGATCCGGCGCGCGGGCAGAGTGGGTCAGTCAAGGGTCGAGCTATTGCTGATCTTCGTTGATCTGCTGATCATGACGCTGGGGATGATCGTGCCAAACCCGTTCAGCGATGATGTCAGGCCATTGGCGATGCAGTACAGGTTCGACAACTTCCAGTATTTCTTCATCATTTTGGCAGCAGGAACACTGGCCTATTCCTGGCGCACAGTGGTAGCTATCGGGTCGTGGACCTTGATGATGTGGACGGCGGGTTGGGTGATTGCGTGGTGGGTGGCGACGCCGATACCCGGCATCAGCGAACGCGTGTCCGAGGCGCTGGTCGGGTATCCGGATGTTGCCGAATGGCTGGACCCCAACAGCTTTATGCCCGAGCTGCGTGTTCAGCAGGTTATCGTTTTCATGATGGTTGCCGTCACGCTTGCCATCTCAATGCGGCGGCTTAACCGGCTATTGATGACGAATGCGGGGCTGGAGAGGGAGCGTGCAAACCTGTCGCGGTATTTCTCGCCCAATGTTGTCGATGAGCTGAGCCAGAACGATGAACCGCTCAAACAGGTGCGCAAGGAAAACATAGCAGTTCTGTTTATCGACATCGTTGGTTTTACGAAGTTCGCCGCTGGTCGTGACCCATATGAGGTCATCGAGGTGCTGCGCGGATTTCACGCGCGCATGGAGTCCGAGGTGTTCCGACATCACGGAACGCTGGACAAATACCTTGGCGATGGGCTGATGGCCACGTTTGGGACCCCGGTGCCGACGCCATTGGATGCGAGCAACGCGGTGGCCTGCGCGCGTGACATGGTTGACGTGATCGACCGTTGGAATCTGGAGCGGCGTCGCGCTGGTGAGCCCGAGATACAGGTTGGGATCGGCGTTCATTATGGACCCGTGGTGTTAGGAGATATTGGAGCGAACCGGCTGGAATTCGCGGTCATCGGCGATGCGGTGAATGTATCGGCCAAGCTGGAGGCCATGACACGCGAGCTTGGCGCGCGCGTGGTGTTGAGCAATGCGGTTCGCACGCAGGTGATGCAGGAAGGCAATAACGTCACGGAGTTGACGGCAGGCTTTGCCAAACACGAAAATCAGGTTGTTCGGGGTGTCGAAGACACGATGGATGTCTGGGTGAAGTAGAGCGGAACTCTCCCGCCGGTCTGTGTCGCATTAAAGATGCGACCCATCCCGTTGGGCCGGGCAGCGCGCTGACGCGCGCTGCGGTCAGGACCTCGGCAGCGGGTTTAGCGATTTGTTGTAGGGCTTCCAATCTGTGACTTCGGGATAGTATTGACGCCGCCATGCCCGGACGCGGGGGTTCATGACGCAGCGCCACAGCGGTGGGATCATCGCCGCGACGGTCATCACAGGGTAGCCGTAGGGCAGTTGCGGGGCCGTGTCCTCTGAGTGGTGCTGTAGCAATGGAAAACGCCGGTTGGGCTTGTAATGGTGGTCGGAATGCCGTTGCAGGTTTATCAACAGCCAGTTCGATGCTTTCTGCGAGGCATTCCACGAATGGCGCGGCTGGACGTGTTCATATTTGCCATTGCCGAGATGCTTGCGGGTCAGGCCGTAATGCTCGACGTAGTTTACCAGTTCCAGCTGCCAGATGGCGACGCCTGCCTGAATCAGGAACAGGGCGACACCCGACCACCCTCCGATAAAGAACGCCAGCGCGAGCATACCGGCCTGCAGCCCCCAATAGCGCCAGAATGGGTTTCCCCGGTCGGTCCAAGGACGCTGCTTGCGCGCCAGCTTGTCCTGTTCCGCCCGAAAGGCAGACACTAGGCATTGCCACATGACACGAGGATAGAACCGGTGGAAACCCTCGTTGTAGCGCGCGGTGACAGGATCACGTGGAGTGCCGACATAGCGGTGATGAACCAGCAGATGTTCGGACCGAAAATGGGAATACAGCACCATCGCCAGCAGGATATCACCCAACCATCGCTCGAGCCGGCCCTGCTGGTGCATCAGTTCATGGCTGTAGTTGATCCCGATCGTGCCGGAAATCACACCCATTCCAAAGAACAGGCCGACCTTGGACAGCGTTGACAGATGGTCCGTGTGGGTTGCGTACCAAATCAGTCCGTACAAAGTCAGGAATTGAACGGGGACCCAGGCCTTGGTCAGCAGGATGTACCATCTCAGCGTGTCATCCGATGTGTCCGGGTCAGCGTTTTCCAGATTCAGACCGGTCAGTCGATCCAGCGCGGCAAAGGCCCACCAGGTCGACATGGGCACCAACAACACCCACCAACCCCCGGCAAATGCGGTGGACCAGATCACGGGGATCAGCAGGAAAGACACCCAGAACGGCGACGCCGATTGCCAACGAGAGAGATTGTCCGATGCGATCATCATTTGGCTCCGATCAACTGCGCGCAGACTAGACCCACGGCGCTATGGCGCACAATGGGTTACGTCGAGCGCCAGAGGTCGTAGGCCTTGCGCATGACAGTCGGCAGATCACTTGGGCGGAATGCGTGTTTATCCATGACGATCAGGTCGTCACGGTCGGATTCGCTCGGCAGCGGAGCGCTCCAGATTCGCAGGATCAGGTGGAAATGAGTAAAGGTGTGGCGAACCTCGCCCGGCAGCATCTGCCAGTCCGCCGGAAACGGGGGGAATTCAGCGGGTGTCTCGGACCATTCTGACCCCGGCCAGCCCAACATGCCGCCCAGCAACCCTTTATCCGGGCGGCGTTCCAGCAGCAAAGCTCCATCAATGCGCCGTGCGATATACACATGCCCAAATCGGGTAGGTTTTGGCTTTTTAGGCGTCTTGCGCGGCAGATCGGCCTGCGTTCCGGCCACCCGCGATGCGCAGGGATCCCGTACAGGGCAGATACCGCAGGCCGGGGATTTGGGGGTGCAGATCGTGGCGCCCAGATCCATCACCGCTTGTGCGTAATCACCTGGACGTATTTCCGGCGTCAGAGTGGCGGCTCGGTCCTTGAGTTGCGGTTTCGACCCCGGCAAAGGATCGTGGATGTCGTAAAGGCGGGCCATGACCCGTTCGACATTACCGTCCAGCACGGTTTCAGGGCGATCAAAAGCGATGGCCGAGATCGCGGCCGCCGTATAAGGGCCAATGCCCGGCAGTTTCAGCAGGGCATCATGGGAATTCGGGAACCTTCCACCATGTTCTTCGGTCACGACGCGCGCGCATTTTAGCAGATTTCGGGCGCGGGCGTAATAGCCCAGACCGGCCCATTCGCCCATGACCTGATCGTCCGGGGCAGACGCCAGTGCTTCAACCGTTGGCCAGCGGGTTGTGAATCGCACGAAATAGTCTCGCACAGCGGCAACGGTGGTCTGTTGCAGCATCACCTCGGACAGCCAGACACGATAGGGGTCGGGCAAAACGCCGTTAGCACGATCAGAGGGGCCAACGCGCCACGGCATCTCGCGGGCGTGGCAGTCATACCAACCCAGCAACGCACTGCTCACGTCAAATTCACCAGAGTCACGCAAGTTTTATCTATCTCCTTGTCGGGTTTCGCTGGCGCCCGTTTGTATGGCCTTTACAATAGCGGCGCAGGAGTTGGAAACCAGATGCAGCGCAGACGTTCTTCGACCCGCGGGTTCAAACGCACCGCGACTTTGCTGAACGACCAGATTCGGCGCGCCGGGGAAAGCCGGGGATTCGCCGTGTCGCGCCTGCTGACTCATTGGGCCGAGATCGTGGGGCAGGATATGGCCGCCATCGCGCGGCCTGTGAACGTAGGCTATGGCAAAGGTGGAATCGGCGCGACGCTGACCGTGCTGACAACTGGCCCTCAGGCACCTATGCTTGAAATGCAAAAGGAACAGCTGCGCGGCAAGGTGAATGCGGTCTATGGCTATAATGCGATAAGTCGCGTGCGTATCACCCAGACCGCTCCGACCGGATTTGCCGAGGGGCAGGCCAGTTTCGACCACAAACCGAAATCGGCGAAACCCAAGATCGAACCAGAAATCGCAGCCGAGGCGGACCGAACCGCGCGAGACGTCCATGACGGCGATCTGCGCGCGGCCCTTGAACGTCTGGGCCGTAACGTTTTATCCAAGCAAAAACGCTGAGAAAGGGCTGAGAAATGAGCCGTATTGCAACCGGAATTTGTGCGGCCGTCGCCGTGGCCGCTGGCGGCTATTGGCTGTCGCTGTCGAATTCCAATCCCGCCTATCCGCTGATCAGCAGCGCCGAGGCGCAAGAGGCCGATCTGGATACCTCGACTATCGTCGAAATGACTCTGGGGGCCGAAGACGCGCCCGTCGAGATCATCGAATATGCTTCTTATACCTGCCCGCACTGTGCGAATTTCCACACCGGCGCGTTCAAAGAGCTGAAGAAAGACTTCATCGACACCGGCAAGGTGAAGTTCATCTACCGCGAGGTTTACTTTGACCGCTATGGCCTGTGGGCTTCGATGGTTGCGCGTTGCGGCGGGCCCGAAAAATTCTTTGGCATTTCGGACCTGATCTATGAAGGTCAGTCCGAATGGACCAAGGCCGGTGGTCCGGCAGAAATCGTCGACGAGCTGCGCAAGATCGGCCGTCTGGCCGGTATCGACAATGATCAGCTTGAAGCCTGCCTGCAGGACGGAACCCGCGCGCAGACGCTGGTGGCGTGGTATCAGGAAAACGCTGAGCGTGACGGCGTTCAGGCGACCCCGTCCTTCGTTGTGAATGGCAAGAAGGTCGACAACCAGTCCTACGGTGACTTCAAGAAACTGATCGAAGACGAACTGGGCAGCTAAGTGCTTTCGCGACCGGCTCGATAAGGGCCGGTCGCTTTTCAGGGCGATGGGGCGATCTGCAGCAGCATGTTCCGGACCTTGTCGGCCTCATCTATTTTCAGGCGAACTGGCAGGGTGATGACCTTGCTGCGAAACGCGGCGGGCAGACGCACGGCGTCTTTTTCCGTCGTCACCATCTGTGCACCCAATAGCCGCGCCTCATTTTCCAGCCGTGTCATCAGCGCAGGTGTTAGGGGCTGGTGATCGTCCAGTGCCTCGGCCCGCAGCAACGTGGCACCTTGCTGGCGCAGAGTGTCGAAGAACTTCTTGGGATGGCCAATGCCCGCAAAGGCCAGAACGGACGTATCGCTCCAGTCCATGCCGGTTTGCAGCGGCTCAACGGCACCGGTTGCGTGAGGTACGGTCAGGCTCTGTCCCCAGCGTTCAGCGAATTCGGCCTGAGCATTGTCATCGCCCAGAGATAGAACCAGATCGGCGCGCTGAAGCCCCACATCGACCGGTTCCCGCAACGGTCCGGCTGGCAGGCACAGGCCATTCCCGAACCCGCGGGCCGCATCTACAACGATGACCGAGAAATCCTTGGCAACCGAAGGGTTCTGAAAACCGTCATCCAGCACAACCACCGAAGCTCCGGCATCGGCCGCTGCCTTCGCGCCCGCAGCGCGGTCCTTGGCGACCCAGACATCTGAAAACGCCGCCAGCAGCAGCGGCTCGTCCCCGACCTGCGCAGCCGTATGTTTGCCGGGGTCTACACGTACCGGCCCTTCCAGTGAACCGCCGTGGCCACGTGTCACGACATGGGTTTCATGCCACGCGTCGCGCAGTTGTTCGATCATCCAGATTACAGTCGGAGTTTTCCCGGTACCTCCTGCATTGAGGTTGCCGACGCAGATGACCGGTACGCCGGGATTCAATCCCGGCTCTGACGTGACCCGGCGGGCCGTTGCCCAGGCATAGAGATGTCCCAAAGGTGCCAGCATCCGGGCACGCAGGTCCAATTGATCCGGTGATGTATTCCAGAAATCAGGTGCTCGCATCGTCTGCACTCCGCTGATCCAGATAATCCTGCACCATGTCGATCAGATTGTCCGCTTGCGGCGCACCCTCAGTTACGATTTGCCATCCGGCCAGCGCCATATTGGCGGCCTGATCTGGTGCCAAAAGCTCGACCACTGCGTCGCCAAGCTCGGTCGCGGTTCTGACTGTGCGTGCTGCGCCCGCGCGATCTAACTGATCGTATAACTGCTGGTGGCTGTGCACAAACGGGCCGTGGATAACGGCGGACCCAAGTGCCGTTGCGATAAGCGGGTCCTGTCCCCCTGCGCCGCGCTCCAGAGAACTGCCCATGAACGTGACCGGCGAGACCCGTTGCCACAGACCCAGATCCTCGGGCACGGCGGACAGGATCACCTGGGTCATATCCTCGACCACACCGGTTTCGTCCCAATTGGTACAGCGCAGGTCCATGGCTTCGAGCCGCCGGTGCAGCGGTCCGGCTTCGGTGATGTCCGCAACGTGCAGCACCAGCGCCAGCCGGGGCAACATCCGCATGGCTTGCCGGTGAGCGCTTAGGACCGAGATAAACTCTTTGTCCTGCACCCATGACGCCAGCCAGACGGGGCGGCCTGACAGCGCATGGTTCACTTCGATCAGTTCGTCTTCGGGCCAGGGTCGCGGGTTCGGACTGACATGAAGAGGTGGTGCTTCTTTGACCTTGGTCGAAGAGATACCAAGCCGGCGGATTTGCCGGGCGGTTTCAGGCGAGGTGCACAAGATCGTTCGGAAACAGTCAATCGTATACCGGGTGATATCCGGCAGCCAACGCCCACCTCGCGCGACTTTCACTTCGGCCTGAGCCTCGATCAGGATCAGGGGGATGCCGCGTTCTTCGGCGCGCGTGATCACGTTCGGCATCAGTCCACCGCCAACCCAGATTCCAACGTCGGGCCGCCAGTGATCCAGAAAGGCGCGGGCAGCCCCGGTTTGCTCGGACGGAAGATTAACGAGAGGATAGCCGCAACTTGCCCACCGCGTCAGATCGGCGTCGGGAGGAACAGTCAGAACCACAGACAGATTGGGTCGCGCCTGCTGCAGCCTTTGGCAGAAATCGATAATGGCGCGGTGACGCTCGCGTGCGTTAATGTGAAGCCACAGAACCTCGCCATCGGGTCGCGGAACATCGCGCTGGTTTGCGGCATTCTGCATACCCCAGGACAGCACGCGATAGGCGGCAAGGCTTAATGAGCGTGGCTTGCTCATGGTGCGATTCCAGGGCTTTCCGGTTCAAGTTGTTCCGACAGTAGACCATAAACGCCTGAACCCGCAGCGATTACCCCGTTCAGGCGCGGGTGGGCATTGTTGAACCGCAGGGGCTTGCGCTGCCGGTCTGAACACACGCCACGCGCCTCGCGGATAATCAGATCGCCTGCCGCGATGTCCCATTCCCAACTGGGTCTGAGCGTCATCATCCCGTCAAACCGGCCCTGCGCGACGAGGGCCATGCGATAGGCCAGCGACGGCCGGTAATTCCGTTTGAAGTCCGGGACCTGTCCCTGACGCCAGTGGCGGGGTTGCA
This sequence comes from Ruegeria sp. Ofav3-42, assembly GCF_022347725.1. Lineage (GTDB taxonomy): Bacteria > Pseudomonadota > Alphaproteobacteria > Rhodobacterales > Rhodobacteraceae > Ruegeria. The sequence goes on from NZ_JAKRGB010000008.1 coordinate 74,051, forward strand.
AATTCGGTTTCGCGGCCAATACTGCGGCACCTTCCAGATCACCGCGTTCGGTCACTCTGATCTGTTCGTTGTTGAGCGTCGCGCCCTGACCCTTGGCCGCCGCGTAAAGCAGGTTTCGCAATGGCAGGTAAATCACCGCCGCCGTCACCTCGCCCCGCTCGGCGATCGCCAGAGAATGCGCCCATGTTTTTGACCCTTCGGCAAAGCTGCGGGTGCCATCAATCGGGTCGATGATGAACACGCGATCCTTAGTCAACCTGTCCGCCGAATCCTCGGTTTCTTCGCTGAGCCAGCCATAGCCCGGTCGTGCGGCAGGAAGGCGTTGTTCTAACATCGCGTTGACGGCCAGATCGGCCTCGGTCACCGGGCCTGCACCATCGGGTTTGTCCCAGCGTTGCGCCGTGCTGCCCGAATACCGTGTGGCGATCTTTCCAGCCTCTAAAGCGGCGCCAATCAGCAGTTGCAGGTCAGTTGCCGGCAAGTGTCATTCCTTCGATCAGCACCGAGGGGACCACGCGGGACAAATACGGGCGCGCATCATTTGCAGGGATGATCCGTTTCAGCATGTCGCGCAGGTTACCCGCAATTGTGCATTCGTTGACCGGGTGGGTGATTTCACCGTTCTCAACCCAGAATCCCGACGCGCCGCGCGAGTAATCGCCGGTGTTCGGGTTGATCGTCGAACCGATCATCGAGGTGACCAGAAGCCCTGTTCCCATATCGCGCAGCAGATCGGCCCTGCTTTGATCGCCCTGGGTCAGGCTCAGATTCCAGTTGCTGGGCGACGGCGGCCCGGACACGCCGCGCGCCGCGTTGCCGGTTGAAGTCATGTCCAGCTTGCGCGCACTCGACAAATCCAGTGTCCAGCCGGTCAGTGTGCCGTTTTCAACAATCGCCCTGCGCCGCGTTGGTAAACCTTCAGCGTCAAAGGGACGAGAACCCGAAATGCGCGGGCGATGCGGATCTTCGATCAGCGACAGGTGCTCAGGCAGAACCTGCTCACCCAGGCTGTCTTTCAGCCATGATGCGCCACGGGCAATGGCCGCGCCGTTGCTGGCCGCCAGAAGATGGCCGATCAGCGATGATGAAATGCGTTCGTCGAACAATACAGGAAAAGTGCCCGTCGCGGGCTTTTGCGCCCCGACTATCGCCACGGCGCGTTCGCCTGCGGTGCGACCAATCTCATCAGGGCTACGCAGGTCGCTTTGGAAAGTGCGGCTGTCACCGTCATAGTCTCGTTCCATCCCGGTGCCTTCGCCCGAGATGGCGACGCAGGAGGTCGAGCGGCTACTGCGGGAATATCCTCCGGAAAAGCCATTCGTGGCCGCCAAGTGCACGCGATGAGTACCATACGCGGCTGCGGCGTCGGAAACTTGTGATACGCCCTGAATGGCCAGCGCAGCGGCTTCGGCGGCCAGCGCATCCGACAACAGTGTTTCAGCCGACGGTTCGGGCGCCGGATCGAATTGCTCCAGCGCCTCAATGTCCCAATCTTTTGCAAGCTGGTCAGGTGCGGCAAGACCGGTAAACGGGTCCTCCGGCGCTTCGGCAGCCATTGCAACCGCGCGTTCAGCCATGGCCTTCAGCGTTTCAGGACGACTGTCAGAGCTGGAAACGATCGCCTGCCGCTTTCCAAGAAACACCCGCAGCCCCAAATCGGTGCCTTCGGATCGTTCCGCATGTTCCAGCGCCCCGCCGCGTACTTCAACCGAAACCGAAGAGCCATCCAGCACAATGGCATCGGCCGCTTCGGCCCCCGCTTTGCGGGCCGCGTCCAGCAGGTTCTGGCTGATTTCTTCAGGTGTGCGGGTCATGAGGCCTCCGGTCTGTGTGCATTGGACCTAGCCTTGGACCGCCGGTCTCGCAAGGCCTGCGGCTATTTTAGGTTGAGCAAATTCTGTTGAGTTGTCGGTTGGCACTGTTGGCCCCGTGCCGTGTATCGTCATTTCGGACGAGAGTTGGGGAAGGCGGTGGGACCGCCTTCCCGATGGGTTACTTGATGCGTTGACCATTCGCCAGAATCTGGCCGTCGCTGGTGAACTCGATTTCCGAGTTCAGCGTGTCAGGCTCTTCGCCCGGTACCGCCATCAGACCCATCATCATCCGAGCACCCATCGCATCGCTGTCCGAGACCAGCCCCATCCCGATCAGCTTGTCGATCAGCGCGTTGGCACCCACCAGCTTCAGCTTTGCGACACCGGTCGGTGTGGGCATGCCATCAAACTCTTCGGTGTTGGAGTTGTCGAAGGTGAAATCACCTTCACCCGTCAGCTTGGCCCCGACCAGCGAGACCAGCAGCTCGTTGATCTTCAGAGAGTGCAGCTCGCCCGGTGCTTCGTCCGAGAACTCCAGGTCTTCGGCAACGGCGGGATCGAAGAAGTTCATCAGCACCTTTGCGGTTCCCGTGGCGTCCAGCGAAATCGTTGCCGGGTCGTGCGGCAAGGCACCTGCCGGGTCGAACATGCTCCACAGCACATCTGACATGGTGAAATCGGTCAGGTTCATCGCGAAGCCAAACGGCTGGATTTCCTCGGATTCCTGAACCGGGATTTCGAACTTGAAGCCCGCATTTTCCATGGCGATTTCGATGGGGAAGGGCAGTTCAGCCGTTGTCACCGCAACTTTCGAGCTGTTCTGTTCGACATCATAGGCCAGGCGCTCGGCGTCGATGCTGGCACCGAACTTACCGCCCTGGGATTCGCTGCCAACTGAAAAGGCCTCACCTTCGCTGGTTCCCGCTATCGCGGTCTGTCCCGAGCCATAGGTAAAGAGGCCAGAGAACGAAAATCCGTCGGCATAGAGCGCCTCTGGGTTCGAGAAGTCGAAATTCGCCGGGATGACGTTGGTGCCCTCAAATGTCAGCTGGCTCATGGAGCCGTCTATCCTGCCCGTGTCCTCGCTTTCCGGATCGTCGAATGCCAGGTCATAGGTCAGGCCACTGGCGGTGAACTTCTGGTCGATATCGCGGTTCTCGCCGATCTTCATTCGCGAGCTACCGGCCAGGTCAGTCATAGCCACATTCACGGCCAGAGCGTCTTCGGGCACCGCTTCGCCATCGACATTCAGCCCGTCCAGCTTGATGCCAATGCTATCGGCCGAATAGTCATATGTCATGTCGTCCGGATCGCCCGAAACGACTAGGTTCAGACCGGTTTGGGAGTAGTCGATTTCGAGGGAAAACTCTTCACCGTCTCCTTCACCTGACATCGTCATCGGGAAATTTTCGGGGAAGCCGACGTTGACCGTGCCATCACCGTTTTCGCTCAGGGTCACTTCGGGAACGACCATACGGAATGTCGCATCTTCTTCCGGCAGGTCCATCGAAACGGTCAAATCGGCAATCGTTGTGACGTTCCCGGAAACGGTTTCTTCGCCCGCGACGGTATAGCCCATCTGGTTCAGATAGGCTTTCCAGTCATTCCAGACGTCCTGAGAAGTAAGATCGGCAAGCGCGCCCTGCGTGATAACGGCATAAGCCAAAACTGCACCGCAGCTGCGGCGAAGAAAAACGGACATTACAGTACCCTTCTAGATAATTTTGCGGGCATCGTCGTGTTTGTGGCGGCGGGCGTCAAGGGGCAAGGACTGGACCCTTTCCCCATTGACGGGGTAGAGATTCACACAATTTCAAACCGATGGAGGTAGAGGAACCAAATGCAGGGGAAAACTGTACTGATAACTGGGGCCAGCCGGGGCATCGGAGCCGAGGCAGGGCGCGTATTTGCCGCAGCGGGTGCAAACGTTGCGCTGGTCGCCCGCAGTCGCGATCAGATCGACGCATTGGCCGCCGCGTTGGGAGGCAACGCAATCGCGCTGGAATGCGACGTCAGTGATTTTGCGCAGGTGGAACAGGCCGTCGCGGATTGCGTCGATCGGTTCGGCGGTTTGGACGTCCTGATCGGAAATGCAGGTGTCATTGATCCGATCTTTCACCTGTCCAACGCCGATGTTGCAGCCTGGAGCAAGGCAATCGACATAAACCTCAAGGGAGTCTTTTACGGAATGCGTGCCGTCCTGCCTATCATGCGTGCGGCTGGCGGTGGAACGGTGCTGACCGTTTCGTCGGGCGCGGCCTCGAACCCGGTCGAGGCGTGGAGCCATTATTGCGCGTCGAAAGCTGGCGCAAAAATGATGACCGAATGTCTGCATCTTGAGGAATCGATGCATGGCATTCGCGCGATGGGCCTGTCACCGGGAACCGTGGCCACAGAGATGCAGAAAGTGATCAAGGCCAGCGGCATTAACGCGGTTAGCCAGTTGGATTGGAGCGACCACATCCCCGCCGATTGGCCGGCGAAGGCGCTGCTGTGGATGTGCACCCCGGACGCGGATGAATTTCTGGGCACCGAAATCTCACTGCGGCGCGAAGACATTCGACAAAGGGTTGGACTGACGTGATTGACCTGAAAAAAGAGGACGACCTGTGGATCGTCACTCTGAACAACCCCGACAAAGCCAATGCGCTGACCGGGGCGATGTTGACCGAGCTGGCCGAGATCGCCGAAGACGCGACCGAGGCCCGCGCCCTGATCCTGACCGGCGCGGGCAAGGTGTTCAGTGCCGGTGCTGATCTGGCCGAAGCGCACACGGGGCTTGCCACGTCCGATGTGTGGGAACGTCTGTCCGGCGCGATTGCTGCCCTTCCATGCCTGACCGTAGCGGCGTTGAACGGTACTCTGGCAGGGGGCGCGAATGGCATGGTACTGGCCTGCGATGTTCGGATTGCGGTTCCGACGGCCAAGTTCTTTTACCCGGTGATGAAGCTGGGCTTTCTGCCGCAACCTTCGGACCCGGTCCGCATGGCGGCGCTGATCGGGCCATCGCGCACCAAAATGATCCTGATGGCCGGACAGAAAATCACAGCGGATGAGGCTTATGCATTTGGGCTAGTGGACCGTATCGTTGCGCCAGAGGCCCTGATGCCGGCAGCGCGCGAACTGGTTGCTGACAGCATCGCCGCCGATCCCGAAATCGCCGCCGGTATCGCCGAGTTGTGCCGATGAGGCTCTCTGGCTTGCGGTTGCGCGTCGCCGATCCTGAACGTCTGGCCAGGTTCTATGTCGACGTTTTGGGAATGTCGGCGCAAGTGCAGGGCGTAAGCCTGCGCGTTGGCTATGACGGGCAGGATGCCGATCTGTTGCTGATGCCCGGCGGTGGTGGGTACACCCACGACAGAGGGCAACGATACTGGAAGATCGGCATCACTCTGCCCGATGTTGATCTTGCCGCCGCGTTTTTGCGAGAAAAAGGCGTCGAGGTTTCGGAGCCCAAGCAGTTTCTCGACATCGGCTACATGTGCCATCTGTCAGACCCCGAAGGGTTCGTTATCGAACTTCTTCAGCATGACTTCGAAGGCAACCGACCCGAAAACGGGGCCGATCCAGCCGCGCCGTTTGCTCAGGCCCGTGTCGGCCAGATAACCCTCAGAACCGGTGACATCGTTGCCGAAGATGAGTTTTGCCGCGCGCAAGGCATGCGCCTGCTGTCGATTCAAGATGTCGGTCAATACGGTTTTGACCTTCACTTTTATGCCTTCACAGATGACGCGTTGCCGAACCCGGACCTCTGGGCCGTTGAAAACCGGGAATGGCTCTGGAAGCGCCCCTATACGACGCTGGAATTCCAGCACATCGCGGGTGCCCTATTTGCCAAAGTGCCCGACTATCGGGGATTGGAGTTTCAGGACCTTTCGGCGCCAACACGAGATGCTTTCGGCGACCCGGTGAACCCTGGCTGATCAGCGGCCACGTCGCTTGCCCGGGACCTTCGAACGAAATCCAGGCGGGCGTTTGCGAACCCAGTTCAGGAACTTCTCCAATCTGGGATGGCTGCGAAGGGCCTCAATCGTGTGAAAGTCGCGGGCCAATTCGGCTTCGGTGAGGGTTGCGTGGACCTCTTTGTGGCAGATCTGATGCAACAACACTGTGGGTCCGCCCTTGCCCCCTTTGAGTTTTGGGATCAGATGGTGCAGGCTGCCGCCCCCATCAAGGATCGGGCGGTCGCATAGCGGGCAGATCGGATCGCTGTTCGTCATGACGAAGGTAAAGTTGCGTCAGGTGGCGCGAAAGGCAAGAGGGCAGGGATGGCACAGGCAGTGGTGATCGGCGGAGGACCCGCAGGCCTGATGGCGGCCGAGGAGCTTGCCAATGCCGGGCATGATGTTGTTTTGGCCGAAGCCAAACCATCGATTGCCCGCAAATTTCTGATGGCGGGAAAGTCGGGGCTGAACCTGACCAAGGACGAAACATTCGAAACCCTGCTAGAATCTTACGGAGAGGCTGCTGATTGGCTGCGCCCAGTGATCGCTGAGTTTGATGCCTCAGATGTGCAGAGATGGGCGCGGAGGCTGGGGCAAGAGTTGTTTACCGGCTCGACAGGGCGCGTGTTTCCAACGTCAATGAAAGCCTCCCCTCTGCTGCGCGCGTGGCTGGCCCGGCTCGCAGAGGCCGGCGTGCAGGTCCAAACCCGTTGGCGGTGGGTCGGCTGGGATGGCACCGCGCTGATATTCGATACACCCGACAGCCAGCAATGCATCAAGGCGGATGCGACTGTACTCGCGCTGGGCGGGGCAAGCTGGTCCCGCTTGGGCTCTGACGGAGCTTGGGCACCTTTGTTGCAGGCCAAGGGCGTTTCACTCACCCCATTCGCGCCTGCGAATTCGGCGATTTCCGTTGATTGGAGCCCACATATGCAGCCCCATTTCGGCGCCGCGCTGAAATCGGTGCGCTGGATGGCCGGGGATTTGGAAAGCCGAGGTGAGGCAGCACTGTCTGCGAACGGGCTGGAAGGCGGCGGGTTGTACTCTCTGACCCCCGCCCTGCGTGAAGTTTTGCCATTGTTTGTCGATCTGGTGCCCGACCTGGATTCAGATACTCTGAAAAGCCGCTTTTCGTCGAAAAAGTCGAAAATGACGCTGTCACAATGGCTCAAGAAGTCATTGCATCTGTCGCCGCAGAAAGTCGCCTTGTTTTATGAGATGGTCAAGCGCAGTGGCGTATCCCAGTCGCAAGAAGTGAGTGCGATCAAGCGTTTGCCAATTGTTCATGCGGGTCTGCGTCCGATGGACGAGGCCATTTCCACCGCCGGTGGTGTTCCGCGCGCAGCACTTGATGACGGGCTGATGCTGACCGCGATTCCCGGAGTATATTGCGCAGGCGAGATGCTGGATTGGGAGGCTCCAACTGGGGGATACCTGCTGACGGCCTGTCTGGCGACCGGGCGCTGGGCCGGGCGCGCGGCGGCATGTTGGCTTGATCGCGCCAGTTAGCGGGTCTTCGCCAGCATCGCCAGGCGGATCATGGCCCGCTCGACCAGCGCCATAGCGGGCGCAGTTTGGCCAGCCGAACGTAACGACAGGTCCGTGTCCGTAAGCACCGTCAATGCGGTTTGCAGTTTAGGCGCGCCCCAGCCTTGGGCCTGCCGCAATATGCGGTCACGGCGTTTTCCGTAGACCGGCGGTCGCAACTTGCCGATCCCTTGCGCGGCACCACCGGGGTCGGATGCGCAGGCGTAAAGCGTTCGGAAATGCCGGGTCGCGCCGATACACAGGCTCACGGCGTTGGTGCCCTGCGATTGTAGACGCCGGATCAACGGGCCGATCTCGCCTGCGCGGCCTTCGGCGACCACGTTCAGTACATCGTCCAGGGCGGCCTCGGTCGAGCGTGGCGCGCACGCTTCGATGTCTTCGATGGTCAGCTCAGAACTGTCTCCGCGCTTATAAAGTGACAGTTTTTCAATCGTCTGTGCAAAATCCCCGGGGCTGATGCCGGTCGCCAATTCAGTAATTGCCGACATCGAATCACGTGGGATGTTCTTCAAACCGGCTTCGGAGAGAATCCGTTCGACCTCGGCCCGCGAGGGCGGATCGTCGTAGATACCGACGGCATAGGTCGATGGATGCGCCTCGAAAGCCTTGCGGATTTTCGAGCTGGCTTTCAACTGCCCGGCAGTGACAATGATCTGTGCATCTCCGGGCACCCAGTCTTCCAGTGCGGCGATGACCGCAGGGGCGGCGGTGTCAGTTGTGTCTTCGACAAACACGGCGCGGGGGCCGGGAAAGAACCCCACGGCCTTGACGGCATCCAGCAACAAGGCGGGATCACCGCGAAGATCGCCACCCGGCATCCGCGTCAGTCGCATCTCTTCTTCGGCATTTGCGCCCAAAAGCGCAGAGAGCACCTGCTGACGCTTCAACGCTACCCGCATCGCATCGGCACCATAAATCAGCAGCCCGGTCTTGTTCGCATCGGGTCTGGAGAAATACCCCTCGGCCTCGCGCGGGCTCAGCTTCATGCGGACAAGCCCGGAGTGGCGTAGAGGCGGTTGATGATCTGATCGGACAGAATCACCATGAGGCGTTGGTTTGCATCCCGCTCATCCGCCAGTGTCGAAACTGTCGAACCGGCTGCCGAATACCCGACAAAGTCCGTCACAGTGCCCGAGGCAACAATCTGGCCCGTTGCGTTGGACCTGAGCGAATAGTTCGCAGTGCCATTGATCGTATAGCGGTTGGTTTCGTTGGTGGTCGTGATCGCCGCAGAAACTCTTCTTGTCCGCACCGAAACGTCCAGATTGTATTCGTTGCCGGATGTCGCGCTGCGACCGAGCCTTTGTTCCAAATTCTCAATCAGAAGATAGCTAGTGACTGAATTCGGCGCGGAAACGGCAACCTTTCCGTACAGGGCCGATCCGGCCCCGCCCGGTGCGTAGACCGGCTCAAAGCCACAGGCGGCAAGCGCCAGCGGCATCAGCAACAAGGTTCTGCGATCAAACGACGACATTAACAATCCGGCCCGGTACTACGATCACTTTCTTGGGCGCATTGCCATCCAGCGCCTTTTGCACAGCTTCGGTGCTGAGCGCGATTTTTTCAACCTCTGCCTTGTCCAGATCCTTGGCCACGCTGATTTCCGCGCGGCGCTTGCCGTTGATCTGGATCGGCAGTGTGACGGTATCGTCGATCAGCATCGCCGGATCGGCAACCGGCCATGGCGCAGTGGCCACAAGCCCTTCGCCACCCAGCAGCTGCCAAAGCTCTTCGGACAGGTGCGGGGTCATCGGCGACATCAGCTGTGCCAGCGTTTTGGCGGCGTCGCGCTTGGCTGCGGTGCCGGCCTTGGATTTGGCCAGTGTGTTGGTGAAAGCGTAAAGCTTGGCGATCGAGGCATTGAAGCCAAAGGATTCCACACCGCCGGTCACGTCATGAATAGCTTTATGCATCTCGCGCAGCAGCGTTTCGTCCTCGGCATTCGCAGGCACATTGGATTCGGCGATTTCCGAGACGATGCGATGCATACGGCTGAGGTGCTTGAAAGCAGCCTCGGCCCCCGAAGCCGTCCATTCCACGTCCCGTTCGGGCGGCGAATCGGACAGCACGAACCAGCGGGCCGTGTCCGCACCGAAAGCCGAGATAATGCTGACCGGGTCGACCACGTTCTTTTTGGATTTCGACATCTTGGCCGAGGGGATGATCTCAACCTCGGTGCCGTCGGCCAGTTTTCCGTCAGTAACGTTTTCCGGCAGGTGATAGACCGGGCGACCATTGGAGTCCCGGGTCTGGTAAATCTCATGCGTCACCATGCCTTGGGTGAACAGTGCATTGAATGGCTCGATAGCCTTTTTCGGCAGATGCCCGGTGATGTTCATCGCCCGTGCAAAGAAACGGGAATAGAGCAGGTGCAGAATCGCGTGTTCGATACCGCCGATATACTGGTCGACATTCATCCAGTACTCGGCTTCGGCCAGATCGGTGGGGGTTTCAGCGTGCGGGGCGGTGAAACGGGCGAAATACCAGGACGAATCGACGAAGGTGTCCATCGTATCGGTTTCGCGCTTGGCGGGCGCACCGCACGACGGGCACGGCGTATCACGCCAATTCGGATGGCGGTCCAGCGGGTTACCCGGGATCGAAAAGTCTATGGGTTTGCCGTTGCCATCGTCATAGGGCAGTTCGATCGGCAGATTCTCTTTCTTCTCGGGCACCGTGCCGCATTTTTCGCAATGCACAACCGGAATCGGGCAGCCCCAATAGCGCTGACGGGACAACCCCCAGTCGCGCAGGCGGTATTTTGTGACGCCTTCGCCCCAACCGGCTTTTTCCGCGAAGCCGACTGTGGCGTTGATTGCTTCGTCACCCGTAGCTTCGGTCAGCCCCGCGAAATGGTTCACCCAGCGGACTTTCTCGGTTTTGGGCGGTACAAAGGCGATCTTGTCGACCGGAGTATCGTCATCCAGCGCAAAGAATGTGTCGACAACCGGCAGGCCGTATTTGCGGCAGAAATCCAGGTCGCGCTGGTCATGCGCCGGGCAGGCAAAGATCGCGCCTGTACCATAGTCCATCAGGATAAAGTTCGCGATCCAGACCGGCAGTTCCCAATTCGGGTCCAGGGGGTGCTTGACGCGGATACCAGTGTCATAGCCCAGTTTCTCGGCAGTCTCGATGGCTTCTTCCGTTGTCCCGCCCTTGCGGCATTCCGCAACGAACTCGGCAACTTCGGGGCTTTCTGCCTCAAGCTGCTTAGCAATCGGATGATCCGGCGAGATCCCGACAAAAGAGGCACCCAGCAGCGTATCGGGCCGGGTCGTGTAGACGGTGATTGGCTCTTCGCCATCGGTGCGTTCGAACCCGAACTGCAGGCCTCGCGACTTTCCGATCCAGTTTTCCTGCATCAGGCGCACTTTGGCAGGCCAGTTGTCCAGCGTATCCAGTGCGTCGAGCAATTCCTCGGAATAGTCCGAAATCTTGAAGAACCACTGAGTCAGCTCGCGCCGTTCGACCAATGCACCCGAGCGCCAGCCGCGGCCGTTTTCCACTTGTTCATTGGCCAGAACGGTCATGTCGACCGGGTCCCAGTTCACTACGGCGTTTTTGCGGTAAACCAGCCCAGCATCGAGCATATCCAGGAACAAGGCCTGCTGTTGACCATAATATTCCGGGTCGCAGGTAGCGAACTCTCGGGACCAGTCGATCGACAGGCCCAGAGGCTTCATCTGGCCGCGCATGTCGGCGATATTGCTATAGGTCCAGTCCTTCGGGTGGCCGCCGATGGCCATAGCGGCGTTTTCCGCAGGCATTCCGAACGCATCCCAACCCATCGGGTGCAGCACATTGTGCCCGGTTGCCAGTTTATGACGCGCAATCACGTCACCCATCGTATAGTTGCGCACATGCCCCATATGGATTCGGCCAGACGGGTAGGGGAACATCTCAAGCACGTAGTATTTCGGCTTATCCGCCTTGTGCTGGGCGGTGAAGATCCCGGCCTTGTCCCAGGCTTCCTGCCATTTTGCTTCGATTTCGGTGGCCGAGTAGCGCGACATGGTGCGGTCCTTCGTAAATGAAAACGCCGGGCATGAACCCGGCGTGGTAATATTGTGATTTTCGGCGGGTGGCTAGAGCTTGTTGTCCGCAATGCGCAACTGACGTGCGCGATTCAGGATCGCATCCTCGACCGCCCGCGTCGTCGCGGCACTCACCGGAGCGCCTCCGCTGGTCTGCAGTGCAACCGACAAGGACCGTGCGGCCAGCGCCGGGTCACTGATGTGAACGGTCGCGCGATACTGCCGCCCGCCACCCGGCGGTGTTCCGTAACCGGTTACGATAACGCCGGTAAACGGGTCGACTTCCTGCACAGGCAGAAAGTTCAGTACATCCAGTGACGCAGCCCATAAGTACCGGTTCACATTAACGATCTGCTCGGCATTGCCGCGGTCGAACACATCCCAGATGGTTGTGCGATTCGGATCGTTCAGTTCGCGTTCCGCTGTGCGAGTGCTGTCTGTGTTAAGCAAATCCGGATTCGGAGCAGCACCCCGATTCTGTCCGCAGGCCGACACGGCAGCAGTCACTATGATCAAACCGAAAATCGTCTGCAGGCGCATTGTCGACTGGTCCTGTTTAACTTGGTCTACTTTGTTAGGTGTTACTCCTAGACAAGGTCCAGTTCAGCAACAACCCTATTCTTATTACATATGTGCGGAGTGGTGCGCAGATCGGCCCTGAAATCCGACTGTGGCATCCTTGCACCAATTTGTGGCCAATGCGTAGTTCACTTTTAAGCCGAGCTTGCGTGAAGGGGGCAAAAAGAGCGAAACGGTTCCCGTGCTGAGACATGTGCTGAGGCATATGTCGAGTAGAAAAACTTTGAAACCGAGGGAAACAAGATGAAAAAAGTTCTCTTCGCAACGACCGCGCTGATCGCAACCGCAAGTGTTGCAGCAGCCGACGTTCGCTTCAGCGGCTACGGCCGTTTTGGTATTGGTTACCAAGAAGACCGTTCGGGCGACGTTCCGAACTTCACCGTTGACACAACTGCTGGCAGCCCAACCGAAGGTCAAGTTGTCCGCGGCAACAACGGCGTGGCTGACGCAGACGCAGAAGCAGACGTCGACACCGACAACACCATCCTGGTCTCGCGCTTCCGTCTGAACATCGACGGTGTTGCAGAAACCGATGGCGGCGTTGAGTTCTCGGCTCGTGTTCGTCTGCAGGCTGACGAAAACGCCGACAACGGCGAGCAGAACCGCGCTGGCCTGAACGGCGCACGTTTCTCGGTCATCTACGGTGGTCTGCGTGTTGACGCCGGCAACGTTGCTGGTTCGTTCGACAACCTGGCAAACTACTACGGTAACGAGCCGGGCCTGGAAAGCTTCATCGGCCAGTACTCGGGCGTTGACTACGACTTCCTGAGCTACACCTCGACCGGTAGCGGTTCGAACGCTGTGTTCTTCCAGTACGCAGTTGGCGACTTCGCCTTCGGCGCGTCCTATGACCAGGCGACCGTCGCACTTGATGGTGTTCCGCAGGATGCAGACCGCTGGGACATCAGCGCGACCTATTCCTTCAACAACATCACCGCTGCACTGGCCTACGGTCAGACCAAGGCGAACGTGAACAGCAGCAGCGAAAAGCAGTCGCTGACCGTTCTGACCCTGGGTGGTGAATGGGGTGACTTCTCGGGTACCCTGTTTGTTGCAGACGATGACGTTGTAAACGACGCTCGCAACGGCACCGCATACGGTCTGTCGGCAGCCTACAACATCGGCGCGGCAACCACTCTGACCTTCGCTTACGGCGACGGTTCGGCGGACGACGACCAGCAAGAGTATGGTATCGGCGCGATCTACGACCTGGGCGGCGGTGCATCGCTGCGCGGTGGTATCGGCAACGAGAAGCGCGGCGACGCAGACGGCCGTATCCGTGCTGACTTTGGTGCTCAGTTCAACTTCTAAGTTGATCTATACCGCAAAGTTTAAGGGCAGGTCTTCGGACCTGCCCTTTTCTTTTGTGCCGACTTGGTGTTTTTCTGCGCCCAAAGCAGAGAGAGGAAACCCATGTCGCTGCACGACATTACCGCCCGCATCGCCAAAGCCGAATCCACCGCCGGACGGCCAGAGGGGTCGACGAAACTGATCGCGGTCTCAAAGGTTCAGCCGAATGAGCGGGTTCAGGATGTGCTGGAACAAGGGCACCGGTGTTTCGGCGAAAATCGGGTTCAGGAGGCGGCCGGAAAATGGCCAGACTTCATGGAGAAATTCTCTGGCATCGATCTGCACCTGATCGGGCCCTTGCAGACCAACAAAGCCCGGCAGGCAATGGAGTTGTTCAGCGCAATTCACTCGGTGGATCGGCCCAAGCTGGCCAAGACGCTGGCGAGACTCGCGCAGGAAGTCGGTCACTGCCCGGAACTGTTCATTCAGGTTAACACTGGGGAAGAAGAGCAAAAAGCCGGTGTCATTCCCAGCGATGCGGACGCTTTCATCGCCGAATGCCGGGCGCTGGACCTGCCGATTCAGGGGCTGATGGCGATCCCGCCGATTGATGAAGAACCTTCGCTGCATTTTGCGTTGCTGGCCAAGATTGCCGAACGCAATGGATTGCAGGGCTTGTCGATGGGGATGAGCAGTGATTTTGAACAGGCGATAGCGTTAGGTGCCACGCATGTGCGCGTTGGGTCTGCGATCTTTGGCGAACGGGTCAAGCCCGAGGGATAATCAGGCGCGTTCCGGGGGCTATTCTACGGGCAATCCAATGCAGGTGGTCGCGGCGAAACGCGACGCAGCCTTCGGTCGGGTGACCCGGACGCCGCCATTGGTGCAGGAAAATCGCCGACCCGTGGCCCGGTACAGCGTTTGGCCAATTCCAGTCGGTGATCAGCACAAGATCGTATAGCGGGTCAGAGCGTCGCAGTTTTTCGTGGCTGTGTGCATAAGGCGCGCTGACCATTTGATTGTATTGGCAGTCGCCGCTGTCATCCGACCAAAAGTCGCCTGGACCTATAGGAATTGCCCACGAGGTAGGCGCCGCAAGCCTGTCCGGCCGATACAGCATGCCGACGACGTGATGCACCCCGGTTGGCGTTGCTCCGTCGCCTTCGCGCTTGCTGTCGGTCAACCCGCCTTTGCCAATCGAACAGGGGAACACTCGCCCTGCAAACCGGACGCCGCGTGGTGTCAGAACAAGATCGTCAGGCGTCACAGCAGGTGGCCTGATTTTGCCGCCTTGGTTGCCAAATATCCGCGATTATGGGCCGTTTCACCCACCTTGAGCGGTACACGCTCGGTCACGGCGATTCCCGTCTTTTCCATCATCGCGATCTTCGCCGGGTTATTGGTCAGCAACCGTACCGAGTTGAAACCCAATTCCTTCAGAATGTCCGACCCCAGCCGGAAGTCGCGCTCATCGTCTTCGAAACCCAGCCGGTGATTGGCCTCGACCGTATCAAACCCCTGATCCTGCAGGAAATAGGCACGCATCTTGTTGGCAAGGCCAATGCCGCGCCCTTCCTGATTGAGATACAGCAATACGCCAGAGCCTTCGGCCCCCATCTGAGCCAGCGCGCCGCGCAATTGCGGGCCGCAGTCGCATTTCAGGCTTCCCATCAAATCGCCGGTGAAGCAGGCGGAATGCAAACGTGCCAACACCGGTTTGTTGCGGTCCGGACGCCCGATTTCCACCGCGTAATGCTCTTCACCGCCATCTTCGGGGCGAAAAACATGCAGGCGGCCCGCCTCAGACACCTCCATTGGCAAACGTGCTGCCGCGATTTCGTGCAAAGCGCTGCGGTCGGCCAGATGCGGCGCGGCGCGGGTATGGTCGATGCAGGTCAGGCCGTGGGTTGCAGCAAAGTTGCGCCCATCCTCAATAGGAACCACGACAGCCGCGGGCAGCAACCGAGCGGACTTGGTCAGTGCGATGGCAATACGGTGCAGGTTCGCACCGCCCTGCCGCTCCGACATCAAGGGGCCTTTCATCGGGGTTTTCAGGTCATCGGACGGATCGGCCACAGCCTGAACCCAGGTGATATCGGTGTCTGATGGAATGATCACGCGCGCCAGATCGCCATCATAGGCCCGCGCCTTCAGAGTTTCTGCCCGTCGAACGGTTATGGCAACAACCGGCTGGCCATCCAGGCTCCGCAAATCTGCAAGCCGTTGCGCGCTCAGCGTTTCCGACGCAATCGCCAATACGCTGAATCCGCTGTCATCTGTCAGAACAACCGGAACGCCCATGCGCAGATCGGCGCGGGCGCGTGCCAGCAATTCCGAGATATCGGGGACAAAACTCATTCAGTTACCCTGTAACGTTCCAGCCTTCCTGTAACCTGATCAGGGGGAAATGTGAAACAATTCCTCTGCGTTAGACACGAGGGCGTGAGACCATTGCAGTAAATCTTGTTGATTGCATCTTCCGCACGCAAATGGTGGAAAAGGCTTAGGAGGACCGGACATGGCTCAGCTCAAGAAAATCCTGCTGGTGGATGACGATGAAGACCTGCGCGAGGCGCTCAGTGAGCAACTTGTGATGACCGAGGATTTCGACGTGTTCGAAGCAGCGGATGGGCAATCTGCCATGGAGCGCGCACGCGAGGCGATCTATGACTTGGTTATTCTGGACGTTGGCCTGCCGGACACCGATGGGCGAGAGCTGTGCCGCCTGATGCGTAAACAAGGTGTCAAAAGCCCGATTCTGATGCTGACCGGCCATGACAGCGACGCGGACACCATTCTGGGCCTGGATGCCGGCGCCAATGATTACGTCTCGAAACCGTTCAAATTCCCGGTGCTTCTGGCCCGCATTCGCGCGCAGCTGCGCCAGCACGAACAGTCCGAGGACGCGGTATTCGTTCTGGGCCCGTATACCTTCAAGCCCGCCATGAAGATGCTGATCACCGAAGAAGATCGGAAAATCCGTCTGACTGAGAAAGAAACGAACATTCTCAAGTTCCTGTATCGTTCGGCCGATGGTGTGGTTGCCCGCGACGTTCTGCTGCACGAGGTCTGGGGCTATAACGCTGGTGTCACTACGCACACGCTGGAAACCCACATTTATCGACTGCGCCAGAAGATCGAGCCCGATCCCTCGAACGCGCGCCTTTTGGTCACAGAATCGGGTGGATATCGCTTGGTGTCGTAACCCTGACTGGATTGACATGGGTCAAAGTGATACTCTGGATGTGTAATTAGATTACTCCCAACCCGCGCATGTCCGGGTTAAGACATGCACCTCCCTGTTGGACTGCCGGGCCTTATGGCCCGGCTTTTTTTGATATGTAATCAAGTGCTACGCCCTGAAATCACGGGCGTAAATCCGAACAGATCTATGGCACTCATTTTGAGGTCGTTACATCCGGAATCGTGGCTGTCGTGACGTTCACAGCTTTGATTCTATAGGCTGACGGCGCAATTTCGTTCCCGTTGGGCCGAATCTGTAAACGACCCGTGATCCATACAGGGTCTGCCGTTATGTCGATCCCTTCTGCGTATTCGACCGTGATGACCTGATCCGGAAGCGGGGGAGGCGGATGCCGGCAATCCTGACGCATCGGGGGAATCAGCAGAAAGCGCCGGACGTTCCTGAATTCGAATTCCACGGGGTGGGCGTAGCCCGCAATGCGGACGGTAACGCCATCAAGGTCCGAGTTTCCCGGCGTGCACTCGGCAAGTTGCATCGACAGCATACGGTCCGACACGTCCTTTCCGGTGCAATTTGGATTGGAAAGATAGGTCTCAAGGACTGCCGAACAGCTTTGGGGGCGCCCTTCCTGCAGGTCGGTCCAGGATACGTGCAAAGGCTCGGCAAAGCTTGGCGAGCCGAGCAGGGCAAGCGCCAGAGTGGAACAAACCCGCAGCTTAATTGTCGTTTTGACCATGCGTGACAGTCAACGGGCTGCGATAATCGGGCTCGGTTATCCCGAGCTTGTTCATGGCGGCACCGGTCAGGCACTCTCGCAGCAGCCGATTGGCGTTCAGCGCGGAAACATATGTCGGGTCCATGTGCGGGGACAGTTCGACCAGTTCAAAGCCCACCAGATTGGTTTCGGCGCAGAGACGGCGCAGGATATGGAACGCCTCGCGCGGCATCAATCCGCCGGACTCGGGTGTTCCGGTGCCGGGAACAAAAGCAGGATCAAGCGTATCGATATCGAAGGAGACAAAGATGTATTCCGGGCCGTCTTTGGCCTCGGCAATGGCATCTTCCATCACTGCGTCCTTACCACGATCTTCGATCTCGGCCATTGTGTGATATCGAAATCCGTTCTCACGCATCCATTCAAATGCGCGTTCGTCCGGGTAATATCCGCGCAACGCAACCTGAATGAAGTTCTTGCCGGGAACCAATCCTTCCTCGATCAGGCGATAAACGGGCATACCGTGGTTGATCAGGTGACCAGGCCCGTATCTGCCTGCATCGTAATGCGCATCGAAATGGACCACGCCAACGTTCCCCTTGCCGTACACATCCACCAGCGCGGCAACATCCGAATACATCAGAGAATGGTCGTCGCCGACGATAAACGGAATGACACGGGTGCCGTCTTCATGCTGGACCTCGGCGACCTGGCGAACAAAGGACCGGACCGCGTGGATGGTGCGTTCCGTGCTCATCATGTCGTTCGGGGCATTGCCGTAATCGACAACGGTCATGTCCTGAAGCGGGTCCACCATCACGTGCATATGCGGTTGCCGTGCGCCATAACCCAGATACATGGAGGACGCTCTGACAGCGTTTGGTCCGTGAGATGCGCCGCGCATTCCACCACCCATGTCTGTAAAGGCACCCATGATGGCGACATCGACCTCACCTGCGGCAAGGTCTGCTGGCGTTAAAGCAATCGGTTGGTGCAGAAACGTTGGTATCTGCATGAAGCCTTGCCCATAGAACCGTTGCAAGTCGATCGGTCCATCTGCCCGCTCTGTGCCGTCAAAGCCTGGCAGGGGCGTGCGCCACGCGTTGTAGGTCGGATTTTACGTATCAAGCGGGATCACGGGTTGTTCGCCTTCCCGGATCGGAGCCTGAATGCCTTCGTATTCGTGTCCAAAATATTGCGCGAAGGCGGGTGCGGAGCACAGGCAAATCCACGCTAAAACTAGCATCTTCGACCCAATCGGCTTCACGGGTGTCCCCTCCCATAGCATCGAATATCTAAAAATTCATGATAGTAAATATGTGTATTATGTAAAGGATTCCCCGAGGTGGAGGCACGCGAGCACGTTTCTCTTGGTGTACAAACCTGATCGACATTTTTCCCGTGGCACCCGGTTTCACACCAAGCTAGTCTGCGCCAATCGCGTCAGAGGATTCCTGCCCATGCCCTTTACCCTTGCCACCTGGAACATTAACTCGGTCCGCCTGCGCGAGCCCATCGTGCTGAAATTGCTGCAGGAAGAAGCCCCGGACGTATTGTGCCTGCAGGAATGCAAGTCGCCGGTCGAGAAAATCCCGACCGAAGGGTTCGCCGAGCTTGGGTATACGCACATGGTTGCGCGCGGTCAGAAGGGGTACAACGGCGTCGCCATTCTGTCGCGGCTGCCGATGGAAGAGGTTGGTGACAAGGATTTCGCAGGTCTCGGCCACGCCCGCCATATTGCCGCGCGGCTGGAAAACGGTGTGACAATTCACAATTTCTACGTTCCTGCCGGCGGTGATATTCCGGATCGCGAGAAGAATGAGAAGTTCGGCCAAAAGCTCGATTACCTCACCGACATGCGCGACTGGTTCCATGCCGAAAAGCCCGAAAAGTCCATTCTGGTCGGTGACCTGAACATCGCTCCGCGCGAAGATGATGTCTGGTCGCACAAGCAATTGCTCAAGGTCGTTTCGCATACGCCGATCGAGGTTGAGCAGCTTGCGGAAACGCAGGATGCAGGCGGTTGGGTCGATATCACACGTCAGGATATTCCCGAAGGGCAGCTCTATAGCTGGTGGTCCTATCGCGCGCGGGATTGGGACGCTGCTGACAAGGGGCGGCGGTTGGATCACGTTTGGGCGACGCCTGATATTTCGAACGCGGGACACTCCAGCCGCATCCTGCGCGATGCGCGCGGGTGGGAAAAACCCAGTGATCACGCGCCGGTCTTTGCGACATTCGACCTTTGATCGCGCAACTCTACTATTGGTTTCTGCCCTTTGCGGTTGCATATAGGGCCCAAATTCGAACGAAAGAGTGAATGCCATGGACCTTCTGAACGCCGCAGCCGGACCTGATGCTACCGATCTGATCAAAGACGGATCTGAGGCCACTTTTATGGCCGATGTCGTCGAAGCTTCGCAGGAAACCCCCGTGATCGTGGATTTCTGGGCGCCCTGGTGCGGCCCATGCAAAACCCTCGGGCCGTTGCTGGAAGAGGCCGTGACTGCCGCGAAAGGCACGGTAAAGATGGTCAAGATTAACGTGGATGAGGCGCAGATGATCGCCTCGCAGATGCGTGTTCAGTCGATTCCGACCGTCTATGCATTCTTCAAGGGCCAGCCGGTTGACGGTTTCCAGGGCGCGGTGCCGGGATCAGAGATCAAGGCCTTTGTAGACCGTGTGATTGAAGCCGCAGGCGGCGAAACCCCTGGTGGACAACTGGATGACGCTGTTCAGGCCGCCGAAGAGATGCTGAGCGAAGGGGCGGCCGTCGACGCCGCGCAGACGTTTGCGGCCATTCTGGGTGAAGATCCGAACCACGCCGCGGCTTATGGCGGTTTGGTTCGCGCTCACATCGCATCGGATGATCTGGAGCAAGCAGAAGCCATCCTGAACGGTGCACCCGCTGAAATTTCGACCTCGCCCGAGGTTGAGGCGGCCCATGCCCAGCTTGAACTGGCTAAACAGGCCGCCGACGCTGGTCCGGTGGGCGAACTAAAAGCGGCGGTCGATGCGGACGCCGACAATCATCAGGCGCGTTTCGACCTTGCACAAGCGTTGCATGCCAATGGCGAAGTTGAAGAGGCGGTTGCGCAATTGCTGGAACTGTTCCGCCGTGATCGCGAATGGAATGACGGTGCCGCCAAGGCACAGCTTTTCACGATCTTCGACGCGCTTAAGCCTAATGATCCGATTGTTCTGAACGGGCGACGCAAACTCAGCTCGATGATATTTGCCTAAATCCGTATCAGAGCTACACTCGGGTACATGATGCATCCCGCTGATCTGCCGGAAACGGTATCCGTTTTTCCATTGCCCGGGGCGCTGCTGCTGCCCCGCTCACGCTTGCCGCTGCATATCTTTGAGCCGCGCTATCTTCAAATGCTGGACGACGCCCTGAAAACGCAGGAGCGTCTGATCGGCATGGTGCAGCCGAACCCGTGCCAGAGCAATGAGGGCAAACTGCACCAGATTGGTTGCGCGGGTCGCGTGACGCAGTTTTCCGAAACCGAAGATGGCCGCTATCTGATCACACTGACCGGGATTTCGCGTTTTCGAATCCGGGCGGAACTGGATGCGTTTACCCCATATCGCCGCTGTTCCGTCTCGTGGGACGGGTTTGACCGTGATCTGGGTAGGGCGGAACACGATGACAGGTTTAATCGCTCGAATTTCCTGATGCTGCTGGAGCGGTTCTTTTCGTCTCGTCAGCTGTCCACGGACTGGGACACGCTGAAAGACGCGGATGACGAGCTGTTGGTCAACTCGTTATCGATGCTGCTGGATTTCGACCCCGAAGAAAAACAAGCGCTGCTTGAGGCGCCTTGCCTTCGCACGCGCCGTGAGACACTGGTGACACTGATCGAATTCGCCATGCGCGGCGGATCGAGTGAGGAAAAACTGCAATGACCGAAGCCGAACACCCCTTTGACCGTCACATGCTTGAGGCGCTGATCTGTCCGCAGACGCACACCACGCTGCACTACGACTCCGAAAAGCAGGAATTGGTGTCTAAGGCTGCCGGTTTGGCCTTTCCGATCCGCAACGGCATCCCGGTGATGTTGGTGGATGAAGCGCGCGAGCTGGATTAAATCGCGCGACCCTGTAGAAGTTTTGGCAGATCACCGGTCAACCCGGCCGCTTCGCGCACAAAACCGCGACGCAGGCCCGGAAGCGATCCGACGATCTCCATCCCGATGTCGCGCCCGAAGCGCAGGATGGGATTGTCGTTGGAAAACAGCTTGTTGAACACATCTGTCGCCATGGCCAGCGCGGCAGTATCGAACCTCCGCCATTCTTGGTAGCGTTCCAGAACCAGAACCGAGCCGATATCCTCGCCGCGCCGTCCGGCCAGCGTCAGAACTTCAGCCAGCGCACCGACGTCGCGAAGGCCTGCGTTCAACCCTTGTCCGGCAATAGGGTGCATCCCGTGGGCGGCGTCTCCGACCAGCGCCATCCGCTCGCCGATGAAAGAGTTGGCTATGGTCAGGTTCAACGGATAGGTGAACCGGTCGCCCTGCAGGCGAATATCACCCAGAAAATCACCGAAACGCGGGCGTAGGACCTGCAGGTAATCCGCCTCGGACATTGCGTTGATACGCTGCGCCATCTCGGTGCGCTCGCTCCAGACGATTGAGCTGCGATTGCCGGTCAGCGGCAGGATCGCCAATGGGCCGGGCGGCATGAAGAACTGATGTGCGATCCCGTGATGGGGCAGGTCGTGCTCGATGGCGCAGACCAGTGCTGTCTGACCGTAATCCCAGCCAGAGCGTTTGATCCCTGCGCGTGCCGCTGTACCGCTGCGGCGTCCGTCGCATCCGACAAGCAGGCCTCCGGTCACGTGTGAGCCGTCATCCAGCGTCACTGTGACCCCGGTCGCATCGGTGTCCTGCGCGATCACGGTCTTGCCACTGATCCGCGTGATGCCCTTTTCCTCGGCCATCGCATCAAGGAATGCGCGGCGCAGATGGCGGTCTTCAACCATAAAGCCCATCGGGCCTTCTTCGATCTCTGCATGGTCAAAATGCATGAAAAAGGGCGATGGCCCGGCACCTGCATGGCCATCGGTCACTTTGATCTCAAGCATCGGCTGGGCGTGTTCCGCCACCCGATGCCAAACACCAATCGCATCCAATAACCGTTGCGAGGCCAGCGCCAAGGCATATGCGCGCCCATCAAAGGCCGCGTTTTTGCGTGTTTTCTCCGCCAATGCGTCGATCACGGTGACGGAATGCCCCGTTTGTGCCAGTGCTAATGCCAAGGCAGGGCCGTTCAGGCCGCCGCCTACGATCAGGATATCCGAGCTGTGTTCCATGGGCTGCAATATGCGCGCCCTTTCGGGATTGTCCATGTGCAGTCCTGTCGCTACCGTCCATCCAGGCGGTTTTTTTTAAAGGGGGCGGGGATGCAGGACTGGCTGAGTATGACGGCGTGTGATCTGGGCCGGGGTATTGGCATGGGGCAGATTGATCCGGTTGAGCTGACCGAGACCTATCTGGCCGCTATCGACGCGCATCCGCATCTGGAAAGAATCTATGCCCGGGTTACCCATGACCGGGCCCGGGCCGAAGCTCTGGCCGCGCAGGAGAGGGCAAAACTGGGTTTGCGCCGCTCGTTGCTGGATGGTGTGCCGATCAGCTGGAAAGACTTGTTCGATACGGCAGGCACCGCGACCGAGGCCGGATCAGCGCTGTTGAAAGGGCGCGTTCCCGAAATGGATGCCGTCGTTGTGCGCAACGCGACGGCCATGGGGACGGTCTGTTTGGGCAAGACGCATATGAGCGAGCTGGCCTTTTCCGGGTTGGGTTTGAACCCGGTGACCGGAACGCCACCTTGCGTAGACGATGAGGATTCCGTGTCTGGCGGCTCGTCTTCCGGTGCTGCCGCTTCGGTGGCTTGGGGATTGGCGGCCTGCGGGATCGGCTCTGATACCGGCGGGTCGGTTCGGATTCCGTCCGCCTGGAATAATCTGGTGGGGTTGAAAACCACAGCAGGGCGCGTGAGCCTCGAGGGAACAGTGCCCTTGTGTCTGCGGTTCGATACGGTTGGCCCGCTGGCCCGTTCCGTCGAGGATGCAGCCCATATGCTGGCTTTGCTGGAGGGCAGCAGCCCGCCCGATTTGCGTGGTGCCAGCCTCAAGGGCCGCCGCTTTGCCAATCTGCAGAACGTGGCACGTGACGACCTGCGGGAAGCACCGCGCAACGCGTTTGATGATGCCGTGGAGCGGTTGCGCGAGGCCGGGGCCGAGATCGTGCCGTTGGAAGTGCCTGAGCTTGAGGACGCAATGGCATTGTCCGGCATTCTGTACACCACCGAAGCTTATGGTCTGTGGCGCGATGTGATCGAAGCCAATCCCGATGCCATGTACCCCGAGATTCTGGAACGTTTTCGCGCAGGCCGAAACGCCACAGGAGCGGACTACATCGCGGCATGGTCAAAGCTGAAAGCGTGCCGTGCGGCGTGGGACGCCGCGACTGCCGGATTCGATGCGGTTCTGGCCCCGACTGCGCCCATCATGGCTCCGAATCTCGACCGGTTGATGAAGGATCACGAGTACTACGTGACCGAAAACCTGCTGGCACTGCGGAATACGCGGATCGGCAACCTGATGGGTCTGGCGGCATTGACTTTGCCCACAGGAACACCGGGCTGCGGATTGATGATGATGGGCTATCCTGGCTCGGAAGAGGCTCTGTTACGGCTTGGATCGGCTGCCGAGGCGGCGTTGGCCTGAATGCCACAATCCCCTGATTCGCCGTCTCTTTGTCTGGACGAAACAGGGCGCGGTCTGTAATCTGCCTAAAAAACGGGGCGAAAATGATCCCGGTATTGAGGCAGTAGTTATGAATTTCCCCGAGCGGTTTTCGAACCTACCGGAATATGCATTCCCGCGTCTGCGCACCCTGTTGGATCACCATCAGCCGGGTGGCGAAGTGATTCACATGACCATTGGTGCTCCGATGCACGACTTCCCGAAATGGGTGCCCGATGTGATCATGGAAAACGCGGCCGGGTTTCAGGGCTATCCGCCTAACGAGGGCTCGCCCGAGCTGCGATCGGCGATCACCGGCTGGATCAAGCGCCGTTATGGCGTGTCGTTGGACCCTGACACTAACGTGATGGCCCTGAATGGCACCCGCGAAGGGCTGTACAACGCGGCAATGGCGCTGTGTCCCGAACAGAAGAACGGTGAAAAGCCTGTCATTCTGTGCCCGAACCCGTTCTATCAAGTTTATATGGTGGCCTCACTGTCGGTTCGCGCCGAGCCGGTTTTTGTACCCGCCACCGCCGCTACAGATCACTTGCCGGATTATGCGGGACTGCCCAAGGACGCCCTGAACCGAACTGTCGCGGCCTATATCTGTTCACCAGCGAATCCGCAGGGCGCGGTCGCTTCGCGCGATTATTGGGTTGAGTTGATCCAACTGGCCGAGACCTACGATTTTCGCATTTTCTCTGACGAGTGTTACTCGGAAATCTACCGCGATGAGGTGCCGACAGGCGTTCTGACTGTCGCACAGGAACTTGGGGCGGACCCGGAACGGATCACATTGTTCAACTCGCTGTCCAAGCGATCCAATTTGGCCGGACTACGTTCTGGCCTGATTGCAGGCGGACCCGAAACCATCAAACGGGTCAAGCAGCTGCGGAACTATGCAGGTGCGCCGCTGCCGCTGCCGCTACAGGCTGCTGCCGCGCAGGTTTGGGCGGATGAAGTGCATGTCATCGAAAATCGCGCGCTTTATCAGGAAAAATACAAAATCGCAGATGAAGTTTTCGCCGGTGTGCAGGGCTACATGCCGCCCGAGGCCGGGTTTTTCCTGTGGCTGCCGGTCGAAAACGGCGAGGAAACCGCTTTGAAGCTATGGCAGGAGACCGGTGTGCGGGTTCTGCCGGGCGCATATCTTTCTCAAGGTGATCCGGGGCAAAACCCGGGCGAGCAATTTATCCGGGTCGCGATGGTGGCCCCAAAAACAGAGTTGTGGCGGGGGCTAATCACGCTCCGAGACTGCATCTATTCGTGAGGTACGAGGGCAAAATGGCATCATATAACGCGCGCAACCGCGATCCATTGCTGGACAGCACGACTCAGGCCGCCATCGAGCGGCGCAGCAAGGAACTAATCGGGATCGCATTGATCCTGCTGGGGCTGGCGTCGGCCGCGATGATCTGGTCCTACACGCCGGACGATCCGAACTGGATGGTTTCGACCGACGCGCCGGTGCAGAATTGGATGGGGCGAATTGGCGCTTCGATCGCTGCACCGCTGTTCATGATTGTTGGATGGGGCAGCTGGAGCATCGCGCTGGTGCTGATCGGCTGGGGTGTGCGATTTGCCGGACATTTCGGCGAGGAACGCGCGGTGGCCCGCCTGATCTTTGCCCCGATCTGGATTGCGGTCGTCTCAGTTTACGCAGCAACTTTGGTGCCGGGTGAGGCATGGCGTGCAACCCATAGTTTTGGTCTGGGTGGTCTGTTTGGTGACACCGTGATGGGTGCTTTGCTGACACTGCTGCCAATTTCGTCGCATTTCATGGTCAAGCTAATGTCACTGGCGATGGCGGCCGGGATGCTGGCGCTGGGCGTCTTTGTGTTGGGCTTCACCAAAACGGATGTCCGCAAAGGGCTGCGGGCCTTCCTGCTGGGTCTCGTGATGTCTTACGACATGCTGATGAATCTGCTGGGCCGCAGTGCCTCAGCGACGGCGCAAGCCGCCCGGGACCGTCGTGCTCAGTGGGAGGAACGCAAAGCTGCCCGCGCCGAAGCCGCTGACGCCATGTTTGACGACGAATTGGCACATGCTGATCCGGTGTTTGAAGAACCGGAGTTTGACGAACCCGAACCCGCCAAGACCGGTCTGCTGGCGCGAATGCCCAGCCTGATCCGCCGACCCGAACCGATGCCCGAACCTGAACTGGTCGATCCCGAACCTGTTGCCGGATTTGATGAAATGCCGGGAGAGGATCGCATTCGCTCCAAGATTTCCGCCGCCGTGCGAAATCGCAAGGTGGCTATTGGCGAGATGGCACCGGAAACTGACCCAAACCTGCCGCTGACCAAAGGCCGTGGCCGTGGCCCCGACCCGCTGATCCTGAACCCCAGAGGTGGGGAAGAGCTGCCGCCCGAGCCGCCGATGACGTCTGCCGGTCTGCCGCCTGAACCGATGCTGACGGCAGAGCCCGCGCCCGAGTGGCAACAAGAGCCGCTGCATCAGGACTTTGCGCCTGAGCCGGATTTCGAAGATGAGGCCGTGTTCGAGGATGCACCCCAGCCCGAACCCGCGCCTCAGTCGCGCCCCGCGATGAAAATTCCGGTGGCCGAGCCGCGCAAACCGGTGGTGGCGCAACCCGTGCGCCGGACCCCGCCGCCCTCGCGCCGCGCTCAGGCCGAGGCGCAGCCTGCGCTGTCTTTCGAGGAACGGCACTCCGATTTCGAATTGCCGCCACTGAACCTGTTGTCAAACCCTGCCAGCATTCAACGCCACCACCTCAGTGACGAGGCGCTGGAGGAAAACGCGCGGATGCTGGAAAACGTGCTGGATGATTACGGTGTAAAAGGTGAGATCGTCAGCGTCCGCCCCGGCCCGGTTGTCACCATGTATGAACTGGAACCGGCGCCGGGTTTGAAGGCCAGCCGCGTGATCGGTCTGGCGGACGATATCGCGCGGTCCATGTCGGCGCTGTCGGCGCGGGTTTCGACCCTGCCCGGAAGGTCCGTGATTGGTATCGAATTGCCGAATGAAAACCGCGAGATGGTGGTTCTGCGCGAAATCCTCGCCAGCCGCGACTTCGGCGATGGCAACCATGCGCTGCCGCTGGCCTTGGGCAAGGATATTGGCGGTGAGTCCGTCGTGGCAAACTTGGCCAAGATGCCTCACCTGCTGATCGCGGGTACGACCGGGTCCGGTAAATCGGTGGCGATCAACACAATGATCCTGTCGCTGTTGTACAAGCTGACGCCGGATGAATGCCGCCTGATCATGATCGATCCCAAAATGCTGGAACTGTCTGTTTATGACGGCATCCCGCACTTGCTGTCGCCCGTTGTGACTGACCCGAAAAAGGCGGTCGTGGCCCTGAAATGGGTCGTGGGTGAGATGGAAGACCGCTATCGCAAAATGTCCAAGATGGGCGTCCGTAACATCGCGGGCTACAATGGCCGGGTAAAGGACGCGCTGGCCAAAGGCGAGATGTTCAGCCGCACAGTCCAGACTGGATTCGATGACGAAACCGGCGAGCCGACGTTCGAGACCGAGGAATTCGCGCCTGAAGCGATGCCCTATATCGTCGTCATCGTTGACGAGATGGCCGACCTGATGATGGTTGCAGGTAAAGAAATTGAGGCCTGCATCCAGCGTCTGGCGCAAATGGCACGTGCCTCGGGCATCCACCTGATCATGGCCACGCAGCGCCCCTCCGTCGACGTGATTACGGGTACGATCAAGGCGAACTTCCCGACGCGGATTTCGTTCCAGGTGACGTCGAAAGTCGACAGCCGCACTATCCTTGGCGAAATGGGTGCCGAACAGCTGCTGGGGCAGGGCGATATGCTCTACATGGCCGGTGGGGCCAAGATCACTCGCTGCCACGGGCCCTTTGTCTCGGACGAAGAGGTCGAGGAAATCGTCAATCACCTGAAACAGTTCGGCCCGCCAGACTACATGAGCGGTGTCGTCGATGGCCCCGCCGAGGAGAAGGCCGACAATATCGACGCCGTTCTGGGCCTGAACACCGGTGGCAACACCAACGGCGAGGACGCGCTGTACGATCAGGCCGTGGCGATTGTGATCAAGGATCGCAAATGCTCGACTTCATACATCCAGCGGAAACTTGCCATTGGCTATAACAAAGCTGCGCGACTTGTTGAGCAAATGGAGGACGAAGGTGTTGTTTCGTCGGCCAATCACGTCGGTAAGCGGGAAATCCTCGTCCCCGAGCAGTAGGATATTTAATAACAAGGGCAAAGCGCTTATCTGATGTCACATGAAACAGATTGCATTTGCCCTTGTCCTGACACTGGCCGCACCTGCGGCCTGGGCGGCTGATAAGCTGCCGCTGTCGCAAATCTCCAACTACCTGAACGGCCTCAAAACCGTTGAGACCACGTTCACGCAAGTCAACGATGACGGCTCGCTCAGCACCGGAAAGCTGTGGATTGAGCGGCCCGGTAAGATGCGGTTCGAATACGATCCGCCCAACAGCGCAGTTGTTCTGGCGCGCGCTGGTACAGTGCAGGTTTTCGACCCAAAATCGAACCAACCGCCCGAGCAGTACCCGCTGAAACGGACGCCGTTGTCGCTTGTGCTGGCGCGGAACGTCAACCTTGGACAAGCCAATATGGTTGTCGGGCACGAATTCGACGGCACCGCCACGGTCGTCACGGCGCAGGACCCGAAAAACCCTGAATCAGGACGGATTGAGCTGATGTTCACCGGCGATCCGGTTGAGCTGCGCAAATGGGTTATTCACGACAATGCAGGCAGCCAGACAACCGTGCTGCTGGGCCAGTTGAAAACAGGCGGAAACCTAAACAACAGTTTGTTTTCAAGTTCGAAAAGAAGCGGGTCAAGCAATCGCTGACCCGCTGGTTTTTCAGTAACGGCAGCTGGCCAATTGTGCCTGATACAGTTTGGCGCGCGCATCCACATCGTTGGCGACGTTGAGCAGCCAGGTTTTGCCGTAGTGGCTGCCACGGGCGTAGCCCGTGTGCCCCTCGTGATAGGCCAAATACTGGTTGCGCGTATCGCTGAGGTGAATGCCGTTCCGCTTATTGCTTTTGTTCATGTACCAGCCGATAAAATCTGACGCGTCGCGAATGCGGTCCCGCTTGGCGCGACGTTTGCCCGTTTCTTTTTGGTATTCATCCCAAGTGCCGTCCAGCGCCTGGCTGAAACCATATGCACTGCTTTGCCGCCCCATCGGGATCACGCCCAGCACATACTTGTGCGGCGTGCGCGCGTCATGCTTATAGCGGCTTTCCTGATAGATCGTCGCCATCTGGACGTGAATGGGTACACCCCACTTCCGTTCGGTGCTTTTGAACGCTTTGATATAGTCGGGCCGTTCGCGCGCAATGCTGCACGCGTCATTCAATCTGCTTGGTGGCTGTTTGGACCCGCCACCACAGGATGCCAGAAGCAGCACCCCGAAGAGTACGAAAAGAATTCTGCTCATGTGCCTCGTGCCTTTTTTCTTTATTCTAACGCAGATTGAGCTTTTAGGAAATCACAATCGTTACAGAACAATAGCTAGAATTAGAGGCAATGCCGCCACGGAAAGCACGGTCGAGACCATGACCATACCGGCAACGGCGTCCGCATCGGCATCAAATCGCTCGGCCAGCAGGTACGAAGTGACAGCGACCGGCGTACACATCTGCAGAACCAGAACGCCGAATGCGATCATATCCAGATCAAAGCCTCGCGCGATTACCCATCCCAGCACAAAGCAGACAAGCAATTTCAGAACAGATAACCAGATGGCCTGACCCAGTTTGCGCGTTGTTAGCCGCGCGATTGCGACTCCAACTGTGATCAGCATCATCGGGATCGCCATTTGGCCAAGCAATTCAAGCGTGTTGGTCAAAAACAGGGGTGTTTCCCAGCCCTGCCACAGAAACAGGGCGCCAAGCAGGGTTGCCCAAACCATCGGCTCGCGGGCGACCTTTCCAAAAGCGCCCCGTCCGGCGACCAGGTAGATGCCATAAGTGAAAGAAAACAGAGCGGTAATAGCCAGAAAAATGACCGCAAAGCCCAAACCGGCCTGGCCAAATGCGAAAATACACAAAGGCAAGCCCAGATTGCCGGTATTCCCAAAGATCAGCGGCGCGAGGTATGTTCTGCGGTCCAAGCCACTGAACCGAACGAAAACACCGAAGGCCACCGCAAGACCGACATGCCCCGCGATTGCGGCCAGTGTGAAACGGGTCAGTTCGCCTGCCGGAATCTCGGTCTGCATGAGCGCGACAAATATCAGACTAGGTACGGCAAGGGTCACGGCAAGGCGTGTTACGAACTCCAGCCGGTACTCAAATCCAAGCTTGACCCAGGTGAACCCTATGCCCGCCAAAAGAAAGACCGGTGCCACGATTTCGAACACTGTCAGTAAGAGGTTCACAGACTGTTTCCTTTAATTTCGGATCAATGATTGGCATTCCGGGCCGGAAAGAGGTAGTAAGATCTCTGGGGGCTGAGAAATGTTGAAGACACATGCCAAGTACCGCCTGGGTCAGGTGGTCCGCCATAAGAAACATCCCTTCCGAGGGGTGATTTTTGACGTGGACCCTGAATTTTCCAACACTGAAGAGTGGTATCAGGCCATTCCCGAGGACAGTCGCCCCATTAAGGATCAGCCGTTTTATCATCTGCTCGCAGAGAACGACCAATCCTTCTATGTGGCTTATGTTTCAGAACAAAATCTGGTTGCAGACCAATCCGGGGAACCGGTTGAGCACCCTGATATTCCTGACATGTTCGGTCCTTTCGAGAATGGCGCGTACCCGCTGCACTTTAATTTGAACTGATTTTTTGACGCGCCGCTTTGGCCGTCAGTACCCAAGCGCACAACCATCTTTTCGGGGGTCACTTGCCCCCTCCAGAACGCCGTCTCCATGGATTCGGATTGCCTGGGCACCACCTAACGGTGTTTCCGGGACTTGAACGTTGTGCCCCAAATCAGACAATTGTTGCGATGTGCTGGGCGCAATTCCGCGTTCCAGCTTTAGGACACCCCCATCAGCGAAGGCCCGAGGTGCGTCTATGCTGGCCTGCAATCCCAGTCCGTGATCCGTGAGGTTGGACAGCAGGCGCGCGTGTCCTGTTGGTTGAAACGCGCCGCCCATCACGCCGAATGGCATCAGCACACGACCATCTTGCTTGAGCAGTCCGGGAATGATCGTGTGCATCGGGCGCTTGCCCGGTCCAAACTCGTTTGGGTGGCCGGGCTGCAGGTTGAAGCCCGAGCCCCGGTTCTGAAGCAGAATTCCGTATTTTTCCGACGCAATTCCGGACCCAAAGCTGTGAAAGATTGAATAGATTAGCGAAACTGCCATCCGGTCCCGGTCGACGACCGTGATATAGACCGTATCCTTGTGAACAGACTCGGTTAATGGGGCCGCTGCGGGCATGGCGCGTTTGGGGTCAATCAAGGCCGCGAGCCTATCCGCCACCGTCTGATCGAGGAACTTTTCAGCGTGCGTGGTGTGATCCGGGTCTGCAATGAACCGGTTGCGCGCGTCATAGGCAAGCTTTGACGCTTCGGCTTCGAGGTGAATGAGTTCGGCGCCAAACGGATCAAGGCGTGTAAGATCGAAGTTTTTTAATATGTTGAGAAGCAGGATCGCCGTAGCGCCCTGGCCATTTGGTGGATGCTCGACAAGGTCGACCCCATTGTAGGCGCCTCTAATGGGTAGGGTTTCGGTGCACTTGGCTGCCAGAAAATCTTCTGCCGTATGTACGCCGCCATTCGCGACCAGCGCGTCGATCATGTCCTGAGCGATTTCGCCGGAGTAAAACGCGTCTCGCCCATTGCGCGCGATCTGCCGCAAGACTTCGGCCTGACCGGGCGCGCGAAATGTCTGCCCAACGTCCGGAGCTTTGCCTCCGAACAAGTAGTGCGCGCGCGCCGCACCCTGCAACGTTTCCGCGCCGATTTTCCAATCGAACGCGACCCGGGTTGCGACTGGAACCCCCGCTTCGGCATAGTGAATAGCAGGCTGCAAAATAGCCTCCAGGCCCAGTTTGCCTTCCGTTTCAGCCAAATGGCAAAACGCATCAATGGCGCCAGGGATGGTTACGGCGTCCGGAGTGTTCAGGGGTACAGCGTTCAGCCCCTTTGCCCGCAGTTCTTCCGGATCTGCGGCCGCCGGAGCGCGGCCAGACCCATTCAGGGCGCGGATTTGGTCTTCACCGGCGCGGTTGAACAGAACAAAGCAGTCACCGCCGATCCCGGTCATCTGGGGTTCGCAGATACCCAGCAGAACAGCGCCGGCAATCGCTGCGTCCATCGCATTTCCGCCTTGAGTAAGGACGTTCAACGCAACCTGCGCAGCAAGAGGATGCGATGTGGCGCACATTCCCTCGGTTGCCAAGACTTCGGACCGACCCGGAGTGTGAAAATCCCGCATAGCTTTGCCTTCCCCTTTTGAACGCGCCGAAGGTATCGCGCGGTCAAGTATTGTCCAGTCACATCAAGGAGAAGTTCCTCGGCGCCGTTCACTGGGTGGGGGCTGTGACACGTGGCGCCGAGGGAAGCTATCTGAGCTACGGTTATCTTTTTGCCCGTTGTTTGCGGCGCAGCAATGGTGCGTTCTGGGCCTTAATGTGACCATTTTGGGTCATATCGTGTGCCTTGGGAAGTCGAACCGCAGCGACAACCTGTTACAGCCGTCGCTGCGCTCGTAACGTATGTCACTCGTTAATTCATGAATCAGGAACCAGCCAAACCCGCCTTCGGGCAACTCGTCTATCGACGATCCCAGAGGGGCCGGAACGCCTTCTGGCACGCGAAACCCCGGCAGCGGATTGCCTGTGTCGGAGATCAGGATGTCCAGCCAGTTTTGGTGTAGCCGGCAATGCACTTGGACCTTGGCGGGGGTGATGCCCGCATAGGCATGTTCCACCACATTGTTGATGGCCTCGGCCAAGGCGATTTTCACGTCGGCTGCCTTGTGCGGCGGCAAACCTTGCGCCTCCAGACCTATGCTGAGCTGGGCGATGCCCGCACTGGCCTCTGCCTCGGTTGCGGCAAAGCTAAGATCCAGGCTGTTCCGATTACACATGGGCATCGCGCCTATTCAGTTAGTGAATTCACTTGGCCGACGGGGCCAAAGCGTCGTCCAAAGTCGGATAGAGTTTGAAAACCGTATCCATGCGGGTCAGCCGAAAGACCTTTTCGACAAAGGGGTGCAGCCCTGCCAGGTCAAGCCTTCGGTCACTGCCAAGCTGTTTCATCGAGGCAACGATGGCCCCCAAACCACTTGAGTCGATGAATTCGACACCCGAAAGGTCCAGCACCACGCGTTCCGCACCGCCTTCAGCTTCGTTGCGCATGTCTTCCTTGAACTGAATGGCCATTGCGGCATCGATCCGGTCGGAATGCACTTTGATGATTTGGGTTGCGTCTTTTGTTGTACTGGTAAGGGCCATGCGTGACGGTTCTCTAAACTGAAAATAACTCGTAGAAATACGCTAGACGGCAATTCTTACCATTCGGTATCCATCTCTTGGGAAAAGAAGAGGAGCATCCAGATGAAACAAGTCGTTATCGCCGGTGCGGCGCGTACTCCGATGGGAGGATTTCAGGGGATGTTTGACACGGTGACGGCTGCCGATCTGGGCGGAGTTGCGATCAAAGCAGCGTTAGAGGGTTCAGGTGCAGCAACTGTCGACGAAGTCTTGATGGGTTGTGTCCTGCCTGCGGGGCAGGGACAGGCACCCGCACGCCAGGCCGGTTTTGCGGCTGGGCTGGGCGAAGAGGTGCCTGCCACAACGCTCAACAAGATGTGCGGTTCGGGCATGAAGGCGGCTATGATGGCCTATGATCAAATCGCTCTGGGTCATGCGGACACTATGATCGCGGGCGGGATGGAGAGCATGACGAACGCGCCCTACCTGCTGCCCAAAATGCGCGACGGTGCGCGGCTGGGACATGCGCAAGCAATGGATCACATGTTTCTGGACGGTCTCGAAGATGCCTATGACAAAGGCCGCCTGATGGGCACATTCGCCGAGGATTGCGCCGAAGCCTTCCAGTTCACGCGTGACGCCCAGGATGAATACGCGCTCCGCTCGTTGTCGAACGCGCTGGCTGCGCAAGAAAACGGTGCTTTCGCGGATGAGATTACACCAGTCGCGGTTCGAACCCGTAAAGGCGAGGTCACGCAGACCGCAGACGAACAACCGCTTTCGGCACGGCCTGAGAAAATCCCGACCCTGAAACCGGCGTTTCGAAAGGATGGTACGGTAACGGCGGCGAATTCGTCCTCGATCTCGGACGGGGCCGCCGCTTTGGTTCTGGCGTCCGAGGATGCTGCCGAAGCGCAGGGCCTGACTGTTCGCGCACGAATTGTCGGTCACGCCAGCCACGCGCAGGCTCCGGGCCTGTTCACGACAGCACCTGTTCCGGCCGCGCAAAAACTGCTGGCCAATATCGGATGGTCGAAAGATGACGTCGATCTGTGGGAGGTTAACGAAGCTTTCGCAGTAGTGCCTATGGCCTTCATGCATGAGATGGGTTTATCCCGTGACATCGTCAACGTGAACGGCGGGGCCTGCGCGCTGGGGCACCCAATCGGCGCATCGGGCGCGCGTATCATGGTGACTCTGCTGAACGCATTGGAAAAGCGAAACCTGAAACGCGGCGTGGCTGCAATCTGCATCGGTGGCGGTGAAGGTACGGCCATAGCCATCGAACGCGTTTGACGCATCACCTTTTTCCAAATACTCCGGCGCAGACTTCTGCCAAGGGTGCGACCATGACCGCCGATTACGAAACACTTGCCAAAACCATTGCGGCCCTGACCGAGGGAGAATCCGATGACGTGGCCTTGATGGCCACAATCGCCTGCGAGGTGCATCATGCCGACGATCGGTTCGACTGGACGGGTTTCTACCGGGTCACGGAACCCGGCGTGTTGAAAATCGGCCCCTATCAGGGTGGGCACGGTTGCCTGGTGATCCCGTTCGAACGGGGTGTATGCGGTGCGGCCGCGCGTATGGGTGATGTGCAGCTTGTGCCGGATGTAGATGCGTTCCCAGGTCATATTGCCTGTGCATCTTCTACGCGGTCCGAATTGGTTTTGCCTGTACGCAACGCTGCAGGCGAGGTGATTGCGGTATTCGATATCGACAGCGACCAGCCCGATGCCTTCACCGAAGCGGATGCGGGCCAGCTAAGTGAAATTCTGACCAGCGTTTTCGCAAAATAGAAATGGCCGGGGCGTGCGCCGGCCATACTTTTTTGATACGCTAAACTGTCAGGAGCCAAGCAGTTTGGCCTTTTGCGCTGCAAACTCCTCGTCTGTCAAAACACCTTTTTCCTTGAGCGCGGCGAGGCGTTCCAACTCGTCCGCCGCTGACACGGTCGCAACTGATCGGATGTAGTCCTTTTGCGCCTTTTCGATCTGTTCCATGGCCTCGACATTGTGCTGATGCATCCGGTCGCCACGGAGGATCAGATAGGCCAGAACGCCTAGCCATGGGATCAGAATCACAAAAGCGATCCAAACCGCTTTGCCGCCCCCGCTCAGGTCCTTTGAGCGAAAGACGTCGGCAACAACCGATATCATCACCCAGAACCAGGCCACCATCAGGAATAGCCAGAAGATCGACCACATTATGTCGAAGAAACCGATGCCGTTGTCCATTTTTCATACAACCCTTTGCTAATGCGAAAGAAATCTTTGCTTTAAGATCCAGTCGGATTGTAACAGACAGTTTTCAAATTGGTTAGTGTGTTATCTATCGCGGAAATATTCCGTCACTTTAGGCCGGGCAAGGTTTGAGTGATCAGCGCATAGGCCAACACAAATTGAGCCCCTAATATTCCGAAAAGGTAATATGAAAACAGGCGCTTGCGCGTTTTGTGCCTGAACATCCAACGCCCCAGAACCGCGCCGGGACTGCCTCCCAGCACGGCAAGCCACAACAGTTTCCGCTCGGGGACGCGCCGTTTTCGGCGACCCGCACGCAGCTTGTCCCAGCCAAAAACAAGCAATGTCAGGCCGTTAATGACCCACAGGTATATCACCGCAATCCACATATCCGATGGATAGCCAAACTGAGCGCCACACCCAAGTGAAAAAATCCTTGGTTTTTTCACAGAATCAATGCATCGTGAAAAACGAGGAGAAAATTTCACGAAAACCCCGGAGCGTTCAGTGAACAGTCAAGCCCCGCACAGCGCCACCCTCGGAGCCGATCTTCGGGCTTTGCGCAAAGCGCGTGGGTTGACGTTGACCGAGATTGCAGCGCGTCTGGGTCGTTCCGTTGGCTGGCTCAGCCAGGTCGAGCGCGACATGTCCGACCCCTCGATTTCAGATCTGCGCCAGATTGCCGAATGTCTGGGCGTGCCGATGTCGATGCTGTTCGCCCATTCCTCGGCGCCGGCAGACGAACAGGGCTATGTTGTACGCGCTGGTACGCGCCGCCCCATGGGCTCGGGCGAGGAAGGCTTGATCGAAGAGCTGCTGTCGCCTGATCTGACTGACGATTTCGAGATGGTGCATTCGACGTTCAAACCACGCTCAAAAATGCAAACCCCTGCCCACCGGCCCACGCAAGAGGTCGGGTACATGGTGTCGGGCCGGTTGGAGCTGAAAATCGGAGGCCGCCAGTTTCTGGTCGGTCCCGGCGATAGCTTTCGGATCAAACATGAACCCTATCAGTGGGCGAACCCCTATGATGAGCCCGCCGTGGCGATCTGGGTCATTGCGCCGCCGGTGTACTGATGAGCTTTGAGGCCTGGACCATATTCGCTCTGTTCTGGTTGGTGTTCGTCACCACGCCGGGTCCGAATGCGGTAAATTGCATTTCAAACGGGATGAGCCTGCCTTTTCCCAAAGCAATGCTCGGGGTCCTGGCGATCCTGACACAGGCCAGCGCTTTTCTGATCCTGTCAGCGCTGGGCGTCACAGCTCTGATCGCCGCATCGCCGACCGGGTTCTTTATCGCCAAACTGGTGGGCGCCGGGTTCCTGATCTGGGTTGGCGTCCGCGGCTGGATGAATGCCACGCGGCCGGCCCCGATCAGCGAACGCCCTGCGCGCCATGTGTATCTGCACGCACTGGCGGTCGCGACGATCAATCCTAAAAGCGTGGCAGGGTACCTCGCCGCCTTTTCCCAGTTTGTGCAGCCTGATGTTCCGATCTGGCAGCAGATGGTCGTCATCATGCCAACGGCGCTGATCATCACTACGCTCACCTATACCGGGTTCACCCTGCTGGGCGCGCTGATGGGCAAGGCTGCACTGGGAGCGGTTTTCAACACTTGGGTGCGTCGTGTCATGGCCGCCTGTTTCATCATCTATGGCGTGTTGCTGGGTGCCAGCTCCACGCCCGAAGCAAGGGGGTAGTCAAATGTACAACGGATCTTGCCTCTGCGGCGCGGTGGCGTTCACGATTGACGGAGCGCTGTCGCCGCCGTCCGCCTGTCATTGTGGCCAGTGCCGCAAGCAATCCGGCCATATCTGGGCCTCGACCTGGACGCATCAGGACAACCTGAGCTTTACCGCAAGCGACACGCTGACCTGGTTCCGAACCTCGGACACAGCCCGTCGCGGTTTCTGCCGTTCATGCGGTTCATTCCTCTTCTGGCAGCACAATGACGAAGACACGATTTCAATTTCCATGGGCGCGTTCAGCGAGCCCACGGGTCTAAAGCTCTCGAAGCACATCTTTGTCGCCGACAAGGGCGATTACTACGATATCACGGACGATCTGCCCCAACGGGCACAGTAACAAGGATCAAAACCAATGAGCGATTTTCCGACAAAAGCCCGCGTGGTTGTTATCGGTGGCGGTGTGGTGGGGGCTTCCTCGCTGTACCATCTGGCCAAGAAAGGCTGGACCGACTGCGTTCTGCTGGAAAAGAACGAACTGACCGCAGGCTCGACATGGCACGCGGCGGGTAACGTTCCGACTTTCTCGACCTCTTGGGCGATCATGAATATGCAGCGGTACTCGACCGAGCTGTACGCACGGCTGGGCGAAGAAGTTGATTACCCGATGAACTATCACCAGTCCGGCTCGATCCGTCTGGCGCACAGCAAGGAACGGATGCAGGAGTTCGAGCGGGCGATGTCGATGGGCCTGTATCAGGGCATCCCGATGGAGATGTGGACCCCGGAAGAGGCCAAGGAACGCTATCCATTCCTGGAAACGCACGATCTTGAGGGCGTGCTATATGACCCGACCGACGGCGATATTGACCCGGCACAGCTGACACAGGCGCTGGCCAAGGGTGCCCGCGACATGGGGCAGAAGATCATCCGTTTCTGCCCGGCGACAGGTGTGACCCAGCACGACGATGGCACCTGGACCGTTCACACAGATCAGGGCGATATCGCCTGCGATTACGTGGTCAATGCCGCCGGCTACTATGCGCAGCGTGTGGGTGAGTGGTTCAAGCCGTTCGGCGGCCGTACCGTTCCCGCGATGGTGATGAGCCACCAGTACCTGCTGACCGATGAGATCCCCGAAGTTGAAGCGTGGTCTAAGGAAAACGGTGGCAAGAAACTGCCTCTGCTGAGAGACGTGGATATCTCTTACTACCTGCGGCAGGAGAAGCACGGCTTCAACCTTGGCCCCTATGAGCCCAACTGCAAGGGCCATTGGATGACCGAAGACGACCCGATGCCCGAGGATTTCAGCTTCCAACTGTGGAATGACGATCTCGACCGCATCGAAGACATCGTTACCGACGCGATGGAGCGGGTTCCGCTGATGGCAACTTCGGGTGTTGGCCGTGTGATCAACGGCCCGATCCCCTATGCGCCGGACGGGCTGCCGCTGATCGGTCCGATGCCCGGTGTGAAAAACGCGTTTGAGGCCCACACATTCACCTTCGGTATCGCTCAGGGTGGTGGTGCAGGCAAGGTGCTGGCCGAATGGATCGTCGATGGCGCGACCGAGTGGGATATGTGGGCCGTCGATCCGCGCCGCTACACCGACTACACAGATCAGGAATACTGCAACCAGAAAGGTCTGGAGGTTTATGGTAACGAATACGCCATGCACTTCCCCCATCATGAATGGCCAGCAGCGCGCGACAAGAAACTGTCGCCGGTGCATGACAAGGTCAAAGCGCTGGGCGGCGTGATGGGTGCCTATAACGGATGGGAGCGGGCCAACTGGTTCGCGAAGCCGGGCGATGACACATCGCTTGAGGCCACCCATACCTGGGGTCGGTCCGGCCCGTGGGAGCAGCGGATCCAAGAAGAATGCGAGGCCGTGCGAGACCATTGTGGCGTACTAGATCTGCCAGGCTTCTCGCGCTTCATGGTCAAGGGAGAGGGCGCCGCTGAGGCGCTGCGCGGCCTCGCAACCGGTGGGTTGCCAAAGGTCGGCCGGATGAACCTCATCTATATCTCTGACGACCGTGGTCGCATTCTGACCGAGATGTCCTGCATCCGTTTGGGTGAGGATGAGTTCCTCATGATCACCGCCGCAACCGCGCAATGGCATGACCGGGATATCCTGATGAACGCCATGCCCGCCAGCGTGTCGGTTGAGGATGTCACCACGACACGCGATACGCTGATCGTCACCGGCCCGAAATCGCGCGAGATCCTGTCGACAATGACGGATGCCGATCTGACCTCGGGGTGGCTGACCCATCAGTCCGCCACCGTTGCAGGCCAGCCCGCCTACCTGATCCGTGTCTCATTCGCCGGTGAGCTGGGATGGGAAGTGCATGCCCTGAACGAGCATATGCCTGCGATCTATGACGCGATCACCGATGCCGGTGCCAAGCCCTTTGGGATGTATGCGCTGAACTCACTGCGGATTGAAAAGGGTTACCGCGCGTGGAAGGGTGACCTGTCGACCGACTACTCGCTGCTCGAAGGCGGATTGGAACGGTTCGTCAAACTGGACAAGCCACAGGACTTCCCCGGCAAGGCCGCGATCCTGAACGAAAAACAGCAGGGCGTGAAGAAGTCGTTTGTCACGCTGACCGTGGATGCGGGCGATTGCGACGCGCCGTATATGTCCTGCATCTGGCAGGGCGATCAGATCGTGGGCGAGACCACCTCGGGCGCTTGGGGTTACCGCGTTGGCAAATCCATCGCGCTGGGCATGAT
The DNA here is from genome assembly GCF_022347725.1 of Ruegeria sp. Ofav3-42. Classification (GTDB taxonomy): domain Bacteria; phylum Pseudomonadota; class Alphaproteobacteria; order Rhodobacterales; family Rhodobacteraceae; genus Ruegeria. The sequence goes on from NZ_JAKRGB010000008.1 coordinate 113,979, forward strand.
CAAGGCCGAGCTTGCCAATCCCGGCACTGAGCTTGAGGTCGAAATCTACGGCCAAAAGTGCCGCGCTGTGGTAGAGCAGGATCAGCCGCTCTGGGATCCCGAGAACGAGCGGTTGCGCGCTTAACCTCTGCCGGAGAACGCCATGAGCAAACGATACGCCAAATTGGGATCCGATGAGGGTCCCAACTATGACTGGGAAAACGACCACACCTTTGTGAAGGTTTCCGGTCAGGACACGGATGGCGCATACACGCTCATGGAAGACAATCTGAAGGCCAGCTTTGCGCTTGGCCTTCATCGCCATGATAGCCACGCCGAGACCTTCTATTTTCTGGAAGGCGCGGTGGATTTTTACGTTGATGGCGACTGGCACCGCTGCGTGCCCGGCACAACGATGCACGTACCGCCCGGAGTGCCTCATGCATGCCGGGTGGCCGATGGTACCCCGGCCAGAATGTTGATGATTTTCCAACCTTCGGGGTTCGATGGATTTCTGGCCGAACTGGCGACAATGACCGAAGCTGATTTCGCAGATGAAGCGAAGATGGCCGAGTTGAACGCGCGCTATGACATTGTGCCGATGGGGCCGATTCCAGCCCATCCGGAAGATCAGAACTGAAAGGGTGCTGATGGCTGTTTCTGCAACCATGTCCGGCGTTTACCTGACCCGCCATGGCGGCCCCGAGGCGCTGGAATGGCGTGAGGACATACCGGTCCCAACACCTGGCCCGGGCCAGGTGTTGGTTCGGGTTGCGGCGGCGGGAGTGAACAACACCGACATCAACACGAGGATCGGCTGGTACTCCTCGGACGTGACCAGTGCCACGGATGACGTCGATCAGGATGTCGATGCTGGCGGCTGGGGTGGTGCACTTTCTTTCCCGCGCATTCAGGGCGGCGATCTGTGCGGCTATGTCGAATTGGTCGGGCCTGAGTCCGGCTTTACGGCTGGGCAACGCGTGACATGCCCGATCAATTTGCCGCGCCCGCGCCCAGGCAACCCGACGGGATTTATCGCGCTAGGTTCGGAAATCGACGGAGCTTTTGCGCAATACTGTTTGGTCTCGGCGGATGACTTATACGACGTCTCAGCGTCGCCGCTGTCAGACGTTGAGGTCGCCGCCATCCCCTGTGCATTCGGAACCGCAGAGAACCTGTTGACCCGTGCCGGAGTAACCGCCGGGCACAAAGTTCTGATCACTGGGGCCTCAGGCGGCGTGGGTCTTGCTGCGGTGCAACTGGCGTCACTGCGCGGTGCGACGGTTTGGGGCGTCACGGGGGCCGCGAAGGCAGAGGTGGTCAAAGCGCAGGGTGCTTTTGACACCTTTGAACGCGATGCACCGTTGCCGGAAGGCACTTTCGACATCGTTATTGACGTTGTTGGTGGTCCGGCGTGGCCGGGCCTGATCCGGGCGCTGAAGCCGGGCGGGCATTACGCTGTTTCGGGAGCAATCGCCGGGCCAATGGTTGAAGCGGACCTGCGAGAAATCTACTTGCGCGACATCACGATACACGGTTGTACCCATCAGGCGTTCGAAGTCTTTGGCCGCCTTGTCGAGATGATGAATGCAGGTCGCATCAAACCTTTGGTTTCCAAAACCTATCCACTAAGAGACATCGCCAAAGCGCAGGAGGATTTCCAGTCCAAGGCGCTGCCGGGGAAACTCGTTCTGATTCCATAAGGAGGTTGGCACATGGCGGATATCACGCTTCTGGATGGCTCGATCGGGCAGGAACTGGTCAAACGCAGCGGGGACAAAGCGACGCCGTTGTGGTCAACGCGCGTGATGATCGACTACCCGGATCTGGTAAGGGACGTTCACGCCGACTATTTCCGCCGGGGCGCAACGATCGCAACCACAAACACCTACGCTGTTCACCGGTCGCGGCTGGAACGTGTGGGGTTGCAGGATCAACTGGCTGACCTGATTGGTGTCGCGGTGTCGCAGGCTCGCCGGGCTCGGGGCGGCGGCCCGGGGCGTGTTGCCGGTGCGATTGGTCCGTTGCTGGCGTCTTACCGGCCCGACCTGAAACCTGATGCGCAACAGGCGGCCGTGAAGTTCGCTGAAATCGTTCGCCTCATGGCCAACGACGTCGATCTGTTTCTGATCGAAACCGTTTCATCGGTGCAGGAGGCCGAAGGCGCCCTGCTTGGCACGTCAGAGGCGGGCAAACCTGTTTGGCTAGCACTTACGGTGATGGACGACGACGGAACGCGCCTGCGATCGGGTGAGCCGCTTTGGGATATTGCGCCACTGGTAGACCGGTTCAATCCAGACGCGGTTCTGATAAACTGTTCGCGCCCCGAGGCCGTTCCGGCAGCCCTGGATGACCTGGCCACGATGGGTCGGCCTTTTGGGGCCTATGCCAACGGGTTTGCAGAAATTTCGCAGGACTTTCTTAAAGACGCGCCAACTGTTGACGCTTTGGAACAACGGCACGACCTCGGACCTCAAAAATATGCCGATCATGCCATGGGGTGGGTTGAACAGGGGGCGACGATTGTCGGCGGCTGTTGCGAGGTAGGCCCGGATCATATCGAAGCCCTTGCCAATAGCCTGCGCGCGGCGGGGCACCGGATCGTCTGAAGGGAATACGATGACGACGACCTCAAAGAAAACACTGGTCAACGCTCAGCGCCATTTCGACATCGTCGTTGCGCCGGGCTATGTGCTGCTGGAACTGGCATCTTTGGTCGAGGTGCTGCGGCTGGCGAACCGCGTTTGCCCAAGCCCCCCTTTTACCTACACATACCGTTCGCTCAGAGGCGGCCCAATCGACAGCAGCAGTGAAGCCACGATCCAGACCGAGCGCATTCCGACGCAGCCCAATGCGGATTACCTGTTCGTAATCGGCAATTCCGACCCTGATCACCCCGATCTGTCGCTAGGGCGTGTGGTATCGGATTACACCTTCCGCGGTGCGCAGGTCTTTTTGCTGTCCGAGGCAGCAAGCCGCTATATCGACGAGCAAGGAACCGAGGACATGTCGACCCACTGGGAAAATGCGTCCTTCCTGCGCGAACGCCGCGCTCAGTTCGAGGCCAAACTTTCGATTGCCACGGAACAGGGCGCGGTGGTGACCTGCGCCGGGATGGAGGCGACAACCGATGTCGCGCTAGCCGTGATCGGACGCCACATTTCCGGACCAACCAGAATGACGGTCGCCGACATCATGTTGCATGAGAACATCAGGGATTTCTCGTCGTTACAGCCGTTTTCAGGGTCGAAGACCACCGCCACGGGCGACGCGAAGTTGGACCAGTGCATTAAGCTGATGCAGGCCAATATCGAAGACCCGCTTCCGATTCAGGAAATCGTTGAGGTTTTGGGCCTGTCGAATCGTTCGCTGGAGCGGAAGTTCAAGAATTACTTCGGCACCACTCCCAACGGGTTCTATCGTGAAATGCGACTGGCCAAAGCCAATAATTTGCTGCTGAATACGACGATGAGTGTTCGTGAAATCGGTCTGGCCTGTGGTTTTCCAAACGGATTCTCGTCTGTTTACAAGAGCTTCTTTGGCGTGACGCCCTTTGTTCTGAGACGCGAAAAACGGCAGGTCAAACAGCGTTGATTTTTGCAACTGAGCTGACGTTTTTCATGCATTCTGCGTCGCTCCTTCGTGTCATTTTGGACAAAATCTAATCAAGCGGAGTCATGAGAATGGCTGATCTTCCAAATAAGGCCCGTGTTGTCATCATCGGTGGCGGTGTCATCGGTTGTTCGGTGGCGTACCACCTGACGAAAAAGGGCTGGAACGACGTGGTGCTGCTGGAGCGTAAGCAGCTGACCAGCGGAACCACCTGGCATGCGGCGGGCCTGATCGCCCAGCTGCGTGCGACCAAGAACATGACCAAACTGGCGAAGTACAGCCAGGAACTTTATGGCTCGCTCGAGGAAGAAACCGGCGTGGCCACGGGTTTCAAGCGCTGCGGATCGATCACCGTCGCTTTGTCGGAAGAGCGCAAGGAAGAGATCTATCGCCAAGCCGCCATGGCGCGTGCATTTGGTGTCGAAGTCGAAGAGATCTCGAGCGAACGCGTTCAGGAACTGTATCCGCACATCAACCTTGAAGGTGTAAAGGGTGCTGTGTACCTGCCGCTGGACGGGCAGGGGGATCCGGCCAACATCGCTCTGGCGCTGGCCAAAGGCGCACGTCAGCGCGGCGGTATCGTCAAAGAGCGCGTGAAGGTGACCGACATTGTCAAACAGGGCCGCAAGGTGACCGGCGTTGACTGGGTTGCCGATGACGGCAGTGCCTCGGGGCATATCGAATGCGACATGGTGGTGAACTGCGCGGGTATGTGGGGGCATGAAGTTGGCCGCATGGCGGGCACGAACGTACCGCTGCACGCGTGCGAACACTTCTATATCGTGACCGAGAACATCGACGGAATGACACAGCTGCCGGTTCTGCGCGTGCCGGACGAATATGCCTACTACAAGGAAGATGCCGGCAAAATCCTGCTGGGTGCATTCGAACCGGAGTCCAAGCCATGGGCAATGGATGGCATCCCGGACACGTTCGAGTTTGACCAGCTGCAGGAAGATTTCGACCACTTCGAGCCGATCCTGGAAAAAGCTGTAGAACGTGTGCCGCTGCTGGCTGAGGCCGGTATCCACACCTTCTTCAACGGCCCGGAATCCTTCACCCCCGACGACGCGTATCATTTGGGTCTCGCGCCCGAGATGGACAATGTTTGGGTGGCAGCGGGCTTCAACTCGATCGGTATCCAGTCCGCTGGCGGCGCTGGTATGGCGCTGGCCGAATGGATGGACAGCGGTGAAAAACCGTTCGATCTGGGCGATGTCGACATCAGCCGAATGCAGCCGTTCCAGGGCAACAAGCAGTACCTTTTCGAACGTTCGAAAGAAACGCTGGGTCTGTTGTATGCCGACCACTTCCCCTATCGCCAAAAGGCCACCGCGCGCGGCGTGCGTCGGACTCCGTTCCACCACCACCTTTTGGAACAAGGTGCGGTCATGGGCGAGCTGGCGGGTTGGGAACGTGCCAACTGGTTCGCAAATGAAGGGCAGGAGCGGGAGTATCAATACAGCTGGAAACGCCAGAACTGGTTCGAGAACTCGGCTGCTGAACATAAAGCCGTGCGCGAGAATGTTGGTATGTACGACATGTCGTCCTTCGGCAAAATCCGCGTTGACGGGCCTGATGCCGAAGCGTTCATGAACTATATCGGTGGCGGCGATTACTCGGTGGCAATTGGCAAGATTGTCTACACGCAGTTCCTCAACCGCGCCGGCGGCATCGAGGCGGACGTGACCGTCACCCGCCTGACCGAAACCGCCTATCTGGTGGTCACTCCGGCGGCGACCCGTCTGGCAGACCAGACATGGATGCAGCGCCACGCAGGCAACTTCAACGTCGTCATCACTGATGTCACGGCGGGCGAGGGCGTTCTGGCCATCATGGGCCCGAATGCACGTGCGCTACTCAAAAAAGTCTCGCCCAACGATTTCACCAACGCGACCAACCCGTTTGGCACCGCGCAGGAAATCGAGATCGGCATGGGCCTGGCCCGCGCCCATCGAGTGACCTATGTGGGTGAGCTTGGCTGGGAAATCTACGTCTCGTCCGACATGGCGGGTCACGTGTTCGAAACCCTGCATGAGGCTGGGCAGGACATGGGGCTGAAGCTGTGCGGCATGCATATGATGGACAGCGCCCGGATCGAAAAGGGCTTCCGCCACTTTGGCCACGACATCACTTGCGAGGACCACGTCGTCGATGCCGGGCTTGGTTTTGCCGTCAAGGTCGACAAAGGCAGCGACTTCATCGGCCGAGAGGCTGTGATCGCACGCAAGGAAAGCGGACCGCATAACCGTCTTGTGCAGTTCAAGCTGACCGATCCGGAACCGCTGCTGTTCCACAATGAACCGATCATTCGGGACGGTGAGTACGTGGGCTATCTGTCCTCGGGCAACTATGGCCACACGCTGGGCGGCGCGATCGGTCTGGGTTACGTCCCGTGCGAAGGCGAAAAGGCGGCAGACGTTCTGGCCTCGACCTATGAGATTGACGTGTGCGGTGTCAAAGTCAAAGCCGAAGCCTCGCTCAAGCCGATGTACGATCCGAAATCCGAACGCGTTAAGGTTTAACGCGGACAAGCAACGAACGGGGCGCTTCGGCGCCCCTTTTTTTGTTGAACATATCAATTTTCTTGATGCGACCCTTCACGGTTTTCGCAGTTTTCAAACCCGTCTGAACTGCCGTAAAGACAAACGGTATCAGCCGGAGACTTATGATGGCAGACGTCACAACATCACGCGGGAATGAGGACACGCCAAAGGGTCTGGCCTTGGCGGTCACGGCCTACGTTCTGTGGGGGTTCCTGCCGCTTTACATGAAGGCCATGGCGCACATTGGGCCGGTCGAAATTGTGGCGCACCGGATCATCTGGTCCGTACCTGTGGCCGGGCTTTTGTTGGTTGCGCTGGGGCGGACGCGGGACCTGAAGGCTGCTTTGCGCAACCCGCGGATGCTGGGTATGGCTTGCCTGACGGCAGCCTTGATATCCGTGAACTGGGCTATTTATGTCTGGGCTATCGCCAGTGGCAATGCGCTGGACGCAGCGCTGGGATACTACATCAATCCGCTGTTCAGCATTGCGCTGGGGGCGATCCTGTTGCGGGAACCCCTGAACCGGATGCAAATGGTTGCGGTCGGGTTGGCCGCGCTGGGTGTGCTGGTGTTAATCGTTGAGGCAGGAAGACTGCCATGGGCGGCCCTGGGCCTGATGATCAGCTGGGGCTTTTATGCGTTTTTCAAACGCTCATTGCCCATCGGTCCCAATCAGGGATTTCTGCTTGAGGTTCTGATCCTGTTGATTCCCGCTCTGGCCTACGTGACCTGGTTGGGCGCAAAAGGAACCGGGCATTTCGGCGCGGCTGCCGGGGACACTATGTTGCTGGCCTGTGCCGGTGTGGTCACGGCCGTTCCGCTGCTGGTCTATGCCAACGGCGCCAAGCTGGTGCGGTTGTCGACGATGGGCATTCTGCAATACATCGCCCCGACGATGATTTTCATAACTGCGATTACGGTCTTTGGCGAACATATCGACCGGGGCCGCATGATCGCGTTCCCGCTGATTTGGGCCGCTCTGATTGTCTACACAATCCCGATGATCCGACAGATGCGGCGTCAGGCCTGACGCAATAGGTCGGCTGCTGCTTCGGCCCATAGACGATAAGCTTTGGGGCTGGGGTGATACCCGTCCGGAGCCGCCAGCGCCGGATCGTCTGGCAATTCCAAAGGCAGATGGCGCACCTGCGGAAATGCGTCGGCGACCTGCTGCAATCCTTGGTCCAGTCGTGCCGCCTGACGTCCCAATACCCATGCCAGAGGCTGAGGCAGCGCCGGAAAGCGGTCCATTTGTGGAACAGCCGTCACCACGACGCGGCGCACGCCCAATTTGCCCGTCAGATGATCAAGTAAACGGGCCTGCCGCGCAGTAAACTTTTGCTGTGTCACGGCACGTGTAACATCGTTGACACCCAATGCCGTCACGGCGGCATCAAACGTGCCTTCGAGCTTACCCAGCCGATCAATCGTGTCCTGTGTCGTATGACCAGTTGCCGCCTCAAGCCGCCATTCGACGCTGTAGTGCCGCGCCAGTCGGGCCACGAGAAACCCGGATAGCGCCTGTTGTTGCGTACCGGCCCCAACCCCGGCGGCTGAGCTGTCGCCCGCGATCAACAGGCGCAAACGCGGTCCGCGACCTTCCCGCCCTTCGCGCGGGCCGGACGGTTCGGGCAATTGCTGTGCGTTGCGACGCACGGAGACTGCCTGTGCTGCCAGAACCGGCAGCAATGGGACACGCAGGATTTGATCTACAGAGATCGGGGCAGCCATGTTTAACTCAGTGCGTTTTTGAACTCGAGAAATCGAGGGTCGGTCATCACTCGTGCCATCATCGCCTCGCGCAGGGCACCAATGGTTTTGTAAGGGCGCATGACAACCTCGAATTCCTGGATCAGACCTGCGTCATTGAGCGCAATCAGATCGACGCCAACAGCATCCAGATCTCCGACTTTGCACTGAAACTCAAGCGCCCAATCCCTGCCTTCGCCCATAATCCGGCGATAGCGGAAATCGGAGAATACCTGGCCCACATGACCCAACACTGCCGCAACCGGTTCGCGACCGGTCCAGGTGCTGTAATAGGTCGGCGGGGAAAACCGCACATCCTCGGCCAGCAATTCATGGATCAGGGTTTCATCGCCTTTGGCAACAACTTCTTGCATGCGCTCGATTGTGGGGTGCATGGTATCTCCTCCGCTTTGGCCAAAGAGTTGCTGAGCTGATCCATTCAGGCAAGGCCGACGTTGCGGGAAGCCGCGCCGTGCGATAGGCAGGCGCGCATGAGCGAGACCTATGATCCCCCGAAAACCCCGCTGGATGTGCTGCATGAAGATGCGCAGATGATTGTGGTGAACAAGCCGTCGGGCCTTTTGTCTGTGCCGGGAAGGGGAGAGCATCTGGCCGATTGTTTGCTGACACGGGTACAGGCGGCGTTTCCGCAGGCGTTGCTGGTGCATCGGCTGGATCGGGATACGTCGGGCGTTATGGTATTCGCCCAGAATCCGCATGCGCAACGGCATTTGAGCATGCAGTTCGAGAAACGACAGACTCGCAAGACTTATGTAGCCCGTGTCTGGGGACGTATCGAGCAAAAGACCGGCACCGTCGATCTGCCGTTGATCGTGGATTGGCCCAACCGCCCGCGTCAGATGGTCTGCCATGAGACGGGCAAGCCGGCTGTCACCGATTGGCGGGTTGTCAAACATGAGGGTGAGACGACGCGTGTCCGACTGTTCCCAAAAACAGGGCGGTCACATCAGCTTCGCGTTCATATGAAGGCATTGGGTCACGCTATTCTGGGCGACCCCTTCTATTCCGAGGGCGCAGCGCGCGACTTCCCGCGTCTGATGCTGCATTCCGAGGAACTGCGTCTGAAGACGCCCGAGGGCGGAGTTTCAATGAAATTCCGCGCCCCGGCTGATTTCTGACCTCAGGCCGTACTGGTCCACAGCATTTTCAGGTTCCCCAGCGAAAATCGTTTGGTCCGTTTTCTGGGTACGGGTTTGTGGGCCCGTGCAGCTAGGATTTCGCGCTCGAGCTCGAAGGCGCGCAGGGTGTGATCCTGTGCCCAGCGATCCAGTTGCAGGGTCATCATCACATGATTGTCGCGGCTTGGCATGGTCGACCTCCTTTGGTTTCTTTTCCAAAGATCGCGCATCACTCCTGACACCACCCTGTCAGGGGGGTGTGCTAGAGTGTCAGCAGAATGACCGGAGAACCCAATGCGCCGCTCGACCCGCCTGTTTGAAATCATCCAGATCTTGCGCTCTGCCGAAGCACCGGTGACGGCCGAGGCGTTGGCGGAGAAGCTCGAGGTGTCGGCTCGGACCGTCTATCGGGATATCGCCGCGCTGCAGGCGCAACGAACCCCGATTGAGGGCGAGGCCGGTGTCGGATACCTAATGCGGCGCGGATACGACCTGCCGCCGCTGAATTTCGATGCGGAAGAGGTGGAGGCGCTATGGGTCGGCCTTTCGATGTTGGCCCGTACGGGTGACAGTACATTGCAACAGGCGGCGGACCGGGTGTGTCGCAAGATCGAAGCGCTGCGTGCGCCCGCCGATTGGCTGCAGGTCGCCCCTTGGGGTGCCCCGATGGATGACCCGGCAAAGGGTTGCGTGCCGGTCGTGAATTATCGCGAGGCGATCCGGGCCGAGCGCAAGATACGTATCACTTACGTCAACGCCGAGGGCGAGCGAAGCGAACGGATCGTCAGGCCGGTCGCTCTGATCTATCACATAGAATGCACCATGCTGGCCGCTTGGTGTGAGCTGCGGAACGGGTTTCGCCATTTTCGCACGGACCGAATCTGGGCCTGCGAGCTGACCGAAGATCACTTCTGTGGGCAGGGTGAGCCCCTGCGGGCAATCTGGCAGGAACAGAACCACTGGAACGAAACCGCTGACGCACTGTAAACGGCGGGTATTTGCCGATTTCACCAGATTGTTGCTTGAGCCTTCATAGGTGCAGCGTGATAAACTGCACCAAACAACGCGGACCCGGTGAACGGGCCCTGAGCAGAAGGTGATTCCATGACGATTTCCAAGAGTGTTCTTTCCGCCGGGCTGTGCTCGGCCCTGTTTTTGGGGGCTTGTACGGACCCCGCTACGCTGAGCTTGCCCTCCGATCCCAACCAGAATGCCAAGCAGGGCGCGATTCTGGGCGGTTTGGTCGGCGCAGGTGTCGGCGCGATTGCCAACAATTCGAACCCACTTCTGGGTGCAGTGGCCGGGGGCGCGATTGGTGCGGCAGGCGGCGGTCTGATCGGCAATCAGCTTGACAAGCAAGCCGCCGAGTTGCGCCAGCAACTGGCCAATCAAGGTATCACAGTGACAAACGCGGGCGATCGTCTGATTGTCACAGTGCCAAACGACATCACTTTTGACACCGACAGCTCGACAGTACGTCCGGCGCTGCGCGCAGATCTTGTCCGCGTTGGGCAGAATCTGGTGAATTACCCGAACTCGAACGTGCAGGTCATCGGCCATACCGACAGCGACGGCGATGCTGCGTATAATCAGGGCCTGTCTGAGCGCCGGGCGCAGTCCGTCGCTGATATTCTTCAGGCCAATGGCGTAAGCGGAGCACGACTCTCGACCATCGGTCTGGGTGAAAACCGGCCGGTCGCCTCGAACCTGACACCCGAGGGGAAAGCACAGAACCGCCGGGTCGACATCGAGATCATCCCCAACTGACATACATAACGGAAAGGGCACCTCAGGGTCCAGCCCTTTGCAGTAAATGATGCAAAATAAAACTTCGGTTGGCCAGTTTCTGGCCAATCTACTCCCACAATAATAAGAAAAACCGGAACAACCGGGAGTAAATAAGTGGGAACCCTCTCGAAAAATTCTTCGAGTGATCAGCGCAGAAGATTGCCTTTGCCGTCCTTTGGCATCGACATCAGTTTCTGCAGGAATCCTCAATGCAGCCTGTTCATGGAGCCACCTGACCCTTTTGATAACAGAGGGAAAAACGGCGCCAAAGTCAAATCAAACTTTCCACGCGGCACGGTCAGCGGCTCAGGAGACGAGAAGACTTTCATTTGCGGCGCTTGCGGAAAATCTTCGATCCTGAAGAATAACAAAGCGATCGTTGAGGAATACCGGCGCCTGAGGTCAAAATTTCGCCCAGAGGCGCCACGCGATGCCTGCACAAATGTGGAATGCGCCAATCACGGCAAATCGGCCGCTGAACATCCGAAACTATATCGAAAATCTGGTTGGACCGCTAACGGGGTGCAGCGGCGGAAATGCAAAGCATGCCTGACCTCTTTCTCGGTTGGGTCGCGTATTCGGCGCCAAAAGCGAAGCAGCGCAAACAACGCTGTCCTGTGGATGATTACCAACGGGACGCCAATCTCCAAGATCTGTGATTTCACTGGGCTGTCTGCGCGGGATGTCTATGCGAAGATCGACTTCATCCATGATCGGGTTATCGACATTACTACGCGCCGGGAGGGCCTGTTCGAAAAGGTCGATTGGATCGCGGTGGGTCGGAGGTTTGCCACGGATTCGCAAACGCTTCATCTCAACTGGCCGAACAAGAAGACCAGGGCGCAAATAGCAGTCCATCATCTCTGCACCGCCCATGCAAACACCGGCTACATCATGGCCGCTCATGTTGGGCTGGACCCGGAATTGGAGCTTCCTGACATCGAGGCCCAGATGGTGACCGCCGGTGATTTCGGCCTCCCTCGTGCCTATCGACAGCAGGCTCGGGTCTGGTCTGAGACTGAATTCAAGGCTTATCTGGACAAAATCACGCGGAAAGTGGCTATCCACCCGCAAGAGGCGCCCGAAGTGGATCTCGGTCTGCAGCTGCCGCACAGAGGCGCGATGCTGCGCCAGGACATCATGCAACTCGCCCATGCTTTCCTGTTAAGGAAATTCTTGGGCAAAGGAGATGAGCGATTTGTCTTTGTGCTCGATGCAGATTCTGGTCTGGCTCTTTCGTTCATTTCTGCCTTCGCATCCAGGATCGCCAAGGAACTCGCCGATGTCATCGTTGTGCGCTTCGACAAAAACAAGTCCAATGACCAGCGCAACAGCCTCGTTGCAGAAGGCAAGGCGGCGTTGGAAGCGGCCTCTGGCATCAGTTCCAGCACTTGGGCGGCTATGACAGCTACTGAGGCAGCAGAGCAAACAGATTTGGTGATAGAAGGGATGTTGGGGACTTATCCGGTAGGAATGCCTTTCGATTGGCCATTCCATACCAAATCCGAACCAAGCAGGGAGATCCGGATCATTACTGATCGGCCAGGCATGTCAAATGATCGGCGCGCTCGCCTGATGCGTCTCGCCACACTCCGAAGCGTCGACTCCTATTTTCACAAGGTGAGGTCCAACCTTCGCTTCGCCGCGCGCCCGGGGCATACGCCAAGCGGCAACGGGCAGACCTGGGACCGCCATTACCTATATAACCCCGAGACGATGGCGAAGATCGTTGAGATCTACCGCTTCAGGCACAACTGGATGGGAAGCAGCTCAACAAAAATAACTCCAGCTATGAAACTGGGATTAGCGAAAGGTAAGATCTACCCAAAGGATCTGTTTGGGTAGATCATTTCTTACTTCTTGCTCACAGAGCTTCCACCGGAAGGTGGCTGTGATGACTGGTTGTCGCCGCTGCTTGTTGTCGGCTGGTATCCGTTCTGCGGTGTTGAAAGGGGTTGATAGCCGCGCTGGTCGCTGGTCGGTTGATCTGGTTTTTGTTCACTCATGTTTTTGAAACCTCGTTAGGGGGATTTGCGGGAAAAAACTCAATGTATCTAATCTCGCTTGGGCGAATGAGGATACCTTTATCTCCAACATCCTTCCAAGGGCCATGTTCTTGGATTTCAAGCACCTTTTCAATGTAAATGTCTCGTTCAGTCGGATCGCTTGAGGCAAACGAACTCTCATCATACCTGCCTGCTACACATTCACCATCTGTCATGGTTACAAGAACAAATTGAGGTTGTGTTCTTTGGAATTTCCAATCCCATGCCGTTGGAACTGGATGAACCGGATTCAGTTTAGCTTTTCGCAGTAGCCCTCTTACCAAATCAAGTCTGGCATTAAGCCCAAGTAGCGCACCCAGGATCGCCGGGCCAAGGAAAACGGTCAACAAAGCGACACGGGGATCTTCGCTTATTTCTTTGACCGTTAGGCCGGCAATCATGACCATAGCCCAATAGATCAATGAGATTGGAAGGTATGTCAGAATTGCGTCTGTATGTTTCTGCATCCGACCTGTCAGAAACTGAGCACGAACAAAGACAGCGATAAGGCCAGGGACAACCAAGTATAAGACGATTTGAAAAGCCTCTGGGCTCTTGAGATCAACCAATTGTAACTCCAAGAAAAACTTATGAAGAATATGGCATCGTCCAGAAAAAAGAAAAGTGCAGATCTGGTCAAATCAGATCTGCACCATTTACCGCAAAGGGCTGGCCTCAGGGTGCCCTTTTGCACATTAACCGTGCGTCATCTGGTCTTGGGCGCGTGAATAACTCGGGCTAGTTAAGGGGAAACACAAGTTACGGAGTCCCCACATGTCCGAACCGATCCTGCTTGGCCTGTCCGGCTCATTGCGCCAAAGCGCGACCAACCGAAAACTGCTGCGCGAAGCCGCCCGGTTGTTTGAGCCCGGGACCTTTGTCGAAGCCGATCTGAACCTTCCCCTCTATGACGGTGATCTGGAAGACGGAGAGGGCATTCCCGAACCGGTGCAGGTTCTGGCCGATCAGATCGCGCAGGCCCATGCGGTGATCATTTCAACCCCCGAATACAACAAAGGCCCGTCGGGCGTTCTGAAAAATGCGTTGGACTGGGTCAGCAGAACCGAAGGTCGCCCCTGGGCCGACAAGCCGGTGGCCGTGATGTCGGCCGCAGCTGGTCGCGCAGGCGGAGAGCGGGCACAGATGATCCTGCGGAGCTACATGGTACCGTTCCAACCCCGCATCCTACAGGGGCCGGAAATCCATCTGGCCAGCAGCTCGAACGAGTTCGATGAGCAGGGCAAACTGCTAAGCGATCGCTACGAAAACTCCCTGCGGTCGCTGATGCAGAAACTGCGGGCCGAGGCCGGTTTCTGAGTTCAAGTCGCTGCTTGCCGGTTCGGGCCCGTCTGCCTAATCTGCCGTCATGACTGAGGAAATACAGACCGATGTGATGGACCCGGCCCGCGCCGCCGCGCTGCAGGCGGCGCTGAGTTTCGACGTGAGGATAGGTGCGGGCGATCAGCTGCCGCCCTTTTTCCACCAGCTGTATTTCTGGTCCCCGCAACCACCTGATGCGTTGGGTCGTGACGGTCATCCCAAAGTCGGTGGCGAGTTGATCCCCGATATGGGGTTGCCGCGCCGGATGTGGGCCGGAGGGCGGCTGCAGTTTCACGCGCCACTAATTGCTGGTTCGGATGCTGAACGTCGGTCTGTTCGGGAAAGCGCGACCTCAAAAACCGGACGAACCGGGCCATTGGGCTTTGTCACTCTGCGGCATGAGATTTCACAGGGCGGAACACGGTGCCTGACTGAGTGGCAGGATTTGGTTTACCGGCTTGATCCCGACGAAAGCGATGCCAAGCCCGTCGCGCCGATGGCTCGAACAGACGAAACAGACCAGCGAGAGGTCACCTTCGACTCGACGCTTCTTTTTCGTTACTCAGCGCTCACTTTCAACGGGCACCGGATTCATTACGACCTGGACTATGCGCGCGACGTTGAAGGCTATGATGGGCTGGTGGTGCACGGTCCGTTGCTTGCGCAACTTCTTATGCTGTTTGCCGTCGACCTGATGGGACCGCTGGCCCAATTCTCATTCCGTGCATCCTCACCTTTGATGCATTTCGAAACGGCGACATTGTGCCGGAGCGGTTCGGCTATGTGGGTGCGGGGACCTGACGGACGCCAATGCATGTCCGCCGAGGCCGTGCCGCAGTCAAAGTGATGCTTCGGGTCGAAAGTCGTCAGGGATAGCACCCTGACTTTCAAGAACAAGATCGGCCATGACTTCGGCCACTTTCGGGGCCATACCAAAGCCGATCTTGAAGCCTCCATTGGCAATGAACTGTCCCTTATGCAGCGGATGCGTACCCAGCATCGGCGCACGGCTCTTGCTGCGGGGGCGCACGCCAGCCCACCTTTCAATGACCTCTGCGCCGTGCAGGACGGGAACCGCACGCATCGCCCGATCCAAAACATCATCCAGAGCTGCGTCGGTGCTGGTCGGGTCATCGTAATCTCGTTCCGAGGTCGAACCGATCGCCAAAGTTCCATCTGAATGCGGTACGAAGTGGACAGCGTCTACAAACAGCTGCGGCACCTCGCCCGCGTCGAACCGCAGCAGTGCCGCTTGTCCTTTGACGCCATTGCCGACAGTCTTGCCCAACGCCGCGCTCAGCTCTTGCAGACCAGCCAATCCGGTCGCGTGAACAACGCGGCCCCGATCAGGTGCTTCAGTGACAACTTCGATCCCCATTACGGCCAGTGCGGACACCAGCGCAGCACAGGCGCGGCGAGGGTGCATGCGCGCGCTCAGCGAGTCGTGGATGACAAAACCGGTTGGGCTGGGCGGGCACCACGCGCCAACGGCGGCGGTTTCAAGGACGCGCCATTCGGCCTGCCCCTGCCACAACTCGGCTGCCGTACCTGCACGGGCACGGGCAAGCTCCAGCGTGCGGGCATCCGGGATGGGCTGCAGTCGGCCAAGCCGCGCGTATCCGGGCGAGACGCCGCCTGTTGCCTCGACTTGTTTCCAGAAGGGTTCCGCCATGATCAGGCTGTCGAATTGAAAGGCTTTCTTGGCGTTCCAGTTCTCAGGCACATGCGGGGCCAGCGCGCCGACCAAGCCACCGCTTGAGCCCGCGCCGGGACCAAATGGATCGACGACCTGTACCTTTGCGCCGCGCCGGGCGCAGGTCCACGCGATGGACAGGCCGAAAATCCCTGCTCCACGCACCGTCACATCGACCATTGCCATTCCCCTTTTCCTTGTTCAGTGTCGCGCCGCTTAGCTACAGGATTCCCCGATGGCAGACCAGCGTGCCGAACTGACATGGACCGAGGATCAGATCCCGGTCTCGGATCGTTTCGACGACCCTTATTATTCGTTGCAAAACGGGTTGGAAGAGACGCGGCATGTGTTTTTAGCAGGCAACGATTTGCCCGCGCGGTTTACCCCGGGATTTCACGTCGCCGAATTAGGCTTCGGAACCGGCCTGAACATGCTGACCGTGTGGTCCGAATGGGAGAAGTCGGGACAGACAACCCCATTGTCTTTCACCAGCTTCGAGGCGTTTCCGATGGATTTCGCAGACATGTCCCGCGCACTGGCGGCCTTCCCCGAACTGACACCGTGGTCCGAACGGTTCCTCGCGCAATGGCAAGGCGGAACATGCGATCTGGGTACGCTGCACCTTGAGGTGGTCGAAGGCGATGCACGCGAGACCCTGCAGGGATGGAACGGCGCCGCGGATGCCTGGTTTCTGGACGGGTTCTCTCCGGCCAAGAACCCCGAATTGTGGGGGGCTGACCTGATGCAGCAGATGGCCGACCATACGATCGAAGGCGGCACAGCGGCAACATACACCGCTGCTGGTTTCGTGCGACGAGGGCTGGAGGAGGCCGGTTTTACCGTCACTCGAACCCCTGGCTATGGCCGCAAACGCCACATGACGCGGGCGGTCAAATCGTGACTCAGCAAAACAACGCCCGCGCAGGGATTGCGCTGATGATCGCGGCCACTATCGTCTTTGCGTTGCAGGACGGTATCTCGCGCCATCTGGCTGGAACCTATAACACCTACATGGTCGTGATGATCCGCTATTGGTTCTTTGCGGCCTTCGTCATCGCCCTGGCTGCGCGCTCGCCCGGTGGGTTGAAAGCGGCAACCCAAACCAGCCAGCTAAAACTGCAGATCTTTCGCGGCCTGCTGCTGGCGGCCGAGATCTGCGTTGCGGTGTTCAGCTTTACAGTTCTCGGCCTGATCGACGCGATGGCCGTGTTCATCTGTTATCCGCTGTTGGTGGCCGCACTTAGCGGGCCTGTTCTGGGTGAGCAGGTCGGTTGGCGGCGATGGGCCGCAATCGGTGTGGGATGCATCGGTGTTCTCATCATCCTTCAGCCCGGCGTCGGCGTGTTCAATCCGTGGGCTATCGTCCCGCTGATTTCAGCTCTGATGTTTGCGGTCTACGGGTTGCTGACCCGTTACGTTGCCCGGCGCGACAGTTCGGCCACCAGTTTCTTTTGGACCGGTGTCAGCGGAGCCGTTGCCATGACGTTAGTGGGCATGTGGTTCTGGGAACCGATGGCGCGCACGGATTGGGCTTGGATGGCGCTGCTTTGTGTTAGTGGCGTCTTGGGCCACTGGCTGCTGATCAAATGCTATGAAATGGCCGAGGCCAGCGCAGTTCAGCCTTTCGCCTATTTCCATCTGGTCTGGAGTGCGATCCTGGGGATCTCGATCTTTGGTGAGACGCTGCGCCCTGAGGTGGTCATAGGCGCAGCGCTGGTTGTCGCCGCCGGGCTTTTCACCCTATGGCGCGAAAGACGCCAGAGTTGACCCGGTCAGTTCCTGCGAAAACGGAACCGGAAGAGCGGGCTGACCGAGACGGGCACGATAAACAGGCAGGCTTTCGGCAACGCGCATCACGTAGTTGCGCGTTTCGCTGAACGGAATCATTTCGATCCAGTCGACCATATCGACCTCACCCGCGCGGGGATCGCCATAGCGCTCCATCCACGAGATCGGGCGGCGCGGACCCGCATTGTACCCTGCGGCCATCATCACAACGTTGCCATTGAAATCTGCAGCCAACCCGGAAAGGTAATTCGCGCCCAGTTTGGCGTTGTACTTCCAGTCCGAGGTCAGATTTATTGTCTTGTGTCCGCTCAGGATGCCCAGCTCTTTTGCTACGAGTTTCGCCGTGGCTGGCATGACCTGCATCAGCCCGCGTGCCCCGGCACCGCTGATGACGACCGGGTCAAACTCGCTTTCGCGGCGGGCGATGGCCAGCGTCATTTCTTTGGCCATAGGTAGCCCCATATCGGCGACCGGATGCACGGGGTAATAGGCGGCCGGCAGGACCAAACCGACTGTCGCGGCCCGTTTGGCGATCATCACCGCCAGATGCGGCTGTTTTAGTTCGATAACCAAATCGCCAAGTTGATTGGCCTGTACAGGGTCTAATTCTTCGACCAGATGGGTCAGAAACCGCTCGGACAGGTTGTCTTCTCCGGCCTTTAGCAGCAGCAACCCGGCCTCCAGGACACTGGAATTAGAAAACTCCGCCTGCTTCCAATGCGGCGCGCGGCGAGGGTTGGCAAGCTCTCCATCGAAAGGCCGGCCGATCCGCTCGGCGGCCAGCAAGCCATAAAATGAGGTTTGATGGTCCGCGCCCTTAGCGTAGGCGTCATAAGCCTTATCAGCATCGCCTTGTGCCGCGTAAGCGCGACCGAGCCAGTACCCGCCGCGGCCTTTTGAGATCGGCGATTTCACCGCGTCCGAGAAGTTCTGGAAATGCCGGACCGCCGTGGCCGGATCATTCAGTTTACGCAGGGCCAGAAATCCCGACAGCCATTCCAGATCGGCATAACCGTACCCCATCTCGGGCGTCATATGGTGATTTGCGGCAATCTGGTAGGCGCGGTTGGCGTCCCCGCTGCGCATTTCCAGTCGGGCCAGACGGCGGCGCCCCTCGGCCCACTTGTCGGGCTCACCCAATGCATCAGGCCCGGTGGAACGCGCCAGCATCAGGTCAATCGCGCTGTCGTCCAGTTCCTTTTTGTCGCGCCAGACAAACCGGTCAAAAGCCAGACCCGGAGCATCGGCCAGCGATTTCGGAACCGCAGCTACCTTGCCGTCTACACCCGGCTGCCGTTTTTGCAGGGCAATCCTTGCCTCGGCCAGTTTGCGTTGATCGGTGCTGACCAGCGGCAGCATCTGGCCGGCGCTGACCAGGTGGTTTTCCCACAACATCCGATCCATCCGCGCGGCGTGATGGGGTTTCAGCAATTTGCCGAAGTTCTCAAGATAGTCCTTTTGCAGGCCCGACCCCATGGGCATCGTACGCCATGCGGCCACGATGTCGGCCTCGGCATCGCCCTGCCGCCCTTTCGCCTTTAGCGCGACGGCAAAGTTCAGCGCGCCCTCGGCAGTTTGCGGCGGGTTTTCAGCATAAAACTTCAGTACCCGGTCCGGATCAGCGCCAGTAAAGGCCGGTTCGCTTTTTCGCCGTAGCCAGGCCAGGCCCGGCCAATCTGGGCGTCGGTCCAGAAACACAAGAACGTCCCCGGAACTGCCGAACCCCTCGCGCAGCCAGTGCCAGACGATGATGTCACGGGACACCGACCCTCGGGAACCAGACACGCGCAGGGCTTCATTCCAGTCGCCCTTGCGCATTTCATTCATACCTGCCCGCAGATCGCCCGCCGCATCAGCCCGTACCTGAACGCCTGAAACAAGAATCACTGCCATCAAAAACGCCAGAAAGCGTGTCATCCCTTGCATTCCCCAACCAACCAAGGATACAGCCATTCAGGATAAACCTTGCGCCGCCGGGATCAACTCAAGAAAGCCAAAATCTTGGTGGACCGCGGCGTAAAAAATACAAACTGCACCCTAAGGAGCGTGTCATGTTCAAAGGCTCTATGCCAGCCCTCGTCACCCCGTTCAGTAACGGCGAGTTGGACTTGAAGACGCTCAAACGTTTGGTGGAGTGGCAGATTCAGGAAGGTTCGACCGGTCTGGTCCCCGTCGGCACCACCGGCGAAAGCCCGACGCTTAGCCACGAAGAACATGAAACTGTTGTTGAAGAGGTCGTCAGAGCTTCGGCTGGTCGGGTTCCGGTGATTGCCGGGGCGGGTTCGAACAACACGGTCGAGGCAATCCGCTTTGTGCGATTCGCTGAAAAAGTCGGTGCCGCTGCGGCGTTGGTCGTGACGCCCTATTACAACAAGCCAACGCAAAAGGGTCTGCTGACGCATTTCCGCGCGCTGCACGATTGCGCGGATATTCCGATCATCATCTACAATATTCCCGGTCGCTCGGTCATCGACATGATGCCCGCAACCATGGGCGAGTTGGCGGACCTACCGCGCATTGTCGGCGTCAAGGATGCCACCGGCGATCTGGCGCGTGTCAGCCAGCAACGCGCCTCCTGCGGTCCGGAGTTCTGCCAGCTGTCCGGCGAAGATGCCACGGCGCTGGGCTTCAATGCGCATGGCGGCGTGGGCTGCATCTCGGTTACGGCGAATGTCGCACCCAAACTGTGTGCCGAGTTCCAGCAGGCGACGCTGGACGGCGACTATGCCAAAGCGCTGCAGTATCAGGATCGTCTGATGCCGCTACACGAAGCGATCTTTATCGAGCCCGGCCTCGTTGGTGCCAAATATGCGCTCAGCAAACTGGGTCTGTGCAGTGAAGAGGTTCGTTCGCCACTGTCCGGGCTGGAAGACAGCACCAAAGCTGCGATCGACGCTGCAATGGCCCACGCTGGCCTGATTTAGCCCCGATCCAATACGAAAAAAGGCGGCCCCGAACTTCGGGCGCCGCCTTTTTTTTTGTCGCGGATCCAGACTTCATCTGGCCCTAAATACCTCGGGGGAGGCGCGGCTTGCCGCGGCGGGGGCAGAGCCCCCTTAACGCTTCCCGTAGTATAGTCCGACTACATGCTCAGCTTGCGCAAAGAACAACCAGCGCGATGTCGCAACTCCGGCAAGATGCGACGCAACCGCCAACAGCGCGAAGAAATGGCCGAACGGCAATAGCAGCAGGATAACCGGCAGGACAAAGGCCAGCACGAACGAGATGACCCGCAGCTTTTCCGCGTGTTTGCGGCCGACTACATGAACGAATTCGCGCAGCAGATAGTTGGTACCAGTGTGGGGCGGTTCGAATGCGCGCACTGTGCCACGATTGCCCAATCCGGTTGCCGTGCCCAGATCTGTGCCGGAATCTTCCAGCGCTTTGTCGCCCTTTTTCCAATACAGTATCTGCACTAGCGCCGCGACCAGCAACAGGGGCAGCGCCGCCCGGACCTGTCCGGCCAAAAGCGCGCCACCCGCAAGGCTGAAGCTGAGGAACATGGCCGGTGTCAGGTTCATGTTCCAGCGCGGAATGGTCTTGAGCTGGGTGTAGATCATTGACGTCGTGAAAACGGTACCCAACGAAAACAGCGATCCGATCCAGCCAAGTAAACCCCAGCGCTGACCCAGGAAAACAACGCCAATCGCATAAACCCCCATGACGATCAAGGCGATGACCGAGCACCAGCCTTCGCGGCTGAGCCAGCTTGAACGCCACTGCGTGAAGGCCTTCAGCGCCCGTTCAGGGTGACCCAGGTGGAAGGTCGACGCCAACAGCCCGCCAACGGAAAGGGCGTAGGCGATAGCAAAGAAGACGAATGCGACCCAGCCCGAGACATCAGGCAGGCCGAGGCCCAGAAAGAACAGCAGTCCAAAGCCGAGGCCTGACAGGGTGGTGAAGATGATTACGGATGGTGCTGGATGCATCAGAGCTTCTCCAAAGTCTTGTCCAGCCAGCCAAGAAACCCTTTGGGCTCATCGGCGACCGGGGCCAGCAACGGTGCCAGGATGTCGATTTGGTCTTCGACATTATCCTTTGGCCGCGGCGGCAGGTATTTGTTGACGGGCTTGGTGCCCATTTCAGGCATCAGGTCCATGCCTTCGCGCTCTGCGACCAGCTTGCTGACATCGCTGTCCGGGTCGCCCAGATCGCCAAAATGGCGGGCCCCCGCAGGGCAGGTGCGCACGCAGGACGGAACACGGTCAACCTCGGGCAGGTTTTCGTTATAGATCCGGTCGACGCAGAGGGTGCATTTTTTCATCACGCCTTCGGCCTGATCCAGTTCCCGAGCGCCGTAGGGGCAGGACCATGCGCACAGGCCGCAGCCGATGCAGTCGCTTTCATTAACCAGAACGATGCCGTCCTCGACCCGCTTGTAGCTGGCCCCAGTGGGGCAAACGGTGACGCAGGGCGCGTCTTCGCAATGCAGGCAGGATTTGGGGAAGTGGATCAATTGGGCGTGACCTTCGGCGGGCTGCACCTCGTAGGAATGCACCCGGTTCAGGAACGTGCCCGAAGGGTCGGCGCCATAAGCGTCCTGATCGGACAGGGGCGCACCGTAATTTTCGGTGTTCCAGCCTTTGCATGAGATCACACATGCATGGCAACCGACGCAGGTGTCCAGGTCGATGACCAGACCCATCTTGCGGTCAGTGGATGTGGGGAGCTGGGTCATGACTGCCTGGCCTCCGCGTTTGTGGTGAGGGCGGGCTGGGGCTCTGCCCCAGACCCCGAGGTATTTTTGGCCAGATGAAGAGCGGATCGGTTCATTTGCCCACCTTCCATGCCAGATCTTTCGGTCCCGTGCCGACCGGCGATTTGATCGCCGGGAATTCCGGTTGGCTTTCCGCATCCGACGGCGGCGCGGCCTTTTCGATTTTGACCTTGAGGTCGAACCAAGCGGCCTGACCGGT
The DNA here is from genome assembly GCF_022347725.1 of Ruegeria sp. Ofav3-42. Lineage (GTDB taxonomy): Bacteria > Pseudomonadota > Alphaproteobacteria > Rhodobacterales > Rhodobacteraceae > Ruegeria. The sequence goes on from NZ_JAKRGB010000008.1 coordinate 136,555, forward strand.
GATTGGATCAGAGTTGGCCCAGCGCAGACCGTCACCTTTGGGCGGCAGCAATTCGTGGATCAGGTGGTTCAGGAGGAACCCTTTGGTGGCCTCGGGCGCGTCCTCTTGTAGAGCCCACGCGCCTTTGCGCTTGCCGATGGCGTTCCAGGTCCAGACGGTGTTTTCGTTCAGCGCGGCCATTTCCATGACCGGAACCGTGATCTCTCCGTGCGGAGAGGTCACTTTCGCCCAATCACCGTCCTGCAGTCCGTGTTCGCGCATCAGCTTGGTCGGCACATACAGAGGGTTGCGACCATGCAACTGCCGCAGCCACGCGTTCTGGGTGCCCCAGCTGTGATACATCGCCATTGGGCGTTGGGTCAGGGCATTGACCGTGAAGCCTTCGTTGCCGGTCTGGTCGGTTTCATACCAGATGGGCATCGGGTCCAGGGTTTCCTTGATGCGCTCGCGCAGATGTTCGGGCGGTTGACGCTCGCCATGGCCTTCGGCGGCTAGCTGGAACTTGCGCATCGGTTCGGAATAGAGCTGGAACAGGTAAGGCTGCGGGCTGTCATAGATGCCCATGCCAACGGCCCAGTCCTGATAGGCGGTGTTCCACGGTTTGTAATAGTCCGCGCCTTCGGGAATGTGGGCCACGTAGAAGCCGCCATTCTCGATATAACGGTTCAACTGATCCGGGTTGACCTCACCACGGCCTTCTTTGTCGCCATTCTCGCCGCGGAAGCCGGCGAGGGGGCCGATGCCGGGTTTGCGTTCGTGATTGACGATGTAATCCGCGTAATCCACCCATTTGGCGCTGCCATCGTCCTTGGTGAAGCCGGGCAGTTCCAACCGGTTGGCCAGATCGATCAGCACCGATTGAAACCCGCGCACATCGCGGTCCGGCTCGATCACGGGCCAGCGGATGGCGTCCGCCGCCGCCTCGGCCTCGCAGATCGGACGGTCTAGCAGCGAGATACAGTCGTGGCGTTCCAGATACGTGGTGTCCGGAAGGATCAGGTCGGCGTAAGCCACCATTTCCGAGCTGTAAGCGTCGGAATAGATGATATGCGGGATCACGTAATCGCCGTTCTCATCCTTGTCCGTCAGCATCTCCATGACACCCTTGGTGTTCATGGTTGAGTTCCAGGACATGTTGGCCATGTACATGAACAGCGTGTCGATCTTGTAGGGATCGCCCGCATGCGCGTTCGAGATCACCATATGCATCAGCCCGTGGCTGGACATCGGGTTTTCCCAAGTGAAGGCCTTGTCGATCCGTGCCGGGCTGCCATCTGCCTTCAGTGCCAGGTCATCCGGCCCCTGAACAAAGCCCAGATGCGGGCCGTCCAGCGGCGTATTCGGGGTCACCTTACAGTGCGGTTTGGGATGCGCCTCGACCGGCTTGGGGTAGGGCGGCTTGAAGCGAAAGCCGCCCGGAACCTCGACCGTGCCTAGAAGGATCTGCAACACATGCAGCGCGCGGCAGGTCTGGAAACCGTTGGCGTGGGCCGAGACACCGCGCATTGAATGCATGGCAACCGGGCGGCCGATCATCTTGGTGTGTTTCTCGCCCCGGAAATCGGTCCATTCGCGATCCAGCTCGAACGCTTCGTCAAAGGCAACACGGGCCAGCTCGCCCGCGATGGCGCGGATACGGGTGGCGGGGATGCCGCACTGATCGGCCACAGCCTCGGGCGCGTATTCATCGCTGAGATAGCGTTCGGCCATCAGGTGGAAGACTGGCCGGTGGGTGACGCCATCCTTTTCGTAAGTCGCCGAAAGGTCAGGGCGGACACCAGGTTTGTCGAATGCGGTCAATACGCCCGTGTTGCGGTCAACAACCAGCGGTTTGCCATCCGCGTCGCGCAGGAACAGGCCTTTGGTCGGACCTTCCGAGGCGTCGATCAGAACCGGGGCGTTGGTGTAGCGGCTAAGGTAATCGAGATCGATCTTGCCCGCCTTCATCAGCACGTGGATCATCGACAGGATGAACAATCCGTCGGTGCCGGGCGTGATCCCAACCCAGTCGTCAGCAACGGCGTTATAGCCCGAACGGATCGGGTTGACGCCAATCACCCGCGCACCACGCGCCTTGATCTTGCCGATGCCCATCTTGATCGGGTTCGAGTCGTGGTCTTCGGCGACGCCGAACAGCATGAACAGCTTGGTGTGATCCCAGTCGGGTTGACCGAACTCCCAGAACGCGCCACCCATCGTGTAGATGCCGCCGGCGGCCATGTTGACGGAACAGAACCCGCCATGGGCTGCATAGTTACAGGTGCCGAAGTTCTGGGCCCAGAAGCTGGTGAAGCTCTGGCTCTGGTCGCGGCCAGTGAAGAACGCAAGCTTCTCGGGGTTGTCCTCGCGGACCGGCTTCAGCCAACCAACCGCGATTTCCAGCGCTTCGTCCCAGCTGATCTCTTCGAATTCACCCGAGCCGCGCGGGCCGACGCGTTTTAGCGGCGCCCGCAGGCGTGAGGGGGCGTTGACCTGCATGATCCCCGCTGATCCCTTTGCGCACAGTACGCCCTTGTTAACCGGGTGATCGCGGTTGCCTTCGATATAGGCAACCTTGCCGTTTTTCATGTGCACATTGATCCCGCACCGGCAGGCGCACATGTAACACGTCGTTTTTCGAATCTCGTCCGATACTTCGGGCGAGGTTTCGATCTGGGGTTGCTGGAATGTCATCTGGCCTCCCTTGGTGAACTTTTATCAGGACAATATATTTATCCCTGCGAGTATTAGTCCTGCGATGAATACTGTTTCGAGAACGATCAGGGCGATCGCTGCGCCGCCGACCGAAAGGATCTGTTTGAGATTGGTTTTCATACCAACCGCTGCGATCGCTGTTAGCAACAGCCAGCGCGAAAACTGTCCAAGAAACTCGCCAACCTGCACCGGAATCAGCCCAAGTGAATTGACACCGGCCAGAATGAGGAAGGCGACGACAAACCCGGGCAGGATCGGCGGACGTTTTCCATCTGCAGGCAATTCCGCGAAGTTGCGGATCATGATCGACGCAACCAAAACGATGGGTGCCAGCATGGCGACACGCATCAGCTTGACCAGAGTTGCGGTTTCACCGGCAGCGTCAGAGATTGAGAACCCGGCACCGACAACCTGAGCGACGTCGTGGATCGTGCCGCCAAGGAATACACCCGCCTCCAACGGAGTAAGTCCAAGCCGGTTTACGATGATCGGGTAAAGGATCATCGCAATCGTCGATAAAACGGTTACGCCGAGAACCGTGAAAATCAGCCGTTCTTCCGACCGTTCGTCGCGTGGAAGAATGGCACTGATCGCCATGGCCGCCGAAGCGCCACAGATCGCAACGGAACCTGCCGTCAGCAGTGCAAACCGCCATTTGTGACCGAACAGAGGTGCAACGAGGAACCCGAACGCGATTGTCGCCAACAATCCTCCGATGACCAGCGCAATCAGTTGCGGGCCAAGCCCGATCATCAAAACCATCGAAACCCGGACGCCCAGAAGCGCAACGCCCACCCGCAACAGCGTTTTCGACGTGAAGGCAATCCCGGCAACGGCTTTGCCTTCTTCGCTGAGAAACCCGACCGCGATGCCCAAAAGCAGAGCAAGAAGCATCGCAGGCGTAGCATAGTGATCCGCAAGGAATTGAGCGGTCACAGCAACGATGGCCGAGACCGCGATACCCGGAAACAGGTTCTTGATCGTTTCTGCGGAAATCAGATCGAAGGGATTACTTAGTTTTGGTTTTGCCAGCATCTGTCCGACGTTCTTTCTTGTTTCTTTTCCGTCATTTCCGGTTCGTTGACCTGGCTTTAGCAGGATGGAATATGGACCAGTGCTTTGCTTGGCGTGTTAACCTTCGGATTGGGCGTTGTTGTGTTCGGCTTGCACGGCGGTGACAGCGATCATGTGCAGGACGTCCTCGGCGGAACATCCGCGAGACAGGTCGTTGGCCGGTTTTGCCAGACCCTGCAGGATCGGGCCAATTGCCTCGGCTCCGCCGATACGCTGGGCGATCTTGTAGCCCAGATTGCCTGCGTCGAGGTTGGGGAACACGAACACGTTCGCTTCTCCGCGCAGTGGAGAATCCTTGGCCTTTTTGGCCGCCACTTCGGGAACGAATGCGGCGTCAAACTGAAGGTCGCCATCGATGAGCAGGTCGGGATCGGCTGTTTTCGCGATCTCCAGCGCATCAGTGACTTTAGTGACTTTCGGATGATTGGCGCTGCCTTTCGTCGAAAAGGACAGCATGGCAACGCGGGGGGTCTCTTGCGTCAACGCATGGTAAGACGCTGCGGATGCCCGCGCGATCTCGGCCAGTTCCTGTTCGTTCGGATCAACGACCAGACCGCAATCCGCGAAGATATGCGCGCCTCGAACCGTGTGGTGATCACGGCAGTAGAGCATCAAGAAAAAGCTGGACACCATGGCCGAAGCAGGCGCTTTGCCGATGATCTGCAGGGCGGCGCGGACCGTATCACCGGTGGTTTCGACTGCTCCGCCGACGGTTCCGTCGGCAATGCCCATGTGAACCAGCATCGCAGCATAGTTCAGGCGGTGTTTGATTTGCTCGGCAGCCTTTTCAGGCGTCATGCCCTTGTGCTTGCGCCGCTCGTAAAGCTCGGCTGCAAAGGCTTCGGCATGGGGAGAATTCGAAGGATCGTGAATTTCGATGCCGTCGACATCCTGTCCAGCCTGTTCGGCCAGCAGGGCAGTTACTTTGGCTTTGTCGCCGACCAGAATGATGCGCGCGACACCTTCCTTGCGGGCTTTCAAAGCACCTTCAACAACACGTGGATCATCGCCCTCGGCGAGGGCGATGATCTTGTCGGAGCTGCTGGCAGCTCCGAGAATTGTGCGCAGTGGCTTCACGCGCTTATGCTCCGGCCTGAGGAGTCATGTCGTCTTCGGTAACACCGGCAACGGCGACAGGCTTCTTCATGGCATCACGACGGAAGGGCTCACCCAGTTCCTGGTTGATCAGAGCTTCGATCAGCGTGGTCGTGCCGTTCTTCTGATCCTCGATCGCCTGGTTCAGTGCCGCGGTCAGCTCTTCCTGGGTGCGTGCAACGACGCCCTTCAGTCCACAAGCCTTGGCGATACCTGCGTAGGAAACCTGTGTGTCCAGCTCGGTACCAACGAAGTTGTCATCGAACCACAGGGTCGAGTTACGCTTTTCCGCGCCCCACTGGTAGTTGCGGAAGACGATCTGCGTCACGGCAGGCCATTCCGAGCGACCAATCGCGGTCAATTCGTTCACGGCGATACCAAATGCACCGTCACCGGCGAAGCCGACAACCGGTACTTCCGGCTGGCCGATTTTCGCGCCAACGATGGCAGGCAGACCGTAACCACAGGGGCCGAACAGACCAGGTGCCAAGTATTTGCGGCCTTCTTCGAACGCCGGGTAGGCGTTACCGATGGCGCAGTTGTTGCCGATGTCGGACGAGATGATCGCCTCTTTCGGCAGTGCAGCCTGGATTGCGCGCCATGCCATGCGGGGGCTCATCCAGTCAGGCTTGGCGGCACGTGCACGCTCGTTCCAGGTGGTGCCCGGATCGTCGTCCTCGTGAGTCATCGAGGTCAGTTCCTGTGCCCATGCGGATTTCTTCTGGGCGATGCGGTCCTTACGCTCTTGGCGGCCTTCGTCACCAGCGGTGTCGCTCAGGCGGGACAGGATGCCGTTGGCCACTTTGGCGGCGTCGCCGATGATGCCAACGCTGACGTCTTTGGTCAGGCCGATGCGATCAGGGTTGATGTCGACCTGAATGATTTTCGCGTCGGTCGGCCAGTAGTTGATGCCATAACCGGGCAGGGTCGAGAACGGGTTCAGACGGGTGCCCAGAGCCAGAACAACGTCCGCTTCCGAGATCAGCTCCATACCGGCTTTCGAGCCGTTGTAGCCCAGCGGGCCAGCAAACAGCGGGTGCGAGCCGGGGAAGGCGTCGTTGTGCTGGTAGCCAACGCAGACCGGTGCGTCCAGACGCTCGGCCAGAGCTTGCGACGCGGCGATGCCACCTTCGGCCAGAACAACACCGGCACCGTTCAGGATAACCGGGTTCTTTGCGTTCGACAGCATTTCGGCAGCCGCAGCAACCGCATCTTCGCCACCCGAAGGACGTTCAAACTCAACGATCTTGGGCAGTTCGATGTCGACAACCTGAGTCCACATGTCACGTGGAATGTTCAGCTGTGCCGGTGCGCTGGCGCGCTTGGCGTTCATGATCACACGGTTCAGAACTTCGGCAACACGCGAGGGGTCGCGTACTTCTTCCTGGTAGGCAACGCAGTCCGCGAACATGCGCATCTGCTCCATCTCCTGGAAGCCGCCCTGACCGATGGTCTTGTTGGCCGCCTGCGGAGTGACCAGCAGAACCGGAGTGTGGTTCCAGTATGCGGTTTTTACGGCGGTGACGAAGTTGGTGATGCCGGGGCCGTTTTGCGCGATCATCATCGACATTTTGCCGGTTGCGCGGGTGTAGCCGTCAGCCATCATGCCGCCCGAACCTTCGTGGGCGCAGTCCCAGAAATTGATTCCAGCTTTCGGGAACAGGTCCGAAATTGGCATCATTGCCGAGCCGATGATACCGAACGCATGTTCGATACCGTGCATTTGCAGAACCTTAACAAAGGCCTCTTCAGTGGTCATTTTCATCTGAGTGTTCTCCGCACAATTGAAGAAAGGGACAGGCACAATGCCCGCCTTTGCACAGGGTTTTGGCGCATGGGGCGAACTGGCGTTAGGGCCAGAACGTTAAGCGGGATAGGTCCAGTGCTGCGCTAGGCGGTCCGGATTGCGTCCGCGATCAGTTTCACGCCCGGTGCAATTCGGTCCTGTGCGATAGACGAGTATCCAAGGCGATAATAGTTGCGTGGTCGGTCCCGTCGGGCAAAGAAAGGAGCGCCCGGTTCGATATGCACACCCTGGCTTTGCAGTGCCTTGGATAGCTTTGTTGTGTCCACGTGCTCAGGCGCTGACATCCATAGCGATGACCCACCCATAATGCCCCGTCCTGAAACGGTTAATCCATGCTGCTCGACAGCTGCGTCCAGCGCTTCCCGCCTCCGCGCCAGTGCTTTTGACATACGCCGAATCTGGGCATCGTAATGGCCCAGTGAAAGGAAATAGGCCGCGGTGCGTTGGATGTGGCCCGGCGGGTGGCGCAGGACCAGCGAGCGCAGCGCGCGTGCCTCGCGGATAAAGGGCTCGGACCCGACAATATAACCAAGACGCAATCCGGGAAACAGCGACTTGGAAAAACTGCCCACATAAATCACTCGCCCATCCCGATCCATCGATTTGAGCGCCGGAGAGGGGGCACCAAGAAAGGCCATTTCGAATTCATAATCGTCTTCGACCACCATCGCGTCCAGTTCCCGCGCGCGTCTCAGCAACTCGCGCCGGCGTTCGACGGGCATGGTTGCGGTGGTCGGGCTCTGGTGACTGGGGGTCGTAAAAATAACGTCGGTTTCATCCGGCAGCCCGTCGGGCGGCAGGCCGTCGCGGTCGACGGCCAGCGGTGACACTTTGCAGTCGGAGTGATTCAGCAGATCCCGCAGCGCGTAATAGCTGGGGTCTTCGATTACGGCCGTACGATTGCGGTTCAACAGGATTCGCGATGCCAGCCACAACGCGTTCTGCGCCCCCATGGTGATCAGAATCTCTTCGGGGCGCGCGGCGATTCCGCGACGTGGCAAGGTGTGGCGGGCGATGAACTCGATCAGCAGGGGATCATCCTGATCGACATAATCCCCGGTCAACGAGGCGAAATCCTTGTGACCCAGGGCACGTACAGCGCACAAGCGCCAGTTCGCATGGTCGAACAGTTTTCGGTCGGCCTGACCGTAGATGAACGGATACCGATACTCACGCCAGTCGCTTGGCTTGGAAAGCACGTCGCCGTCCGAGAACCTGCGCGCCAGTGCATTACCCCAGTCAACGTTTTCGTTTCCCTTCTGGACGGGCGAGTATTTTGGCGGGACAGGCGCGTTTTGCGAAACGAAATACCCCGATCGCCCTTTGGCGGTAAGGTAGTCGTTGGCCAGCAATTCCGTATAAGCCAGCGTGACCGTAATACGGCTGACCCCCAGATGCGCCGCCAGTTTACGAGACGAGGGCAGCTTTTCCCCAACGTGGAATCGGCCGGACAATATGCCCTCGGCGATCATCTGCTGGATCTGCGCCTGCAGAGTGCCCTGCCCGTTCAGCTCAAGAAAGAAAGTTTCGACTGATATTCCCATGGCGCTTTATAGGGTGGACTTAAATTGAAGGCAATCTGGACTTAATTCCGTTTCGAGATTTCGTGAACAAAGCTGTTGATCTGAAATCACGACTCGCCTAAATAACTAGAAATCTAGTTTAATGGAGAAAGCGGATGTGGGAAACAGCTGCAGCAGGATTTTCTGCCATGGGGTCCGAGGCCCGGCTGAAGGTTCTGAAGACGTTGGTCAGGGCCGGACAGGCTGGTTTGACCGTTGGTGAAATCCAGAATCGTACCGGGATCGCGCCGTCGACGTTGGCACATCACCTGCGGTTCCTCGCGGCCGGTGGTGTCGTCGAGCAAGAGAAAATCGGGCGCGCCACGATCAATCGCGCGAATTACGACGAGTTGAGATCCCTTGCGCAGTTCATCCTCAGCGAATGTTGCGCAGACGAAGTAGGAAAGGCCGCGAACGATGGCTGAGTTGACGCAAAACCCCAAAGCCTCGACAAAGGCTGTGGTCGACATGATCAAGACCCCCTGGGCGGTGATTGTGGTCATTCTGGCCCTTGTCGCCGTTCTGGACCCCGGCAACTGGGGCGAGGTCGTTATCTTTGCGGGCAAAGCGCTGGCCCATACCGGCCAGTACATTCTGTTTGCCGTTCTCCTGCTGTCCTACCTCAAAGCGACGGGTGCCGAGGTGATGGTCGCGCGTGCATTCGAAGGGCGCGAGACGCGGATGATCTTTCTGGCCGCGCTGTTTGGCGGGCTCGCCCCGTTTTGCTCGTGCGAAGTCATTCCGTTCATTGCCGGATTGCTGGCGCTTGGCGCGCCACTGTCTGCCGTCATGGCGTTCTGGCTCAGCTCGCCTTTAATCGACCCACCGACCTTGCTGATCACTGCAGGTGCCTTGGGTTGGCCGTTTGCAATCGGTAAAGCCATCGCTGCTGTAGCGCTGGGTCTGTTTGGCGGTTTTGTTGTTCGCGCTCTGATGCGGAGCGGCGCTTTTGCCCAGCCTTTGCGCGAATACAAACCGGCTGGATGCGGTTGCGGCCCCAAACAGGACGGCAAAGCGGTCTGGAAGTTCTGGCAGGAACCCGAACGCCGTCAGCGGTTCCGGTCCGAGTTCGTCCACAACGGGCTGTTCCTACTGAAATGGCTTGCGCTGGCCTATGTGCTCGAGGCGCTGCTGGTCAGCTACGTCCCTGCCGATCTGATCGCTCGTGTGGTTGGTGGTGAGGGTGTTGTGCCCATCGTCATCGCGGCACTGGTCGGGATGCCCGCTTACCTGAACTCCTACGTCGCACCGCCGTTGCTGGCAGGATTGACCGAACAGGGGATGAGCGCAGGTGCTGCGATGTCCTTCATGGTCGCAGGTGCGGTCAGCTCGATCCCGGCGATGGCAGCTGTCTGGTCGCTGGTGAAACCGCGGGTCTTCGCGACCTACTTGGGGCTGGGGATCACCGGAGCCATAATCGCAGGCATCCTGTTCCAGATGGTCTGAACCAAAAACCGCCCGGTCTTGAAGCCGGGCGGATTTCTTTAACCGGTTTCGCAATAACGCGGCAGTTTGAACCGATACCGCGCTTCGCCGCTGTCCACATAGACACGCTTTTCGATACAGGCCGTTGTCCCAATCGATTGGGATATCGGAGCCTCAGTCGATGTTACCGAAGTCGCGGACCCGTCCGGCAGTCGGACCGAAGCGATGACACCGTTCTTGAGATCACCGTTGATCGGCGTAGCCGACAAGACATCGACCGTCATGAAGGTTTCGTGCTCATGCTCGCCGCTGTCGTTGAAGATCAACAACCCTGCGGCAACCACGATCACGCCCAAGCCGCCCACCAGCGGCAGTCCCCAGGTTTTCACAAAAGCGTAAATCGAAACAGCGCGATGCGGTCCGAACAGTTTGGAAAGAAGGTTCAGCATGGTCTTCTCGTAAAAAAGCCCCGGTCCGTTCGGGCCGGGGCTGTCTGTGCCTTAGGGGCGCAGATCGTCTTCGTCTTCGTCCTCAGCACCGCCCTTGGGCAGGTTAAAGAAGCTGTCGGCATCGATGACCGGTTCGTCCTCTTTCTCTTCCGCGGGCTCGTCGGACAGCGAGAAGGTTTCCAGACCCTCAATGGCCGTCGGGATTTTGGGTGCTGCGTCCATCTCCAGCGACTGCTCGGTCGAAACCAGCTTGCGGCGCTCGTCATCGCTCATGACGCCACCTTCGGCCGCTTTCTTGGCCGCGGCCTTCTGAACGATCGCGTCCAGCTCGGACTGTTTACACAGGCCCAGCGCAACCGGGTCGATCGGCTGCATGTTGGCGATATTCCAGTGGGTGCGCTCGCGGATCGACTGGATGGTCGGCTTGGTGGTGCCGACCAGCTTGGCAATCTGACCGTCGCTGAGTTCGGGGTGGAACTTGACCAGCCACAGGATCGAGTTTGGACGGTCCTGACGCTTGGACAGCGGGGTATAACGCGGGCCGCGGCGCTTTTCTTCGCCAGCGGCGGACGGGTTGAACTTTAGCTTCAGCTTGTGCAGCGGGTTGTTCTGCGCCGAGTCAATCTCTTCCTGCGTCAGCTGGTTGTTGGCAATCGGGTCGAACCCTTTGACGCCAGCGGCGACGTCGCCATCTGCGATGCCCTGCACTTCAAGCTCGTGCATGCCTACGAAATCCGCGATCTGCTTGAAGCTGATCGTGGTGTTGTCCACCAGCCATACGGCTGTTGCCTTGGCCATAAGCGGTTTTGCCATCAGCCCGTCTCCTATAAATACATCTGTCCCGTCGCCGGAATTCGGCGGCCCCGTGGTCTTGGGGCAGGTTTCCGTTGTCGGGGAACTTGGGCTGTATATAGTCGCGCCAAGGCAAGAAGGGAAGAGGCGAATGCGCTGGGTAGTTTTGTGGGTGTTCAGTGCTGTGGCGGTGCTGGCCGATGGGGAAAAGGCGGGCGAGTTCGACTACTATGTCCTGTCGCTCAGCTGGTCGCCCAACTGGTGCGCCCGCGAAGGCGACGCGCGAGGATCGGACCAATGCGACGCCCGGCATGACCACGGCTGGATTCTGCATGGTCTCTGGCCTCAGTACCATCAGGGCTGGCCAGCCTATTGCCGCACGCCCGAGGCACCGCCCTCGCGCGCCATGACCCGCGAAATGACAGATATTCAGGGCAGTTCCGGTTTGGCGTGGCATCAGTGGAAAAAGCACGGCACCTGCTCGGGCCTCAGCGCGCCCGACTACTTCGCACTGTCGCGGCTGGCTTATAAGCGCGTTGAGCGGCCGCAGGTGTTTCGAAAGCTGGATGCTTCGGTGAAACTGCCCGCGTCGGTCGTCGAGGACGCCTTTGTGAAAGCCAATCCCGGCCTCGAACGCGACATGATCACCGTGACCTGCAAGCAGGGGTATATCGAAGAGGTCCGTCTGTGCCTGTCGCGCGATCTTGAACCTGTCCCCTGTGGCCGAGACGTGATCCGCGACTGTACGGCGAAGGACGCCCTGTTCGATCCGATTCGTTAGAGTTTCTTGTTCTGGCAGTCCCGCGCATATTCCAGCGCTTTGGCGGTGCCATTCAGATCAATCGCCATCACCGTCTCACCCGCCGGGTTGTAGACGGTCATTGTCTTGTTCTTAGCAATAGCATTCACGAAGTTGCGGTCGGTGAAAAACACCGTCGCGCCCGGCACTCGATCCTGCTTGAAACCAATGGCGGTGGCGTCAAAGCTTTGACCATCCAGTTCAAACCGGATCGGATAGCTCTGCCCTGGTTCGATATCGCCCCAGGCCTTGTTGTAGACGGTGAAATACCCGCGATTGTCCAGCGCGTCATAACCCAGCCGTACGACCGAGAGGTCCTGATAGATTGTCTGGATCAGACACCCGTTGCCGAGCGCGGGGTCCATCATGATGTTCCAGCCTTCGACAAAACCCTTATCGATGAGTTCCTGCGAAAGAGCGGCGGTTGCGGTGAAGGCGGCGAAGGTGACGGCGAGAAGGCGGGGCACGCAAAAGTCCTTTTGAAATCAAGTTGTCACCTATTCTACCGGCAAACAAGTATGGTCGAATAGCAAAAAATCCAACAAGTTGTGACTGCTTTGCAAATTGATTAACTACTTGCACTCGCGTCGTTATTTCGCCGCAATTTGAGCTTTCAGTAGCCGCATGGATCCGTTGCGACGCTTTTCCCGATATGTCTGGCTGATCGTGAGCGACCTCCCACTGATAAGTTGGCAGCGATTGCTTCCGGCTTTAGTGCTTACCAGCGTCTGGACTGCTTTAACGTTCTTGCGCGTCCCGGCAGCCAAGTCGTTTGTTTGGGCTTGCGTATTGGCGCAAGTGGCTCTGATCTGGCGAATCCTGCCCACCACCGTGCGCAGGCAGGGAAAGGTCGCCAAAGACCTTAGAACCAATATGTGTGTGGTTCTTACGATTTGGCTGAGTGTTCTGGCCGTACAGATATGTTTTATGAATCCTTTGATCAGCCACCGCATAGTCAGCATCTATTGCGGGCTTTACATCATCGTTATGGTTTGCGGCACGGCTGGCGATACAGTGTTTCTGGATAGATTTGCACCGACACCGAAAGACACTAAAGTTTCAATCGCGTTTCGTGCAAATATCCTAAAATTGCAGGCGTTTGTCGCGTTTCTGGCTCTGATCGTCAATGAAACTTTGGTCAAAATAGAAGCGCCGTTAGGGGCACGTATCGCCACGTTTTCGTTGTTGCCGATCTTTCTTTTTTATTTCCATGGTATTGCGTTGCGTTTGACATACCCGCCTCTGGATGACGAGGAGTAAGGCGGCGTCCCTGCCAGAGTGCGTAATACCGAGAAACAGCGAAGGTTTGCGGGCGGTGGTCTGGCCGTAACGGCTTTGCAATCGCCTACAGTTCCTTCCGCGCCCGTAGAGCAGCCGTAATCGTCCCGTCATCCAGATAATCCAGCTCGCCCCCGATCGGCACACCCTGCGCCAGTGAGGTCAGGCGGACCTGCCCCTCCAACTGATCGGCGATGTAATGGGCGGTAGTCTGGCCATCGACGGTGGCGTTCAGGGCCAGAATGACCTCGGAAATCCCCTCGGCCAACACCCGATCCTTGAGGCGTGGAATGCGCAACTCGTCCGGACCAACCCCGTCCAGCGCCGAAAGCGTTCCGCCCAGAACGTGATAGCGGCCTTTGAAAACCCCGGCACGCTCCATCGCCCAGAGGTCGGCGACGTCCTCGACCACGCACAGCTCTCCGGTTGCGCGGTCCTCGCTGTCGCAGATGTCACAGATGTCGGTGGTGCCGACATTTCCGCAGTTCAGGCATTCACGGGCGGTGATGGCCACTTGTTGCATTGCGTCGGAAAGGGGTGTCAGCAACAGGGCGCGTTTACGGATCAGGTGCAGAACGGCTCGGCGGGCCGAGCGGGGGCCGAGGCCCGGCAGCTTGGCCATCAGGTCGATCAGATTGTCGATGTCGCTGTTCGAACTCACCGCGCGTGCTCCTGCAAAAGGGCCGGGCTTGGGTGCCCGGCCTTTAGGTCGTCAGGAGTTTCTATCAGAACGGCAGCTTGATGTCTGCGGGCAGACCCATGCTTTCGGTCAGTTTTGCCATCTCTGTCTGAGAGCGATCCGCCGCTTTGGTCTGTGCGTCCTTGATGGCGGCCAGGATAAGGTCTTCGACAACTTCCTTGTCGTCGCCGTTGAAGATCGACGGGTCGATATCCAGACCTTTCAGCTCGCCTTTTGCTGTGGCGGTGGCTTTAACCAGACCTGCACCGGATTCGCCGACAACCATGATGTTGTTCAGCTCTTCCTGCATATCGGTCATCTTGGTCTGCAAGTCTTGTGCAGATTTCATCATCTTGGCCATGTCGCCCAGACCGCCGAGTCCTTTGAGCATCGTTATTCTCCTGTAAATCGGTTTGCCGCTTAAATACGAGGGCTATCGGCATGGTACAAGGGGAGAGGTTCTCCCGCCGGTCGTCAAGGTCTTTGGCAAGACCTTTCCTCCCGTTGGGCCCGGCAGCGCGGGCTCTGCCCGCGCTGCCGGGCCCAAGGCTGCTTAGGGTGATCGGCGCAAGCCGATAGCCCGTGGCGGGCGCGGGAGTTTTCCAGTTCGCGAGCGCGGATCAGTCTTCTTCGAACGGGTCCCATTCGTCTTCGACTTCGGGAAGGGCTTCGGTTTCGACCTTGGCGGCGCGTTCTTCAGGGGTTTCGATCCTTTTGATCCGCGCCTTTGGAAACTGCATGAGTACGGCTTGGACCAAAGGATGCTGTTCGGCCTGCGCTTTTAGCGCGAGGTCAGCCGCGTCGCGCACTTCGGCAATCGTCGCGGCATCGCCGTCCGCCACGATCGAAACGGCCCACCTGTTGCCAGTCCAGCGTTGCAAAGCCGAACCCAGCCTTTGAGGCAGATCGGTCGGCGCGTTGTCTGTGGGCGTGAACTCGATCCGTCCGGGTTGATAGGACACAAGGCGCACGCCGTTTTCGACCTCGACCAGCAGTTTGACGTCCCGGTTTGTCCGGATCAATTCAACCACGTGTTCAAATGTCGGATAGCGCGCCAGAGCCGTTTGGATGTCTTGCGCCAGAGCTGCCGTTGGTGCCCCCGCAGGCCCGCGTTGCGCGGCAACATAGGATGAAGACGTGGCATGGACTGGTGCATGAGACGGCGCGGACACTCCGCCTCCTGGACCTCCGTTCGGCGGGGGTGGCGGCGCGTCCTGCAGCCGTTTGATCAGCTCTTCGGGGCTGGGCAAATCGGCCACGTGAGTCAGGCGAATGATGGCCATTTCGGCAGCCATCATTGCGTTGGGTGCGGCAGAGACCTCTTCCAGCGCTTTCAGCAACATCTGCCACATCCGCGTCAGAACGCGCATGGGCAGAGCCTCGGCCATTTGCTGTCCCCGCGCGCGTTCGTCGGGCGAAACGGTCGGGTCTTCGGCTGCATCGGGCGTGATTTTTACGACGGAAACCCAATGGGTGATCTCGGCCAGATCGCGCAGCACAGCTAGCGGATCGGCACCTTCGGCATATTGACCGCTCAATTCGGTCAATGCCCCCGCCGCATCGCCACGCAGGATCATGTCCGTCAGGTCCAGCACCCGGCCCCGGTCGGCAAGGCCCAGCATCGCGCGCACCTGATCGGCGCTGGTTTCGCCCGCACCATGCGAGATTGCCTGATCCAGCAGCGAGGTTGCATCACGCGCCGAGCCCTCGGCCGCGCGGGTGATCAGCGCCAGCGCATCCTCTGCGATCTGGGCGCCTTCGGCGGCAGCGATCTTGTTCAAAAGACCGATCATGTCTTCGGGTTCGATCCGGCGCAGGTCAAACCGTTGACAGCGCGACAGAACCGTCACTGGAACTTTGCGGATTTCGGTTGTCGCGAAGATGAACTTCACATGTTCGGGCGGTTCCTCAAGCGTCTTGAGCAGTGCGTTGAAGGCACTGGTCGAGAGCATGTGAACTTCGTCGATGATGTAGATCTTGTAGCGTGCGCTCGCCGCTCGATAGCGAACGCTGTCGATTATCTCGCGGATGTCATTCACGCCGGTCCGGCTGGCGGCGTCCATTTCCATGACGTCGACGTGGCGGCCCTCCATGATGGCCACACAATGCTCGCATTGGCCGCAGGGTTCGGTCGTCGGTTTGCCTTCACCATCAGGGCCAATACAGTTCATGCCCTTGGCGATGATCCGGGCCGTAGTGGTCTTACCTGTGCCGCGAATGCCGGTCATGATGAAAGCTTGCGCGATCCGATCCGCCTCGAACGCGTTTTTCAGCGTGCGCACCATTGCGTCCTGTCCAACCAGATCGGCAAAGGTTTCGGGGCGGTACTTGCGGGCAAGAACCTGATAGGCGGGGCTGGGCGTTTCGGTCATGTCTGCTCTGTCGGATTCGTATCAGGAATGCAGCGTAGAGACCTGCGCCGCCCGCGTCCACAGCAGGCTGTGAGGAATTTGGGTTTGGACTGCATCGGGTGGGGCGATAAACCAATCGGCAGGGTCGAGTGACCGTTGCCAGAAGGAACGTAAATCTTGGCAGATTTTGCAATTTACGCGCTACGGGCTGGTTCGGGGACCTTGGCGCTGTCCCCATTGCCTGGCGGTGGCGGAAGGTATGCCGACGATCTGAAAGTGATTCACGACTGGCGCCCTGATCTGGTGATTTCCATGACGACTGAGACCGAGATGCAGCAAGCCGGGGCGGGCGGCTTTGGTCCGGATGTCCAAACCGGGTCTGCGGTCTGGCTGCACCTGCCGGTCGAGGATTTCGGAGCGCCGCCGCCGGAAATCGAAGCCCTTTGGCCCCAGGCCAGCGTAACTGCCCGACAGGTTTTGTCAGATGGTGGGCGTATTCTGGTGCACTGCCGGGGCGGTTGCGGGCGATCGGGGATGGTTGCCCTCAGGCTTATGGTTGAAAATGGTGAAGAGTCGAATCACGCACTCAGCCGGTTGCGTTCAGCCCGGCCTTGTGCGGTGGAAACGGATCAGCAGATGGCCTGGGCCATGAAGCCGACCCAAGGCGATCGGTGATCCAATATCAGGTCGTGGCCTGCTGAACGAACTGTTGCGATGGGCGCGGCGCAAGAGCCGATGCCTGGAGCATGGCGCAGGGCAACGTGGTTAAGACACCGGTGGGCAGCGAAGCGATACCAGAGCCGAACATCATGTCCGCGTAGTCATCCAGCTTGTCCGCCGAGTCGTTCGTGTTTGCCCCACAATAAACCCTAATCCGGGATGGGCTGGCCCGAAACAGGGCGGTGCATCCTTCGCCGCAATGAGTCAGTTCGCTTGAGCCATCCATTTCGAATTCACTGGTGGTTACCGGGCTTGCCGTCGCCATTGCTTCGGCAATCGCGCGGGCCATTCGGGCCAGTGCGGGGCAGTTTTTGCCCGTCTTTTGGCACATGGTTGCAGAAAACTCGTGCGTCGTTGTCTTCCAGATCATGCTGCGCCCTCCGCGCGATGGACAGGGGACGTGGAACAGGTGTCTCAGCGAACTGAAGACCTGCCCGGACACCCCGCCCGAGTTTCGGTTTTTCTTTCGATGGCAGGTCTCCTGACTTGCGGGTCGTTGCTTTGCCGACCTTCCCAGCCTTTCGGCCAGTGGTGTTTCGGCATTGCTCACCGCTTACAGTTGCGGGGGCAGTCGCGGCCTTGGTCCGTTCCGGCATTGCCGGGCTGGACCGCACCGTGTTCCCTTTTCATCCCGCCCCAATATGAGGACGAGAACCATCACGCCATCGCTAGCGGTTGTAGGTGGCTTGAGTCAAGCAGGCTCTTTTTGCCGCTCGAAACGGACGTGTGGTCACTTTGGAAATCTATTGACTTTGATCTGCGAAAAGCGCCGATTGCAACAGGTGAACCGAACAGTTCAGATGCTTGCGAGGGCGCTATGTTGGACGACACTCCGGTCGTTTTGACCGAAGATTTCAAGTTTGACGCCGGTTCGGCCAGCCTGTCGGCGCGGTTGTACATGCCTGCATCGACGCCGGACGTGGCGATTGTAATCCACGGCGCCACAGGGGTTCCGCGCGACTATTATCAACATTTTGCGCATTGGCTGGCGACGGAACAGGGGATGGCCTGCCTGACCTATGACTATCGTGGCTTTGGTCATTCGCTGACCGCCCGGCTGCGCGATTCGAAGGCTACGATGGCCGATTGGGCCCTGATCGATATGCCCGCCGCTCGGGTTGAAATGCGCCGAAGATTCCCAGTCGCCAAGCAGTGGAGCATCGGCCATTCGGTCGGTGGAATGCTGGGGCCGATTCAGCCGGATATCGAGCAGATTGATCGGATGATCTGTGTCTGCTCGGGGTTGGTCACGTTATCCGATCACCCCTGGCCGTACCGCGCGCTGGCGACAATGTTCTGGTATGGTCACCCGCCATTGTTGGTGAAAGCACTGGGATACTTGCCGGGTAAGGCGCTGGGTTTCGGTTCTGATCTGCCCGCCAGTGTTTACTGGCAATGGCGCAAATGGTGCACCAACGCGCTGAACTACGTGCCGGACATTGGCAAGAGCCTGCCAGAAGCCAGATGGGCCGCGTCGGAAGCACCCGTTGATCTGTTCACAATGGACGACGATCAAGTGGTGCCCCCGAACGCGGTTTGGCGACTTGCCGATCTTTACGGTCCTAAGGCGCGCAGGCATCAACTGTCGCCGAAGGAGTTCGGCTTGACCGAGGTTGGCCACATCGGTGCATTTGCGCGCCGAAACGCGGCCATCTGGCCCCGGCTGATTGCTTGAAACAGGCGCCGGAAATCCGGCACCTATAGTCTTTTGCGCGACTTCTTCTCGTGCATCACAGAGCGCACCATTTTGCCAAAGGCTTTGTTACGCGCGCGTGATTGCGCCACGGTTTCCGAGTTTCTCTGATCCTCGCGGCGCAATTTCCACCAACGGTCCAGCCGTTCTGGCTCCAACGATCCATCTGTGATTGCTTCCTGCACAGCGCAGTCGGGTTCGGCGTTGTGTTGGCAATCGGCAAAACGGCAACGCTCGGCCAGTTCCAGAATATCCGAGAATACCTCATCCACACCATCCTGCGCATCCAGCAGTCGCAAAGCGCGCATGCCGGGTGTGTCTACAAGCCAGCCCCCGTTTCGCATCGGATGAAGCGCGCGGGATGTTGTTGTATGGCGGCCCCGCGCGTCGTCCTCACGAATGCCGGCCGTGGCCTCAGCCGAACCTGTCATAGCGTTCGCTAACGTCGTTTTGCCGACACCGGATGATCCGACGAGTGCAGCAGTCTGTCCGGCCGGGCACCAAGACAGGACCTGTTCAATTTCCGTGACGTCCAGCGCGTTGACTGTAAGAACGGTCAGAAACGGGGCCAGCGACTCTGCGGGTTTGGCGAAGTTACTCGGATCGGCGCAGGTATCTGCCTGGGTCAATACAACAACGGGATAACACCCGGCCTGATGGGCCAAAGCCAAATACCGCTCAAGACGAGCCAGATTAAAATCTGCATTGCAAGAGCTGACGATGAACAGCACGTCGACATTAGCGGCGATCAATTGCGCATCGGCACCGGTACCGGCGGCGCGTCGTTTCAATAAGCTTCGGCGCGCCAGCACATGTTGTACGCGGTATTCAGGGTCGGTGAGCACCCAATCTCCAACCGCAAAATCTCCGGTTGGTCGGCCAGGGGTCAGCAATGGTGTTTCGCCATCAGCATTCACGCCGGTCAGACGATCACGATGAACAGCAGTGACGCGAAAGGGTATGCACGAAGGATTGGCCGCATGTTGCGCAGCAAAGTGAGAGGACCATCCGAGGTCCGATAGTGTAATGGACATTGTTCTGCCTGTGTTCAGGTACAGCAAACCGTCAGGATGGCAGACGCGCATCCATTGGTGATGTGTTCAGGCAGGGGTAGGGGTAAGGCTTAGAACCACTCTGCCCGAAGGGTTTTTGCTACAATCATAAAAGCCCTCCTGCGGCTGATGGCCTGAGTAAGTGAGAGGTTGGACATCGACCCAAGCGGGGCTCGTTGTGGCTGCTTCCTTCCGGACCTGACCAGGTTGGCGAGGCGCTCGCCCGCGCCAACCTCTCAAGGGGTGATATAGGGAAGGCCCACGCAAAAGACAACCCGTCAGAGCGAGAGTTGAATTTGCAGAAACCCCTCCGGGTCCACACCCTCAAGCTTGGGGCTGAGCTGTACGATTTCCGCGATGTGTTCCTGCGCCTTTGGACTGGTTTTCAAAAGCGCTGAGGCACCGGGCAGAGGCGCGAGGGTGAAAGGGCAAGGACCTTGACCCAGCGATTCTTCTGGCGAACCTCCGGTTAGGTAGTCCTTCAGGACCTGTTGAATGGACAAAGTCGGTAGAGTGATCGCTTCAGCCTCTTGGACGAACGGAAAATGCCCACCTCCGTTTGCACGGTAGTTGTTCAGCGCGACGACAAAACGCTGGTCTGCCGCTACTTCTTGACCACCAAAGCGGATGTCTGACACGCGTCGGTGTTCCGGGTTGATCAAATGCCCGTTGGCGTCAAAGCGCGGAGGTACGCTCAGGTCGATCACATAGTTCAGGCCGAACAGAACATCGAAATTGTGCCCTGCACGATCTGGATTTACCAATTCGACGTGCCTGCCTGTTTTCATCTGATTGAAAACGCCAGCCGACATTTCAAGCCAGTTTATAGTTTGTTTTCCGGAGACAACGACCGCCCTGAGCTCGTTGGGAAAGATACTCAGGTCGGTCACGTGGCGCATGCGAACCACACCAGCGGGGACGTCCGTAAAAAAACGCGGCCCTGCGCGGCCTCCGAATTTCGACGGCGCTGCGGCGGACAGCATTGGCGTGCCCTCCCAGTCCGTCCCCTTCAAATGTTGACGCAATTCAGCGGCTTGTGCTGCTGCAACCATCGCAAGCCCGCGGTCCTTGGCGCAAAAACTAAAGTAGCTGTGCAAGTGTCGATCCGTGCGCCCAACGGGTTCATCGGCACGCTGGCGCGTTGCGGCATGCAAATCGGAAAACAGGGTCACAATCTCGGGATCCTCCGGCACCGGGGCTGCACCTGATACCGGCCGCAACTCGGCCTGCTGTGTTTCAACCGACCACTTCCCACCTTCTGTCATGGTGAGGGTTAAATCGATGAGGCCCAGATGCGTTCCGGCCGATCCTGGCATGACGACCGGTACCCCGTGTACAAGACCGCTGGCGGCATCAACATGTTCAAGCCCTGCATGTGATGAGCCAGGCAGCGTCAAATGCGTGTGCCCAGCGACGATTGCATCGATACCATTGATGGCCGCGAGGGGTATAACCGCGTTTTCCAGATCGGGCTCTGGGTCAGAGGAATCCAGCCCGGAATGGGCAAGTGCCACAATCAATTCGCACCCTTGGGACCGAAGTTCCGACACTTTGGTCCGTGCGCATGGCAGGATGTCGTCGATCTGCACCTTGTCCTCAAGTCGGTGGGATTCCCATTTCCGGGTCTGCGGCGGCAATACCGAGAAGACGCCGATTTTCAGCGCAACGGGTTTTCCATCTACGTCCACGGGCCGGTTCAAAATCACATGGTCCCGCCACGCGGAAGGTTTACCCATTCGTCGCACGTTGCTGCAAATCACGGGGCAGGGCGCTTGCGAAAGAATGTGGTCCAGCACGTCCAGTCCGAATCCGAAGTCATGATTGCCCAACCCGATCGCATCATATCCAAGCACCCCAAAGGCCTGCATCACAGCGTGGCGCTCATTTTGTTGTTCTGCAGCCAAGTCTCCTGCTGGTGTTCCCTGCAGCGAATCCCCATTGTCAAAAAGCAGCACCAGGGCGTCGCGTGCCTGTTCGCGCGCTGCCCGGATCAGGCTCGCGGTTCGGGTCAGTCCGATCGAGGGTTCAGGAGTGTCAGAGTAGTAGTCAAAACTGCTCAAATTCATATGCAGGTCCGTCGTGGCCAGTATCCGGACCTGCAAAGTCTGCGATGGCAGAGAAGGGGAAAGTTTCAAAATTCTACTTCTGGCAGTTTTGTCATAGTCATTTTCCACAAAAAGATTATTCACTGCAAATTTCAAGGCTTAGCTGTGTTCATTCGATGGCAACTTGAGCTCGCGCGCGCGGAATGCCGTTGCAACTGTCGGATCGTCATGGCAGCCCTGTGCAGACAAGCCTAAGGATCTGTTATGAAAAATGCGGAATATGTGACGTTTGGTGGTTCGGGCCTGGATCGTGCGGCGCATATTCGCGGCGATGCCGACGGAATTACCCGCGCCAAGGCACATCCGCAGGCAAAGTGTCTGATGCTGTGGCGTGGCAAAGTTCTGGTCCAGGGTGATGCGCTGGATCAGTTGGGACTGATTCCAATGACGCATAAGCTGGTCGAAAGCGGGCCGGGCGGTTCGGTCGAGCAACCCGTATTCCTTGGAATGTCCGACGAAACACCTGTGTTTGCTGCTGATATTTCGAATTGGTCCGCCGATGGTTTGGATCTGTCGGGTGTAGGCGCATTTGTAGACCGTTCCGAGCAACAGCACCCCGATCTACCTCAGGGCTATGTATTTGCGGAATTGCGCCGGATCATGACACGGCTGTCGACCCGAGACGCCGAATTGGCGGCCTCGGCCAAAGCGGTGATAGGCTGGCACGAAACCCACAGGTTCTGCGCTCGCTGCGGTGCGGCCAGCGATCAGACACAGGCAGGGTGGCAGCGCAGTTGCCCGTCTTGCGGCGGTCAACATTTTCCGCGAACCGATCCGGTTGTCATCATGTTGATTACGCATGGGGATTCGGTCCTGATGGGGCGGTCCCCGGGATGGCCAGAGGGGATGTACTCGCTGCTGGCAGGCTTCGTAGAACCGGGTGAAACGCTCGAGGCTGCGGTCCGCCGGGAAGTCATGGAAGAAGCGGGTGTACCTGTCGGCGCGGTCAGTTATTTGTCCAGCCAACCCTGGCCATTCCCCGCATCGCTGATGTTTGGGTGCGCGGGCGAAGCTTTGTCACGCGAAATCACTATCGACCCGGTCGAAATCGAAGATGCGATGTGGGTCAGCAAATCCGAGATGATGCAGGCGTTTGCCGGAGAACACCCGAAACTGTTACCGGCCCGCAAAGGCGCAATCGCGCATTTTCTTTTGCAAAACTGGCTTGCGGATACGCTGGACTGACAAAATACTAGGCTGAAACGCAAGAGACACGCGAACCACAATGCAGTTTACAGCGCGAGAAGATATCGAAGCCCCTATCAACGCAGTATTCGAAATGGTTGCTGATTTCGAACGGTTCGAGCGTATGGCGATGCGCCGCGGGATCGACGTGCGGCGCATGTCTGGTCATATGGGCGTTGTGCCCGGCACCACCTGGGAGACCGAGTTCAAGTTGCGTGGCAAGCCGCGTCAGGTCTCGATCCAGATGGCCGATTGCGAACCACCCTCGCACATGCGGTTCGAAGCCGCCAGCAAGGGTATGAACGGGGTGACAACGATTGAGTTCCTGGCCCTGTCGCAGCGTCGAACGCGCCTTAGCGTGGGCATGTCGTTGTCGGCCAAATCCCTGCCGGCACGGCTGTTGCTACAGTCTCTGAGGCTTGGACAATCGCGGTTTCGACGGCAGTTTCAAACACGGCTGAGCGAATTCGCGCGGGAAATGGAACAACGTCACATTCATGGTGGCTGACCGGTTATTAATTCGGTCGTTAGGAGTGCGGTGTGGAAAGCTTAATCATTCGTAAGGCCGAGTTGGCCGATGCCGAGGGAATTTCGGAAGTGTTGAAGGAAATCGCCGCTGTCGGAAAGCGGAGTAGGCGATCCGACGTGGAATTTGCACGTGAAAACTACATCGCCGACCCAAACAGGATCAGATGCTCTGTCGCCCTGCAGGGTACTCGGGTGCTGGGCTTTCAGTCGCTGAAGATTGCGGTTGAAAACAACCCTTATGGCGCTCCGGCCGGATGGGGCATCATTGGAACACATATACGCCCATCAGCGGCCCGATGCGGCGTTGGTCGCGCCCTTTTTCGCGCGACACTTTCTGCCGCGCGTGACAAAGGTTTGTCGGCCATCGATGCAACCATTGCAAAAACAAACGCCGAAGGGTTGGCCTATTATTCGGCGATGGGGTTTGTCGACTACCGGCAGCACGACGGCGCCCAGTGCAAGAGTTTCTCCGTTACTTAAACGGTCAGCGCCTTAGCCGCGCGGCTGAGCGGCCGGATAGACCCCAAGAATCTCGACATTCGTGGTGAAGTGTTCCAGCTCATCCATGGCCAGTTGCACGTTCCGATCGTCCGGATGGCCCACGATATCGGCATAAAACTGCGTCGCGGTGAAGGACCCATCGACCATGTAGCTTTCCAGCTTGGTCATGTTGATGCCGTTGGTGGCAAACCCGCCCATGGCTTTGTACAGCGCCGCCGGGATGTTGCGGACTTGAAACACGAAGCTGGTGATCATGCCGTGGTCGCCGCGCCGCGTCATGTCGGCCTGTCGCGACATCACCAGAAAACGCGTCGTGTTGTTGTCCCGGTCCTCGATGTGTCGGGCAAGAACGTTCAGCCCATAGATTTCACCGGCGAGCTCGCTGGCCAAGGCAGCCGAATGAACCTCGCCCTGTTCCGAAACTTCGCGCGCCGCCCGCGCGTTGTCGGGGCTGACGCGGCCGCGGATGTTGTGTTCTTTCAGAAACTCCGCGCACTGAGGCAGAAGGACCAGATGCGAGTGCGCTTCAGTGACATCCTCAAGTTTGGCGCCCGGCACGGCGAGCAGATTTATGTGAACACGCACAAAAGCCTCGTCGACGATGTGCAATCCACTGTGTGGCAGAAGACGGTGAATATCGGCCACCCGCCCGTAGGTCGTGTTCTCGACCGGTAGCATCGCCAGATCGGCATCACCCGAGCGAACCGATTCGATCACATCTTCGAAAGTCCGGCAGGGCAGGGCCTCCATATCGGGGCGCGCATCGCGGCAGGCCTCGTGGCTATAGGCTCCGGGTTCTCCCTGAAATGCAATACGTTTGGTCATATGGTCGATTCCGTGCAACAAGTTCCAAAATTGGGCGTTTAGTCGCGGTGTCTATACCTTGCCTCTTGTCAGGGGAAGCCTTAGACACCCCGCAGACAGCTGAAATGGACTCGCGATCAATGTTCGACACGATGACAGTTACCAAGGCCGCAGCAGGCCTGTTTGGCACCTTCCTGGTGCTGCTTCTGGCCAAATGGGGTGCTCAGGTTCTTTACCATGCGGATGGGCATGGCGAGACGGCCTCGTACATCATCGAAACCGAAAGCTCCGGCGAAAGCGCCGATGGCGAAGAGGTGGTGTTTGAAGACATGCTGGCTGCCGCAGATCCGGACAAAGGTGCCAGGGTCTTCCGCAAGTGTACGGCGTGTCACAAGCTGGAAGATGGTGCAAACGGCACCGGCCCATATCTGTACGCAATCGTCGACCGCCCGGTCGCGTCGGCCAAAGGCTTCACCGGTTACTCGCCAGCGATGCAGGCGCATGGCGGCAACTGGACACCCGAAGCGTTGGATGCCTTCCTGACACGCCCAAGTGCGTACATCTCGGGCACAAGCATGAGCTTTGCTGGCCTGAAGAAACCGCAGGAACGCGCCGATCTGATTGCCTACCTGCAGACAATCCAATAGGAAACTGCTCAGTTTCGACACGTTTCAAAGCCGCTGCCAATGCAGCGGCTTTATTTTTTGTCTAAGTAAATCTTCACAAAGCGCTCACGCATTCTAAACTTGAATCTGTCAGTGCTGGACCTTTAGCTAGGTTTAGGCGCATTAAGACGTTGCAAGGGCTGTAGAAGAGGCGGGCATGACACAAAATCGCACGAAATCGAAGCTGATGACGATGAAGCGAAGAACAGCGCTGCAGTTGTTGGGCGGAAGCGCCGTCGCCGCCATGACGCCAGGGTTGAACGGAGCAATGGCCACTGGTGCTGCCGATAGCGAGCTTATCAAGGCGCACGGGTATTCCTTCTTCGGCGATCTCAAGTACCCACCAGATTTCAAACATTTCGACTATGTGAACCCCGACGCGCCTGTTGGTGGCGAGATTTCAGTATCGTCGAGGGGAACCTTCGACGGCATGAACCGTTTCAACTGGCAGGGCAAAGCGGGTCTCTACTCTGGCTTGATCGCGGAAAGCATGTTTGGCGACAGCCCATTTGGATCGACCTCGCCTGCGGACTCAATTACCGAAGCCTATGGTCTGCTGGCGGAAGCCGTCGAATACCCAAGCACCAAGGAATGGTGCATCTTCTACATGCGGCCCGAGGCTCGATTTGCCGATGGCACACCGCTTACAGCGCATGATGCCGCGTTTACACATGACCTGTTCCTAGAACAGGGCATCCGCAGCTATGCGCGGGCGGTCAAACAGCGCATCGAAGGGTACGAGATCATCGATGACCACACGATCAAGTTTAACTTCGTTGATGGTATCTCGCGACGGTCGCTTATCTCGCAGGTAGGCGGAACACCTGTGTTCTCGAAGGCCTGGTACGAAAAAACCGGTGAGAGGTTGGACAAGCAAAGCCTTGTGACACCGATGGGAAGCGGGCCTTATGTGCTCGATGATTATGAGATAAACCGCTATATCGTTTATCGCCGAAACCCCGACTATTGGGGCTGGCATCTGCCGATCAATGTTGGCCGGCACAACTTTGAAACCGTGCGGGTCGAGTATTTTGCCGACGATGCCGCCGAATTCGAAGCGTTCAAAGCCGGCATCTACACCTTCCGCGCTGAAGGCAGCACCAAGAAATGGGCCACGGGATATGATTTCCCGGCAGTGCAGAACGGTTATGTAAAGCGTGAAAGCATTCCCGTTGAGACGCCTCCTTCTCCGTCGGGTTTCATCTTCAACATGCAGCGTGCGCCGTTTGACAACATCAAGGTCCGCGAGGCGCTTGGGCTGGCGTTCAATTTTGAATGGACGTCCGAATCCCTTCAGTTCGGGCTGACGGAACCGCGCCATTCCTTTTCCGAAAACGCAGAGGTCGCTGCCGATGGCCTGCCTGACGAGATGGAAACAGCGTTCCTGCGGTCCTTGGGTGATATCGTTCCCGACGAGCTTTTCACGCAAGAGGCGGTACGTGCCCATACCTCGAATGCGGATCGTACGGTGGACCGTCGCAACAAACGAACGGCCCTGAAACTGTTCGAAGAGGCCGGTTGGACGGTGTCGAGTAGCGGTAAACTGCAGGACGCAGACGGCAATCCGCTCAAGATCACCATCATGCTTAATGCCTCTTCGTCGGATACGGCCGAGGCCATTGTGACGACGTACGCCGCAAACCTGGAAAGCTTTGGGGTCGCGGTGACGGTCGAAAAAATCGACAGCGCACAGTGGATTCAGCGGTACTACGACAAAGACTTCGACATGATCTTTTTCCGTAACCAGCCATTCCTGGAAGCGGGCACCGGGCTAAAACAAGCCTACGGGTCTGAAACCGCAGTTGTTTCCTCGTACAATCCTCAATCCCTGCAGGAGCCGCTTGTAGACGCCATCATCGACGCGTCTCTGGATACGAAATCCCGCGAGGAAGAGATCGCTGCGCTGAAATCTCTGGACCGCGTCTTGCGGTATCTCCGCATTCAAGTTCCAACGGGATACGTCTCGGATACCTGGGTCGCTTATTACGACATGTTCGAACATCCCGAAGTCTTGCCGCCACTGGCTGTCGGGCAGTTTGACTTCTGGTGGTTTAACGAAGAGAAGTACCAGAAACTGAAAGCTGCTGGCGCGGTGAGGTAACCGATTTGGGCGCGTATATTCTTCGCCGGCTTTTGCTGGTCATACCGACGCTACTTGGAATCATGATTGTGAACTTCACCCTGGTGCAATTTGTGCCGGGTGGCCCGATCGAGCAGATACTCGCTCAGATGCAGGGCGAAGGTGACGTGTTCGCAGGTTTTGCCGGGGGCGAAGGTGCGCCAGCCGAAGAGACCTTTGGTTCGGACAGCGAATATATCGGCGCCCGAGGTTTGCCTAAGGAATTCATCGAAGAGCTGGAGAAAGAGTTCGGATTCGACAAACCGCCAGTCGAGCGGTTCCTGACGATGATGGGCAACTACCTGACGCTCGATTTTGGTGAGAGCTATTTCCGTTCCATCAGCGTGATTGATCTGGTGTTGGAGAAAATGCCCGTTTCGATCTCGTTGGGTCTGTGGTCGACGTTGATTGCGTATCTGGTGTCCATCCCCTTGGGTATTCGGAAAGCGATCAAGGACGGGTCGACCTTTGATACATGGACCAGCGGCACGATTATCGTGGCCTACGCCATTCCGGGTTTCCTGTTTGCGATCCTTCTTCTGGTGTTGTTCGCGGGTGGCTCTTACTGGCAAATCTTCCCGCTGAGGGGGCTGACCTCTGACAATTGGGAAAGCCTGAGCCTGATTGGCAAGATCATCGACTATTTCTGGCACATCGCGCTGCCGATCATCGCGCTGACGATTTCGGCCTTTGCGACGCTGACTCTGCTGACCAAGAACTCGTTTCTGGATGAGATCAAAAAGCAATATGTCATGACCGCCCGCGCCAAGGGCCTAAGCGAAAGCAAGGTGCTGTACGGCCATGTCTTCCGCAACGCGATGCTGATCGTGATTGCCGGCTTCCCGGCGGTTTTCATCGGGGTTTTCTTTGGCGGTTCGATCATCATTGAGACGATCTTCTCGCTTGATGGTCTTGGCCGTTTGGGGTTCGAGGCTGCAGTGGCCCGCGACTATCCGGTGATCTTCGGTACCCTGTTCATCTTTGGCCTAATGGGGCTGGTCGTCGGCATCATCAGCGACCTGATGTATGTGCTGGTCGATCCGCGTATCGATTTCGAAAAGCGGGAGGGGTAAATGACACTCTCCCCCCTGAACCAGCGCCGCTGGCGCAATTTTCGACGCAATGGCCGTGCCTTCTGGTCGCTGATCATCTTCTCTATTTTGTTCGGCCTGTCGCTGTTCGCCGAGTTCATCGCCAACGACAAACCGATCCTGGTGAAGTATCGCGGTGAGTTCTATACGCCGATCTTCAATTTCTACCCCGAGACCGAGTTCGGCGGTGATTTCCAGACCGAAGCGATCTATCGTGACCCCGAAGTGCAGTGTCTGATCGACAGTGGTGGTCTGGAGTCGTGTTTCGACGACCCTGAGGGGATCATCGATGAAATCAAAGCAAGCACTTTTCAGGCGGACGGGTTTGAACGCGGTTGGACCATCTGGCCGCTGATCCCCTATTCCTACAATACCAGTGTGGACCGTCCGGGCGCCGCACCACTGCCGCCCAACAGCCAGAACCTGCTGGGAACGGATGACACCAAACGCGATGTGCTGGCCCGCGTGATCTACGGATTCCGCCTGTCGATCTTGTTCACCCTGGTCGTAACAGGCGTGGCCAGTCTGATTGGCATCTTCGCCGGGGCCGTTCAGGGGTTTTTCGGGGGATGGCTTGATCTCATCTTCCAGCGCATCATCGAAATCTGGTCGGCCACACCGTCGCTTTATGTAATCATCATCATGTTCGCCATTCTGGGCCGAAGTTTCTGGCTGCTGGTCGCGTTGATGATTCTGTTCGGCTGGACCGGACTTGTGGGCGTCGTGCGCGCCGAGTTCCTGCGGGCTCGAAACTTGGAATACGTGCGTGCAGCTCGTGCGCTGGGCGTCGGGAATATGACGATCATGTTCCGCCATATGCTGCCTAATGCGATGGTGGCCACGCTGACCTTCATGCCCTTTATCGTAACGGGCACCATCGGCGGTCTGGCCTCGCTGGACTTTCTGGGCTTTGGCCTGCCATCCTCGGCCCCGTCTTTGGGTGAGTTGACCTTGCAGGCGAAACAGAACTTGCAGGCGCCATGGTTGGCCTTCACCGCCTTTTTCACCTTTGCCATCATGCTGTCGCTGCTGGTCTTCATATTCGAAGGCGTCCGCGATGCGTTTGATCCCAGAAAGACCTTCTCATGAGCCTGCTGGATGTGAACAACCTCAAGGTCTCGTTCCGACAGGACGGGCAGGTCAGCGCAGCGGTCAAGGGTGTGTCCTTCACCGTGGATCGGGGTGAAACGGTAGCTCTGGTGGGCGAATCCGGGTCCGGGAAATCCGTAACGGCCCTGTCCACCGTTTCGTTGCTGGGGGATAGTGCGATCGTCGAAGGCTCGGTGATGTATGACGGGCAGGAGATGATCGGGGCGTCCGAACAGCGCCTGATGGATGTGCGTGGCAACGACATCAGCTTTATTTTTCAAGAGCCGATGACCTCGCTCAACCCGCTGCACACGATCCAGAAACAGATGGCGGAATCGCTGGCACTGCACCAGGGACTGTCCGGCGACGCCGCGCGTAATCGGATCGTCGAACTGCTGACCAAGGTTGGCATCCGCGATCCCGAGGAGCGGCTAGACAGCTATCCGCACCAATTGTCGGGCGGCCAGCGTCAGCGTGTCATGATTGCATTGGCGCTTGCCAATAAGCCCGATATTCTGATCGCGGACGAACCGACGACCGCATTGGACGTGACAATTCAGGCGCAGATTCTCGAACTGCTGGCCGAGCTGCAGAAGTCCGAGAACATGGGCATGTTGTTCATCACCCACGATTTGGGCATCGTGCGCCGCATCGCCGACCGGGTTTGTGTGATGAAGGATGGCGAGATTGTCGAGACCGGCGCGACAGTCGAGATTTTCGACAACCCTCAGCACCCGTATACGCGTAAGTTGCTGGCGGCTGAACCCTCGGGTCATCCCGATCCTGTGGCGCCGGATGCCGAAGAAGTTGCGCGCACGGATCATCTGAAAGTCTGGTTCCCGATACAGCGCGGTTTCCTGAAGCGCACAGTTGGCTACGTGAAGGCGGTCAACGACGCCACGCTGAGCGTCCGTGCCGGTGAAACGCTGGGCATTGTAGGCGAAAGTGGCTCGGGTAAGACCACGCTTGCTCTGGCGATCATGCGGCTGATTGCGTCCGAAGGTGGCATCACCTTCCGGGACAAGGACGTACGGAGGTGGTCTACGCGAGAGCTGCGGCGGCTGCGCAAGGATATGCAGATCGTGTTTCAGGACCCGTTCGGCAGCCTGAGCCCGCGCATGACCTGCCAGCAGATCATTGCCGAGGGGCTGGCGATCCACAAAGTTGATCCCCACCGCGCCCCGCGCGAACTGGTGACCGAAGTGATGACCGAAGTGGGTTTGGACCCCGCTGCGATGGACCGCTACCCGCACGAGTTCTCAGGCGGCCAGCGTCAGCGCATCGCCATCGCCCGTGCGATGGTCCTACGGCCCAAGCTTCTGGTTCTGGACGAACCAACCAGTGCTTTGGACATGACGGTGCAGGTTCAGATCGTCGATCTTTTGCGCGATCTTCAGCGAAAGTACGGGCTGGCCTATCTGTTCATCAGTCACGATCTGAAGGTCGTCCGCGCGATGTCGCACAACGTGATCGTTATGCGGAACGGCGATGTTATCGAAATGGGTTCGGCCGAAGATCTGTTTGAGAACGCGCAGACCGACTACACCCGCGAGCTAATCGCGGCGGCGGGGTAGAACGGGCGTATTTGCGCCCGGACTTTTCAAAGACCAAGGCTTTTGGCGATTTTGTTGAACTTGTTCTTTTCAGCATCGCCGTTGACCTGTTTTTCTGGCTTGTGTCGGTACCATTCGGTTTTGTCCGGCATGTATCTTTCCCAAATGGTGCCATCGGGGGCGGTGACGAATTCCCAGCACTCTTCATACGGCTCAGACTTCGTTTGCCCATCTTCCGGCCAGTACCATTTGGATTCGACACAAAGCCGACCTTTGGTTGTCACGTACCACTTGCCGACACCGACGGCCGTTCCTTTTTGTTTATGCCTTTGTACTGGCCACCCGGTCCCCAATACGCGTGTCCACCTCTGTTCCAGTTAGACGTCTTACCCGTATAAAGCCGACCAATAGTCTGCGGATCGGTCTTCTTGGCTCCTTTGGGTTTCTTTTCGGCCAACGCCGTACTCGCACTGCCGATTAACAGGGCGGCTGCAGTTAGTATACTCAATGTAATTCTGGGTGATTGCATAAGTAATACTCCATGAAAAAAGTGAAATAGAGAGACTGAGTCTCTCGGATTTACCTCTGACCAGAAGCTCCGGTCAGAGGATCTCTGAAAAATTCAGTGTGCGTTGGCGGCTTCGCGCGAGGCGGATTTTGGCACCGGCCCGCGCAGTTCTTCATAATGGTCGAAGCTTAGCTTGACCCAACCGGTGCCGCGTGTGGCGCTGGCAAGGGTGCGGTGCAGTTCGTCCTCGGCCACGGCGGGAAGCTGGGCGTTGAAAATTTCCCAGCCCGAGGCGTTGGGGTTACCTTCAA
The DNA here is from genome assembly GCF_022347725.1 of Ruegeria sp. Ofav3-42. GTDB lineage: Bacteria > Pseudomonadota > Alphaproteobacteria > Rhodobacterales > Rhodobacteraceae > Ruegeria. The sequence goes on from NZ_JAKRGB010000008.1 coordinate 168,484, forward strand.
AGCCCAATACCTGACCCTGCAAAGAACTGATCGTGGGGACCAGATCGCCTACGAAATCCGAGGGTAGATGGATCTCAGCATTCAAAATCGGCTGCAGGACCACGGGTTTCGCTTGCGGCAGCGCCTCTCGCACCGCGTTCTTGCCCGCCGTGCGGAACGCATAGTCGGAACTGTCGACATTGTGGTGCTTGCCATCGCTCAGGGTAACTTTGACGTCCACGACCGGGAAGCCCTCGGGCCCCTGGGCGAGTGCATCCTTGGCCCCGTGTTCGACCGAAGGAATGTAGTTCCGGGGCACGGCACCGCCTTTTACGACTTCCTCGAACTCGAACCCGGACCCACGCGGTGTTGGCGCGATCGAAATCACGACGTCGGCAAACTGACCAGCGCCGCCCGACTGCTTGCGGTGGCGGTGGCGATGCTCGACGGGCGTGCGGATGGTCTCGCGATAGGCGGTCTCGACCTGTTCTGTCGCGATCTCAATCCCGAAATCCTCGTCCAGCTTGGCGCTGACGCGGCGCATATGCTGCGGTCCTTGTGACCCCAGAACTGCGTGTCCGCTCAGTTCATCCTGTTCCATGTGCAGACCAGGGTCGATTTCGACCAGTCGGGTTAACGCGTTGGACAGGCGAACATCGTCGCGTTCATGCGCAGGTAAAACAACTTGCCGATGCGCTGCAGGATGGGAAAATGCCCATTCCGGCAATGGGGTCGCCCCGGCACTGTCATAGAGGTTTCCGGGGTTCAGGTGATCCGATTTCACCGCCAATCCGATTTGCCCGGCCTCCAGTTCCGAGATTTGAGTTTTGGCATCCAGCTTCGTCAGATTGCCAACCGTTTCCCCGCCCAATTGCTCATGCGTTTTGACGCCCTCACCCAAACCGCGCAGGACGATGATCTTGCCAATGTGCTTTTTGACATCGGCGAAACCAGCAATGGCGCGCGCGTTTTCAGCCGCTTCGTCCCGCCCTGCCGCGATATCGAATTCCGGCGCCTCGTGGCGCAGAGCTTTCATCAGCCGGGTCAGCCCGTTTCCGTGGCTTGCCGACCCAAGACAGGCCGGGATCAACTGATGGTTCTGCAGGACCTGCGCGGCCAGATCGTAGATTTCCCCACTGGGTGGCTGCTTGTCTTCGATCAGTTGCTCAAGCAGATGGTCATCGAAATCCGACAACGTCTCGAGCAGTTCGGTCCGGGCTTCCTGCTCGCGGTCTTCGACAGATTGCGGCAGTTCGATCAGGGCCGAGGGCTGCCCTTCCTGATACTTCCACGCCCGTTCCGAAATCAGATCGACAGCACCGATAATCGTTTCGCCGTCGCGGATCGGTACTTGCCGCAACGCGATGTGGTTGGTGCAATAGGTCTGCAGCGCTGCGATGATGTCGCGAATGCGGCCATTTGGGCTGTCCATGCGGTTAATGAATAGAAAACAGGGGATCCCTGCCTCTTCGACCAGCCTCAGGTACGGGGCACACAGCACGGCGGCGTCCGGGTCGGGGGGCACGACCACGACGGCGGCGTCCGAGATCGCCATGGCCGGGCCGACATAGGCCAGCGTGTCGCTGCCGCCATCTACGTCGACGGCACACCAGGGTTCGCCCAAGTAAGAAAAACCGTGCAAATGCACGGTTCCGGATACGTCGAATGTGGTTGGCCGGCCATCGAGGCGGCTAATGGCCTCGACCAGAGATGTTTTGCCCGATTGGCTGGGGCCGAGGACGGTGAAAACGCGCATGGATGCTGTCCCTCTTTCAAGTTGCAGAACGGCTGCACGAAAAAGGCGGTCGAGCGCGAACGCGTCGGCACTTATTGTCTGGTACTCTGCCTGCCTCAGACGCGGGGCGGAGTTTCACCCGCCCTCTGAGTGTGGGGAAAACCCACCCTCCGCGTCAAGTCTTGTCGTTTTGTTGTTTTATATTGCTGAGCTGTGTCCTGCCTTGCTCAGGTCATATGCGTCAAAGCTGCGCGCAATCATTCGGGTTAGCGCACGTGCTTCGGGCGGGATGAACAGACCGTCCTTGGTGATACTCAGCAATCCATCGAACGTTTCGTTTGCGGCGTCGTACATGGTCTGCAGTTCAGCGGCGGTCACATCGTGATCGCGCAGAATGTCGGCCGTATCGATGCGAAAGTCGCACATCAACGCTTCGATCAATCGACCGCGCAGGACGTCCTGGTCTTTGAACAGGTGCCCGCGAGAGGTCGAGAACCGCCCTTCGCGAATTGCTTTGGTGTGTGCCGACGTTGCGGGTGCGTTCTGGGCGTATCCTTGCGGGAACCGCGAAATCGAGCTTGCACCGACCCCGATCAAAACCTCGGCCTGATCGTCGGTGTACCCCTGAAAGTTGCGTTTCAAGCGTCCTGCATTTAGCGCGTGAGTCAGCCCGTCATCCTGCGTCGCAAAGTGATCGATGCCGATCTCGGCGTAGTTATCCCACAGGAACAGGCGTCGGGCCGTATCGAACAGGTCCAGCCGCTCTTCCGGGGTGGGCAGCGCATCGGATGGGATCAGCTGTTGCCGCTTGGCCATCCAAGGCACATGAGCATACCCGTACAGCGCCACGCGGTCAGGGCTAAGCGACAGCAGTTTCTGCACGCTTTCGGTCATCTTCGCTTTGGTCTGGTGCGGCAGACCATAGAGAATGTCGGCATTCAGGCTGGAGATTCCACGCGCGCGGATCATCTCGACCGCTTTGCGCGTGGTGTCGTAGCTTTGAATGCGTCCGATGGTTTTCTGAATCTCGTCGTCGAAATCCTGCACCCCGATCGACGCGCGATTCATGCCGGACTCAGCCAGCGCGTCCAACCGGCCCTCGTCTATCTCATTCGGGTCGATTTCGACCGAAAACTCGGCGTCCGGCCCCAGAGGCACGACTCCAAGAATACGGGTAGCCAACTCTCGCATCAGATCCGGGTTCAGCAAGGTCGGCGTGCCGCCACCCCAATGCAACCGCGATAGGGTTACGCCTTCGGGCAGGTGAGCGGCCAGCAGGTCCAGCTCGGCCTTCAGAACATCAACATAGGCGATGACGGGGTTGTCGGTCTGGGTGCCTTGCGTCCGGCAGGCGCAGAACCAGCACAGTCTGCGGCAAAAGGGTACGTGGATGTAGAGCGACACGGAACTGCCCGGCTTGATCCCGGAAATCCAGTCACCATAAAGACTTGGCCCTACATCATTGCTGAAGTGCGGGGCTGTGGGATAGCTTGTGTAACGCGGGACTTTCGCGTCAAATAGTCCAAGCTGTGCCAATTGCGGTTTCACTATCATGGCGATACCGTTAAAGGACGGTCGGCCAAGATACCTTGACTGAGATCAAGTGGAAATGCGAACTATGCTAAAAGCCCAATTTGACCATTCCAACTGTTCGGATTGCCCCATCCGGCACCGCGCAGTCTGTGCGCATTGCGATGCGCATGAGCTGGAAGAGCTTGAAGACATTAAGTATTACCGCAGCTTCGAGGCCGGTCAGACAATCATCTGGTCCGGAGATCAGATGAACTTTGTTGGGTCTGTCGTGTCGGGGATCGCCTCTCTGACGCAAACGATGGAGGACGGGCGGACGCAAATGGTGGGCTTGTTGCTGCCCAGCGACTTTGTTGGGCGTCCGGGACGGGAATCGGCGCCTTACGATGTGCTGGCGACGACCGACGTCGTGATGTGCTGCTTTCGTAAAAAGCCATTCGAAGAGTTGATGAACCATACCCCGCACATTGCGCACCGGCTGCTTCAGATGACGCTGGATGAGCTGGACGCGGCGCGGGAATGGATGCTGGTGCTGGGTCGAAAAACCGCGCGTGAGAAGATTGCAAGCCTGCTGTCGATCATCGCCCGGCGCGATGCGTCGATTGCGCCGAAAGGTAAGTCCGCGCCGATCGTGTTCGATCTTCCACTGACGCGTGAGGCGATGGCGGATTATCTGGGGCTGACTCTGGAAACCGTAAGCCGGCAAATCTCGGCCCTGAAAAAAGAAGGGGTGATCGAGCTGGAAGGTAAGCGCCACGTGACGATCCCCGATATGCGGCGGCTGATGGACGAGGCCGGAGACGACTCGGACGGTGGTTTCCTGAATTGAACCTGTTCTGGCGCGCCCTGCCGTGATTTACTGCCCCTGTGAACGCAACACGCAGGAGTAAGGCATGGAATTCAGTAGCATTTTGGCAATGCTTTTCATCGGTGCCATCGCCGGATGGCTTTCAGGTAAAATCATGGAGGGCCGCGGCTTCGGCCTGATCGGAAACATCATTGTCGGTGTCGTGGGTGCCTTTTTGGCAGGCACGATATTCCCGGCGCTGGGCTTCTCGGTAGGGGGCGGCGTATTCTCGTCAATTTTCTTCGCGACCATTGGCGCGGTGATTTTGCTGTTTGTGATCGGCCTCATAAAAAAGGCCTAAGCCATCCGCCGAAATGGATGGCTTAGAATTGCTTTCTGTTTCACTCAGTGCGCCAGAAAAACCGGGACCGAGGCTTGTTCCAGCATGTTGCGGGTTGCGCCACCCAGAATAGCTTCGCGGAATCTGGAGTGGCCATAAGCGCCCATGACGATCATGTCCGCCTCACTGTCGGATGCGTGCCGGTTCAGGATATCTGAAACCCGGGTCATGGTTTTGCTCAGCACATCAATCTCACATTTCACCCCATGCCGGGCCAGCATCTGAGACAATAGCCCGCCCGGGTCTGAGCGATCGGGGCCATGACGCGGCGGGTCAATGACGACAATACGCACCAGATCAGCCTGGATCAGGAAGGGCAAGGCACGGCGAATGGCACGCATAGCCTCGACGCTCTCGTTCCAGCCGATCAGGATGGTGCCGGGCCGGGCAAAAGGTTCTGCGTTGTCCGGAGTGACCAGGACAGGTGCGTGACCTTCAAACATGGCCGCTTCGATAATCGGTTCAGCCTCGGCGCCGCAGTGTTCGCCATAGGGCTGAGGAAGAATTACCAGATCAGAGAACCTGGCGCGGTGGGCGACATGGCGCCCGATGTCGGCGATTTGGGCCACGCCGCTTTCGGCAGACCAGCGAACGCCCGACTTGCCGAGGCGATCCTGAGTTTGGGCCAGAACCTCTTCTGCTTCGGTATTGGCCCGGCTCAGCGTCTCTTGCAGGATCAGCGCATTGGCACCCGCGTAGTAGTAACCTGTCTGACTGCGATCGACACCAAGGCACAGCGCCTCAGCATGCGCGTCTTGCGCGTTCGCAAGCGCAACCATCTGAGACAGCGCAGGTTCTGACTGTTCGGTATCAGTTACGACAGTGAGAAGAGATTTATAAGCCATTTTGACCTCATGCCTTCGGGGCTGATTCAACTGCGACCACGCAACCCAGCCTTTGGCTTAGGATTGTCACAGAAATCAGGTTACTGTCTTGATGCAGATCAAAGCAAGTTGGGTCGCTGTCGGACAAAACAGCGGCCAGTCAAAAAGGTCTCGCGACTAAGAAGAATCGCGCGGGGCATGGCAAAGGGACGCAATATGTCAAATTACATCAAGCTGATCGTGCTTGGTCTGATCGCTCTGTTTGCAGCGATCGGGACCAACTATGCGCGCGATTTGGCGTATCAGGTGCATGCAATTCTGGTGATGCTGATCGCCGGCGGATTGTTCATCTGGACGCTGAGAAATACTGAAGAGCCAGATATTCTTGTCGATCGCTCGGCCGAGTACATGGATGACGTGATCCGATATGGCGTTATCGCGACCGCTTTTTGGGGCGTGATCGGGTTCATCGCGGGCACATTTATTGCCTTTCAGCTGGCCTTTCCCGCGCTGAACTTTGAATGGGCGCAGGGATACCTGAACTTTGGCCGTTTGCGTCCGCTGCACACCTCGGCAGTGATTTTTGCCTTTGGCGGTAACGCGCTGATCGCGACCTCGTTCTACGTAGTGCAGCGTACCAGCGCTGCGCGCCTTTGGGGCGGCAACTTGGCGTGGTTCGTGTTCTGGGGCTATCAGTTGTTCATCGTGCTGGCCGCGACCGGCTATGTGCTGGGTGGAACGCAATCCAAGGAATACGCGGAACCCGAATGGTATGTTGATCTGTGGTTGACCATTGTCTGGGTGGCCTATCTGGCCGTGTATCTGGGCACGATCATCAAGCGGAAAGAGCCCCACATCTATGTGGCAAACTGGTTCTATCTGGCCTTCATCGTCACCGTCGCCATGTTGCACCTGGTCAACAACATGACCATCCCGGTCAGCATCTGGGGTTCGAAATCGGTCATCGTCTGGTCGGGCGTTCAGGACGCCATGATCCAGTGGTGGTACGGCCACAACGCTGTGGGCTTCTTCCTGACTGCGGGCTTCCTCGGCATGATGTATTACTTCATCCCGAAGCAGGCCGAACGTCCCGTTTTCTCGTACAAACTTTCGATCATCCACTTCTGGGCTCTGATCTTCCTGTACATCTGGGCCGGTCCGCACCACCTGCACTATACTGCGCTGCCGGATTGGGCCTCGACGCTGGGCATGGTGTTCTCGATCATCCTGTGGATGCCGTCGTGGGGTGGTATGATCAACGGCCTGATGACCCTGTCGGGTGCGTGGGACAAGCTGCGCACAGACCCGGTGATCCGCATGATGGTGATCTCGGTCGGCTTCTACGGCATGTCCACCTTTGAAGGCCCGATGATGTCGATCCGTGCGGTCAACAGCCTTAGCCACTACACCGACTGGACCATTGGTCACGTGCACTCGGGCGCGCTGGGCTGGAACGGCATGATCACCTTTGGTGCGCTGTACTTCCTGGTGCCGGTCCTGTGGAAGCGTGAGCGTCTGTACTCACTCAGCCTCGTTAGTTGGCACTTCTGGCTCGCCACTATCGGCATCGTGCTCTATGCCGCGTCGATGTGGGTCACCGGTATCATGGAAGGCCTGATGTGGCGTGAAGTGGACGCCAACGGCTTCCTGGTGAACTCGTTCGCCGACACAGTGGCTGCCAAGTTCCCGATGTATGTGGTGCGTGCTCTGGGTGGCGTCATGTTCGTCGCTGGCGCAGTGATCATGTGCTACAACCTGTGGATGACTGTGCGGAAAGCGCCGGCCAAAGAGGCCAGCCTGACCGTCGCGGTCCCGGCTGAATAAGGAGGGCCGGTAGCTATGGCAATTCTCGACAAACATAAGATCCTCGAGACCAACGCGACCCTCCTGCTGATCTTCAGCTTTCTGGTCGTGACCATCGGTGGCATCGTGCAAATCACCCCCTTGTTCTATCTTGAGAACACCATTGAGAAGGTGGAGGGCATGCGCCCTTACACCCCTCTCGAAATGGCGGGGCGCGAGATCTACATTCGCGAAGGCTGCTACACCTGCCACAGCCAGATGATCCGCCCGATGCGGGATGAGGTCGAACGTTATGGCCACTATTCGCTGGCGGCTGAATCGATGTACGACCACCCGTTCCAATGGGGGTCCAAGCGCACCGGGCCTGACCTGGCACGTGTAGGTGGCCGCTATTCTGACCAGTGGCATGTGGACCACCTGCGTGACCCGCAGTCGGTAGTCCCGGAATCGGTGATGCCTAAGTATGGCTTCCTCGAACACCGCAAGATCGACGGCAAGTATATCGGTGACATCATGGCGGCAAACGCTGTTGTGGGCACGCCGTATACCGAAGAGATGCTGGCAAACGCGCAGGCGGATTTCCGGGCGCAGGCCGATCCGGACAGCGACTATGACGGTCTGCTGGAACGCTATGGTGACAAGGTCAGTGTCCGCAACTTCGACGGTCAGCCGGAACTGACCGAGGCCGACGCGCTGGTTGCTTATCTGCAGATGCTGGGAACGCTGGTCGACTTCTCGACCTTCACCCCGGATCCGAGCCGCTAAAGGAGGGTGTGATGGAAGAATACACAATCCTGAGGCAATTCGCGGATAGCTGGATGCTGTTGCTGCTCTTTGCCTTCTTCATCGGCATCGTGATCTGGGTTTTCCGTCCCGGTGCCAGCAAGGAATACAAAGACACCGCCAACATCCCGTTCCGGCATCAAGACAAACCGGCCACATCCGAGGAGGCGCGGCAATGAGCAAGACACCTGAAAAACTGCCGGGTGATCCGAATACCACGGGGCATAGCTGGGACGGCATCGAAGAATTCGACAACCCGATGCCCCGCTGGTGGCTGTGGACCTTCTACGTCACCATCATCTGGGGCGTGATCTACACGATCATGTACCCGGCATGGCCGCTGGTGCAATCGGCTACCGCTGGTGTTCTGGGCTGGTCCTCGCGGGAGCTGGTTCAGGAAGAGATGGTCGCATTTGAAGAGGCAAATGCCCCTTGGAATGCCAAGCTGGTGGAGACTTCGCTGGAAGACATCTCGAAGGATGCCGAGCTGCAGCAATACGCGGTAAACGCGGGCGGCGCGGTCTTCCGGACCTGGTGTGCGCAGTGCCACGGCTCGGGTGCGCAGGGTGCTCCGGGTTTCCCGAACCTGCTGGACGACGCATGGCTGTGGGGCGGTTCGCTTGAAGATATCGAGTATACCGTCGCCTATGGTATCCGGAACGAGGAAAGCGACGACGCGCGTTATTCCGAGATGCCGGCCTTTGGAGAACTCCTTGAAAAAGATGAGATCACTCAGGTGGTGCAGTACGTCATGTCGCTGACCAATGCGCAGACGGACGATGCGGCGGCGCAGGCAGGAAAAGTTGTCTTCGAAGACAACTGTTCGGCCTGTCATGGCGAAGATGGCAAAGGCGACGTCTCTCAGGGCGCTCCGAACCTGACGGACGCGATCTGGCTCTATGGCGGCAGCCAAGAGGCTCTGACCGAAACGGTGACATACAGCCGCTTTGGCGTGATGCCTGCTTGGGAAAACCGTCTGACTGACGCTCAAATCCGCGCGGTCACTGCTTACGTCCACCAGCTGGGTGGCGGGCAGTAACCGCAAAAGAATACCTTCGGACGGTTCGCCGTCCGAAGGTTGAGGCACCGGCTGTTCCATCTGTTCGCGCGTTTCCTGAACAGCCGGTGCTGTCTCTCTACACTACAAATCGACGCGAAAGCGGTCCAGCACAGCCTTTGTTTTGTCAGCCGTGTTGCGAAAAAACTGCTCGCTTGGCCTCTTTCCACCAATGGTTTTCCGGCAGCCAATGCTGTTTTTGCTCTTTGCGGCGATCCGATGGTGTCTTTTCGTCATGCTCATAGGTTTGGGTGGCGATCATGAAAGTTCGTGCGAAGATTGAGAGCATCTGACTTCTCCCGAGCTGCGTTGTTGATGCAACCAAGATTGATCTTTGGGTGTAAAAATGCGACTCAATTACTATTCCAACATGTAATCAGGGATTACATATGAACTGGCTGAAAATGCCGCCTTTGGCGTCGCTCAGGGCTTTTTCTGCTTTTGCTGAGACACGAAATGTCGTGCAGGCGGGTGCAGCTTTGAATGTCAGCCACGCTGCCATCAGCCAACAACTGCGCGCGCTGGAAAAACACCTGGGTATTGCGCTGCTTGATCGGTCGGGAAAGTCCATGGTCCTGACGCCCGAAGGTGAAAGACTGGCGCGGGCGCTGCATCTTGGGTTTGGAGCCATTGGGGATGCGGTCGCTGATCTGACGCAATCCAGACAGGACCGCCCCGTTCACGTTTCCTTGACCCCGTCCTTTGCAGCATCATGGCTGATGCCTCGGCTGCCGGGCTTTCAGGCAGCGCACCCGGACATACAGCTGGCGCTGGACCCGTCGCCTGAAGTGGTCAGCCTGAGCCCGGGCGGCGTCGATCTGGCAATTCGTTACGGTTCCGGTGATTGGCCGGGCATCCATTCTGAACTGCTGCTGCAAAGCCCGATCGTCATCGTCGCGGCCCGGGAACTGCTGGGCGGCAAAACCTCGTGGACTCCGGATGAATTAAGCCAACTTCCCTGGCTCGAAGAACTTGGCACCACCGAGGCGACAAGCTGGCTGTACCGGCGCGGGGTCGAACATGGGCCGAGTGCAGGGCGCATCCTTTTGCCGGGCAATCTGGTGCTGGAAGGATTGCGCGCCGGTCAGGGCGTGACCGTGACAGCGCGGCATTTTGTCGAGCAAGACATCGAGGCCGGCAGGATCGTCGAACTGTACCAAGAGACTGAAAACAGCGGTTATCACGTTGTTTTCAGCGATATGCCGATGCGGCCCGCAGTCAAAACTTTCATTGTGTGGCTGAGGGCACAAGCTGGTAGGATGTGACAAAAGGTGTCTGTACGATGCGCTTTTGACCCATGTCAAAGTGGCCACCTTTATGATCTGGAAGAAGACGCCGTGATATAGCTACATCTGGAGCCAGCCCGTGAGCGATTCCGACCCCGCCCCCAGCCTTTACGCCGCACGAGAACCCATTTTTCCGCGGCGCGTATCCGGGCCGTTTCGCAATCTGAAATGGATCATTCTCGCGGTAACGCTGGGTATCTATTACATCACGCCATGGCTCAGATGGGACCGGGGTCCCAGCCTGCCGGATCAGGCGGTACTGTTGGATCTGGCCAACCGCAGGTTTTATTTCTTCTGGATCGAAATCTGGCCGCATGAATTCTACTTTGTTGCCGGTCTGTTGATCATGGCCGGCTTGGGGTTGTTCCTGTTCACCTCGGCGTTGGGGCGCGTGTGGTGTGGATATGCCTGCCCCCAAACCGTCTGGACCGATCTGTTCATCCTCGTCGAGCGCTGGATCGAAGGGGACCGGAACGCCCGATTGCGCCTGCACCGGCAGGAAAAGCTGGACTTACGCAAGGCACGTTTGCGGCTGACGAAATGGACCGTCTGGCTTTTGATCGGTTTGGCGACCGGTGGCGCCTGGGTGTTCTATTTTGCGGATGCACCAACGCTGCTGCGGGACCTTGTAACCGGAAATGCCCACCCGATTGCCTATACGACAATACTGATTCTGACCGGCACAACCTTCCTGTTTGGTGGTTTCGCGCGTGAACAGATCTGCATCTATGCATGCCCGTGGCCCCGTATTCAGGCCGCGATGATGGACGAGGACACTCTGGTCGTCGGCTATCGCGAGTGGCGAGGAGAACCGCGCGGAAAAGGAAAACGCACAGCAGATTCCGAACTGGGCGACTGCATCGACTGTATGGCCTGCGTCAATGTCTGCCCGGTGGGCATTGATATTCGCGACGGTCAGCAGCTGGAATGCATCACCTGTGCGCTGTGCATCGATGCCTGTGATGACATGATGGCCAAGGTCGGTAAGCCGCGCGGCCTGATCGACTATATGGCGCTGAGCGACGAAACCAACGAGCGGGCAGGCAAGCCGCCCAAGAATGTCTGGAAACACATTCTGCGGCCCAGAACCATCCTGTACACGGCCCTGTGGTCTCTGGTCGGGTTTGCGCTGCTGTTTGCCCTGTTCATCCGGTCCGACATCGAAGTCACCGTGGCTCCGGTACGCAATCCGACGTTTGTCACTCTGTCCGACGGCACAATCCGGAATACATATGACGTGCGCTTGCGGAACAAGCATGGCGAGGGCCGATTGTTCAAACTGTCCCTGTCCGGCGATCCCGCGATGCGGATAGTGATTGAAGGGACGCCTCTTGATACAGTGAATGTAACGGCGGACACCGCTCAGTTGCAGAGAGTGTATATTATCGCGTCGAAGGGCACCGATCCGGCGCAAGCTGACACGACGCCGGTTCGCATCTGGATCGAAGACCTGCAAAGCGGTGAGCGCGCGTTTAAGGATACGACGTTCAATGGACGAGGAAACTAGAATGGCCGAGCGTCAGTTTACCGGAAAACACTTTCTGGCGATCTTTGTCGCGGCTTTCGGGGTGATCATTGCCGTGAACCTCGTGCTGGCCTACAGCGCCGTCAAAACCTTTCCGGGGCTCGAGGTCAAAAACTCTTACGTCGCCAGTCAGGAGTTCAACGACCGCCTGAAAGAGCATCAGGCCCTGGGGTGGGAAATCCGGGCTGAGACCAAGGGTGGCTTGCTGATCCTGCACATTACTGATCAAACCGGCGCACCTGTCGAAGTGGCCGAATTGCAGGCCGTTGTTGGCCGGGCGACCCATGTGAAAGAGGATTTCACCCCGAATTTCACCTTTGACGGTACCGCGTATTCTACGCCTGCGACGCTGGGCAAAGGAAACTGGAATATCCGTCTGGTAGCCAAGGACAGCGATGGTGCCGAGTTTGCGCAGCGTGTTCCGCTGTATGTGAAAGGGTAGGGGATGACCGCTCAGCTCAGCTCAGGTACGGCGGCTTGTCCGGGTTGCATTGCGACACCGGCGGAACCGGCGCGACCCGTACCTGAAGATGTGCAGATTGCCTTGTCTTTGCCGGGTATCCACTGCTCGGCCTGTATCTCCAATGTCGAACGCGAGCTGAACGCTCATCCGGGGGTCGAGGACGCGCGGGTCAACCTGACGCTGAAACGGGCGATGGTCAAAGCCGCGCCGGACATTCGTGCCGTCGACCTGATCCCGGTGCTGGAACACGCGGGCTATGAGGCACATGAACTGGACCCGGGTGCGCTGTCTGCGACGCAATCGGACAAGGCTGGTCGTGATTTGCTGATGCGGCTGGCGGTGGCCGGGTTCGCCTCGATGAACGTGATGTTGTTGTCAGTTTCGGTCTGGTCTGGGGCCACTGACGCGACGCGCGATATGTTCCACTGGATCTCGGCTGCTATCGCGCTGCCCGCAATTGCCTTTTCCGCGCAGCCGTTCTTTGCCAACGCCTGGAGCGCTTTGCGCGTACGCCGCCTGAACATGGATGTGCCGATCGTATTGGCGATTCTTCTGGCGCTGGTCACATCCCTTTGGGAAACAGCGCTAAGTGGTAAGCATGCCTATTTCGATGCCGCGCTGACGCTGACCTTCTTCCTGCTGGCTGGTCGTTATCTTGACTATCGTACCCGCGCCGCAGCGCGATCTGCGGCTGAGGAGCTGACCGCGCTTGAGGTGCCCCGCGCCATTCGTATGGTGAACGGGGTGGAGGAAGAGGTTTCAGTCTCAAACCTCGTCGTCGGTGATCTGATCCTTGTTCGCCCCGGCGGGCGAATGCCGGTGGATGGTGAGATCGTATCGGGCAAGTCCGAGCTTGACCGATCATTGCTGACCGGGGAAACCCTGCCGGTCTTTGCCGAGGCGGGGCTTGCAGTCAGCGCAGGCGAGGTCAACCTGACGGGCCCGCTGACGATCAGGACGACGGCTGTTGGTGAAGATACTTCGTTGCACCGGATGGCTGATCTTGTGGCCATCGCGGAGTCCGGACGTTCACGTTACACCTCTCTGGCGGACAAGGCAGCCAAGCTTTATGCCCCGGGGGTTCATATCCTGTCTGCCCTCAGCTTTCTGGGTTGGTACATTTACTCCGGTGACATCCGCACCGCGCTGAACATCGCGGCCGCGGTTCTGATCATCACTTGCCCCTGTGCATTGGGCTTAGCTGTGCCTGCAGTGACTACGGCAGCTTCGGGGCGGTTGTTTCGTAAGGGGATGCTGATAAAACATACCACCGCGTTGGAGCGTCTTGCCGAAGTCGATACGGTCGTTTTCGACAAGACCGGAACGCTTACATCCGGTGCGCCGGAACTGACCAATCTGGGCGATCATTCCCGCACCAACCTTGAGGTGGCATCGGCACTGGCCGAGGCGTCATCGCATCCGTTGTCCGTGTCCCTTGCCAAATCGGCCAGGGATGCAGGGATCAAACCGGCCAGGGTGGAAGCGGTGGTCGAGGTTCCGGGGTATGGCACTGAAGGCACCTACCATGGCAAACGCGTTCGCCTTGGGCGCGCGGGATGGACCGGAGGCGCCGAGGGCGATCAGACAGCAGCTTGGTTGGCCATTGCAGATCAGGCGCCGGTTTCATTCCTGTTCTCTGATGCTTTGCGTCCGGGCGCGGCTGAGGCTGTGCGGGCGTTCCGTGACGCGGGTAAGGATGTCATTCTGATCTCGGGCGATACGCGAGGCGCGGTTCAATCGCTGGCCAAAAAGCTTGGGATAGACACATGGATTTCCGAAGCGCTGCCGCACGATAAAGCCGCGCGCGTGCAGGACCTCAGCGAACAGGGCCGCCATGTTCTTATGGTTGGCGACGGGTTGAACGATACGGCGGCGCTTGCGGCGGCGCATGTGTCGATCTCGCCCGCTTCTGCACTGGATGCCGCGCGGGTGGCGTCGGATATCGTCCTGCTGGGCAACGATCTGTCCCCGATTGCCGATGCGTGTGACACTGCAGTCAAGGCGACCAAAAGGATTCGCGAGAACTTCCGTATTGCCACCGTTTACAATATCATTGCGGTACCCTTGGCCGTGGCCGGACTCGCCACCCCGTTGATTGCGGCGCTGGCGATGTCAACCTCGTCCATCACTGTGTCCCTGAACGCCCTACGCCTGAGGTAGCTGATATGGAAGTTCTGGCCTATCTCATACCGATTTCCCTTTTTTTGGGCGGGGTTGGCCTTGTGGCGTTCGTCTACACGGTTCGGTCGAACCAGTATGAGGACCCCGAGGGCGATGCGCGCCGCATCCTGAGCGATGAATGGGACGACAAGCCTAAGCCGTGACCGCTCTTGAAATTGCCGCAATGCCCGGTTATGTCCGCCCTATCCGCTAGCAGAGAGAACAAAGCCAAATGGCAACTATGAATCCGATCCAGTTTATTCAGCAAGTCCGTGCCGAAGTATCGAAGGTCGTCTGGCCGACCCGGCGCGAGGTTCTGCTGACCACGGTCATGGTGTTCATCATGGCGGCGTTGACCGCTGTGTTCTTTGCGCTGGTCGATCTGGGCATTCGCGGCGGCCTGCAGCTGATCCTGGGTGCATTCGGCTAAGTCGGTCAGGGCGGGGCGGAAACGCCACTGCCCTCTTGCACAGCGCGCGATGTCAGAGTAGTTGACACGGTACTATTCGGAACGGGCGTGCGGCGATTCGGGCTGCGCGCCGCTTTTTATTCCGGATAGCGTGATAGGATTTCAATGACGGATGTGTCCGGCTAACAGGATGCTCCGAAGGCAAACAAGGACGACAGGTTCATGGCGAAACGGTGGTACTCGGTCAGCGTTCTTTCGAACTTCGAAAAGAAGATCGCAGAGCAGATCCGCACGTCCGTGGCCGAGCAGGGCCTTGAGGACGACATCGACGAAGTGCTGGTGCCCACCGAAGAGGTGATCGAAGTACGCCGCGGCAAGAAAGTCACGACCGAGCGTCGTTTCATGCCGGGCTACGTTCTGGTGCACATGGAAATGTCGGATCAGGGTTATCACCTGATCAACTCGATCAACCGCGTCACCGGCTTCCTGGGCCCTCAGGGGCGCCCGATGCCGATGCGCGACGCCGAGGTGAACCAGATCCTCAACCGCGTTCAGGAAGGTGAAGAAGCGCCCAAGCTGATGATCTCCTTCGAGGTGGGCGAGAAGGTCAAGGTCAACGATGGTCCGTTCGAGGATTTCGACGGCATGGTCGAAGGCGTGGACGACGAGAACCAGAAGCTGAAGGTCTCGGTTTCGATCTTTGGCCGGGAAACCCCGGTCGAGTTGGACTTCACACAGGTTACGAAGCAAAGCTAAACGGCTTTGAGGTGAATTTTGAAGCGCCGCGATGCATTAAGCACCGCGGCGTTTTTTGTTTCAGTTTTGCCGATTTAATGTATCGACCTATTGCGTCTGGACCATAGCCGCTCGCAAGAGTTGCGGACGATCCGACTGAGACGGCAAGAAGACTGCTTCCGATCCGGCATCCAGCGCAGAAAGGCTGGCGTCGTACCACTGCATCGCAAGATCGCGGCGTTCCTGCACACCGAAACCTTCACGCAGGTGGTGCCCAATCAGCTCTCCATAGGCGGGCTCGCCCATTGCGACCAGCATCAGAGCAGAGCCAACAGCGGCATCCATGTTGTCCTCACGGTAGCCTATTGCCAGGCAGACCTTGCTCGTTGCCGCAAGGTCTTCGGGGCTGAGTCCGGAATCCAACGCAAGCTTGCGCATCTGAGTTTCCGCGTCTGTTTTCGAACTTAGAGGCAGTTTGACAACCTGCGGTGCCAGCATTTCACCAAACCCGTCGCACTGAGTTGCTATCTGGTCTGGTGTAAGCCCCTGAATATCCTGCATCAGGTCCTCACCACGCGCCATCGCATAGC
Organism: Ruegeria sp. Ofav3-42; assembly: GCF_022347725.1. Lineage (GTDB taxonomy): Bacteria > Pseudomonadota > Alphaproteobacteria > Rhodobacterales > Rhodobacteraceae > Ruegeria. The sequence goes on from NZ_JAKRGB010000008.1 coordinate 184,550, forward strand.
TGCGGGCGAGGCAGAATTGTTCGCTAAGCGCAAACTCAGGATCGGACATGTTTGCCAATGTCGTGTAACCGCCATTGGTCGACGTTTGCAGCATAACTGCGCTGCATCGATTGGCGAGCGACGGACCCGTGGTTCCGCCAGAGAATAGGGTCGGCAGGGTAGCGGATGGTGCTTCTGCAACGTCCGTCGCGGGTTCGATCTCTTGGGAGGTCTCAACCGGGGAGGTTTCGACCGGTGCGGCCACTGCCGGGGGCTGCGGAGCGGCCGCCAGAGCGGTGCCGCTGTGTATTTGTTGACGGTATGCCATCAAAAGCGGCTGGCCTGCGAGTTGAGTTGAAGCCTGACCTCCGCTGGTTGCCCAATAGTATGCCTGCATCAGAAAGTCGCGCTGATAGGGCTGAAAATCATAGCCATTTATTGGGTAACCCATTGAAACCTGGTAGCGTTCGATCGCTGCCCGGGTGCCGCGGCCGACCTGGCCATCGACCCTTCCGGCATTGTAACCGAAATAGTTGAGTGCGGTCTGGGTTTGTGCACCTTGTGTGGTCGACGGTATTCCCGGACGATAGGTCCGAGTTGATCGCGTTGTACTCTGGGTTCTTTTCCTCTGCTGGTCCTTGCCAATCGTGTAACCTAAGACCCCACCTACGACAGCACCGCCGATGAAGTCACCTGCGTCGGCCCGCGCGATCTGAGGAACGGTTGCAGCAAAGGACAGCGCGATGCTGAGCGTGGCTATCCAACGAATAAACATAACTTACCTCCAAAACAAAACGCCTGAATTCTGGAAGTATAGCACATTCATCGCACAACGCGGACGTAGACGTGGCCGCGAAGCTTGAATCATGGTCTCCTGGCGGTTTATTCGCAGACTCCTTCCAACTCCGAGTTGCGAGAGAGAAAATTACCATGGCGCGCTCGATGACATGGTCGGCGGCTTGGAAGGCGAGAGCCAGAAACTGAAGGACGGGTTACTTCAATGGCGATGAAAGTGCCTGGCAGTTACGGCCTACCGGGAATCAGTTCTTGTTGTTGAAGAACTGTCAGAATATCGAGAATCGTAGACGGGCTGACATCAACAGACCCGTCCAGAAAAACACCAAAACCGCCCTCTCCGATCTCGCGCGGGCCGCCTTTTTCATAAACCGGATCGAGTGACGCAAGTTCTGCCGGCAATTCCGGGCATAAAGGGGTTTCTTTGAGCACAAGATCCACGGCAGCCAGCATAAGCTCTTTTACAGACTCGAGTGTGTCGTCTTCTAAGACCTGTTCTCGCTGCACTTCTGGCGCCGTAAGCGTTAGGTCGATTAGCTTGATGTAGGCACAGTTATCGCGCAGTTCGACGGTCGCCTCGGTGGACATATTCGCCAATATTGCATTCTTTTCTTCGCCCCGTTGAAAGTTGCGTTCGCCGGTGCGGCTGCATTCGAAGATCGCAATGGTTACTTCGCCGTTTAAATCAATCGCATCGTCCTTGGCCCCAAAGCTCAGGTCATCAAGCCTGACTTGCAGACCGCAATTGTCGACTATCGCGTTGTTAGCCAGTCTTTCCGGCACAATTTTCTGTATTTCCCGGAGATCGAGCAACGCCCCAACCCCGATCCGTGTAGTGGCAACGGCAGACAGGTTCAGATTTAACGTGTAGGGCAACTCCGTCTCGCGAACCGGCAAAGTCGCGTCAATGACAAAGTCCACCTGTTGCGCGTAAGGGGCTCGGGCACCCAGAACGGCTGCCATTAAGACCGGGATAATTAACCAAAGTCTCATTCAGCAAACTCCAATACGCCAAGCTCCTTAAGCGCTCCGAGGACTTTGACAATCGTCTCCGCGCTGACATCAGCCGATCCGACAACAGCAGCTCCCATCCCGCCGGGAGCGATCTCGCGGGTGCCACCGGACTCATAAATCGGGTCGAGCACACTGAATTCTTCGGGCAATGGTGGACAGACCGGGTGACTGGCCAAAAACTCTCCACCTTTTTCCAGTACGGCCTCGTTGATGCGATTGGTCAGGCCGAAGAGATTGCTGACGCCTCCGATGAAACCGCGCGGGCTAAGGTCAACACTCTCGATACTGAATGTAAGGCACTGGCCCTCGACTTTCGCTTTGGCGACTGCAACGGCATCGACGGTTGCCCCGAAGTAACGAAATCCAGGTTCTTCCTGTCGGGTACACCTCGTAAACTGTGCACGAGCTGATCCCTCGACCTTTACCGTGTCGTCTATAGCGGTGACGTCTCGGACCTCGAGATAAATCTGGCGTTTGCAGCTTTCTTCCAAGGGACCTGTCAGTATCTGCGGTGCTTTTTCCTGCAAGCCGCGCAAGTCCATGAAGGCCCGCAATCGCAAGCGGGTGGGGCTGGATTCCTCAAGGCCGCCATAGACAGTAAAGGGAACGGGGATATCGCGCAGAGGAACTTCTTTCGTCAGTTTGATCTGAAACCGGCCAGCATAAGTTGCGGGATCAATTCCGGTCGCTGCGGACGAAGAAGCACTGCTGGAAACGTCTGTTTGGGACGCCGTATCGGGCACCGTGTCCTGATCCTGAGCCTTGCTGCCACATCCGGGCAGCAAAGCAAAAAAAATACCGATAAGTAGTCCCTTGTTCAGTCGAGATGATGCCATCCCTGACCACCTCTTTTATGACCAAGTTTTGACAAGATACCCGCCTGCGCCTCGTAAGCAACTTATGTATTCAAATAAATTGTTCTGTCCTGCAATTCTAAACAGCTACTGTGATCTGATAAGGGTGCAATCAGGCGATTGAGAATAGGGTGTCAGCCACTTGCCAACCCCTGCGTTCCACTGTACATGCCGCCTCTATCGTCTTCGGGCGAGATTCTCTCGTGGGAGGTTGCTGGGATCGCGATCCCGGATCGGACCACGCAACATAAACCGGGTGGAACGCGTTTCACCTACGTTGAAAGGAAAACCAAATGGCTAAGAAGCTTGCTGGTACAATGAAGCTGCAGGTTCCTGCAGGTCAGGCGAACCCGTCTCCGCCAGTTGGTCCGGCGCTGGGTCAGCGCGGCATCAACATCATGGAATTCTGCAAGGCGTTCAACGCCAAAACCGCAGACATGGAGCCCGGCGCGCCGTGCCCGACCGTGATCACCTATTATCAGGACAAGTCCTTCACCATGGACATTAAGACGCCGCCCGCGTCTTACTACCTGAAGAAAGCAGCTGGTCTGAAGCCGGTCGGCAAGCGTAACCGCCCTCGTGGCGCGGAAAACCCTGGTCGTGAGACCGTGGCAACCGTGACCTCGAAGCAGGTTCGCGAAATCGCCGAAGCCAAAATGAAAGATCTGAACGCCAACGACGTCGAAGGCGCAATGCAGATCATCCTGGGCTCGGCCCGCTCTATGGGCATCGAGGTGAAGTAAGATGGCAAAACTCGGTAAACGTACCCGCGCTGCGCGCGAAGCTTTCGCTGGCAAGGAAAACCTGTCGGTCGAAGAAGCAGTTGCCCTGGTGAAAGCCAACGCAACCTCGAAATTCGACGAGACCATCGAAATCGCTCTGAACCTGGGCGTTGACACCCGCCACGCCGACCAGATGGTTCGCGGCGTCGTCGGCCTGCCGAACGGCACCGGTAAAGCGATGCGCGTTGCTGTGTTCGCGCGTGGCCCCAAGGCTGACGAAGCGAAAGAAGCAGGCGCAGATATCGTTGGCGCAGAAGACCTGATGGAAACCATTCAGGGCGGCACCATCGAATTCGATCGCTGCATCGCGACCCCGGACATGATGCCGATCGTCGGTCGTCTGGGTAAGGTTCTGGGCCCTCGCAACCTGATGCCGAACCCCAAAGTTGGCACCGTGACCATGGACGTGAAAGCGGCCGTGGAAGCAGCCAAAGGCGGTGAAGTTCAGTTCAAAGCAGAAAAAGGCGGCGTTGTGCACGCTGGCGTTGGCAAAGCGTCGTTCGACGAAGCCAAGCTGGCCGAAAACGTCCGCGCTTTCGTCTCGGCTGTGGCCAAGGCCAAGCCGTCGGGTGCCAAAGGCACCTACATGAAGAAAATCGCGCTGAGCTCGACCATGGGCCCTGGCGTGACTCTGGATGTGGCTGCTGCTGCGGGCGAATAAGCCCTAGCGTTCAGATTTGATGAATTGATCCCGGGTGGTGTGAACTGCCTGGGATTTTCTATTTGAAATGAAAGGTTTCAGCCAATCGCGTTTTGCATTCAAAAAACCTCGGAGCCAGGTTTGGGCTTGCACGCGGTGTACATTGCGAAATGTGCATAACAGCGAAGAATATCATGCAAATTTGATTGAGAAGGCGATTTGTGCTAATTACGATTTGTTTAACATAATAACGAGTAAGTTAGTTTCCGTGGGGGGGATTATGCGTACGAGTTTGTCTATTTTTTCGTGTGTGTGTTTGTCTTTTGGCGTTCCGGCAAATGCCTTAACTTACAATTCAACAATTCTGGATGCTTCGTCCGTTACCGGTATCGCTTCTGCGGGGCCATTTGAATATTCAATAAATGATCAGGGCGACGTTGCACGTACAACATTCCGACGACCGCCAAGCGGCAATGCGTTCGACAATGTGAATTCGATCTGGGTGCGGGATTCACAAGGTCAAAGCACATTTTTGGGGGCAACGAACCAGTTCGGCGGTCAAGGTTATGATCTGAGAAACATAATTGTACTGGACGACGGGTCGCTTATTGCCTCAAGGTCAATACCTTCCGTGGTCCCAAATGGAACCGGAAACGAGTTTGTCACCCAAATCCTGCGCGTTCAACCGAACGGTGGGACAATCAATACAACTGTCGGACCGGTGGGTGCTTACGATTTGACTGTATTAGCGGAAAGTCCGGTCAACGGTGCCGTGGCAACGGGGGCGACGCCCAATGTCTTCAATTTCAGTTCGAACCTCAGCACAGGTTTGTCCGTAAATGACGCTGGTCAGGTAGCCTTGCTGGTAAACGACGGCAATGGCGGATCTCAGGTAATCAGGCTTGAGGCTGATGGTCAGAGCAGCACGTTGATTGGCGCGTCTGGCGCCGGTGAAATCAACCTCACCGACCCGGATATCAATAATGCTGGAGAGGTGGCCTGGCTTGCACAGCTAACTGGTTCGGCGGCAGTTGGAGGCATCACGCATGTTGTCAATGTGGGTGATGGCACGGCGGACGCTGAGCGGCGGCTTGAATTTGCGGCGTCGGGTGGTTCGGGATTGGGGCCAGCAATTAACAACGACGGAACTGTTGTGGGCTATCAACCCTCACTGGTCATGCAGGCCGAGCTTGGGGACGCGCCCGCAGATCCCGCGAATATCATCCGGAACAGCGGTGATATTGACGGCTTCGTCAGCTTCCTTGGCATCAATGACTATGGACAGGTCGCTTATGCGGATTCGTCCGGTCTCTATGTCGATGATGAACTGATCGTGGAGATTGGCGGCCAGTTCAATGGCGAGACGGTGACAAGCGTTATTGTCGATTACCATACAAGCTTTAACAACAACGGCTCAGTCGTGGCCGAGATACGAACCACAGGAGATTTCTACGGCGTTCGTTTCGATACGGATGGGGGTACTTTGGACAATCCTCTGGTGCCGTTTGCCTCAACACCGGACGGGCAGAATGATCTTCAGTTGTCAATCGTTAACGGTTTGGGTGTGGATGCGCCGATTTGGGTCGATCCGATCGTTGCGACCGGCTTTACCTATTCGTTGGGGCCTGGCGCAGAGAATTTTGCGTCGTTACTTTTGCCATCGGTACTGCCGCTGTCGCAAAGTCTTTTCGATCTGAGTTTCGACTACGCGGGTGGTAGTTTTTTTGGCACCATCGGATTGGGTGAACTGTTTGATTTCACCGCATTTGATCCATCAGGCATCAGCGAGTTTGTTGTTTCCGGGATAGATATCTCGGAGGCGGTGGATCCGACTGATCCTTTCGTTGTTGGTCTAACGTTTGTCAAAGGCGGATTCGACGCAGTTTTGTCGATAGATGCTATCGTGGTCGATACTGACGGTGGCCCTGATATCGCCCCTGTACCGCTTCCGGGTGGACTGCCTTTGCTCTTTGGAGGCTTGGCAGCGTTGGCGGTGTTGAGACGCCGTGTCGCTTAGATTTGCGCGCCTAAAGCGCGCCAAGCATCAGCAAAGTATCGTTTGACGGAGCCCCGGCCCGCCGAACACAAAAGGCACCTACATGAAGAAAATAGCGCTGAGCCCGACCATGGGCCCGCGTGTGACACTGGATGTGGCTGCCGCTGCGGGCGAGTAAGCCCTGACAGTTTACAGCAACAGAATTGACCCGGGTGGCCTGCGCTGCCCGGGTTTTTCTTTGGGGCTTATCGGAACACCTGTTTCAAACGGGTTTCCAGCAAGCCTCTTTTCCGCAGTTCGAATTCGCTGCAGGTGAAATCCGTTTGCCAGTAGCGCAGCCAGTCTTTCAGCAGTCGACCGCGGATACAGTAGTCAAGGATGTCATGATTGATCGGATGCCTGTAGAGGCGAAAAAACATATCCTTGTTTCGCTTCAGGATTCCGCTTCGATCCACGGCAGCCCCATCCCCATCCCGAAAGATGTCCGATTTCAGGAAGTCGACGATATCATACACGGCGAGTTTGTCGCGGGCTTCGGTGAAATCCAGACCGATTGTCTTTCCCTGACCGACGATCAGGTTCTGCCCGTGAAAATCGCCATGTGAAAAAACGCGCAGATCTTCGGTGCCCTTAAGCCGAGCACCTTCGGCCAGCATGACGTTCACCATTTTCCGACTTTGTTCCGCGATGTCGTAAGGAACGCCCCTTATAAGATCACGAAGGCTGTCCGTCATCCATCGTGGGCGGAAGGCGTAACTGATCGGGGGGTGCCGGGCATGAAGGTCATTCAGCCATGACCCGGCGCGGCGATACACTTGGGCGACCTGGTTTTCATCCGGGCTGTTGTAAATCAGATCTACGGCAGTCGGTCGGCTTAAATACTCGGTGACCAGAAACGCGCCGCCCGGCGAAAGATAAACGGGTCGGACGACCCGAGACGTGTCGTTGCCCTCAAAGTAGTCATAAAGCTCGACCAGCAGTTCGAATTCGTTTTTTAACCTGCCTGTGGCAGGGGACTCTGTATCGGTTTTGAGGGCGAACGCCCGGGATGCGGTGTGCAGGATCAGGACAGCTCGCGAATCTTCGAAGGCGTGCGACCGGTAGATGCAGTCGTAATGCGTAATGGCATCTTGCTGAAACCTGCTGGAAAACTCGTCAATATACGAGGTGACGCGGGCTTGTTCTTCGTCGGATAAGGGCAGTCTGTCAGCCAACGGGCCAAGTCCTGAGAGTGAAAGTTCGATCCCTGGACAGGATAGCAGTGCGTTTCCAGTGTCAACGGAAAGTAGGCATGTGAACCACCGCGCAAGAAGATTTGCGCCGGTTGCTATGGTCATCTGCGCAAATGGGTGTGAAATGACCAACAAAAGGCGGGAATTGGATGCTCTCGAATGCCGTTGCGGTAACGCAGAATCCTCAATTTACCTCTTGGAAACCGACCTCATCTGGCCTAAGTAGAGCTACGAAGTAAAGCGTGCGATTCGTCGTGCGCTTTATTTTGTTTCGTCCAAGACGGTGGGTGGTGCCATATGGCCCCTTAATTCCCTGCCTGAGACGGGTAAGACCAAAGAATTCTGAGGGTCCAACCCTCGGGCGCATTTTGGCCAATCCCGTAACAACGGACCTGAACGCCGGAGCGAAAGCTGCGGCAAATATGAGCCGGGGTGAGATATCGCCCCAAACTTGGAGAGAACTGTGGATAGAGCCCAGAAAGAGAAAGTGGTCGAGGAACTCGGCCAAATCTTCGAAAGCTCTGGCGTCGTAGTGGTTGCTCACTACGCCGGTCTGACAGTTGCCGAGATGCAGGACCTTCGCGCACGTGCTCGTGACGCGGGTGGCTCCGTGCGTGTTGCCAAGAACAGGCTCGCCAAAATCGCCCTTGAGGGTAAGCCGTGTGAAAGCATGGCCGACCTGCTGACAGGGATGACTGTTCTGACCTATTCCGAGGACCCTGTGGCAGCAGCCAAAGTGGCCCAGGACTACGCCAAAGAGAACCAAAAGTTCGAAATTCTTGGCGGTGCAATGGGTGAGAACGCTCTGGATCGTGCCGGCGTCGAAGCCGTGTCGAAAATGCCTTCGCGCGAGGAGCTTATTGCTACTATCGCGGGCATGCTTGGCGCACCTGCTTCGAACATCGCTGGCGCAATTGGCGCACCTGCAAGCAACATCGCAAGCATCCTTTCCACCATCGAAGAGAAGGCGGAAGCTGCGTAAGCGGTTGGCACTGAATGATCTGCGTAGGGTGAATACCCTGACGTTGGAACACACACTGTAAACGGAAAGAGCTGATAAAATGGCTGATCTGAAAGCACTCGCAGAAAGCATCGTGGGTCTGACCCTGCTGGAAGCACAAGAACTGAAAACCATCCTCAAAGACGAATATGGCATCGAGCCCGCAGCTGGCGGCGCAGTTGTCATGGCAGCTGGCGGCGACGCCGGTGGCGCAGCTGAGGAAGAGAAAACCGAATTCGACGTCGTTCTGAAGAACGCCGGCGCTTCGAAAATCAACGTGATCAAAGAAGTTCGCGGCATCACCGGTCTGGGCCTGAAAGAAGCCAAGGAGCTGGTCGAAGCTGGCGGCAAGATCAAAGAAGGCATCGACAAAGCCGAAGCCGAAGAGATCAAAGGCAAGCTGGAAGCAGCTGGCGCCGAGGTCGAACTGGCCTAAGCCTGTCGTCTGGTGCATCGCTGATGCATCGCAGAATTTGGCTGGTCCCGGAGAAATCCGGGTCCAGCCGAACCTGTCTTAGAAAGGGCCTCATGGGTTGGGGCGTTTTCTAAGACGCGGTTCGCGGATCGGGAGGCTGCCTTCGGGACGGTGGCCATGAATTGATCCGGACGTGTCCTCTCGAATGTGCAAGGCGCCGGGGCCCGACGGTGTCTTTGCCCGCTGAGAACATCGAAAGGTGACATCTGACATGGCTCAAACGTTCCTTGGCCAGAAACGTCTTCGTAAATATTACGGCAAAATCCGCGAAGTGCTGGAGATGCCGAACCTCATTGAGGTCCAGAAATCTTCTTATGATTTATTCCTGCGCTCCGGCGATGCAGAGCAGCCAACTGACGGCGAAGGCATCAAAGGCGTGTTCCAGTCGGTTTTCCCGATCAAGGATTTCAACGAAACTTCCGTTCTGGAGTTCGTGAAATACGATCTGGAAAAACCCAAATACGACGTCGAAGAGTGCATGCAGCGCGACATGACCTACAGCGCGCCGCTGAAGGTCACTCTGCGCCTGATCGTGTTTGATGTCGATGAGGATACCGGCGCCAAGTCGGTTAAAGACATCAAAGAGCAGGACGTGTTCATGGGCGACATGCCCCTGATGACGCCGAACGGTACGTTCATCGTGAACGGCACCGAGCGTGTGATCGTGTCCCAGATGCACCGCTCGCCGGGTGTGTTCTTTGACCACGACAAGGGTAAAACCCATTCCTCGGGCAAGCTGCTGTTTGCCTGCCGCATCATCCCGTATCGCGGCAGCTGGCTGGATTTTGAGTTCGACGCCAAGGATATCGTCTACGCCCGTATCGACCGCCGCCGTAAGCTGCCTGTGACCACCCTGCTGTATGCTCTGGGTCTGGACCAGGAAGCGATCATGGACGCCTATTACAACACCGTGTCCTACAAGCTGGACAAGAAGAAAGGCTGGATTGCGCCCTTCTTCCCCGAGCGTGTGCGCGGCACCCGTCCAACCTATGATCTGATCGACGCAAAATCCGGTGAAGTGATTGCCGAAGCGGGCAAAAAGGTCACTCCACGCGCGGTCAAGAAGCTGATTGACGAAGGTGTCGTCACTAACCTGTTGGTTCCCTTCGATCACATCGTCGGCAAGTTTGTCGCCAAGGATATCATCAACGAAGAAACCGGTGCGATCTATGTCGAAGCTGGCGATGAACTGACGCTGGAATATGACAAGGATGGCGACCTGATTGGCGGCACCGTCAAAGAGCTGATCGATGCGGGTATCACCGACATCCCGGTTCTGGACATCGACAACGTCAACGTCGGCCCCTACATGCGCAACACCATGGCGCAGGACAAGAACATGGGCCGCGAAAGTGCGCTGATGGACATCTACCGTGTCATGCGCCCGGGTGAGCCGCCCACCGTCGAAGCGGCCTCGGCCCTGTTCGACACCCTGTTCTTCGACAGCGAGCGTTATGACCTGTCGGCCGTTGGTCGCGTGAAGATGAACATGCGACTGGCTCTGGATGCGCCGGACACCTTGCGCACCTTGCGCCGCGAAGACATCGTGGCGTGCATCAAGGCGCTGGTGGAACTGCGTGACGGCAAGGGCGACATCGACGATATCGACCACCTCGGCAACCGTCGTGTGCGTTCGGTCGGCGAACTGATGGAAAACCAGTACCGCGTTGGCCTGCTGCGCATGGAGCGCGCGATCAAAGAGCGTATGTCGTCTGTCGAGATCGACACCGTTATGCCGCAGGACCTGATCAACGCGAAGCCGGCTGCTGCTGCTGTTCGTGAATTCTTTGGCTCGTCGCAGCTGTCGCAGTTCATGGACCAGACCAACCCGCTGTCGGAAGTCACCCACAAACGCCGTCTCTCGGCGCTTGGCCCGGGTGGTCTGACGCGTGAGCGTGCGGGCTTTGAGGTTCGCGACGTACACCCGACCCACTATGGCCGGATGTGCCCGATTGAAACGCCTGAAGGTCCGAACATCGGTCTGATCAACTCGCTGGCCACCTTCGCCCGCGTGAACAAGTATGGCTTCATCGAAACACCGTACCGTGTCGTCAAAGACGCCGAGGTGACCGATGAGGTTCACTACATGTCCGCGACCGAGGAAATGCGTCACACCGTGGCGCAGGCGAACGCGACTCTGGATGCTGATGGCAAGTTCATCAACGATCTGGTTTCGACCCGTCAGGCCGGTGACTACACTCTGGCTCCGCGCGAGAATGTGGACCTGATCGACGTGTCGCCGAAACAGCTGGTTTCGGTCGCCGCATCGCTGATCCCGTTCCTTGAAAATGACGACGCCAACCGCGCTCTGATGGGCTCGAACATGCAACGTCAGGCGGTTCCGCTGCTGCGGGCCGAGGCACCGCTGGTTGGTACCGGCATCGAGGAAAAGGTTGCGATCGACTCAGGCGCTGCGATTCAGGCGAAACGCGCCGGTATCATCGACCAGGTCGATGCCCAGCGTATCGTTATCCGCGCCACCGAAGATCTGGAACTGGGCGACGCTGGCGTTGACATCTATCGTCTGCGCAAGTTCCAGCGTTCGAACCAGAACACCTGCATCAACCAGCGTCCGCTGATCAAGGTGGGTGACACCGTCCAGAAGGGCGAGGTCATTGCCGATGGTCCGTCGACCGATATGGGTGAACTGGCGCTTGGTAAGAACGTGGTCGTCGCGTTCATGCCGTGGAACGGTTACAACTACGAAGACTCGATCCTGATCTCGGAACGTATCGCGCGTGATGACGTCTTTACCTCGGTCCATATCGAGGAATTCGAAGTCGCCGCCCGTGACACCAAGCTGGGCCCGGAAGAGATCACCCGTGACATCCCGAACGTCGGTGAAGAAGCGCTGCGCAACCTCGACGAGGCCGGCATCGTTTACATCGGTGCGGATGTTGAGCCGGGCGATATTCTGGTCGGCAAAATCACTCCGAAGGGCGAAAGCCCGATGACCCCGGAAGAAAAGCTGCTGCGCGCCATCTTTGGTGAAAAAGCATCTGACGTGCGCGACACCTCGTTGCGCGTGAAGCCGGGCGATTACGGTACGGTCGTCGAGGTCCGGGTCTTCAACCGTCACGGTGTCGAAAAAGACGAGCGTGCGCTGCAGATCGAGCGTGAGGAAGTCGAACGTCTGGCCCGTGACCGGGACGACGAGCTGGCGATCCTGGACCGCAACATCTATGCGCGTCTGCAAGGCCTGATCCTGGGTAAAACCGCCGTCAAAGGCCCGAAAGGCGTCAAGCCGGGTTCGGTGATCACCGAGGACCTGCTGGAAATGCTGACCCGTGGTCAGTGGTGGCAACTGGCGCTGGAAGGCGAGCAGGATGCACAGATCGTCGAGGCTCTGAACGAGCAGTACGAAGTGCAAAAGCGTGCTCTGGACGCCCGTTTCGAGGACAAGGTCGAGAAAGTCCGTCGTGGCGACGACCTGCCGCCGGGTGTGATGAAGATGGTCAAGGTCTTCATCGCCGTGAAGCGTAAGCTGCAGCCGGGCGACAAGATGGCCGGTCGTCACGGGAACAAAGGTGTGATCTCCAAGGTTGTTCCGATGGAAGACATGCCGTTCCTGGCCGATGGTACTCCGGTTGACTTCTGTCTGAACCCGCTGGGCGTGCCTTCGCGTATGAACGTTGGTCAGATCCTTGAAACCCACATGGGTTGGGCCGCGCGCGGTCTGGGTCTGAACATCGACGACGCTCTGGGTGAATACCGCCGCTCTGGCGACCTGACCCCGGTTCGCGAAGCGATGAAGCTGGCCTATGGCGAGAATGTCTACGAAGAAGGCATCACCGGTCTGGACGAGGATGGCCTGATCGAGGCTGCGGGCAACGTGACCCGCGGTGTTCCGATCGCTACTCCGGTCTTCGACGGCGCCAAGGAAGCAGACGTCAACGACGCGCTGGTGCGTGCGGGCTTCTCGGAAAGCGGTCAGTCGGTTCTGTTCGACGGTCGTACCGGTGAGCAGTTTGCACGACCGGTAACCGTGGGCATCAAGTACCTGCTGAAACTGCACCACCTGGTGGACGACAAGATCCACGCGCGTTCGACCGGGCCGTACAGCCTGGTTACCCAGCAGCCGCTGGGTGGTAAGGCGCAGTTCGGTGGTCAGCGCTTTGGTGAGATGGAAGTCTGGGCTCTGGAAGCTTACGGCGCCGCCTACACCCTGCAGGAGATGCTCACCGTGAAATCGGATGACGTCGCCGGCCGGACCAAGGTCTATGAGTCGATCGTCAAGGGCGAGGATAACTTTGAAGCGGGCGTACCGGAATCGTTCAACGTTCTGGTGAAAGAAGTCCGTGGCCTCGGCCTGAATATGGAACTGCTGGATGCGGAGGTTGAGGAGTAATGCGCAATTTCGCGACTATTGGCGCGATGGCATTTTCCTCAGTGTTCGGCACTGTGGCGCTAGCTGATTGTTATGATCAGCTAGTTGCTGTGCAGTGTTATGAAGTATCGAGCCTGAGCCACGGTTCCATAATGACTGTCCAGACATTTGGAACCTACGAGGGGGCATGTCATCCGAGTTGGCCCAAAGAACTCTCAGAGCGAGGGTTGTTTAATCTACGTGCGCTGGCGGATGCCTCTCCCACTTGCAATGTGGGTGGAAGTGAGGTTGCGATCACAGTGACTGAGTATGTGCCTAACAGAGAAGGTGGGTGTGGTGAGGAGTTCGCTTCGGCCGTTGTCTCTGTTGATAGTAATGTCGTCCTGAAGTTCGATAAATTACATGGGGGATGCCCCGGAGAGGTCGACCATTCCGTCTCGATATCGGCGGAAACTCTTTCGATTTGCTCCATTCACCGGCCTCATGCAACAAGCGAAGAAGTTCGCTCAGCAGGCTGCCAGATACAAAATCTTTCGGATCTAACAGCAGGCGTAATTGCGCCCGTCCAAGCAGATTCGAATGTGGGAGATACCTTATGAACCAGGAAATCACCAACAACCCGTTCAACCCGCTGACGCCGCCGAAGGTTTTCGACGAGATCAAGGTCTCGTTGGCGTCGCCCGAACGGATTCTGTCTTGGTCCTATGGCGAGATCAAGAAACCCGAAACCATCAACTACCGGACGTTCAAGCCTGAACGCGACGGTCTGTTCTGCGCGCGTATATTTGGCCCGATCAAAGATTACGAATGTCTGTGCGGCAAATATAAGCGGATGAAGTATCGCGGCGTTGTCTGCGAGAAATGCGGTGTGGAAGTCACTCTGCAAAAAGTCCGTCGTGAGCGTATGGGCCACATCGAACTGGCCGCGCCCGTCGCACATATCTGGTTCCTGAAATCGCTGCCATCCCGCATCGGTCTGATGCTGGACATGACGCTGCGCGATCTGGAACGCGTTCTGTACTTTGAAAACTATGTCGTCATCGAGCCCGGTCTGACCGACCTGACCTACGGCCAGATGTTGACCGAAGAAGAGTACATGGATGCGCAGGATGCCTATGGCATGGACGCGTTCACTGCGAACATCGGTGCCGAAGCCATCCGTGAGATGCTGGCCCAGATCGATCTGGAAGCTGAAGCCGAGCAGCTGCGTGCTGATCTGGCCGAAGCGACCGGCGAGCTGAAGCCCAAGAAGATCATCAAGCGTCTGAAAGTTGTCGAAAGCTTCCTCGAGTCGGGCAACCGGCCTGAGTGGATGGTTATGACCGTGATCCCGGTCATTCCGCCGGAACTGCGTCCGCTGGTTCCGCTGGATGGCGGCCGTTTTGCGACCTCGGATCTGAACGATCTGTATCGCCGCGTCATCAACCGGAACAACCGTCTGAAGCGTCTGATCGAGCTGCGCGCGCCTGACATCATCGTCCGCAACGAAAAGCGGATGCTGCAGGAATCCGTGGACGCTCTGTTCGACAACGGCCGTCGTGGCCGCGTGATCACCGGCGCCAACAAGCGTCCGCTGAAATCGCTGTCGGACATGCTGAAGGGTAAGCAGGGCCGCTTCCGTCAGAACCTTCTGGGTAAGCGCGTCGACTTCTCGGGCCGTTCGGTCATTGTGACCGGTCCGGAACTCAAGCTGCACCAGTGTGGTCTGCCCAAGAAGATGGCGTTGGAGCTGTTCAAGCCGTTCATCTACTCGCGCCTTGAAGCCAAGGGTCTGTCTTCGACCGTGAAACAGGCGAAGAAACTGGTCGAGAAAGAGCGTCCCGAAGTGTGGGATATCCTCGACGAGGTGATCCGCGAACACCCTGTCATGCTGAACCGTGCGCCGACGCTGCACCGTCTTGGCATTCAGGCGTTCGAGCCGGTCCTGATCGAAGGCAAAGCGATCCAGCTGCACCCGCTGGTCTGTTCGGCCTTTAACGCCGACTTCGACGGTGACCAGATGGCCGTGCACGTCCCGCTGAGCCTTGAGGCGCAGTTGGAAGCACGCGTTCTGATGATGTCGACGAACAACGTTCTGTCGCCTGCCAACGGCGCGCCGATCATCGTTCCGTCGCAGGATATGATCCTGGGTCTCTACTATGTGACCCTGGAACGCGAAGGCATGCCGGGCGAAGGCAAGGTGTTTGGTTCTATCGACGAAGTTCAGCACGCGCTGGATTCCGGCGAAGTGCATCTGCACACCAAGATCACCGCGCGGATCACGCAGATCGACGACGAAGGCAACGAAGTTCAGAAGCGTTACGAAACCACTCCGGGCCGTCTGCGCCTGGGTGCGTTGCTGCCGATGAACAACAAGGCACCGTTCGAGCTGGTCAACCGCCTGCTGCGGAAGAAAGAAGTGCAGCAGGTGATCGACACCGTCTACCGTTACTGCGGTCAGAAAGAGTCGGTTATCTTCTGTGACCAGATCATGTCGATGGGCTTCAAAGAGGCGTTCAAGGCGGGCATCTCGTTTGGTAAGGACGACATGGTTATTCCCGACGACAAGTGGGGCATCGTTGATGACACCCGCGGTCAGGTGAAGGACTTTGAACAGCAGTACATGGACGGCCTGATCACTCAGGGCGAAAAGTACAACAAAGTTGTCGATGCCTGGTCGAAGTGTAACGACCGCGTCACCGACGCGATGATGAGCACCATCTCGGACGTCGCCAAGGCCGAAGACGGGTCGGATCAGGAGCCGAACTCGGTCTACATGATGGCCCACTCTGGTGCGCGTGGCTCGGTCACTCAGATGAAACAGCTGGGCGGTATGCGCGGCCTGATGGCCAAGCCGAACGGTGACATCATCGAAACGCCGATCATCTCGAACTTTAAAGAAGGTCTGACCGTTCTCGAGTACTTCAACTCGACCCACGGTGCCCGTAAGGGTCTGTCGGATACCGCTCTGAAGACGGCGAACTCGGGTTACCTGACCCGTCGTCTGGTGGACGTCGCACAGGACTGCATCGTTCGTGAGGTCGATTGTGGCACCGAGCGTGCGATCACAGCGGAAGCTGCGGTTAACGACGGTGAGGTTGTTGCCTCGCTGGCAGAGCGGGTGCTGGGCCGTGTGGCTGCAGACGACGTTCTGCGTCCGGGTACGGAAGAGGTGATCGTGGCCGCTGGTCAGTTGATCGACGAGCGTATGGCAGACACCATCGATGAGGCTGGTGTTGCCTCGATGCGTATTCGCTCGCCTCTGACCTGTGAGTCCGAGGAAGGCGTCTGCGCCACCTGTTACGGTCGTGACCTTGCACGCGGCACCATGGTAAACACGGGTGAGGCTGTTGGCATCATCGCCGCCCAGTCCATCGGTGAACCCGGTACGCAGCTGACGATGCGGACCTTCCACATCGGCGGTGTTGCCCAAGGTGGTCAGCAATCGTTCCAGGAAGCCAGCCAGGACGGTGTCGTTTCGTTCGAGAACCCGCAGATTCTGGTCAATGCCGCGGGTGAAAGCCTGGTCATGGGTAGGAACATGAAGCTGGTGATCAGTGACGAACACGGCGAAGAGCGTGCCAGCCACAAGCTGGGTTACGGCTCCAAGCTGTTCGTCAAGGACGGCACCAAGGTGGCCCGTGGCGACAAGCTGTTCGAATGGGATCCCTACACCCTGCCGATCATCGCCGAAAAAGCCGGTACCGCGAAATACGTTGATCTGGTTTCGGGCATCGCCGTCCGGGACGAGACCGACGATGCGACCGGCATGACCCAGAAGATCGTGATCGATTGGCGCGCCGCCCCCAAAGGCAGCGATCTCAAGCCCGAGATCATTCTGGTCGGTGAAGATGGCGAGCCGGTCCGCAACGATGCGGGCAACCCGGTTCACTATCCGATGTCGGTGGATGCGATCCTGTCGGTCGAAGATGGCCAAACAGTCGAAGCCGGAGACGTTGTCGCGCGTATCCCGCGTGAGGGCGCCAAGACCAAGGACATCACCGGTGGTCTGCCGCGTGTGGCCGAACTGTTCGAAGCCCGTCGTCCGAAAGATCACGCGATCATCGCAGAAGCCGATGGTTACGTGCGCTTTGGCCGGGACTACAAGAACAAGCGCCGCATCAGCATCGAACCGGCTGACGAGTCCATGGAGACCATCGAGTACATGGTACCCAAGGGCAAGCACATCCCGGTCGCCGAAGGGGACTTCATCCAGAAGGGTGAATACCTTATGGACGGTAACCCGGCTCCGCATGACATCCTGTCCATCATGGGTGTCGAAGCGTTGGCGGATTACATGATCGACGAGGTGCAGGACGTCTATCGTCTGCAGGGCGTGAAGATCAACGACAAGCACATCGAGGTCATCGTGCGCCAGATGCTGCAGAAGTGGGAGATCCTGGATTCAGGTGACACCACCCTGCTGAAAGGCGAGCATGTCGACAAGCAGGAGTTCGACGCAGCCAACGAGAAGACCATCGCCCGCGGTGGTCGTCCGGCTCAGGGCGAACCGATCCTCTTGGGGATCACCAAAGCCTCGCTGCAGACGCGTTCGTTCATCTCGGCGGCGTCGTTCCAGGAGACCACTCGTGTGCTGACCGAGGCTTCGGTTCAGGGCAAGAAAGACAAGCTGGTTGGCCTGAAAGAGAACGTCATCGTCGGTCGTCTGATCCCCGCCGGTACCGGCGGAGCAACTCAGGCCGTGCGTCAGGTTGCGCAAGGCCGCGACAACGTCGTGATCGAAGCCCGTCGGGAAGAGGCCGAAGCGGCCGCTGCCCTTGCCGCTCCGGTCATGGATGACGATATCGTGGGTGACGAGCTGGACGTTTTGGTGGAAACACCGGAAAGCCGCGAGTAAGCACCGCAAAATTCAATCGATCAGGCCCCGCAGTTTTGCGGGGCCTTTTCTTTTTTACGCCTGTGGCATTTCTCTAAAAGGCTCGCCAGTATGCGCGTATTCCTAATCGTGCTAAAACAATTCCGGAATGGCCGGGAATGAAGTCATCAAAGGCAATCGACTGTTCTAAGGGGTTTTCGATGCCAACGATCAAAGGTGATTTGATACAACTTGCATTGGACGGTGAGTTTGACGTCATCGTCCATGGTTGCAATTGCTTCCATGCAATGGGCGCCGGGATCGCCAGAGTAATCGCGGCTGAGTTCCCCGATGCGCTGGTGGCCGACAAGCAGACTGAATATGGGGTGCGTTCAAAACTGGGCACTGTTTCAACGGCATCGGTGTCGAGGGGAACAACCAGCTTTGTGATCGTAAACGCCTATACTCAATTCCATTGGGGCGGGCCGGGACGGCTAGTTGATTACGACGCGATCTCAGCCTGTTTCAATATGATTGCGCGCGGGTTTCCAACCGCGCGCATTGGCTATCCGATGATCGGGGCAGGCCTGGCCGGGGGCGATTGGGCCGAGATTGCGCCGCGCATTGACGCAGCCTTGAAGGACATGGATCACAAACTGGTTGTTTTACCGGGCTAAAAAAACTAGCCCGATGCCAGCCCATGGATGTTCATTGACATCCTCTATGGGCTTACGGCCAATGGGCCGAGTTTCTTTTGAGAATTGGAATCTGCGATCATGAACCCGAATGTGAAGGGCGCGCTGCTGATGATGGGCAGTATGGCTGCCTTTACCGTCAATGATGCCCTGATCAAGGCGGCGGGGGCGGAAATGCCGCTGTTTCAGATGGTTGCCCTGCGTGGTGCCCTGGCGACGTTGCTGGTGTTTCTGATGGCGCGTCATCTGGGCGCTCTGCATTTGAATTTTCCGCGCCACGACAAATGGCTGGTGGCGGCGCGCTGCCTTGCCGAGCTTTCGGCCACCTTCTTCTTTCTGACCGCACTTTTGCATATGCCTTTGGCGAACGTGACCGCCGTTTTGCAGGCCCTGCCACTGACAGTGACGCTTGGGGCGGTTCTGTTTTTCGGTGAACACATCGGCTGGCGCAGAATACTGGCAATCGGAATGGGGTTCGCCGGTATGCTGCTAATCGTACGGCCAGGGCCTGACGGGTTCAGCATATATGCAATTTATGCGCTGATCGCCGTGGCCTCGGTGACAGCACGGGATCTGATAACACGGCGCATGTCCGTTCACGTACCATCGCTGGCCGTCACGCTCGCAACATCGCTGTCCATCACATTGGCGGCCGGTGTCGCGACTGCGGCAACCGGTTGGGAGCCGGTTTCCTTAGGCGCGGGCTTGATGGTGTCATCCGCTGCAGTATTCGTGCTGGCCGGATATCTGTGCAGCGTCATGGTCATGCGGGTTGGGGATGTCGGCTTTATCGCCCCTTTCCGCTATTCCAGCCTGATATGGGCGTTGGGTCTGGGTTGGGTCGTGTTCGGCGACTGGCCGGATACGATCACGATGTTCGGTGCAGTTCTGGTCGTCGGGGCAGGGCTGTTCACACTGTTCCGCGAACGTCAGTCTCAACCGGCAGAGTGAACCCGCCGCACGTCGTCCTGTTCAATAGCAAAGCGCGCTATGAACTCTCCCTCTTGTTCCGGGGTGAGCGGAAACAGTTCGGTTTTGCTGGCGCGGGCGTGGGGTGAATCGTTGAAATTGTTCAGGGTCCTGACCCACATCGGCGCGTCGGGATAGCTGATCACGGGCATGAAGCGGCCGATTTTGTGGTGGGTGAAACTCATGATCGTGTGTTTACAGCCGCCGGCGACATACATGCCCAGACCAACGCCTAAAAGCGATCGGAACACTTGGGTGGCGCGTATACCGTCAGGTCCGAACCGCGCCAAGAAACCGCTGTTGAAATCAAGCCCGACTGTTCGATTGTTCTGCGCCAACCCCTTGGCATCACTTGCTGCCACGCGCAGACGTTCGACCAGATCGACCGATACAGCATCGTCGTCGTCATGCCGAAACTGTATGCACGGCTGATCCGGATCGGTACGGGCGCTATGCAGAACCTCTTTGACAACCGGGCGGTGCCGGGCCGGTTCTCGCTTGACTATACGGATCTGCTTGATGTCCAAGGTGAGATCGTGCAGCCGCTCTATAGACTCTTTGGGCAGACACTCTCCGATCAGGACCAACAGCTCAAAGTCTTCGTCGGTCTGTTCCCGAAAGCAGGGCAAGGTGGTCGTTTCGAAAATGCGAAACCGTTCTTCCAGACGGGCAGGGCTATACAGATATTGCCGCCGTTCCTCGACGGTTTCGTGTTCCACCTGATAGCCGCCGATTGCGGGATAGGAAAAGCGGCACAGGCCAATGACTTGCATGTTTCGTCCGTCGCAAAGTTTCACGGCCACTATGCAGATGTCCTCAATGACCCGCAACGGGAGAGACGTTGTGGAACCTGCTGCTGATCTTTGTTAAAACAGCCACATCCGGCTGGCAGGGCAAGCACTGTTGACACCCGGGCCGACTCCCCCTATTACGCGCGACATCTCGGTGCCGGGGGCCGCCCCATAACCGATTCCAGTAATGAACTGGTCAAGGCCCGGACAATTTTGCAGTTCGCGCCCTCTGATAACAAACCGCGACGTTCACCTCGGAATGGGAACGCTCGCGGGTTTTGCGCTTGTGGACGCATGAGTGCAGCGAATTTAACCGCACGCAATGCGCGTGCATGTCATGTGTGTTGCAAAACGGGGAAGAAACCGGAATGCCAACTATTCAACAGCTGATCCGCAAACCGCGGCAGCCCAAAGTAAAACGCTCGAAGTCCATGCACCTGGAGCAGTGCCCGCAGAAACGCGGCGTCTGCACCCGTGTGTACACCACCACGCCGAAGAAGCCGAACTCGGCTATGCGTAAGGTTGCCAAGGTGCGCCTGACCAACGGGTTCGAGGTGATCTCGTACATCCCCGGTGAAAGCCACAACCTGCAGGAACACTCGGTTGTTCTGATCCGTGGCGGCCGTGTAAAAGACCTTCCCGGTGTGCGTTACCACATCCTGCGCGGTGTTCTGGATACTCAGGGCGTCAAAGATCGTAAGCAACGTCGTTCGAAATACGGCGCGAAGCGTCCCAAGTAAGAAGGAGAGGCTGATATGTCACGTCGTCACGCCGCCGAAAAACGCGAAGTCCTGCCTGACGCCAAATTTGGCGACAAGGTACTGACCAAATTCATGAACAACCTGATGATCGACGGCAAGAAGTCGGTCGCAGAGCGCATCGTCTACAACGCGTTTGACCGCGTTGAGACCAAGATCAAGCGCGCTCCTGTCGAAGTGTTCCACGAAGCGCTCGACAACATCAAACCTTCGGTCGAGGTTCGCTCGCGCCGGGTTGGTGGTGCAACCTATCAGGTTCCGGTCGAAGTGCGCCCCGAGCGCCGCGAAGCGCTGGCCATCCGCTGGCTGATCACCGCTGCGCGCGGCCGCAACGAAAACACCATGGAAGAGCGCCTTGCAGGCGAGCTGCTGGACGCCGTTCAGTCCCGCGGCACCGCTGTGAAAAAGCGCGAAGACACCCACAAGATGGCCGAGGCGAACAAAGCCTTCAGCCATTACCGTTGGTAATCCTAGAGGCTTAGACAAATGTCACGCGAATATCCTCTCGAACTGTACCGTAACTTCGGTATCATGGCGCACATCGACGCAGGTAAGACCACCTGCTCGGAGCGTATCCTGTATTACACTGGTAAATCCCACAACATCGGTGAGGTGCACGATGGTGCAGCCACCATGGACTGGATGGAGCAGGAGCAGGAACGCGGCATCACCATCACTTCGGCTGCGACCACCACTTTCTGGGAACGCACCGAAGACGGTCAGACCGCAGAAACTCCCAAGCACCGCCTGAACATCATCGACACCCCCGGCCACGTTGACTTCACCATTGAAGTTGAACGTTCGCTGGCGGTTCTCGACGGAGCAGTCTGCGTTCTGGACGCAAACGCCGGTGTTGAGCCCCAGACCGAAACCGTGTGGCGTCAGGCTGACCGCTACAAGGTTCCGCGTATGGTTTTCGTCAACAAGATGGACAAGATCGGCGCTGACTTCTTCAACTGTGTCAACATGATCGAAGACCGCACCGGCGCACGCGCTGTTCCGGTTGGTATTCCGATCGGCGCCGAGTCCGAGCTGGAAGGCCTGATCGACCTGGTCACCATGGAAGAGTGGCTGTGGCAAGGCGAAGATCTGGGCGCAAGCTGGATCAAAGCTCCGATCCGCGACAGCCTGAAAGACATGGCTGACGAATGGCGCGGCAAGATGATCGAAGCGGCCGTCGAAATGGACGACGACGCGATGATGGAATACCTGGAAGGCAATGAGCCCGACGTTCCGACCCTGCGCGCCCTGCTGCGCAAAGGTACGCTGGAAATCGCGTTCGTTCCGGTTCTGGGTGGTTCGGCGTTCAAGAACAAAGGCGTTCAGCCGCTTCTCAACGCTGTGATCGACTATCTGCCCAGCCCGCTGGACGTTGTTGATTACATGGGCTTCAAGCCCGGCGACGAGGAAGAAGTTCGTGATATCGCACGTCGTGCGGACGACAACATGGCCTTCTCGGGCCTGGCGTTCAAAATCATGAACGACCCCTTCGTTGGCTCGCTGACCTTCACCCGGATCTACTCGGGCACCATGAACAAGGGTGACTCGATCCTGAACTCGACCAAAGGTAAGAAAGAGCGCATCGGTCGTATGATGATGATGCACTCGAACAACCGGGAAGAGATCGAAGAAGCGTTTGCAGGCGACATCATCGCGCTGGCGGGTCTGAAAGACACCACCACCGGTGACACCCTGTGTGACGCGAAGGATCCGGTGGTTCTGGAAACCATGACCTTCCCCGATCCGGTGATCGAGATCGCGGTTGAGCCCAAAACCAAGGGCGACCAGGAAAAGATGTCCCAGGGTCTGGCCCGTCTGGCCGCCGAAGACCCGTCCTTCCGCGTGGAAACTGATCTGGAATCGGGTCAGACCATCATGAAGGGCATGGGCGAACTTCACCTGGACATCCTGGTGGACCGTCTGAAGCGCGAGTTCAAGGTCGAGGCGAACATCGGTGCGCCGCAGGTGGCTTACCGTGAAACCATCTCGATGCCGGTTGAGCACACCTACACCCACAAGAAACAGTCGGGTGGTTCGGGTCAGTTCGCGGAAGTCAAGCTGGAGATCCAGCCGACCGAAGCAGGCGAAGGCTATTCGTTCGAAAGCCGCATCGTTGGTGGTGCTGTTCCGAAGGAATACATCCCGGGTGTTGAAAAAGGCATCAACTCGGTCATGGACAGCGGCCCGCTGGCTGGCTTCCCTGTGATCGACTTCAAGGTTGCCCTGCTGGACGGTAAGTTCCACGACGTTGACTCGAGCGTTCTGGCGTTCGAAATCGCATCGCGGATGTGTATGCGTGAAGGCATGCGCAAAGCTGGCGCGAAACTGCTGGAGCCGATCATGAAGGTCGAAGTGATCACCCCGGAAGAATATACCGGCGGTATCATCGGCGACCTGACCTCGCGTCGGGGCCAGGTGTCTGGACAAGAGCCGCGCGGCAACGCAATCGCGATCGACGCGTTCGTTCCGCTGGCCAACATGTTCGGCTACATCAACACTCTGCGTTCGATGTCGTCGGGCCGTGCCCAGTTCACCATGCAGTTCGACCACTACGATCCGGTTCCGCAGAACATCTCGGACGAGATCCAGGCGAAATACGCATAAGCGAAGATTTGAGGGAGCTCGGTTAACGGGCTCCCTTCATTACCGAAAAAGGAGGCCATCATGGCAAAGGAAAAGTTTGAGCGTACAAAACCGCACGTCAACATCGGCACGATTGGCCACGTTGACCACGGCAAGACCACGCTGACCGCAGCAATCACCAAGTATTTCGGTGACTTCAAAGCGTATG
>NZ_JAKRGB010000009.1 GCF_022347725.1 Ruegeria sp. Ofav3-42
CGAAAGTCAGTTTGGATAATCGCCCAGAGATGATGAGGGTGCTCAGCAGCGCCGTATGTTGGTTTTGGCCGACCCCCTCGCCAAAACCAACCAATCGGCCCATGCGGCGAGAAAATTCTCCGATTTGCCCCAAAACCCGAGTTTTTCAACACAATCAGCCCAAAGCGGCGCCCCCAGAATTCTTCTATACTGAGATACGGCCCGTCATTCCTCCCGTACGCGGTGACCGAAAATCCCATGTCCGGACAACATCACACTGTGCGCAACAAAGGATGAATTTGCTACAGCTGAGCTAATGTCCGGATTGAACTGGCGGCAACGCCAATGGTGTTGCTCTTTGCGTGAAGTGTACGGGTATTCGGTTGCCACAAGTGAACCTGACACCTTTGCTAAAAGTAGAGTTTTGTGGCAGACTTTTTGGATTTAGCCAAAAGGAGTTTGCCGGATGGCCCTGTTTTTTTCCCGCCGCACCTATAACGCCTCAAAGAAGAAATTCACTTTAAAACCGGCAGCAAAAACGCGGTACGTCAATATCACCAAAACCAGCTCAGACGGGCGCATCCGAAAGGGGAGCATTGTCAAAAAAGCAAAATGGCTTGACCTCGTGCGTCAGCAAGGTGGCGACAAAGAGGTTCTGATTTACGTTCACGGGTTTAACACGTCCCAAAAAGACATGCTGGACCGATTGGCAAAGATCGAGGCAGGCGTCAGGTCAAATGGTTATACAGGGGCAGTGATTGCCTATGATTGGCCAAGCGAGGGATCCGTGCATGCATATGACAGGGATCGTTCAGACGCCAAAACAGTGGCACCACATCTGGTCGGGGATGGTATGATGCCACTTCTGGCCATGCCGTCACGTCCAAAGGTTCACATTTTGGCGCATTCCATGGGCGCCTTTGTTGTGCTGCGCGCCTTTTCCGATTTCGGAGATTCCGCAGGGCCTGGCGACGGAAACTGGGGCGCGGATCAGGTCATGTTCGCCTCGGCTGATGTGGATTCGACCTGGCTTGAGAAGGGCGCGTGGGGTGGTCTGGTTCTAAAAAAACGCAGCCAGCGTTTCACAAATTACTACAGCGGGCGGGACAAGGTTCTGGCGCTGGCCGGCGGGCTAATTCATGGTGGCCGGGCACGCGCCGGGCACGTCGGAATGCCCGACCTCACAGAAAAAGCTCATTGGGACATATACTGCAATCTACAATACAAGCGCCATGTGCCAAAACCCAAACGGACCCGAGTTTATTCACATCGCTGGTGGTTCGACAATGCCGGATTTTTCAAAGACCTTGAACTGACGATTGCCGGCAAGGATGCAAAGACCATGCCAACCCGGAAGAAAACTACTACTAAAGATCTGGCATTGCTGACCTGACCGCGATCAAATTGGAGGAAGTGCAAAATGCACATAAACTAACAGGTCGACCGAGACTCTTTCGGGTGTCCACTTGTCCTCTCTTTGCTTAGCGGTTCTTTTTGCGATCCTCCGAGGGATCAGGCGATCTCTGTGGTATGCGCTTGGGTTTTCAGATTCCCGTTGCTGGGCATCGTCTTCACAAGGGATTCAGAACACAATTCGGCAAGACCGATGGAGGGCGGGGTTGCGAAAGCTGCACGGCGACAACAACCGGTCAGGTAGGTCAGCGCAGTTCATTGCATTGTTTTCGGTCCGTCCCCAGACCTTTTCCGATGTTCAGGCCACCGGCGCCGGGCATTCCTTTTACCCTGTCCGCAAATACTTTGTAGCTTTCGCCTATCTGAGTCGCATCTGTCCTGGCCTGGGCCAGAAAGGCCTGCAACGCCGCGGTATTCTCAAATCTGAACTCTGCGCGTACGTCGATGAATCCTGCGCCCAGTTCCAGACGGTACAAACTGTGTTGGTACTGTGATTGGAGTGAAGACTATAAGGAAGAAACTTTCAAATCACTGGCTGAAGCAAGGCAACGCAACCGGGAAATCGAGGCCATGAACGTTTCTCAAGTCGGCCCGGGCATGAGAGAGATGAAGTCTTCTCAGTTCGCCGGACAATATTTGGAAGCTTCAAAGCGCGGCAGAGAGGGAGTGAATGCCGGGGTGTAAGTACCTTTAGCAATGGCGACGCGGTTTACTAAAGCCGCACTTTGTTATGAGGGCAGAATGAACCCAAACCCAGTTCTTGCCAATGAAATTCCACTCACCCCGAGCATTTTGGCTCCAGTCCTGTGGAGATGACCAAACCGACTTGGACCGCCGCTGTTCAAACGGCGATGACAAGCACAATCAGGAACAACAGCGTCATCACACCGCCGACCTTGGAAAAGTCCGTGACCGAATATCCGCCAGGCCCCATGATCAGCGCATTCACCTGATGCGTCGGGATCAGAAACGAGTTCGATGTCGCCAGCGCCACAGTAATTGCGAACAACGCGGGATCAGCCCCCAGTCCAATCGCGATGTTCACCGCGAGGGGAACCAAAAGCACAGTCGCGCCTACGTTGGACATCAGCAGTGTAAACACTGTTGCCAGGCCCGCGATCGCCGCCTGCGACACCCAGATCGGGGCGTCCCCCAGCAGTTTCAGAACTTGCTGTGCAATCCACTCGGCCGTGCCGGTCGATTGTACGGCCACCCCAAGCGGGATGAGGCTGGCCAACAGGAACACCGTGCTCCAACTGACTGCGCTATAGGCATCGTCTATTGTCAGAACGCGGCTGACGATCATTCCCGTGGCCCCGACGAGCAGGCAGATCGACAGTCGCAGATCTGAAAACAGGACCAGACCAAGCGCGATGGCAAAGAAAAACAAAGCCCAACCCACCTTCTGAGGAACCAGTTCTTCGTGGGGGAAGTCCGAGGTCACGACGACAAAATCGCGGTTCTTCTCCAGTCGGACCAGCGCGTCCCACGGCGTGTGGCAGACCAGTGTGTCGCCCGCCAGATAGGGGATTTCACCGATGTCTTCCTGATCGCTGGAAAGCGTCTCACCACCCCGGTAAATCGCCAGCGGAGCCAGGCCATAGACTTTACGCAACCAGCTAGACCGGCCCGTTTCACCGATCATGCCCGACCCCGGAGGGATCACAACCTCGGCAATCCCCGCCTTGCCCGGTTCCAGCGCGTCCGAAAACCGGTCCAGCCCGTCAAGTGCGGCAAGCCCATACTTTGTGGTAAATTGCTTCAGCGTTGCGGCGTCTGCGATGATTGCAAACGCTCCGGGGGCTTCGATTACCATGTCACGTGGCGGTGCCATGATGACGGTTCCGCCCTGTTGAACGGCAATGATCTGCAGGTGGTTGCTGCGTTGGATTTCATCGACCGTCTGCCCACCAAGGTCATGGTTTTCCGGCAGTGGTACTTCGTGGATTGTTCCGACGATCCCGTACGTTGCATTGATGTATTCTTCCACGCTGAGGCCCTCTGCCCCACCCGCATCCTGTCTGGCAGGCAAAAGAAAACGGCCCAGCACGGTAAAATACACAAGCCCCGTCACGACCAAAGCTGCGCCGACAGGCGTGACATCGAACAGGCCGAATGTCTCCATCTGTTGCTCGGCAGGCAACGTGCCGTTGATTGTCAAGATCAGATCGTTGAGCAGGATCAGGGGTGACGAGCCAACCATCGTCATCGTCCCGCCCAGAATGGCGCAGAACCCCATCGGCATCAGCAGGCGCGACATCGGCAAACCTGTCCGCACGGAAATCCGTGATACGACAGGCAGAAACAATGCAGCGGCGCCGACGTTCTGCATGAAGGATGAGATGACGCCCACGATCGAAGAAATCAGCAACATGATCCGGGTCTCGGTCGCCCCGCCCACCCGCATGATCCAGCGGGCCACGTGCGACAGGACCCCGGTCCGATCCAGCCCGGCCCCGATGATCATGACGGCGATGATGGAAATCACCGCGTTGCTGGCGAAACCGTCAAACAGATGCCGGGGGTCGGCCAGGCCCTGTAAGCCGGGCACGGCGGACAGAACGCCTAACGTGACCATGATCAGTATGGCCGCCACATCGACCCGGACGATTTCCGAGACAAAAAGAAACACCGTAACGCCCAACAGGATCAATACTACGACCATTTCTGTCGTAAGCCCGAATGCTTCCATCATGTTCTTTCTACCTTGGGTTTGAGTTTTGGTCCGCCCGTGCGATCAGGCCATCGATGCCCCGCAAAAAAGGAACCCCCACCGAATGTTCTGGTGAGGGTCAAGTCTTGGGGAGTTCAGATTTTCCGAGCGTGCCGCGCGCGGACAGCCTCCAGCAGCGGCCGCGGGTTGTTGCAGCGGTCAATGGCTCCGTTGCGCACGAAATACCCCCGATCCACATCGACCAGAGTATCGCAGTATACGCGCGTGTTTCTGAGCCTTGGCCGGGCATCCATCGCCTCAAGCACCCGTGCGATGGACGCATCGTCGTCGGTATGCGGGACGGCGGGATTGTCTCCGGCGACCCGCAGATGCGCCGATGCTTTCAGGCCGTGGACCGCAGCCGCATTGTCCATTGCGATCAGCCGATCAGCCACTGGGTCGGTGTTTCCCACCCGGAAAACCGCGCCGACGATTCCGCAGGATTTCGGCATCGCCGCCAGCGCGGCAAGTTGGTCGGAATCCGTCGTGTTGAACCCGTGGTTGATGACGTGGAAATAGGTGCCCTCGGCCTTGATGTCGTCCTTCGTGCGCATCCGGGAGACGTAGATCGGCAGACCGGTAGCCTGATGCGCCCTGGTCAACAGATCAGCTGAGGCCTCAACATCGCGCCAATTCAGCGAGATTTCCCAGTCCGCCAGATTGCCTGCTTCGGCCGCAATCATGTCCAGCACCGTTTCATTGACGCTCCAACCGAACAGCGTAGTCCGAAACCCCAGATGTTTGAGAACGGCCAGTCGGGCGCGCCGCGCGGGATCCAGCAAATCATGGAGCGGGATGCGAATGTCGCGCACGCCCATCTCTTGCAGCGCCAGAAGGTGATAATCGTTGCGCACGGGTTTTCGGTCAAACTCGTCCAGACCGCCGCTGGGCGGAACTTCCGAGATTTCGGCCCAATTCTGGCGCAGGTCAAACCCGATCAGCGGATTGGTGTTCTCTCGCGGTTCAGGTGCCAGTTCCAGCATCTCGCGGGCCGGTTTTTCACCCGGCGCCAACTCGGCCCCGTTCGTGCGCACAAATTTGGTGACGTGGCCGTTTTCGTAAACGTTGACCACGAAGTAACCCAGCTTGGCGGCGTCATTGCGGCCAAATTCGCTGCCTTCGGGTGGGATCGCGCGCAGCATTTCCGAATAATCCTGCCGGACAAAGCTGGTGGCCGGAGCAAGGTAGAAATCCGTCTCCCCATAGCGGTCATACCAGAAATTATGGGCATGACCCGAGAACATGGCCTCAATCCCATGCTTTTCGAGCAATCCCAACAGCCATCCCCTGCCCGGCTGATCGGTGTTGTCATAATGATCCAGCTCATCGGGGTAACACAGATAGGCCGGATGATGCAGCATCAGCATGACGCGTTGTCCTTGGGCATCAGCCAGTTCAGCCTCGACCCAGCGTTGCTGATCCGCTTCGGCCTGAAGTCCGGAATTGATCAATTGCGCGTTCAGCAGAATGAAGCGTACGCCACCCTTTTCGAGACTGTGGTAATGAGCGCCAAACTCCCCTTCCCAGGCTTCGATCATCTCGGGCGTGGTCGGGCTGGCCGGGCCACCACTGATCGGCGTGTCTCCGATATCGTGGTTGCCTGGCAGAACATGGATCGGCACGGACAAGTCCGAAACGATTTCGCGGTAAGCATTGGCCGCCTGCGCATAAAGCGCGCCGGTTTCAGGAACGGGATGCAGCAGGTCGCCGAGGTGGACAACGAAGTCCACCTCTCTGCGATTGATGTCTGCGACGACATACCGGAACCTTCTGTTCGCGCGGGCATTTACCGGGAAGGGTGAGTTACAGCTGTCTTCATCCGGATTGACATGCGTGTCCGAGATCACAGCAAAGCTGTAGTTGAACCGTCCCAACCCAGCGTTGTCTACGTTAACCATCTTGTTTTCCTTAGTTTTAGGGTTAATCAGGTCAGCCGCCAGTCGTCAGAACCGAAGCCTCGCCCGTACGCGATGCACGAATGCGGGACCGGATCAGCACGAAGATCGACAGGGCAGTAAGCAACCAGAAGAGCCAGCAGATCGCGTTTCTGACGAAGATCGACAGGTTGCCGTCGGACAACAGCAGGGACTGTCGGAAGTTGTCTTCTAACAGTGGTCCCAACACGAAGGCGATCAGGAACGGCGCGACCGGCACTTCCAGACGCAACATCGTGAAACCAACCAGCCCCATGCACAGCATCACCAGAATGTCGAACAGGTTGTTGTTCACCGCATAGGCGCCATAGACACACAGGGTAAAGACAATCGGGTAAAGGATACGGTTCGGGATTAGCGCAACGCGGCTGAACGTTTTGATCGCGACCTTGCCGACCACGAAAAGATAGGCCGAGCTGAGCAGAATACCCATGAACAGCGCGTAGATCATCGGCAGGTTTTCCGCGAACAGGATCGGACCCGGACGCAGCCCGTGGATCATGAACGCACCCAGGATCACTGCCGTGATAACGTCTCCGGGAACGCCCAGAGCCAGCAGCGGGATCATGGTTGCACCGGCAACGCCGTTGTTGCCCGCCTCGGCAGCAGCAACGCCTTCCGGCTCACCCTTACCGAAGTTTTCGGGGTGCTTCGAGTTTCTGCGCGCTTCACTATAGCTCAGGAACGCTGCTGGTGCGCCGCCGATACCTGGGATTGCGCCGAGGATAACGCCGATAAAGCTGCCGCGAACCACGGATTTCAGCGTCTTGCGGAATTCAGCAAAGCTTGCACCGCCACCCAGCTCCTGCCGCTGCGATCCGGGCGGGCGCGGACGACGGGTTGCGCGGTCGAGGATTTCGGGGATCGCAAACAGGCCGATGAGTACCGGAATAAAGTTCAGTCCGGACATCAGTTCGAAGTTGCCAAAGATGAACCGGTTGGTGCCGTAGATCAGATCAAGCCCCACCGTGGCCAGCAACAGACCCAGGCAAGCTGACAGAATACCTTTGGTCAGGCTTGGGCCGGCGACACCTGCGATAATTGTCAGCGAGAAGACAATCAACGTGAAGAACTCGGGCGGACCAAACCGCAGCGCAAAGGTAGCCAGGAACCCGGCGAACATGATCAGCGCGATATTCGAGATCAGATCGGCCACACAGGATGCGTAAAGCGCGATATCCAACGCCTTTCGCGCCTGCCCCTTCTGCGCCAGTGGGTACCCATCCAGAATGGTGCAGGATGCGGCTGGGGTTCCGGGTGTTTTGATCAGGATCGCTGTCAGGGACCCTCCATACAGGCCGCCCTTGTACACACCAAGCAACAGCAGGATGCCGGTTACAGGCTGCATCGTAAACGTGAATGGCAATGCCAGAGCCACGCCCATTGGCGTGGTCATTCCTGGAATCGCGCCGATGATCGTTCCGATCAAAACGCCGATCCCGATAACGAGAATGTTTTCGAGACTAAAAAATAGCTCGAAAGCGATGGATAGGTTTTCTAACATCTCAGGTCACTCCTCAGAGCAGCGTTTCAAAGATGCCCAACGGCATCGGCACGCCAGCGACGTGCAGAAAAAACAGATACAGAAGGATGGGCAGAAGCAGGCTGATCGGAACGATGAAATACCATTTCCGCTCGCCAAAAAAGAGCATCATGGAGAGCATCAGAACGATAGAACTGGCAACCACGCCCAAGCTCGTCAACGCAAAGTAAAACAGGAACAATGCGAAGATCAGGACGACAGTGCGCAAGGTGCCGGGAAGCGTTTCAAGCTTGTACATCGCGTCTTCTTCGGCGTCCTCTTCGGCATCAAGCTCGGGTACTTTGAGAAAGTATGATTCTGCCAACAGGCAGACCGCAACGAACATAACCGCAAGTGCAATAACGCTCGGCCAGAATTCGGGCGATAACGCCGAAATCTCCACATTGCCCGGTGAATCGACACCCGCGGGTATCAACACAGCAAGCGTTAAGATCCCTAGGATCAGGAACATCGCCCCCGCTAATAAGTCTCTACGTTTTGTGGGTTCCACAACTATTTTCCTCCCTTTAGTGCGTTCAAGTCCAGTTTTGCGTTTGCGATGTTCTCACTCAGCGAAAGCAGGCGGGCTGCGCCCATTTGCGTCATCTCGCTGCGCTGGATTTTGACCGATTGCTGCAAATCGGCCTTCAAAATGTCGATCTGACTGCAAAACGCGTCGAAATAGTACGGCGACTGCGCCAAAGGGCCGGCCAGCAACACCATTTCTGGCTGCAGTACCGTCAGCGTTAAGGAAAAGCAGCTTGCGGCTCTGGCACCGAATTCCTCCAGCACCGCCTTGCACTTTTCGTCACCCTTGTCGGCTAACGAAACGATCTCCCAGATCTTCCGCGCCCTTTCCCGATCGGACAGTGAAACAAAATCGCTTGGACTTAGAATTTGGCGCAGCAGTGCAGTACCACCACAAAGATCGGATAGCGAAACCGGAACGTTCGAGGCGACGCCATCTGTGACCCGCGCTTCTGTCAGGAGGCCGCCAGTCCGACTTACCCCGCTATATTCAGATCCGTTTAGCTGAAAGCCAACGCCGAAACCAAGCGAGCAATAGATTGTGACAACGTTCTCGATGTCCCGCGCGACCCCAAAGGCCACTTCTGAATGACAGATCGCTGCACTCGGAGTCTCCAAAACGACGGGGACGTTTAGTTCCCGCCCGACGATCTCGCAAACGTTGACCTCTTCAAGCCAACCGAGTGTCGGTGCCGAGACAACTGTTCCACGGGCTTTGTCGAGATCGCCCGCAATTGTAACGCCTACCCCAAACAATCTACTTCGATCCAACACATGCTCGCCGATCAATTCCTCAGCGTGTCGGCAGCAAACCTTAAGAAATTCCTGAGCATCTGCCGGATCAACCTGACCCGCATCCCAAGATGCGATGCGATTGTTCGAAAGGTCAGCGAGAGTCACCATTTGCTGAAAGGCATTGATTCCTATGCCGATGACAAAGCCGCCGGAATTTTCCACCATTAGCTTCTTTGATCGCGGCCCTCTGCGGGCTTCAGGCTTAGAGGCGTCTGCTTCCTGAACCAGACGCGCATCAATCAAATCGCGCGTAATCCTAGAGACGCTTGCCGCATTGAGATTCAGTCGCTCAGCGATCTGTGTTCTCGAAATGGTACCTGCGCCAAGTATCTCACTGAGCACTCTTTGGCGGTTGCCTAATCCGATCTCTTCTTGTGACCAACCTGTCATTTTGGGCCTCCTGAATGTATCTTTACTTAATTATTTACTTACAGCAAGTATTTTATTATAGTGAAACCTGTCCAATTCAGGGAGACGCAACAAATGAAACTCAGAAACACAGTAACCGCCGCGCTAAGCAGCCTTGCTTTGCTCGCAATCCCGATGGGAGCATCAGCGCAGGATTATCCAAGCAAACCAGTGACTTTGGTGGTGCCATATGGCCCCGGCGGCGCAGCAGATCTGGCCGCACGTACGCTGAGCACAGAGGCGCCCGAATACTTGGGCGAGAACATTCTGGTGGTAAACAAGACCGGCGCTGGCGGGGTCGTTGGCTCGACTCAGGTCGCCAAATCGCGCCCGGATGGCTACACTCTTCTGATGGCCCGCGTTGGCTCTCAGGCCACTGTTCCGGCGATCAACCGCACAATCCCCTACAAATGGGACGATTTCACATTCCTCGGAGTGATCGAGAAAAACCCGTTTGTTCTGGGTGTAAGCGCTGATTCGCCTTACCAAAGCTTCGATGAGCTGAAGGAGGCAATCGCAAATGGCGAGCGCCTTTCCTATGCGTCCGCCGGCGTCGGCACGCTCCTGCATATGGCCATGCTCATCATGCTGGACGATCTGGGTGTCGATTCCGAGGCGCTGATCCACGTGCCCTTCAAAGGGGGCGGCAAGGCAACGGCGGCGGTTGTCGGCGGGCATGCAGACCTGATCTTCCACAACCTCTCGGGCCTGTCCGGTGCCATCGAATCCGATCAGATTCGCCCACTGCTCACCACAACACCTGAACGGTTCCCCGCGATTCCGGACACTCCTACCGCGCAGGAAGCTGGGCACCCTAACCTTGAAAATGTTATCGGCTGGACTGGTGTTTGGGGTCCCAAGGATCTGCCAGAAGATGTCGTGGCCAAATGGGTCGAGGTACTGGGCGCGATTTCAGCTGACGAAAGCTGGGTCGAAACGACCGAAAAACTGGGATCCGTACCAGCTGTCCTTTCTCCGGAAGACACCAAATCCTTCGTCGAAGGTCAGGTGAACACGTTCAGCGACACCGCCGAAAAACTGGACATGATTATCCAGTAAACACTTCGGCGACCCGGGCGGCCCCTCTCCTCCCACACCGCCCGGGTCATTTTTTTCCAGTAGCAGAGAAGCAGCAATGGCACGTCCAAACATCCTATTCATTCAGGCCGACCAGCTCGCAGCAAATGCGCTGAAGGCTTATGGCAACAAGACCGTTAAGGCGCCCAACATTGACAAGCTTGCGGAAAATGGAGTGGTATTTGAAAACTGCTACTGCAACCTGCCCATGTGCGGCCCGTCGCGCGCGTCGATGCATGCAGGCAAGCTGCCCTTCTCGATTGGCATGTACGATAACGCCAGCGAGTTCCACGCCGATATCCCGACGTTCGCGCACTATCTGCGCAGCATGGACTACCGGGTCGAGATGTCCGGAAAAATGCACTTTGTTGGCCCGGACCAGTTGCACGGCTACGACAAGCGCCACACGACCGAAATTTACCCGGCCAACTTTGCCTGGACCGTGGATTGGTCCAAAGGGCGCGAGTACAAGCCGACCAATCTGACCATGGCTCCGATCCTGGAAAGCGGTCCGGCGATCCGCACCATGCAAATGGATTATGATGACGAGGTCGAGTACCACGGCGTTCAGGCCCTGTATGATCTGGCGCGAAAGGGCGATGACCGCCCCTTTATGCTGACGGTTTCTTTTACCTCACCACACTCCCCCTTCGTGATCGGCCAAGAGTACTGGGACCTCTACGACCACGACGAAATTGAGTACCCGGCGGTCCCACCTCTGGACCTGAACGAGATGGATCATCTCAGCCGCAACCTGCACTATTGCCAGTCGCGGCACGAATTTACCGTCACGCCCGAAGACCGCCGCAAAGCCCGCCACGGCTATTATGGAATGATCTCCTATATCGACGAGAAGGTCGGGCACCTTGTGGACGTTCTGGAAAAGACCGGCCAGATCGACAACACCATCGTCATCGTGACCGCCGACCACGGCGAGATGATGGGCGAACGTGGCATGTGGTTCAAACAACACTTCTTCGAATGGGCCTCCAGCGTGCCCTTCATCGTCTACGCGCCGGATCGTTTCAAACCGGCACGGGTGAAGGAGAACATCTCACTCATTGATCTTCTGCCCACACTCACGGACCTCGCCGCTGGAGGTCCATTCGCGGAGTATGCAGCACCCATCGACGGACAATCTCTGGTCCCCGCGCTGAACGGCAACACTGCCGGCCTGTCGGACGTGGTGATCTCGGAGTTTGCCGCGGACGGCTCCACCGGTCCGAGCCGGATGGTCAGGAAAGGCCCGTGGAAGCTGATGTGGCTCGAAGGTGTCGATACCCTGCTCTACAACATCGACGATGACCCCAACGAGGTGAACAATCGCGCAGGCGATCCCGATTGCGCTGATGTCCGCGCCGAACTTGAGGCGATTCTGTTCGAGGGCTGGAACCCCGACGAGCTGTACGAAACGATCCGCGCCAGCCAGATTCGACGCCTTGCCATTCACAATGTGACCGAAGGCGATCCAACGTACGTCTACACCGTCCGCAAGGATGACGATGAACGGTACATCCGCAACGCAGGCGCAGCGGACACCAAAGCGCGCGCGCGTCTTCCCTACGTCGCTCCGGCCAAACCTGATCTGGTGTAAAAATGTCGTATGATTACATTGTCGTAGGTGCAGGCTCTGCTGGCTGCGTCATCGCCAACCGCTTGTCCGCCGACCCGAAAATCCGGGTTCTGCTGCTGGAAGCTGGCGGCAAGGACACGAACCCCTGGATACACATTCCGGTCGGCTATTTCAAAACCCTGCACAACCCCAACACCGACTGGTGCTATAAGGCCGAGCCTGACCCTGGCCTGAACGGTCGCGCACTGGATTGGCCGCGCGGCAAGACCCTTGGCGGATCGTCCTCAATCAACGGTTTGCTCTATGTCCGAGGCCAGAAAGAAGACTATGACCGCTGGGCGCAACTGGGAAACACCGGCTGGTCATGGGACGATGTGCTGCCGCTGTTCAAACGGTCGGAATGTCACGAGGACGCAAACCCCGATCTGCACGGCAAAGAGGGCGAATTGGCTGTTTCCCTGATCCGCGCCAAGTCTCCGATCTCTGAGGCTTTCATTGGCGCGGCTGTCGAAATGGGGGTACCAAGAACCGAGGACTACAATGGCGAGAAACAAGAGGGCGCAGGCTATTTCCATCAAACCGCGCGCAAGGGATTCCGGTGTTCCTCGGCCAAGGCGTTTCTGACGCCGATCAAGGGCAAGCGTCAGAACCTGGACATCATCACACATGCGCACACGACCGGGCTTGTGTTCGCCTCCGATGCGCCGAAACAGGTGACGGGGGTTGCCTATGATCGCAAGGGCACGCCGCAAAAAGCCACGCTGAACCCGGGCGGCGAGGTGATCCTGTCCGCCGGTGCCATTGGTTCACCGCAACTGCTGGAGGTGTCGGGTATCGGCAATCCGGACATTCTGCGCGCCGCAGGGGTCGAACTGCGCCACGCGTTGCCGGGCGTGGGCGAACATCTTCAGGACCACCTGCAAATCCGCCTTGTTTACGAGGTCAACGTTCCGACTCTGAACGACGCCATCAACAACATCTTTCACCGCGCCGGGATCGGCATTGAATACGCCCTGCGCCGCACTGGCCCGATGAGCCTTGGCGCCTCTCAGGTGGCCATCTTCGCCAAGTCGATGGAAGGGCTGGAAACCCCCGACATCCAGTTCCACTTTCAACCGCTATCCGCTGAAAAACCGGGGATCGAGATGCATCCGTTCTCGGGCTTTACCTCTTCCGTTTGCCAGTTACGTCCAGAGAGTCGCGGCCACATCCATATCTCGTCGCCCGATGCGCATGTGTACCCAAAGATTGTGCCGAACTATCTGTCGACAACCGGCGATCAGCTTTGCGCCATCCGCGCAGTGAAATTTGCCCGCGCCATGACCAGAACCAAGGCCCTTTCGCCCTTCATCGTGCGCGAATATGTCCCATCGGGAACGGTTGAGACAGACGAAGACCACCTCGAAGCCGCCCGAAACATGGCGCAGACGATCTATCACCCGACCTCAACCTGCAAAATGGGAACTGACGACCGCGCGGTGGTTGATCCGCGCCTGTGTGTTCACGGTATCAAGGGCCTGAGGGTCGCGGACGCCTCGATCATGCCCGACATCGTCAGCGGCAACACCAATGCACCGGCCATCATGATCGGAGAAAAGTGCAGCGATCTAATCCTCGAAGACCGCCGCAGATCGGCTTAGGTTGAAAAAAAGGTTCAAGCCCTGAATCCCTGCAGCGGATGGCTCCAATGAAGCTTGCATCACCTTAACCGGGCGGCGATCAAAAAGATCGCCGCGGGCAAATCAGTCAGCGTCTTCCATTTTTGTCGCATTGAGATGCGCAAAGAGTTCAGGCCCGACACGATCATAGAGATCCAGTTGTGTCTCAAGAAAGTCGATATGCCCTTCTTCGTCAGACATAAGCTTTTCAAACAAACCCATTGAGACGTAGTCGCCAGCAGCTTTGCAAACGTCCCTTGCCTCTTTGTACAAGGCCCGGGCACTGCGTTCCGCCGCAAGATCGCATTCAAGGGTCTCACGAGGGTTTTCACCGATCTTCAAGGGATCAAGTTTTTGCAGGTTCGGATGCCCTTCCAAAAAAATGATCCGCTCGATCAGTTTGTCCGCGTGCTCCATCTCTTCAATGGACTCTTCACGGCTTTTCTTGGCCATGCTTCCAAGACCCCAATCGTCCTGCAGGCGGTAGTGCAGCCAATATTGGCTGACAGCCGTCAATTCATGCCGAAGAGCCTTGTTCAAATATTCAATTACCTTCTTGTCACCCTTCATCTGAAATCTCCCTGGCTTGGTCGCTAATTTGGTTTGAAAAGAGTGCCTTGCGACACAATGGTATCACTTGTTCCACAAATCCCCAAAGGGATCTATAAATGTTGAATAACAATGAGATGACTGTTTTTCTGACGATTCTCGTTTGACTTAGAAACGTGCCGTCGATGGCCAACGCGGATGACCGGTTGGAAACTGGCGGACAGGCCACTCAACGATGACGGACAGACCGTCGGATAATGTTGATCCGCAGTTTCCCCAGTCTCCGCTTCACGATCCGGGCCATGTCCGCAAAAGGGCGAAGGTAAATGTCCAATAGGCGAGATGGGTGCGCTTCTGACGGTTGTAAACCGAACTTCAGATCTGCGTCCCGCTCGGACAAGTGCAGCGAGCCGAACAGCCAGTCCCAAACCGCAAGCGCAACGCCGAAATTCTTGTCGTGATGCTCGCGTGCGATCGAATGGTGCACCTGATGTTGCGCAGGCGAGATGAGGATATGCTCCAACCAGGCCCAATAGCGGATCGAGATGTGAGAATGCCGCAGGTTCGAACCCGTCACGTGAAAAACGAATGACATGACGTTGACGCCCAGAACCGTATAGAGGTCCACCGCATTGCCGAACAGGAACAGGAAGACGGCCATCGTCGTGCCCTGTGCCACGGCGCTGCGCAGGCTGAAGAGTATGCCCTCTAACGGGTGCGTGCGATAAACCGTGATCGGTGTCATCGTCTCGGCGGAATGATGGGTTTTGTGGATAGCCCACAACAGCGGCCAATGGTGCATCCAGCGGTGCAACAGGTATTTCGTGAAATCATCGACGACGAAAATGGTGATTGTGAACAGTGCGACAATCACGCCAGTTGGGGCATCGGAAAACGCGCCTCTTTGCAGGAAATCCACATTATGAAGCGCATAAAACAGGGCCGTCGCGATCGCCAGTTGGGACACCAGCAGCGGCGAAATGAACAGCGTGAACACGCGATTTATCAGGAAAATCTTGTAGTCCGCCTTGGCGGAAGCAGAAAACAGGATCTTGCGGTCAAAGATCTGATGCAGAGCCCGCTTAAGCGAGGACCTGCGCACTGCCACAAGCCAGACCAGCGCAATCAGGACCGTCAAAAACAAATACCCCAAAAAGACGCGCTTCTTGGGGTTGGAAAAATCAGCAAGGACAGAGCCTATATGCTCGAGAATATCCAAAGGTCGCCTTTCGGCTTGATGTCCGGCGGCACTTGATAACGCACCGCCGGATCAGGATCAAAGAATCCTTAGTCGTTTTCGGCCGAGGCGTTTTCACCCAGCTTTTCAGCCAACGCGGCCAGTTCAGCGGTTGCGTCATTGGCGCGCGATTCAATGCCGAACGTGTCGATCAACAGTTTCTGAACCTTCAGCATGTTGACCTGATAGTCGTCCAGTGTCATTTCGCGGCCCCGAACAAATTTGCCGTCCGCGTCGATGTCAGACACCATCTTGCCATCGGGCATCGCTGGGCCAAAGCCGATCAGCCAATTCAGGTCGATCGCCGTTGCACCCAGGTTGTTCTTGCCAGACTGCAAGGCCATCGAGAAGCCTTTCAACTCGCCCCAGTGCTTGACGTAGTTACGCAGCGCCTTGTCGGCGTCCTCACCCGATTTGATCTTGTCGATATCTTTGTAGACCGAACCGGCATATTTGAACGTGGCTTCTGCCAGCGTCTTTTCCCAGTTGGTTTCGATGATATCGGCATAGTTCTTCAGCTCGGCGCGCTGCTCATCGGTCAGGGCTTCGCCATTTGCCGATGCGATCAGGGCACGACCATCGCGGAATGCGTTGAAAATGGTCGCCATGTACTGGGTGTTCTTGTTGCCACCCTTATCCGCACCTGCGGCATAGTATGCCGGGCCAAAGACAAACTCGGTCTTCAGGTCGATAACGCCGTCGCCATTGGCGTCCGCAGCAGCCAGGTCTTTTTGCTTGGACACGGCATAGTTCTGCTCGGGCGACAGGGTCACGGAATGTGCTGCGGCACCGAAGTAGCCGAACGCCTCATCCCAGGAGTGTTCCTTACCTGTGTAATGCGCGCCTTCTTTGTAAGGCTTGTTGTTGGGCTTGTTGTCAGCTTCCAGCTTCTCGTCGAGATAGTTGTCGACCGCCTGGTTGTACGCCATCGCGCCCAAGGTGAACTTTGAGATCAACTGACCCCAGTCCATGCCGTTGACCGGGTCATAACCCTGCTCAGAGGCGGCTGCCAGTTTGATCATCTGCAGCGCAACGTCCACGCCGGATTGGTTGCCCGGCCATGCCGGCATCGCACCGTTGTAGAACTTGCCTGAGATGTTCTTGCCTTTGGAGATTTCGTTAACGGTCGATTGCTTGACCGGGAAGCCGTCTTTCGACGCCGGTGCAATGATCGCCAGATCTTCTTCTGATCCGTTGAAATACGCCAGCATCAGCGCTTCGACTTCTGCAGCGTTGTTGCCGCCATCGCCTTTGCCCGCCATCTTTTTGAGGCTGTCATGCAGGACGTGACGCGCAATCTGACCGGAGTAGGAAACAGAGTTGGTCTTGTCGCCTTCATACCCTTTCACGGTGACCGGAAACGGGCCATATGCCTGATCCGCGAGCGCCGCCCCGCTGAACAATGTTGCAGCGACAAGCGCCGTGGTGAGTTTGAGATTGGGCTTTTGCATGGAGTGTCCCTTGTGCTTATAACCGACAAAATTTATCGGGCTTAATAACCTGATCCTTTTAGTCGACTAATTAACGTCGCTGTCAAGCGCTATTACGGCCAAACGCATAATTTTACTGCACCGCAGCCCCTTATCTCCCATTCAAATTTCAACCTGAAACCTCACCGACGGAAGCGCACGCAAACACACGCCAACTTCGCAGGGGATGGGCGCTTTCGAAAACATAGATCGCCAAACAGTCACCAACGTGATCTAAACTGCATCAGGCTTTGTCAGCAAAGAGAGGATTATCGCCATGGGAATTCGGCAGACCGAGGGGCGCCAACGCCTCTATGACAGTGTTCTCGACACTATAGGCGATACGCCCTGCATCCGCATCAACAGGATCGCTCCGGCGCATGTGAAGGTCTATGTGAAATTCGAAGCTTTCAACCCTGCAGGCTCGGTCAAGGACCGGTTGGCGCTCAACATTATCGAGGCGGCTGAGCGCGACGGGCGGTTGAATCCCGGCCAAACCGTTGTGGAAGCCACGTCCGGCAATACCGGGATCGGCCTTGCGATGGTATGCGCCGCCAAAGGATATCCCC
This sequence comes from Ruegeria sp. Ofav3-42, assembly GCF_022347725.1. Classification (GTDB taxonomy): domain Bacteria; phylum Pseudomonadota; class Alphaproteobacteria; order Rhodobacterales; family Rhodobacteraceae; genus Ruegeria. Next base: position 17,425 of record NZ_JAKRGB010000009.1, read on the forward strand.
TTGTGGTTACGATGGCCGACAGTTTCTCGGTTGAGCGGCGCAGGTTGATGCGGTTTCTTGGCGCAAAGGTTGTACTGACGCCGCGAGCGCAAAAGGGCTTTGGCATGTACACCAAAGCCAAGGAATTGGCCGAACAGAATGGCTGGTTTCTGGCCAGCCAGTTCGAGACGGCCGCCAACGCAGATATTCATGAGACTACAACCGCGCGCGAAATCCTTGGGGATTTCGAAAATGAGCGGCTGGACTATTGGGTCACTGGTTATGGAACCGGGGGAACGGTCTCGGGCGTGGCGCGCGTTCTTCGCAAAGAACGCCCCGACACAAAGATCATTCTGACAGAACCTTCCAACGCCGCCATCGTATCGTCCGGCTACGTAAACACACGCAACGAAAACAACCAACCGACCGAAAGTCACCCGAATTTCGAGCCCCATCCGATCCAGGGCTGGACTCCGGACTTTATTCCGTGGGTTCTGCAAGAAGCGATCGACAATCAATACTATGACGAAATGATCCCTGTCCCGGGAAGCGACGGAATTGAATGGTCCCGCCGCCTCGCCTCTGAAGAAGGTATTTTCACAGGAATTTCTGGCGGCTCTACCTTTGCTGTGGCGATGAAAATGGCCGAACAGGCGCCGCAGGGTGCTGTCCTGCTGGTGATGTTGCCTGATACAGGTGAGCGTTACCTTTCGACGCCACTCTTCGATGGAATTGAAGAGGACATGACGGAAGAAGAGCGCGCGATTTCGATGTCCACACCTTCGGCGCAGATGGCCGCAGAGTAAATGAGGCAAAGTGGAGTGCCGCCGATTTTGGCGGCACTTCTAATCGTTTCAATGATACTTCTTTGGACAAAATCGGGGGGACTTTCGGCCCCCTTTCGCCTCTTTCTTTGACTTCAAATTGATAAAAGGAATTATCTGGTTTTTTTGGACTGGAGTTCGGTTTCCAATAGTCAGCCGGGCGAATTCCTGACGGTAAATCAATCGCATATGTCAGTTTTATTCGCACAATTTTAGGCTTGAAGCTTGACTCGATTACCCGCCTTCCGTGCATGATGAAAAAATGTGCAACGTATTTCAGTTGCTGTCGCGAACTGTCTGATTTCTCAGGAGGCGAACAATGGAAGCACTTGTTAACGGCATTAATTCGATCCTTTGGAACTACGTCCTGATTTACGGGTTATTGGGAACGGGAATATTTTTCACCATTCGTCTCGGCGCACTCCAATTCCTGCACTTTGGCGAAATGATCCGCGTTCTGACTTCGGCCAAGTCCACAGACAAACGTGGTATTTCGCCCTTTCAGGCGCTGACGGTCAGTCTGGCCTCGCGCGTTGGCACCGGGAACCTGGCGGGTGTCGCAGTGGCTTTAACTCTGGGTGGTCCCGGTGCAATCTTCTGGATGTGGATCGTGGCTTTGGTCGGCATGGCCACCGCCTATTCCGAAAGTACGCTGGCGCAACTTTATAAAGTCACGTCCTCAAATGGTCGTTTCCGAGGGGGCCCGGCTTTCTACATGGCCAACGCGCTGAACGCACCCTGGGCCGGTGTGATCTTCTCGATCTGCCTCATCATCAGTTTCGGCCTGGTATTCGTTGCGGTGCAGTCCAATTCGATTGCAGAAGCGTTCGAAGGCGCGTTTGGGCTAAACAAGTTGATTGCAGGTCTGGCACTGGCTGCCGCAGCGGCGGTGGTCATCTTTGGCGGCATCCGAACCATTGCCAGATTCGCCGAAATCGTCGTGCCGCTGATGGCTGGGTTGTACTTACTATTGGCCTGCGTTGTTGTCGTTCTCAACCTGCCTCAGGTGCCGGCCATGTTATGGTCCATCGTCGCCGGGGCGTTCGGCCTTCAAGAAGCTGCAGGCGGCGTGACCGGAGGGGTAATGGCAGCGGCGCTGAATGGCATAAAACGCGGGTTGTTTTCAAACGAGGCGGGAATGGGTTCGGCCCCGAACATTGCTGCTGTGGCCACGCCCGATCCGCACCACCCTTCGAGCCAAGGCTTCGTTCAGGCGTTCGGCTGCTTCGTGGACACAATTTTGGTCGCCACGGCGACCGCATTGCTGATCCTTCTTTCCGGTGCGGTCGAGTTGGATGGTCCAACCGGAATGCGCCTGACACAGGATGCGGCGGCGGTTCACCTTGGTGAGATTGGCCGCCACTTTATCGCAGTCGCAATCGTCTTTTTCGGCTTCACGTCAATATTGGGCAATTACTCATACGCCGAGAACGCAATGACGTTTCTGAAGCTGGAAGGCAAAGTGCCCATCTACATTTTGCGCCTGGCTTGCCTTTCCATGGTCGTCTGGGGCGCTATGCAGGCGGTCAGCACGGTGTTCAATTTTGCAGACGCGGCCATGGGAATAATGGCCACTATCAATTTGGTCGCAATCCTGCTGCTATCCGGCACTGTGTACAAATTGACTGCGGATTACTTTTCTCAACGACGGCAAAACCTCGAGCCCCGCTTTATAGCAAGCAAGTTCCCGGAGTTCGGTAAAGGTGTGGATCATGCCGTCTGGTCGGAGGAAGAAAATGCCGAACCCCAGCGTGATTGAAAGCGGAGAGCTTCAGTTGATTCTGGATGACATCGCCGACCGCGTCGCCGGGATGTCAGACCGGGGGAAGGTCGCGCAGTATATTCCGGAACTTGCTACCGTTGATCTGAACCAATTCGGTATCGCGGTTGCACCTGTAGACGGCAACCCCGTATCGGCCGGGAATGCAGACACGCTTTTTTCCATTCAAAGCATATCTAAAGTATTCTCGCTTACCGTCGCTCTCAAACGAGTTGGCGCGACGTTATGGCAAAGAGTGGGTCGTGAACCCTCGGGCGATCCGTTCAATTCGATCGTCCAACTTGAGCACGAGCGGGGGATACCGAGAAACCCGTTTATAAACCCCGGCGCAATCGTTGTGGCCGACGTTCTGCTGGAAGGTAAAACGGCCAACGAAGCCGTCGAGGATGTATTGGCGCTCTGCCGGGACCTCGCGGAAGACAGTTCCATCCAGGTGGACGATGCCGTCGCCGATTCTGAGATGCGGACAGGCTCCAGAAACCGGGCGCTTGCGCATTTTATGGAAGCCGAAGGAAACCTCAGGGCACCGGTGGAAGAGGTCCTGTCGCTCTATTTTCGCCAATGCAGTATCGCCATGTCCTGTCATCAATTGGCCGTAGCCGGCCGTTACCTTGCCGCCGCGGGCCAAAATCCGGTGGACGGTTCGACCGTGCTGTCGGCCCAGCGCGCCCGAAGGGTCACGGCCTTGATGATGATGTGCGGTTCGTACGATGCGTCGGGTGAGTTTGCGTTCCGCGTTGGACTTCCGGCTAAAAGCGGTGTCGGCGGCGGCATCCTGTGCATTGTGCCCGGCATCGCCTCAGTGACCGCCTGGAGCCCCGGCCTGGACCCAAAAGGCAACTCTCATCTGGCAACGATCGCATTTCAGGAGTTGGTACGCGCAACCGGATGGTCGGTTTTCGGACCGAACGGCTAAGGCTCAGTTGTGCTGAAAGAAATCCTCAACCCACGGCGCCAAACCTGCGCAGCACGTTGCTGGTAATCCGTTCCACTTGCGGATCGGAACGGGTCAACCCCATGACCCACTCGCACGTACCAGCGGTAAAAACTTCTCCTTGCCCACGCTGCCAATACACGATTGCACCGTTCCCACGTGTGCTTCGATCCAGTGTCTCCTCGGTGACCTCCCCAAACATGCTCTGGGCTTTGAACGCTGCATCCGCGTCGCCGATATAGGCCGTCTCGCCCCAGACACCATGCGTCGGCTCGGCATTGGTTGCCAGCCCCATCGCCAATATCTGGATCGTCGGGTCGGCTCCGTCCGTACCGGTTGGAAAAGGCAGACCATCTTCCATACGGTAGTCCAGCCCGTCGACCTCATAGCCGAAAATCCGCGAAGCCGCTCCCAACTGATCACCGTACCCCAGTTGCGTGCCTTCCAAAGCCCAATGGTTAGGTCGATAAACAGTAAATCCACCGCTGCCCTGCCCCACGCAGCGACCGAGGCCGGCGTACACGCCTTTCAACCCGTTGACCCCAAATGTCGCCGTACCCGGCCAATTGACCGGAGCAACCTCCCACGCGGCGGTCACCAGATGCTGTTGATCTGTACCCGCAAGGGGATCGGCATCGGCCGCATACTTGTAGCAAACCTGCGTTCGACCTTCGTCTTCGATGCGTGTTTGCCACAGGAAATTACCGCCGAACCGGGCCACCCTTCCGCCGTGGGTGACATAGCGATCGACGGCATGGCGCATGTTTGCGCTCCAGTATTCATCGTGCCCAACGAATACCGCACATTTGTAGCGCGCCAAAAGGTCTGGATCGGCTTCCAGATCGTGCTGAGTAGCAAAGTCGAACTCGAACCCCTGTGCCTCAGCCCAGCGCGCAAAATGGCGCTCATAACTGGCCCATCCTGACGAGGCGTATTTCTTGGAATAGCCATAGGCATAAGCCCATTCCATATACGGGTAACGCACCATGTTTCCCGGCACGTACGGCATTTCCGGGACTGCGCGCGGTGCGCCTTCGGGCAATTTGCAGAACCCTCGCGTCCAAGGCCGCTGGGTGGATACGACGGGCGAGAACGCATTTCTGTCCGGGCCGGTGATCCCTTCATAGTGATTAGACCCGCCCCAACAGTTATAGGCCAGCCAGGTGCCCGTGGCGCAGATCAAAACGTAGGGCGCAGGCGGCTTGTCCGCTGAGCGGCGCAATAGAAACAGATGATGTTCTTCCACCCGGTCGCCGCCTCGTTCAGCGCTGAGGGTGACCAGATACCCCCCCTCCTGCCAGTCTTCGGGGATGGTTAACGCATAGGTGGCATCCCAGCCGCATCCGAAGACCGAGCAATCCTCGGGTGTCGGTTGGTGCATCCCTTCCAACCCGGCTTCGTGCAGAACCGGTTCATACCGCAACCCGTCCCGGCCAATTTCAAGATTCCAGCTTTCAGCCGTCGTCGAAACCCGCAACTCCACCTGATCGCCCGGCGCATAGGTCATGCGGTCGGTGTACCCCCAAATCTCCAACACCCCATCGTCACGGGAGGGGCCAATGAAGTAATTGTCCAGAATATGCCGCGCTTTTGCTCGGGTCCGTGGCGTGGTGGCTGGGTCTTTGGTTTCAGAACGCGTCATGTATTTGGCCTCCATTCCGATTGGTACTTTTCAGATCGGCTCTCGCAGTCAGACCCAGCCGCAGCCCTAGTCTTCAACGCCGACACACATGCCGGGCCGGGATTCACTGTCCGGTATGACATTTGTCGCAGTCTTGCTTAAGCCGATCTCATTTATCCTCGGCATTTAGGCCCATACTGAATCGAATTTGCGGTCGGCGATTGACTGAAACGACCGCAACATGTCGCAAATCCGCTGTGGGCGCTCACGTATTTCTCGGGGCAAGTTCTTGACTTAACCGGAGCAGCACGGCGCAGGCGCGTAGAAATTTCCAAACAAACATAGTAATGTTTCAATGTGATGGAGTTCTGAGACTTCGGTCTCGGAATGCTTTGGGGAGATTGAAATGAAGTTGCCTTTTTTGATGGTTGTGTCGATGAGCTTTGCCGTTTCATCGGTGCACGCGCAGGAGAACCCAATTCAACACGATGCGGAGTTTTACATCCTGCAAGCGCAGCACGGCGAACAATGGGGGCAGGATGATGCCGCCGTCGATGACGCGCTGGATGCGTTTCGGGAAAGCAACGGAGGAAATCCCCCGAACATCATCAGTGTCTTGATAGATGATATGGGCTTTGGCGACATGGGAATTCCCGAGCTTAACGCCGTTCGGGGATATGAGACTCCGAACATCAACGAATTCTCAGATCAGGCACTGCGGATGGTGCGGATGTACACCGAGCCTTCGTGTACGCCGACCCGCGTGGCGCAAATGACCGGGCGTTTGCCTGTGCGAATGGGCATGGGTGATACGACTGTGGATATCGCGGGCTTTGGTTTGCCCGCCGATGAGGTGACGCTGGCCGAGGTATTGAAACAGGCAGGCTACGCCACCAGTCATGTCGGCAAATGGCACATGGGGGATATTGCGGAAAGCTGGGCGATGAATCAGGGATTTGATTATGCTCAGCACGCCATCCACCAGCAGGGTCAGTTGACCATCTTCAACGACGACGCGATCAAAGAGCAGGTCTCGGTCGCGATCCAGGACTATGACGACAAATACACGCTGGACGGTTGGTTCCGACCGGACGCTGCCGCGATGATGACAGTCATCGAGGGGGAAACCGGCGGTCCAATCCGCGAAATCCGCATGGAAACCGGTGAGCGCTGGAACGCTGCGAAATACGACGAGATGAACCAGGCGTTTCAGGACAAGACGCTGGAAGAACTGGACCGTCTTGCAAGCGGTGAAAACCCGTTTTTCCTGCAATACTGGCCGATGATCCCACTGGACAACACCCGCGCCGGGCGGTCGGGACCAGAGAGCGTGAATGGCGGCCTGTATGTGGACAAAATGCAGTTGCTAGATCAGTGGCTGGGCGACTTGTTCGCGCGGCTGGAAGAGCTGGGCCTGACGGAAAACACTGTGGTTGTGGTCATGGGCGACAATGGCCATTTCACCAAATACGCGCCGCAATCCGGATTCACCCCGTTGATCTATGCTGGCGGCAAAGGTGACACGACCGAGGGCGGAATCCGTGTCGATGCCTTCATCCGCTGGCCCGGGATGATCGAGGCAGACGGATTGCTCAACAGCATCATCCATGTCTCGGACCTCTACACGACACTATCGCGCTTTGCCGGGGCCGACCAGTACATTCCGCGGGACAGGCTGGTGGATGGGGTGGACCAGTCTGCCGCCCTATTGTTTGCTGACGAATCCAAGGCCCGTCGCGATCACGTCATCGTCTATTCGGTGAACAAGCCCGAGGCGGTCGTGAAAGACCAGCTAAAGCTGAAACTGCCGGGACCGGGGGAAAGCGCCATTCTTGCAAAGTTCTTTGATCTCTATCGGGACACACGCGAAGAATACTCGGTCTCGACAGAGGTTGGCGCCTGGGGCGGGCAGGAATTCGCACGAATTCTGGGCCGACACATGGCCCGCAAAGAGAAATTCCCCGACACCGCACCCGCCTATGGCGTGCCCTACGAAGGGATCGAGAATATCCGACCCGAAACCCAACTCGCCGTCGACGCGTTTTTGACAAAACGTGCCTCGCCCCAACAATAGGCAACTTCGGGCGCGCTGCCCGAAGCCCAACATCAGGTGATCAATATGGCAGGAACCCTAATTTTCGCACTCGGCTTGGTTGTTTCGCTTGGCATCGGCTTCGTTTACTTCCGCGATCTTGGCGACATTTCGCAGATGCTTCTGAAGGTTAAGCGCGAAAACATGGTGCGGTTTATCCGGCACGAATACCGCCTGATCGCCGTCGGACTGGGCGGTTTCGCAGTCGCGACGCTTGCCCATTTCATTCTGGGTGGCGGTCCGTTCTGGCTGTGGCTCATCGCAGCCTTACTCGCGTTATTTCTTTACGGATTTCCATACGTCTGGGTCCACCTGGGGCTGAGAAACCAACTCAACGACGCCGCGTTCTTTCCCATTTCCGAGGCGCAAAGATACATCGGCCCGACCGCGCCTGTCATTGTGATTGAGAACAACGGCCACGCCCGCGCGCATCCGGATGCGCAAATCATGCGCCCCCATCTGGCTGGCAACGCCGACGGCCTGGGTGGGGACGACATCGTCATGACTTTTTGTGCAATGGCAAATCTGGGACAGGGCTATGCGCCCCGCATTGAAGGTCACCGACTTGATCTGGATGTGCTGGCACAGCATGGCAACAACCTGATCCTGAGGGACAATGAAACCGGCGAGCCAATCCAGCAGATCTACGGATTTCGCGAGGCGGATCGGGACCCCGACGCGAACGGCCCCGCCTGCCCGCTGCGCCCTGAAGCGCGGATGCAGCCGTGGCCGACATACCGGATGACGTTCCGCGGGTTTCAAAAGGCCTATCCCGACGGCGAGGTGTATCTGAACAAACCTTCGACCAATCCTTTCCTGCGCCTGCTGGACATGGTGACGGAGATAACGTTTGGCTGGGGGATCGCGCGCCAGCATCAGGAAGATGCGCCCGTCATGGACAATATGGACCGTTCGGACAATCGGCTACCGAACAAGACCTATGTCTGGGGGATCACGATCGGCAACGACGCCACGTGCTGGACTGATGACTTCGTGGTCGAGAATAACTGGATTGTAAACGCCAATGTCGGCGGACGGGACGTCGTTGTCAGCCTGGACCCGAAATATGAAAGTCTTGGTGTCTGGTACAATGACAGCGGCCAGCCAGTCACCCGATGCGACTTCTGGGGAATGTCGGATCGGGGTAAGCTGCAAAGGGTCGAAACCCTGCGCGCCGGTGTCTTCTGGCACGTCTGGTCCGAGTTCTTTCCGGAAACGGATATCAACCGCGTGGGACAGCGCACAGTTCAGGCTGGTGAAGCCGCAGAATAGCAAAGGTGGTCGGATCGAACCGCCGTTTTGGATTAAAGGGAGAATTACTATGGGTTTTAAAAAGGCAATAGCAACCGCCGCGCTAACATTGGCGTCATGGGTGCCGATGGCAACAGCGCAGCAATCCGATTGGTCTTACGAAGCGACAATCTATTTGTTTATGCCAGAGACAGAGGTTTCCCAGGAAACGGCGCGTGGAACAGTGGACGGGACGCTCAGTTTCTCGGACGCGCTTTCGAATCTTGATCTGGCCTTCATGGGTGTATTTGGCGCCTCCAATGGGCGCTGGTCATTTCTGGCCGACTACAACTATGTAGACGTCTCTTTCAGCAACGACACACCCGGACCGGCAAGTTCTGGGTTGGAAACCTCCCTCACAACTCAGTTTTTTAGCGGCTATGTCGGGTATAGGGCCTACACAACTGACACGAGTTTCGTGGACGTGGTTGGTGGTTTCCGCTGGTTCCGCACCCAAACGGATTTCACCGTTCTGCCGGGGACAGCACCGGGCCGATCCGCCAATGTTGATGAAAGCTGGACGGACCCGGTCATCGGTGTAAGGGCGCGTGTCGCGTTCAATGACAGATGGTCAGGCACAGGGTTCTTCGACTATGGCGGGTTCAGCAGTGACAGCGAGACTTGGCAGGTGTTGCTGACTGCGGATTACGAAATCAATGAAAGATGGCTGATCAGAGGCGGCTATCGCTACATCTCATTTGATCATGAGATCAACGGCAGTGATTTCAAGTTCTCCCAGTCCGGCCCGCTGATCGGCGCGACGTATCGGTTCTGAGAATTCCCTCGCACTCGACATGATCTGATCCTGCTAAAACGCAGGATCGATCATAGTCGCATAGTTGTCGGCCAGCATCTTGGCGTCAGCGCGGTTGAACTTGACCGACGACATCGCCTCCATGTCGATTTGCACCGGGCCGTCGAACAGTTTCGCCAGATCGACGGTCAAATGCACCTCGGTGTCATCATCGGCCGAAACACCCGGCGGTAAAGCAAAGGCAACCTCGCGCGCGTTTTCGGAAAAGCCTACATGGTAGACCAGCGGCGACACGTCTTCGCCGACGCGCAGCGCTCCTTCCAAAACGACAAACTTGTAACCGACTTCCCAATTCCAGGCCATTTGGCTGTTGGGGTCCAGATCGCCCCGCACCTCAATCGAGCCATTGGCATCGGGGTCCACCCCGATCAGGAAACGCACGTGATCTATGGTGCCAAGAGGAACATCGTTCAATACAATCGAATGCGACGTATCGGGATTGTCGAACCTAAGCAGATGATAACTATCGGGCTGGGCGAAGGATGCGCTTTCTTCCGACAGGGTCAAATTGCTGAGATAGAACCGAAAATCGCGAACCCTGAATGTACCGGTCCCGCCGGGATTCTCGTAGACAAATTCGTCAAACACCAGGGGAGTTTTGCCCATTTTGGCGTGGAAGGTCAGAGTGATCGAGGTCCTGCCTTCGGGCTTGAGCGCGACATACAAAGCGCCCCCGGCGATCAGGATCAGCAGCACCGCAATCCCCAAAAAAATCCGAGAACCTCGCATCAGGTACCTCCTTCAAACGGGTCGGAAAACTGTGGATTTGTCAGAAAGGCATCATCGGTCAGCGTATGCAGAAAGGCGATGATGGCGTCGATTTCTTCGGGCGTCATGCGCAGGCCAACAGTTTGCTGTCCGGCTTGCGGGGCATTGTCTGCCTCAAGGATCAATGGGCTGAGTGTATCGCTGACGACAATACCGTCATTGTAATGATCCATGACATCTTCCAACGTCTCGAACCGACCGTCGTGCATGTATGGTGCTGTCACCGCGATGTTGCGCAGTGTCGGGACCTTGAAAAACCCTTTATGCGCCGGGTTTCCCGTCACGGCCATAAGACCATCGGGCAGATCTTCGTCTGAATCCAGCCCATTGTTCGAAAACCCGTCCAGCGCATCGCGGAACCCGGATGTCAGAAACTGGCTGTGGCAGTCGATACAATTCCCTCCGCGCAACGAAACTTTGGTGTCCGGGTGTGCCATGAACAGTTTGCGCCCGTGTTCTTCCTGCGCGGTCAAACGCTCCTCACCCCGTAGGTACTTGTCATATTTCGAGTCTGACGAGATCAACATGCGCATGAATGTCGACAAAGCGCGCGCTATATTATCGGCACTGACCTCGCCATACGCCCGGCGAAACATCTTTCGGTACGCACGGGACGTCTGCAACTCGCCAATCAACGCGTCTAGGTCCTGATCCATCTCATCCGGGTGCTGGATTGGCAATAGAGCTTGCTCCTCCAACGAAGCCGCGCGCCCATCCCAAAAGAACCGCTCCTGCCCCCAAAGCAGGTTCGCCAGGCTCATTGAGCTAAAGCCCAGTTCGCCCCCTGACAATGAGGGTGACTTTGCCAGCCCGTCGGTAAACGCCAAAGCCTGCACATGGCACGATGCGCATGCGACCTGATTGTTGCCGGACAGTATAGGGTCATAGAAAAGGTGCCTGCCGAGGCTAAAGGCTTCCTCGGTCAACGGATTGTCCGGCGGGACCGCAAAGCGCCCGAATATAAAGGGTGCCGAGAAATCCGCGATGGGCGTCGACACGGGGCCGCGCGTGCGGTCCCAGATTATCCACGCTGCCGCAATCAATGCGGCAGCGGTTATTGTCAAAAACACTCGAAGCATAGCGCCTCCAGAGCATTAATGGTGGTGCACGAAACCCGATCCGAACAGCCCTTCGACGTTGTCCACGCCTTTATTGTAGCGATCTTTGAAATTCACCTCAGCGATGCGCTCACCTGTTTCCAGATCATGAATCGTGATCGTGTGGGCGTTCAGATCGGCGATAAAATCCACATCGGTCGGGTCCTCGTCGGCCGCGTTCCCCAGATTCAGCAGATTGTTCTGAATGGCGATCAGGTCCCTGCCCGAAGCGGACGTGAAAAAGATCATGTGATGCGCGCCCGGGTCGGCAACGATATCCGGCCCGGTTGAGACCAGTTCGGGCAGTGCCGCCAATTCATAGCGCTTCACAACGCCCGGCAGGGCGTGCGAGATGAATAGCTCATCCTCGGTGCCGTAGAACTCCAGCGGAACAGCGGTTTCATTGGAGACACCACTATAGATGACCTCGGCCTCTCCAAACGTTTTGGAACTGGCGTCATAGGGCACTTTCCAGGTTTCAAACCCAAACATCGTATTGGCCAGAATGGCGGGTTCGATGTCGGCATGCATGCTGGGCCGCGCGAACAGAACCTCGACCGGAGAAGATGGAAAATCCAATGGCTTCTCGTTTTCGACCAGAATATTCTCGATGGGTTCGAGCGTATTGAGGTCGATAATCGTCAACACATTCCCCACCCCGGTTACCATGTCCGGATGTATCGTCGAGGTGACCACCATCCGGTCTTCGAACGCGGAAATACCGTGCGGGTACATGATGTACGGCTCACCCTCGCCGATCTGACTTTTGCGGGCTTCGATGATCTTGACGACTTCGTTGGTCTGCGTGTCGAACACACCAACCGAACCGCCGTCGTCACCGCCTGTGCCGCCCATGAAGGTCACGAACATGTACTCCTGCCCGTTCGAGGTCGTCCACATGATGTCTTCGCCAACGACCTGACCTTTAGTGTCCAGGCATGTGAAACCTTCGATCACCGGCGTCCCGCTGGCGTCACGGGACAGTCCAATCTCGGCCAGGCTGCAGGACGGGTCCAGCCCGGTTGAATACAGGCGCCCATTTGGGCTGTAATATAGGTGATGCAGCGGGTGCTGCATGTCGGGCTGTTCAACCTCGCTAAGGATCTCTCCGAAACGGTCCGATTCCGGATCCAGCTCGACAATCGCCACGCTGTGCTTGGTATCCAGCGTCGGCAGCCCGCGCAGCAGCACCATACCCTGACTTTCCTCGCGGTTCTGAGCCTCAGCCGCCGACAGACCGCAGACCATCAGAGCTGCGCCAGTCAATGTGATCTGAGTAAATTTGCTAAGTTTCATAGCCTTCCCCCCTTGTGATGAAACTTCGGAAAAACGGCGGTGAGAAATGCACCTTACCTTACGTAATATCACATTGCATTCTTTGCACCAAACCAACCCTTGCCCGCCAACGAAGAACGCCGCCTTGCGACAGGCGGCGTTTGCTTGGCGTTTACTCGGCGGAATGCGTTAAGTGCCTTGAACTGCTTTCATAAAGCGATCTCGGATAACAACAGGGTCCATTGTAATCGGCGGCATCTTGGCATTGCCGCTTTCACACTTACTGACGATGATCGTCATTTGCTTGGCATCAAGCGCCTCTTGCAGGACACGGCCGGTGTCTTCGGCCTGACACTCGATTACGCGCTCACACCCGGCCGCCGCCGCCATTTTGGACAGAGACGTTTTTTGGCCTGCATAGGTCGGCTGATCCCCGGTCGACCCGTAAGAGCCGTTGTCGACGATCAAAAGAATATAGTTGTCGGCCACATTGTTGGCGATGGTCGGTAGCGTGCCCAGATTGGTCAGAACCGACCCGTCGCCGTCGATCACGATAACCGGTTTCGGCTGTGACAAAGCCAACCCCAAGCCGATGGACGAGGCCAGACCCATCGTGCCCAGCATGTAGAAGTTGGTGGGCTGGTCGTCGATAGCGTGCAGTTCCTGGCTGGGGATGCCGATGTTACAGACAACCAATTGATCCCGTAGGATCGGTGCGATTTCTTTAAGGATTTCAGAACGGATCATTGGTCGCCGTAGCCTCCCCAAAAATTGGCGTCGGTCAGAATGGCAACCGGCTTGTTGCACATGAAGGTGTATTTCAGGATCGCGTCCAATTCCTCGACATCCGCCTGATGGTGGAAGTGATAGGCCGGGATATTCAGCTGCGCCAACAGCGCCTTGGTGTGCACCGCCATTTCGACTTGGCAGGCGATTGGCTCGCGCAGTTCACCGCGGTATGAGATCAGCATGGGCAACGGCATCCGGTAATACTGGATCAGCGTCGCCAGCGTGTTGATCGTCACACCGATCGCTGTGTTCTGCATGATGATGGCAGGACGCTTACCGCCCATCCATGCACCGGCACACAGGCCCATACCTTCATCTTCCTTGTTGGAAGGGATGTGGTAGATGCCCTCGCGCGCGTCAATCTCTTCGATCACCCCGGCCAGCTGCTTGCACGGAACCGTAGTGACAAACGAGATATCGTTGGCCACCAGATCGTCGGTGATTTTCTTGTCTATGTTCATATCCGTTTTGTCAGTCCTGTATGGGGCGCACTTGGCGCGATTTACGGGTTAAAGCCTGCGGTGCACATGCACGGCGCAGTGCGCATGGCGGACGACACGCGAGGCGGTCGATCCCAGAAAATAGTCGCTGATGCCCGGTTTGTGCGAACCGATGACAATGCAGTCAAAGTCGTTTTGAGTTGCAAAATCGATCACCGTGCGGGCCGTGTGCCCCTTGACGACTTCTGCCTGAACACCTTCAAGCCCCGAAACCTTGTCCCGCAACAGATTGCGCGCCGCGCGGAACCCTTCGGCAACGACATCCTTGTCGAGGTAGGCACTGACAGACCCTTGGGGCATTTCATAGACATGCAGGGCCACGATTTCGGCACCCTCTGCCGAGAGCGCCCGGGCAACTTCCAGGGTGTGTTGAGAAATCCCATGATCCAATGCCATTGGTACGAGAATTTTTTTATACATGAATACCTCCGTTACTGCCGGGCCTGGACCCAGGGTGCGAGGATAATCTTTGGCGCGGCGACTACGCCACTTTGCAAGTCACGAAACGCGTCGGCGGCGTCGGGCAACGCCCGCTCCTCGACCCAGTCCAACGCGCCCAGTCGACCATCGAAAATGGCTTGCGCGGTCTTTCGAAAATCCTCAGCCGTATACGTATAGGTGCCGATAAATGTGATTTCCTGCAAGGTCATACGGCGTATGTCCAACCCTCCAGAGTCTTCACCCAGCCCAACATGCGCGATTACCCCCCCCGGTTGGACAAGCCGCGAGGCAGCAGCGCGGGTTGCAGAGTAACCAACAGCATCGATCACCAAAGGGTAGGTATCTGCTGTGGTTTCAACCGTTTTGAAAGCGTCAAACCTTTGCAGATACAGGCGCCTCGGCGCGTTTGGCTCGACAATGACCACGTCCTCGATACCAGCGGCATTCAGTGCCAACGCGGCAGCCACACCAATTGCGCCGCCCCCGATGACCAGCGCTTGCCGTCCCATTGCAGGGTCCAGCGCTTCAAGGCCCAACCGGACGGCGTGCCAGCTGACAGCAAGTGGCTCGGCTAGCGCCGCCTGCTGAAAGGTCACATGATCCGGAACCTCAACCAGATTGGCATCTGGCATAGCGACGTATTGCGCGAATGCCCCTTCTCGAGGTGGCATCGAGATGATCTGGCGGTCAATGCACAGGTTTTCGCGCCCGGTCCTGCAAGCCGGGCATACACCGCAGGTCACCAGCGGATTGATCGTCACGCGCACACCGTCACGCGGACCACCAACGATGGTGCCCGCAGCCTCGTGGCCCAAAATAAGCGGGGCGGGCCGGCGCGCGTCGTGGCCCAGATACGCATGCATGTCCGAGCCACAGATTCCGACGGCCTCAACCCGGATCAGTTCTTCACCGATATCGGGCGAAGCATCAGGGACGTCCTCATAGACCAACCGCTCGACCCCCTGATACACAATCGCTTTCATTTCGCCGTGAACCCCCCGTCAACCATCAAAATCTGCCCGGTTACGTAGTCGGACGCCCTGGAGCACAGAAACAGGATCGGGCCGTCGATGTCCTCAATCCGCCCGTTTCGGTGCACGCAGGTCTGCTCGGCATTCCGGGCAGAGCGTTCGGGGTCATCGAACACCGCCTGCGTCAGTTCGGTTGGGAAAAACCCCGGCCCAATAGCGTTGGCGGTTACACCGTGAGGCGACCACGCTTCGGCCATGGCCCGCGTCAACTGTCCGATCCCGGCTTTGCTGGCTCCGTAAGCGATACCGCCCGGAAACGCGCGTGCAGTCTGCAGTGATGCGAAATTCACGATCCGCCCCCACCCCCTGGCCTTCATCGCGGGCACTAATGCCTGGCTGAGGAAGAACGGCGTGCTCAGGTTCAAAGCAAGGGTCTGGTCCCAGCCATCAGCAGTCACCTCGTCGGCCGCTTCGCGGGTATTGATCCCCGCTGCATGCACCACGATGTCCGGCGGGCCAAATCTGGCGCCGACCTGATTGGCCAGCTTCGCAATGCGAGACCGATCAGCGACATCTGCAACGACGGTATCTATGTTTTCTCCGCTTTCCGCCCGCAATTCGGCTAATGCCTCAGCCCGACGCGCGACGCCAACCACGTGCGCACCGGCAGCGGCCAACACCAGCGCCGCCCGACGGCCAAGGCCCGAGCTGGCCCCGGTCACGCAGGCCACCCGCCCTGTCAGATCAAACAACGCGCGCGGATCATCCATCGGCAGTCAAATCGAACTGTTCGTCAGGGAAGTATTTTGCCAAACGAATATCCGCGGCACGAGCATGCCCCTCCATCCCTTCAAGGCGGGATATGCGCGCGGTGGCTTCGGCGATGGACTTCGAACCCTCGCGTGTTGCCCGCTGCCAAGTGACAATCTTCATGTACTTGTGGACACTCAGGCCACCGGTATAGCTGGCCGCACCTGACGTCGGCAGGACGTGGTTCGTGCCTGTCGCCTTATCGCCATAGGACACGGTGGTCTCTTCGCCCAAAAACAGCGAGCCATAACAGGTCAGCCGATCCAACCACCAATCCAGATCCTCGGCCTGAACGGTCAGGTGTTCGGGCGCGTATTCGTCGGAACAAGCTGCCATTTCTTCGCGGTCTGAACACACAATGACCTCGGCATAGTCGCGCCATGCAGCGGCAGCGTTCTCTCGATTCAATTCGGGCAAATCGTCGATCAGCACCGGCACAAGCCCCATGACCTTTTGCGCAAGATCGCGGTCATCGGTGACAAGCCAAACGGGTGAGTTGTATCCGTGCTCGGCCTGACTGACCAAATCGGTGGCCACCACATGCGCATCCGCCGAGCTATCCGCAAGGATCAGGCTGTCAGTAGGGCCCGCGATCATGTCGATGCCGACCTTGCCATAGAGAATACGCTTGGCCTCGGCTACGAATTGGTTGCCGGGGCCCACGAGGATGTTGGCGCGTGGCAGGCCGAACAGCCCGTAGGTCATGGCGGCCACACCCTGCACACCGCCCATCGCCAGAATGCTGTCGGCCCCGCAGATATGCGCCGCATAAACGATCGCAGGTGCAACGCCTTCGCCTGGGCGCGGAGGAGAACAGGCCGTAATGTGGCGGCATCCGGCAACCTTGGCAGTGGTTACGGTCATGATCGCACTGGCGATGTGGCTATAGCGCCCTCCGGGCACGTAACAGCCTGCGGCATCCACCGGGATGGCCTTTTGGCCGGCGATGAAGCCCGGAACGATCTCCATCTGCACATCGGACACAGTGGCTTTCTGCGTTTCGGCAAAGCGGCGCACATTGTCGTGGGCAAAGCGGATATCGGCCTTCAGCTTTTCCGGCACCAACGCAATGGCCGCCTCGATTTCCTCTGCGCTCATCAAGACATTGCCTTCGTACTTGTCGAACTTGGCTGCGTATTCCAGCGCTTTGGCATCGCCGCCGACCTCGATATCGGCAAGGATGGTCTTGACCGTGTCATGCACTTCCGAGGCATGGGATTGCGGTGTCAGAGTTGCCTTTTTCAGGTAGTCACGAGGCATATTCGGTAGGTCCTATTGGTAGATTTCAGGAAGCAGCGTGGTCGAAACCGAGGGCACATACGCAATCAGAAGAACCACAATCAGCATTGTCAAAACAAAAGGCACAGCACGGGCCGCGATTTTGAGGATGGACTCGCCCGTGATGCCCGAGACGACGAACAGGTTCAGGCCCAGCGGCGGAGTGATGAACCCTACGCCCAGCGCGGTGATCATCATAATGCAGAACTGAATCTCGTTCATGCCGATATTGTCGGCCAGTGGTTTCAGGATCGGCGCGAGGATAACAATGTTTGGCGTCGTTTCCATGACGCAACCTGCGGCGATCAGGATGCCGATCATCAAAAGGATCAAGAGGTACGGATCGTCGGTCATTGCGGTGACAGAGGCAACAAACCCCTGAGGTACACCCATGATCGCCAGCGCCTCGGCCAAAGGTGCAGAAAAGGCAATGATCGGTAGAATAACTCCGTTCACCTTGGCTGAACTGACCAGCATTGATGGGAAGTCAGCCAACGATAGCGTACGCAGGATGAAGCCCATGATGATGGTGACGACCACAGCGGTCGCCCCGGCCTCGGTCGGGGTCAGGCGCCCCGAGAAAATGCCGTAAAAGATGATCCCAGGCACAATGAACGCATACCAGCCGGACTTCAAAGCCTTGCCCAGATTGGCAAGCCATTCGCCCATGGTCATCATGCCACCGCCCTCATAGGCGTAGAGGCGGTTCATGATGATGTTGGTGATCAGGATCGAGACCAGAATGGCCAGACCCGGGATCAACGCTGCCAGAAACAGGGTCGAGGCAGAGATACCCAGCACAAGGCCAATAATGATGTACGCAATCGAGGGCGGGATCAGGATGCCGGTACAGGCCCCCGCAGCCACCAGCGCACAGGCATAGGGGCGCGGGTAACCACTTTCGACCAACCGATTGATCGTCATCCGCCCCACAGCAGCCGCGCCAGCCGCGTCCGAGCCTGAGATCGCGGCGAACATGCCGCAGACCAGAACAGTGGCTGAACCGAACCCGCCTTTCGCAAAACAGGTTAGCGCCTCGGCCACGTCCAGAAACTTGCGCGACAACCCGGTGCGGACCAGTACGTCGCCGGTCAGGATGAACAACGGCACAGCGGTCAGGGCAAAGGCGTCAATGCCGGTGAACAGGCTCTCGCCGACCAAGCTTAGCGGCAGATCACCAGACATGACCAGCATAACGATAGCGGCTGAACCAATTGCGGCCCAGACCGGAACGGCCATCGCGATCAAGGCGACAAACAGGATAACGGGAACGTAAAAATCCCACCCCAGTTCCACGGTTTGATTGAGAGAGTTCCAGAGCATAGTGCTTCCCCTCAGTCAAACAGCTTGTCGCCTTCGAAAACGGGCGTACCGTCACGAAGGGATTTGATGTCACGCATCAGGGATTGGATCAGACGCCAGATCATCAGCGCAAAGCCGGTTGGAACCGCCATCAGGAACCAAACCTTGGAAACCCGCAAACCGTCGGTGACAGATCCGAACTTGGCTGAGACATGAACCGCCTCATACGACCAATAGAGAGCGATGACCGCGACCACGAACATCACCAGATCGCCGAAGATATACAGCACCGCCTTGGGGCGCGGCCCGAGGTAATGCATGATGACGTCGATGCGGATATGGGCGCGTTCCTTGACCGCCGCTGCGGCTCCGATCCAGGCGAGGTAGATGAACGAATACCGGACGATCTCTTCGCCCCAGATCGAGGAATAGGCAAAAATCTCGCGCCGCAGAACCTCGATAGCCATGGTGATGACCAGCATCACGTAGAACACCAGCAGCAGCCAGCGCTCGGCGTTGCGGTCTATGTTTTGGAGTATGGTCATCGGTTCCCTCGATGAGTGGACAGCCAAGCCAGCGCCTTTGGATTTATGCCTTTTCCGCCCTGGCTGATTGAGTGTGCTGCGGGAGCCTGAGAAGCGCCCGCAGCAACAGCATCAGGCGTCGTGGACGTAGTATTGGCCTTGCGTCCCGGCCGCCTCGACCAGTTTCTCGAAGGCGTCCATTGATCCTGCCAATTCGGTCTTGAACGGATCCCAATCGGCGTTCTGATAGCCACCGACACTTTCCCATTCGGCCAGTTGGTCCGCGCTGAGCGAATGGAACTCCACACCCGCCTTGTTCAGTTCGGCCATGGCATAGGCACGGGCCGAGGGAACTTTGGCAAGGTTCTGATGGCTGGTCATTTCCGAGCCCCACATGATGCCTTCCTGAACGTCCGGCGGCATCGAGTTGAACCATTCGAGGTTGCACGAATAGACCTGACTGTCAGGCACGGCCTGCGTAAAGGTCACATGGCTGAGGATGTCCTTGAAGCCGAACACATACAGCGCGCCGACCGACGGATCGAGCGCATCCGCAACCCCCTGCTTGATGGCCGAGGGGGTCTCACCCCATGCAACAGGCGTCGGGTTCGCACCGACCATGCGATAGTATTGCTGCAGCATTTTCGAACCGGGCACCCGGAACTTGATACCGCTCATGTCGCCGGGCGTGATGATGGCGTTGCCGCCCTGACGCACTGCAACGACGCGCGGGTCAATCACCACGTAGAACAGCGCCTTGAACCCGGCGGCCTCAACCTTCGGGTGGACTTCGTTCTGCCATGTGTCGGAATGCACAAGGTTGGTGAACTTTTGGTTCGAACCGCACAAGTACGGCATGTTGATAAGGTCTACGGTCGACGCGAATGGCGCGAAATTGGACAGCGAGTGCTGCGCGGCCTGAATGGTTCCGCCTTGAACCTTTTGCACCAGCGCACCGCCAGCACCCAGCTGACCGCCGGGTGCAAGCTTGACGTAGACCTTGCCATTAGTTGCGTTCTGGATGTTCTCTTTCAGATCCAGCTGCATGATCGGATAACTGCGCGATGCACCCAGCACATAAGCGGTGGCGACGGTCATCACATGGTCTGCCGCTTGCTCGCGCTCACGTTCTTCTTTTGCCGTTTGCGCAGCGGCTTCGGACGACCACAGGACGCCCCCAGCACCGGCAACCAACGCAGCCGTAAACGCACCGCTGGCGCTGAGCTTTAGGAAATTGCGGCGCTCTTCTGACGCCAGATCGTTTCTGTCGTTCTTCATTTAGTGCCCTCCCATTGGAAAAGTCAGCTGTCGCTTTCTGCGTCGCGGTCAGCCTCCTTTTTCAGAATTGCGACAACGAACAGGATCGACGCCGCGAACAGAACCAACATCTCTCCGACATCCCCAAGAAAAGCGCTGTTGGCAAAAGCTCCTAAAGCCACGTTCGCAAAGTAGATGACAAACACGATTATGGATGCAGCCAGAAACATCTCTTGGACTCCCTTTGGAATCGGTCCGGCATCATTTGTAAGCGCTTACATTCAAAATGCAAGCGCTTACATATCTACTTTCCTCCGGATGCGGTTGAGTTTACACTTATTGGCAAAAGCAAATTGAGAGTTTGTAAATGGCGAAACTTCGGTCCGCTCCGACACTGGATGATGTGGCCAAAATGGCCGGCGTTTCGACGGCAACCGTCTCCCGTTGCCTAAACACTCCGGACCGAGTGGTCGAAGCCACGCGTAAGCGTGTCCAATCAGCCGTTGACGCTCTGGGATACACGCCAAACTTTGCGGCTCGGGTCATGGCGGCCAAGCGTTCGTTCACCATTGGTGCAATTATTCCGACCATGGAAAACGCGATTTTTGCGCGTGGTCTTCAGGCCTTTCAGGAAGAATTGCACCACCGCGGATACACGCTGCTGGTTTCAAGCTCGGCGTACAAACCCGACATCGAAGAAGAGCAGATTCGGACACTGATTGCCCGTGGTGCCGACGGGTTGCTGCTGATCGGTCACGATCGCGATCCCAAGATCTATGACTATTTGAACCAACGGAAAATCCCCGCCTTGATCGCCTGGTCATATTTGCCCGACTCAAGGCTCCCCTCTGTTGGATTTGACAACCGCAAAGCCATGTTCGAACTGGCCAATCACGTTCTTTCACTAGGGCACGAACGGATCGCTGTGATCTCTGGCATCGTCGAGGGCAATGATCGTGCACGCCTGAGGGTCGAAGGCATTAGGGACGCGATCAGCCACAGCGGCCTTGAGTCCGGCGATCTCAAGATTGTCGAAACCCCCTACGAAATCGAAAACGGCGCCACCGCGTTCTGCGAACTCATGAAAGCTGAAACCCGGCCAACCGCCATACTTTGCGGCAACGATGTGTTGGCCGCCGGGGCCATGCGGCAGGCGCAGGAAATGGGGCTGGACGTGCCCGACGATGTATCGATTACTGGCTTCGACGATATAGAACTTGCCCGAATTGTCAGCCCTGAACTGACGACTGTACATGTCCCGCATCGGGAAATGGGGCGCAAAGCAGCCTTGCAACTTGTTGAAATGGTCGAAAACCAAACAGATGGAGAAGGCGAGCAGTTAGCAACACGCATCGTCAATCGCCCTTCACTGGGCAGGCCAGCGCAAGGTTAGGCGGCTTCTGCCTCCATGGTGCGGAATTCGTCTTTTAACCACGAGTATTTTGCGCACATGGGTCGCGTGAAATGCTGCCGGATCAGTTTCCCCATAACCTTCTGAATCAATTCCGAGGTCGTCACAGGGTAAACTTCAGTAGTGAACAACGACACGGTTCGCACAAAATTGCTGCCCGGAAAGGGCATGGCTTTGACGCTGTTATGGAACCGCTGCGTCCGGTGAAAACACGCTGCAGTAGTGATCGCCCAGCCACTGCCTTGGGCGACCAATCCGATGATGGACTGATTGCACTCCAATTCGAACCGGTTTGGCAGGCTGAACTTGCTGCGCGCCAGCTGGATCTCGATCTGTTTTCCGATCACGTAGTCGCGCGAATACCGGAGCAATGGTAAATCCGCATCCGGGGTAAACAGTTCTTCGGGAGACCCTTCAAAGCTGTTGGGCAGTACAACAACAAACGGATCGCGCATGAGAGGATACTCGACCAGCCCCTCGGTTCGCCCCGGTGGCCTTGTGGCGACGCCGACATCCAGTTTGTGTTCTTGCAGCTTGGCGAGGATTTCGTGACTTGGGCGCGTGAAATGGCGGAAATTGCAGCGCGGCAGGGCCTGCGCCAGAAACCGGACCAGATCAGGTGCGATCTGGTTATCGAAATCGTCAATTAGCGCCAGTCGCAGGTCGGTCGCATGTTGCCAGTTGCCGGTCCGGATTTCCGCCTCACCACGCTTTAGAACAGTCAGGCCGTCGCGGACATAACGCGCAAACACTTCGCCCGCCGGTGTTAGACCCATAGGTCTGCGACCGTGGTCCACCAGTTCGATGCCCAGCGCGTTTTCCAAGCTGCGCAGATGGTTCGAGACCGTACTGATCGACAAGCCCGTTTCAGACGCGACCTGCTGGATTGATCCGGATTTGGCGATCAGCTGGAAAACTTCCAGCCATCTCAGGCTCAGAGACTTTGACACAGCGTTCGACCGTTGTTTCGATTTGTTCGAAACTAGCGAAGCAAAGATTTGCTTCTACGGCAATGATGAATTTGGCGGCCGGGTCATGGCTTACGCCCGCATCCGCTCGAAACCCGGGTCGTATGGACTGGGCGGGATCACCGTGGCGCGAACGCGTTGGCCGCAACTGTCCAGTTCCATTTCGCACCCTATCTCCGTCCATGAGGGGTCAACAAACCCATGCGCCAGGTTCAGACCCGTTCGATGCCCCCATTCGCCTGAGGTGATCGTGCCAACGACCTGATCGCCCAACATCAGCGACGCGCCTGGATGCGCGGGGGCGCGGGTCGAGGAGACTTGCAGCGAAACAAGTTTTTTGCGCGGCCTTTCCGACTTCCGTTTCAGCAATGCATCGCGCCCGATGAAATCACCCTTTTCCAGTCGTACAAACCGTTCAAGGCCAGTTTCAAAAGGGTCAAACTCAGTGATAAGATCAGCTTTCCAATGCAAAAAGCTCTTCTCCATTCGCATCGACTCAACGGCCCGCGCACCAAACAGCTTCAAACCATGCGCTTCGCCGGCACGGCGCAGCGCCAGATAGGCCGCGTAGAGCGAGGCGTTTGGCACGTGGATTTCATAGGCCAACTCACCCGAGAAACTGAGGTTCATGACAGTAACCGGAGCAATGCCGACGAAACACTCACGGACGCTGAGCCAGGGGAACGTATCGGCGGACCAGTCCCCTCTGGCACACGCTGACAATACGTCTCGCGACTTGGGCCCTGCCAGTACCAGAATGGTTTGGTCATTTGTGAGGCTGCGCAGGTGAACGTCTTCGCCGCTGTGCAAGTGCTTCCGCAACCAATCCATGTCGTGAAACTCGCTTGCTGCGGCCGAGCCATACCACACACGATCCGGCCCCCGATCGCTTTGGGGCAGGTTGGCCACCGTCGCCTCGGCCTTGACCATACCGTGATGGTTCAGCAGATAACCCAGCCCGACGCGCCCCTCGCGCCGGATTACGGTACCGCAAAACATCCTGTCCAGAAACGCATGCCTGTCAGCGCCGGTGATTTCGATCCGATTGAATCCGTTCACTTCGGCCAATCCAACGCCGGTCTGAACGTTCCGAACCTCGGCCGCGATCAGTTCGAAGGTTTCGTCAAAATCGAAACTGTGTGTTGGTGAGAAATCAGGGGAAGGTTTGATGTAATCCACCCTCTCCCACCCGTTGACCACGGTGAACTCTGCCCCTTCGGACGCCAGAACAGGCGTCAGAGGGGTTGTCTTGGCAGGGCGACCGGCGGGACGATGTTCATGGGGAAAGTGAAACCGGAATTCGTTCTGGTAATCCTCAATCGCCTTTAGCGCTGTCAGTTCTACGTTCGCATGGCCCGTGAACCGCCGCGGATCGAGGCACCAAGTGTCATAACATGCCTCACCGTGCACGATTTGCTGTGCCAACAGCCAACCGTGTCCCCCGCCTTCGCCCAGGCCCGCGCGCAAACCGATAATGCAAAAAGCGTTGCGCTTGCCGGGTATCGGCCCGACCATCGGGGCACCGTCGATTGTGTAGGTGATTGGCCCATTAACCACCGTATGAATGCCGACCTCCATCAGCGCGGGCATTCGCGCAAAGGCACCTTCCAGCACATCCGTTACACGGTCCAGATCGTCTGGGCACAATGCGTTGACGAAATTGGGATCGATCCCGTCCATCCCCCAGGTTTTGCAGCCCTGTTCGTAAAACCCGACAAGCAGGCCATTCTTTTCCTGCCGACAATAATAGTCGCTGATAGGACACCGAAGCAGAGGCATCCGGTGTCCGGCATCGCGTATGGCGGATATTTCTTCGGTCAGGAAATACTGGTGCTCCATCGACGACACTGGATGATGGACACCCATCATCGCGCCAACTTCATTGACCCGATAGCCGCAGGCGTTAACCACAACGTCACAATCAATATCGCCGTGCTGAGTATGCACGGTCCAGGTATCATCGCTGTGTTGCGTCAATCCGGTTACGGGCGTGTTTCGATAGACCTCTGCCCCTGCCTTACGCGCCCGGCGCGCCAGCGCCTGACATAATTGTGCAGGGTCGATGTCCCCGTCCAACGGGTCCCACAAACCGCCGATCAGGTTGTCGGTCGAAATCAACGGATGGCGGCGCGCGCATTCATCGGCATCGATCACCTCGAAATGGACATCCATTCCCCGGGCCATCGAGGCGAAATGACGATAGCCCTGCATCTGTCCCTCGGTATTGGCCAGACGTATCCCACCGTCGCCGTGATGGTAGTTGATCGGATAGTCCGGATCGTCGGCCAGCTCTTTGTACAATCGGATCGAATGAGATTTCAGGCCCACCATCGTCTGGTTCATGCCGAAATTGGTAACCTGCGCAGCAGAATGCCAGGTTGTACCCGAGGTGAGTTCGTCCCGCTCGACGAGCACCACATCGGTCCAACCCTCCTGAGTCAGGTGATACAGGGTCGAACATCCGGCGATCCCGCCTCCGATCACAACGGCTCTGGTTCGTGACTTCATTGGCTTTGCTCCCATCGGTCCCGGACAAGTCTTGCGGAATAACAGGTTACGGGGACAACCGCACAAATGCCGGTGCTGGAAAATCGAAACTGCGATTTCGGATTCTGAAAATCGCGTTTCCTCTTTGATACCGGCTCGTCCTGCGTCTTACGGTGCAAAAAACAGAGTAAGGGAATTGGGCCGGATGACATCGGAGGGTACTAAGCGAAGCGGTCGAAAAGCGCGACATGCACAGCGTGCCGCAAAGCCGGTTGTTGATCCGTGTCCACCCGGCCAAAAAGGCGGCACGTTCAAGCCATTAAGCCCAGCGGAAATCGAGCAGATATACGACACCGCTCTGCGTCTGCTTGAGCAGCTGGGTATGGGTAACGTTCCAGAACGGCTTGCTGCCGATCTCCAATCTGAAGGGGCTCAACCCGTTGCACAGGACCGGCTGGTGTTTCCGCGCGCGATGGTCCAGCGCGCGATCAACTCGGCCGCCAAGAGTTTCGTTTTCCACGGTCGGGATGAAATTCGTTCGATCGAGGTTGGTGGTGACCGCGTGTTCTTTGGCACCGGTGGCGCCGCAGTTCAGACGCTGGACATCGACAGCGGAGTTTACCGCCCGTCCACGTTGGCCGATCTGCATGACTTCACGCGGCTGCAGGATACGTTGGCCAATGTCAGTTGGTTCACCCGGTGCTGCGTGGCGACAGACGTTCCCGACGTGTATGATCTGGACGTCAACACGGTCTACGCGCTGGTACGTAACACTACCAAGCCGATTGCCACCTCGTTCACACTGGCCGAACACGTTGGCCCAATCATTGATATGCTGGATATCGTGGCTGGAGGGCCGGGTGAATTTGCCAAAAGACCCTTTCTGAAAGCCCAGATCAGCCCGGTCATTTCTCCGCTGAGATATGGCGAAGACGCGGTAGACGTCGTCTATGAGTGCATCGCCCATAACATCCCGATGTCCTGCATCACAGCCGCACAGGCTGGGGCGACAGCTCCGGCAACATTGGCCGGGTTTCTGGCGCAATCGCTGGCCGAGACACTGGCCAGCCTTGTGATGGTCAACACAATCAAACCCGGCTTTCCGATGGTGTTTTCCAACTGGCCCTTCATCGTGGACCTCAGAACCGGGTCATTTGCCGGAGGCAGCGGTGAGACCGCTATTCTCAACGCCGCGTCTGCGCAGATCATCAACTGGATGGGGCTGCCTTCCGGCGTCGCGGCCTCGATGACGGATGCCAAAGCCATTGATGCGCAATACGGTGTTGAGAAGGGGATGACGTCGCTTGCCGCCGCGCTGGCCGGGGGCAATCTGATCTATGAGAGTTCGGGCATGACCGCATCGCTGCTGGGCGCGAGTTTCGAGGCTTTTGTCCTGGACAACGAAATGCACTCGCACACCTATCGCGCCTTGCGCGGGATCGAGGTTACCGAGGAGAACCTTGCTTTTGACGCCATCTGCCAATCGGTTCTGGGTGACGGGCACTTTTTGGGTAGCGAACACACTTATGCCGCGATGGAACGGGATTATTTCTATCCCAAGCTTGCAGACCGTCAGGAACCGCGCACATGGCAGGAAGATGGGGCAAGGGACTCATGGTCATCCGCCCGCGAGCACGCCAAAGAGGTTCTGGCCAGCCATCACCCGCAATACCTGACCGCCGAACAGGATGCCGAAATTCGCAATCGTTTCCGCATTCTGATCTGAAAATCACAGGGCATTCCCTGTTGGTTGATGACCCGCTAGGGTCACCCGGGAAACCTAGGGAGGATAGGCCATGACCGATTCATTTTTTCAGCCGGTTTCGGCGATGGAGCTGGCCCGGTTTGCCGGTATTCCTACTTTCATGCGCCTGCCAAGTCTGGATTTGAACCACGAGCGCATCTCCGATGTCGAGCTGGGCCTTGTTGGCATCCCCTGGGACGGCGGCACCACCAACCGCCCCGGCGCGCGACACGGCCCGAGACAGCTGCGAGACTATTCCACGATGATCCGCGCCATGAACCCTGTTACCGGAGTCGCGCCGTTCTCGTTGGTCAATTGCGCAGATCTGGGGGACGTGGCGCCCAATCCGGTCGATATCGAAGATACGCTCAACCGGGTCACTGACTATTACTCGACCCTGCGCGCCAAAGGCATCACGCCTCTGACTGCGGGCGGGGATCACCTGACCACCCTGCCCGTTCTGCGCGCACTGGCCGCCACAGGCCCTGTTGGCTTGATCCAGTTTGACAGTCACACAGACCTTTTCGACGGTTATTTTGGAGGCCATAAGTTCACCCACGGCACTCCGTTTCGACGCGCGGTCGAAGAAGGTCTGGTCGACCCCAAACGCTTTGTGCAGGTCGGCATTCGCGGCACAGCCTACAACACCGAAGATATCGAGTGGGGCGAGGCACAGGGCATTCGCATCATCCGCATCGAAGAGCTGTTTGATCGGGGGATCGATGACGTGATGGCCGAGGTGCGCGGTATCGTCGGAAAGGCCCCCACCTATTGCACCTATGACATCGACTTCGTGGACCCAACTTACGCGCCTGGCACCGGCACGCCCGAGATCGGCGGACCGAACAGTTTTCAGGCTCAGCAAGTCATTCGTCAGATGTCGGGCGTGAACCTGATTGGTGCCGATCTGGTTGAGGTCTCACCCCCGTTCGATCCGAACGGGGGCACCGCGTGGCTGGGCATTTCGCTGATGTTCGAACTGCTTTGCGTTCTGGCACAGGCCGTCGATACCCGACGAGCTTAACTTGCGGCGACGTTCTCAGCGATCATCGAAATCATCTCAAACATCACCGCCGCTGCGGTCAGCGCGGTGATGTTGTTCGGACTGTCCTTGGTCGGCATCATGCAGACCACATCGCCGCCCACAATATTCAACCCACGCGCCGCGCGCAGAATGCCAACAGCCTCATCAATATCGAACCCCTTCTCGCCGGGCTCCAGATTGGACACAGCAGGCGCCACGGTCGGGTCGAGGCAGTCCAGGTCGAAGGTGATATAAACCGGCCGGTCGCCCAGAACTTCTTTGGTCTGCGCCACGACATCTTCAAGCCCGCGCTGGCGGAATTCGCGCATGGTGACGATGTTATAACCATAGTCGTAGGATGGCTGCAGCCAGTCCAGACTGCGCGGATGGCCCCGCAGCCCGATCTGCATTGACCGTGTCGGATCGACCTGCCCCTGATCGGCCAGATACGCGCCCCAGTGGGCCGCCGACTTTTTGGCGCCCAGAAAGTGGTCGACCTTGGTGAATACATCCGTATGTGCGTCAAGGTGCAGGAAACTGACCGGCTGGCCACCTGCAATCTGGCCACGGCCCAGCGCCTGCACAATCCCGCCGGTAATGGAATGGTCTCCGCCGACAGAAACGGGGCGTGCTCCGGCCGCATCGATATCCTTGTAGAATTCGGTGATGCGCTCGATGCAGTCCTCGTTGTCGTTAGCCTTTGGAAACGGCACATCTCCCACATCCGCAATCCGCGCACTGTTCCAAGGGTCGATTTCGAATACCGAGTGCACCCGCCGCTGTACAGCCGAGACATGGCGCAAAGCGCGCGGACCCAGATGCTGATCCCTTTCGGTCGTGCCATTGCCGGTCGAATGTGGCACCCCCACCAGCGCGATATCCTGCCCCTCAGGTCCGACATTGGGGCAACGGAACAGGGTGGGGACACCCCACCAATACAGATTTTCCATCATAGATTTTTCGTAACGGTCGGTCATGATTTCCCTCGATCAAAGAAAACGCCCCCGATCTGAACCGGGGGCGCAAGTATTCAGATTTTTTCGTCTTCTCGCCGGAAAGCCCCTTGCACGATCCGGTCCATGACCATGGCCAGGAACAGAATTGCAAACCCGCCCAGCAGGCCCGGCCCTTTGGCGGCGTATTGCAGTGCTTCAAGGATTTCCTTGCCCAATCCACCGCCGCCAATCAGCGAGATGATGACGACCATCGACAGGCACATCAGGATGGTCTGGTTCACACCTGTCATGATCGATGGCAGCGCCAGCGGGATCTCGACATCCTTCAGCAATTGCCATTTCGAAGCCCCGAATGCGACCGCCGCCTCTTTGATGCTTTCCGGAACGCCGCGCATCCCCAAAGCCGTCAGGCGGATCACCGGCGGCATGCCAAAGATGATCGTGGCCAGAATGCCCGGCGGGTTGCCGGTGCCAAAGAAGGCGATAATCGGGATCAGGTAAACAAAGGCCGGAAGCGTCTGCATCAAGTCCAGAACCGGTTCGGCGGCACGATAGGCGCGTTTGGATTTACCGAACCAGATACCCAACGGGATGCCGAACACAACGCACAGCAACACTGCCGCGCCAACCAGAGCCACAGTTTCCATTGCCACATCCCAGTAACCCAGCAAAGCGATGTAGGCCAATGACGACGCGGTAAAGATCGCCACCCTCGGTCCAGCCGCGCGCCACGCGGTCACGCAGATCACAAGCATTACAACCGGCCACGGAGAGCCGATCAGCGCAACCGTCAGCGCATCCAGAACTGATCGCACGCCGGCCACGATCCCGTCGAACACGTCACCCCCGGCCGCGGCGGCCGCGTCGATCTGCGCCTCCATCCAGCTTGCAAGATTTGAGAATATAGTTCCGTTGCCCTCACCCAGTATCATCTCGGATACTTCCTGCTCGGGGAATGCATCCAATAACGGCAGTGAGGCGTTTACGGTGAACTTGTATACGATCAAAGGTCCAATGGCGGCGATCAGCACCGCACCCAAAACCGTGTTGCGGGTAGAACGGCCACTTTCGGTGCTGTTCGGATCAGTCCTCCAGTTCGAGTACTGCTTTTCGTATACGCGGTCCGCATAGAACCCTTGCACCAGCTTGAAGACCAGCAGCATCAGCAGACCCGTCACCATGATGCCCAATGCTTCGGACTGAGCGGCGGCTGCTTTTTCAAAGCTGGAATCGGCGGCTTTCTGGATATTCGCAGCCAGCTTGTTAAAGCGATCGATATCCGCTTTTTCGGTAGCATCCGCCGCCCGGGCCAACAACTCGTCCGCGCGCGCTTGCTGACGCGCGGCGCGTTCCGCCAGATCGGCACCGGGGTTACCCCATGCGCCGCGCCCAATTTGAACCCAGGCGATGATTTCCAGGATCAGGAACGTCCAGAACATTCCCCAGATCGCGCGTGAGGCTGACCAGAACGGTCCCAGCACAGCCGCCCAAATATTGAACGTGTTGGGTACTCCGCTGGTGGCGTCGTGGATTTTGTGAAACGCCTTGACGTAGTAGTCACCATTCGGCCCTACAAACTCATGGATGGAACGGTCCAGTGCCTCGCGGTCGACTTCGATGTCTGAGGCGGCTGTGACTTTCACTTCTGTGGTTGCATCAGTCATTTTTGCCCCCCTGAATACCGCGCAGCAGACGCGGCTTGGTAACGACCCCCACATCGCTGCCTGAATCGGTAATGATGACCGGTAGGTCCGTATTGACCGCAAGATCGATCAACTGGTCCAGATCTGCACCTTCATCCGCGCGCGGCGCGCCTTCGGTGGGGCCAGAATAGCTGTCGATCGGCTGCATGATCGAATGCGCCTTGACCAGTTTGAGTTTGGAAATGCCCTGCACAAATTCGCGCACATAGTCGTCGGCAGGGTTCATGACGATGTCTTCGGGCGTGCCAATCTGAACGATCACGCCATCTTTCATGATGGCGATGCGGTGGCCGATGCGGATGGCCTCGTCCAAATCATGCGTAATGAACAGTGTGGTCTTTTGCAACTGCGCCACCAGCGCCTTAAACTGATCCTGCAGCTGCAGCCGGATCAAAGGATCGAGCGCCGAGAACGGCTCATCCATCAACAGAATTTCAGGGTCCGAGGCCAGCGCACGTGCAATCCCCACCCGTTGCTGCATGCCGCCCGACAATTCCTTGGGCAAGCGGTCCTCATACCCTGTCAGATCCACCAGCCCCAAGGCGTGGTCAGAAACCGCCCAGCGCTTGGACTTGGACACTTTGCGAATTTCCAGCGGGTAAGCCACATTGTCCCGAACCGAGCGGTGCGGCATCAGCGCCATATGTTGAAACACCATCCCGATTTGCATGGCCCGGATGCGGCGCAGCTCGGCCTCGGAAATCTTGGACACGTCGTGTCCCAGAATCTCAATCTTACCGGCGGTGGGTTCAATCAGGCGATTGACGTGCCGCACCAGCGTTGATTTGCCCGACCCCGACAGGCCCATGATGCAGAAAATCTCGCCCCTTGGCACTTCGAAGGTCGCGCCCTGAACGCCGACCACACAATTGAATCTCTCCAGAACTTCAGGCTTGCCTATGCCTTCGTTCCGAACGGCTTCCATGGCTTCTTCGGCTCGGGCGCCAAAGATCTTCCAGACATCCGTCAGTTTAACGACTGTTTCGGTCATTTTTGTCCCTTTGATGCAAAACAGGCCGCCGGGCTATCCCGACGGCCTGTCCGAGTTTCAGTTCCGAAGGGCGTCAATCACTCGGACATCCAACCCAGAACGGCATCTTCATTTGCGCCAACCCATTCCTCTGCATAGGCCGCTGGTTCCTTACCGTCGATCACCAGAGCATAGGTCATCGCCGAAACCGTATCGGTATCCAGTTTCATGTTGGATAGCATACGGGCGACTTCGGGGTACTCTTCCTCAAGGGACTTTGCGTAGTGCAGATGCAGATAGGCCAGATCCCAGGCAACACCGGCCTCGGATTTTTCCAGCCAGTCCGGATCGTCTGTCGGTTGCAACACGTTCCATTTCGCCGCGTCGTAGGCGGGCTCTTCCAGCACCTGCAACTCATGCAATTCAAACACGTAATGCGGGGTGTAGCAGAACCCGACCCACGCATCACCAGCCTTGATCGCGTTGTCGAGGTTGGCATAGGCGACGGTTTCGTCGATCTCGGTCAGTTCAAAGACCTGATCATAGCCGTAGGATTTGGCCCGGATTTTCTCGACATTGGTCGAGGCCCAGCCCGGCGCGCCGATCCATAGCTCACCCTGTCCATCACCATTGCTGTCAAACAGCGCCGCGATGTCCGGATTGGTCAGATCGTCGATTGACTTGATACCGTTGGCATCCGCGGTCGCCTTGTCCACGCACATCCCCTGAAAGGCTTCGACGCCATTGGGGTTGAACGCGACGGTTCCTTTATCTGTGACGTAAGTGTCGTGCAGGTTTTTCTGGTTCGGCATCCACACTTCGGGGTGGACGTGCATGGCACCAGAATCCATCGCCTCGAACACGATCGGGTTGGTGCCGTTCTGAAGTTCAACCTCAAGCCCGAGGTTCTGTTCAATCGCAACCTTCAGAATATGCGCTGTCGCATTAACCGAAGGCCAGTTCGGCACGCCGATCACAATATCAGCGGCAAGAGCTGGTCCGGCGATCGCAACGGACGCGCCTCCCAGTAACGTGGCTAGTTTGTTCATTTGGTGTCTCCATGTTGGGCGTCCGCGGTGCTGATCTTTTACCCGTGGGCAGTGGTGCACCTTGCAAACCAAGTCGGGAAGACGATACTTCCCCTGTTTTTGGCCACCGGCGCGTTGCGCCAGGCTGGCCGGAAAATTGAAACATGCAGACGCGCCACCCATCAAGAGTTACGTCCATAAGGCGCTTGTATTCGAGATTATCGTAGACATATTTCGATTTACCCGGAACTGCGACTGAACAGGCGTCACATCAGGAACCAGCGCAAGAAATTTGCCGTTAAACCGCACCCTTTTCTAGAATGTAGGTAACGGCCTCTTGGGTCAGATTTTTAAACCGCGCGCGCTCGTTTACATAAAGACAGACCTGACGTTGATCAGGCAAGTCCTCGATTTCGCGAAACGCGGTCGCTTCTGGGATGAATTCGGCAACCGTTTGCGGCAGGACAGTGACCCAATCCCCGGTCCGGACCATCGTGATCAAGGAATGGGTATTGTGAATGGTAACGTCCGCCTGCGCCTCGGACTCGTGAAACCGCGGCGACTGGATATGTTCACACAGCGCATTTCGGATGAATGGCACCGATAAAACCTGTTCAATCGTCGGAGGCACCGGCTGAGTCATCAGTGGATGATCGGACGCGCAGACAAGACCGAACCTGTCCTGGAACAGAGGAATCGACCGGACACCGTTCAGCGCGTGCTGCCCCGATGCGATACCGATATCTGCCTTGCCCTCGACCAACGCGTCCAAAACCTGCTGCGTGTCGGTGTCGCGCAGCTCGACCTTCACACCGGGAAAGCGCTGGGTGATGTGCGCCAACACCTTTGGAAACACCAATGCAGCGACCGATGGCACCGACACGATGCGCAACAGCCCGTGTTCGGCTTTGGCGGCCGCCTCAATTTCAAGAATGGTCTGGTCGAACTGCCGCACCTGTTTCAACGCCGTTTCAAAGACTTGCATGCCCAGCGGAGACAGCTGGTTTTTGCGCTCTCCCTCAAACAGCTTCTTACCCAGATGTTCCTCAAACTGCTTGAGGGTCATCGATACCGCCGACTGGGTCCGGCCCAGCCTGTCGGCAGCTTCGACCAGATTGCCGGTTTGGGCGACGGTGCAAAAACACCGCAATGTCTCGATCTTGATCGCCAAGCTTCACCTTTTCTGAAGTTTAATCAATTTATTTGAGTTTGACTGATATCAACAAATAAAGCCATCCTGCGCCAGACCTATTTTATGACTCTGAGGCGCATCGTGACCAAACTGAACCTGATCGCCGGCGAATGGCTGGCGGGTGAATCCGAGATTGAAAACCGCAACCCTTCGGACCTGAGCGATCTGGTCGGCATGTTCGCCCAGGCCAGCGCCGACCAACTCGAAGCAACGCTGGATCAGGCCCGCGTTGCGCAGGCGGAGTGGGAAGCCTACTTGCCCGAGCGCAAACAGGCTGTCCTGATGAACATCGGCAATGAGTTGATGTCGCGCGCCGAAGAGCTGGGAACGTTGCTGTCCCGCGAAGAAGGCAAGCCGCTGGCCGAGGGCAAAGGCGAGGTTTATCGCGCCGGTCAGTTCTTCACCTACTATGCTGCCGAGTGCCTGCGACAGATCGGTGAAAACGCGGACAGCGTGCGCCCCGGCGTGGAAATCGACGTGCGCCGCGAAGCCGTGGGTGTGGTGGCCATCATCAGCCCGTGGAACTTCCCGACCGCGACTGCCTCGTGGAAGATCGCTCCGGCGCTGTGCTATGGCAACGCGGTTGTTTGGAAGCCCGCCAACATCACGCCGGCCTCTGCCGTGGCCCTAACCGAAATCATCGAGCGTCAGGACATTCCCAAAGGTCTGTTCAGCCTCGTGATGGGCTCGGGTCGGTCGATTGGCCAACGTCTAGTGGAAAGCCCCAAGGTCAATGCGATTTCCTTCACCGGTTCCGTTCCGGTAGGCAAGGGCATCGCGGCGGCTGCAATCCAGAACCTGACCAAAGTACAGATGGAGATGGGGTCCAAGAACGCGCTTGCTGTGATGGACGACGCCGATCTGGATCTGGCCGTGACACTGGCACTGGGCGGCGCGTTTGGTGGCACCGGGCAGAAGTGCACCGCTTCGTCACGCCTAGTTGTGCATGCCGGCGTGCATGATGCTTTTGTCGAAAAGCTTGTGGCAGGTGCACAGGCCATGAAAGTTGGCCACGCACTGGAAGAAGGCGTTCAGATGGGCCCGGTCGTCAGCCAACAGCAGCTGCAGGAAAACCTCGCCTATGTCGATCTGGGCAAATCCGAAGGCGCGGAACTGACCTGTGGTGGTCAGCGTCTCGAGATGCCGCATGACGGGTTTTACATGTCTCCGGGCGTATTCCTGAACACGACCAATGACATGCGGATCAACCGAGAAGAAATGTTCGCCCCGCTCACCAGCGTCATCAAGGTTGGCAGCTATGAAGAAGCGCTGAGCGTCGTGAACGATACCAATTTCGGCCTGACCTCGGGCATCGTCACGCAAAGCCTCGCCCGCGCGACCCATTTCCGCCGCAATGCACGTACTGGCGTTGTCACCGTCAACCTGCCGACTGCGGGCACCGACTATCACGTCCCCTTCGGCGGACGCGGTGACAGCTCGTACGGCCCGCGTGAACAGGGCAAGGCGGCAGCAGAGTTCTACACGACCGTCAAAACGGCTTATATCAGCGCAGGGACACCGGTGTGATGCGGATCGACGGGCTGCAATACGCCAACTGGTCGGAGAAAATCTTCCGCCAACTGCGAGAAGGGGGCGTGGACGCGATCCATGTCACCATCTCGTACCACGAGAATTTTCGTGAAACGGTTCTGAACTTTGAAAAGTGGAACCGCTGGTTCGAACAGTACCCCGACCTGATCATGAAGGGCCGCTGGGCGCGCGATATCGAAATCGCGCGCGAATCCGGGCGGACAGCTGTGTTTTTCGGGTTCCAGAACCCCTCGCCCATCGAAGACGATATCGGGCTGGTGGAAATCCTGCACGATCTGGGCGCCCGGTTCATGCAGCTGACCTATAACAACCAATCGCTGCTGGCGACTGGCTGTTACGAGGCCGAGGACACCGGCATCACCCGCATGGGCAAGCAAGTGATCAAAGAGATGAACCGTGTTGGATTGGTGGTCGACATGAGCCATTCGGCAGATCGCTCGACCATCGAAGCCGCCGAGTTGTCCGAACGCCCCATCGCTATCACGCACGCCAACCCTCATGAGTGGTCACCAGCTCTGCGGAACAAACGCGACGCGGTGATCCGGGCCGTGACTGAAAACGGTGGGATGTTGGGCTTTTCGGTCTACCCTCATCACCTGAAGGACAAATCCGACTGCACGCTCGAGAGCTTTTGTGAGATGATCGCCCGTACCGCCGACAAATACGGCGCACAACATCTGGGGATCGGCACTGACCTGTGTCAGGACCAACCCGACAGCATCGTCGAATGGATGCGCGTCGGTCGCTGGACCAAAGAGATCGACTATGGTGAAGGCTCGGCCAGCAATCCCGGTTTTCCACCAATGCCGGAATGGTTCCGGGACAATCGCGACTTTGGCAATATCGAAGCTGGGCTGCGCGGCATTGGCATGAACGCTGACGAAATCTCGGGTATCATGGGCGGGAACTGGTATCGTTTCTTTGCTGAAAACTTCGGGCCGCAATCGCGATGAAACAAACCAGCGCTCATATCCCGCGCCGCGACCCCGCGCAGGTCATGAGATTGTCGCGACTGGGATCCCTGCACCAGTGCAGGCTCAGTTTCATGCGGCAACTGACACGGCGCATGGCCCGCGAGAACTGGAACTTCATCCGCCCCGTATTTGACATTGATGAAAACGGCGTTGGTCACGCGGTTTATACAGCACAGGCACCTGATCACGCCTACTCCTTGGTTGCGTTCGCCCATGACCTGCCCCCCGAGCAACGATCGGATCGGGTGATTGCCGAGGCGTGGGATGCCACATTCGCCCTGTTCGACGGCATCCCAACCGAACAGGACATTCAACGCCTGTCGGAAAACGTGCCACTGCAAGAGGCCGGTCGCGTCAGCGAAAACGAACTGTCGCTGTCTCGTGCAAACCGGTCCGTTCGGTTGTGGGCACATGTGGTCGACAGGCTGGCCGCAGGGCAGCAACCCGACCTCGAGCAAATCTACAAGGTCGGCTACCTGATGCGCACGACCGCCGTGTACGGATCGGGCAAGTTCGGCGCTGCCGACCGCGAGAAGACAGCAAATCGACCAGAACTGCAGGCGCCTTTTCAGACGGAAATGCTATCGGTCTATCTGACCCGCACCTTCGTCCGCGACCTGGTTCAGCACATGGCCCGTGTCAAAGGTGGCGATCAGACGGCCGAACTGGCCCCGGAGATCGGCCAATGGCTGGGCATCGGCAACTCCACGGGTCTGGGCATGGCCCCTTTCATTGTGAACCACCCGGTTTTGTTCAACAATTGGATCATGGTGCGGGAAGAAGCGCTTGCGCAGGTGCGATCCCTGCCAACCGCGTCAGACAGTGAAGCACAGCAGTTTCGGGACATATTTGAGCGCTGCAAACTGTCGATGTCGTGGTGGCGGTCTGAACATCCGATCCAGATTGAGAAGCTCTCGGCGTTGAATGCCGATCTTTCTGCGATTTCCGACTATCTGGACCAGGACGATCTTACCCGATACCACCCGTGGGAACGGCTGATCCAGTGGTCGGAAACAACGCTCAGCGAAGAGGGGCAGGAACTGCTCGCGTCGCTTGTTCTGGAACCCTATGGAGATCTGGTGGACGGCCTGACGGAGTGCATGGCCGATGGAAATGCCCAAGCACAGATCATCGACGGGGCCATGACCGTCGCGCAAACCCGCGCTCTGATCCGGGATCGCTTTGATTGGGCTTTGAGCCTGGACTGGTCTGACGAGGCGAACTGTGCCCGTGCCTGGTACGTGTCCGAGGAAAAACTGGAGCCACGATTGGGTGAGCGGTTCGAGGAACCGATTTCCGACTTCGAACAACCTTTGGCCCCCGCGCGCGATGCGGCGGCGGCTTTCGCGGAACTGTCTAACTGGCGGGACGAAGCGCCCATCGCCGAGTTTTTGCTGCACCACCCCGAACACCGCCATACAATCCGCCGCGCGCAGATCGGTCGCATCGCCCCGTATGGTGAGATTCATGACAACACAATCAGTTCCAGTGTCATGCCTATCGATATGCTACGGGCCAAACTGTCCTTTTTTGGTGCCACGCATTTCGATCCACGCTCGGACCGGTGGGTGCGAATCTGCATGTATTCCGGCGCGCCCTATCCCGAGGATCTGACCACAGAGACCGCTGACTTGTGGGTATACCCGGAGCTGGAAGAATGAATATCTCCCTGAACGAGGTCGAGGCCACCGCAAAACGCGCAACCCGCGGCGCTGGCTATAGCTGGGGGCTGGCAGAAGAGGCGGCAAAAGCAACACGCTGGTTGTGCGCCCGGGGGCAAAACGGAACCGGCGCATTGGCTCGGCTGTTGCAGATGGTAATGGCCGACGCGCCCAAGCAACGCGCTCCGACGGATCTGAGCGGAGATTGGCACAGTGATGAACTGCTGTGCCCACTGGTTACCGGCGCATTGCTTTCCGATTGTGCAATCCGAGTGAATTCGTCCGCGATCACGATGAGCAATGTCGCGGTTCCCGTTCTGCTGCTTCCGTTTGCCGCCAATGCTGCGCGTCTTCTCGATACCCGCGTGACTATCGAATGCGACGGGATCATTGCCGAGACTGATGGTCTCGATCTGACCTTAAACGGTCCGATCCCTGACCAGGCAAAGCACGTATCTGTGCATCTTGGAGGTCGGCTTGCCAATGCCGTACCCCATCACACCAGAGCTGAACCCAGTCCGACCGATTGGTCCACGTTGAACCGGTTTGCCCAAAACACCTACGCCCCCGCTACCGAAGAATCCCGCCTGCGCGGGGCCGGAGCGGGCCTGTCAGACAACGATTGAAGAGATTCCCATGATTGAAACCCGCACACTGACCCTTGATCAGATCGAAGACCTCGCATTCCGCGCCCTTGTCGCTGCGGGCACGTCCCAGGCCAATGCCCGCCCGCTGGCCATCGCAACAGCGGCCACCGAAGCGGATGGCGTGGCCAGCCACGGTCTGGCCTATATCCCGATCTATTGCGAACATGTTCAATGCGGGAAAGTCGACGGATCAGCCCAACCTGAACTGTCGCGCCCGCGCCCTGGTGTTATCACTGTGGATGCAGCAACTGGCTTCGCCCATACCGCCATCGATATGGGTTTCGAAGCCCTCATCCCGGCGGCACGGGAACAGGGTATCGCTGCACTGTCCATTCGCAACAGCTATAACTGCGGCGTTCTCGGCTATCACACGTACAGGCTGGCGCAGGCTGGATTGGTTGGGCTGGGTTTCACAAATGCACCGGCCTCAATCGCCCCGTCGGGCGGTGCAAAGCCCGTGGTCGGCACCAACCCGTTTTCAATCGCAGCCCCCGGCGCAGACGGTCAACCCGCCCTGCTTATCGACCAAAGCGCCAGCACAATTGCTAAAAGCGAAGTCATGAAACATGCGCGCGAGGGGAAGGCGATCCCGGTTGGCTGGGCGCTGGACGCGGACGGAAACCCAACCACCGATCCCAACGTTGGCCTCAAGGGGTCAATGGCACCGTCAGGCGGATACAAGGGCGTCGGCGTTGCCTTGCTGACCGAGATCATGGCCGCGGCCCTCACCGGAGCGACCCTTGGCCTGAATGCATCACCGTTCTCGGGCACTGCTGGTGGGCCACCAAAGACCGGACAGTTCTTTATCGCAATTGACCCGACAGTGACCTCCGGCGACGCTTTTGCAGCAGGGATCAGCGAACTGGTCGAGGCGATCCGCGCGCAAAACGGCGCGCATCTTCCCGGGGACGGTCGCCTTGGCAAACGTATTCAGGCGGGCACCGAAGGCGTCGCCGTGAATGCTGCGACGTTGGACAAGATCGAGGCGATCCTGAACTGACGCGTTCCTTTGCACACCGGCATCGCTGACGCATTGGCGGTGCCGAACGGGTCCCCAGGCACCTAAGAGGCCGCGACCAAGTTCGTCGTTTGCCTGACGACGCATTCCAACTCGCAACAAAGTCTGAAATGTTCCGGGCTGTCCGACGTGATGTAGTCGGTAAACCTCTCACCAGCTAAAGTTCCGATTTTTTCAGCCGGGATACGAATCGTCGTCAGACCCGGTTCAACATCTGCCGAGCCTTTGAAATCCCCAATACCGATAATTGACAGGTCTTCAGGAACGCGCAAACCAAGCTTTTGGGCTGCGAACAAGGCCCCCTGCGCGATAACGTCATTGCCGCACAGCAAGGCCGTTGGGCGCGATTGAGTCGTCAACAAGATCAAAGCTGCTTGCTTGGCCTGAGAGACACTGTAGGGCGCTTGGGTTTCATGGTCATCCGGAACCGATATGCCCTGTTTGTCCAACGCGTTATGCACCGCTGAAAGCCTGTGCTGAGCCCGATCATTGCCATGGGTTTCGGGAAAGATCAGCCCGATGTCACGGTGTCCCATCGCCAGAAGATGTTCGGTTGCCAGACGCCCCGCCAACCGGTTGTCTGCACCAACACAGGGGAGGACGGAGTCCTGCGAATAGTTCCAGATTGCCAGCGCTGGTATTTTTTGCTGTTTGATCAACCTTGTCGTGGCTTCTGAATGCTCCAACCCAACCAGCGCCACCCCGTCCACGCGATGTTCCAGAAACTTTCGGACCATCGCGTATTCGCGATCCAAATCATAACCGTGTGACGCCAGCAAGAGACTGAACCCGGCCTTGTCGATTGAATCCGAAAAGGCCTGAATAACTTCGGCGAAAATGGCGTGATTGATGGTGGGCACAACCAGACCGATGGTTCCCGACCGTTTTCCATGCATCGTTTGGGCGGCACGGTTGCGGATGTACCCCAATCGCTGCACCGCCTTGTTGATCTTCTTCCGAGTCGCGGGGCTGACCAGATCGGGGTGATTGAAAGTGCGTGAAACAGTTGACGGTGATACTTTTGCGGCCTTTGCAACGGCCACAATATCCACCTTACCTTTTTGAAAAATAGCCATAAATTTCCCCCTCCCGGTCGAATTTATGAAAACATTTGCAATACTATTTTCATCGCCTAACCTATTTTGTCAACAAAAGTAAAAGTGCGAACCGACGGGTTGGGAGGCCCTGAATGGAATTCATTTATTACTTCGGAGAAGTGTTCACGCCACTGTCGTTTCTGTTGCTCTTGGGCGGCACGGTTGGCGGCTTGATCTTGGGCGCAACGCCGGGCTTGTCCCCAACCATGGCGGTTGCCCTACTGATCCCGTTCACGTTCCAGCTTGAAGCCGCGCAGGGGCTGATCCTGCTGGGGGCCGCCTACACCTCGACCGTTGCCGGTGGCGCTGTCAGCGCCATTCTGCTGAAGATCCCCGGTGCTCCGGCCAATATCGCCACCACTCTGGACGGTCACACGATGGCCAAGCAGGGTCAGGGCGCCCGAGCATTGCAGCTGTCCTTTCTGGCCTCAGCCGTCGGAGGTATATTCGGCGTGCTGTTGCTGATCTTCCTGACCCCGGTTCTGGCGAAGTGGGCGCTGGCGTTCGGACCGTCGCACCTGTTCTGGCTGGCCATTCTCGGCGTGACGGTCATCGGCACGCTTGATTCCGCCTCGGTCGTCAAGGGGTTGCTTTCGGGCTGTATCGGTTTGTGGCTGGCCACCATCGGATTCGACGACATCATGGGTGCACAGCGCTTCATCTTTCACCCCGCATTGGGTGGCGGCATCAATATCATTGCCGCACTGATCGGCCTGTTCGCGATCCCTCAGGTTCTGACGATGTTCGCCAAGGGCCGCCACAATACCGGTGCCGAGGTGATCGAAGTGCAGCGCCATTCGATTACAGCAGCCTTCAAAGAACTGTTCAGCCGCACCCGCGCGCTGAGTATCGGGACGCTGACAGGTTCAATCATCGGTTTGATCCCGGGTGTCGGTGGGCAGATCGCGGGCCTCGTCGCTTATGATCAGACCAAAAAGTTCTCGGCCGAGAAAGACAAGTTCGGCACCGGCCATTCCGAGGGCGTTATCGCTGCGGAATCTGCCAACAATGCCATGGTCGGCCCCTCGCTTGTACCACTGCTGACCCTGTCGATCCCCGGCAGCCCGACCGCTGCCGTGCTGTTGGGTGGATTGCTGATCCACGGAATTTTCCCGGGTTCGGATCTGTTCGACAATCACCCCGATGTCGCCTGGACCTTCATCAACTCGATGCTGATCGGGCAGGTTCTGATGTGCATCTTCGGCCTTTACGTCGCTGGTCTCGCGGCACGTGTCGCCCAAGTTCCGCAGTCTGTCATGGCAGCCATCGTTCTGGCGCTGTCCGTCTTCGGTGCTTACTCAGTTCAAGGCTCGATGGGCGATGTCTATGTCATGGCATGTCTCGGCATCGGCATGTTCTTTCTGGAACGCTTCGGCTTTTCGGCTGCACCGTTGGTATTGGGCCTGATCCTTGGACCCATCGCCGAGGCCAACTTTATTCAGGGCGGGATGATCGCTGACGCGACCGACGGCAAGGCTTCGTACTTCCTGACAGGTGGATTGAACCTGTTCCTGATCGCCGTGGTGCTGGCTTCGATCGCCTACTCGGTCTGGATGGAACTGCGCAGCCGCCGTTACACCACCAAAGAGGAGGCGCAGGCATGAACCGCTCTCAACACGTATTCGGGTCAGGTCTGGTTTTTGCTGTCGGGCTTTGGGTGGCATGGGTCAGCTATACCCAGCAACCGGCCGAGGCATTCCTGTTCCCACGTCTGATCGCGACCGTCTTTGTGGTTCTGGCCGGATGGACCTTTGGCAAAGCGGTCATGGGTATGTCCAAAGTCGGCAACGGTGTGACGCGCACAATGTTTGTCAACATGCTGCCGGGTCTGGCTATTACACTGATCTATGTGTTCTGGGCAGCGAAAACGCTGGGTTTCTATACTGCTACAACCATCGCCTTTTTCATCCTGCTGTCGATCTACGACCCCGCGCCACACTCTGAGGCTAAATCCTGGATCAAACGCGGGATCATCACGGGCGTCTTTGTGGCGGTGATGTATGGGCTCTTTGCCATGCTTCTGAACGTCTACACACCAAGAGAAATTCTGTTCTGACCGCGCAGCCGCGTGGGTGAACCAATTCAGGGAGGAAACGCAAAATGAAACGATTGATTGCAGGGGCAGCAATGGCTCTGACGGGCCTGACAGGTGCCGCATTGGCCGAGGAATACCCCGAACGCCCAATCATGATGATGGTCAGCTATGGGGCTGGTGGAGCGACCGACTTTCAGGCGCGTATCGTCACCATGACCTCCGGAAACGAGGATGCGCTGGGAATGCCCATCGCCATTATCAACAAGCCTGGCGCGGGTGGCCGCGTTGGCTGGAACTGGTTCGCCACGCAGGCTGACCCGGACGGGTATACTCTGGCCGCATACAACGTGCCGCATTTCATTGCTCAGTCGATCAAGGGTGGCGTCGAGTATTCAACCGACAGCTTTGAACCCATCGCAAACTGGGGCGCAGACCCGGCCGTGTTCGTCGTTGGTGCCGACAGCGAGTTTAACTCGATGGAAGATGTAGTTGCCTATGCCAAGGAAAACCCCGGCAAGCTGACAGTTTCTGGCGCGGGTCTGTTCGTCGGCCACCATATCGCGGCCCTGCAGATCGACAAGGCAGCCGGAACCAAGATGGCCTACATCCCGACAAAGGGTGGCGGAGCAGCGGCTATGAAGGCCGTGATCGCCGGTGAAGTCATGGGCGGCATCAACAACTTGTCCGACGCCTTCCGCGCGCAAGAGGCGGGCAATGTGAAAATTTTGGGCGTTGCTGATCTGGAGCGCAACGCGTTCCTGCCGGATGTTCCGACGATGAAGGAACAGGGGCTGGACGTGGATAATTCGTCGGTCAATTTCCGCGGCGTGATGGTGCCCAAGGGAACA
This sequence comes from Ruegeria sp. Ofav3-42, assembly GCF_022347725.1. Classification (GTDB taxonomy): domain Bacteria; phylum Pseudomonadota; class Alphaproteobacteria; order Rhodobacterales; family Rhodobacteraceae; genus Ruegeria. Next base: position 61,085 of record NZ_JAKRGB010000009.1, read on the forward strand.
CCGCCCGAGGTGATCGAAAAGCTGGCCGCGACCGTGCCCGAGATGTTCGCCAACTCCCGCGTTACCAAGAAGATGGAAGCGGGCGGCTCGCCCATGCACATCATGACGCGTGACGAAGTGATTGAGATGTGGGCGCAACGCCAACAGACGCTGAACGAACTGCTTGCTGGCCTCTGAATGACCCCGACCGGGGCGGATCAGGTCTGCCCCGGGTAACACATTGAGGATGAACATGAACGCTCCGAATGACATAGCCCCCGAGATCGCCGAAGTGGACCGGATCGTGGCGCGTGCCCGCAAGGCACAGGCCGCCTATGAGGCTGCAGGCAGTCAGGCGCTTTATGACAAGGCGGCGCTGGCGGCAGGTTGGGCAATCATGGAACCTGCGCGTAACAAGGCACTGGCGGAACTGGCGGTAGAAACCACCGGGCTTGGCAACGTCCCCGACAAGATCACCAAGAACCACCGCAAGACGCTGGGTCTGCTGCGCGACATTGCAGACGCAAAGACCTTCGGCGTCATTAGCGACGATCCGCAGACCGGCATCACTGAAATCGCCCGCCCTATCGGTGTGATTGGCGCAGTGGTGCCGTCTACCAATCCCGCCGCGACGCCGGCAAACAACATCATCAACGCCCTGAAAGGTGGCAACGCAATCGTTGTCGCTCCCTCGCCCAAGGGTGTGGCATCCTGCCAGATGCTGCTGAGTTTCATACACGCTGAATTCGACAAGTTGGGGCTGGATCGGGATCTGGTCCAGATGATCCCCGCCCCCGGCTCGAAGGCTAAAACACAGCGGCTGATGGAAACTTCTGACCGGGTGATCTGCACCGGCAGTCAGAATAACGTTCACCGCGCGCAATCCTGCGGCACGCCTGCCGTTGCGGTTGGTGCCGGCAACGTCACCGTTATCGTGGATGAAACCGCCGATCTGGCTGCTGCCGCTGGCAAGATCACGGCCTCGAAATGCTTTGATAACGCAACCTCGTGCTCATCCGAAAACGCAGTCGTCGTTGTAGATGCGGTCTATGATGACTTTGTCACAGCAATGGCAGCCGAAGGTGGCGCACTGGTTCCGGCTTCGGATGAAGCGGGTATCGTCGCGCGACTTTGGCCGGATGGGCATCTCAACCGCTCGGCCATCGCGCAGGATGCCGACAAGATGCTCGACGCCTTGGGGATGGCATGCAAAGTCCCCGAAGGAACGAAGTTTCTGGCGGTCGAGACCGACGGGATCGGCCCGGATCATCCCTTGTCGGGGGAAAAGCTCAGCAGAGTTCTGGCGCTGTATCGGGCGTCCAATTACGAGGACGCCAAATCTATCGCATCGCGCATACTGGCTTATCAAGGGGCTGGACACTCGGTCGGCATTCATACAGCTGACGATGCGCGCGCCGTTGAGTTGGGCCGCGAGTTGCCCACCTGCCGGGTAGTCGTTAACCAGGCACATACATTTGCCACTGGCGGCAGCTTCAACAACGGAATGCCCTTTTCGCTTTCGATGGGGTGCGGCAGTTGGGGCGGCAATTCGATCGACACCAACCTGCACTGGCGGCACTTCGTGCAGACGACCAAGATCGTGCGTGAAATCCCACCGCATGAGCCCGAACTCAAAGACGTTTTCGGCGCGTATTGGAGGGAGGTCGGCCAATGATCGAACCGCCCAAAGGAACCGTCCGCGATTGGTTAGACATAAGGGCCGATCAGGGCGGCACCGGATTCGTTTTCCCCGATGGGGCGCAGGATCTGAGTTGGGAGGAACTGCGCAGCTCCGCCCGCAGCGTCGCAAGCATGTTGACTGGACTGGGTGTCGGGAAAGGGGAAAGCATCGCCCTGCTCTACCCAAATTGCCGCGAAGCGCTTATCGCTCTGTTTGGGGTTCTGTACGGCGGCTTCCGGGCAACCATGATCAACCTTGTCGCTGGCGACAGTGCGGTAACTTACGCCCTGGAGCACAGTGGTGCACGTTATGGTTTTGTGCACCCCGACCAGCTGGATTTGTTTACACGGACGGCCGATCCCGAGGCGATAACTCCACTACAGATTACCGATGCCCGAGGTGCCGTCGCCGAACTTTGTGACCTTGCGCCCGAAGACCACGCTTTGCTCATGTACACGTCCGGCACGACCGGACGCCCCAAGGGCGTGGTCCACACGCATTCCAGCCTGCTGGCAGGAGGATGGACCACAACCGTTGCCCATGAGCTTACAGAAAAGGACCGCGGATTTTGCGTTTTGCCGATCTACCACATCAACGGGCTTTGCGTCACGGTGATGGGAACACTGGTTTCGGGCGGTTCTCTGGCGATGTGCGAACGATTTTCGGCCAGCCGCTTCTGGGGCAATCTTGAGAAGACTGAGGCGACGTGGTTTTCGGTCGTGCCTACCATCATTTCGCACCTATTACACTCGGACACCAATCCAAGCGCCAACACCTGCCAGCGGTTGCGGTTCGGCCGGTCCGCCTCGTCCGCGCTTGCACCTGATGTTCAGCGCGCCTTTGAAGAGCGGTTCGAAGTACCAATCATCGAAACCATGGGGCTAACGGAAACCGCTGCGCAGATTCTGTCCAACCCCTTGCCCCCCGGCGTGCGAAAGATCGGATCGCCTGGTATTGCCTACGGAAATGAAGCGGCAATCTTTGATGCAAACCTTCAACCCGTCGTGCATGGAACTGAAGGCGAGCTGGTCATACGTGGCCCGAATGTAATGCTGGAATACCTCAAAGACCCCGATGCGACGGCGGGCACGTTTTCTAAGGATGGTTGGCTTCGAACCGGAGATCTGGCGCGCATGGACGAGGATGGATACGTCTATGTCACTGGCAGATTAAAAGAGCTGATCATAAAGGGCGGAGAGAACATCGCCCCGCGTGAGATTGACGAAGCCCTTTATTCCCATCCCGACGTCGTCGAGGCCGCAGCATTCGCACGGCCCTGCAAAAGCTACGGCGAAACCGTCGAGGCGGCTGTCAAAATTCGCGAAGGTTCTGACCTGACCCCCCTCGCCCTGTTGGAGATTTGTGAGACAAAACTCGGCCGGTTCAAATCCCCGGACGAGGTTCACATTTTGCTGGATTTGCCGAAAGGACCATCGGGAAAAATCCAACGGAACCGAATACTCGAGATCGTCGACGGGCAAAGCTAAGCGTCAGCGGGAAATGTGACCGCTGACGCGTTGTCGGCACCACCTCGGTGGAACGAACCGGCTAGGTCTTGCGCCGCTTCGGCACCGCGTCACCGCCCCTGCCCGATTTCGCGGCCGCTGCGCGTGCTCGGTTTTTCTTGCTGCTCGGCTTACCCTTCGGTGGTGGAGGGCCCTTTGCCGCCTTGCCGCCGGGTTTTGGCTTGCCGTCCTTGCCTGTTGCCGGGCTTGGTTTACGGGGTTTCGCCTTTGCGCTCTTTGCACTGAACGCCCCCTCCGTCTTGTCTTCGCGCGCTGTGGCCGAGGGCGTCCGACGCACCCCAGATGTGGGTTCGTCTAACCGGGTTGGCTTGGCCCGTTTTCCCATGGGCTTGCTGGTTTCAGGCTGTGGCTTTTCTTTACGAGGTTCCGGGGCACCACCATGATCAGAACGGAGCGTACGTGCTTTGCGAGGGTGCGGCTTGCCCTTGGGCCCGCGCCCAGCTTTTGGACGTTCAAATGCCGGAACGTCTGGCGCGCCGTCCAATTGGACAAGCTCCTTAGAGCCTTCAATCATCATCTCAGCGCCCACGGCTACTAAAAACCCCGAAACGCTGGATTCTCGGATTTCAACGTAAGAAACATCATCGGCAATCCGAATTGCGCCAATGTCGTCCTTTGTCAAATTGCCCGCTTTACAGATCATCGGCAGCAAATGACGAGGCGAGGCATTTTGATTGCGACCCTCAGACAGCGAAAACCAGACGCTGGGACCAAAGGCAGCGCGCGGCTTGGGACGCTCCGCGTTGACGGGCGCCAATTCTTCCGGCGCTGAATGGCGCAATTTGTACTGGCGCAAGTATGCCGCGGCGATTTGCTCGGGGGTGAACTCTTCGACAAGGTGCTGAACAGCCGCCTGTTCGCTTTCGGTGATCTCAGCCTGCCAGTCATCCGAGGCGAACATGCGTGCCTGATCCCGCTCGTTCACTTCATCAGCCGACGGGGCCGCGCCCCAATCGGCGGTGAGCTTTGCGAACTTCAGAATGCGTTCCGCCTTTTTCCGCGATGACGGCTCGACCACCAGCGCGCTGACGCCCTTTCTCCCGGCACGACCAGTGCGCCCGGACCGGTGCAAGAGGGTTTCGTGGCTGTTGGGCAATTCGGCGTGAACCACCAGATCAAGGTTCGGCAGATCAATCCCGCGCGCTGCGACATCCGTTGCCACGCATACCCTGGCCCGCCCATCGCGCATGGACTGCAACGCGTTGGACCGTTCGCTTTGGGTCAGTTCGCCGGACAATGCCACGACCGAAAAGCCGCGATTGGAAAGGCGCGTCGTCAAGCGCGACACCATTGCACGGGTGTTGCAAAAGACAATTGCGTTAGGGGCCTCATAGTACCGCAGCACATTGATGATTGCGGTTTCCCCATCGCGTGGCGCCACCATCATGGCGCGGTATTCGATATCAGCGTGCTGGGTTTGTTCGCTGACTGTGCTCACCCGCTCGGCATCACGCTGATACCGGGTTGCAAGATTGGCGATGGCGCGCGGTACGGTCGCAGAGAAAAGCAGAGTCTGTCGTTCCGCCGGGGTTTCATCCAGAATGAACTCCAGATCCTCACGAAAGCCCAGGTCCAGCATTTCATCGGCTTCGTCCAGAACCACGGCGCGGATCGCGGTCAGGTCAATTGAGCCTCGCATGATATGGTCGCGCAGCCGGCCGGGCGTTGCGACGACAATATGCGCACCACGTGCCAGCGCACGGCGTTCATCGCGCATGTCCATACCACCAACGCAAGACGCCAGAAATGCGCCCGCATCAGAGTACAACCAGCCCAGTTCACGCTTGACCTGCAACGCCAGCTCGCGCGTTGGTGCAACAACCAGCGCCAGCGGTGCGCCGGATGCACCGAATGTCTCTTCGTCGGCCAGCAACCGGGACGCAATTGCCAGCCCGAACCCGACGGTCTTTCCCGATCCGGTCTGCGCCGACACCAGCATATCGCGCCCTTCCAGTTCGGGCTGTGTCACAGCCTGCTGGACTTGTGTCAAAGTATCGTACCCCTTGCGGGCAAGCGCATCTGCGATAGTCTGTTTCACGGTGGTGTTCTTTGTATCGGCCTGGTGATACGGGCTCAGCGGTATTGCGATCAGCGCATCATCCAAAGTTAAAGACCGCGTCATACCGGGACTTTGATGCAAAGTATAGCAGGGTCTTTGCCATCGCAGCGAAAATTGCGAACCGAAAGAACAACAGTTCTGTCCACGCAGCGGCTTGGCACTTGATCCTCCCCCATCGAAATGGCCCGCCGTCATGAACAGGAAAACCGACGAGCCACATGGCTAGCATAGGCTAGCCATTTTTCAACCACAGCTCACGTCCATTCGACAGCAAACTAGGAAACAGCAAAGCTTCCGCAAAGCTCTGCTTCAGAATATTCTTTATTCGAAAAAGTGGTGCCCGGGGGCGGAATCGAACCACCGACACGAGGATTTTCAATCCACTGCTCTACCCCTGAGCTACCCGGGCATGGGAACGACTTTTGTCGTTGGGTGGAGGCCTTCTATGACTTGCCAAAGGCAGTGTCCAGAGGCTTTTTGAGATTTTTTTAATGCGGACGTCTTTGCTCGGTTTCTCCCTCGGAAACCTCGGCTTCCATCTCCTCTTCCCTCTGAGACGGAACGGCGTACGAGCCGTTCAGCCACTTTGCCAGATCAATATCTGCGCACCGTTTGGAACAGAACGGTCGAAACTTTTTCATAGTGTGGTCACCACAGATAGGGCAGCTCATTTCAGCACCTCAGCCAAGGGGATACGGCCGCGTTTGCGTTGCAGTTCGTAATGGCCAAGTGGGGTCCAGCCTGCGAGGGTGGTCTCGATGGAATCAGCTTTGAAAGCGGCGCGTAAAGCGGCCTCGAAACCGCGGCGATCTTTTTTGGGCATCGGAGCCAGATCCAAGGTGATTTGCCCGCCGAGACCACGTACACGCAAGGCTCGGGTCAACGCCTTGGCGCAAGCAAAGTTAGCCTTGGTTCCAGCGGCCAGTGACGTATCAGACCCGGTGTTTACGTCCACGGCGACCAATGCTCGGGTCGGCTGAATATACAGGTGCGCTCCACCGGCCAGGGGCTCGGATATCCCGCGTGCGACGTCCAGTGCATCCAGAACACCATGCGTTTCGAAACAGCCAGACTGTGTCACAACCTCCGCCGGATCGGCCCAATCACGCCAGGCCAGAACGTGGGGTCCATCGCCTTCCAGCAGCAGTTCGGGCTCGGTTCCCGGATCGTTCAGAACCTGATCCGCATGGGCGAGCATCGTGCCAATATCCTCGGCAATTTCAGCCGCGTCTTCGCCTGCACAGCACGACCGTAAGATCAGGCCATAATCGCTACCTTCCATGCTCTCATGAGCTATCTCAAGAAGGCGATCGCGTTCGTCCTCATCACGGATCGAGCGTGAGATATTCAGCCCGGGCGCATCAGGCGTGATGATCGCATAGCGGCTTTTGAACAGAATGCGGTCGGTCACTGGCAGCGCCTTGCCGGGTTCGGCATAGCCCGTCACCTGAACCAGCATCTGGGCACCCGGCGCAAGGCCTTTGACCTGCCGCAGAAAGGCCGGACCGTCTGGTGTGGTCAGGAACATGCCGCCCTGCCCTTTGACCGGCCGATCTGCCCGCGCGCGGTAGATGGTGCCGGGCGCCGGGGCGTCCGCTGCGATCAGGAAGTCGTCCAGTTGACCGTCGACCATAAGGGCCGCGGCTTCGCGGTTTTCGATGTGGTCCAGAACGATAGTACGACCCTTCATGATGCCTCACGATACAGGGGATAGCCGATGCCTTGCAAAAGGGCGGCGGTTTCAGACAGGGGCAGGCCCACGATGCCCGTAAACGAGCCCGAAATCCAAGGGATGAAAGCCCCGGCCGGGCCTTGAATGGCATAAGCGCCCGCTTTGCCCTGCCAATCTCCAGTCGCCAGATAGGCGTTGATTTCGACATCCGACAGGCGCTTGACCTTGACCTGAGAAACCACGTCACGTTGCAGCACTTTGTCACCGCGCCGCACAGCGACCGAGGTGATGACACGGTGCCGCCGACCCGACAGGGCATGCAGGAATTCTGCAGCCTGTCCTGCATTTTCCGGCTTACCTAAAATGCGTCGACCCAACGCCACGGTAGTATCTGCGCACAGGGTGACGTCGTTACTATCGGCCTGAACCGCCTGCACTTTTGAGCGCGTTATGCGATTGCAGTAGGGAACCGGAAGTTCGCCCTTCATAGGCGTTTCATCGATGTCGGGTGCGCGGATTGCATCGGGCTGCACGCCAAGCTGAGCCAGCAGGTCCAGCCGCCTTGGGCTGCCCGATCCTAAGATAAACGCCATTGCGGCAGGCGTTACTTGAAGCGGTAGTTGATCCGACCCTTGGTCAGATCATAAGGGGTCATCTCGACCTGAACCTTGTCGCCGGCCAGAACACGGATGCGGTTCTTACGCATCTTGCCTGCCGTATGTGCGATGATCTCATGGCCGTTTTCCAGCTCGACCCGAAACGTCGCATTAGGCAGGAGTTCCTTCACGACACCGGGAAATTCGAGCGTATCTTCCTTGGCCATGTTGTCTCCATCATTACATTGCACCCGCAGAATCTGCGGGGATGTGGGCTTAAATGAGCCCATTTCAGCCTTATTTCAAGGGCAGAATCACCTAAAGAGCAGATATTGTGACCGAATCAACCCGGGGCGACTGCTCATCCCAATGGGTTCGATTGAGGACATTGCCATCCGTGCGAACCTCGGCGATGGCCGATAGGTCTATATCTGCATAGGTCCATCCGGGCTGATTCAGGGCACCTTCGGCCAGCACTCCGGTCGCTGGAAAGCCTTTGTCCGGTGGGCCGAAAACGCCGCCGGTGCCGGTATTCATGTCCACAGCCTCGGACCAGTCGTTGTTGCCAACCAAGGACGACATCACTGTAACACATTGATTTTCCAACGATCTGGACATCGCCCCGATACGTACACGCCAATAGCCTGACAGCGCCTCGGTGCAGGATGGAACCAGGATGATATCCGCATCGCTAAGCGCACGCCCCAGCAAAGGAAATTCACTATCGTAACAGATCAGCACACCAATTTTGCCCAGCGCGGTATCGAACAGCTTTAGGGGGCCGCCCGAGGCGATGTCCCAATCCTCGCGTTCAAACCGGGTCATGATCTGTTTGTCCTGATGGTCCTGTTTTCCGTCGGGGGCATACAAAACAGTACGGTTCACCGGTCGGCCGGGACCATCCACAACCGGAGCCGATGCGCCCAGAATGTATGTGTTATACGTCTGCGCAAGTCGGGCATGCAGGGTTTGTACATCTTCCATTCGGTCCGAGACCGCACGGATCGATCGCTCCAAATCGCCAGCAACGTCGAGACCATCAAGGGTCGACAGCTCCATCGCGCCGTATTCTGGAAAGACCAGGAAATCAGCCCCGCGCCCGGCGGCCTCAGAGACCCATCGATCCAGCTTGTCCTCATACTGCGCCCAGCTGTCGAGCCAGTCGAGGTCGTAGGCGGCGGTGGCGACTTTCATCAACGACATCCTCATTCAGTCGAATCTGCAGGACCATAGGCAAGGATGCCGAGCACTGTACAGCGTAATTCAGCCCGCAGTTGTCGGGTCGATAATAGTTGTGACCTCGGTAATTGTATTGGCAGGAAAACCACTGAGCTCCGCATGTTTCAGGATCGCATCCTCATCTTCGGCGAGATAGATGCAAAACGTCTTGTCACCGGTGACATAGGAGTGTTCCCACTGAACACCGGGTATCTGCGCCAAGGCCTCATTCGATTTTACCGAAGCACCACCCAACTCTTCACCGGTCATACCACCAATTCCGGGCAAATCGCGTTCAATCACGTATCGTTTCATCTTCGACTCCCCCACTGAAAGCCCCACAGTACCATAAAACTGCGGAATTCTCAGCGATCCGGAGTTACAGATCCCTGATCCAGAACTGCAACGGCTTTGCAGTCTCGTGCTTGTCGCCAATGTCCTTCCAGGAAAACTGTGCGATCACACCGGGCAGCGGCCCATAACCCCGGGCCCGCCAGAATGCGTCCAAGAGGCGATAGCTTTCTGGCCGCATCGGGTGATCAGCGGAGCGTTGCACCCCGCAAAAGGCGCATTTGGTGAAGCCCAGGCTGCGGGCATGGGCTTCACGCAGGTCAAAGAACTTGTGACCAACACCCTGCCCCCGATAGTCCGACAAAAGGACGGACTCGGCGCAGTAGAAGATTTCGGTCAGGTCGAGGCCCGACCCCGCAAAAGCCGCCGCGAAATCGTCAGCGTGATCTGTCAGCGGAGCCCCGGTTGAGGCCCCGACCAGCCGGTCGCCGTCAAAGGCACCGACCACGATCGCCTTGTCGCTGTCGCGGTAAGATTGCAGGTATTTTCGCTCGTATTCGAGATCGCCGTCATACAGATACGGCCACGCATGAAACACCTTGATCCGCAGGCGGGCGACATCATCCAGCGCATCCGCCAGCGCCGCGCCGGTCAGGGCGCGGACATCGGTGACCTCAGCCATTGGAGACCTGTTTGGTCCAGTCTGCAAGGTTGTAAAACGTTGTGACGCGAGTGATCTTGCCGTCCTTCAGGTCAAAGAACGACCCCGCGGGTAGGCGATAATTCTGACCATGCGCTACGGGCAACCCCTCATCCGTTTCCAGATAGGTGCCGTTCACGACAAATTCCGCTGCCGCACGGGTGCCCTCTTCGGCCTCGAATACAACGATATCGGTCAGGTTTTCCTTGTAGCACCGGTTCATGTGGGCGCAGAACGCTGCGAACTTGTCCTTGCCGGTGCGGATCTGCCCCTCGTTCACGTGGTGCGCCACGTCGTCGGACAGGCAGGCCAGCATGCCGTCGACGTCGCCGGCGTTGAAGGCCTCAAAATAGGTTTTGACGGTCTGGTTCATGATCACTCCGTAGGTTCGCCCCAGCTGTCTTTCAGATGCTGTATGATCTGATCGCGGGTCTGTCGGTAGTGAGTTAGCTTGTCCTGGCGGTTCTCGCCCAGTCCAGTAGGGTCCATTATTGGCCAATAATCGACATCCAGGTGAAAAATCCGCGTCAGTTCAAGCGCCCGGCGCTGGCTTGCCGGGGACAGCGCAACGATCAGGTCGAACGAGCTGAGGTCATCACCCCATTCCTGCATCTCGTCAAACGAGCGCGAACGGTGGCGGGACAGTTCAACGCCGACCTCGTGGCAGACCGCGATACAAAAGCCATCAATCTCAAGGTCGTTGCGGACACCGGCAGATTGCACATAGGTGCCGGTGCCATAGAACTTCTTCATCAGGCCCTCGGCCATAGGGGACCGAACCGCGTTGTGGTCGCAACAGAACAGGACCGACTGCGGCAAAGGCTTCACGCGTCAGCCCCCGAAATGCAGCACGCAGATCAGCGTGAACAGACGGCGGGCAGTGTCGGTGTCAATTTCAGCCTTACCTTCAAGACGTTCCTGTAGAACTCGGCTACCTTCGTTGTGGATACCACGACGGGCCATGTCGATGGTTTCGATCTGGCTGGGCGGCAGTGTCTTCACTGCGTTGAAATAGCTTTCGCAGATCTGGAAATAGTCTTTGACGACCTGGCGGAACGGGCCCAGCGACAGATGGAACTCGGCCGCTTTCTCCTCGGCCTCTGTGGCGACGTCAAAGACCAGCCGTTTGTCGCGGATCGACAGCTGCACATGGTAGGGTCCATCGGGCACAACACGATCATCGCGTACCGGCAGCGCAAAGCTGTTTTCCTCAAGCAGGTCATAGATCGCAACCTTCCGCTCCTGCTCGATCTCGGGGGTCGGCGGAGGCAGGTTTCGGTCGTCCAGTTCTATATGCGAAATACGAGTCATGAGTGTGGTCCGTTCAGGTCGGGACAGACCTAGCGCAACACGCCGGCAGGAGCAACGCGCAGATCAAGGACCTTTGCGGGAAATCATCCGTTGAGGCGTTTAAGACGCGCCGTCACAGAAAGACCATGCGCTTCAAGGCTTTCGGATTGGGCCAGTTTCTCGGCTGCGGGACCAATGGCGCGCAGCGCCTCGGGTGTCATCTGGCTGAGCGTTGTGCGCTTAAGGAAGTCCATCACGCTGAGGCCCGAAGAGAACCGCGCCGAACGCGCAGTGGGCAGCACATGGTTCGGGCCGCCCACATAATCGCCGATGGCCTCTGGCGTGTACTGCCCCAGAAATATCGCACCTGCGTGAATTGTTTTCCGGCTAAGCGCCACCGGGTCGGCCACGCACAGCTCCAGATGCTCGGGCGCAATGCGGTTGGACAAAGCGGCAGCCTCGTCCAGATCGCGAACGGTGATGATGGCGCCGAAATCGCGCCAGCTGGCCCCGGCAATGGTACGACGCTGCAGGGTTTCCAGTCTTTTGTCCACGGCCTGGGCGACAGCGTCACCAAATGCGGTATCATCGGTGATCAAAATCGACTGCGCGCTTTCGTCATGCTCGGCCTGACTGAGCAGATCCAGCGCGATCCAGTCGGGATCATTGTCCTTATCGGCGATGACCAGAATTTCGGACGGACCGGCAATCATGTCGATGCCAACCTTTCCGAATACGCGGCGTTTGGCAGCAGCCACAAAGGCGTTTCCGGGCCCGGTAATCTTGTCGACCGGCGCGATGCTCTCGGTCCCATAGGCCAGTGCCGCAATCGCCTGCGCACCACCAATGCGATAGATCGTATCGACCCCGGACAGCTGCGCTGCCAACAGAACCAGCGGGTTCACCTGACCATCCGGCGTAGGCACGGCAATGGCCAGTCGCTCAACACCTGCCACCTTGGCCGGAATTGCGTTCATAAGCACGGACGACGGATAAGATGCCAGCCCGCCTGGCACATAGAGACCGGCGGCCGACACGGCAGACCAACGCCAGCCGAGCGTTGCACCGGACGAGTCTGTCCACTCGTGATCCTCTGGAATCTGCTTTTCGTGGTAGACACGGATGCGTTCAGCCGCCAATTTCAGCGCGGCCTTATCTTCGGCCGGGACCTGCCCCACAGCATCGGCGATCTCTTCGGCGCTGAAGGCAAGCGTATCTGGCGTTAGCTCCAGCCGGTCGAACTTGGCGGTCAGCTCAATCACCGCCGCGTCGCCACGTGCCCGCACATCTTCGATTATCCGCGCGACAACCGCATCCACATCCGGGCTGTCCTCGCGCTTGGCGGACAGCAGAGCCTTGAAGGCTGTTTCAAATTCGGGCGACGTCGTGTCGAGGAAGACGGGCATGTTCTGGCACTCCGGGGCGTTTGGACGGACATATCGCCCGGATGGGCTGGCCTCAACCCTCAGTCCTGCAGGTGCAGCGATTTGCGCATGCTCAGACAGGACAAGTCGTTGCGCTGACTACACCCGCCCGTGGCTTGCCAGCCATTTCGCGCGTAGAATCCCTGCGCTGTTCGGGTGGCCTCAAGCCGCCCCTCAGCGCACCCCGCGTCGATAAGCTCTTGTTCAAGCCGTTGCAACAAAACGCGCCCTATACCGAAACCCGTGTGATCGGGATCAATGTATAAAAGCGTGATTTCTCCGGTCTCGATCAGCCCACCAACAGCAGCGGGCTGCCCACGGTGTTCGACCACCCAGATTTGCGCCCCGGCCTGAATCCAGCCACGGATCGTCGCCGGATCCTTGTTCGCGGTCCACTGCGCAATGATCTTGGGATCATCCCGATGGTCTGCCCCACAAAGCTCGGTAATCGACCGGATGAGAACGCGGCTAAGGTCGAAAACGTCGAATACGGTCGCGCGGCGAATCTCAAGGCCCGCAGAAGGCCCCGAGAAGGCCTGAGATATTCCACGCTTATTCCGGATGGTGCGGCGCCTGACCCGACGGGGCCTGGTATGGCCGGGTCACATCTTTGAGGGTGGCATCCAGCGCCTCGACCGACAAACGGATTGCTCCGTCGCCCGCCAAGGTCAGCATGATCTGTCCCGCGCCGTCGTCACCTGCTTCGAAATCCACCGACAGCAGCGACATCACCATGTCCTTGTCGCCCCGATCGACGCCCTGACTGGCCACAGACAAAACCGAGTTGAAGACCAGAACCGATTGCACCCGTTCGAATGGCCGGTCACGCCGCGCAGCAGCGTCTTTGTCTTCCCATCGAAACCGGTTCAAGAGCAGGCCAAACCGACGCTCGGACGGACGCCATGTCATCTCGGTGATCGGAAACACCGCGTCCTGGGTCAGAGTCGAGATCACCTGAAGATCATCGGCATCCTCGGCGCCCAGATTCAGCGGGGCTTCGCGCCCGTCTTCAAAACTTGCGTCTGTCATTGGCCCTTGATCCGTTCAATCTTTGCGCCCACGCCTTCCAGCTTGCGCACCACATGTTCATATCCGCGGTCCAGATGATAGACCCGGCTGACCGTTGTTTCGCCTTCGGCTGCCATGCCAGCCAGAATCAACGAAACCGAGGCCCGCAAGTCGGTCGCCATCACCGGCGCGCCCTTCAGGCCTTCTACCCCGGTCACAGTCGCCGTACCACCGTGCACTTCGATATTCGCGCCCATGCGCACCAGTTCGGGGGCATGCATGAAGCGATTCTCGAAAATGCGTTCTTCCAGTACCGAGGTGCCTTCAGCCGTGCACATCAGCGCCATCATTTGCGCCTGCAGGTCCGTCGGGAAGCCGGGGAATGGTTCGGTCACGACATCTACTGCGCGTACGCGGCCATTCTTGCGAGCAACCTTCAGGCCGTTTTCGGTTTCTTGGACATTCACTCCCGCCGCATCCAATTTGGCTGCGAAGGATTCGACCAGCGACATCCGACCACCCAGCAGTTCGACCTCGCCGCCGCACATCGCAGGGGCCAGCATATAGGTGCCCAGTTCGATCCGATCCGTCACAACCTGATGAGTCGCACCATGCAGTCGGTCGACGCCTTGAATTTCGATGATCGAAGTCCCCTCGCCCGATATCTGCGCACCCATCTTGCGCAGACACTCGACCAGATCGACGATCTCAGGCTCGCGCGCGGCGTTTTTCAAAACCGTGGTGCCTTTGGCCAACGTGGCGGCCATGACGATGTTTTCGGTAGCCCCGACCGAAGCAAAGCGCATTTCGTGCACCGCACCTTTCAATCCACCAGGGGCCTTGGCGTGCAGATAACCGTCCTCGAGTTCGATCTCGGCGCCCAGCGCCTCAAGCCCTTCGACATGCAGGTCCATCGGCCGCGCGCCGATCGCGCACCCACCGGGCAACGACACGACGGCTTCTCCGAACCGGGCCAGCAACGGACCGAGCACCAAATTCGAGGCGCGCATCTTACGCACGATCTCGTAATCCGCTGTGTGGCTGGTCAGATCATGGCTGGACATCGCCAACACCTGCCCATCCTGCAGCGAGGACACCTCGGCCCCCAGCGATTGTAAAAGCGCGGTCATCGTCTTGATGTCACTCAACCTAGGCGCATTGGTCAGCGTCAGCGGTTCTTCGCTCAGCAATGTCGCGGGCATAAGCGTCAGGCATGCGTTCTTGGCCCCCGCAATCGGTATCTGACCGTTCAGCGGCCCGTTGCCCGTCACCAGAATCGAATCCATCTGCTCTTATCCCTCGTCCTTTTCGGTCTTGTCCTCGGACGCCGCCCGCGCCTTGGCCTGCGCCTTGCGCCGCGCCATATTAGCCTTTAGCGCGGCCTTCAGCCGTTCTTCGCGCGCATCCCCGGATTTACCGTGTTTTTTGGGTGAATTTTTGTCTGCCATTGTCTTTCTCTACAGGAGACGAAAAAAACCGTCCAGACACCCTTGCGCCCCGTTTCGTTTGAGTCTAATCACCCGCCCACAGCGCTGCTGTAGCTCAGAGGTAGAGCACTCCCTTGGTAAGGGAGAGGTCGAGAGTTCAATTCTCTCCAGCAGCACCACTCTTTCCAAGTAAAAACAATAAGTTGGGTGCAAGCGGCTCGAAATTTGACCGCGTAACCCGCAGAAACTTGCAGGAACAAACCGTGCATTTCTGAAAGGTTTCGTACAAATCCCGTACAAGCCGTAACAGATGTTCGCGGTATACCCTTGTGGAAATCCGGCGAGAAGCAATGGCACTACTGGCGATCCCGGAAGGACCAACCGAAACGGTTGATTTCAAAGGCTTACGCCAAAACTAGACACTTTCACCACTCTATATTTATCAATGACTTACAGTGCGCGATGTCTAGGTTTTAGTACTTTACCGAGTCTATTTCGGGCCACCCCGGCAGCTTTTCCGGCGCAGGGACGTCATGGCGTTCCAACCATTCTTTGATCGCGGCCCAATGGTCCTGAGGCTTCGCGGTGTACCTGCGGGAATGCAGATCCGCCATCGTCCGCTGCAACTGCGGATACCACTGGATCTTGAGCTTGAGGCCGTGGGCCTTCGCCCAAACGCGCAGAGCGGCTTCCCAATCCGTCACTGGACGGGCTTCAAGTTCTTTGTGTAGGTCGAACGGGATTCGGTTGGGCCATTTAGTCATGGAATTGATATGCGGCAGAGACGGGCGCATGACAACAATCAGAAACTGCGAAAATCCTCTTTGTGAAGGAATCCTTGAAAAGGGAAGCCGCACCCCTTAGATGGGTCCTGCCGGAAGCGGTGCCACAAAATCTGGTATTAAAACTAGAACAGGCACAGGGCGAGGGTCGGAAAGCACATCATAGTAACGTGCAACCGTTGGATCGGTTTTGCGCTGTTGAATGCAGCGATCGGTCTATTGCGCCTGAATTATTACGGTAAGGCGATCGGTCCGTGTCTCCGGACCTGACGCTAACGGAAAAGTTGATTGAATCTAGGGCAATACAGATGATTCAATTCACAATATGGCTGTCAATTGCAGCCGACATTGCAAACATCGGCGAATTCTTAATTGCGATATTTGGCGTAATGCTAATCGCAAAAAAGAGCGACTAGCCGAAATCATCACAGCGGACTGCAAAGACAGCAGCCGAGCTTAAACAATGAAACCCCGGCCCATTGGGCCGGGGCACTCTAGCGGCCTACCCGATAGGATCGCCACCCGTCACTTGAGAGGCAGCTTCAAAGCAAGCTGGTCCTGACTTCGCGGTTTGAGATAATCAGTTCCTTCGCGTCGGTCGCCCCGGACTGTGAAACCGTGTATTTCAAACTGACCGGCTCCAAATGGAACGCTGCGAAGCACTCACGGATCTCAGGTACATCGTTGATCGACAGAATGAACGCGCCCTTTATGTCCGACAGGGCGTCAGCCATGCGTTCATAGTCCGCACGCTCAAACATGTTTTTCCCATAGTCGTTTTCACCACCCCAATACGGCGGATCTAGGTAGAACAGCGTGCCCGCGCCATCCCAGCGCGACACAACCTCTTCCCACTGCAAGTTTTCGAACACGACACCGTCAAGGCGTTCGTGCGCCGCGTCCAATATCGGCTCCAGCTTTGCAAGACTGAAGCGAGGACTGTGGCCAGCAGAAACACCAAACACCGCACCTACTCGCCCACCGAAAGCGAGCCGCTGTAGATACAAGAAACGCGCTGCGCGCTCCAAGTCCGTTAGGGTTGCAGGTTCTGTTTTGCGCAGGCGCTCGAACTCGCGGCGGGATGCGACCTGAAACCGCATCACTTCCAAGAACTGCGGATAGTGGCGTTGCAGTATACGGAACAGGTTGGTGATTTCACCATTCAAGTCGTTGGCCACTTCGCAGGCGGGTTTCCATGTTCTCCGAAGAAAAACACCACCCATGCCCACAAACGGCTCGACATATGTGTCGTGTTTGATCCGGTCGATCCGATCAATAATCGCCTTGTGCAATACCTTCTTCCCTCCCAGCCACGGCGCAACCGGTGCGGCAGGTGAAACTTTTTGCATTGTCGTCATAGTTGATTCCAGAATAAGAAACGCCCGCTCTCGCGCGAGAGTCGGGCGACGTTTCTGGTGTTAGTGCGTCGGCGCAGCCGGATTGAAAACGTGGCTGCGTGGTTGCGGTGTTGGCGCACCGCACCCCCGCCCTTTGGCGAAGGCAGGAGACGCTAGATAATCGGCTCAGAGACAGTAGCACCTATTTGTGCCAATAACGCGGTTGGATCATCACCGACATAAGCGGTGATCTTGTCCGGTGAAGGCGCAGGCAACGGCAGTGGGTCGCCCGCATCATTAAAGGCTGGCTCAACGAAAACAAAGGACGTCTGCGCCATTGCCGCCTGTGCCAGATCAACGTCGTCGGGCACTCGGCCATCATCGACCAGTTGCGCCAAAATCGCGGAATTGGTCACTCCTGCAATCTGCACGTCTGTCCACATACCGGATGAAACAGCATAGGAATCACCGCCTTTTTTCCACGTCGCTGCGCGGTATGTATTCAGGTGGCCACACTTACCCAACAGCATGTGCACATGATTGGCGGGCGTCATGAGACCTTCACCAACAACAACGGTTATCCGCTTCATGATCCGGCCCCCGATTTCATTTCAAGGTATTGCTGCAACCGCGCAGTTTCCAGCGCGGAAAACGCGCGGTCTATGATGCCATAGGCATAGAGGCGCGCACTTCCCGGCAATGCTCTGTTGCCTGCCCCGATGGTCTGTGCGCCGTTGATCGTTACTCCGCCCTCATCCGCCCAAAACTCTGTGGCGTCCGATCCCAGATCCGGCAGGGTCACGGTCAGTTCATCGTCTATCTGATCGTCTGACAGATACCAAATATCACGCTGACCAGTTTCGGTAACGTCATACCTATCAACTCGCTTTTGGTAGGGCGTTATCGCAGTTCCGGCTTCATGTTGGGGATGCCAGATTTCAACCACACGCGCCGTTGAGCCCGCCCACGTACTGATGTTGAACGAGGTGGGTACGACACCCGAAATGGACGCACTGATTTGTTCCCAGCTTCCATTAAAAGAATGGGTGAACTCGCCGCCGCCGCTCAAGCGACAGCGGATTGTTTTACCGGCAACGCCTTTTATCCAAAGGCTCCCCGTATAATCACCCGACGGCAAGTTGAGCGCGTGCGTAAACACCTGGTTCGCCGCGCTGAACGTCGCGCGGGCTGCAGTCAGGGTGCCATCTGGCGCAGTCGTGGAGTTGACCTCAAGGGTATTGCTGCCTGATCCAGACCCACCAAACGTGAACCCTGAAAAATCCGCCGTGCCGTTGAGGTTCTGGCGCAACCCGCTGCCCGGGTGGCGCGCAATCGTAGGCCGATAATCGTCGTTTACTGACCGAACTGCATGATACTCGTTGCCGACATGGTTACCACCGCGCCCAACAGGGTGCCCCGGAGCGTTGGCCGCGATTGTACCCACCACATCCTGAAACATCGTCTGGTGATCCCAAGGCGCTAGGACAAAGCCATCTGCGCCCGAGAAAAGCGATTGCAGGAAAGGCGAATTGCTGCGAAGCCGACTGAAACCGACACGACCATCAAAGGGGCTACGCATGGTCCACCATGACCTTTGATGTCGGATGCCCTTTGCCATAGGCCCACACGCGATTGCCAGCGGCAGAAGAAATGTCATCCAGCGAGATATTGCGCTCACCAAAACCTTCTTCGTAGGCCCACCCCCGGCCCTCGGCGATGGGCTGTACGGATGTGGCCCGTAGGATCTCTATTTTTCCCGATAGCACCATGAAGGTCAGTTGAGACACGTCCGCGTTCGTCAACTCTTTGAGTTCTCCAAACTCAACTTCGACTAAGTCCTGTTCTCTTGCCATATCAGTTACTCACTTGTTGGGGGTTAGGTTTTTCTGGTGATCGGACGCCGAAACGCCTTGGCGATCTGTCCCGGCCAGCGCAGCGGGCTGTCAACCAGAACGGCGACGGCGAAGGCAAGGATGAGCCAGGCCGGATATTCATGCGTAACGACGGTTTCGATGCGCTCAGCCCGCACCTGACGTTCGGTGCGCTCCTGTCGCACATCGCCGGTGACATTTTTTACGGCCTGACGCCTGTCGGACTGCACGCCCTGCACGTTGTTCGCCCCGGCCTGCACATTGGCCGCGACGTTGGGACCGCCACCCGTCAGCAGGTTGAGCGCTTGCCCCGCCGTGCATGACGACAGGGCGGCACTCAGCAGCAGAACGCGACCAAACCGGGTCACACGAACACCCGCTGGGTCGCGCGCAGAATGGCATGCGCCAGTGCCCGCATTTCGTGCGGCTCATCGGTGGCCTGCTGGCCGTTCGGCGATGACCCGAAGAATGGTTCGATCAATGCCGCAGGGGCACGGCCGGAAATCAGGCTGGCAGACCCACGGCCCTTGCGGACGATCTTTTCGCCTCGATCCCTGAGACCCAGAGCGTCCAGCATTTCCTCTTGCAGCGCCTCAGCGAGCAGCAGAGACAGGCGGGAACCGCTGGACAGGGTTTCCGTCCCGGTGGCGTTCGGATTGTGGTGGCTGTTGAAGTGCAGTTCGATCACCGCATCTGCGCCCCACTCATCCGTTTTGCGGTACACGTCGCGGATTTCGCGCCCGTAGCTCGGACCCGGTTCGCGAAAGAACACCTGAACATTGATATCCGGGTAATGCTTGGCCAGCGACTGAATCAACAACGCCAGCGCCGAGTTCCAGACGAATTCCGTTTCCCCGGTATCAGGGCGCACAGCACCTTGGGCGCGGGCGTTGTGGCCCACGACAATTGCCAGCTTCATGGCAAGTTCCTTTCGATTTTGTGTGAGTTAGCTGCCCATGCGATAGGCGATGATCAGCAGCACCCAGACGGCGATGGAGATCAGAATCCGCGTGTTGCGATACCAGCGTTTGCGGGTCGCGCGCTTGAAGGATTGATACATCCGGGTCATTTGCTGGCCTTTGTGATCCAGCGCGTGAACCAATCCATGATCACGTCACGCAAATCCGTGAACACAGAATGCGCCGCCCAGCCGAAGCCGAAAGACACCAGCAACAGGACAGCGGGCGGATGCGCGCCCGCTTGCAGTTTCAGGTAGGACAGCAGGATTGGCCCGCCGAAGGTTCCAACAGTGATGTTGAACAGCAAGATCAAAAGGGCCTTTTTGGGTTGCCAGCCATCCAACTCAAGAACCGCCACCACCGCCCCGATGGTCGCCAGAATAAGGAATTCCCACGCTGAACCACGCGCCGCCAGCCATGAACCGGCCACAGCAAAAAAGCCCGCCGAAGCGGACCCGATCATTTCTAGTTTCATGTGACTACTCTCGTTAGGTTTTTGCTGTTTTTTTTATGATGCAAGATTGGGAAAATCGGCGGGCAACTGCCTGATGGAGTTGGATTGCCACATGATCCGACCTCACGCTTTCAGGTCGCCGACGAGGCTATACGTGTCACTTCCCTTGGGAACCAACGTCCCGGATGCGAACTGGCCAGCCAGTTTCAGGTTGCCGCCAAAGCTGTTTATCGTGACGCCGGATGCTGCAACCAGTTGCACGTCATTGGTGCCGATGTTTTCCAGCAGCAAAGGCTCTGTGCCGGTCAGGCCCGCCGGAACTGTG
The DNA here is from genome assembly GCF_022347725.1 of Ruegeria sp. Ofav3-42. GTDB lineage: Bacteria > Pseudomonadota > Alphaproteobacteria > Rhodobacterales > Rhodobacteraceae > Ruegeria. The sequence goes on from NZ_JAKRGB010000009.1 coordinate 81,684, forward strand.
ACCGACACCGCCCCTGACGTGCTGTCCACATCCTTGTAAACATTACCGGACAGCATCGCGTTGGACACATTGAAGCTACCGCTCTCGACGCTTCGACTGAGCGCAGACGACCCACCGACGGTTTTCTCAGGCTGAACTCCGTTATTCACGCCAATCACACGAGCAGTAGTCACCGAATCCGACTCAACACTATTCGTGTCCACGATCACACCGACTTCATCAATGTCGGAAATGCCCCCATCAGTAACCGTTGTTGTGTGCATCAATAGCCAGTAAAGCCCGTCATCTGACAGGTAGAATTTTAGAGCAGAACCAACACGCTCAAGCCTGTAGTATGTCCAAGCCCCACGGCGAGATATCAAACCTCGCGCGGACTCGCCTTTGAGAGTAACGGAACTTTCAAAGGTCCAATCGTTCCAGAGGATTTTGTAGAGGTTATTGTCAAATCGGATGACAAATGACGACATTTGATTATTGGAAGTGTCGCGGACATAAAGCCCGATAGAGTTGAACCCTTCATTGGGCTGGTTGGTTTTGATCACATACACTTTATCAAAATCACCAGAGACCGTTTCGCCAGCCCTAGCTTTGTGTTCATTTCCAGTGATCGTGATACGGTGAACCCCGTTATCATAACCATTGAAATCAACTGATTGTTCGTTGACCGCTGTAAGCCGACCCTCAGTAGGTGGCGTAAAGTCCGCGTAGCCCAGTTTCTCGGGCGTACCAGTTCCGGACCCGCCACCACCGCCACCGCCGCCAAGGGTATTTGCAAGCGCCTTCCGGCTTTCCCATTTGGAAATGGTCACGCTGTCTCCCGCCGCCTCATCCACGATCACATCACCATCAGACCCGCCAATGGTCATTTTGCCTGCGGTCAGAGCGGTGATTTCCGCGACAGCGATATTATTAGCGGCATTGCCGCCAAAACCCGAGACAACAACCCGGTCCCCGGAAACGAAACCAGCGGTCACAAAACCAGAGCCGGAATCGTTGAAACTGTTATCAGCCGCCGCTGCACTGATGGTCCCTGCCGTCATCGTTACTGTTGCTGATGCCTGAGAGACCTCAAGAAGTTCTTTTCCCGTTAGCGTATCCGCATTGGGCAATTGTGTAATCGTTGTCATTCCAGACTCCTCTTTTGGCCACCTTCGGTGGTCCGGTCTGCCCCCCCTTCGGTCGTGCGGGCGGTTGTCTTCATTTTGATTTTGGGAACCTGCCAGCTTTCGTAACTGCCCCGCTGGGATGCCACCTCAAACGTAAGATAGGCTGCTGACGCGGACGGTTCCGGGGCAACTGTCTGGCTGGTTGCGCTGCCCACATTGATGTCGATTAACGTTGAGATCAGAGCGTTTGCGGATGTGTATTCCCTGACGCGCACCTGATAGGTAACGCCCGCCTCCGGGCCGATGTTGCCATGGGTATGATCCTCGGGATCACCCGTGGTTTGGGCCGTGCGGTCCCGGTGCGCCCATGCCAAATCCACAGATCCGCCAAACAGCCGACCGTCTGTATATTCGCCATCGGCGGTGAACTTCCCCGGTGGATATGGTCGGATCGCCCGACTGGCAAAGGTGACTTGATCGGTTTCAGCATCGTCAATTTCAAGCACATCAGTTGATGTCTGGGGCCTAAGACGAATGTCGATAATCTCACTGGCCAGAAAACGGGTATCATCCGATTCCGCAACGCCATCCCAAAATATGACTTTTTGACCCGCAGCGTGTTGCTCAGGAACAGTGTCCAGGCACGCGCGCCCGAACGTAACCGTCACAAGCTGGCCGTTGACCTCAAACTTATCAACGCGCAGATATTCCGATCCGATCTGGCACAGCGAACCAGCCTCGATCCCACCCAATCCGTCCACGGCATCTATATCCGCGGTTAGATCATCAGCCGCGCGGGATAAACTTGTCTGAAGGGTTGCCACAGGCGCAAAATCGATCTGGTGGGCGTCAATCCAGTTCGCGCCGTTATCCGACGAAACCGTGACTTGCGCATCAACGTGGTTTCCGCTCGGCCTTTTACACGTCGCATGGAACTGTCCAAGGTCAGGTTCACGCTCAAGCTCACCGTCAATATCGCTTTGTCCGAATTCGCCGACCAAAACATAGTAAGGCATTTCTTCTACAAAGCGCGGACTGGACGGAAGAGCGCGCGTTTCAACAAACACTTCCTCTTCGTCCGCGACCAACGCCTCATTGACGATGGCCGATTTGTCCTGCGCAAAACGAACAAGCACCCGGTTATCGCGCCCATCGCTGTCTTCTGTGTGGGTTATTCGGATAACCGTGGGCTTGATACCCATTGCGGCGTCTGCAACGACAATTTCTGATCCGATATTGAGGTCTGCAGGCAAGTATTTTGCCCAGAACGCCCCGGTCATCAGCGGAGTTGTGCGCGCAACCAAATCACGTTGACAGACGCGCGAGCCGACCCCGTATTCCGAGATCCCGGGATAGTCTACTTCTTCGTTGTTGATCACGCCTGTAGCGCGAAGCGCAGCCAGATTTGTCAGTGTAACAGACCCATAGTCACCGCTGCTGCGCTTCGAATAGCGCACTGTGATTTGGTTCGGCAGTTCCCATTGTTCCGGGGTGCTGGCTTCCAGCCATTCGACAATGCCAATGCCGCCATCACCAAAACGCGGTAGGTTTTCGACGTCGAAATCATCGCGGACCAGCTTGATTTCCCACTTCCCGGTTTGGCGATCAACGTACACATAGCCATCAATGTGCCGCTCTATCTCTTGCTTGAAATCATCCCGCGTTTTGTCAGCATCCCACACAATAGAGAGCCCGAAGCCTTCATCGTACAGAGTGTCAGCAACCGCCCTGAAACTGTCGCCTATATCCGCAGCCGATCCACTCCCACCCGATGAAGTATCCACAATCAGATCGCGCAGAATGTGCGACGGATTCATGTCGACGTGGCTCAGGAAAGCACCGGACAAAGCGTCTTTGATGGCGCTTGGATTGCCGCCGCTTACAACGGGAACACCATCGCTAGATGTGTTATCCAGTTTGGCAGTATAGGTCGTGTCCGGTGTGTCAATGTTGAACGCATAGGTCTCAACACCCCCAATCGCCGCAAGCGTAGCTGCCGCGTCATCCGCCGACCCGATATTTGACGGCGCACCATCCGTCAGGAACAGCACAACCCGGCGCGGGACTTCTGTGACCGGGCCAGTGCCGGTCAATGCCTGGGAGATGCCGCCACCAAGATAGCCGGAATTCGACAGTGTCCGGCTTTCCGCAGCCGCAAAGAAACCTCCCGCCTGAGAAACCGCCGCGTCAAAATTGGTTCCGCCCTCAGCCGTCAACCCATTTACGAAAGCAATCAGAGCGTCATAGTCAGCGTCCCCAGCCTTCAAACGGCGTGTAGAGGCTTTTACAGACTCGGACCACGCCACGATTTCAACGCTGTTTCGCGACCCCTTGAGACCTTCCAGAAACGCCGATATCGCAGATTTAGCATTTTGCAGCCGCCCCCCATTCATCGAACCAGAAACGTCAATGGCGATATAAATCGAGTTATTCTCGGAAAAGAGCGACGGGCGGATATGCGATTTTTCCGGATACCAGTTGTCACCATGCGCCGCGATGCACTTTGCTTTGACCTTGATTTCCTTCAGGTACGGATTGTTGCCCAGATAGGGGCGACGAAACACCAAGGAAGCAACGCCGCGATAGGCCGGAATCAGAGCGCCAAAGAGCCTGACAAGATAGTTATTCCGCCCCTGTTGAGGGTTCCCATCCAACACATCCACAGCACCAGAAACGCCACCCTCTCGCTCTTCACCGCCGAACAACGTTGGCTTATTCATACGGATCTGGCCACCGCCAGAAATGGTGCCGCGCCAGCCAATGCGGTCCGCAAACTTCAGCCCAAGTATCTGGTCGATTTTCTGCGCCACAATGACGTGCAGTCCGAGGTGATACCGAAACCCGACCGTTTGCTTTTTCTTTCTACCGCCCACCGCGTGCCTCTCGTTCTATTGCAGCCCGCTCAAGGGCATCTATCCGGTCAAGCTGATCATCGGTTGCGCGCAACTTTGCCACGTCGATTCCGTTGCGCTTGAAATCGCGCCAATCCAGTCCGTGCGGTTCAAAAAAAACTGTTCTTGCGTCAGGGCATATTTTGCAGGTTCTGAAGTCGGCGAGCGTAATTGTCGTCATTTTTTCCCACCCTTCTTACGAATTGGTTCTACATAGAGATCGCCAAACCCGTGGACTTGCGGGCTTACCCATGCAGAGCCATAGATCTTTATGACGACCGCCCCCTCATCCGGATTTTGAATACTAAAGTCTTCAAGTGTTCCCGGCTTGGGTGATTGGTTTTTTGGACGAGGACTTAAAAAAGAACTGATGACAGAAAACAACGCAGCCAAAGCAAGCCGCCCGAGTATCTGCAGGAATGGCATTATGCGATACTCCTGCCATCAAACGGCGTTCCACCCATCGCGTGAAAACCGCCGTGGCTCAGAAGGTTGTTGAACTTGTCATTGCAGGTCTGCCGCAGCAGATTGCACCCCCGCGCAATCGAAACTGATGCAGATCCGTTTGCCGCAATTTCTTCGGCCAAGCCCGGAAGAGGTGCCAACAGCGTGAGACTTGACCCCGAATGCCCGGTGATCATCTGCTCATTACCATTAAAGGTCAGCAGACCGTAGGAGTACCAGCCGTTAGCCTGGTCACTTGCAACAGGAACCGTCAAAGCCACCCCTGAGACCGCTGAAACGGTGGCTGGCACGTTAAAATCAGCGATGTTTAACCCGCAGCCCTCTTTGTAGAGCGCGTGCCTACAGGGCCGCTGCATGACCGTCGACAAGCCGTTACGTCGAAATGCCGTAAAGATATCTTCACATTTAAACGTGATCTCTGTCCGGCTGGCATTTACACTTACCACACGCCCCCGGAATTTGGTTGCGCGCTCTTGGTCGGGGTCATTGGCGTAACCATGAAAAATCTGAACTGAGGTTTGCTGAACTCCGCGAGGCTCCAGAAACTTGCGCGCAAAGGTGTGGTTGCTGGGAAAACGCAATTCCAAATTTGCAGAACTGATCCGCTGCGTCTGCTTTATCCGGCTGTGCTTGACACCCTTTGTATGCGCCCACACCTGCGATGACGGGTCAGTGTACCCACCATCCAGCGTGGTCATAAACGCGACCTCAGAGCCAAGCTGAACCCGGTAGAGCCAATAAGGTCGCTTACCGCTTACCCTGCTCAAAAAATCTGCGTAGCTCATGCGGGCACCTCCCGAACAGGGCATTCCATGCGAGTTATGAAACCATCGGCCTGCCTGAACTCGACGCGGTCGGCATCCAACCGTACTTTCTTCATGAACGAGATTTCCGCCTTGAGAACATCCCGACCCAGAGGCGACAAAAAGAGCCTGTGATTGTCCCCGCTCGTGCCGACGGACGTTACTTTCCGAAAAATGAACTCACCATCATCGATCAGGATGTGCCGACCAACATAGTCCTGAATATTGGGCATGACCGGCCTGACAGTGATCGAGTTCGAAGCTGCCGAAACACCCTGCACCAAGCTAAGATCCTCCGCCCAGCTTGGAAGCCAAAACGCAGAATCGCGCCCCCTAACGGAAGAAAACCACTGCTTTCTTTTCCATCTGGTCTCTGGGGTCGCATCCTGAAAGCTGACAGTGCTGGTACTCTCAGGGAAATTACGCACGTCGACCGCAACCAGGCCACCAAACCCGCTATCCAGATACCTCGCAGCCTGCGCGACACCACCACCCAAGGGCGAGATTGAAACACTTGGGTCGGTCATGACCTGCAGCCCGCCATACAGCGGATACAAAACGGCCGGCGCACCCAATGCGTCCTGCACCTCAAAGGTGACGGAGAATTCAGTCAGCCCCTTGTAACGCCGCCTTTCGCGCAGCCCCCCGCGAATGAGAACCGTGCGGACTGGCGCTACCGCAATTGGCTCGCCACCCGACCCCGACAAATCCTGACCCACTGGATTCGAAAGCACCAACTCACCCGGATTGACCTGATCAACATCAAGGACTGAAAACACTGTCTCGCTTTGATGAGCGACCGCCAACGAAGATTGACGGTAATCTGCCGAGGTGTTCACCGAAATCGCGGTCGCAGCAGCAGGAATCGCCCCGTCCAGCAGGGTGCATTCCTGCCAAACCGGCAACAACCATTCGCCCAGAGGATTTGAACGATACAATTCCGTCGCTCTGGCGCGACCGGCATCATCCAGCAAAAACACGTATTCCAGTGTTTGCCGCATCTCCCCCAAGCTGTCCCGCATTTCACCTTCAGGGTCGAAACGAATGTCAGTCTTGTACGCGAGAACTTCCGACGAATTGACTTGCGGTACAAATGGCCAAAGATCAGCCATTTACGACACCCAAGTCTGAAAGCTTGTTAACAAGCAACCTCTCAAAAGGCTCCGTCTGCATGAAATCTCCGACGATGCCGGAATCAAACACGTTGACGATTTTCAAGGCACTGCCGCCCGTAACGCCGCCAATTTCATCGTTGGGTATCACCTGACTGCCGCGCGGCAGGTTTACCAGTTCCGGCCCCTTTTCCCCGACAACCGCCAGCCCACCAGGCGCAAAATTCGTACCCTCGGCAAAACCCGGTATTCCCGGCAAGATGGCCCTGACGATCGATGTTGCGGCTTGTTTGGCAAACAGGGACGCCAGACTTGAAGCAATGTCCGCCAGCGCCGACTTGATCGTTTTCGTACCCTCTAAGAGCCCCTGTATGGAACTCTCCAGACTTCCGGCCAGCGTCTCTTTCAGTGACTGCCCGAGGGTCTTGACTTCTTTCTTGGCCTCTTTGGCTTTTTTACCAACTTTGCCCACAGAGCCAGCAGTCTTGTCGGCGGTCTCAGCCACTTCATCAAAGGTGACTTCGCTGACTTCCTCCGCGCCCTCCGAAGTTTCGACCATCGCATCACGAAGCGCTTGAACTGATTTCAGGGGTCCACCTGACAAGGCGCTCATTGCATCGGCGGCAAGAGAAGCGGAATCTGCCATAGACCCTGCATTTGCAGCGGCATGCTGCATGGCACTGGCCCACGCTTGCACACCCATGGCGTCGATGGAAAACCCGGAACCTGCCATCTCCGCGATCTGGTTTACCGCAGGCGCAACCGTTCCAACAAAGTCGGCCCACTGCTGGGCCAGATAAGCCATTCCCTGCGCCCAAACCCCTTTGATGCGCCCGACCATAGCTGAGAACCGCAACCGAAGCGCCTGAGCGCCAAATCCAATCCGATCCCAAACCTCTTGCGCGACGTCTTTCAGAAGCGTCATAGCCTCCCCAAAACCGCCCGCAGCTTTGACCAATCGGGTGAAATGATAGATCAACTCGCCAGCAGCAACGATAAGCGCGCCGATCCCGGTTCGGATCAGCGCCCCTCTGAGCACCACCAGAGCGCCGGAAAGAAGCGTGACAGCGCGAACAGACGCAAGAAGCCCAACAACCAGCTTTCCGGCAAACAGCGCGGCGGCGGCGGCGGCATAGCTCGCAATGCGCCCGATGTTCTGGCCCAGCTTGTCCAGCAACTTGTTCGCAGCGCCACCTTCCCGAAACAACGCCGCAAACCCATCCGCGACCGCAACGATTGCCGGGGCGAGGGCTGCAGCCAACTGGTTTGCGGCACCCCGACCAATCAGACCGAGGCGCGACATGGCGTCGTTTGCCTTTTCGATGTTGTCGGCATCAATTTCGGACACACCAACGCCGAAATCGTCGATGTCCTTGATCGCCTGCTGCAGCGTGGCGGTATCCAGTCGGGCCATTGCAGCAAAGGCGCGGTCACCAAAAAGCTTGGCGCGAACCGCCGCTCTTTCCGCAGGCGGCACAAAATCTTCAATGGACTTGTTCACCACTGACATTCGTTGATCCAGCGGCAGATTCAGAAGCTCCGACGCATTCAGGCTCAGGCGCTTGAGTACCTTTTCCGCAGGACCACCGCCCGCCGCAGCCTCGGAAAGCCGTTTCGTCAAATCTCGGGAAGCCTGTTCAAGCTGCCCCATCGGAATTCCAGCCAGATCAGCCGCACGTGAAAGCACCTGAATGGACTTTGTAGACGTGCCAAGCGACTGGGCCATTTTTGATTGCGCATCAATCGCTGCAAAGGACTGCTTTGTCGCCACCGACAGGCCCGCAACAGCGGCAGTGCCGAATGTTGCCGCCGCTATGGCCAGTTTGCGACTGAACGATTTTAGGCGCATCTGCGCGCGGTCCATGCCCGCACGAAGCTCGGCAGTATCCAAGCCCAGCTTGACGCGAAGCTTTCCGACGTCTTTCATTCTGCACTACCCTGTTGTGAAACCCGCGCATGCCATTCCCTAGCAACCGCAAGCATTTGCTCAGGCGTCTGGGGCACATTCGCGGCTTTTTTCTTTGAGCCCACGAACTGATCGTGTGACGGGAATTTTCGGAGTCTGGGCATAGCGGCTACAAACCAACCCAAAGATTTTGCGAAGTCTCGGCGCCTGTTTTCGCCCAACTCAAAGCCTTCGATGCGAAACATGTATTCGCGGGGTGTGAGCCCCCAGAATGTCTCAGGGACAAATCCGCAGGCCACGTATTGCTTAAACAACGCGGGGACATCCAACGATTGTTGATCGTCCCCGTTGCTCAGTTTCCCGAGTTGGTTCCGACCACTGAACTGGCGTCGATCACCTTTTGCAGCACTTCACCCAAGGCATCGACGCCGATATAGTTGATCAGTTCACCGGCCATCGGTTCAGTCGCGTCAGGGTTGGCATCCAACATGGTTGCCCAGACAATGCGGCGAATGTCTTTCATACGCGGCGTCGGGGCGTCAATTTTCGTCAAAATAGTCTGGATGTCGGCGTCAAAAGCGTCTTCCAACTCACACATCGCGTTGAAGGTAAGAGCCAGTTCAACTGGCCCACTTTCAGCCTCGACGCGCACACGACCGGTTATCTTGTTGCCCAATGGTCCGCCCTCTTATGCGATTGTTGTTGAACCGCTGACCCGCACGGTCACGGTCGCGGTCATACGGTCATCAATCGGTGCCGTCGGCTCGAAACCTTTGATGTAGCCATTGAACGTCCAAGTGACGCCGTTAGGCCAGGTGATGCGATGATCACGCTTTTCACCGGACGCTTTCAGCCCCTGAATGATCGTGTCGGTGGCGTCGGAAGGAATCCAGTTGATGCCAAAGGTCATTTCACCCGGATCGGTCAGACCCTGAATGTACTCGCGCTTTTTGCCGGGGGATTTGTAATGTGTCGCCTCGACGTCGTCGGATTGCTCATTCGGCGGGGTAATTTCCATGACCTCAGCGATGTCCTGAAACGCACCGGGGTCTTGGCCATCGTGAATGGCATAAGCGGTATCATATCCCAAAAGGGCGTTTGTCATGATCCTGTCTCCTATGGTGGATTATGTTGGCGCTGGCACTCAGCTAGAGATGACCGGGGAACGCCGGGGAACGGAAACCTTCACGTCGAAGGTTACGATGCGGGCACCAAAAACGACGGCACCGCGTTCTTGGTGAATTCTGGCCCGGATCGGCCTGATCTCTCGGACCAAACCACCCAGCCTTTCACTTTCGGCTATCGTTTTTTCAACGATCTCCTGCATGTCATCCAGTTGGTCCAGAACGTCATGCGGCCCCTTGGCCTGCAGCATTACTTCCAACTGGTAATCCCGGCTGTCTTTGCCATGGGAAAATGGCGAAATCTCTTCGCCGCTGGGGAACAGATAAAGAGCGGGCAGCTTTTTCTCATCAACCCAGCTTCCGGCTGGCGGGTTCTTTATGACCGCTACGTCAGTGGCCACACCGCCTACGTCAACCTTGATGTCAGCGGATGAAAGCAGATCGCTTACCGCGTGACGGACGGCCTTTCCAACAAACATCAGATGCGCTCCAACTGAATTGTAACAAACCCGCGCGGGTCGGGACTGCCCGAGTCCATCGGAGCCAGACAGCGGTATTTTTCACCGTTTCCGGGGTCGACTTCGCCGTCAGGGATCAGCGGCGCTGCATCGTCGCGATGCGCGCGCAAGGTCGGGTAAGGCGCAATCGTTTCCACCCCATTTTCTGCAAGCACCGGAATATCGGCATCGCGGAAAACAGCTTGGATTTCCGTCTGAGCGCCCCCGGAAGGGCGCACCAGAACCGGGTCACCGAACGTCCCTGTGAAAAGTTCGGTGAACCCATCAAAAAGCCGCGTCACACCGCAGCCGCTGGCATTGCGCCGTTCAGCCGAACCAACCCCGAACCGCTGGGGTTGCCAGCCTCCGCGACGGCGGTTCCGATATGGATGTTTCCGGCTGTGGTTGCCGTAGTGCACAGCTTGGTTGAGTTGTTGAAGTAGATCGGGTCGCCGACCGACCACGCCTGCGCGCTGGTTTTCGGAAGATCAAAAACACCCTCGGTCACCAGCGAAACGACTTCGCCAGCTTTGGCGTCCGCCTGCGCGACACCAAACAACATGCCGATTTTTACACCAGCGCCGCTGACCACGTCTGCCGCTGCCAGTACGGTGATCACCGTACCTGTTTGAATCATGTTCTTCATGGATAACTCCGTTGATTTACCAGAAGACGGAATGCCCCCCGGAAAAGACGAAGGGCGGCACAATGGCCGCCCCTTCGTCACATTAATTTTTCAGACCAGCTTAGCCGCCGTTTTTGTAAACCGCCTGCTCTGCCAGCGCGGTGGCGGCGGCATCGATGCGAACCTTGAATTCGGTCCCGTCGACACTCCAGCCTTCCTGCTGCTCAAGGAACGGCGTGTCGACACCGTCCAAATAGCTGACTTCGATGGTGTCGTGCATGTTGGGATCACCCAACAGGAACCACGCGTCACCCGCGACACGCGCATCAAACAGCGGTTCTGCCGCATCGCGCACAGTGTTGAAGGCGCGCGGCTGTTTGGTCGCCCCGGCCTTGGCTGTATCGTCGGGCGAATGCTCGGAATTCAGCGACTGCAGCGTCGACGAACGATGTTTGGGCGGTGCCAGCAGGAACTTCGGTGCGATGTTCAGCTTGACTTTCGTATCACCGCGCGGCGTCTGGTTGGCCATTGCGGTGATACCGGCATTGATCGAAGCCTCGGACGGAACACCACCAGCCGTAGCAAGGTTGCCGTGACCTGTATGGAACAGCGCTTTTCCATCGGACATTTTCGGATTGGTGTTCAGGATTGCAAACACCAGATCACCGACAGTGCGCCGCGCCGCGCGCCCCATGCGGGCGGGAATTTTTGTGAAGGCGTCGAGATCATCGTTGATGATGGTCTGGCGGGTGATCGAAAACAACTTGCCATAAGTGGCCAGTATTGCCGTTTCGGCGTGATCACCCATCTTGCCGTATTGGAACTCAGCACCTTCGCCCACCTTGTCCAAAGACGGGAAATGATCCAGCCCGACGCGGGTGGTCGGTTTGAAGTCACCCAAAGTTCCGACCGACGTGAATTGGTCGAAGATTTCCGGCGCTTCGACAAATCCTTTCAACATCGACTTTTCGGCGACGTTGGACAGGATATTGGTGAAGTCACTGGTGCTGTGCATACCGCCAGACGCAGCAACCGGAGAAAATGCCGCCGCAGCCAGCGTCATGACTCCACCCGATGAAATGACGATACCCTGCGCCTGAAGCGAATAGCGCGCCATTTCCCGCAGGCTCATCGATGTGAACTCGTTTTGCTCACCACCTTCAAGGTTCGCTTTGGCCAGGATCGCTTTTGTCATCCCTTCGGTCGTGCGATCACGAACATCACCAGTGACACGCGCAGGGGCCGAGTTCAGAATATCGCCGCCATCGTTCGCAGACGCCGCTTTTTTGTCGAGAATCTTCTCATAGGCATCCGCCAGAGGCACGCCATCCGAAATCAGTTCCTGAGCAAAGGATGCGGGCAAGCCAGCTTTGGCCACCTTTTCAGTGATCTTGGCCGCGCGGTTCCGCTCTTCTGCTGCAGCGTCTTGTGCAGTTTGCGTGGTAGCCCCCGGCTTGGGTGCATCCACATTGGTTTCCGGCTGCACCATGGCCACCGGGGTTTGATCGTTGCCGCTCATGACAACCTCCTTTTGGATGGGGGACTTTGCCCCGGTTTTGCAGCCGGAGCTGCTCGAAAGTAGTAAAGCCGCTTCACACTGTCGTTGGATCGCGCGCGCGGCCTGTGGCGAATTCAATGCCTCCGACACTGCGCCAGCCGTCGGCATGTTCACGGATATCGCTTGCGTCGAAGCAGCCTGCGGCACCGCAGCCGTTGGGACCGGGTTCAGCGATGCCACCAGCGCCTTGAACGCAACGCGCGCCTCTGCGACCTGGTCCGCAAGACCGGCTTTCACTGCCGCGTCACCGCGCAGCACGCGTGCTTGAAGCTTCAGGGCACCTTCGGCTGAAATCTTGCCTTTGCGGCCCTCAGCAACTTCATTGGCAAACTGCACCCACATTTCATCGCCGGAATCCTGAAGTTCCTTGTGAACATGTTCGGGCAATGGCTCGAAGGGGTTGCCGTCAACTTTGTGGGCACCGGAATGAACCAGAGTGACCTTCACCCCTTGGTTCGCCAGCATCTCCGAATGGTCGACATGCATGCAGACAACACCGATCGATCCGGCTTCGCCGTAGGGTGGTATCGTGACGGTGTCCGCCTGAGAGGCAATCCCGTAGGCTGCGGAAAGCGCGTACTCTGCAAGGAAGGCATGCACCGGCTTTGATTGGCGCGCTTCCCTGATCTGAGCGCACAGGTCAAACATGCCCGCCGCCTCACCACCGAAACTGTCGATCTCCAAAGCGATGGCGCGCACCTCGTCATCTTCAGCCGCCGCGCGGATCTGCGCGCTCAAACCTTCGTAACTGGTCGTTCCGGAACTTTCGCCAACATACGATCCGCGCCGCACCAACGTGCCCGACACACTGATGACCGCGACACCCATAATATTGGAGTATCCATCGCCACGCTTTTTCACGGAACGGTACAACTCATCACCAACCATCGACGCCGCAAGCGGACGGCGGACGGTCAACGCTGTTGCATCGCCCTCAACGGCGTTAGCGACCTCAAGCGTCCCTTCGGACATCCCAAGGAACCGCTGCCCCATCTGCTGCGCAATCACTGTCGCTTTGCGCGCATCCAAAAACAGCGGCGTATTGAAAGCCCGCGATGCGATATTCACCATTTCACCCGGTTTCATTTTTGTCTCCCTTGTCCGAACTCGCACCCGCTTTGGCACCGGAGTTGCTGGTTAAAACGATTGAATTTTCGGCTTCCCACTGGCGCTCTTCCGCGATTTCCGCCTCTACGCGCGTCGGATCTTCCCCCGCCTCTCGAATGGCTTGACGGCGCGACTTCTGACCCGACTGCACCGCAGTCACGTTTGCTGGATAGTCTTTTGTAGGATCGACAACAGGCCGCGCCGGTGGGGTCCAAGAAAGCTCGTATTCGTCGGGCGAAACATCAGCGATGTCGTCAATCGCCTCTTCAATCCAGCCGCCAATGCCATGGCAAATCTGCGCAATCATCAAGTTTTGCTGCCAGTCGCGCACATTCGGGTCGGTATCCATCCGGCCCATCCGGGCAGAGGAATAGTTCACCCCGGTGTAGTCACCCGTATAGCCTTCATAGGTCAGACCGACGCCCGCTGCGATCACGCGATCCGTGACGCGCATGAATGCCTCATAACCATCCACCTCCGGAGGGTCGGTGAAGGTCATCGTTTCATCAGAGCCGATTTCCAAAAGCGCACCGGGGGACAATTCCGCCATGTCTTTTTCGATTTCGGTGCTGTGCGAGCTGCTTTGGAATACAGCCGCGAACATCGCTGCGATCTCTTGGCGCTTAACTTGGCCGTCCTGATACTTCTGCAACTCGTGCAACAGCGTGATCACCGGCGCAAACCAACTCACCCCACGCTGCTGGCCAGGTCGATCAACGGCAAAAGCATGGATGATGTTTCGCGCATCCACTCGGGAAGAACTCTGCATCAAGTGCTGGTTGCTGCCCGGATGCGCACGATAGAGGTGATAGGCTACCCGCTGACCAATCCTGTTGAACTCGATCCCCTGAACGGCAGTGTTTCCGTTCGAAAGGCGACCGTCGACGCGTTTGTCCAGAAAGTCCGCCTCAAGAACCTGCACCTGAAAGTTCAGCGGAAAGCCATCGGAAATCTTGCGCATCCGCCTGCGCAGCAAAACCTCTCCGTCAGCGACGATGGACCCAAAAGATAAGCCCTGCTGACCAAACAGATTCAAAAGCCCATCGGCATCAAAAGCCTTGGTTTCGCAATGCGCCCGAATGAGCTTTTCAACCTTTGCTCGGCGTTTCTTCCCCGCCTCGCCTTCGGCCCCTAGCCACTGAATGGACGGGCGAATGCCAGCGCCAACAACCACGTTTCGCAACTGACGGCGCACTTTGACCGCGCGCGGATTGTTGCGGATCATATCGCGGGCAATAAAGCTCATCCGCGTGGCGTCGTAGCGAATTGCCTCGACAGCGTCGGATGAGTTTATCCGGAAGTCCTTACCGCGAGATCCGCGACCGGCACCTTGATAGCCGCCCATAGATGCCAGCATGCGGCGCTGTACCATGGCTTTGTCTCGGGACAAGGCGAGAGACGGCGCGACCGGTTCAATCAGGCGCGTCAACAGGCGGGCTAACCGCCCGTCAGGTTTCTGATTGCTCAAGATTTTATCTCCAACCGCTCGACGTGTTTATTTGCGAAACACGGCTTTTGCGCCCCGGATTAAGCTTCCGCTCAATCTCAGCCGCGAGGCTTCGCATTTCGGCAAGGCTATGAAACTCAACCTCTTCGCCGTTCATTTTGAGTTTCTTAGCGCCGCGCGCTATCGACCTCTGGAGGGCATCCAGATCACTTTGTGTATAGGCCATGCTTCCCCTCAGAAAATCTTTTTGGGCACTCTGCGCCGCCGTTTCGGGCGCTCGATCTCTTGGACTTCCGGCGTCCCGCTTTCATCAGGCGCTTCGACCGCAACGGCATTGACGTTTTTCAGCCCGTGACACGCCCAATTGAATGGCGCGGACCAATCAACCTTTTCACCACCAAGGTGAATATGAAGCGCGCGCGCCTGGACTAAGTGGTCGAAGCTCTCGTTTCGAACCATGCCGGGGCGTTTCTCCCACCCTTTGTCTGTCCGGCGTTCTGCCGTGAACTCGACTAACTTGGGTTCCGGCATCCAAAGCGGGATCAGGCATTGGTTCTGCCCCGCTTCGACCATGATCAAAGACGTGGAAACCGCGTCCTTCAGTCGATCCGTCGCCATGTTCAGAATCTCGATGTCGGTCGCGACCCGCCGACCCTTGACGTTCTTACTGACGCGCTCAGGCGCGCGAAGCCACACCCGATCCTGATGCTTGCCACCGTGGCCACGTGTCAGGAACCACAGTTTCCCTTGCCCCGCTTTGCGGCGTTTACGATAGAAACGGTATGCGTTTTCCGTCGTTGAGCCGCCACCGTGCAGGTCAACCCCGATAGCAGCGGCGCGCAACCCATACTCTTCCCCCTCGACCGGCCAAACCATATTGGCCAAGGGTTCAAGCGCGGCCCAATCCTCGGCGATCTCAAAAGGCTTGATGGATCTGTCACCGGCATCCATCGGTGCCCCTTCAGGCGGTTCGATGATCTCAAACCGATCAATCGGCTGGTGCCGCCCATCCTCACCCCAAGCGGTTGCACCCACGTCGAAGTGGTTGCCCTGTGTGTCGACGGAAACCGTGATGTACCGAGTCCAACTCGGAGCCACGGCCTTCGGCGTTTCAATACCCTGCGACTTGTCCTTTAGGCCCTGCAGCGTGACTTCATTTTCACTGGTTGCCCCGCGCGGCAGATAGGGTTGCGCCTGACCGGTGTTAGCCGCTGTCTTCAGCGCCTCTTCGTCGCCTGTGCGCTCAAACTTTTCGCGCGCCTGCAATTCCTGAACGACCAATTCCGACCAACTGGCGAATGCCGCTGCAGCCCCATCGAGCCAGTAGCTCAGAAGGTCCGTTCTTCGAACATTGCCGCTGCTGATCGTGTCCACGCCACCATCGGATGTTTCGTGAAGCCATTCGCCGGCGTCATTCAATTGGCGCTTCAGGTGATGACCGAATGGGCACCCGCAATGCGGGCAGACCATCTCCGCAGCTTCCCCGCATTCAACGAAGTCTGAACTGTCAGGCCAACGCAGTTTCTTGAAAGTCGGTTCAAACACCTCGTCACAGTTCGGGCACGGCCAGTACCAGCGCCCCCGCGTCCCTTCCGGGTAAAGGGACAGGACACCATAGCTGACCGGTACACAGTCATGCGGACTGATGGGTCGCCAGCATTCATCTTTGACAGGTGCGCCGGGGCTGGATTCCACAACCACCATGCCGCGTGATCGAAAGCTTCGCGCCCGCGCCCGCATCATCGTGTAGGCGTCACCTTCGCCACCGATGGATTCGGGAAAGTGATCGTAGTCAGTCGCCAGCAAAAGCCTGATTGTCTGACTGGACAGCTTTGTTACCGTGGGCCAGTCCAGCGTTATATGCGTACCACCCAAGTAAAGCTTTTGAAACAGATTGTCCGCGCCCCGCCCGGTCGCCTTTCGTTTTTCCAATTCCGGGCTGTTGCGGATCATGGGCGAAAACTTGTCGCGCTCAAAAGCTTCAGCAGCGTCACGCGTCATCTGAAACAGGGCTACGCGACCGGGGTTCGAAGCAATCGTCCACGCAAGCGCTGACTGCAGCATCTGGGTCTTACCCGACTGCGATGGCCCGCAGAACGCCAAGCCACGATATGACCGGCTGGCAATCATGTCGGTCGGCTCGACCATGTAGGGTGCTACATCACGGCGGAAGTCCTGCCATTGGTCACCTACTTTGACCATCATGTACTTTTCAGCCGATTCCGTTACGCTCAAATCCTCGGCCGGTCGCAACGCCGGAAGGGCTTTTTTCAGCGCAATCCTCGGATCTGAATAAGGCGGCAAGGGCTCAAAGCCCGGTTCGATCATCACCATCAAATCAGCAGTCGGTTGGTCACTTCAACGTCCGCCAGGTCACGCTCTTCAAGCTCGGCTTTCTCAATGGCGCTAATCAGTTTTTTCAAAACGTCTTTGCCAACGCGATCCACTAATATGACCTCTTCGGGCTGCAAGCTGAGCTCACGTTCCAAACGATCCGGCATGCCTTCGATAGCGTCTCGCGTTGTCGTAAAAATGGACTCAATCAGGTCGGTTACCTCATCTAGCCGAACCAATTGCCGTCTGGCTTGCGCCGCCCGCGAATATGCAAAATCAGCCTCGGCCAACGCTTTGCGATCTTTGTGGCTAAGCGTCTCCTGATGTGGATCAACTTCTAGATTCAGAAAACTGGCCTGAAGCTTTTCGACTTGAGCGCGGCTGTGCTGATCTCGCTTTGCCGCGTCCGCATCTCTGGCGCATTTCCATGCATAAACGTGGCTCAAGCGCAGTACATACGCTTTGCCCATTCCGCCCCGTTCCACGGCAGGGAAAGGTTCCTCACCCGGATCCGTCGCCTTCAGCCACTTGCTGACCGTGTTGACCGTCACGCCAAGTGCCTGCGCAGCACCTTCAACCGTCACGTCGGTGTCATCGACGCCCTTGGGAAGCGGGAACCTGTCAATCATCGCCTGCAGTTCCGGCGAGACATTAACGTCCAGCAGCTTCAAGTTCGTTTCATCCGTCATGACAACCCCAACAACAACCCCCTCTCACACTTTGGGAATCTCAGAAAACCCCCACAAAACGGGGTGCGAATAACCCCCGTGCGGAACCTTTTCAGGAAGGACCCGCGCCTATTTCTTTCGGGATTTGAGTGCTACTTTCATCGCCCGTCGCATTTTGTCTGGCAAAACCCGCACCGCGACTTGCCGCCCGCGCTCTTCCATCGGGAACCGCTTTTTGTAGCGCGGCGCTGACTGACTGAAGGCCATCACCTTCCGAATGCCACGTGACTTGCGTTCGTAGATACCGGGACTGAGCTTGGAACCCGCTGGTGCAACGAAGTAGCCAACACGCTTGCGAGTGCGCGCCCCGGTTGATGCAGCCGCCGCGCCGCCATTCCTTTGGGACTTAACACCTGCGACGATCCTGTTCATCTGCGCACGAGACACATTGCCTGCCGCGTTCCGCTTGGCGTTCTTTGTTGGCACTATGGCCTCAACACGCCCCCGATAGTTCATGTTCTGAATGATCAGGCTTTCAATACCCGTGCGTTTACGCGGCCCGCCTTCACTCTCAACTTCCAAGTAGAACTTTCGCCCCGGCAGGGACTTACGCTCTACCGATGCCGACAACTTGCGTTTGTTTGATCTTTCCAGCCGGAATGCGTTCAGTGTCCACCGAACCGGCCTGTCAAACACCCTGCGCATAAGCTCTTGGTTCTCAGCCAGGACTTCTTCACCCGTCCAGTTCAATGCCAGCGATGAGGCAAAAGGCACCTGATTGCGTTCGACATCATTCAGGTTAGCAAGAACATTCTTCAAGTCGCTCTGAACCAACCCCGCGCCAAGCCGCATCTTGAAACCTTTCTGAAGGAAGGTGATCAGCCGCCCCGTCGCCGCAGCCGATCTGTTGGAGCGCACCAGTCGACGGACGCGCCCGAGGGGGGTTCGTTGCCGGGATTTACCCCGGCCAGTTGCATTGGGAAGAACTCCTGAAACAAGAAACGCCCGGAGCGGGTTTTCCGCTTCGGGCGCACGTAGAGTGACTGCAATATGTCAAGATAGCTAGAATTTCGTCAAGCTGTTTTTTTCCATGGCGTTCTCGGCGGCATCTCATCAGTGACCACGAATGATGTCAGATGAGAGATTTGCAGCGCAGCCCGCAGATCCAATAGCGCACCATACCAAGCCAGATATGCCCGACGCGAACACGCCACTGCGACTGCCGTTGGCCTCACCACGCAAGGGCAATACTTGACCGTGTCATAAACCACCACGCCTTTACGGTTCCGCCTTGGTTGCGCAGCCCACCCCGTGCCGCCCAACTTAGCGGCGTCTTCTGTTTTCGCCTTTGTGCCGTGTCGGTTTGTGTGCGTTTCTGCTGGGTAATACCTTGGCTGAGCATCAGGCATCCAGTCGGGCACCTGACCAGCCCGCGCCAACTCCGCAATCAAAAGCGCCATCCTGCGACCGCCGCAATAGTCCGGCAAGGCCGCGACCGTCGATGCCACAATCTCGGCGTCATGGTGCGGCTCGGATCGACCGCCGCCCTGCACCCGACACCCA
This sequence comes from Ruegeria sp. Ofav3-42, assembly GCF_022347725.1. Lineage (GTDB taxonomy): Bacteria > Pseudomonadota > Alphaproteobacteria > Rhodobacterales > Rhodobacteraceae > Ruegeria. Next base: position 100,890 of record NZ_JAKRGB010000009.1, read on the forward strand.
AGCGCGGCCTGCTGCATCAATTGATAGATCGGATCGACCCCGACAACGTATCCGGCTGCATTGCCGATTTCATCAAAATCCAAACTGGCAAGCTCACGCTGAAAGGCCCACTCCAACAGCGCTTTGATTCCAACCTCGGATTTGCCAGCGCGAGGCGCATCCACCCGCGCGCCCTGAATATGGCGATCATGCATCATTTGCAGTCACCCCCCAAGCGCCAAAGACCGGATAGCTTCGCACTTTCTGCGCGCCGCATCCCGAGATGCCAGCCACTGGACCTCGCTATCTGACACAAACTCACCCGCATTCTGACGTGCCCTGATGTCATCAGCCTTGGCCCGCGCCTGATAGGCGGCACGCTTGATGTCATCAACTTCCCTTGCAACCGGCCACTTGCGATTGACTTTTTTCAGATGACGCCGCAACTCCGGTGCCCAATCGCCAGCCAATGCATCAGCACCCAACGACGCGGCGAACACAGCACGTAGCAGCGGTGACGCCTCATCGCCGGGTTCCTGAATATCCGCCGCCTGTCGCAGTATCTCATTCGGGATGGGCATCTGATCCTTGCCCTTTCCATCCGGGTTCGCCGCGATCTGCTCTTCCAGCGCGGCCAGATTGACAGGCGTCATGTATGCCAGCTTCGGACAAAGCGTCTTGGCCACCATCAATTGAAAATCAGCCTGCTTCGTGAACCCGCGCGGCTTTCCCAACCCACGGGCTAGTAATGGTTCAATCAGCAGATCCATCACCTGCTTTTCGCCCCTTGCCTGCTCTGCACTGTCCATTGCCTTCCCTCTTTTCTAAGCAAATCCCTACTTATCCACAGTCTCAACGCTGGTTTTTACGCGCGGAACCGCATTGTCTTTTCTTTTTCATTTCTTTCTCTTTTCCTTTCAGCGGCTCGGTTTTCGGCAAAAATCAAAACTTCCAAAACCTTCCGCAAAACTTCCCAAATCCTCCGCAGTTTTTTTCAATTCTTCCGTCGGAGGTTTTGACACGGTTTCTAAGTGGGCTGAGAGAGCGCTTCCCAAGCCTCCTGAATGCGCTTCACAGTGGCACTGCCGCCCGGATAGGCTTGCGCAATCCAATCGCTGATGCGGTTGACCAACTCGTCATTCTTGGCCACTCGCGCACCGCCCGGAATGTTTTCAGCCAGGTTACGACTGATCGTATCCAACCGCTTACGCATCCGCTCATCGGCATTCTTCGCCGCATTGGTACGCTTGGAATCCAGCGCCTTTTCGGCCACCTCGGTCACAACCGGATGGGCCAGCCTGATTTCACCGTTATCACACTTGACCCGATGCCAATTGTGTAGGGGCGTGATGGCCCGCTTCATCAGCTTGCGCCACTCTTCCAGCGGCAAACGTAGCTCATAGGCCAGTTGCTCATCATCATCCGGCAGGGTGCCAATTGGCGTTTCGTCCTGCGCGATGCAGAACAACTGAAAGCCATACCAACCCACGTCAGGATCAGCCTTGCGGCGAAACGTACTGGCCCGCCAGCGTTTCAGGTTCCACTGGAAGAAGTAATGCGAGTCCAGCCGGTCATGTGCTGAAATCGGGTAGTCTTCAAGATCGTCGGTATCCACGATCTGAATGGCGGGCGTCATGGCGTTCATGTCTGGCCCTCCTGAGACAGAGTGCGCAGTGCGGCTTCTTGGCAGGTTCCGCCCATCGGCGCACCGCACCAGAGGCAATCTCCATTGAAAGCATCAACGTCTCCCCCTTCGCACCGCTTAGGGAACGCCGCCCTTTTGGCGAGCGCGGCCACAGGCGCAGGCTCCGGGTCTGCGTACTTGCCGTCCATCAGGTCCGGTTTTGGCTCACCCAGAAGGACATGGCGCAGCGTGTCGCGCTCATATTCTGCCCGGTTTCGGTGTTCGCCGTCATACTTGCGCACATCGAACGTGCGGCCATCGTATGTGATGCGCACCCAATGTTCTTTCCGGTTGCCTGATAGCTTCATGGTCAGGATTGAAACATCGGCCACAGGCGCAGGGGTGAGGGCGGAGAGGATGCGGCTTTTATAGTCGGCTTGGGCTGCGGCTTTGGCTTCATCCAGAGTTTGATATGGATCGCCGCTATATTCGAAGTGCTTCTCTGGTCTAGTCTCTATCTCGTTGAAGTCATGGACCACAAAAATAGCACCCGGACCAACACCCCAGTACTGTATTCCGTCTGGTTGCGGCTTCCATTCCAGCGGCTTCACCGTCACCGCAGCGGGGGAGATGTCCTCGCGGATGTATCCTGTCTGTGATGCCTTGAAGTTGCGCGGCGCGTCCGAAGTGAACACCAAGCAACTTGTCCCATCGGTTTTGATCTGGTCTGCGTGATGGATAACCACGCGCTCTGGCGCATCATTCATGAAGCACCCCCTGCCGCCGCAGCGAGCGGGTCGCGATCAAGCGCCAAGTTGGCCATCCGCGCCACGCTGGCGATGCTTTCACGCGCCTCATCCAGCGTGTCCGCCGAATATGCGGCCTCAACCGAAATGGCGGACAGAGACGCACGCAAACGGGCAATCTCGCCGTCATAGGAATCCGTCTCTTCGGGCGTATAGATCCGCGTGCCGATGCACTCGAATTCCTCCGGGGCATAGTGCGCGCCGTTGTTGCTGCGCATGCGGCCTTTGGTGAATTCCCAAACGCCCCAGGTGCAGTGCTGCAACTTGGCCCAATAATGGCCACCATCCACCAACTGATTGATGGCGGTTCGTGTCTGAATTCTCATCGGATCACCTCGCTCGCTCTTGCCTGTCGATCAGCCAGCCACGCTGATGTGACGTGCTGAATGTGGCGGCGCGCAGCATTGGTCACGCCCCGCACCGCCGGGTCTGTTTTTTCGTATTTCCCCATGCGCCAGATCAGCGTTGACAGAGCCATCCGATGGCCCCACTTGCGCATTTCCGCTGTGCCCGCCGCCTTGCATTTCGGGCAGCAGTAGACCTGCCAATCACGGCTGGGCGTGAAAACGCGCCCGCACCCCGGATTGAAACAAATGCCCTTTTCCCAAGGGGTCCATTCGACCAGTTCGCCATGGGCAAAGGTCATCAAGTCTTCAGGTTCAAAATGCGGTGCCACCGCATTTGTGGAATGGGGTAATATGAGGGTCATGTACTCAAACCCCCCATTTGGTCGCTCAGCGGCGCGTTTTGCGGGGTTTCGTGTTTGCGCGCCTCAACCGCCGCTGCGACCCGATAGCAGGCCACATCGAACCATTCTTCGGATAACTCGATGCCGATCCCCGCGCGCCCGGTGCGCACAGCCGCCACCATGGCCGACCCCGACCCCATCATAGGATCAATCACCGTATCACCGGGGCGGGTCGAATTCAGGATGTAATGTTCGCCCAGCTCAACCGGCTTTTCGGTCGGGTGTGCCGTGATCTTAGGCGCGTTCAGCGTGAAGGACTGCTTTGACCCGCAATCATTGATGCCCTGCGGATCAGCCTTGCCCTTCCACAGATACATCGTGAACTCGGTATCTTTCATGTACCAGCGGTTCCGCGTGGCGCGCACCTTGTTCCAGTACAGCAGGTTGTGGAACTTCCAACCCGCACCCTCAAAGGCCAGACCTGCGCGAAACAGGTTCTTGTCATTAGCCATGATATAGGCGTCAGCATCCGGCTTGCAGGCGCGGAAGAACGGCCCGCCCAACTCTTCCCAATCCGGGCTTTCCATCAGCTTGCCGTCATTGGCATACTGATCCTTGGAAAAGATACCGCCCATCGACTGATGCGCATTGCCACCCTTGGTCAGATCATAGGCTACGTCGCAAAAGATCATATCGGCATAGCCCCGGTAATAGGGCAGCACGTCCAAGCAATCCCCAAGGATCAACTGGCAGTTTCCGATGACCTCTTTGCGCCTGATGCCCATCAGTCGACCTCACCCATCGCAGCCAGCTTGGCGCGGAAGCCGCGCAGGATGTAATCGCCGTCAAAACCAGCCAGCGCACAGACCTTGTAAAAGTCACGCGTCCCGAACCATGCGCGGGCATGTCGACGCTCTGCAGGATGATCACCCTCGCGCACCTCGGTCGCGAGCTTGACCGCTTGAACCAGCACGTAGCACCACAACCTGCGGCACGCCTCGGCCTCTTGGTCCCGAACTGGCAAAACCGGCCCGACAAAATCGCTCATACTCTGCCCCCCAAGATTTCAGATTGATCCAGCAGGAACACTCTGCGGTTCGTTGTCAGGGCTGCGCGAACCTCAGCCCAAATGCCGTCGCTTTCCGCCCAACCGTCGAAATCAGGGACAATGATGGCGTCTGCGCTGTTCAGCAGCGGCCAGCACCATCTAAGCCAAAAGCCGCCGTCAAGCGGGTCCAATGCCTGGCTGATGATATCGGCGTTGATCATTTCAGCCGCCTGAATGATCGGAGATACAGCCGTTACACCTTCCAGCGCCAATGCCCGTGCACAACGCGCCGCAAGCACAGCGCATTCAAGGGATGCGGACGCGTCCCACGCGCCATCAGCATCAACCGCGACCTTGGTGTAAGGGGTGGCGAGGTAACAAAGACGCCCGCGACAGGCAGTCACGACGTCCGAAAACGATTTGCTGTAGTGGAAAAGCCCCGCCTTGGCGAAGTTATCAAGGGACGGGTGCGACCAGTTGCGCACGCAGGGCATGGCAAGGTCAGACATGAACGGTCCCAAATTTTGGCGAAAACGACGCGCAAACGCGCCAAAGGCGCGCCAAAGCGGCGCGTAACCCCTTATTTATCCAACATAAATTGAAAATATTGCGGTTAACCCGCACATCTTGTGGTTCCGGTAGCCATGCAGCGGAGATATAGTTGGTGTTGCTGGATCGACGATGATTCGCCGACCCAGCACATAACGACGGCGTCTCATCCAAAGAACCGTCATAACCGACCGAAGACGAATTTCGACCCTCGTCTAAGGTCTCATACGCCATAGGAGGTTTGAAACCATGGCATATTCCAAGGGGCGTTTCGCCCATCTCTCTGAACACCCTATCACAGGTGTCAAGCTCAACGTAATTGCGATCAAACGGCGCGCGTTGAATTTTGATGATGCTGTTACAGCCCACATCTACAGACAGCAAGGCGTAACGTTTACAGACATCGTTCAAATGCTCGGAACGAACGCCAACCGCGTTGGCGAAGTGTTCCGGGGTGAAGAGCATCCAAACGCCGCCAATGAGGCGCTGAGGCTCTTGACCCTTTGATGGGCGCAGGCGGGCGGCAGACACTCGTGCCGCCCGTACTTTTCTCTCTCCAAAAGAAAGTACCAGATGACTGATTTTGCAAACATTGAAGGCCACCTTGTGATTGCCCAAGCCGCGCTGCAAAACGCTCAAACCAAAGCGGGAAACAGTGGCGATCAAGACACCGCCGACCTCATCAAGGGAGTTCAGCATTTGCTTGAGGTGACACGGGAACTGACAGTTGCCGTTGAAGCACTCGAAAAAGCTCAGCGCTGAACTCACCGAAAAGGAGCCGACGGGCGCAGTCATCCTTGCGCCCCACCGTCGGAACCGGCCCCTCTAAATGCCCCCGGCTTCACCTTGGGCAATTCTACCCCTTTGTCGCCTGCTTGACGCAGAGCCTCGGCGTGAAGGCGACTTGCGGTTGTTAGTCGCAGATCATCCTGTTCCGCCTTTAGAAATTTCTGACATGAATTGACTGCAACACCCGCGTCTACAGCCAGTCGGTGAGCGTTGCTGCCTATCAACGGCAGTACTTCGGTCAGCCACTCCCTGAAGGAACTAGCGTCCGGTACAACTTGCTCGACTTTTGGACTGGCTCGTGACACTATGTAACCCCTAAGTGTTTAAAGTCACCTTAAAAGGTTATAGTCACCCCATAGTTTCTTGTCCAGATAACTTTTTGGGATATTCATTTTCACCTTAATAGGTGAAAAGATGGGGTTAGATATGAGGGGTGAAGTCGACTAATGGACATCTGGGACAAGCGCAGACGTAACTTAACTGCGTGGATGGCTATCCACGGGTACAACGGCACGCAGGTTGCACGCGATGCCGATCTTTCCATTAATACAGTTAACAAGTTCCTAAGAGGAGAAACGCGAACCCTTAGATGGAGCTCCCTAGATCGAATCTGCAAAATTGTTGGAATCAACAACATGGCAGTTCTGGATTCGGATAACCCATTCTCTGATACCAAGAACAAGCTCTATGCTTTGATAGAAGAAATGTCAGAAGAAGAGGCGCGGGAAGAACTTGAGCGGTTAACCTCGGAAAAGTAGGTTAATCCTTTGGCTTTTCGTACTTAGCCAACAACGCCTTCGCCTCGCCTTCATCCAACCTACTTACCAACTCCGCCAACTGTTGCTTGGCGGATTTTTTTATATTTGGCATCCAAATAACCTGCTCGACTTCCGTAATTTGCCGCCAAGCTGCACAACCTAAACTTGATTGTCCAGTGCAATTGTTTTATTCTCACCTTATTAGGTGATATTAGGCAGTTAGATGATTCAGAAAGACATGATACCCGACAAGCTTTTGGACGTTGCCAGCAGGGGTATGGCCATAGGCGCAGGCGATTTTCTGGGCGGCAATTTGGACGTCTTTTCAAGCTATGCGCCGGAATGGCAGGCAGAGTACTTTTCGAACAACTGGATGGCTGTTGATCCCGTTATCTCAACGGGAATTCGAAACACCGGGTTGCTTGACTGGCCCGAGCTTAACCCACGCAAAAACAGCTTCACCGGGGCTGCGCATGACTTCGGGCTTACACAGGGCGTCGTCGTCTCACAAGACATTGGCGGAAACCGCTGCATTGCTGGCATTGCGTGCGACGAGCCACTTTCAGACGCCAAGCGAAAAATGATCGAACGCGAAGTGAGAACGCTTCACCTGGACAGTCTGGCCCTGAGGGCGGAGCAATTCTCTGACGCTCAGAAAGACCTAATTTACCTGTTTGCAAACGGCTACAGGGGAAAGAACGTTGCAGAGATTTTCGAAGTTTCCGAAGACGCCATAAAGCAAAGGAAACTTCATATCCAACGCCACCTAGGCGTGAATAGCTTTATGGTGGTCGTAAACATTTGCGCACGTGCAGGAATAACGTTTCACCCAATAAGCTAAGGGACATTCGTCTAGTTTAGTGTCAGCATCGCCCCGACGATTCAACCCGGAGGCGATCTTGCAGACTTGCATTTTAACTTGGTCAAACATTCACGAGCATGGCCCGCTTTGGTGGGAGCATTTGAAACTGCGCAAGCGGCTGTTCGTTGATCAGAACCATTGGTCTATCCCCCATAACACATCTGTAGAGTGGGACCAGTACGACAACCCTAACACTATTTACGCGATTACCCACAACGACGGAAAGCCCGTCGCCGCATCGCGCATCAATCCTTGCAACTTCGAAAGTGGTGGATGGTCCTACATGATACGCGACGCCGCTCTTGGCCGTCTGGATGGAATTCCAGAAGACATTATCGACAACCCAACAACGCGCCATGACGTGTGGGAAGCTACCCGCTTCACCGCCGACCCAGACCTTTCGAGCGGGGACAGAAATGCGGCACTTTCCGAAAACGCCAAAGCGTTAGCAACGGCGGCAAAGGATACCGGGGCCGCTAAACTTATCGCCCTTATGCCCCCAGCCTTTACACGATGGCTTTCCAGTGCTGGCCTTCCAACCTTCAGAATTGGCCCGAAGTGCTTCGACAACGAAGGCAAACGCATTTGTGTAATGGAGATGCCTCTGCAACTTTAGCGTTGCTTATCACCTTTTAAGGTGATATTGAACCTTTCATAAATTGAGAGGTTCACCATGTTTGCACGTTTCCGCTCGCCCATGGGTTGTAAGAAGAACAACGAACAGCAACCCCCCTTTGAGCAAGAATTCAAACCGACAACACTTGACTGCCGGTGCATCTGCAGAAACGCCTTGCCGGTTGATCCGTGCAAAGTGACGACGGCACACCGAATTCGCACCAAAGTGCAGGCCCGCGCAATCCTGATCGGCCAGACCAAGCCAGCCCCCTTGATCCTGATCGACGCCCTACCGGGCAAGGCGGGGTGCGCATGATGCAAAATTCTGGTCTCGAATTTACTGAATTGCAGACGCCTATCGGATATCACCTAGACCGACACGTCCGAGGGCAGATTGTCAAAAATCTGGAGCTTGACCTGACGCTCGCCAGCCAAGCTGATGGCGTCACTGTAGTCCCAATCTTGCTCAATTCTTGCAGCGCTTATGAGCTTGGGAAAACCCTGCTTGCCGCCGCTGAGTATCTAAAAGAGCACTCCCATCAGTCTCCTACTGACAGGACGGAGACCACGGATGAAACTTAGGGTATTCCACAACATCCCAATCTTCGATGCTTTCAGGAAGCGCGCACTCAGCGGGATTGATCTCATACGGGTGCCGCGTCTCGCCAGCACGCAGCATCAAGATTGCAAAGTCGGCGGTTTTGGTGTTCCCCAGAACCACTCCCTTTTTGCTCAGGATCGGTGGGGCAAAGCGGATCGTAAAGCGACCACTTCCGTCTTCCTGCTCAATCACCCAAGCCCCATGTCGGTTTTTGTGCTGAATGTAGTGCGTAAGCCAATTCATGCCGCCACACTATTTTCAAACACGCTGGTACTCAATCGGCTTCTACGCATTGCTTCCCTTAAATCGGAGGCCGCGTGATGGCCCTGCTTAACGACCACCTGACCGCGTTCCTCCTGAACCTCGAATGCCTGGACACCGAAGGGCGGAAGGTTGCCATTGAAAATGAGGTGATCGCAACCGGGGGCACATATGTTGCACCGCCGACCGGCGACACATGGGCCAGCCACGTGATGGAAATTGCCCTGCACGGCGTCAGCGCCATGGGCGTGTCCGAGGAAGAGGCAATCCGCAACTGGACCAAGGCGGCACACCGCCAGTGTCACGGCATGCCGCCGCTGAAATCGGTGGTCCCCTTTGTGCCGTTTCCCGCCCCGCGCAACCACGCCGAGGAAATCGCCAACGCCCGCGCGGCAGCAGGACGGGCCTGACCTATGACGGCCAAATCCGTTTTCTCCCTCACCGGCACCTGTATGGCCGGTCACTTGACCGGGGGCGCACTGCTCGCTGTCCCCGGTCCCTTTTCCCGAATTCGTCGGTGGGCCACGTCCGCCACGGGAACGCGCACAAATGCCGCTCACGGTAACGAAGGCCCATCTGCGCAGCCAAACCCCGTGGACGGACTTTTTACTTCAACGGAGACCTTATCATGACCATTTGGATTGCACTTACTCTCGCCTTTCTCAGCGGCGTGACTTTCACGTTTTGCCTCTTGTGGCTCATCACTTTCAGATCAAAAACTGGACAAGGTGGCCAATGAGCTGCCGCCCAATGATCATCGACAGCTTTGCCGGTGGCGGCGGTGCCAGCACCGGCATTGAATTGGCGCTGGACCGCAGCCCCGATGTCGCGATCAACCATGACCCTCGCGCCTTGTCCATGCACGAAGCCAATCACCCGGAAACGATCCATCTGGACAGCAATATCTGGGACGTGGAACCGCTGAACGTGACACAGGGGCGTCATGTTGGCCTGCTGTGGGCCAGCCCGGACTGCAAGCATTTCAGCAAGGCCAAAGGCGGCGCACCTCGGGACCGCAACATCCGTGATCTGGCATGGGTGGTTGTCAAATGGGCCGAACAGGCGAAACCGGATGTGATCCTGCTGGAAAACGTCGAAGAGTTCCGCACGTGGGGTCCAATCTGTGACGCCGGAAAGCCCATCAACGGCCTAGAAGGCACTACTTATGAACTGTGGGTCAAACGCCTGCGCAACGCCGGTTACAAGGTCCAATGGCGCGAACTACGCGCCTGCGACTACGGCGCACCTACGATCCGCAAACGGTTCTTTATGGTCGCCCGCCGCGACGGTCGCCCGATTGTTTGGCCCGCACCGACCCACGGCAAACCCGACAGCCGTGCGGTGAAGAGCGGGAAGCTTTTGCCGTGGCGCTCAGCAGCGGAAATCATCGACTGGTCAGTCCCGTGCCCGTCCATCTTCCTGACGCCAGATCAAGCCAAGGAATGGGGCAAGGCGAACGGCCAGCACCCGCCCAAACGACCACTTGCTGTGAACACCCTGAAGCGCATCGCACGCGGCATCCAGCGTTATGTCATCGATGCCAAAGATCCTTTTTTTGTCACCTATGGCCAACACGGTGGCGCAAGCCGTTCGCCGTCTGACCCGCTCCACACGGTAACGGCCAGCATCAAGGACCAGAATGCGCTCGTGGTGCCGACATTGGTTCAGACCGGCTACGGGGAACGAAAGGGCCAGGCACCGCGCGTCCCCGGTCTGGATAAGCCAATTGGTACGATGGTTGCAGGCGGGGCAAAACACGCCTTGGTGGCCGCATTCCTTGCCCAGCACAATGCGGGGCCGAACAACGCCAATCTGTCAGGCAGGCCCGCAACTGCGCCGCTGTCGACGCTGACGACGACCGGCGCGCAACAACAGATCGTTGCGGCGCACCTGATGAACATGCACGGCACAGGGCGCAGCGCACGGGACTTGAACGACCCGCACCCGACCATATGCGCAGGCGGTGGCCACGGGGCCTTGGTCGCCGCGTTTCTGCACAAGTATTATGGCACGGAACAAGATCCGCGTTTGACCGACCCGCTGCACACCCTGACCACCAAAGACCGCTTTGGCTTGATCACGGTCGAAATCAACGGCTCGACCTACGCCATTACCGACATCTGTATGCGGATGCTGACTGCCCGCGAACAGTTCCGGGCACAAGGCTTCCCCGACACCTACAACATTGATCAGGGCGCTGACGGGTCAGCCATGACCAAGAAAGAGCAAACCCGCATGTGCGGCAACAGCGTCCCGCCGCCTATCGCCGCCGCGCTGGCCAGCGCCAATTGCGGCCATCTGCTGGAAAAGGCTGGTGTCGCATGAGCTTTCACCCACGACCCAACACCTTTGCCGATATGCCGCCTCAGAAACAGGCTGGTATTCTGTGCAATGATCCCCGGTTTCAGCGCTTCGCAGCCACCCGCTGTGGCGCACCCGCCGAGACGTTCAGCGCCAGCGCAGCCGCCGAATACCTGCGCCAAGTCTGCCGGATCAACAGTCGCCGCGAACTGTCCACCGACAGCGCAGCCCAACAGAAATTCCAGATCCTGCGCACCGAGTTCGACGCATGGACCGGAAAAATCGCAGCCCCCAGATAGGAGCCACCATGCTTGATAACGCAAAGTCAGATGACGAGCTGCTGTTTCGCCAAGCCGTGCAACTCGTGTGGAAAGAAAAGAAGGCTTCGACCAGCTTTATCCAGCGCAAGTTGGCCATCGGCTACAACCGCGCCGCAAAGCTGATTGAGCGCATGGAAAAACTGGCCATCGTTTCAACCCCTGACAACGTGGGCAAACGTGATGTGAACGGCCCCGAAGACATCGTAAAGGTTTTGCGGCTGCGCGATGACCTGATGGACGCGGTTGGCGCAGACAAGACCGAAATGATCCTGAACGCGCTGACCAAAGGCTTCCAAAGCCTACCCGGCTTCGGGGCACCCCCAGCCGAGCCATCAATGAAACCGGACCCGGAATTTGATGAGGCCAAGGATAAGGCCCATCGCGTCACCGCCGCCGAACTGCGCTCATTCATCGAACGCATTGAGCGCCTGGACGCGGAAAAGAAGGACATCGCCGAACAGCAGAAAGAGGTGATGGCCGAGGCCAAGGCGCGCGGCTACGACACCAAAATCATGCGCAAGGTGATCGCCCTCCGCAAGCGCGACAAAGACGATATCGCCGAAGAACAGGCCGTTCTGGACATGTACACCGAAGCGTTGGGGATGTGATTATGAGCAGCCCAACCAAGATCGAATGGACCGAACGGACATGGAACCCGGTTGTGGGCTGCAGTCTGGCGTCCCCCGGCTGCACAAACTGCTACGCCATGCGCACGGCTTACCGGATGTCGAAGAACCCCAAGACACCGCAATACCACGGCACCGCCAAGCTGGCGAACGGCAAGCCGGTGTTTACCGGCAAACTGGCCCTAGTGGAAAAAGCCCTGCTGGAACCGCTCAAGCGCAAGACGCCCACCACCTATTTCGTCAACAGCATGGGCGACCTGTTCCACGAGGATATGCCGGACGAATGGATTGACCGGGTGTTTGCCGTGATGGCGCTTTGCCCGCAGCACACGTTTCAGGTGCTGACCAAGCGCGCAGATCGGATGCGGGCGTACTTGAACGACTTACGCACCCCCAACCGCATCTGGAACCGCATTCTAGGTGTTGAACTACCCAAGCACTATCAGGGTGACGTAATCCACGCGCTCAAAAATATGCCCCTGCCGAACGTCTGGCTGGGCGTGTCGGTCGAGGATCAGAAGCGTGCTAACGAACGCGTTCCCGAGCTGCTGGCCACGCCCGCCGCGATCCGCTTCATCAGTGCAGAGCCGCTGCTCGGGCCGGTCTATCTGAGCCTGCTGTCACTTGGCCCGGGCAAGTATCCTGGCCTGCGGGCAGTGGGCGACACGCTTGATGCCCTGTCAGGCGAAAAGGTCGAGGGGACGCAAAGCGGCTATCTGAGATCCCAGTTCGGCGCGGCAATTGATTGGGTCATTGTGGGCGGCGAAAGCGGCCCGAACGCGCGTGCCATGCATCCGGATTGGGTGCGCAGCCTGCGCGACCAGTGCAAGGCCGCTGGCACCGCGTTTTTCTTCAAACAATGGGGGGCATGGACTGTCGAGATTGACCGCGACAGGGACGATCCTGATTGGCGCGCGAACTACTCGAAAGCGCACCGTGACGGCTGGTCGATCCTGAACCTTGCAGGCGGAATCGGCTTTCACGGGGAACGCGTATGCCTGATGCGCCGCACCAGCAAGAAAGCCGCTGGCCGGTTGTTGGATGGCCGGGAATGGAACGAGATGCCCGAGAGGGTCGCGGCATGAACTGGTACGCCGAACAGCGCCAGAACTGGATTGGCGAAATGCTGCGGATTTACGGCTTCATTAACCGCAGCCACATCGTCGAGAAATTCGGTTGCTCACCACAGTCAGCCGGACACGACCTGACCAAATTTCAGGCCAAGCATTCGGATTGGGTCCGGTACGACAACCGCCGCAAAGCCTACATCAACACAAACGCATAGAGGGAACCATGATGGCAAGCCCCAAGGAAAACGGTGAAACACTCGGCATCAAGGATGTTTCATTGCTGCTGGCGCATCAAGCCAGAGAACTATTCGGTGGCAACGGCTCCGATCCGCGCCAGCCTTTCGTCGCCCTGATGACCGCCGCCGCTGTTGCTGGCCACATCATCAATCTCAAACCCGAAGAAATGCACTCTGTCTTGGATCAGGTGATGGATATCGCCGAAGCCGCGTTGCTCGAAGCGACCGAAACCAAACAATAGGGAACCGGAGCCGATGACATACGAAGACGCAAAATCAATCTGCCATGTCAGGTCCGCAATATTTCGGACCAGCGAACCAAAAAAGAAGTTTTGGAAAAACCGCTCTGTTCCGCTGGATGAGCGCGTTCCGGACGAATGGAAATCAGCAACCGACTGGCAGGAACACGACCCACGCGAAGCCGCCTACGAAGCGCTCGCATAGAAAGGAAACACGATGGCCGAACTTGACATTAAACACACGGTGAAAACCGTGCGCAGCCCAACCGAAGCGGGTTTGTATGGGTTCGCAGAAGGCCTTGGCAAAGCTCTGGGGTTCGCAATTGTCGGCCTTGCCGTTCTGTGGGGGCTGACGGTTTACCTGCCCGACGATGACGACACGGCACAAGCCGACCCTGCGACTGAGCAACGTTAAAGGAGCCAGCGCATGCCCGGAGACTGGTTCAGCCGCAATGCTCAAGGCTTTTGGTGCAACTTTTGCGGCGACCTTCTGAAACCTGATTTCCACTTCGGCGACGACTCCGAATGGGACGAATACGAGGCCGAGCTTGAAAACGGGAATTGCAGCAACTGCGGCGCACCCGACGAGTTCGAACCTGACGCAATCTGAAAGGAATCATTATGCCAGAACTGCCCATCAAGGACGCCCGAGACATCGCCGAAAAGCGCGGCTGGGATCAGGTCATCATTGTCGCGCGCAAGGTCGGTAACGATGGCTATGAGCATGTCGTGACCTACGGCAAGGACAAGGCCCATTGCGAGGCCGCAGCGCGCGCCGGAATGGCCATCAAGCACCACCTGATGCGCTGGCCGTGCGCCCTGTTTGACAGCGCCCTGCGCGTTCTCGGCGTTGGCCGCGACGCGGACAACCCGAAAGCCCTGTCTGTTTCTCTGGCAGAAGAACCCTCGGACCAGGACATCCGGGCAATCAGCGAAATGCTATCACTCACTACGAAGTCACCCGCCGAAGTCGAAGCGGGTGCATAGAGGGAAATCTGAATTGGGCGCTATTGTTAGATACCACGGCGGAAAAGTTCGGCTGGCTGAAAAGATCACCAGCCTGTTTCCCGGTCATGATGCCTATGTCGAACCGTTCGGCGGGGGCGCTGCCGTGTTGCTGGCCAAGGTCCGGTCGCGCCTCGAAGTCTACAACGATCTTGACGGGGATATGGTGACGCTATTTCGGGTTTTGCGGGACAACTCGGCCGCGCTGGCTGAGGCCATCGCCCTGACGCCATTTTCCCGCGCCGAACACCAGCTATCTTACGAGAAATGCGATTCAGACCTTGAACGCGCCCGCCGCGTGCTGATCCGGTCGCACTTCGGACATGGATCATCCGGCATTCATCGCAAGACCGGATTTCGTGGAGCTGGTATGCGTGCCGGTACGCTACCCGTCCACCTGTGGCAAACGCTGCCAGAGGCCGTGCAGCGCACAGCGGAACGGATGCGCGGCGTGGTCATTGAACAGCGCCCAGCGATTGACGTGATGCGGACCAACGATGGACCAACCACGCTTCACTATGTTGACCCGCCCTATCTGCCGGAAACACGCGACAAGGGCAGCGACTACCGCCACGAAATGACGGTCGATGAGCATAGCCAACTGCTGGACGATTTGCAGGGCCTGCAGGGCCATGTGGTTCTGAGCGGCTATGCGTCTGATCTGTATGACACCGCCCTGTCAGGCTGGCGGCGCGTCGAAATCAAAACCCGCGCGGATCGCGCAGGAGAACGCACGGAAATTCTGTGGATGAACTTCGCAGATGATCTGTTTGCGACCATGTGTTGAAGGAACCGACCCCATGTCCATGATGCCCCCGACCGGATCGTTTATCATCGACAACGGCAAGTCGCCGGAACAGTGGTGCGAGCTGCTGGCCGAACGTGGCATCGACATCAGCCCGCGCAGCCTGCGGGAAAAAGCCCGCAAACACGAAGCTTGCCATATCATTGGGCGGGCCATGATTATCACACCTGAACAGTTGAATTTGATTTTGGAGAATTGCTTATGCCGCTCGAAGCCTACAAACGGGGCAAGGTCTGGTGGGTCAAGGGCCGGATCGAATACAACGGGCTTGCCATTACAGACTACTACCGGTGCAGCTCTGGCGCATCTACAGAAGCAGGCGCAAGGGACTGGATCAGGGCCGAAGAGGAAAGGCAGATCCGTTGTCACGTCCTTGGAGAAGAAGCGGCGCTGACCTTTGCCGATGCGGTGATGCTCTACAAGGCCAAACCCGCCGAGGCCAAGTTCCTGATCCCGATTGTCGAACAGATCGGCCATGAATTTGTTCACAAGATCACGCCCGGTCAGGTCCGCGACCTTGGCCCGGTGATCTACCCCAAAGCCTCAACCGACACGTGGCACCGCCAGATCATCACCCCTGTCTCTGCCGTAATCAACAACGCCCACGACAAAGGCAAATGCCACCCGATCCGAATCCGATCCTTCACGTCGCAGCAGCGCATCGATCAGGACAAGATACGCGGCAAGCAAAGCCGCCCCGAACGCAAGGCGGGAAGCTGGGAGTGGATCAGGGCCGTCCAGCCGCATGCCAATCCGTATGTGGCGGCAGGGCTGGAATTCATGTTCGAAACCGGTGTGCGGGTCTCGCAACTGGTGGCGATTGAGCCGAAGCACTGCGATCTGCAAAACGGGCGCGTCAAGATCATCGCCTCAAAAGGCCACCCGGAACAGTGGGTTTCCATCTCGACCGCGCTGGTGGTGACGATGGCCAATCTCAAGCCCAGAGCGCCGCACAACCGCCGCCACCACTACAAGCTGCCCAGGCGCATGTTTGGCTATGCGGATCGATCCGGCTTCACCGCTGCGCTGCGCACGGCCTGCAAAGCTGCCGAGGTCGACTATCTCAGCCCGCACCAGGCAGGGCGGCACGGGTTCTACACCGAATTGCGGGTGCGCCAGGGCGTCGATCCGGTCACAGCCGCCAAGGCGGGACGCTGGTCGAACCCGGCGCTGCCGGACAAAATCTATGCCCATGTGGAAGGCGATGACCGCGAAATGAGAGACCGGATTCGTACAGGGGCCGTACAACCGCTGAACGCAAAGCGGGTCAAGAGGTTGAAAAAGTAAGGGAATTTGGTGTTTCTATTTTCCCTTGGTAAGGGAGAGGTCGAGAGTTCAATTCTCTCCAGCAGCACCATCCAATCCTTTCGGTGAAAGTATGCGCTGCTCGGCAGAGCGCCGGACATCGCCATCCCGACAGTCCTGCTGGCGGAAGGCTCGACTGGGTCGATGCGATCTAGGATCTTACGATGTTTCTTGCGGTCGCCCATCACGCGTTAACGGGTCTTCGCCTCGACCCGAAGCTACCTGTGCGGGTTGAATGGTGTTCCACCGGCTTGCGTCATCGCATTTGCAACGATCATTCAGGCATAACTCCTGTTGTGTATTTGGTCGCATAGGATGGCGATCGCCGACAAGCTGTTCGATTATTTTCCAATCGACGTCTTCGCGTCTGAATGGATCAGATTACACGCCGCAATGGCACAATCCGTGATAGTCGTCTTGGGTTTACCATTGCATTCTGCAGGCTCCTGACCGGCATAAGATCGGACTGGCTGATCCGCCTTCCAAATTGGCTATCTGATCGTCGTATTGAAATACCCCTGATGAAATCACGAGACGCGTGATTCAAACAGGCCGTGCGTTGTGCGTCAGATTCTGGGAACCGACGCAGACAGAGCACCGGTAAGCGAGTTTTTGATTTCCGCAGGAATTTCCCGACCCTGTTCCTGCAGCTTTGCCGCAATCCATCCGGCCGAGTGCCCTCGGCGCCCAACCTTGTTCGAATACGCGGCGGCCGGGGTGGTCACGTCTTCCCCAACCAGCGCCATTGATACCTCAACCTCGGAATCCGACAGCGACATCCTGACCGCGCTGAAAACATCCATCGAGACCTGCAACGTATGATGTTCCAGCCGATGTGTCGCGTCACTCAGCATCCGCGTGCAATACGCCGACAGGAAATACCAGCGGAAAACCCTGAAAACCCGGGCTTTTGACCCACGCGTGTCAGCCTCGAAATTCACAGCACTGGTCAGCTCTGCAAAGGCGGCTTTCCCCAACTCGGCTGCTTCGCAAATCTGACGCTCACGATTTGCAAGTACGGCGGCATCATGAGCGGGGCGCAATTCTGAATTACCGGTCTCCAGGTGCATTGCTGTCCTCCATCGTTAATACGTGATGAAGATATGAAAACTGATCGCATCGCCTGATTGCGATTTACGGCCAGGTTTTCCTGTTTCAATTGCTTTTTTGGCCACTTTCAAAATCTGGTCCAACAAATTTGATCCTACTAAATGGCCTGCTTTCCGTCTTTCGGTCAACCAGTGAGTTGGGGCGAACATTAAGGATTTAGCTAAAACGCACACATATCTGACACGATCTTGTAAAAGTTATGCCCATTTCCGCATCTATGAATACCTAATCCTGCTGACCAGTTTACCAGTACAGTTTTAACGAGGGGGTACGAAGCAGGACCAGGGGGTGAGCGCCTGTCCGGCCAGGCTCGCCTTTGGACAGAGACGCTCCCCCCGTCCTCAGCGATCAGTCTATCTTGTTCTTTTGCGCATGCGGCGTCACACCAAAGCTTGATCTGTACACGCGCGAAAAATGCCCTGGATTCTCAAAACCGCAGGCCATGGCGACCTCGGTTACCGAAGCCTCTGTCTGCAACAGCAGTTTCTGCGCGCGCTCCAGCCGCAATTCCATGAAGTATTTTTTGGGCGAGGTGTTGAGGTACTTGCCAAACAGCCTTTCCAACTGACGCGTCGAAATGCCAAGATCCTCGGCAATCTCAGATGGAGACACGGGTGCTTCGATGCAGTCCTGCATGATGTGAATGGCCTTAGCGAGATGCGCATTCCGCATTCCGTTACGCGATTGCAGAGACACGCGCTGCTTGGCCGTGGCATTGCGCACGGCGTTATAGACCATCTGGTCAGCAACCGCGACGGACAGTTCCTCGCCGTGGTCACGCTCGATCAAGTGCAGCATCAAATCCGCAGTCGCCGTCCCACCCGAGGCGGTAATGTGCTTTTCATCCGCTACAAAGACACTGCGAACCAAATTCACTTCCGGGAACGCCTCCATAAAAGCATCATGGTACTCCCAGTGGATAGCGGCCTGCATCCCGTCCAGAAAACCGGCCTCTGCCAGCAGCCAAGCGCCCGAGCACAAGGCCCCGATGGCGGTTCCACGGGCCCGCTCGCGCCGCAAGGTCGCAAGCAAGGGTCGCGAGACGTGGTTACGCATATGAATGCCCGAAAGCACGAACAACTGATCGGTTTTGGGCAACGCGTCCAACCCACCATGGACCAAGGTCACCGACCCGTTGGAGCAGACCGCCTGTTCGCCATGCTCAGAAACAAATGACCATTCATACAAGTCTTCGCCGCTGACAAGGTTGGCAATACGCAGCGGCTCTACCGCGCACGAAAATGCAAGGTGCGAGAACTCCTCAATCAGGATGAAAGTCATGTGGCTGGGTTGGCGCATGGGGCGTCCCGTTCGGCTGGATCTGGTCGATGGTTTATGCTGCACGATTTTTTTATGTATACAAGTTGTATTTTCTTAGCATACAGAGAATGCACGGAGTAGCCAGTACGATTCGCTCCAAGACCGTTGGAGGAACGGATGAAAGACGACGCCAAGTCCCGCAAAGCTGAATTGATGGAGCATCTGAAAGTCTCAATCCTGACCCTGCGCTTGCAACCCGGCGCGGATCTGGACGAGGCCCATTTGTCGGACGCCTTCGGTCTGTCCCGCACGCCGTTGCGCGAAGTGTTTCGTCAATTGGCCGGCGAAGGCTATCTGGATCTGCGCACCAACCGCAGCGCCCGGGTGTCCGAAATGTCCTATACCACGCTGCGCGATTTCTTTCTGGCCGCACCCATGGTCTACGGCGCAATCCTGCGGCTCGCCGCTTTGAATGCGACCAAAGCGCAGATTGATGACCTGAAAGACGCGCAACAAGCGTTCAAAGCCGCGTTGCGTTCGGGATCAGGCGAAGACCGCGCGCTGGCCAATAACCGCTTTCACGATGTTACCGGTGAGATGTCAGGCAATGTCTACTTGTTGCCTTCGTTCAACCGGTTGCTGATTGACCACGCTCGGATCGGCATGACCTTTTACCGGCCTCAATCGACCGAAATGTCTGACAACCTCTCGTTGGCCAGCCAACAACATGACGCCATCATCACGGCCATTGAAGCGCGCGACGATGCCACGGCCGCGCAACTGGCCGTGGATCACTGGAACCTGTCGCGCGATCAGATCGAAATGTTTGTAATGCCTGACGCGCTGGATGTCCCAATGGGCACCCCACCCCTTTCGAAACCTGCATGAGGACGGAATGAACCCCATTTTCAAATTTGAGGGGATTTATACCCCTGTAGTCACGCCTTATTACGCCGATGGCAGCGTGAATTGGGACGCTCTGGCGCAGGTGATCGAGCACCTGATCAAGAACGGCGTGCACGGCCTTATCTCCGGCGGGTCGACCGGCGAGAACTATGCCCAGACCGTCGAGGAACGGCTGGAATTGGCGAAGTTCACCCATGACCAGTTGAAGGGCCGTCTGCCGCTGGTCGTCGGCACTGGCGCAATGCTGACACCGGATTCGATTGCGTTGGCGTCCGGCGCGCGTGAGATCGGCGCGGATTCCATCCTGCTCGCCAGCCCGCCCTATTCGGTGCCCACCGACCGTGAAAACGCGCTGAACGCCTTGGCTATCGACAAGGCCGCCGACTTGCCAGTGATGCTGTACAACTATCCGCATCGCACCGGCACGATGATGGGTGAAGAGTTCCTCGACCGTGTAGGTCGCAGCCGGAATTTCTGCGGCATCAAGGAAAGCTCGGGCGATATCAACCGAGTGCACCTGCTGGCGCGGGACTATCCGCATATCCAGCTGGGTTGCGGCATGGACGATCAGGCGCTGGAGTTTTTCGCATGGGGCGCGCCGTTCTGGGTGTGCGGCGGGTCGAACTTCCTGCCAGCCGAGCACGTGGCGCTGTATCAGGCCTGCGTGATCGAAGGGAACTTCGCCAAAGGCCGCCGGATCATGTCCGCGATGATGCCGTTGATGCGAGTGTTGGAACAGGGTGGCAAATTCATCCAGACCATCAAACATGGCGTGACCATGAACGGCATCGACGCGGGCGCGATGCGGCCCCCGCTGAAAGGTTTGAACAAAGACGACAAGCGCGCGCTGGAACAGGTGACGCGCGTGCTGAAAAAGACAATCGCAGATATCGTGGCGGAGGGCTAAGGCATGGAATTGCTGACACAGGACGAATACAAATCCATCGCCGCAGGCCTGACCCTGCCCACCGGCGCTTTTATTGACGGCGCGTACCGCCCGGCGATCTCAGGTGAGACCTTTGAGACCGTGAACCCGGCGACCGGTGAAAAGCTGGCTGACATAGCCGCCTGCGGCGCGGCGGATGTAGACTTCGCTGTTGAAAAGGCGCGTGAGGCGTTCGACGACGGCCGCTGGTCGAAACTGCATCCTTCGGACCGTAAGGACGTGCTGATCCGCCTGTGCAAGCTGATGACCCGCAACACCCGCGAACTGGCGGTGATGGAGAGCATCGACAGCGGCAAAACCATCTTCGACTGCGAAACCGTGGACGTGCCCGAAACGATCCACTGCCTGAAATGGCACGCCGAGGCGATCGACAAGATCTATGATCAGGTTTCGCCCGCCAGCGATGATCACATTGCAATGGTGGTGCGCGAACCGATCGGTGTTGTCGGGCTGGTGCTGCCGTGGAACTTCCCCCTGCTGATGCTGGCGTGGAAAATCGGACCAGCTCTCGCCGCAGGTTGCTCAGTGGTAGTCAAACCGGCGGCGGAAACCACGCTGACCGCGCTGCGCCTCGCCGAACTGGCGATGGAGGCCGGTCTGCCGCGTGGCGTGTTGAACATCGTCCCCGGTGACGGAGCTGACGTGGGCGAGCCCATAGGGCGGCACATGGATATCGACATGGTGTCCTTCACCGGATCGACCATGACCGGCAAACGGTTCCTGACCTATTCTGCCGAAAGCAACGCCAAGGAAGTGGTGCTTGAAATGGGCGGCAAGAACCCGGCGATCGTTATGGACGACGCGGAGAACCTCGACCGTGTGGCTGCACATGTCGTGAATGGCGCATTCTGGAACATGGGCGAAAACTGCTCGGCCTCGTCCCGTTTAATCGTACACAAAGACGTTAAAGCAGAACTGCTGAAGCGCATCGCGCATCACGCAAAACATTGGAACATCGGCAACCCGCTGGACCCGGAAACCCGCATGGGAGCGCTGGTCAGCGAAGGCCACTACAACAAGGTTTGCGGTTATCTGGATCAGGCCGAGAATGTGGTGATCGGCGGCAAGGCGGACAAAGGTTTTGTCGAAGCCACCGTCGTCGAAGTCCCCGGCAACGACGCCACTCTGGCGCGGGAAGAGATCTTTGGCCCGGTTCTGTCGGTGATCGAGGTTTCGGGTTTTGACGAAGCCATCAAGATCGCCAACGACACCGAATACGGACTGTGTGCGTCGATCTTCACCGCCAACGCCAAACGTGCCATCCGTGGTGCACGGGCGATACGAGCGGGCACCGTGACGGTCAACAGCTTTGGCGAGGGCGACATCACAACGCCGTTCGGTGGATACAAACAGTCCGGCTTTGGCGGGCGCGATAACTCGGTCCATGCGCATGACCAGTACACCCAGCTGAAAACCATCTGGATCGATCTGGCCGACGACGCCGACGAGGCGGTCGATTGACCGCCTTTACCGCAAAACGGCTGCCCCGGCAGACAGGACCGGCGGGATGGAATGCCATCCTGCCGCCGCAGCCTACCCTCCCACGGCTCGAGCAAAACACCACGGCCGACATCACGATTGTCGGCGGTGGGTTTGCTGGCCTCAGCGCAGCGCGCAGGTTGCAGCAACTCGACTCGACGCTAAAGGTCGTCCTGTTGGAGGCCGGGCGCTTTGCCGAAGGCTCGGCCGGGCGAAACTCGGGCTTCATGATCGATCTGCCGCACGATCTGGCGTCAGATAACTACGCCGGTGACGGGCTAGAGGCAGATCGGGCGACCATTGCCCTGAACCGCCGCGCCATCGCATTTGCGACTGACGTTGCCCACGACTGTGACCTGACGGATGAGACCTTCGACCCCTGCGGCAAGTTCAACGCCGCAGCCACCCGGGCCGGAGACCGTCACAACCGCGAATTCGCCCAGCATCTGGAGCAGTTGGGAGAACCCTACACGCTTTACGATCGCCAGCAGATGCAGGAGATCACCGGCAGCCCGCATTACACATCAGGTCTCTATGCACCCGGAACGGTCATGATCCAACCTGCCGGATACGTGCGAGCGCTGTCGTCGCATTTGGCCGAGAAGATCGATCTTTTTGAAAACTCGCCAGTGACCGCATTCGAAAAACAGGGGTCAGGGTGGCTTGTGAAAACCCGCGACGCGCAAGCGTCGACGGGCCGTATCATTCTGGCAAACAACGGCCACCTTGAGAGCTTTGGTTTTTTTGAACACCGCCTGATGCACATCTGCCTGTATGCGTCGATGACCGAACCGCTGACGCCCGAGCAGATAAAAACGCTCGGCGGCCTGCCCCGGTGGTCCGTCACACCGGCGGATCCGATGGGCACGTCGGTCCGGCGTATCTCGGGCAGCTACGGCGACCGTCTTTTGATCCGCACATGCTCCAGCTTCCACCCGACGATCGAGACCAGCCCAATGCGATTGCGCAATGCGGGTTGGGTGCATGACCGCAAGTTCCGCGAACGGTTCCCACACCTGCCCGATGTTCGGATGGAACACCGCTGGGCCGGTATGCTGTGTCTCAGCAGGAATGGGTCAACCGCGTTCGGGGAACTGGAAAACGGCGTGTTCTCCGCCTGCTGCCAGAACGGTCTGGGCATTGCCCGCGGTACGTTGCAGGGCATGGGTGTGGCAGAGCTGCTCACGAAAGGCGGATCGGACATCGCCGATCATTTCCTGGCTCAACCGATGCCGCCGCGCCTTCCGCCCGAACCTTTCGCGTCATTGGGTGCGAACAGCTATCTGATCTGGAAGGAATGGCGTTCCGGTAAAGAGTAAGCCTGCCGGTTAAGGCAGGCTGAGCTTTGTCATACGACCGCCATCTACCGTGTAGACCTGCCCGGTGATAAAACTGGCGTCTTCAGACGCAAGATACGCGACCAGAGCGGCAACCTCTTCGGGTCGGCCCGTCCGCGCCACGGGGTGGATATGTCCGATATCGCGACGAAATGCGTCCGGGTCCGGCTGTGCTTTGATAAAGTCCATGTTCAGCTCGGTGTCGATCCAACCCGGGGCCACGGCGTTACACCTGATGCCGTCGCCCCCATGATCCACTGCGACGGAGCGCGTCAGGCCGTGCAGCCCCGCCTTTGTCGCGCAATAGGCGGCGTGACCGGGATTGCTGCCCAACCCTTCGATTGATCCGATATTGACGATGGAACCGCGCGATTGACGCAGATGAGGCAGGGCGGCCTTTATCAGCAGAAACGGAGCTGTCAGGTTGACCGATAAATTGCGTTGCCAGTCATCCAGGCTCATCTCTTCGACTGAGGCTTCCTGCATCATACCCGCGTTGTTCACGAGGATATCCAACCGCCCCGCCCTCTCGATAACCTGCGAAACAACCGAACTCGGGCTGTCCGGGTTGCTGAAATCGGCTTCGATACCCTCGAAATTCGGGTCCTCACCGCGTTGAGCAGTAAGAACACGGGCGCCGTCACTGCGCAGCCGCTCGGCAATGGCCCGGCCGATCCCGCTGCGCCCGCCGGTGACAAGGGCGGTTTTGCCTTCAAAACGGGTCATGATACCGGCTTGCCTCCGTTCACCTCCAGCAACGCGCCGCAAACATAGCGCGATGCGTCCGACGCCAGAAACAGGATCACGTCCGCGATATCCTCAGGTTCGGCGATACGACCCAGCGGTACGGTCTGACCCAGTTCGGCCACCGCAGTATCCGGGTCGAACCCGCGTTTGGCAAAGCCGGACCGCAGCATTGGCGTGTTCACCTCATTCGGGCAAACGGCATTTATGCGGATACCCTGATGCGCGTGATCCATCCCCATACATTGCGTCAGAGAGGCTATGGCCGCCTTGGTCATGCAATAAACGGCGTGGTTCGGGCCCGGGCGCAGCCCCCAGCAGGAAGCCGTGTTGACGATTGCTCCACCCCCATTGGCCGCCATGATCGGAATTGCCGCGCGGCAAATGCGGAACGGGGCCTCGACATTTACGCCCAGCGACAGCGCCCAGTCCTGATCCGAGGTGTCGGTGACTGCGCCGCGTGAGATGACGCCTGCGTTGTTGACGACGATATCCAGCCCGCCCAGCGCATCCGCAGCTTTCTGCGGCAAGGCATCGGCGTACGTCGCATCCAGCAAATCACCGGGCAGATGCGCCTCGGCTTCGATCCCATCGACCGAACGGTCGGCAACGGCAACCCGCGCACCGGCGGCGCGCAGGCGCTGTACGAGTGAAGCTCCGATCCCACCAGCGGCGCCCGTGACCAGAGCATTTTTTCCTTCGAATCCCATGAACTGCTCCATCAGAAAGACGCGACCGGCGCGCCAAAGCGGGTTTCGTCGGGCACAACGCCCAGACCCGGGCCAGTTGGCACTTGTATATGCCCGGCCTCAATCCGAATTCCATTCTCGGGATCGTAGTTGCCCTCGATGTACGGCGCAGCCAACCAAACGCCTTCCAGAAGATCGGGCCGAACCGTTGCGCCAATATGCGTGCAGGCAGCGGCGATAACGTCTCCACCCCAACTGTCATCGCAGGTATGGGGCAAATTGCGCGCCTCGCAAATGTCTCGAAACGCGCGCATGGGCTGCAAGCCGCCGATACGCGTGACCTTCATGCCGAACCCATCGACCAGACCGGTTCCTGCCGCAGTAATCACCGTGTTTAGGCTGGTGCTGTTTTCATCCATGTAGATCGCGTGGCTGACCTGTGGTCGGATCTTTTGCAGATCTTCAATCGTGTTGCAGGGTTGCTCCATCACAAAGGGAACATCCGGGCATTCGCGGCTGACCCGCAACGCGTCACGGGTTGTCCAGCCACGGTTCCCGTCGACGGCAAGGCGCATTCCAGATCCGCCGATTGCCTCCCAGACTTTTCGGATGGTCTCGATGTCTAGCTCCACCGGCCGTCCGCCAACCTTGATCTGAAGGCGCGGATAACCTTCGGCCAGTTTGTCCGCTGCCAGACGCGCGATGTCATCCGGGGCACCTACACCTGTGGCGTAATAGGACGGAACTTTGTGTGTAACAGCGCCGCCCAGTAGGTCGGATACGCTGACCCCATGGTGCTTGCCCAGCAGATCGTGCACGGCGATGTCGATCGCGGCCTTGGCGTAGTTGTGGCCGTTCAGCAAGCTGTCCATCTGGCGGTGCAGGCTTAGCGGCGAAACCTCTGACCCCAAAAGACCCCGGGCCATCTGCGCCAATGCAGCACGTGCCCCGGCTGCGTGGGCTTCTGCATAGGTCGGGCCGACCGGGCAGGTTTCGCCCCAACCGACCAGACCGTTGTCGGCAACCAGTTTGACCAAGGTTGTATCCAGTGCCCAGACCTCAGCCTTTGCCATGGTGTAAGGGCCGTTTTTGACCGGCAGATCGTGACTGTAGATGTGAATTTCGGCGATTTTCACGGCTTGTATTCCGTAATGCTGTTTAAGGAAAAAACCCGCCCAATGGTCCGGGCGGGTGAGTTTCGGGGGATTTGATCTCAGTAACTCTGGTTCAGCTCGTCGGCCGCTGGAATCTCGCGCTCGCGCCGCGCGATGTAATCCAACAAGGCTTCGTTTTTGGCTTCATCCAGTTTGGGTTCCTCATACTCAGCCAACAGGGAGCGGGCGCGGTTCAGGGCACGTTCGGTTATTTCGACACTACCTTCGGCCTGCCATTGCTCGATCGAGTTGTTGTCGAACAGTTCGGGCATAAAAAATGCGTTCTGGAAATTGTCCTGCGTGTGCGGGTGGCCCAGGTAATGGCCTCCGGGACCAACATCGGGAACGGCGGTGATGGCCTGATCGAAATCGTGCCACTTCGGACCCTCGGCCATGCGGTACGCCATCGCGCATTGTTCGGCATCGACGATGAATTTGGCGACCGAGCAGTGCATCCCGGCCTCATTCCAACCCGCGCTGTGCCAGATGTAGTTGGCACCGGCATGAACAACCGCCTGCAACGTCGTCGCGGATTCGTATCCGGCCTGTGCGTCAAACGTCTTGGCTCCGCCCAACGTGTTCGAAGTGCGCCACGGCACTCCGTAGTGACGCGCCATCTGACCGATCATGAAGTTCATCAGGCTGATCTCGGGCGTGCCCGCCATCGGCGCGCCGGACTTCATCGACACGGTCGACAAATAGTGACCATAGATCGCCGGAGCACCTTTGCGGATCACCTGCGTATAGGCCAGCGCACTCAGTGCCTCGGCATTCAACTGCGCTACGGTAGCCGGAACGGAAGCCGGCGTATTGGCCCCGCCCAGCACGAAGGGCGAGCACAGAACAGGCTGTTTACGACGGCAGAACGCCCGCATTGCACCCAGCATGGTTTCGTCCCAAACCAGCGGCGAATTGCCATTGCAGTTACCCGTTGTGACTGGATGATCCTCAAGGAATTCTTCCCCGAACAGGATCGCGCACATATCCATCACGTCCTCGGCATTTTTGGGCGAAGTGGTCATCCCCATGAACGTCTTGTCCGAGTGCTTCATCGACGAATAAGTAATCCGCAGGTGCCGTTGACTGATCGGATGATCGTAGGGCTCGACGATGTGGTGCGCCGAGCTGTGCAACGCGGGCATCATGTGGCTCAGCTTATGGAACATTGCCAGGTCGTCCAGCAACGGGTTCCGGCGCACGTCGTCCAGATCACGCAGGAACGGCGCTCCGGTCATCGGCACAAAGATCGAGTGCTTCCCACCGAGCCGCACGTTCTTTTTGGGGTCACGCGCGTGATAGGTGAAGTCGCTGGGTATGGTCGCGATAAGCTCGCGCACCAGTCCGCGGTCGAGATAGACCAACTCACCTTCAACCTTGGCGCCGATCTTCTTCCAGTCTTCCAGAGCAATTGGGTCGCGGAACTGAACGCCAACATTCTCCAGAATGTCCATCGAGGCGTTGTCGATGCGTTCAACCTGGCTGCCGTCCATTACCTCACACAAGGGAATGCCTCGGGTCAGGCCGGGCAGCATTTCAAAGTTCGGGGCGGTGCGCATGGCGCGGCGGGCAGAGCGTCCGCCTGAGCGTGTCGCAGTACGAATGTTCACGGGGCAATCCTCCAATCTTGTGGTCAGACTGACGGATTCGGCGGCTGCGCACCTCACTGATTGCGATATCTGTTTGCAGGAAGCGACACCAATCCGGAACGAAAAACGCCGCCCCGGTTGGGGCGGCGCCTACTACCTTATGCGAACGCGCGCTTATTCAGCCGCCTGCGATTCCGCCGCCAGCTTGTCGCGCTGGCTATCGCGGAAGAGCGCCTTGGCCAGCGACACGCACATAAGACCCATCACCATGGTAAAGGGCAGCGCGCCGATGATCATCGCATTGCGCAACGCATCCATCGGGTTGTTGTCCCCCGCCGCCAGGATCAGCGCGCCGATCACAGCCGTCAGGATCACACCCCAGATGATGCGGTGCTTGATGCCGGTTTCCTGGCTGCCACCGGACATGATGGTGTTCATCACCAGAATACCCGAGTCCGCCGACGTCACCAGGAAGGTCATGATCAGGATCACGCACATCACGTTCAGCATGGACAGCAGCCCACCGTCGATCATGAAGGACAGGGTGGCGAACAGCTTGTTGGTGTTCGACGCACCGATGATCGCACCTTCGGCGGCACCTGCCAGCTCAAGGTCAATCGCGGTTCCGCCCAGGATGGTCATCCAGGCAAAACACACCAGTGCCGGTGCAAAGACACAGCCCAGGATGAACTCACGCACAGTACGGCCTTTGGAGATGCGCGCCAGGAACAGACCAACGAAAGGCGAGAACGCGATCCACCAGGCCCAGTAGAACGTGGTCCAACCGGCTTGCCAGCCGAACTGACGCCCCTGCTCACCGGCAGCGTATGCTGCGGCCAGCGTTGCCTCGTCCAGCTCGGCAGCCGCGCCTTCCAGACCGCTCTTGAAGCCATCAAAGCTGCCCCAGGCGTTGGTTGCACCACCCATCAGAGCGTCGGCATGTGCCTGTGCCTCTGCGGGCAATGCAGCGGCGAACGCTTCGGCAGACAACGGACCGTATGCACCAAAGCTCAGCGAGATGAAGTGCAGGATGTAGTCCACCATCGCCGTACCATAGGTGGTCATGGCAAAGACGAATGAACCGAAGACCACAAACGTGCCCAGCAGGATGATCGACAGAACCAGGTTCAGGTTCGACAGGTACTTAACACCCCGGCCAACACCGGACACAGCCGAGATGATCGACAGGCCCATGATAACGACCAGACCCGAGATCAGGCCCACTTTGCTGGGGGTCGGCACTTCGCCACCCAGATCCATGACCCATTCCATGCCGGTGATCGCGTAAACGCCATCGATGAACTGGCTGACACCGTAGCCGATGGTTACCGAAACACCGAGGATTGTCGCAACGACACCCAGAACGTCAACAACATGTCCGAGGAAACCGTTCATCAGGCGACCAAACAGCGGTGTCAGCGCCGAGCGGATCGTCAGCGGCATACCGCGCGTATATGCATAGTAGGCGAGCGACAGACCGGTGACGACATAGATCGCCCACGCGTGGAAACCGTAGTGCAGGAAGGTAAAGCGGTAACCCGACTGCAGCGCCTCGGGCGTGTTGCCCTCGACCGCGCCCGAAACGACAACGGGATTCGATCCCCACAGGCCCAGCGGTTCGGCTGTAGCAAAGACCATAAGGCCAACGCCCAGACCTGCGCCGAACATCATCGAAAACCACGAAAAGTTCGAAAACTCAGGCTTTTCACCCGGTGTTCCCATGATCCGACGACCCGTGGCAGGAAGGATGGCGACAATGGCGAGGAAAAAGAAAAACGCGCCGACGATGATGATGTAGAAGCTGTTGAAGATTTCCAGCAGTTGGCTGTTCAGGGTGCCCAGTGTGCTGGTTGCGTTCGCCGGAAAGACCAGCGCCCACAGAACAAGAGCCACCATGATGCCCTTACTGATCAGGGCGATTGGGACGCTATAGTCTTCATAGAAACCGGCATCAGCCGTTTCTATTTCAACGTCCGTAAAGGGTTCGGGTATCGACATGTTTCTCCTCCGTGTGTCGTTTTCTGTCTTGGGCCTTTTGCTGATGATCGACCGTTCAAGGCACGGAATGTTGAGGACGATGCGACAGCGGGCGTCTGGTGTCTTTGTATTTCTCAATGTTCAGAACCCAGCACGACAGGTGCGCGGCCGCATGGCTCGACGCTTTCTGAGTTGCGGTGAATTCAACACAGAGACTTTGTGGGCTGCATTCAGTCTTACCAACCGGGGATGAGTTCCGCGCCTCCTTCACTTGCCCTTTCGGCCTTTCCGCGGTCAGTTTGAGACGTCGCTTTTAGGCAGAACCATCTTGCGACGCCGGGCATTTTCACCCAGAAAGCCTGCTGAACACGACATTTGTTGGTGAAACTGACTATAGTGACGCACCAATCTAAATTCGGCCAGAACCGACGCATTGACGAAAAATGCGACATCCCCTGCGAACGTGAGCCAAAAAAACACTATTTCGTTCAGAGACCTCTGGCTTTCACCTTCAAAAAAACTAAAACTGGGTTGATAAAAACTAAACTGTAACCTAGCAGCGATTCACCAGCCACTATGTCCAGACGCCACTACAACCTGCCGCCGCTGACAACCCTGTCCGCTTTTGAGGCAGCAGCACGCCACCTGAGCTTCAAGAACGCCGCCGTCGAACTGTCGGTCACACCCGGCGCGGTCAGCCATCAGATCAAAGCGCTGGAAGGCGATCTGGGCACCCCTTTGTTCCAACGCAAGCATCGCGGAGTCGATCTGACCGAAGATGGCAAAGCGCTTTATGAGGCCCTGTCCAAATCCTTTGGCCGAATCTCGAACACCCTGAACACAATCCGCGACAGATCGACGGCCGGCAAGGTTACCGTTGGCTCGACGACTGCG
This sequence comes from Ruegeria sp. Ofav3-42, assembly GCF_022347725.1. Lineage (GTDB taxonomy): Bacteria > Pseudomonadota > Alphaproteobacteria > Rhodobacterales > Rhodobacteraceae > Ruegeria. The sequence continues at coordinate 131,459 of NZ_JAKRGB010000009.1, forward strand.
GTTGCGGCGCTTTGGCTATCCCCGGCCGTCATCCGGTTCTGGCGCGATATGCCCGAGGTCAATGTCGACCAGTTGTCCCAGGACCGTCCGTTCCGCGATCGCCCAGACGTCGATTTTTTCATCCGCTACGGGCGCGACAGCGATCCGAACCTGTCCCACACGCCGCTGTTCCGCGATCACCTCGTTCCCGTTGGCAGCCCGGAGGTCGCCGAACGCCTGAATGGCGCCAACCTCGAAGAACTGACGGCTGAACGGTTGATCCATCTGGATTCGGAAGACCGCACATGGACAACCTGGCCCGAATGGTTTCAGCAATTGGGTTTTAACGGCGCTGTGCCAATTGAATCTCGCGTCAACAGCTATTCCGTTGCACTGCAGCTTGCCCGCAAGGGCGCGGGACTGGCTTTGGGTTGGCAGCGCCTGATTCAACCGATGCTTCAATCCGGCAAACTGGTGCCGATTGGCCCGCACCAGGTGGCCGCCCCCAACCAGTTCTACCTTGTTGGGCGCCCCGAAGAAGAGCTTTCCGAAAGCGCCCGCGCTCTGAAAGCATGGATCATTCAAGAGGTGCAGGAAGGTTCGGTTTAGGTGAAATCACCCACTGATGAGCTTTTCTGGTATTGAGACCAACAGGTTCGATCCGCCAATACGGAAAAAGATACATCCAGCAAAACCTCAGGAGAGCCCGATGAACAAGCATAGCGCGCTGTCTTCCGTTCTGGCCGACGTCAACGTCGCAAATGGCCTGCCGAATGAACATTATATCGACCCGGCTGTTTTTGACGAAGAAAAGCGCTCCGTGCTTTATGCCAATTGGTCCGGGATCGGGTTTGGTAAAGACGTGCCGGAAGAAGGCGATGCGAAACCGGTCGACTTTCTGGGCATGCCGCTTCTGATCGTCCGGGACCGCGACGGCGAGGTTGGCGTGTTCCAGAACACCTGCCGTCACCGCGGCATGATCCTGGTGGACACTCCGCGCAAAATTGGCGGTGCGATCCGATGCCCCTATCACAGCTGGTGCTACAGCCTGAAGGGCGAACTGCGCGCAACCCCTCACGTCGGCGGCCCCGGCCAGAACAAACACGAGGATGTCAAACGGGAAGACCTGGGCCTCGTGCGCGTGCGTTCGTATGTCTGGCGTGACGTGATCTTTGTGAATGTCGACGGCAACGCGCCCGAATTTGAAGAGGTCCATGGCGCCCTTCTGGAGCGTTGGAAAGAGTTTGATAAACCCGTTTTTCACGGCGGTGAGACGTCCTCGTTCAAGCTGGAGGTCAAAACCAACTGGAAACTAGCCGTCGAGAATTACTGCGAAAGCTATCACCTGCCTTGGGTGCATCCCGGACTGAACAGCTATTCCCGCTTGGAAGACCACTACAACATCGAGTTGCGCGGTCAGTATTCCGGTCAGGGCACGTTGGTCTATCGTCAGTTGACCGATCAGGATGGCGCGACCTTCCCTGACTTCGAAGGCCTGAGCGACAAATGGAACGAAGGCGCGGAATATGTGGCCCTCTACCCAAACGTCCTGCTGGGTGTGCAGCGCGACCACGCCTTTGCCATCGTGCTGGAGCCGGTGGACCACGAAAACACCGTCGAGCACATTGAGCTCTACTACGCCAAAAGCGTCGAAGACACGCCCGAGCATGACGGTCTTCGCGCCTCGAACGCACAATTGTGGAAAACGGTGTTCGAAGAGGATGTTTTCGTCGTTGAAGGCATGCAGAAAGGTCGGCACGGGATGTTATTCGACGGCGGCCGGTTCTCTCCGGCGATGGACGGTCCGACGCATAACTTCCACCATTGGGTGGCGACGCAGATCGAAAACAGCCGCGCGGAATAACCCTTTTGGACCGGCCTGTCATGTCATGGCGGGCCGGCCTCCCGTTGAAAGGGGACGCCCATGGACAAACAGGACCTGGATCGCCTTTTACTGGACGCGCATGATCGCAATGATCATGCCGACCTGATCCGGTATTACACCATGGCCGCAGATGAGCGCGAAGCAGCGCAAGACATCGATGCGGCCTGCTTCTACCTGACCCATGCTTTTGTTTTTGCATTGGAATCCGGCGCACCCGAGGCGGATGCGCTGAACCAGCGGCTGATCGCCCACGATCGCGGGCACAAGCTGGAATTCTGAAGCGCGCCTCGGATTAAACCCACTCAACCCAACATGAAATTTATGTCCGTTGCCCGTGTCATCGCGTTGATGACACATGGCTGCGGAACCAACTTTGATACGGCAGGCTCATGAAGACGAATGCACAGGCGGTGGTGATTGGCGGCGGGGTGATCGGATGCTCGATCCTCTATCATTTGACCAAACTGGGATGGTCGGATGTGGTGCTGCTGGAACGGGATGAGCTGACGTCAGGCTCGACCTGGCACGCGGCAGCGAACATCCACGGGCTGCACGACAGCACCAATATCAGCCGCATTCAGCACTATACGATGAACCTGTACAAAGAGCTTGAGGCAGAAACCGGCCAAAGCTGCGGCGTGTTTCAGCCCGGATCGCTGTATCTGGCGCAGACCGAAGAGCGCGAACACCAACTGAAGCTGCAGGCCGCCAAGGCCAAGCTTTACGGAATGAACTTCTATGAAATCAGCATCGAAGAGGCGCAGCGCCTAAACCCGCTGGTCAACTACGATGGCATCCGCTGCGTGATGTATGAACCCGACGGCGGCAACGTGGACCCTTCGGGTGTGACCAATGCCTATGCGGTGGGTGCGCGGCAGCGCGGGGCCGAGATCCATCGCTTCACGCCCGTTATCGCGACTGATCAACAAGAAGATGGTACATGGATCGTTCGAACACCGAAAGGCGACATTCAAACACCTTGGGTCGTAAACGCAGCCGGACTGTGGGGCCGCGAGGTGGCAAAGCTGGCCGGTATCGAGCTGCCCCTGCAACCGACCGAACACCAGTATTTTGTGACTGAAACCATGGCCGACGTCGAAGCGCACGGCACCCGTCTGCCTTCGGTCAGTGACCGCGACGGTGAGTATTACCTTCGGCAGGAAGGTCAGGGTCTGCTGGTCGGGGCCTACGAGAAGGATATGAAGTTCTGGGCCGAAGACGGGACGCCGCTGGATTTTGCGCACGATCTGTTCCCCGACGATCTGGAACGGATCGAGGAGAACATGATGAACGCCATCGAACGCCTGCCCGCTGTGGGTGAGGCCGGGATCAAGCGCGTGATCAACGGGCCGATGATCTGGTCGCCGGACAGCAACGTGTTGATGGGACCGGTCCCCGAGGTTGATGGGTATTTCTGCTGCAACGGCATCATCCCTGGATTCTCACAATCCGGCGGGATGGGCCTGATGGCAGCCCAATGGATCATTGAAGGCGAGACGAAATACGACATGTTCGCATGGGACATGGCGCGGTTCGACAGCTGGGCCACCAAAGACTTCACTATGGCCCGCGTACAGGATCAATACGCCCACCGTTTCGCAATCCACTTCCCCAACGAAGAACGCAGCGCAGGGCGTCCTGCGCGCATGCGTCCGATTTACCAAAAACAGGCAGAGTTGGGCGCTGTGTTTGGCCTGAACGCCGGATGGGAACATCCGCTGTGGTTTGCGGACATGCCGGGCACCACCGATACCAATGGCTTTACCCGCCAGAACTGGTGGGGACCCGTCGGTGAAGAATGCCGGATGCTGCGTGATCGCGCCGGGATCATAGATATCTCGAACTTTGCCAAATATGTATGCAAGGGCCCCGGTGCCGAGGATTGGCTGAACGCCGTGTTCGCCAACACCATGCCCAAAGCGGTGGGACGGTCTTGCCTGACGCCGCTTATTTCCAAACGCGGCGGCATCGCCGGGGATTTCACCGTGACCCGCGTGGCCGAGGATGAGTTCTGGATCATTGGCTCGGGTATGGCCGAACGCTATCACAAGCGGTTCTTCAAACAGGTCCCACTGCCCGACGGCACCACGTTCGAAAGCAGGACCGAGGCAATGTGCGGGTTCAATGTCGCCGGTCCGAAGTCGCGCGAGATTCTGCAGCGCCTGACAAACACATCGCTGGCCACCGAAGACTTCCCATTTATGCGATCCGCGAAAATCGAACTGGCAGGTGTCGAGGTGTTGGCTTTGCGGGTATCGTTCACTGGCGATCTGGGGTGGGAGGTCCATTGCGCCACCGAAGACCAAGAACGCCTGTATGATGCCTTGATCGAAACCGGCACAGACTTTGGCGCGGGTCCTGTCGGCAGTCGAGCACTGATGTCCTTGCGAGTAGAAAAGGGCTACGGATCGTGGAGCCGCGAATACAGCCCGGAATATTGGCCTCATGAGGTCGGTCTGGACCGCTTGTGCAAGTTCGGAAAGGACTTCCTGAACAAGGACGCAGCCAAGGAAGCGCTGAACAATCCCGCCCGCGAACAACTTGTGCTTTTGCATCTGGACGAAAACGACACCACCGCATCCAATGCCGATGCGACCGGTGGCGAGCCGATTTTCAAGGACGGTCAGGGTATCGGGCGCGTGACTTCGGGGGCTTACGGCTACTCGGTGGGCATGTCGCTGGCGCTGGGCTATGTCACTGGTGTTGAACCGGGGGACGAGGTACAGGTCATGGTTCTGGGCCGCCCGCACAAGGCGACCATTCTGCACGAGCCGCCTTTTGACGCATCGGGCGAAGTGCTTCGCAGATAGTTCAGGATAACTGTTGAAACAGGTACAAAGGCCGGCTTCCAAAGCCGGCCTTCTTTGCTTCAACCAGTTAATCAAAATAAACCTAAACGACACTTATTCTCCTAAAAACCGGAAAACAAAAGCGAATTAAGAAACCACAGTGCCATTAAGTTAATTTTACTCATCTCATGGCGAGAATTTATCCTGTTGAAAACCCCGCGCCGGTTGGGAAATTGGCATCATCCCTTTGATCCTCCAGAACACAGGCGAACAGGCCATGGAACCAGACTTTACAGCCCAACTCGACGACAAGCTTCGCGCCAGGCGCGAGTCCTTCGACAAGATTCCGGTGATCGACATTGCGCCACTGCTGGACGGTACCGACAAATTGAAAGTTGCCCGAGAAATCCGCTGGGCTCTGTCCAATGCCGGCTTTATGTATGTGAAGAACCACGGCATCGCGCAGACCTTCGTTGATCAGGTTTTCGACGTCACACGGCGCTTTTTCGAGCTGCCGATGACCACCAAGATGGCATTGCACGTTAGCAACTCGGACGTTGCATTGCGCGGCTACATCGAACCGTTCGGCGAAAATACAGATCCCGGCAAAACCAAAGACCTGAAAGAGTGCTTCGACCTTGGCCCCGAGCGCGCTGCGTTGGAAGGACCGTTCTTTGGCCCGAACCAATGGCCCAGCCCCCTGCCCGAATTCCAGGATCTGACCTATACCTATCACCAGAAAATGGTGACGCTGTCCAAGCAGCTACTGCAGGGCATTGCACTAAGCCTGGATCTGCCCGAAACGCATTTTGAAAGCCTGATGCAAGATCCAATCAGCATCCAACGCCTTTTGCACTACCCGCCGCAGAACGGCATGATCGATGAAAAGATCATCGGCATCGGCGCGCATACCGACTATGGGAACCTGACTATACTGGCGCAGGACGACGTTGGCGGCCTGCAGGTAATGAACCGTGAAGGCAACTGGATCGAAGGCACGCCAATCCCCGGAACGTTCGTCATCAATATCGGTGATCTGATCCAACGCCTGACCAATGATGTCTACCTGGCCAATTTGCACCGTGTCATCAATGCAACCGGGCGCGAGCGCTATTCGATCCCGTTTTTTATTGACGCGGACTACGATGCCACGTTTTCTCCGCTGGAGTCGTGTATCAGTGAAACCAACCCTCGACGTTACGAGGCCGTAACTTGCGGCGCTCATAAGTTTGGCCGTTTCGCGGCCAGCTACCAGCACCTGAAAAAGGCCAGTTAACGGCCTTTCTCGTTTCTGCAAGACACCACGCTTTGGCTGGTCGACGTTTCAGAGTATAGCTGTGCATGTCACGGTTTGGGCGCGCGAATTACCGCGCCGCCCGAACCCCAGACGGAGACTGTTGGCATGACTGCACTTCTGATTATTGTCCTTCTGATCGCCGCGTTTTTTATCGGCATGCACCTGTGGACAAAGCGCCTTACCCGACAGGGATTGGAACGCGTTCCGCAACTAGGCGATATTGTTCCGGTGCAAGGCGGCAGCATTCATTACGTGGAAAAGGGCGATCCTACCAAACAGACCATCGTGCTTATTCACGGGCTGGCGGGGCAACTGCAGCATTTCACCTATGCCATGGTCGACCTATTGGCCAAGGACTACCACGTCATCGCCCTCGACAGGCCGGGCTGCGGGTATTCAACCCGAGAAACGGCAGATCTGGCACATCTCCCCCAACAGGGCCGTATGATTCAGGAGTTTCTGGACGCCAAAGGAATCTCTAACGCCGTGCTGGTCGGGCATTCTCTGGGCGGGGCCGTATCTCTGGCTATAGCGTTGGATTACCCCGAGAAAACCAGAGCTTTGGCTTTGCTGGCGCCATTGACGCAAAAACTGCCCGAAACGCCTCAGGTGTTCAAACCGCTGGAAATCCGCACCGAGTGGTTACGCGAGTTGATCGGCAACACGATCGCTGTGCCGTTGTCAGCCAAGACCGCCCCCCATGCCCTGGAGGCCGTTTTTGACCCGGAATCCGCGCCAGACGACTTTCTGGACCGAGCAGGCGGCGCGCTCGGCTTGCGCCCCTCGGCATTTATCACCGCCTCGCAGGACGTTGTCGGGCTCGATTTCAGCATTGATGCCCAAGTGGCCCGTTATGGCGAACTAACGGTGCCCGGCGGCATTCTCTACGGCGCGCAGGACGCAATCCTTTTCCCGTCCGCACATGGTGCCCCGATGACCCGGTTCGGGTTGAGCGACGAACAGATCGAGGGCTTGGGCCACATGATTCCCATCACCGCACCTGACGCCTGTGCGGCCTTCGTTCGCAGGATTGCTGATAGCGTGGGAACCGAAGCCGAAGCCGCCGGTGAAACGGTGTAACGGGCGAAGAAAATAATCCCGGCCAGTCGCTATTTTCCCCCTTGACCCTCCCCGGCCGCTCGCTTAAATCGCCTCTCACTCATGGCGGAGTAGCTCAGTTGGTTAGAGCAGCGGAATCATAATCCGCGTGTCGGGGGTTCAAGTCCCTCCTCCGCTACCATCCATCCTCAGCTCTGGAATTCTATGCAGGGCACCGCCCTAGATACGGACGCGTATCGGTCGGAATCCCAATCAAATTAACAAGCGGCTTTGCCCGGCGATAGATTGCTCGACGTCAGCCCTGACCGGACCGCTTCGAATCTTGTAACAGGACAGTAATTTCATCAGTCTCCGGACGCCGCCTGGAAGGGTGCGGAAGGTTTATCACCAATGCCTGACCTGTGGCACACTCTTCGGCGGACATTCGGCACAGGTGCCCATCCCGCAAGGCTTGCTCGACCAAACAGGCATGCGCCATGAGCGCGCCGGCTCCGGATTTGGCCTCTTCGACCGCGAGACCGTACAGCGAGTATTTCGGGCCCTTGGTCGGATCAGCGACGTCTGCCCCAGTTGCCTCTGACCACAGCCGCCAATCGTCATGCCATGTTTGATCATGCAGCAGTGGAATGGAATCAAAGCGAAAACTGTCAACCAATTTCGGTGAGCAAACCGGAAAAATGACATCCTCAGCGACAACAATCTGGTCGGCAGCTCCGTCAGGCACAGTAAAAAACACCGAAAGGTCGAACAACTCACGCGACAGGCTGGGCGGGGTTTCCAGAGCAGTAACAGAGAACTTCAGATCGGGGCGGGCTTCCCTTATCCGCCCTAAACGTGCAGGCAACCAGAGCTGCGCAACCGAGGGTAAAGCGGCAATGTGGATTTCGACGCTCGGGCTAAGATTTCGCAGGCTTTGCGTTGCGGCGGCCAGATGATCGAACGCCAAGGTGAATTCGCTGGCCAATTGACGCCCTGACGAGGTCAATTCAACCCCTTGGGCATTTCGTCGAAACAGCGGCACGTCGGCCCAAGCCTCCACAGCTTTAATATGTTGTGAAACTGCGCCGGGCGTAACGCTGAGCTCTTCGGCCGCTGAGACAAAACCGCCCAGACGCGCGGCGGCCTCAAAGGCACGAAGGGCGTTAAGGGGCGGCCCCTTGGGTCGGCGAGGTAAGACGGCCATAGACATAGACTCAGTTTTTCTACGCCAAGAAATAGCAAATCTGATTTGCGATGTCGCCCCGATTGTTCAATCTGGTGGCAACTTGGAGGTTACAGACATGACAATTGAATCTCGAAACTGGGTGCCTGCTGCGTCCGAGGCCCTTGTTCAGAATATCGCGAACCAGACATCACAGACATCTTCGGCAGAGCTGCTTGCACGGATCGAGGGCCTTGCAACCCGGAACAAGGAAATCCATGAAAAGGAGTGCTTCAACCTCAATCCTGCAACAAACGTGATGAACCCGAAGGCGGAAGCGCTGTTGTCGTCCGGGATCGGATCGCGCCCATCCTTGGGTTATCCCGGAGGCAAATATGAGATGGGTCTTGAAGCCATCGAAGAGATCGAGGTGATTGCTGCTGAACTCTGCGCCGAGGTTTTTGACGCCAAATTTGCCGAAATCCGGGTGCCCTCAGGGGCAATCGCAAACCTGTATGGTTTCATGGCCACCTGCAAACCGGGCGATACGATCATCGCACCCCCGGCCTCGATCGGGGGCCACGTGACCCATCACGTTGCAGGATGTGCAGGTCTATTTGGGCTGCGTACCATTGATGCCCCGACGGACGGTGACGGCTACACCGTCGACCTCGACCAACTGCGTGCCATTGCGCTGAAAGAGCGGCCCAAGCTGATCACCATCGGCGGCAGCCTGAACCTTTTCGAACATCCGGTGAAGGAGGTCCGCCAGATTGCGGACGAGATCGGTGCTAAGGTGATGTTTGACGCCGCCCATCAATGTGGGATCATCGCAGGCAAGGCATGGAGAAACCCTCTGGCCGAAGGCGCTCATTTCATGACGATGAGTACCTACAAAAGTCTTGGCGGACCTGCCGGAGGTTTGATCGTTACGAATGATGCCGAGATCGCAGAAAAGCTCGACGCAATTGCCTTTCCCGGCATGACGGCCAATTTTGATGCGGCTAAGTCGGCGGCCCTTGCCGTGACGATGCTGGATTGGCGAGATTTTGGTTCGCAATACGCCGCCGAGATGATCGCGATGGCGCAGGCACTGGCCGAAGATCTGGATGCAAATGGTTTACCGGTCTTTGCCGGGCGCGAAGGCTTTACCGCGTCGCACCAGTTTGCCGTGTTGGCTGAACCTTACGGTGGCGGGCAAACCGCGTCAAAAACCCTGCGCCGCGCCGGGTTCCTCGCCTGCGGGATTGGCCTGCCCGTGCCGGAAGTGACAGGAGATTTGAACGGCCTCCGGATCGGAACGCCCGAGTTGGTTCGGTGGGGGATGACGTCCGAAGATGCAGGCAGACTGGCGACGTTGATTACGTCCGGGTTAGCAGGCAAAGATATCGCCGCTGAGGTTGGTGAATGGCGTCAGAGTTTCTCAGAATTGCACTTTGTGCATTGAGGATACTGCGGATGGGGCGAGTTGCGCCCCATCCGCAGGGCATCTGCTGTTGTGCTCCAGGGAATCCGCTCCGGATCACCTCACGACCCGTTTCGGAGGCCTTCAAGGCGATCCCGCTTGTACATCACACCCGCATGTTCGCCCCATTTGCGTCGTATATCGGCGCGCCTAGCACTTCGGCGTCATAGAAAATACCAAGGATTTCGACCTGCAACCTTGTGCCCGGCGCCGCACTTTCTATCGCCACGTAGCCCATAGCCATCGACTTGCCGACGCGGTGGCCATAGCCGCCGGAGGACACGTAACCTACCGCTTCTCCGTCCTTGAGGATTGCCTCGTCGTTGGAAACATCGATACCGTCGACGTCGATTGTCATGGTAACCAGCTTGCGTGAAACCCCGTCTTCCCGGAATTTCAAGGTGGCCTCTTTACCGACAAAGTCCTTCTTCCAGTTGATGAAGGCATCCATGCCACTTTCGACCGCATTGAAGTCCGGTCGGAAGTCGGTAGTCCAGACACCCCACCCTTTTTCCAGACGCAGAGACATCAGCGCACGGGCGCCGTACCAGCGATACCCCAGATCGGCGCCGGCCTCTTCAATCGCTTCAGCCAAACGCAACAGGTATTGCGGACGGCAGTAAATCTCAAACCCCAGTTCACCCGAGAACGAAATCCGGTTCAGGATCACTGGAACGCCGCCGACGAAAGTCTGGCGAAGATCGCGGAACTTCAGCGCATCGGGGCTGACGTCTTCGCGGGTGATCCGGGCCAGCAATTCGCGCGATTTCGGTCCGGACAAGGCGATCCCGTGCCAGTCGTCCGAGACATTGGCATAAGTCACATCCACAGGCAGGTCCTTTTCAAACCAGCGCCGATGGGCATCCTGCATCGCACCTGAACCAAACAGAACAAAGTGATCCTCGGCCAGACAGGCCACCGTCAGGTCGCCGAAAAGGCGTCCCTTTTCGGTCAGCATCGGCGTCAGGGCCAGACGGCCCGGTTTCGGTACATATCCGGCCAGGGTCCGGTCCAGGTATGCACGCGCCCCGGAACCCTTGAATTCATGCTTAGCAAAGTTCGCGATCTCGATACCACCGACGGCCTCCTGCACGGCTTTGACCTCGCGCGCCACGTAGTCGTGACTGCGATTGCGCTCGAACGTGGGCGTTTCATGCGCGTCTTCCGGGCTGTCCGCAAACCACAGCGCGTTCTCAAGGCCGAACCCCTGCCCCATCACGGCACCTTTGGCGACCAGACGATCATAGAGTGCCGTGGTCTTCTGCATCCGGCCTTTGGGCAAGGTTTCGTTCGGGAAGGTCATCACAAAGCGGCGCTCGTAGTTTTCCGTCGATTTGATGGTGCCCCAGTCGGGTGTGGCGAACTCGCCAAAGCGCGCCACGTCCATGGCCCAGACATCAATCGAGGGTTCACCGTCGATCATCCATTCGGCCATGGTCAGGCCCACGCCGCCGCCCTGACAGAAACCAGCCATGACACCGACAGCGACCCAGTAGTTCTTCATGCCCGGAACCGGGCCGATCATCGGGTTGCCGTCCGGGCCAAAGGTAAACGGCCCGTTGATGATGTCCTTGATCCCTGCCTCTCCGATAGCGGGAATGCGTTCAAAGGACATCTCCAACCGGTCGGCGACGCGATCCAGATCAGGTTGCAGCAGTTCGTGCCCAAAATCCCAGGGCGTACCGTCAACCTTCCACGGTGTACCCTTGGGCTCATAAGTTCCTAGCAACATACCCTGACGTTCCTGACGGAAATAGATATTCGCCTCATAGTCGATCCCGGCGGGCAGACGTGTTCCGTGATTGGCCACCGCGTCGATCTTTTCGGTGATCAGGTAGTGGTGCTCCATCGGCTGGACCGGCAGATGGACGCCGGACATATGCCCCACTTCGCGTGCCCAGAGGCCACCGCAGTTCACCACATACTCGGCATTGATCTGACCCTTGGGCGTCGTCAAATCCCAGCTGCCATCAGGGCGCTGGCTCATTCCGGTTACGCCGCAATGGGTGAAATACTGGGCACCGTGCACCTTAGCCGATTTGGCGAATGCATATGTCGCACCGGATGGGTCTAGGTCGCCATCCTGATCATCCCAAAGTGCGGCGTGATAATGTTTGGGGTCGATCAGCGGATGACGCTCGGCGACCTCTTTCGGATTGATGAATTCCTGATGCAGCCCCATATAGCGGGCCTTGGACCGTTCGCGTTTAAGGTAGTCGTACCAATCCTTGGTTGAGGCCAGATAGAAACCGCCCGTGATGTGTAGACCGACCGAGTGGCCCGAGGTTTCCTCGATCTCTTTGTACAGGTCGATCGTATAGCTTTGCAGGCGCGAGATGTTGGGGTCCGAGCTGATCGTATGGATTTGACCGGCCGCGTGCCAGGACGAGCCGGACGTCAGTTCGTCACGTTCCAGCAAGACCACGTCTTTCCAGCCGAATTTGGCCAGATGGAACAGGATCGAACAACCGACGACGCCGCCGCCAATCACCACGACCTTGGCGTGGGAAGGGAGCTTTTTGCCACCAGTGCTTTCATCTTTTTGAATTTCAGGCATGGGAAAGTCCTGTGTCATGTGTGTGTGATGTTTGGGGAAAGGGGGCTGTCTGCCCCCTCTTGAGCCTGCGGCTCAATTCACCCCCGAGGATATTTTTGGCCAGATGACGGGATCGCCGTTTCAGTACCAGGCGTCCGGGATTTCTTCTTTTCGTCGGGCGACGTAGGCGGCCAGTTCTTCTTGTTTGGCTTCGTCCATGGTTGGGGGTTGATATTCGTTCAGCATCGCGTTCCAGCGTTCATAAGCGCGGCGGCGCATGTCCTTGGAGCCGCCCTCTTCCCAGCTTTCTACATTCTCGCTGTCGCTGAGTTTCGGCTCATAGAACGCAGACTGGTAATTCCGCATCGTGTGCGCGCAGCCGAGGAAATGACCGCCTGCGTCAACCTCGGTATAAGCATCGCGGGCAAAGGCATCTTCGCTGGTATCGAGACCCTGACTCAGAACCTTCTGATAAGACCCCAGCCGGTCCGCATCCATGATCAGCTTTTCGAATCCGGTGCACAGGCCGCCCTCGAGCCAGCCCGCGGAGTGCAGGACGAAATTGGCCCCGGCCAGCATGGTCGAGTGCATCGAGTCTGCGGATTCATATGCAGCTTGCGCGTCCTCTATTTTGGAAGCCGTTAGCGACCCGCCACAGCGCAGGGGCAGACCGGCGCGACGCGCCAACTGGCCGATTGCATAGTTCGACATTACGGGCTCGGGCATACCAAAAGTCGGCGCGCCGGATTTCAGCGACATGGAGGACAGGAAGTTGCCCAATACGAATGGCGCACCGGGACGTAGCAATTGAACATAGGCGCAGACCATCATCGCTTCGGCCATGGCCTGTGCAACGCTCGCCGCCGTACTGACCGGACCCATGGCTCCTGACAGGATGAAAGGCACCACGATCATGCCCTGACCCCGGGTGGAATAAATCCGCGCCGCTTCGGTCACCACACGATCCACCAACAAGGGCGAGTTGGTGTTGACGTTGCCCATGATGACACAGTTCTGGTCCATCACATCCGCGCCAAAGACGATCTCGGCCATCTCGACACTGTCCTGCGCACGGCTCATCTCGGTGATCGCGCCCAGATGCGGCTTGTCGCTGAGCGTCATGTGGGCGAACAGCATGTCCAGATGCCGTTTACTGACGGGAACGTCACAGGGTTCACAGGTGACAAAACCACCATGATGCAAGTTCGGATGCAGATAGGTCAGCTTGACCAATTGCTCGAACGCATCCATGTCGCCGTATCGCCGCCCGCCTTCAAGGTCGCGCACGAACGGAGCGCCATAGACCGGCGCGAAAACCTGATTGCCGTCACCAATGACAACGGACCGTTCGGGATTACGGGCCAACTGGGTGAATTTCTTCGGCGCCTTCGCGCACAGATCACGAATCCACGCTGCGTCGGCTCGCACAATGTCACCTTCGATCCGCGCACCCTCACGACGCCATAGCTCCAGCGCCTCGGGATCGTCGCGAAATGCGATGCCAACGTCCTCAAAAATCCAGTCAACCTGGGCTTCGAGACGCTCCAGATCCTCTTCGTTCAACGGGTTGAAATAGCTCAGGCTCCGCTGGATGTACGGCGAGGCCGGGGCTCCGGCAGCGGCGCTTTGGCGGTCGCGCGAGGCGCGGGCGCGTCTGACCATGGGTGACTCCTCGATTCATTTGGTCAGCACATTACCGCGTCGCAACACGTTCGTGACGGTTGAAAAAGGTGATGATATGGATAAAAACAGATTATGCATCAGCTCTGGAAAACGATCTCATCATCAAAGCATCTGGTATATTTTGAAGCCGCAGCGCGGCTTCAGTCGATTACGCGTGCAGCCGATGAAATGAATGTGAAACAGCCTGCGGTTAGCGCAGCGATCAAACAGTTAGAGGCATCGCTGAATGTGCAACTGTTTCATCGTGAGCACCGAAAGATCGTCCTGACGTCAGCCGGGTCAAAGCTGTATTCCGATGTGTCTCGCTCATTCGACCAAATGCTGAACTCGGTCAATGCGGTTCGACAGTTCACCCAGAACGATCACGTAACGCTCAACGCGTCTTCGGCTTTCAACTTTTTCTGGATGATGCCAAAACTGCAGGAGTTTCACCAATCGTTTCCCGATATCGACCTCAGACTTCAGTCCAGCGACCGCGAGCCCGATATCGTTGCCGAGAACATCAGCCTGGCAATTCGCCGCGGCAAAGGCTCGTGGGACGGCTGTAATTCTGCGCTGATTGCGAACGAGGTCTTGTGCCCCGTCGCCAGCCCGATGGAAATTCAGAACAGAGGTCGCCCCAATACCGTCGAAGAACTTTTACAGCACCGGTTGATCCACCTCGAAGAACCGACGCGCGAACGCCCGGGCTGGACCCAATGGTTCGAGAGCTTCGGTGTCACCAAGAAGCCTCCGGTTTCAGGGCTTCGACTAAATGATTACGCGCTGGTGCTGCAGGCAACTTTGGCGGGGGAAGGGTATGCCCTGGGCTGGAGCCACCTCACGACCCCGCTGGCAGAGCGCGGGTTGCTGTCAACCATGGAAGAATGGCGCTGGGAAACAGGATATGGCTTCTATCTGGTGTGGTCCGATTTCAAGCCACTGGTCGACAACGCGAAACGGGTTCGTGACTGGATGCTAAGTAACGTCTGAACACCCTTTCAGAATGTGAACACAGAAAATCGCACGTTTCAAATCGCCGAATCGGGTTGCAGTCAAACCGACAGGAAAACCAAAATTCTGCCGCGCCGGCGGAACTTTGGGTCAAATATCCGCCAGAACCTCAAATCCACCGAAGATGATTGTTTTTCCGTTGACGGGCACGTCGCTCATGTCACCCATCTCCGGGTCCTGCATGGCGGCGGCGAATCCAGCCTCTTGCGCTGCCTGATCCGGCCATTCCTGCCAACCGGTGACGACCGTGTCCTCGGGGCCAGCCTGCACAGCAAGCGGAAACGACGTCACTTCGCCGGGTGGAACAGACGCTCCCCAGGATTCCACGACTCGCGTTGCGCCATGTTTGCGAAAAATACGCGCCATTCGCTTCGCGTGCTTCTCATGTTCCGCTTTTTTAGCAGTCGGAACCGCCCCTGCATACGCCATGATCCAGGCCACTTGAACGCCCTCCAAAACAACAATCACACGCAATACTAGCACAATAGGAGGTGTCGCCCTATTGTGCGGAGGCAACTTGTGTGGTCCGCCCGCCCGACCCATTACCCTGAACGCTCAATGCGCTCGGAGTTTCGGCACAGGTGTTTACTGCCTTACATGGCTAAATCCGTCTGGCTGCGCGTCACATCGTACGAGCGGTTCTCGCCGGACCGGGCAATCCGAACGATCAGTTTCTGTGCATTCTCGAAACGGTCGAAATAGGCAAACCGGATATTCACCAACGCAGCCATGTCCTGACACTGAATCTGGTAATCGGCCAGAAACTCGCTGTGCTTTGCCTGATCGGCGGTCTGTCCGTTTGCGTCTTGCCCCAACCCCTCGCCCGAAAGTGTGACATTGGCCGACGCGGTGAAACACCCCGCCTCTTCGGGCAGGACAAAAAGACCCAGGGGTTTGGAGAGATCGGATATTGCAACAGCAACCAGCGCGCGGTCATCGTCTGTCTCTGCCGGTCCTTCAAAACCGATTATGTCGGCTGCGGGCACAGCCAGCGACAGGGAAAACGTCTCACCCGAAAACGCAATGTCCATATATCCGGTGCCATGAACATGCGCCGGGCTCTGGGTCTGAGACAGGGCAATTGCCGGGGTCAGGATCAAAGCGAAGACTGCGCATTTCATAAACAGAGCACCACCCAACTGGGAATCACGAAGTCCATTCTAATGTGTTTAAAACCCCGTGCAATCGCAGCAATGGTTCGTTTCCCCCGCCAATTATGGGGATAGGGAGCTTGCGGAGGGGTGCGTCATTTAATTCCGACAATAAAACTCAGGTTGACTTAGCTGACTAATTCACTCAGCTTTTGGGCCGTACGCGTCGCATCAGCGGCGCCTGTGAATTTGTTTCTGACAGGAAAGTGTCACCCCCATGACAAAATTTTTTGCTGCTACCAGCGCGCTGACCCTGGGCATTGCGTCTGCAGCCTTTGCAGCTGATGCGCCCTCGAAAGCTGATGTTCTGACAACGTATGCGAACATTGCCGAAGCCAAGTATGACGATAGCCTGATCGCGGCAAAATCGCTGCAAGCCGCTGTGAACGCTCTGATTGCAGATCCCTCGGATGCAACGCTGAATGCTGCGCGCGCCGCTTGGATTGCCGCACGTGTACCATACCAGCAAACCGAGGTTTACCGTTTCGGCAACGCCATCGTTGACGATTGGGAAGGCAAAGTGAACGCTTGGCCGCTGGACGAAGGTCTGATCGACTATGTTGACGCCAATTATGGTGGACCGACCGACGAGAACGAGTTCGCCGCGCTGAACGTCATTGCAAACCCCAGCTTTGAGCTGTCGGGCGCAACCATCGACGCCAGCGAAATCACCCCTGAACTGTTGGGCGAAACGCTGCATGAAGCGGACGGAATCGAAGCGAACGTTGCGACCGGCTATCACGCAATCGAATTCCTGCTGTGGGGCCAGGACATGAACGGCCATGGCGCAGGTGCCGGCAACCGTCCGTATACCGACTACGTGCAAGGCGACGGCTGCACCGGCGGCAACTGCGACCGCCGCGCGCAATACCTGAGCGCTGCCACCGAACTGCTGGTCAGCGATCTGGAATGGATGGCCTCTCAGTGGGCAGAAGGTGGCGAAGCGCGCGCGGCCCTGAATGCGAACGAAGCTGCTGGCGTCAGCGCGATCCTGACCGGCATGGGCTCGCTGTCCTACGGTGAGCAGGCAGGTGAACGTATGCGTCTGGGCCTGATGCTGAACGACCCCGAGGAAGAGCATGATTGCTTCTCAGACAACACCCACAACAGCCATTACTACGATGGTCTGGGCATTCAGAACGTTTACCTGGGCAGCTACACCCGCATCGATGGCACCCCCGTCAGCGGCGCGTCGCTGTCCGATCTGGTCATCGCCACTGACCCGTCGCTGGATGCTGAGATGAAGGTCAAACTGGCCAACACCATGCAAGCTCTGGGGCGCCTCAAATCGACCGCCGAAGCCGGTTTTGCATACGACCAGATGCTGGAGCGCGGCAACGAAGGCGGCGAAGTTCTGATCATGGGCGGCGTGGACGGCCTGGTTGACCAGACCAAGACCATTGAGCGCATCGTGGCCGCGCTGAAACTCGACCAGATCGAGTTTGAAGGCTCGGACAGCCTGGATAACCCTGACGCGGTGTTCCAGTAATCACTACGCGGGAGGCGGCAGTATCATGCCGCTTCCCGATCTTGTGAGGGACATATTGATGTGTTCCCTCTGGACCTGCAGCAAATAACTTACTAATATGGTAAGATATACTATTCCGAGCCCTGACCGCCATGATCGTATGCCACTGTACAAACATCTCTGATCACGACATCCGGTCTGCAATTGACTGGATGCGCACGTCGGATCCCTACGCAGTCATCACTCCTGGTAAAATCTACCATGCCCTTGGAAAATCTGCAGATTGTGGCGGGTGCATGCCGCTTTTCCTAGACTCGATGCGGTCTAGCGATAAGTTGGAAGTCCCGATGCAGCTTCGTGCATTACGCAGCGAAGCAACACAGGAGAATGCAGATGAAGGGCGACCAAAAGGTCATAGAATATCTCAACAAATCACTGCGGCATGAACTGACGGCTGTCAGTCAGTATTGGCTGCATTATCGCCTGCAGGAGGATTGGGGCCTTGGTCACATGGCCAAGAAAAGCCGCGAAGAATCCATCGAGGAAATGCAGCACGCGGACAAACTGATCGAGCGGATCATCTTTCTGGGTGGGCACCCGAATCTTCAACAGCTTGACCCTTTGCGCATCGGGCAAACGCCGAAAGAGACGCTGGAATGTGATCTCGCGGCTGAGATAGACGCACGGGCCCTGTACAAGGAAGCCCGCGAATACTGTCAGAGCGCCGGAGACTACGTCACTATGTCTCTGTTTGAGGGATTGCTGGCGGATGAGGAAGGCCATATCGATTTTCTGGAAACGCAGCTCGACCTGCACGAAAGGATTGGCGAAGCCAATTATGCGCAACTCAATGCATCGAAAATGGACGAAGGCGAGTAAGCTCGTTCTTGTTCCGGTGGCCGCCCTTGCGGCCACCCAATCTCTGTCAGCAGAGCTGCAGGATCTTCATCTCAACTACATTCCCAGAACCCAGGACGAAAGCGCCCGTATCGCCGGTGCAACTGCTGCGCCCAAGGATTTCAGCGCGCCGCAACCGTTCGAGGAACTGCCCGCCGGGGCTGCCACCGTCCGTGCACGCACCGATGCTGATGCGTTTTCGCAGCCGTCGGGCAATCTGACTTTCGAGCAGGAACTGGATTTCAGGGTCGGCAACGGGCTGTTCAAGAAAATCTGGGTATCGTCCCCGGCTTCGACGCTGGCTTCGGATGGTTTGGGGCCACTTTACAACGCCCGGTCTTGCCAGCGCTGCCACATCAAGGACGGCCGCGGGCACACGCCGAACGGTCCTGACGACAACGCAGTATCTATGTTCCTGCGGGTCTCTATCCCCGGCGCGCCCGAAGAGGGATATCCCGAGATCGAGGACTACATCGCCACCCTGCCTGAACCGAGTTATGGCGGTCAGATGCAGGATCTGGCCCTGCCCGGTCACCCGGCCGAGTACCGTTTGGACATCACCTATGAGGACGTTCCAGTAGCTCTCTCAGATGGGGAAACTGTTACGCTTCGCCGCCCCACATATGCGGCTGCGGATCTGGGCTATGGTCCCTTGCACCCGGACGCCATGCTTAGCCCGCGCGTTGCACCCCAGATGATCGGCCTGGGGATGCTCGAGGCGGTCCCGGTCGAGGACCTGCTGGCGAACGCTGACCCGGAAGACAAAAACGGCGATGGGATTTCTGGCCGCCCGAACATTGTCTGGGCAATTGAATACGGCGCGCCAATGATGGGCCGGTTCGGGCATAAGGCAGGCATGCCCACGGTAATGGAGCAATCCGCTGCGGCCTTCGCCGGGGATATCGGCATTTCCAGCCCGTTGTACCCGGCCGCGCACGGCGATTGCACCGAAGCCCAGATGGATTGCGTGAATGCACCGCATGGCGATGGTGACGTGCGGGAATTCGAAATCGATCAGGTCGGCATGGACCTCGTCGCATTCTACAGCCGCAATCTGGGCGTCCCGGCCCGCCGCGATGTGGATGACCCACAGGTGTTGCGCGGCAAGCAGGTGTTTCACGAGACCGGGTGCGCATCCTGCCATACGCCTGCTTTTGTGACCCACCGCCTGGAAGACCGGCCCGAGCAAAGCTTCCAATTGATCTGGCCCTATTCGGACCTGTTGCTTCACGACATGGGTGAGGGACTGGCCGACAACCGCCCCGAGGCGCGCGCAACCGGTCGCGAGTGGCGTACCGCTCCGCTCTGGGGGATTGGGATGACCGAACAAGTGTCGGGCCACACTCAGTTTCTACATGACGGTCGCGCGCGATCTTTGCTTGAAGCGATCCTGTGGCATGGAGGCGAAGCGCAAGCGGCACGCGACACGGTCGTTTCGATGCCGAAGCCCGACCGCGATGCCCTTGTTCGTTTTTTGGAGAGCCTCTGACCCATGCGTATTTCCGCTTTCGCTCTGGCCTTTACGCTTCCTATTTGCGCCCATGCGCAGGATCGCGGGCCAATCCTGGCCAACACGGTCGAGTCACATATCCTGCCTGGCTACGCAGCGCTAGCAGACGCAACCGGCGCGCTGAAACAAGCGGCGCGGGCGGATTGTGACCCCAACTCGGCCCAACTTCGGGAAGCTTACAACACTGCCTTTGATGATTGGATTTCCGTCAGCCATCTGCGTTTCGGGCCTTCCGAGGCGGAGGACCGCGCCTTTGCACTGGCTTTCTGGCCCGACTCCAAAGGGTTCACGCCCAAGGCCCTGTCCAGATTGATCACAGACGAGGACTCGGCCGTCCAAACATCTAATTCCTTTGCGGAAACCTCGGTAGCCGGTCGCGGATTTTTCGCGCTGGAACTGATGCTTTACGATCCACGGTTTTCAGATCAGGGCAGTGCGGAGTACCGCTGCGCCCTGATTCAAGCGATTGCTGCGGATATCGACGGCAATGCCCGCGCAATTGGCACTGATTGGTCGGACTATGCGGCGGTACTGACAAACCCGGGCGGCGGCAGCCCCTACCGGTCGGAAGACGAGGCCATGCAAGAGCTATACAAAGCCCTGATGACCGGTCTGGAGTTTACTGCCGAAACCCGCCTTGGCCGCCCGATGGGCACGTTTGACCGCCCGCGACCCAAGCGCGCCGAGGCACGTCGTTCGGACCGCTCGCTGCGTCATGTAGAACTGTCGCTCATCTCTCTGCGGGACCTTGCGGCCCGCTTGTCGGCGGAACACCCCGAAATCGCTGCCGATCTGGACAGCGCATTCTCTTCTGCCATCGACCGTGCCCAAGCGCTGGAAGATCCTGCATTTGCCGACGTGGCCACCCCGCAGGGACGGTTCCGCGTTGAGGCGCTGCAGCAGTCGATCAATGACATCAGGACAATCGGCGCGACCGAACTTGGCCCAACGTTGGGTATCAGCGCCGGTTTCAACTCACTGGACGGAGATTGAGCCGTGACCAGCCGCCGACAATTTCTTGCGGGATTGGCCGCAGCCAGCCTTGCGCCTGTGCGCGGCTGGGCATCGGTCGGAGCGCCGGATTTCCTGGCCGCCGCGTTGTTTCCGGACGGTAGTTATCGGCTGGTTGGGCTGGCCACAAGCGGAGACGTTCTGTTCTCACTGCCGCTGCCTGCCCGTGGTCACGCCGCAGCGGCTCACCCACATCATGCGCAGGCAGTCGCCTTCGCCCGCCGCCCCGGAACCTTCGCCATTGTCATCGACTGCGCGTCGGGTACGGAAATCGCACGATTGGAGGCCCCGGAAGGTCGCCATTTCTATGGTCACGGGGTTTTCTCGCCCGATGGATCCCGGCTTTTCACCACCGAAAATGATTACGAATCCGGTCGGGGCGTGATCGGCATCTGGGACGCCGACGGCTATTCCAGACTTGGCGAGTTCTCTTCGGGCGGGGTTGGACCGCATGACATGCGTCTTATGCCCGACGGTCAAACTCTGGTCGTTGCAAACGGTGGAATCGAAACCCATCCGGAAACTGGTCGGACCAAGCTTAATCTGCCGGTGATGCAACCTCGCCTGACCTACCTTGATTTGTCCGGTGTAGTACTAGAGCAGGTAGAACTGCAAAGTGCTCTGCACAAAAACTCGATCCGCCATCTGGCCGTGCGGCCGGACGGGCTGGTCGGCCTCGCGATGCAATGGCA
This sequence comes from Ruegeria sp. Ofav3-42, assembly GCF_022347725.1. Lineage (GTDB taxonomy): Bacteria > Pseudomonadota > Alphaproteobacteria > Rhodobacterales > Rhodobacteraceae > Ruegeria. The sequence continues at coordinate 153,015 of NZ_JAKRGB010000009.1, forward strand.
AGGGGACAAGTCGCAACACCCTCCTCTGCTGGGCCTGCACCGCCGCGGTGAGGAACCCCGATTATTGAGCGCGCCAGATGCGGACCAAAGCTCGCTGCAGGGCTATGCGGGCAGTATTGCCTTTTCCGGCGATGGCGAGACCGTCGCAATTACCTGCCCACGCGGCAATGCCCTGCATCGTTTCCGCGTTGCTGATGGCCAGCTTGATGGCGTTTTCGAGCTTGAAGACGTCTGTGGGCTTGGCACCGGGAAAAACGGGTTTGTATTTACGACAGGAATCGGTTTAATCGGGGTGTTGGCAGCTAACGAAGCCAGGATCTCGACCCAGTCTGATTGCCAATGGGACAACCACCTGATTTCAATTCGCGCAGCTGCATAAATTCGGCAAATCCCGTCACATAGATTACACTTGGAAGAATCGAATTGCTGCCGTATTGGCGGGCGCGACACCGGCACCCTCTTGCGAAGGATAGACTTGATTGAAACAGACGCCCGACGCACCGCATTCCATCTACGGGGTTGAGAAATGGGGTAAAGGCCTCATCGAGGTGACGGAGCGGGGCGAGATCGGTCTGCGCAATCCACTGGTGCCCGAGGCCGAGGCGATCAGCCTGCCCGGTATTCTCAGCGATCTGGACGACAGGGGCATCAAGGCACCGATGGTGTTGCGCGTGTCGTCTTATCTGGAACATGAGATCGCCCATCTGAACGAGAGCTTTCGCGATGCGATCGCACGCGTCGGCTACAAAGGCAGCTATCGCGGCGTCTTCCCGATCAAGGTGAACCAGCAGGCACAGGTCGTGGACCGGATTGTCGAGTTCGGCAAGAAGTACAATTACGGGCTCGAGGCCGGATCAAAACCCGAATTGGTGGTCGCTCTGGCGCATCGTCTTGCCCGCGAAGCGCTGATCGTTTGCAATGGCGTCAAGGATGCCGAGTTCATCCAGCTGGCCATCCTGTCCCGCAAGATCGGATTCAACACCGTCATCGTTTTGGAAAGCCCGAAAGAGGCTGACACGGTCATCGAGGTCTACAATGAGCTAGGAATCGAACCCCTGATCGGCGTTCGGGTCAAACTGACCAACCAGATCAGCGGCAAGTGGGAAGAAAGCTCGGGCGACCGATCCGCATTTGGCATGAACACCGATCAACTGGTCGCCACGGTGGACAAGCTGCGCGACGCGGGCCTTCTGCATTGCCTGAAGCTGCAGCATTCGCATCTGGGCTCTCAGGTGCAGGACGTGAACGATGTGCGCCGTGCCGTAGGCGAGGCATGCAGGTATTACACCGAGCTGACCCGAGAGGGTGTGCCGCTGACTCATCTCGACCTCGGCGGCGGTATGGGTGTGGACTACACCGGCGAGAAAAAAGCAGCCGAGAACTCGATCAACTATACGGTCGAGGAATACTGCGCCAACGTCGTGGAAACCGTGGCCTACGCGATGGACGAGGCCGAAGTCGACCACCCGACACTGGTCACCGAAAGTGGCCGCGCTGTGGTGGCGACATCTTCGATGCTTGTCTTCAACGTGCTGGAAAGCACGCTTTACGATGCTCCCAACGGCCCCGAAGTCGAACCCGACGATCACCATCTGGTCTCGGACCTTGCCGCCGTGCACGGATATCTGAGCAAAGATCGTCTGCAGGAATGCTGGAACGACGCCACCTTCTATCGCAACGAATTGCGCGCCCTGTTCCGCCGTGGCTATGTCGACCTGCGCCAGATGGCCCGCGCGGAACGGATTTACCTGTCTCTGATGGCGCGGCTCAAGGCGCTGGCCGCAAGCGATGATCTGGAAACCGATGTCGATGATCAACTCGAAAAAGTGGCCGACATCTACCATTGCAACTTCTCGCTGTTCCAATCGCTGCCGGATGTCTGGGCCATCGATCAGCTGCACCCTATCGTACCACTGCAGGGTTTGAACCAGGCCCCGGACCGCCGCGCGGTTCTGTCCGACATCACCTGCGACAGCGACGGTAAGATCGACCGGTTCATTCTGTCCGACGGCGTCTCGCCTAGCCTTCCGGTGCATTCGCTGCCTGAGGAAGACGAGTACTTTATGGGCGTCTTCTTCGTCGGCGCCTATCAGGAAACGCTGGGCGATCTGCACAACCTGTTCGGAGACACCAACGTTGTCACCATAGACCTGCGGGCCGACGGCGGCTTTGACCTGCTGCACGAGCAGGAAGGCGACACAATCAGCCAGGTCCTGTCCTATGTGGAGTTCGATCCAAATGACTGCGTCGCCGCCTTCCGCAAAATGGTGGACGAAGCGATCTCAACCGGTACTCTGAAAGCCAAAGACCGCAGAACCCTGATGAGCGCGTATCGCGACTCGATCAACGGCTACACGTATTACGAATAACCCCCTGTGAGAGGAGAAAACCCCATGGGCAAAACACTGGTTGTCGGCGCGGGTGGCGTATCCCACGCCGCCGTGCACAAGATGGCGATGAATTCGGACATTTTCACCGAAATCACACTGGCCAGCCGAACCAAGTCAAAATGCGACGCCATCGCCAAAGCAGTGAAGGATCGCGTCGGCGTTGATATCAAAACCGCCGAGCTGGACGCTTACAAAGTCGAAGACACAGTCAGGCTGATCAAGGAAACCGGTGCCGAGATCCTGGTGAACCTCGCCCTGCCCTATCAGGATCTGGTGCTGATGGACGCGTGTCTCGAGGCCGGTATCAACTATCTGGATACCGCGAACTATGAACCCGAAGACGAGGCCAAGTTCGAATATCACTGGCAGTGGGCCTACCAGGACAAGTTCAAAGAGGCCGGCCTGACCGCCATCCTCGGCTCGGGCTTCGATCCGGGCGTTACATCCGTCTTCGCGAAATGGCTGAAAAAACACAAGCTGGACACGATCCGCCAGATCGACGTGCTGGACGCCAATGGCGGGTCGAACGATCAGGAATTCGCCACTAACTTCAACCCCGAGATAAACCTGCGCGAGGTTCTGGCCGAAGTACGCCATTGGGAAAACGGCGAGTGGAAACACTCCCCCGCCATGACCCACAAGGTCGAGTTCGACTTCCCCGCCATCGGCCAGAAAAACATGTACCTCATGTATCACGAGGAACTGGAGTCGCTCTCGACCCACTTCCCCGAGATCGAACGCGCCCGCTTCTGGATGACCTTCGGTGACGCCTACATCACCCACGCCAAAGTGCTGGAAAACGTCGGCATGACCCGCATCGACCCGGTGATGCATGACGGCAAGGAAATCATCCCGATCCAGTTTCTGAAAACCCTGCTCCCCGATCCCGGCGATCTGGGCGCGGAAACCAAGGGCAAGGCCTGCATCGGCGACATCGCTACGGGCCAGGCCAAGGACGGTTCGGGCGAGAAGACCTATTACATCTATAACATCTGCGACCACGAAGAATGCTATGCCGAGGTCGGCAGCCAGGCCGTCAGCTACACCACTGGTGTCCCCGCCATGATCGGCGCGGCGCAGGTGCTGAAAGGCAACTGGACCGAGCCGGGCGTGTGGAACATGGAACAGCTCGACCCGGATGATTTCATGGACATGCTGAACGAACACGGCCTGCCGTGGCAGGTCCACGAACTCAACGGCCCGGTCGAATTCTGATCTGACCTTCATCTTTTCCCAAATACTCCGGGGGTCCGGGGGCAGCGCCCCCGGCCTCTCCACAACTCGGAGACGCCGGTTATGTCCGACATGATGACCACACAGGCCGGCGACGCCGGAGCCTTTCGCAGATTTGACCTGAGCCGCGTGCTGACTCCATGCTTCGTGGTCGATGAAAAGGCCGTCGAGCGAAACCTGACCATTCTCTCCGACATCGGAACCCGGTCCGGTGCACATGTGCTCAGCGCCCTCAAGGCGTTCTCGATGTTCTCGCTTGCCCCGCTGGTCCGCCAGCACCTCGGCGGCACCTGTGCCAGCGGTATCTATGAGGCGCGGCTGGGGCGCGAAGAATACGGCGGTGAAGTCGCCACATTCTGCGCCGGTTACAAAGACGCGGACATGGATGAAATCCTGTCGCTGTCAGACCACATCATCTTCAACTCTCCGGTGCAAAAGGATCGCTTCCTCGCCAAGGCGCAAGCCGCGGGTGTTCAGGTCGGACTTCGCATCAACCCGGAACACTCTGAGGGTGAAATTCCCAAATACGACCCCTGTGCGCCTTGTTCGCGGCTGGGAACTCCCGTCAGTCAACTGACCGCAGAGGCACTGGCTGGTGTGGATGGCCTGCACATGCATACCCTCTGCGAACAAGGGTTCGAGCCATTGCTACGCACATGGACGGCCCTTGAACCGAAGATTGCGCCCTATATCGGTCAGCTCAAATGGCTCAATTTCGGCGGTGGCCACCACATCACCCGCGACGATTACGACCGCGACGGGCTGGTGAAGTTCATTCAGACCATCCGTGAAACATACGGCATCGACGTCTATCTCGAACCCGGCGAGGCCGTCGCTTTGGATGCGGGCATTCTGGTCGGGGAAATCCTCGACCTGCCCACCAACGGCATGAACCTTGCGATCACCGATATCTCGGCCACCTGCCATATGCCCGACGTGATCGAGGCCCCCTATCGCCCCGCCCTGATGGATGAGGCCGGGTCGGGCCACACCTACCGTCTGGGCGGCCCGTCCTGCCTGGCCGGCGACGTGATCGGTGACTACACGTGGGATAAACCGTTGGAGATCGGCCAGCGCTTTGCCTTCCTTGATCAGGCGCATTACTCGATGGTCAAGACCAACACGTTCAACGGCGTTCCCCTGCCCTCCATCGCGCTGTGGAACAGCGAAACGGACGAGCTGAAGATCATCAAACATTTCGGCTATAACGACTTTAAGGACAGACTCTCATGAGCATATTCCTCGACAGTGAATTGACCGCATCCGAGCGCACCGAAGACGCCCGGTTCCGCGTGATTCCGGTGCCGCTGGAGCGCACAGTGTCCTACGGCTCGGGCACCGCCAAAGGCCCCGAAGCAATTATCGAGGCCAGCAATGAACTGGAACGCATCACCGGTCACGCCGAACCTTGTGTCGAGGGCATTTTCACCGAAGACCCCATCGATTGCGACGCCTCGCTGGCCGAGATTATGGACCGCCTGTCCCAACGCACCGAAGCCGCCGTTCGCGCAGGCAAGATACCGGTCACTTTGGGCGGCGAGCATTCACTCAGCTACGGCGCCGTCATGGGAGTGGCGCGCGCAATGGAGCAACCAATCGGCATCGTCCAGATCGACGCCCATGCCGACCTGCGCAACGCTTATCAGGGCGAGAAACACAGCCACGCCTCAGTTATGCACCTGCTGGCCGAGGAAGGCATCAAGCTGGCCCAATTCGGTGTGCGCGCATTTTCTACGGAAGAAGCAAAGAGCCGTTTGAAAAACCACGTTTTCCACGTGGATGCCGAAGAACTGGTGACAGGCAGTATCCACGCCGTCGACTTGCCCGAGGATTTCCCCGAGCTGGTCTATGTCAGCTTTGACGTCGACGGGTTGGACCCATCGCAAATGCCTGCCACTGGAACACCGGTTCCCGGAGGACTGGGCTATTACCAAGCGCTGCGGTTGGTCGAACACGCACTGCAGCACCGCAAATGCGTGGGCTTTGACGTGGTCGAGCTTGCCCCGGACGGCAACGCCGCCTGGGACTTTACCGCCGCTCAAATCGTCTATCGCCTGATGGCGGCCTGTTAACCCTCGGACGTTTCGTTCAGTTCCATGTGGCCCTCGCCCTTGTTCAGAACGCGGCGCAGCATGGGCTCGAAAAACTCCAGAGGCTTGGTCGGATAATCCGGATCAAACGCCTTTTGATCGTACTCATGGCAGAAATAGCGGCAGTCCTCCCAATACGGGCTGTCGCGGTACTTGTCGCGGGCGTTGCGATCGCCGCCGAGGTGATGATTGTAGTAATAGCCCTGAAACACGCAGTGGTGCTTTAGAATCCAATGGGTTTTCTCGCTGACATAAGGCTTCATCATCGCCGCAGACAGCTCACCATGGTTGTAGGGTGACAGGATATCTCCGGTGTCATGGATCAACGCCGCGACGACCAGCTCCTCATCCGCGCCATCCTCATAAGCACGTGTCGCGGCTTGAAGGCTGTGCTGGTAGCGGTTCACGGGATAGGGCGTCCACTCTTCATCAAGCGATCGGATGGCATCCAGGATACGGTCCGGCAACGCGGCGTTGTACGCCTCTTCATAGTCCATGACAGCGTCCCAGTCGGCCTTGGTTGCCTCTTCAAAACTGGTCCAGGTCGGTTTGTGGCTTTTGTCCAGCATGGTGTTTCCTCTGGCTGATCTGCTGGTCCCAACTTAGCCCAAGGTTGGTGTTCAAAAAAACGAATTGATTTTATCGGTCTGATGAAAAAATACTTTCGCCATGCAGATCAAAGCGCTCGAAACATTTCTCTGTGTTGCGGAAACCGGCGGGTTCCATGCCGCCGCGCGCAGACTCAACGTGACTCAGACAGCTGTCAGCGCCCGTATCAAGCTGATTGAAGAGGAAACCGGCAAACCGCTGTTCACCCGGGGCGCCGGAGGCACCAACCTGACGGATTTCGGCCGACAGTTCCGGCCCTATGCCGAGCAGATGCTATCGCTCTGGTCCTTTGCCTCTCGTGATCTGCCGGATCAGACTCAGCACAGAATCGCGCTGCGTCTTGGCGCGCAGCTGAGCGTTTGGGATCCCTTACTGGTCGATCTGGCTGTCCGATACGAACAGCGTCTTGGCCAGTTGTTGCTGACGCTCAACTACGATCACGACCTCAACATGGTCGAGGCTGTCGCGACGCATGTACTGGACGCGGCACTCACCCACGAAAAACCCTCGGATCAACGTGTTCTGTACCAAGAACTGACGCCGGAATGCCTGTTGTTGGTTGAGACACCGGACAAGTCCGACGATCCGGTTTTCGTCAATCTGGAGCTGGGCGAGATCTATCAGGACCACGTGCGATCAACGGCGCGGAAAGCCTCGGGGCAGACGATTTTTCTGGGCAACTGCATGATGGCCCTGCGTTATGTTCTGCAACGTGGTGGGACTGGCTATTTTCCCGAATATGTCATTCGGGATCAGTTGAGCGCGGGAAAATTGACGCCGGTCGCCGGGGCGCTGGACCTGATGTTGCCGCTTTACCTTGTGACCAGGCGAGACAGCGATGCCTTTGAAGACGTGATGACGTGCCTGACCGATCTTCGCCAGTCCAGTTAGGCCTGAGACAAGGCTCCATTCGTCCCCCGTGATCGGGCACGTATCAATGGCCGCCCGGCGATCAGCAGGAACACACACGAGATCAGGATGCCGATAATGGCTGGCAAATAGAGCAGAATCCACAGTTTCGGATCTTCGATCACGACCGGTGAGACAAATCCCCGGACACCTTCTAGCAAGACCAGAATCGTGAAAGCTCCGAATATTTGCGGCCACAGACCGAAGCGCGAGAAACTGCCCAGCATCAGCGTCGAAAATCCGGCCATCGCCACAGCGATACAGATCGCGATCCACGAAAACCGCTGATGCAGTTCCTCGATCATCTGTCCCTCAGAGAAATACTCGGACGCCAAAATGGCATCGCGGTCCTGCAACAGCTCAATCGTCGGGATCGCCTCAAGGCTGCGGGCCGTCATGGTATCCGCGCTTGTGAGCGCGGAGATATCGTAGGATGCATCCTCAAACAGGGTCGAAGACAGCGTTCGGCCCTGCTGGTCCAGTCTCAGCGCGATCCCGTCGACCATCACCAGATGAATGCCTGTGCCGTTGTTGACCAGATAGGCCGTCTTGCTGGAATAACTGACCGGGCTTTCTTCATCCCGGCGGTCCGAAACAAAAACTTCGGACAGCGTACCGTCCAGATCAATTTCACCGATATACACCGTAACGCCCTGCGCAGGATGCAGGAACTCGCCCTCATTCAGTAGTTGCGCAGTGACATCACCGGCGACTTCGGCCTGGCGTTGTTCAAGTTGATCAACCGATGCGGGGCGCAGGAAAACACTGATCGCAGCCATCATCAGACCCGTCAGGATACCGAACAGGAACACCGCACGCCCCAGCCTCCATGGGCTGGTTCCGGTGGCCAGCATCACCGTCATCTCGCTTTCACGGCTGAGGCGGTTGGTGGCATAGACGGCAGCAGCAAACACGGCCATCGGCATTACGGTTCGGATCAGGGTCGGCAGGGTCAGCGCCGTGAATTCCAGAAACACGATCGCAGACTGACCGCCACTAATCACACGGTCGAACAGGCTGACGGAACGGGTGATCCAGAACACGCCGACAAGAACCAGAGTGAAGAAGCCGAACAGAATCAGCAATTGCCGCAGGAAATAACCGTCAAAGCGCGACATGAAACCTCTTTCGCCTGTCTGTCGTGGGCTGGACCATAGGCCATTCCCCAGGCGTAGGAAACCGGGATTGACCGAATTGCGCGGTTGCCGCCCCACTTGATGCCTAAACCAACGTTAATTTCTCCGACAGGCAAGGTTCAGCACGGCCACCAATCTGAATGTCAAGGACAGCCACCATGAAATGGAGGAGAATATGATGGCCTATGCTGACTTCATCACCGGAAACGGTGCATTTTCGAACCTCTTTGCGTCCGCAGAGGAAAGAAAGTCAAAGCGTGAAAGGAAAGCTGAGTACAAACGTAAACGGTGCGAAATCGACAGGATGTCGGAAAAGGAGCTAATGGATCTGGGCTATTGCAGACGCGACATGCACGAGATGGTTTACCGGCATTACTTCACGGGCTGAGTTCGGAGCCTTATTCCGGGCTGTGCGTTCGGCGTGACAAAAGCTCAACACAGCGTCACGCCGCGCGCCTAAAACCAGAAAGCTCCGCCTTAAGCACGAATTTCTAACGCGTATTCAGAGCCCGCAAGCCGCTCAATCCGGCAATACGTAAATGGTCAGGTAACACAATAGCTGGAAGCCGCCCTGAACCATGTGGTTTTCTTCCAGATCAAATTTCATGACGGTCTGGTCCGAGAGAAAGAAAGCCAGCCACAGCCCCAGCGAAACGATAAAGGCCATATCCACGCGGCGGAACCACAGCTCCGTGTGAGAGTAAGGTGTCCCCAAAGCGATCAGGAAAAGCCCCGCAGACAGCAATGCCCACAGAATGATCCCGATGAACAGTGAGACATTTATCGCTGTTGTGGAACCAAACTGCTCCAGTGTCTTCACAAGAAATGGATAATTGTGTCCGTCAAACCAAGGCGTCGACGTCACACCCAACAGCTCCAGCCCTCCGACGAAATCGGTCAGGAACGCCATAGCCCACCACAGGAACCAGAAAACCACCAACCCTTGCTTGAAGAAAACTCGCATTTGACCGCCCCCACGATCAGAATTTCCGAAATAATTGGAAAAGGATACGTTGTTTTCTCAAAAATCCAAAATCACAGGCCCAGCGGCACCGCTTACACGCGCGCATTGTTTCCGGTTATTTGGGAAATGGCAGGGGCAGCAGGGTTCGAACCCGCGACCTACGGTTTTGGAGACCGTCGCTCTACCAACTGAGCTATACCCCTAAGGTGCGCCTCAGATATGCCAGCCGCGCGGCGGACTCAAGAGGCTTTTTCAGATTCTGCGCGACTAATGCATCCGACAAACAAGTTGCGTGCAGCGTTGAGTTCTATAAGACACGGTTTGGTCAGTACGAGGGACCCCATCCGTGAGTATCCGCAAAAAAATCGCCGACAGCGAAGCCGTTCTGAACTGGGCAGCGCGACGCATCGCAAGCTATATCCGGATGGTCAATCGTAACACCCAATGGCAGCGGGTCGGCTATGAAGAGCTGGACCAGTTGGCCGAACAGGGTGAGCCGGTCATCGTGGTGCTTTGGCATCAACGACTAGCTCAGTCGCCGTATTTCTTTCCGCTCGACAAGGGGCAGATTTGTTCGATCACCTCGTCTGCAAGGGCAGGCAGCATGGTGGGGCGCGTTCAACAACTGTTCGGCATGGATACGATTGCGATGTCCAGCCACAAGCGTCATGTCGCGCTGTCGCGCGAGGTGCTGGGCAAGATGAAGCAAGGGATATCGATAGGGATTGCCGCCGACGGCCCACGCGGGCCAGAGCGAGTGTCTTCGACCGTGCCGCTGATCTGGGCGCGTACGTCTGGCAAACGGGTGTTCGGGATCACCTATTCGGCAAAGCACGGGCGCGAGGCAGGAACTTGGGACCGCCTGCTGATGCCCCGGCCCTGGCGCAACGAAGGCGTGTTCCTGTGTCGCGAATGGACGGATACCGTACCGCGCAAAGCGACGGAGGAGCAGATGGAAGAGCTTCGCCAGAGCCTCGAGAACCACATGAATGTCATCACTGCCGAGGCCGACCGAATGGTCGGTCGCGAACCGTGGTCGCCGGAAAGCTAACCGCCCCTAAGTCGCTGCATCAGGTATATTTCGCTGCCTTCGGGGATCGGTTCGGTCAGCCCCGTGGCAATGACACGCCCGTCAATAGCGATGGAAACACCCGCATCAATCGGCCCCTGAAGCTGCGGATGCACGCGCACGAGTTCGCGTAGCAGTTCGCCGGTGGTTTTGGCATCAACCTTGACCACCTGCTGGCCCCCGGTCAGAGACCGGAGGCCGGACCAGAGGTGGACCTTAACCATTGTCCTTCAGTGCCGCCAGAATGCGTGGCGGCGACATTGGCAATTGCCGCATCCGTACGCCTGCTGCATGCGAAACCGCGTTGGCGATCGCAGCCAAGGGCGGCACGATACCGGTTTCGCCCACACCACGAACGCCGAACGGGTGGCCGGGGTTTGGCACCTCGACAATCACCGTGTCGATCATCGGCAGGTCACTGGCAACCGGGATGCGGTAGTCGAGGAAGATCGAGTTCTGCAGGCGACCATCATCGCCATAGATATACTCTTCATTCAACGCCCAGCCGATGCCCTGCGCAGCACCACCTTGATATTGACCCTCCACATAGGTCGGGTGGATCGCCTTCCCTGCGTCCTGAATGACCGTGTAGCGGGTGATTGAGGTCTTGCCGGTCTCCGGATCAACTTCTGCATCGACGATATGGGTGCCAAACGACACGCCTGCGCCTTCGGGGGTGGCTTCGAAATGGCCTGAAATCGGACCGCCGGTCGCGCCCATATGGGCGGTGATGTCCGCCAGCGGGCGCGGGTCAAAATCACCCGCATTAGGGCCCGAGGGCACGGCACAGCCGTTTTCCCATTTCACCGCGTCGGTCGGAATTCCCCAACTGGCCGCCGCACGGGCACAGAGTTGTTCAACCGCGTGTTTGGCCGCCTTGATCGTCGCCAGACCGCTGGCGTAAGTCACGCGCGAGCCGTGGCTGACGTCATTATACCCCAGCGTGGCCGTATCGGCGATGGTGACACGGATGTTCTCGTACGGGATGCCTAGCACTTCGGCCGCCATCAGCGCCATCGATGCGCGTGAGCCGCCGATATCGGGTGTGCCTACCATCAACTGCGCCGAGCCGTCCTCAGAGAGCGCCAGCGACACCGAAGTCTCGCCACCATGGTTGAACCAGAACCCGCAGGAAATCCCGCGCCCCTGCCCCGGCTTCAGCGGCGCTGAATAGTGCGGGTGCGCTTTGGCGGCTTCCAGCGTCTCGACCAGGCCGATCCGTTCGTAGGTCGGACCATAGCTGGCCTTGGTGCCTTCATGCGCGGCGTTTTTCAGGCGCACATCAACCGGGTCCAGATCCAGTTTTTTGCACAGCTCATCAATCACCGACTCGACCGCAAAGGCCCCCATCGGCGCGCCCGGCGCGCGGTATGCGGCCTGCTTCGGACGGTTGGCCATGACGTCATAACCGATCTGCTTGACGTTGGTCAGGTTGTAGGGCGCGAAGGCGCACATGGCAGTCATGTCACCCGGCGCACCAGGGAACGCGCCACCCTGCAGACGGAACACGCCCTGAGCGGCCGAGATGGTGCCGTCCTTCTTCATCCCGATCTTGATGTCCATCGAAGCCGACGCGGTCGGACCGGTGGCTCGGAATACCTCGGACCGGCTCATCACGACCTTGACCGGGCGGTTGGCCTTGCGGCTCAGCGCCAGCGCAACCGGTTCGATGAAGACAGTCGTCTTGCCGCCGAACCCGCCGCCGATCTCGGATGCAGTCACGCGCAGTTGCGAGGTTTCGATCCCCAGCAACGCCGCGCAAGTCTTCTGCGCGATCCAGTGACCTTGGGTGGTGCACCACAGCTCACCCTTGCCGTCATTGCCCAGCATACCCAAGCAGGCGTGCGGTTCGATGTACCCCTGATGGGTCGCCTCAGTGACAAAGCTGTCCTCGATGACCAGATCAGCCTCGGCAAAGCCGGCTTCGACATCGCCGTGACCGCTTTCGTGGTAACGCACGACGTTCGGATGCATCCCTTCCGGGACCGAATAATCCGCGGCACCCTCGCGAATGACCGGCGCATCCGGCGCCATCGCTTTGTCCACATCGGTGACGTGGGGAAGCACCTCGTATTCAACCTCGATCAGTTTGAGCGCATCGCGCGCCGCCAACGCCGAAGTTGCCGCCACCGCTGCCACGGCGTGCCCGTCATACAGCGCCTTCTCCCCCGCCATGACGTTTTCCAGAACATTCCAGAACTCGCCTTCCAGACCGGGCTTGAACGGAACATCTGCAAAATCTGCGCGGGTCACGACAGCTTTGACGCCCTTATGCGCCTCGGCCTTCGAGGTGTCGATTTTCACGATCCGCGCATGGGCGTGGGGCGAGCGCAGGATCGCGCCGTGCAGCATGCCGGGGGCCGAGATATCAGCCCCGAACTTTGCGCGGCCTGTGACCTTGTCCAACCCGTCAGGACGGTTCGGGCGTGTGCCAACAAAGGTGAAGTCGGATTTGCGATCGTCGAGTGCCATTACGAAGCCTCCCGCAGTTCTTCGGCCGTTTCCATGACGGCACGAATGATCTTGTCATATCCGGTGCAGCGGCAAAGGTTGCCTGCCAGCCAGTACCGGGTTTCCTCTTCGGTCGGGTTGGGGTTCTTCTCCAGCAGCGACTTGGCCGCGACCAGAATACCCGGAGTGCAGATACCGCACTGAAGCGCAGCGTGTTCAATGAACTTTTTCTGCAGCGGGTGCAGAACATCACCATCCGCGATGCCCTCGACAGTTTCGATGGTTTTGCCATCCGCCTCAACGCCCAGCATCAAGCACGAACAGACCAGGCGGCCGTCGACCGAGACCGAACACGCGCCGCAATCGCCGGTGCCGCAGCCCTCTTTCGCGCCGGTCAGATTCAGCTTGTCGCGCAGGCAATCTAGCAGGGTTTCGCGCGGGTCGCACAGGTATTCGACCGCGTCGCCGTTTACAGTAGTGGATACGTGGAACTTGCTCATGCTTGCTCTCCCTTCGCACGGGCATAGGCGATTTTCGCGGCGCGTTTGGCCAGAACGCCAGCGACCTCGGTGCGGAATTCGATGGTGCCGCGCTTGTCGTCGATCGGGTTGCAGGCTGCGGAGGCCGCAGCTGCCAGCGCGTCCAGCGCGGCCTCATCCAGCGTGCTGCCGATGATGGCCTTCGCGCAGTCTTCGACCAGCAGAACGGTCGGGGCAACAGCGCCCAGCGACACGCGAGCCTCGGTGACAGTGTCGCCGTCCAGACGCAGGTTTACACCAACGCCGACAACGGCAATGTCCATCTCGGTGCGCGGGATAAACCGCAGATACGCGTCGCCGCCATTCTCGCCCCGGGCGGGAATGTGGACGGCCGAGATCAGTTCACCTTTGGCCAGTGACGTCTTGCCGGGACCGGTGGGGATATCCTCGACCGCAACCTCGCGGTCCCCCTCCGGTCCGGTCACCGTCACGGTCACACCTGCTGCAACCATGGCAGGCACGGAATCTGCCGCAGGCGATCCGTTGCACAGGTTGCCGGTCAGCGTCGCGCGCCCCTGCACCTGGGTCGAACCAATCAGGTCCATCGCCTCAACCACGCCGGGCCAGTCCCGGCCCAGTTCCGGGTGTTCGCTCATTTCTGCGCCGGTGGCAGCGACGCCCAGCGTCCAGCTGCCGTCGGCATTGCTGTTGATTTCGCTGACGCCGTCAATCTTTTTGATGTCGATCAGCGTATCGGGTGTCACCAGTTCCGAGCGCAGCTGCACCAGAACATCGGTGCCACCTGCCAGAAACCGTGTGATGCCCGTTGCGTTTGCAGCCAGGGCCGATGCCTCGGCAAAGCTGGCGGGGCTGTGATAATCCATGAAAATACCTCGCACCTGTTGATCAGGATTCACTGGGGTTCGCAGGGGACGTTAGTGCAGCAACCCCACGGCGTCCATGGCCGTAACGACCAATTTTTGTGTTTCACGAAGTCGTTTTCAGACCTCGGATCAGAGGTTGAGTTCGATCACACCGTCAGGTTCGGCCGCACGGCTTTGACACAGGATGATCGCATCCTCGCGCTGCTTGTTCGACAGGACAAAGTCCCGATGCTCAATTTCGCCGGAAATCACCCCGCATTTGCAGACCCCGCAGATACCGTCTGCGCATTTGACATCGACATGAATACCAGCCTCGTTCAGCACCTGAGCAGCGTCCTTGTCCTGAGGGACAGTCAGCTCCCTGCCCGACTTTGCTAGCTTCAGAGTGAAGGGGTGGTTCTCGTAGTCCGGCTGCTCGGGGACCGAGAAATACTCCAGATGCCGCGCCTCTTCGGGGAAACCCTGACGCTCGGCCGCTGCGATGACACCGTCCATGTATCGGTCCGGCCCGCACGTGTAGACGTGCCACCCCTGCTGATAGTTCGGCAGGACCGCATCCAAATCGGCGCGCGTGCCTTCGTCCGAGAAATGGTAATGCACGTGGTCCGACCAGGGCATCACCGCCAGATCGTCCAGATACCCGGCCCCGGCGCGTGTGCTGGCCGAGTAATGCAGCTCGAACGGCTTGCCCAGCGCGTACAGGCGATGCGCAAAGGCGATCATCGGGGTGATGCCGATGCCGCCACCCATCAGAAAGGTCTTGGTGGCGGCTTCCTCCAGTTCGAAATGATTGATGGGTTTCGAGATAAAAACCTTGCGGCCTTCGTTGAAAATCCGGTGCAACAGGGCCGAACCACCCCTCCCCTTATCTTCGCGCAGCACGCCGATCTGATAGACCGACCGGTCCGAAGGATCACCGGACATCGAATACTGACGCAGGAACTCGGGCGCAACCAGCACGTCCAGATGTGCGCCCGCTGTCCATCCCGGCAGGGGCGCACCGTCCAGCGATGAGAATTCGTATTTCGTAACATCGGCAGTCATCTTGTCGGCTTTGGTCAATTCGACCCGCATCACCGGAGCGTCGCCAGCGATTGAGTAACGATGCACGACAGACATGTCTCCGCTCGCCTTGCGGGACTTGTATTCCTCCGCAGTTACCATCGCCTCATAGGCTTCAATCCCGGCCTCGCGGTCCATCATAAAGGGATAAGGCCAGGGATGCGGAGCAAGATAGGCCGGGTAGACGGCCAGAGTCTGATCCTCGTATTTCAGGTCCAGATCCGTTTGCAGGTCGCGCCTGTTCAGTGGGTGTGCCGTCGGACGATAAGCGCCGTCCGACTGCAATTCGATATCCCACCACCATTTCTTGGTGTCGTTCAGCCCGCCATTGCCCACCGCATCATCCAGCTTAGCCAATGCAGGCGCGGCAGAGGGAATGTTCATCGCCGCCCAGCGAAATGGGCGCTCCTTGAAGATGCCTTCGAGGTTCCAAGGACAGGTTTTCATGCACCGCCCACACATCGCCCCACCCGGCGTCGTCACGCGGTACGTTGCGCATTTCTGGCTGTCGGATTTCCAGATTTCATAGCCGTTGAACATCAGCTTTGGGCCAGCGGTAATCGCCCCCGACGGGCATTCCCGCGCGCATTTGTTGCAGCTTTCGCAAAAGGTCTGAAGGCCGAAATCGATCGGTCGGTCATGACTCATAGGCATGTCGGTTGTCACCGCACCGGATTTCAGGCGGGGGCCAAGATAGGGGTTCAGGATGACCTCTCCGATCCTGCTGACCTCTCCCAATCCCGACAACAGCAGCAAAGGCGGCTGCAGCACCTCGCCATCCATGACCGTATGCGCCTTGGCCTTGTAGCCGAGGTTACGGATCTGCTGCGCGATCACACCGCCCAGCAAAGAGAACCGCAGATAGGCGCGCATAGACTGGGCAACGCTGATCCAATCGTCACCGCTGGCACCTTCCATGGTTTCATAGCCCTGATCGATGATCATACTGATGGCCTGATCGTGGGACGGGTTGATCTCTTCACCGGTAGCGTCATGAGAATACCATGCCCATTCCGGGCAGCGGCTGAGGCCCACGGCGTCAACGCCAAGGAAACAGGTCGCGGCCTTGATGTTCGCCGCATTTCGGTCGGCATCGGTTGGCTGCGACGCCTCGGCGCTTTCCCCGTCCTGCAACAACACGAAGGCCCCTAGCGCACGGCGTTGCGCGAAACTCGGGGCCGCTTTGCGCACGTAATGACCACCCTTGGCGGCGTCCTGAAGCGACTTGCCCATGTCGCCGAATTGAGCCCGCGCGAACATGTCGGCACGTTTGGGAACGCGGGCGACGTTTTCTTCATCGATGTAAGTGGTCGGTGCGTCGACGCGCTTGAGGTTCTCGAACGGATGGGCCCCGTCAACATAGCGTCGTTTGGCGTAGGCATCGCGGTTCAGCGCGTTCTTGGCAAACCCTGTTCCCAACCACCACGACGGGCCTTGCGTTCGGAACCACGGCTGTTGCGCCATTGGTTGCAACGGCAGATCGTGCGCAATCTCCATCTCGGTGGTCACAGCTGCCAGACCGAAACGCTTGCCCAACCACGGGACAACGGCCTCGCCACCCTCAACCGAGGCCAGACCCGCGGCCACCGCCAGCTCACCCAGATCGACCTCCGAGGACATCGAGGTATGCGCCCGCGCATCGAACCCCAGCAGCCGGATGTAATTGGCAATTACGACCGCATTCTCGGTCGCCAGCAGACAAGCGCGGTGATCCTGCGCGTCCATGATCCAATCCGTGCCCGGCTCATCCGGGTCGGGATCGCGGTTGTGCTCATACAGGAAGACGATGGCATGCCTGTGCGTGTCCATCGGCTTTGGCGCGGCCTCCATGCTTTCCTTGAGATCGGCCATAATAAGGTCGATCCCCGAGGCCAGCGTTTTGGTCTGCCGTGTGCGCAGCGCATGGGCCAGTCGGTCGATATCGGGATTGCGCCGTGGCTCGGTCAGCAACGCATCGGCTGGAAGCGGGCCGCAGCCCATCATGGACGCATCGTTGAAATAACCAAACGCCTTGAGGTGATCGGCGCGTGTGGCAGGGTCTGCTGGAATCTCGGACATAACCGGGTTCACAAACCCGTCCCGGATGGCGTCCATCATCGCCTGAAATTCGCCCATCGCGTTGACAATGCTCTGGGGCTGATGCGGGCGATGGAAACTGAGCGCGGGCATAGGCCGCAGGGATGACAAGTCCGGCATGGCCGTTTGCCGCGCCAACCGCTCCAGCGGATAGGGGCCCATATGGACCGGCCGGTTCTTGTCCGAGAAAAAGCGGATCCCCATCGCGCGCCTCCTGTTTCTGACTGTCACCTAATGCGCGGTGGACAGTAAATCCATTCATGAATAGTCATAGACAGTATGAACAAAACTGATTTCACGGAATTGGACGGCAAAGTCCTGCGTGTCTTCCTGACCATTCTCGAAGAAAGCTCGGTCTCTAAGGCAGCCGACCGCCTGGGCGTGACTCAATCGGCAATCAGCCATACGTTGTCCAAGCTAAGATCGGTTCTGGGCGATCCGCTGTTCGTCAGGTCGGGTCAGGGACTGACGCCGACCGAACGCGCGTTATCGCTGAAAGACCCCGTGCAACACGTGCTGGACGGAATGCGCGCGCTGACCGAAGACCGTCCGTTCGACCCGCTTTCCGAAGACATGACGTTTCAGATCGCCACAAACGACATGCCACGAGAACTGATCTTTCCCAAGTTGCTGCGTACGGTGCGGGCCGAAGGTGCGCGGCTGAGCCTGGGTTTTATTCCCTCCGGAGTTCCGGACTCTGACCTTTTGCGCAGCGATCGGTGCCAATTGATGTTGACCCCTTTGCCGCCGGACGGGCCTGACATCATTCAAAAACGCATCCTCAGCAGCCCGCTGATGATCTATTTTGATAGCGCACGGCGATACCCTCCGGACAGTTGGCAAACCTATTGCGAGACCGAGCATGTCGAGGTGAGGTTTACCGACGGGCGCAGTTCTCGCGCGGTTTTGCGGGGTGTCGATCAGAGCCAGATTAGGCCGCCTACAGTGACGCTGCCGCATTTCAACGCAATCACCTCTTTCGTGAAGGGCAGCGACCTGATTTCAACCGACACGGCCCTGATGAAACATGGTCCGCTGGCATCGCTGGATTGTGCGCCCCTGCCCTTCGAATGTGAGCCTGTCTCGATCTACATGGTCTGGCACCAACGGTCGTCCAACGACCCTGCGCATCGCTGGTTGCGGGAACGGATCGAAAGGATTGCAGGAACACTTCAGGTCTGAGACAGCAACCACTCTTTCATCAGCGCGACGAGCGTCGGTTGGCGGGGTTGTTTGGGGGTCACGATGTAAAACCCAAGGTCCTCGACCAATTCGTCGGGGATCGGGCGCACCAACTGCCCGGCCGCAAGTTGCGCCGAAACCAGAGGCTCGTTTGCCAGAGCCACCCCCTGATCCGACACTGCGGCATCGATTGCCAGACTGGTTTGGCTGAAACTCATCATCCTTGGCTTACCCGTAACACCCGCCCGCTGCAGGAATAACGGCCAAAGGCCGTGCGTGTCATTCAACAGCTTATGCTTCAGCAGGTCAGCAGGTTGGGAAATATCAACTGCGATCTTGGGGCTGCAGACCGGAACGAAGGTTGTTGAGAAAAGCGGCTCTGCTGCCAGACCAGGCCCAAAAGGCGCGCGCCCTTGGCGAACTGCAATGTCCACTCCATCCCCTTGAAAATTCGCGAGACGTTCCCGCGCATCGACCTGAACAGATATTTCAGGGTGCTGTTCTGTAAAGTCCTGAAGGCGCGGCACCAACCACTTTGATGCAAAGCTGGGCGTCACTGAAATGGTGATTTGTCGGTCGCCTGACAGGTCCTCAACGGCGTCTTCAATCAGCCGGAAAGCCCTGCGTAATGGCGCGTGAAAACGGCGACCTGCCTCGGTCAGCGCTAGGCCACGCGGCAGGCGATCAAATAGCTGAGTGGCCAAACGGGCCTCAAGCCCCCGCACCTGTTGGGCGACCGCACCTTGCGTTACGCCCAGTTCTTCCGCTGCCAAACGGAAATTAAGGTGCCGTGCCGATGCTTCAAAAGCCCGCAGGGCGTTCAGTGGAGGGAGAGCGGCCATCACATTACTCAGTAGTTTTTCTACACCATAAGGTCAGCAGAACTGATTGGTCAATCCGACCGGCAGCGCCCACTTTAGAACAATCAACGAATGGAGATTTCACATGACCAAAGTGGCGCTGATTACGGCTGGTGGAAGTGGCATGGGCGCAGATTCCGCCCGGAGGTTGGCCGCGGACGGGTTCAAGGTTGGCATTCTGTCCTCTTCGGGCAAAGGCGAAGCCCTGGCACACGAGTTGGGTGGAGTGGGCGTAACGGGGTCGAACCAGTCAAACGATGATCTGCAAAAGCTGGTTGATGCGGCGATGGCCCATTGGGGGCGGGTCGACGTCCTGGTCAACTCGGCCGGTCACGGGCCACGCGCGCCGGTGCTGGAGCTGACAGATGAGGACTGGCACACCGGCATGGACGTCTATTTCATGAACGCCGTCCGCCCGACGCGTCTGGTGACACCGATTATGCAGGCGCAGGGCGGCGGGTCGATCATCAACATCTCGACCTTCGCCGCGTTCGAACCCGATCCGGTTTTCCCAACTTCTGGCGTGTTCCGCGCAGGTTTGGCTGCGTTCACCAAGCTGTTCTCGGATCAGTATGCTGCCGACAATATCCGTATGAACAACGTCCTGCCCGGTTTCATCGACAGCCTGCCTGAGAAAAAAGAATTCCGCGCCCGCATCCCGCTGGGCCGCTACGGACGCAGCTATGACGAGATCGCCTCGGTCGTAGCCATGCTGGCCTCCGAGGGCGGCGGCTATATCACCGGCCAAAACATTCGGGTTGATGGCGGCATCACGCGTGCGGTCTGAGGTTAGAACCGCGCTTTGATAAAATGAGTCAGCGCCGCGCCGGTTTCGAAATACGCGCGGCGCAGGCCGGTCCAGTTTTCGCGATGGTCCATCACTGCGGGCACGGGCAACATACTCTGGTCCTCTTTCAGCAGACTTTCTGCAGCGAGGCGACCGAAGACGGTGCCCGGTCCGATCCCACGGCCCGAATAGCCGTGAATTGACAAGGCATTGGGGCCGATCCGTGTGATCTTCGGAATATGATCCGAGGTCATTGCGATGCGCCCGTGCCATCCTTCGACCAGTGGCTGATCCGCCAATTGCGGGTAGAGCTGCGCCAGTTTGCGCTTGATCCAGCTTTTATGAATCGTGCCGCCTACTTGGTCCAGGTCGCCCATAGCCCCGATGATAAACCGCCCTTCTTGATCCATCCTGAACGAGGTCATGATCAGGCCGGTATCCCAACAACCTTCGCCCCCCGGCAGGACACTGGCCCGCAGGTTGTCTGGAAGAGGAGCCGTTGCGTACTGAAAGTAATAAACCGGCACATAAGCAGGGGCAGTGTCGGTCAGGTCGCGATGATACGCATTGGTCGCTTGCACTACCGATTTGGCGCGCACCGTTCCCTTTGCCGTGTTCAGCACCCAAACGCCTTCCACATGTTGCATCGACTGAACCGGGTTTTGCGTAAGGGTAAGTGCACCCGCTTCGACAGCTGCGCGCGCCAAGCCACGGACGTATGCCAAGGGCTGTATCGTCCCTGCGCGCGGGTCGAACAGAGCTCCGTGGAAAGCCGCACTGCCTGTGCGCTGACCCGCCTGCTCTGCAGACAGCAGTTCAACCGGCGCGCCGGCGGCGCTCAACTGCGCTTGGCGTGCCTGCAGATCACGAAAGCCCGCCGCAGAATGCGCGCAGTGCAGAGTGCCGTTGCGCACTGGTTCGCAATCTATCCCATGCTGGTCGATCAGGTCGAACACCTCTGACGGCGCTGCTGCCAACAAGTCAATCAGGTGATCCCCTGCTTCATCTCCCAAATGCGCGCGGATCTCAGCGGGTGGCAACCACAGCCCTGCGTTTACCAACCCGACATTGCGCCCGGACCCGCCGTGCCCGATTTCCTGCGCCTCAAGCAAGCAGACCGACGCCCCGGATTTCGCGGCCGTCAGGGCCGCAGAGCAACCGGTATAGCCGCCACCGATCACCGCCAGATCGACCGATACGTCACCGGCCGAAACGCTGGGTTCGACATGCTCGCGGCAGGTTTTCAGCCAGAGGGACTGGTCGTGGTCGCTCACTTCACGCTCCTTGAATTTGCGCGGATCATCGAGGCAGTCTCAGCCAGTTGCAAGCACCCGTTGATCGTCGCGTCCCATGGCGATCAGGAAAGGTTGTGCATCCTGTTTTGCCTGGAACGCCGCCTTGTCGCCCATACCACCCCAATCCGCCAGAACAAGGGACTGCGCCACCGCACCACCCAACGTCGCGCCGGGACCGGTGACAATGAACAAATCAGGCGCGAACTCATGCGCCGCTGTCTGAATTGCACGGGTAAAGTCGTAGGCCTCGGTCACCTGATTCCCCAATGTGTAATCCCACAACGCTTCGGTATCCGTAGCACCGGGCCACCAGATCTTCCCGCGCCCATCAATCAAGGGTTGCTTGGGCTGACCAAACAGATCAGCGCCCAGTCTCGCCCGCCCCTCAGCCGCGACCGGAGCCTGCAAGGACGTGTGAAACGCGGCATGGTTCGCCAAACGCATCGGAAAACGATCCTGCACTGTGGGTTGCGAAGCTTCGAACGCCTTTAGCCCCTTTTCGTTACCCGCAAGGACCAGCATTCCACCCAGATCAATGGACAGCGCGAGATCATGACCATCCATCGCATTGATACCCCGCACATCCGCCAGCAGGTCAGCTTTGCGGGTAACGTCATCAGCCCAATCGTCACCAACAAAGGGGTAAACCAACTGACCACCGATCAAGTGTTCCTGCATCAGCGTGCCCATCGTGTTTACGACACGGAATCCATTTTCAGGGGACAACGCTCCGGCGGCGGCCAGTGCAATATACCAACCCATCGAGTTGCCAGTGACTGCGACCACCTCGATATCGTCTGCCAGCACCTGCGCGTCCGCCAGCGAGGCAGCGTAGATCAATGGGGAGGCGACATCTCCGCGGGAATACCTGGACACCGTGTAACGCGCTGCGCCGTCCAGCGCGGTCACTGCATCCTGTCCGGCCTCGGCGCGGATGGCGTCAAAACCTTGGAGCATCTCCATCCGATCTGCGTGGTGGCGGTGCAGATATCCCAGTTCTGGTTTGTTGTAAGTGCCGCGACCAGGGCATATGACGACTGCGGTGCGAGTCATGCGCGGCCTCCGGTCAGTTTGAGTGCGGCTGAGACAATTCCGTCCTTTGACGGCAACGGTGCGGCATAGGCAGGGCCAGTTGCGATAAAACAGTCTTCGGCCACAACGCGCGCCGTCGGGACGTCCCTATTGTCTTCGTTGAAAAAGGTCATCAACGCCTCGGACTGGCTACCTGTGCGGCGGCATTCGTCGACGATCAGGATATGATCGCAACCCTTGGTGGCCTCGCGCAATGCGTCGACCGGCAGTGGGGCAAGCCAGCGCATATCGATGATCCGGGGATTCAAACCTGCGGCTTCCAGCTCGGGCAGCGCCTGTTTCGACAGAAAATGGCCGTTGCCGTAGGTGACGATGGCCAGATCTGTGCCCTTGCCGTGCACGCCGACTTCGCCCAGAGCGATACGTTGATCTGGCGAAGGATAGGTGGTCATCCACCCGGCATCCTGCGCCTCATGCAGATCGCGCATCGGGTAGAGCGCAATGGGTTCCAGAAAGACAACTACACGCTGCTCTTCGCGGGCCAGCCGCACGCATTCGCGCAACATTTGCGCCGCGTCTGCACCCGTGGACGGGCAGGCTATGATCACGCCGGGAATATCCCGCAGAACGGCCAGTGAATTGTCGTTGTGGAAATGACCGCCAAAGCCCTTCTGATACCCAAGACCGGCGATCCGCAGAACCATCGGGTTGGTGAACTGCCCATTCGAGAAAAACGGCAGGGTCGCAGCTTCGCCCCTGATCTGGTCCTCGGCATTGTGCAGATAGGCAAGAAATTGGATTTCGGGGATCGGAATAAACCCGTTGTGCCCCATACCGATGGCGAGCCCCAGAATGGACTGCTCGTCCAGCAGGGTATCGATTACCCGATCCGGTCCAAAGCGCTGCTGCAGTTTCTGGGTCACGCCGTAAACGCCACCTTTGCGACCAACATCTTCGCCCATACACACGATCTCACTATGTTCCAGCATAAGATCGGTCAGCGCCCAATTGATCAGACGGCTCATGGGCTGCGGGTCGTCCATAGCGCGCATGTCTCCGCCGAAGGCCTTGGCGCGCGTCTCGATACTGGGGCCGTTGGTGGATTTGCAGGTACGTTTCGGCGGGATCAGGCTGGCCATGACTTCAGACGCGTTGGCCAGATGCGGCCGGGTCGCGGCCTCGGCAGCGATCCGGTCGGTCCGATCACACGTGTCCTGATAGATTTTCAGCGCTTTATCCGGGGTCAACGCCCCTGCCTGATCCAACAGGCGCACAGTATGCAGCAACGGATCATTGGCCTCATCCGCCTCAACCTCGGACTTGGGAAGGTAGGTGGTGGGCACGTCCGCCCCGGCATGGCCGTAAAGGCGAACGGTTTTGAGATGCAGGAACGCCGGTTTGCGGCGGGTGCGGACGTATTCCGCGGCCTCTTTGGCCACCGCAAAGGTTTCATAGATATCCAGACCGTTTGCCTGAAAGTACTTGATCCCCGGACGATGCTCCATCGAGGCCTGAATCCAGCCTTTGGGCGTTTTGACCGAAATTCCGATCCCGTTGTCCTCACACACGAACAACAGCGGCAAGGGCGTCGACTGAACACTGGTCCAGCCCGCTGTGTTGATCGCGCCTTGAGCGGTAGAATGGTTGGCTGAGGCATCGCCAAACGAGCACATCGCGATGCCATCCAAAGGCAACTCCCTGTGTTCAGGATCGTGCCGTCGCGCCGCACCCAGTGAATAGGCCGCACCTACCGCCTTGGGCAAGTGACTGGCAATGGTCGAGGTCTGGGGTGGAATCGTCAGCGCCTTGGAACCCAGCACCTTGTGCCGGCCACCCGAGGTTGGATCCTCTTTCGAGCAGGCAAAGCTGAGCAACATATCCCATGCGATCTGCTGACCCGGAACCTGCTCGGCCCGTGCAATCTGGAATGCCGCGTCCCGGTAGTGAAGAAAGGCGATATCGGTCGGGCGTAGGGCATGTGCCACGGCAGCCATCCCTTCGTGGCCCGAGGAGCCGATGGTATAGAACCCCTGCCCGGCCTTCTGCATTGCGCGGCTGGTCCGGTCTAACGCTCGGCTTAAGACCTGCGACCGGAACAACGACACGGCGTCCGCATTGCTTAGTCCCGGTTGAGGGTCAGCTCCTTCGGGAAAGTCGCGCTTGGCAACACGGGTCAGGAAATTCTCGTGAACGATCTGGGCGCGGTCCATTGGATAATCCCGGTCTTCGTTGATTACAGTTTGGCGGTGGCGTCCGCGATACGGCGCACCCCTTCTTGCAGGCTTTCGGCGGCATAGGCAAAAGAAAGCCGCAGATGCCCTGGCATCCCGAACGCGCGTCCGGGTACAAGCGCCACGCCCGCCTCATCCAGCAGATAGCGGCAGAATTCGTGATCTACGGGCATTTTCTCAGGCGTTTTGGGAAAGACGTAGAACGCTCCATCCGGAACAGCACATTCCAGTCCGGCGGCATTCAGCCCCTCAACGACAAGATCTCGACGCGCCTGCATCGCATGGCGGCGCTCCTCCAACACATCCTGCGGGCCAGTAACAGCCTCCAAAGCAGCCGCTTGCGCGATTGAACACGCACCCGAGGTGATCTGCCCCTGCACCGCGATCATCGCCTTGATTAATGCGGCAGGCCCGACGCCCCACCCGATACGCCAGCCAGTCATGGAATAGGCCTTGGATACGCCGTTCACGATCAGGGTTCGGTCTGCCAACTCAGGTACAGCCTCCACGAACGGGGCAAAAGGAACATAGGAAAGGTGGCGATAAATCTCGTCTGAAATCACCCAGACCTGCGGGTTGTTTTGCAAGACCGCGCCCAGCGCCCGCAATTCCGCCTGAGTGTAAACCGCGCCGGTGGGATTCGACGGCGTGTTAAGCAGCAGCCATCTCGTTCGCGGCGTGATCGCGGCCTCCAGTTGTTCCGGTGTCAACTTGAACTCCTGCGAGGCCGGGCAGCTCAGTACGACAGGAACCCCGCCTGCCAGCCTGACCATATCCGCATAGCTTGTCCAGAACGGCGCAGCTGTAATCACCTCGTCGCCGGCGTTCAGGGTCGCCACCATCGCGCCGGAAAGAACCTGTTTGGCGCCAGTTGACACGATCACGTTCTCTGTCCGCACGTGAGCCTGGGTGGCAATAGCCGCACGGAGTGTCGGCGTTCCGGCCGTTGCAGGGTACCGTGTCTGACCTTCAAGCGCCGCCCGATTTGCAGCCTCAACCACATGCGGTGGGGTCGGAAAATCGGGCTCACCCGTGCTGAGTGCAATCACATCCACACCTTGCGCCCGAAGACGAGCTGCGTGTTCCGAGATTCTGACGATTTCCGATAGCTCGATTCCTTTCAGCCTTTCCGCAGGCTGAAACTCTTCAATGCTGCTCACGAGTGTCATTGGCCAAATCCGAACTGAATAGGTTTATGTCTGTATCGCGCTAGCCGTCGGCAAATGCCAGTGATATTCCGTATGAAAGGTATGAGGATTAGTCATATGATAGCACCACGTCGGTTCCTGCCCTCGATCCCCTCTCTGCTGGCCCTTGAAGCAGTTGATCGCCTCGGCAGCGCCTCTGCGGCAGCCGAAGAACTGTCGCTGACGCAAAGTGCGATCAGTCGGCAACTCAAGTCTATGGAGGAACAGCTGGGTGTCGCACTCATTCAGCGTAACCAGATGCGATTGCACCTGACGCCGGCCGCAAAAGATTATGTGCAGGTTGCCCGAACGGCGCTGAACCAGCTGGCGCAGGCATCCCTAAAGCTCAAGGCCAACCCAACCGGCGGATCGCTGAACCTGTCGATCCTGCCCGCCTTTGGAATGCACTGGCTGGCCCCGCGCCTGCAGGACTTTGCGCGCCGCCACCCGGAAGTGACCGTGAACCTGAGCACATGCCTCAAACCATTCGATTTCGAGACCGAGCACTTTGACGCCGCCATTCACTTTGGCCAGAAGGATTGGCCAGGGGTGAACTACCTTTCGATCATGCGCGAAGACGTGCTGCCGGTATGCGCTCCGAATCTTCTGGCTGCTGAGCGGCAGGATTTGAGCTGGCTGATGAAAGCGCCTCTGCTACATCTGGAAACCAGACCCGATGCGTGGGAACGATGGTTTGCCGCTCAGGGGCGCGAGGCATCCGGTATGCGTGGAATGCTCTTTGACCAATTCTCGACCATGGTACAGGCTACAATCCACGGATTGGGCGCGGCGCTCCTGCCCAGCTATCTCATCGAAGAAGACCTAAAGAACGGAAGGCTGGTTCTGGCCTGGGACGGGCCAAGCGTAAGCCTTGGAGAGTTCTTTTTGGTCTGGCCAAACACGCGACCGGAATCCGAGCCGCTAAAATCGTTTCGACTATGGCTGCAAGAGCAGGTCGGTCAAATCTGACCGCAATCTCTATAACCGCCGCTCAACCTGCGCGGCCTCCGGCCTTGCGTCCTGCGGACGGCGGGGAGGGCCAGGCAAGCGCGGGCTTCGCCCGCGCTTGCCTGGCCCAACGGAAGGAAACGTTTTTGCCAAAAAACGTTGACGACGGGCGGGAGCCCCGCGTGTGGCTTATTTGTCCAGAGACCGGGCAATCAGTTCTTTCA
Organism: Ruegeria sp. Ofav3-42; assembly: GCF_022347725.1. GTDB lineage: Bacteria > Pseudomonadota > Alphaproteobacteria > Rhodobacterales > Rhodobacteraceae > Ruegeria. Next base: position 180,113 of record NZ_JAKRGB010000009.1, read on the forward strand.
TGATCTCGTTGGTCCCGCCGTAAATCATCTGAACGCGCGCATCCGCATAGAGGCGGGCGATAGGGTATTCCATCATGAACCCGTATCCACCGAACAACTGCAGACACTCATGCATAATCTCGTTCTGCACTTCGGATCCCCAATACTTCACCATCGAGGCCTTCGCCGCATCCAAAGTACCAGCCTGAAGTTGGGCAATGCAGTCGTTGACAAAGCTGCGCAGAACTTCGGCCTTGGTCTTGCACTCCGCCAGTTTGAAACGCGTATTCTGGAAGTCCATCACGCGCTGACCAAAGGCCTTGCGTTCCTGCGTGTAGCGCACGGTCTCGGATATCGCGAAATCTATCGCCCCCAGCGCCATGATACCGATGGTCAGACGTTCCCATGGCAACTGCCTCATCATCTGATAGAAGCCCTGACCTTCTTCCGGGCCGATCAGATTGGTCATGGGGACTTTGACGTCTTCAAAGAACAGCTCAGCCGTGTCATTGGCCTTCATGCCCAGTTTCTTAAGGTTGCGCCCCCGGCGGAATCCTTCCGCGTCCTCGGTCTCGACGGCGATCAAAGACACGCCCTTGGACCCCATCGATTTATCCGTCTTGGCCGCCACCAGAATTAGGTCCGCAGACTGCCCGTTGGTGATAAAGATCTTGGACCCGTTCAGACGATAGGAGTTCCCATCCTTGTCTGCAGTCGTGCGGATGGATTGCACGTCAGAGCCAGTCCCCGGTTCGGTCATTGCCAACGCGCCGACCAGCTCACCTGAAGCCAAACGGGGCAACCACTTCTGCTTCTGGTCCTCGCTGCCATAAGCGGTCAGATAATGGACAACGATCGACTGAATTCCAAAACCCCAGCCCGAGTCCCCACGCGCGGATTGCTCATACATAGTGACCGCGTCGAAACCGACCCCACCGCCTACTCCGCCATGTTCCTCGGCGATCGCGCCGGCCATGAGCCCCATTTCCCCGGCTTTATTCCAGAAATCTCGGTCGACCACGCCATTCTCGTTCCAGCGCTCGATATTGGGCACAAGTTCGTCGTCCATGAACCGGCTCGCCATCTCGGCGAACATCTGGTGTTCCTCGGTGACCCAATTGGCTGTGGGGGTGAATAGCGACATGTAGGTTTCTCCCGACTCAAATTTCGGTCAGGGTAACTTTGGACACCTTGCAAACCAACCCATCCAACGGATTGCAACGCAACGTCTTTTTCACCCAAATTCCGATTTTGCAGGCTGCAATCCTATTGAGCCATGGCGTTTCCCAGCAAAATTCGCGCCGCTGCCTTGGCGTCTTGCGCCGGATCGCAACTTTTGACCAGAACCGCGGTGACGATCGCGCCTTCTTGCAACAATAGCAACTGGCACCCCAGTGTCTTGGGGTCACGCGCGCCCGCCTTTCGGGCCAAATCGGTGAAAAACTCCAGCAGCACGCGCTTGTGTTCAGCCGCCTGCACATGGATCGGGTGATCCTTGTCCTGGTATTCGGCTCCGGCCTTTATGAACATGCAACCGCGAAAGCCATCCTCCTGGAACCATTCCCCCAACGCATCAAAACTGGCGATCAGCTGCTCAGCCGGGGAGTCCGCAAGCTCTTCGACCCGACGCATAAACCAATTGCGGAAATTCTCATCCCGCAGCCGCAAGGCCGCCAAGATTAGCTCTTCCTTGGTACGGAAGTGCTTATACATCGACGTTTTGGACACGCCCGTCTCAGCCACCAGCTTGTCCATGCCGGTGGCGTGAAACCCATCACGATAAAAGACCTGCAAAGCCTTTCGAACCAGTTCATCACGTTTGTTCGGGCGCATTTTTTGGCTCCTATGCGTACTGATCGGTACATAATGTGCATTCGCGATGGCTGCAACAATGTCGGATCAAGCCTCTGTTTTTGTTGCACTGTCCCATCAACCTTCGACTGAGAGGCCAAATATCTTCAGCTTGGCACTTGAAAAAGTTTACCGATCAGTACACATACATGCAAAGATGTACCGATCAGTAAACCCCGGAGCAAAAAGATGCAACGCCGCGCCAGACCCTTTCCACCTCAGTACGTCCCCTTGCTTTTGACCATCGCTCTGATTGCAGCCTCTTTGACGTGAAAGACCCGCAAATGAACCGTCCTCCTCTGCCCCCATTCACGCTGGAAACCGCAACGCAGAAAGTGCGCATGGCGGAAAACGCCTGGAACAGTCGCGACGCGGATAACGTGACTCCGGCCTATACCGATGACAGTCAGTGGAGAAATCGAGCCGAGTTTCTAAGCGGGCACGACGAGATCCACGCCTTTCTGACTCGCAAGTGGCACAAGGAGCTGGACTACCGGCTCATCAAGGAATTGTGGGCCTATTCAAGTGACCGCATCGCGGTACGCTACGCCTATGAATGGCACGATGACAGCGGTCAATGGTTTCGATCCTACGGCAACGAAAACTGGAGGTTTGCCGAAGACGGTCGAATGGCCGAACGGCATGCGTCATTGAACGATCTGCCGATATCCGAAGACGAACGCTTGTTTTTCTGGCCTCATGGCCCCCGTCCGGACGACCACCCCGGCTTGTCCGAACTTGGACTTTGAAAGGACATCTCATGCCCCGCGCCTTTTCCGAACTGACCTTTACCGCCACTGTTCGCGCGCATCAGGAACGGATGGGTTCAGCTAAAACCTATGCCAAATTCATTGAGGGCGGCCCGCAGCAGGGTCATGAAATCGGTGAGGCGGAAAAGGCGTTCATCGAGGCGCGGGACGGGTTTTACCAATCCACCGTTTCTGAAACCGGCTGGCCGTATGTGCAGTATCGCGGCGGCCCCATTGGGTTCCTCAAAGTTTTGGGGCCGCAGACAATCGGGTACGCTGATTTTTCGGGAAACAAACAGTATATCTCGCGCGGAAATTTGGACGGAAATGACCGGATTGCGATGATCCTGATGGATTACGCCAATCAGCGTCGTCTGAAAATTCTAGGCAGAGTCGAATTCACAGAAGGTGAGGCCGCCGCAGCCAGTCTTTACCCTGAAGATGCCGAAGCCCCAGCCGAACGCGCCGTCATCATCCGGGTCGAGGGGTTGGACTGGAATTGCCCGCGTCACATCACGCCGCGTTTTACCGAAGTGGAACTGCGCCCCCATCTCAACACGTTGGGGCAGCAGATGGCACAGCTTCAGGCCGAAAACGAAAAGTTAAAACAGGAACTGGCAAAACTGTCCTGATCCCGCCGTGTCGGGATGGACGAACTACTGTGAAAAGGGACTTTTACCATGAAACGTTCCACTTTGAATGTAGCCACATTCTTTCTCGTCGGGTTTGTGCTTGCGACAACAGCCTTGATCCTTGGATTTTTCGCCTCGCCCGAAGCGGTGCGAACGTCGCCGGCCGTGTACAACTCACTTTTGCTGGAGAGACTTGCGAACAGATGACGGCCACGTTGTGCTACCAAAAGAAAATCTGCATAACCTCTTGACCTTCCCGTGACTGGAACCCCCATTTGAGGGGCAGAAATCACATCGGGATGAGTCGAATGGCTACACCGCAGGTTACGCAATTGAAAATCACAGGCATGTCCTGCGCGTCCTGTGTGGGACGGGCGGAAACTGCTTTGCGCTCCGTCCCGGGAGTGACCGATGCATCGGTCAATTTCGCGACGGAAACTGCGCAGGTCACGCATTCGGGGCCTGTCAGTGCTCTGACCGAAGCCCTTGCAGACGCCGGGTATCCGGCGGCGAACACGCAGACGACATTGCAAATCGGCGGGATGAACTGCGCCTCGTGCGTGGCAAAGATCGAAAAAGCGCTGACCGCGGACCCCGCTGTCGTCGATGCGAAGGTCAACTTTGCCACCGAAAGTGCGGTTGTAACGTACATCGACGGTGCCACTGACCCGCTGAAACTGGCAGAACTGTCCGATCAGGCCGGATACCCGGCGCGGGTGGCAGATGGCGCTGCCGATGATCAAGCGGATCATGCCAAAACCGAAGAGGCGCACGCCCTGACCCGCGCGACAATTTTTGCTGCGGTTCTTGCCCTGCCTGTGTTCATTCTGGAAATGGGCGGGCATATGATCCCGGCCTTCCACCACTGGGTTCATGCCACGATCGGCACCCAGACCAGCTATCTGATCCAATTCGCGCTGACCTCGGTCATTCTGTTTGGCCCGGGACGCGTGTTCTACCTCCAAGGTATTCCTTCACTGTTGCGCGGATCGCCTGACATGAATGCGCTGGTCGCACTGGGAACCGGAGCAGCGTACCTGTTTTCCCTGATCGCTACCTTTGCGCCGCAAATTCTGCCGCACGGAAGCGCCAATGTGTATTACGAGGCTGCATCCGTCATCGTAGTCCTCATCCTTCTGGGTCGCGTCATGGAGGCGCGCGCCAAAGGCCGCACCGGGGCCGCAATCCGCAAACTGGTCGGGCTGCAGCCCAAAACGGCGTGGGTCGAGCAGGACGGCACATTCATTGACCGCCCGATCGCCGACATTGTCGTGGGAGATGTTCTGCAAATCCGCCCGGGTGAGCGCGTTCCAGTGGATGCCGAGGTGCTGGACGGCACATCTTATGTGGATGAAAGCATGATCACCGGGGAACCTGTACCCGTTGGCAAGTCGCCCTCGGATCAGGTTGTTGGTGGCACCGTGAACGGCACGGGCGCGTTGCGTGTCCGTGCGACACGCGTTGGGGCAGACACTGTTCTGGCGCAGGTCATTCACATGGTCGAACAGGCGCAAGGGGCCAAGCTGCCGATCCAGGGACTGGTCGACCGGATCACCGCAAAGTTCGTCCCGGCGGTGATTGTCGTGGCCTTGCTGACCATCGCTGTATGGTTGATCTTTGGCCCGGCCCCGGCCTTGCCTTTAGCGCTGGTCACTGGCGTCTCGGTCCTGATTATCGCCTGCCCTTGCGCCATGGGCCTGGCCACGCCGACTTCGATCATGGTGGGAACCGGCCGCGCGGCAGAGTTGGGAGTGCTATTCCGAAAAGGTGACGCCTTGCAGCAATTACAACAGGCCGAGGTTGTTGCACTGGACAAGACTGGAACGCTGACTCTGGGACGACCAGAATTGGAGCACGTGACCACGACAAACGGGTTTGACCACGATGATGTTCTACGTCTGGCGGCCGCGGTCGAGGCGCGCTCGGAGCACCCGATTGCCACGGCAATCACTCGCGCAGGGCCGGCAGAGCTACCCGAGTTGTCAAATTTTGAATCGCTAACCGGGTTGGGTGTTCGTGCCGTGGTCGAGGGGCGCAAAGTCCTGATCGGATCACCCCGGTTGATGGAACAAAACGGCGTAGACCTGATAGATCTGTCTGCCGAGGCCGACCAACGCGCAGCCGAAGGCGCAACCCCATTGTTCGTCGCGATCGATTGTCAGGCCGCGGCGATGCTAGCAGTCTCCGATCCAATCAAACCCGGCACGGAACAGGCGCTGGAACGCTTGCACGCAATGGGACTGACGCTGGCAATGGTAACTGGTGACAATACCCGAACGGCGCAGGCTCTGGCCGACAAGCTGGGCATCGACCATGTCACGGCAGAGGTACTGCCAGATGGCAAGCTGGCCGCGATCAACGCTTTGCGCGAACAGTTTGGTACGCTTGCCTTTGTCGGGGATGGCATAAACGACGCCCCGGCGTTGGCGGCAGCGGATATCGGTGTCGCAATCGGAACCGGAACCGACGTGGCAATTGAGACCGCCGATGTCGTTCTGATGTCCGGCGATTTGCGCGGCGTGGCTAACGCGGTGGAAATCAGCCGCAAGACCATGCGCAACATCAAGCAGAACCTCGGCTGGGCCTTTGGCTACAATATCCTGCTGATCCCGGTTGCGGCCGGTGTCCTGTACCCCTTTAGTGGGCACCTGCTGTCTCCGGCCCTTGCCGCCGGAGCGATGGCCTTATCGAGCGTCTTCGTCGTCTCGAACGCACTGCGTTTGCGTCGTGTCCGTGCGACCCTGCCTGAAAGCACTGAAGAACACTCAATCCGAACGGTGACGTCATGAATATCGGAGATGTGGCAACCCAGACCGGCCTGCCAGCCAAGACCATCCGCTACTATGAGGATATCGGACTGGTTAAGCCGCTGCGCGATGACAATGGCTATCGCAGATTCCGCAGTCAGGATGTGCACAAGCTGAATTTTCTGGGTCGGGCACGCGCGCTGGGATTTACCATCGAAGATTGCCGTACCCTGATGGCGCTTTACGAGGATGAGACCCGCGCCAGTGCCGATGTCAAAAAGGTCGCCCGTGCCCATATGGCACAGATCGAGGCCAAGATCGCTGATCTGAACGCGATGCGGGACACGCTCGGCCATCTGATCGACGCTTGCGCGGGGGATGACCGGCCTGATTGTCCGATCCTGCAGGATTTGGGCGGCCAGGCGTGACGCGGGGTTGCCCTTTGGGCGCAGCTTTGCTTTGTCTCTGCTAAACATTCCGGCCTGCTGAACCAGATGGGCGCCGGACAGCAGAGAGGATCACCAAATGGCAAAAGTTGCTTTCCTTGGCCTGGGCGTCATGGGCTATCCCATGGCTGGCCATCTAAAGGCCGCGGGTCACGAAGTCACTGTGTACAACCGTACCGCCGCCAAGGCCGAAGCCTGGGTCGCTGAACACGGTGGCGCTATGGCGACCACGCCGTGCGAGGCTGCCAAAGGGGCTGAGTTCGTCATGGCTTGTGTTGGCAATGACGACGACCTGCGCATGGTCTGCACAAGTGAAGACGGTGCATTCCACGGCATGTCCGACGGCGCGGTCTTTGTCGATCACACGACTGTTTCCGCCAAGGTGACCAATGAACTTTACGAAGCCGGAAAAGAAGCTGGCATCGCGCTCGTGGACGCCCCGATCTCGGGTGGGCAGGCAGGGGCAGAGAATGGCGTTCTGTCGATCATGTGTGGCGGGGATCAGGCAGCCTATGACGCAGCCGAACCGGCCATGCAGGTCTATTCCAAAATCTGCCGCCGTATCGGGGAAAGTGGCGCTGGCCAGTTAACCAAGATGTGCAACCAGATTGCCATTGCCGGTCTGGTACAGGGCCTCAGCGAAGCCTTGCACTTTGCCGAAAAAGCGGGGCTGGACGGGCGTTCCGTCGTCGAAGTGATCAGCCAGGGCGCGGCGGGCAGCTGGCAGATGGTCAACCGGTTTGAAACGATGCTCGACGATCATTTTGACCACGGGTTTGCTGTGGACTGGATGCGCAAGGATCTGGGTATCTGTCTGGATACGGCCAATGAAACCGGCGCCTCGCTGCCTGTCACTGCGTTGGTCGACCAGTTCTACAAGGACGTTCAGAAACTGGGCGGCGGGCGCTGGGATACGTCTGCTCTTTTCAAACGCCTGCGCGCGCAGGACTAAGGTATCGGACACATGGCTGAACTGACGGATTTCTGGGCTCGTGCCCTGCGCACCCAGTGGGGGCTTGAGGCCAAATTGAGCCGGTTGGACGGCGAATATGACCTCAACTTTCTGGTCAAGGCCACCAATGGTCAGGACTATGTGCTCAAGGTGATGCGCGCAGGCTGCGAGGCAGAGTTCATTGACCTGCAGGTCAAGGCGCTGGAACACATCGCCGCAGAGGCACCCGGGCTGCCCTGCCCCGGTGTTATCGCGGATATCAGTGGCGCGCTTCTGCCCGTAATCGCGGATCAGGACGGCCAGCCCCGGCTTGTTTGGCTGCTCGAATGCCTGCCCGGTCAATGCTATGCCAAGGCCGCACCTAAATCCGAAGAACTGATCATGAAACTGGGCCGCGTTCTGGGCGCGACAGACCGGGCATTAGAGCGGTTTGCCCACATTGGGTTGCACCGCCCGGATTTCAAATGGGATCTGACGCAGGCGGGCTGGATCTCGGACAAGCTGGACGCCATCACCGATGCAGCGCGGCAGGCCCTGTTGTCAGAGATTTGCGCGGGTTTCGATGCTATCTCGGACCGACTGGCTGGCCTGCCGAAACAGGCGATCCACAACGACGCCAACGACTATAACATCTTGGTCGAGGGCGAGTTGGGGCAGCGCCAGACAGTCTCGGGTCTGATCGATTTGGGGGACATGTGCGCCGCTCCGCGCATCTGCGATCTGACGATTGCCGGCGCGTACATCGTTCTGGATCATCCCAAACCCGAGCGGGCGCTGACGGCGCTGGTCCGTGGCTATCACGCCGTAAACCGGTTGCGTGCTGACGAGGTTGATCTGATCTGGCCGCTGCTGCGGATGCGGTTGGCTGTGTCAGTGGTGAACTCGACCCTGATGGCGGCCGAGAATCCGGACGATCCGTATGTGACCATCAGCCAGGCCCCCGCCTGGCGGTTCCTTGAAAACGATACCGTCAATGGCGGCCTAATGCCCGCCCGGCTGCGGGCTGCCTGCGGATTGCCGGTGACGGGCGGAGCGGAACGCATCCACGCCTATCTGTCCGAGCATCGCGGTCAGTTCGCCGAGATGTTTGGTCAGGACCTGAGCGATGTACCGATGGGATCGTTGTCGGTCGAGAACTCGACCTGGCCTCAGAACCCGTTCCACATGCCGCTGGACGAAGCTGCGCGGGTGGGTGAGGAGTTCGGAGACGGCCTCTGGCTGGGTTACTACAACGAGCCACGTCTGATCTATGCCGAGCCTGCGTTTCGCAAAGGGCCTTGGAAGGCATCGGACCGGCGGACGGTACATCTGGCCGTGGACGTGTTCGCGCCGGCTGGAACCGTACTGCATGCGCCGATGAGCGGCCGGATCGAGGCCGTGGAAAACCGCAATTCACATCTGGACTATGGTGGGGTGGTGATCCTGCATCACGAAACACCGGAAGGAGACCCGTTCTACACGCTCTACGGTCATTTGGACCCCGAGGTTTGTGACCGGTTGAAACCGGGTGATCCCGTGGCGCAAGGTGCCGCCTTTGCTCGGCTGGGAGATGCCACGCAAAACGGCGGCTGGGCCCCGCATGTGCACTTCCAACTGGCTCTGTCAACTGACGGCATGCAGAACGACTGGCCCGGTGTCGGCGACCCGGATGAGATGGAGCTGTGGCACGCCGTCTGCCCGAACCCTGCGGCCCTGCTGAACCTGCCCGACGACAAGGTATTCTATCGCCCGACCGAAAAACAGGCGATCCTGCAAGGGCGGCGTGACCATTTCGGCGGCAACCTCAGCCTCACTTACGACGATCCGGTCATGCTGGTACGCGGGTGGAAACACCACCTGTTCGACGAATGGGGCCGTCCATATCTGGACGCCTATAATAACGTCCCGCATGTCGGCCACGCGCATCCGCGCATTCAGGCCGTAGCTGCGGACCAGTTGAAGCGGATGAATTCCAACACTCGCTACCTGCATCCGGCGCAGACGGCGTTCGCCGACAAGATACTGTCCAAGCTGCCCGACCATTTCGAGGTCTGCTTCTTCGTCAATTCTGGCACCGAGGCAAACGAACTTGCCCTGCGGCTGGCCCGGGCACATACCGGTGCAAACGGCATTGTGACACCCGATCACGGTTATCACGGCAATACGAACGCAGCAGTGGCAATCTCGGCTTACAAGTTTAACAAGCCGGGCGGGATTGGTCAGGCCGATTGGGTCGAACTGGTTGAGGTCGCCGACGATTATCGCGGCTCATTCAAGCGCGATGATACTGAACGAGCACAGAAATTCGCTGATCTGGTGGACCCTGCGATCGCCGCATTGCAAGACAAAGGTCAGAGGCTGGCCGGGTTCATTGCAGAGACTTTCCCATCCGTCGGCGGTCAGATCATTCCGCCCATGGGATACTTGCCGGCCGTCTATGAGAAAATCCGCGCCGCAGGCGGTGTCTGTATTGCGGATGAAGTGCAAACCGGCCTCGGTCGCCTTGGCGATTACTATTTCGGCTTCGAACATCAGGGCGCGCTGCCGGATATTGTGGTTATGGGCAAGCCTATCGGTAACGGCCATCCGCTGGGCGTGCTGGTCACAACCAAAGCCATCGCAGAGAGCTTTGACAACGGAATCGAGTTCTTCTCGACCTTCGGCGGCTCGACCCTGTCCTGCCGGATCGGCAAAGAGGTTCTGGACATCGTCGATGACGAAGGCCTGCAGAACAATGCCCGCATCATGGGTGCACGGTTGATGGATGGGCTGCGTCAGGTCAACGCCGACTTTGGATGCGTCGGAGACGTGCGCGGCATGGGCCTGTTCCTGGGCGTGGAACTGATCAACCCCGATGGGTCTGAGGGCACCGAGATCTGCAAATACGTCAAGAACCGGATGCGGGATCACCGCATTCTGATCGGCAGCGAAGGACCAAAGGACAATACACTGAAAATTCGCCCCCCATTGACCATCGAAGCAGAAGATGTCGACATGATCCTATGGGCGCTTCGGGATGTGCTTTCCGAGGTTGGCGACCACACCCCTACTCCGGTCTGCGATCACGATCATCACCACGCGGGTTGTGGCTGCTGCTGAGACGACAAAACCCCGGCCCGAGGGAGCCGGGGTTTTGAAACCTGCTGGCTGCTCAATGCAGCACGGCAGACGGGGATTGATGACCGGTCGTTGGCAAGGGCACCGAAGCGGTCATGCGGCGCAGCACCATGCCAAGCTCTTCGGACAGAGATGCCAAGGCTGGCGCATAATCCGGCCGCACGATCAGCGAAGCCATCATCATGGCGTCTTCGCGCGCACCTTCCGAGGCTGCAGCGATCATTTGCGCAAAACAGTTCTCATCAGCGCCAAGGCAGGAACAGCCCAACCCATGTCGGATCAAAGGGCGGCGGCCATGGTTGGCGCAAAGCCCGCACAGACGATCCAGCGTCAGCATGGCTGCACGTCCCTGCTCCAGACCTAGCGCGATTTCGAAGTCACTGGCCGCATCTGCGCGCGCCTGGGTGCTTTCGCTCCACAAACGCAGATACATCACGGCACCGGCTTCGATCGGGCTGAGGTCGGACAGACGCCCGACAGCCGCCCCGCCGCGTGAGGGTCGCGTGCTCATTTCGTCAGGATCAGCTTACCGGCGCGTGTGATACGCAGAGTGTAGAGTTGATCGCCCAACTCGATATGAGCCAGGTTGCCACCTTTGGTCAGGTCTTCCGCCTTGTGGGACGGTAGCATGGATACCGCGTAGGATTGGCTAGGATTCGGGTTCTGCACGTTCATCAGGACAACTCCAGTGGGTCTCGGGCGAAAGGCCTTAATCTGTTTGTGTTTTCGACGATCTGGCTGGCCCGAATTGGGTTGGCTGTGGTGGTCTTTGCGCTAATCTGATTAATTTAGTCAGGTATGTCAAGCCCTCTTCCTGCGACGCTCACCAAGTCACGTGATTGCGCTGAGAAATCAAGCACGTTAGGTCTGCCTCATGATTACCAACCTAAAGGGAACGCAATGACAGCGACCATCATGTTCGATCTGGACGGAACCCTTGTAGACAGCCTTCCGGATATCGCTGCAGCCGCGAACAGGACTCTGCTGGATATCGGCATCTCCCCCTTGCCGGAAAAAACGATCAAGCAGTTTGTTGGTAACGGCCTGCCAAAACTGGTCGAACGCATGATCCGCCATCATGACCTGCCGATTGAGCGTCATGGGGAGCTTACCAAGCTGACCCTGGCCCATTACTCAGCTGCGTCCAGCGACAAAACGATTCCCTACCCTGGCGTCCCGAAGGCTCTGACTCAGCTGCGCGAAATGGGCTGCGTTCTGGGCGTTTGCACAAACAAGCCCGAGGCCCCGGCACGGCATGTTTTAGAGGCGTTGGACCTGTCTCACCACTTCGATGCGGTGTTTGGCGGTGATACGTTGGCCACGCGCAAACCCGACCCGGCACACCTGGAGGCCAGTTTTCATGCGGTCACGCCTTCCGGGCCACGGCTGTTTGTTGGAGACAGCGAGGTCGATGCGGAAACCGCACAGCGGGCAAATGTGCCTTTCCTGCTGTTTTCCGAAGGCTATCGAAAAACAGCAGTCACAGAAATCCCGCACATGTTCAGCTATGACGACACGCGAAAACTGCCCGCACTTGTCATCAAGGCAGTTCAGAGATTGGAAACGGAGTCCTGAGGGCCTTCGGAACGATCAAACCGTAAAGGGGAACCGGTTATTGAGGGGCCGGCCGAGGGGGTAAGTAGCCAGCCCCTCATCGGGGAAAAGTGGTATTGTCCGCGGTAATTCCTTGGATGATTCAAAGTTAACGAAGCGCCCCAATTTTCGGAATTGGGGGATTCCCGTAGACCCAGCGAACCGATTGAAATTGGGTTCATTTTTTTTGCCTTTTTGTTGTTTTTTGGCAAAAAACCGGTCAACACGCCTGGACAGCCGGGAAATTTCGGAAGCCTGCAGACGAAAAAGCGGGGTGGAAAATCCACCCCGCGTTTCTGCTTTCCAGAACTTCGTCCTAGATCGACCGCCCGTACGGGCTCAGATCGCCAGATACTCTTCGCGCAGCTGCGCGTTATCGAGAACTTCACTTGCCAAGCCATCGAATACGATGCTCCCGGTATCCAGGATGATCGCACGATCGGCCAGTTCAAGCGCGCGAACAGCGTTCTGCTCGACGATAATGGTTGTCATGCCCTGTTGCTTGACGTGGATCAGCGTCTTTTCGATCTCGTCCACGATCACCGGCGCCAAACCCTCATAAGGTTCATCCAGCAACAGCACCTTGATATCCCGCGCCAGCGCACGGGCAATGGACAGCATCTGCTGTTCGCCGCCTGAAAGCGTCACGCCCTCTTGCTTGCGGCGTTCACCCAGTCTTGGGAACAACTCATACAACCGTTCCAGCGACCAGCCGACCGGCGGTGCTATCTGAGCGAGCTGCAGGTTTTCCTCGACGGTTAGCCCGGGGATGATGCGGCGGTCCTCGGGCACCAGACCCAAACCTGCGGCAGCGGCCTCGTAACTTGCCATTTTGTGCAACGGTTGGTGGTCAAGCCATATCTCGCCATGGCGCACTTCGGGTTCACCTACCCGCGCAATGGACCGCAAAGTCGAGGTTTTGCCCGCCCCGTTGCGGCCCAGTAAAGCGAGGATTTCGCCCTCGTGCACGTTAAAGCTGACGCCCTGCACAATGTAGCTTTCGCCATAGTAGGAATGCATGTCCCACACCGACAGAAACGCGGGGGCGGTGCTGGCCCTGTTGGCGTTTTTTGAAAAGTCAGGTTTCTCGTTCATAGCTTTTCCTTACGCAGCCTCGCCCAGATAGGCCTCACGGACCTTGGGGTTTCCACGGATGTTTTCCGGAGTGTCTTCGACCAGCGGCGTCCCCTGCGCCAGAACGGTGATCCGTTCGGCCAGGCTGAACACCACATGCATGTCATGCTCGATGATGGCGATGGTAATGTCACGCTCTTCCTTAATCTGCTTCAGCAGATCAATTGTGTTGTTGGTATCGGCCCGCGCCATGCCCGCCGTGGGTTCGTCCAGCAGCAACAGCCGCGGATTCTGGCTGAGGCACATGCCGATCTCCAGCCGTCGTTTGTCACCACGCGACAGCGAGGCGGCGTGCATCTCGCGCTTGTCGGCCATGTTCATCTCTTCCAACATCGCCTCGGCCTGTTCGACAACCACCTTTTCGTTAGCAATGGTCTCATAGGCGTGCATCCGGAACGCACCGTCCCGCATCGCGAAGATAGGGATTAACATGTTCTCCATTACCGTCAGCTCGCCAAATATCTCGGGCGTCTGGAACACGCGGCTGATGCCCATCTGGTTGATCTGGAACGGCTCAAGGCCCAGCACCGAGTTGTTGTCGAACAGCACCGATCCGGTATCCGGCATAAGCTTGCCCACCAGACAGTTCAGCAAGGTCGACTTCCCCGCTCCGTTCGGCCCGATGATCGCGTGAACCGAGTTTTCCTCGACGCTCAGGTTCACATCGGTCAGAGCCTTGAGGCCCCCGAAGCGCTTGCTGACGTCTTTGACTCTCAGAATTGCCATGGTCGTGCCCCTTACTCCGCCGGTTCTGTTTTGCCCGACGGTGCGTCGTCGGCGCCTGTTTTTTTGCGTTTGAACCAATTCAGCAACCGCTGACCGCCTTCGACAAGGCCACCCGGCAGATAGATGACGACGAGCATGAACAGGATGCCAAGTGTCAGGTGCCAGCCTTTGCCGATGAAGGGGTGGATCAGGAACACGACCGCGTCCTCCAGCCCGTCGGGCAGGAAAGCAAACCAACTATGCAGAACGTTGTCGTTGATCTTCGAGAAGATGTTCTCGAAATACTTGATGAAGCCTGCGCCCAGAACCGGACCGATCAAGGTGCCTGTGCCGCCAAGAATGGTCATCAGCACCACCTCACCCGAAGCGGTCCACTGCATACGCTCGGCCCCTGCCAGCGGGTCCATCGCCGCCATCAGGCCACCGGCCAGACCGGCATACATGCCCGAGATCACGAAAGCTGCCAACGTGTACGGCTTGGAGTTCAGGCCCGTATAGTTCATCCGCTGCTGGTTCGACTTCACCGCTCGCAGCATCATGCCGAAGGGTGAGCGGAAGATGCGGATGGCCAGGTAGAAAACCACCATCATGATCACCGCGCACAGGTAGTAGCCCGCGTTGAAATCAAAACTCCATGCCCCCACGTCCATCGTGTAAGTCGCCCGCATAGGTAAGCCGAACAGATGAGGCAGGTCTGGTGCGTTCGCACCCTGAAGGATTTGGGGATCGTCCGCATAGACCTGCAGACCGGTTTCGCCATTGGTCAGGTTGAACTTGGGATTCGACAGAACCGAATAGGCCAGCGCAAAGCTCATCTGCGCGAAGGCCAGCGTCAGGATCGAGAAATAGATCCCTGAACGCCGCAGGCTGACAAACCCAATGAGCAGCGAGAACAGGCCCGCGACTACAACGCTCAGCGCGATTGCGGGGATGACGTTATAGCTGAGCAGCTTGAACATCCACACGGCGGAATAGGACCCAACACCCAGAAAGGCCGCGTGTCCAAAGGACAGATACCCGGTCAAACCGAACAGGATGTTGAACCCGATGGCAAAGATGCCGAAGATCACGAAGCGTTGCATCAGGTCCGGATACCCCGCGTTGAACTGTGCCATGGCGCTGCCCTCGGGGAATGGGTTCAGGATGAAGGGGGCCAGCAAAGTCAGAAGCGCGACGATGATCAGCAGGCTGGTGTCTTTTTTGTTCAGTCCCAACATTGATTATTCCTCCATCACGCCTTTTCGTCCCATCAATCCGCGCGGACGCGTCAGCAGCACGATGATGGCGACAAGGTAGATGATGATCTGGTTGATGCCTGGGATCGTTGTCGTGGCCCAGGTCGTCGAGGCAAAGCTTTCGAGAATTCCCAGAAGGAACCCGGCCAGCACAGCTCCGGGCAAGGAACCCATACCGCCGACAACAACCACAACAAAGCTGAGAACCAGGAAGTCCATGCCCATATGGTAGTTGGGCGGATTGAGCGGCCCGTACATAACACCGGCTAGCCCGGCAACGGCGGCTGCAATGCCGAACATGATCGTAAACCGGCGGTCGATATTGATGCCCAGCAGACCGACGGTTTCCCTATCCGCCATCCCGGCACGTACAACCATGCCGAAGGTGGTGAATTGCAGGAATGAGAACACCGCCCCGATAATGCCCACAGCAAAGCCGAAATAGACCAAACGCCAGATCGGGTAGATGATCGCGTTGGGATCAAAACCTACCATGATGCCCAGATCGACAGACCCGCTCAGCGCATCCGGCGGCGGGGTCTGGATCGGGTTTGCACCGAAGAAGTACTTGACCACTTCCTGCAAGACGATGGCCAGACCAAATGTCACGAGGATCTGATCCGCGTGGGGGCGCTTGTAGAAATGCTTGATCAGCCCGCGCTCCATCACATAGCCGACCAGCAGCATGATCGGGATCGCGAACAGAATGGCCAGTGGGACCGACCAGTCGATGATGGTTGCGCCGACCTCGGGGCCGAACCAGGCCTCGACATATGGGGTTTCGACCTTCAGCGGGTTACCCAAAAAGTCCTTTTGGGATTCATCCAGAGTTACGAAACTCAGGTTCAGCAGTTTTTGCAAAGTAACGGCGCAGAACGCACCGATCATGAACAATGCCCCGTGGGCAAAGTTCACGACGCCCAGCGTCCCGAAGATCAGCGTCAGACCCAGCGCAATCAGCGCATAGGCCGAGCCCTTGTCCAGACCGTTGAGAATTTGCAGTAGGATGGCGTCCATTGGCCCACCTCAGGGTTGGTCAGCATGAATTGAGTGGATATGACCGGGACCGAAACCCCGGCCACAGGGGGTCTGGCCACCGAAACCGGCGGTCAGACATCAGCCAAAGGCCTTACGCGCCCGGGTTGCACTTCCCAAGTTCGCCACCGGCGAACATCGGGTGCTCGGGATCGTACTCGACCTGCGCACGCGGCGTGATCTCGACGATTTCAAGCGTGTCGTATTCGTTGGTCGGGTTCTCGTTACCCCGCACAACCAACACATCCTTGAAGCACTGGTGGTCCGCACCACGATACCAGGTCGGACCATTGCCCAAGCCGTCGAACTCGAAGTCTTCCAGAGCTTCGACAACACCGCACGGGTTGAAGGTGCCGGCACGTTCAACCGCATCCGCATAGAGCAGCGTCTGTGCATAGCAGGTCTGCGCGGAGTTCGAAGGTGGCTTGCCATATTTCTCGCCAAAGGATTTCACGAAGGCTTTTGTACCCTCATCCTGCAGCTGCCAGTTCCAGTTCATCGAACCCAGCACGCCCTTGATGTTCTCGCCGGCACCCGCGGCCATCAGTTCGGAATAGAGCGGCACGACAATCTTGAAGTCTTTGCCGTTTGCAACCTTGTCGAGCAGGCCGAACTGGATCGCGTTGGTCAGCGAGTTCACCATGTTGCCGCCATAGTGGTTCAGAACCAATACGTCCGCACCCGAGTTCAGAACCGGAGCGATGTAGGACGAGAAGTCCGTTGACGCGAGTGGTGTCTTGACCGTGTTGACCGTCTCCCATCCCAAGGCTTCGGTCGAGGCCACGATCGACTCTTCCTGAGTCCAGCCCCAGTTGTAGTCGGCAGTCAGGTGATAGGCACGACGCTCGTTGCCCATCTCAGCCGCCAGCACCGGAGCCAAAGCAGCACCCGACATGTAGGCGTTGAAGAAATGGCGGAACCCGTTTGCCTTCTTGTCCTTGCCCGTAGTGTCGTTTGCATGGGTCAGACCGGCCATGAATATCACGCCCGCCTCTTGGCAAAGACCCTGAACCGCAACAGCCACGCCCGAGGACGAACCACCGTTGATCATGATCGCGCCGTCTTTCTCGATCATCGACTTGGCCGATGCGCGCGCTGCGTCCGATTTGGTCTGAGTGTCGCCGGTAACAAACTCGACCTTCTTGCCGAGGATGCCGTTGCCCTGAAGCGCCTTGGACGAGAACGTATTCAGGCAACCGCCGTCGCCTTCGCCATTCAGATGTTCGACCGCCAGCTGTTGCGCCAGAAGCTCGTCATTCCCTTCTTCGGCATACGGTCCGGTTTGCGGGACGTTGAAGCCCAGGACAACCGAAGACCCGGTAGGTTCATTGGTGAACGCGGCGGCCGACGAAGCCGTAAAGATCGTTGGCAGGGCCAGACCCGTGCCCGCGACGGCACCAGACTTCAACACGCCGCGGCGTGTGACAGATTTATTAGTCATTAATTCCTCCCATTTCCCAATTTTCGTCCATTGGCTCCTCTTCCGCTGGACGAAAAAAGCGCAGTTCTGCGCATCTTGAGTATGGAGGGGGTTCTGAAAAATTCTCAATAACCTGTTAAAAATGAAAGAATGTTGTGTAAACAAATGAACAAATATTCAAGTTTTTTGTAAATTTTTGGTTTGCCGCTCTCAAAATATGATTGACGGCAAATGGTTAGCCGTGAATTTTGCCTTGCGTCAAATTGGACGAAAACTGGAACGGCACTGTATGCCCGGACACCTAGCTAAATGCTGCCCCGCCGTAAAGCGTCAATACGATACTTCCCGATTGCCCGTTTGAACCGGGCCGCCAGTCAATTGGCACGGCAGCCCAGCGCGTCACGCTAGAGAGAGAACACAACGATCATCTGATTTTCTGACCCTTCTTGCGCCTGCAAAATCAAAACACGATCCGTGTTCGCAGGCCGACTAAAGTGACGCTGGATTGCGCCGGGTTCAACAATGGGTTCTCAATGAACTGCAGCGAAGGCGTGATCTGAAGGCCCGGTGAAATCGAGAACCGATAGAAGGCTTCCAAAGTGAACTGATCACCGTCGATGCCACGCGCTTCGGCCCAGTTCAGACCCAATCCGGCAAGGTCCGTGTTACGGCCAAAATAGCCGATCCCGGCCGAGACGGACCGGTCGTAAAGCGCGGCAGTTCCCTTGGCGGCTCCGGCTCGGAAGAACGGCATCCATGTGTTGTTCACGAACCAGGCGGCGGAAAAGGCCGCTCCGTAGTCTTCGGCGCGGCTACCATCGTCAGCAGCATCCGCGTGCCAAAGGGTAAGGTGAACGTTGTCAAAATAGATGCGGTCAAAGCTGGATGTGTACCCAAGCTCCAGCGACTTGAACAGATTGCCATCGCTGAACACGTCGAAATTCGGGTCCGACGGATCTGCATTTGCATCGGCCACGCTAGCCACAGCATATAAGTTGCTGCTTAACTTGAGCCCTCCGGCAATCCCCAATCCCGGGTTTGGCGCGTTGATCGTCGGGTTGGTATTGAAGGCAAGGTTCTGGAAGCCGCTGTACGGACTAACCAGACCATACACATCGACGAAATCGGTGACGTCGATCTGGCCGATCTGCAAGGTCCACGCGCCATCATCTGCCCTTTGCGTCCAGAACAGGTTGGTCAGCAGCAAGCCGCTATCGTTAAAGGCCGTCCCCGTGATGGACAGTGCACCGCCATCAAGTCCGAGGAATTGAGGGGCGACATCCGTATAGCTGTGGCGATGCTCAACTTTGAAAGTTAGTGATCCGCGTTCGGTCGCCTGCCAGCTGCCATAGAAACGCGCGATCCCGCTGGCTGCTTCGCCGGTTCCCTGATCAGCGTTTGTGGATTGGCCAAGTGCCAAATAATCGAAATTGAACCGAAACCCACCTTCGGCCAAACGATCTTTCCACTCAAACCACCGCGGGGCGATGTTGCGCGGGAAATCCGAGCGGTACTGCGGGTCGGTCAGACCGTCACCGGGTTCGAGGTCGGCCTGAACCGACGACGGCCCGGATAGTCCTTGCGCCGACGCGATGTCCGCACAGGCAAGCAGAAGAGCTGCAATAAGTAGACGCATCATTCGGGTGCCTTGGCTCCACCCATTTTACGATGGCCCGCAGCACGAATGCGGTCAGCCACGCTTTGCGTCCATTCCAATCGGTCATCCCGAGACTCCAGAGTCTCGACGCTGTCGGTGTCCAGCCTGAAAGTGGCGCGCATGGGCATGAGGCCATCAACGACCATCATTCTTTGATCTGACGGATCAATGGACAGTGTCCCGGTCAGACGCACGGGCTCGTGGAAATAGCTGGGCACCCAGTCATCATTCAGCCGCACGCGTATCATCTGATTTGGCGGAGGCGGAGGCAAGTGGCTGCACATTCCTCGTTCCGGCACCAGGTAAGCGACTGGCCGACCATCCGCATCCGCCGGAGCCGGAATAGCAAAACCGGCCAGCGTCACCGTCTGACCATCAAATTGCGGATTGCCAGCTGTTCCGGCTTTCTTCCGTCGCTCGGTCACAACTTGCCGCTGATCAAGCAGCCAGTCGATATCGATACCGCCCCCCGCCAGAGCGTCTTCGGTTTCGGTCAGGAGGTCCTGCCATTTTTGCCGTTCTTCAGCGCTGCCGCCGTCCTGTTGCAACCTGCCACGCAATCGCACTACGAAAAGCACATCATCGAACTGTTCGGGGCTAAGATCGCGATATGGATCTTCAAAAACCTGCACGGAAGGGTCTGGCAGATCGGACCAGTCCACAGCCACGCCGGGGGCCGCATCGACATCAGGCCCGGCCAAAGCCAGCGCAATAACAGCGACAATCCCATACAAGGTTTTCATCCGCGCCCTCCGTAGCATTGCCTGATGCGGTACAGCCACATTAATTCAGTTCAGCGTATTTTTGTATATCACACCGTCTTTCATGATCAGTCGAATGGTTTCAGGGCTATCTGGTCTTGGGTCCGCCCCAAACCACTGATCCCCTGTGCCCACGACCGAGAAATCCTCGAGCGGGTTGCCGTCGATCAACAGGATATCGGCATATGCCCCTTCTTCAATCACACCCAGTTTGCCGTCGAGATAGGGGTTCATAAACGGGCCTGACAACGCTGCAATCTCGCCCCCTGTGGATGTCATGGCAACCAACGAAGCATGGGGACCGAAGAATTCGTTGTTGAGGTGTTTTTCATACGCAATTTGGATATTGCACGCATCGACAGTTCCAACACAATCCGTGTGAAATCCCCGCTTTGCAGGGCATTCATTCATATTGTCGATATACCCGCCAAAAGCTTGCGTCGCCGATTTTGCCTTAGCCAGACTAGAGGGAACGTCACGCACGGCGGGCACTTCAAACAGGTTAGGGTCAAAAGCCGTAAGGTTCGTCGTGATGTATGCCCCCTTTTCATTCATTAGCGCCGAGATTTCGCAGTCGAACATAAAGCCGTGTTCGATAGACTTAACTCCCGCGTTCAGGGCATTCATAATCGTGACTTTCCTATAAGAGTGCGCCATCACGTAGCTTTCGTATTCGTTCGCCACACGAACGATGGCTTCAAGCTCCTCTGGTGATCCAGCCAAAAGCTGCCATGGGTCAAATGCAGAAACCACTCCGCCAGACTGCATGAACTTTAGCTGTGTCGCGCCCATTCGAAAATTGTTGCGCGCGTATTTGTTCATGTCGTCAACGCTGTCGATTTGCTGCGCCATGTTCAGTCGACTGAAGTTTGTTTCTGCCCCCGGAGGGGATGTGAAGCTCGCGAAATCCGCGTGCCCGCCGCGACTGCCAAGAAATGCTGCCGAAGGATAAAACCGGGGGCCGAGGATCTGCCCCGCATCGATGGCCCGGCGCAGGCCTCCGTTTGCCCCTCCCGCGTCGCGCACGGTTGTAAAACCTTGCATCAGGTACATTTCGGCCATTTTGGTGCCGTGAATTGCAAGGTCTTCCCAGGTGCTGTTTGACTCCATCGCCGGGATCGTTGGTCCCGGCAGCATCAAATGCGCGTGGTTTTCGATGAAACCAGGTGTCAGCGTGCGGCCCGAGCCGTCAATAACCGTGGCTTCCGGCGCATCAATGGCTTCGGTCGAAACTGTCTTGATCAGGTTGCCCTCGACCAACACGTTTGCATTCTCAACTCGCTGCTCATTCACGCCGTCAAATACATGCACGTTGGTGAACAAGGTTTGTGGTGGCTCCGCATTCTGAGCCAGCACTGGCGATCCAAAACAACACACAACTGCGAAGAGCGCGGCCGAGTACCGAGCGTTGCGAAATCCGGTCATGGGAAACCTCAATAAATTCAGATGTTGTAATGCTAGTTCGAAATCTTCCGACCGGGTTGCCACTTTTTTATTCGGATGTTCGAATGTAGTTCAAAAAGTGGCAACACACTCAGACAAGTTGCTTGAACCGGAGGTATTTACCCGTGCCCCTCAACACGATCCCGCAAGGCCAAAGCGAAGGCTTCATTCGGCTCGCCCTGGCGGAGCCGTTTTTGCGATACCTCAGCGAGCGCCAGATTGACCCACGACCAGCTTTGGACCAAGTGGGTCTTCAGGCCGAGCTTTTGTCCGACCCATCAGTCTACGTACATTCCGAGTTGGTATTCGGGCTTATCAACGCCTTTTCGGACTTGGCGGGTGACCGTTTCCTTGGCCTTCATGTTGGGGAAACGTTCGACCTGCAAGCATGGCCACCATTCGCTCAGGCCCGGCAGTCTTCAAAGTCACTCTTTGAGTTCTTTGCCCGCTTTGTGCAAATTGTCCCGCAAGAATCCAGCTCGGTTCGGCACCGGCTGATCGTCGACGCGGACAGAGCGACCTATCAGATTGAACGGCAGCAGGAACCGGCCGTACCACCCGTACAGGTAACTGGATTTGGAGCCGCGATTTACGTGAGGCTGCTACAAACTGTGGTTGGACGGGCCTGGGACCCGTCGGTCGTGCGATGGGAAAGCCGCTACATCAACGGCGTTCCAGTCGGATACAAAGGGATCGAGGTTAGCCTTGGGACCTCACCCGGAATGCAGATCAACTTCCCGGTGGACTGGTTGTTCAAGGCACAGGCTCCTGGTGTGGCGGCCAATCCCCCGATAACCGCCCAGCACGAAGAAGAGATCACCGTCGTCGCGGCCATTCGATCTGTATTACGCGACAAATTGGACGAAGCGGATCTGGGGCCACAGGTTGTTTCCGGTCTGCTGGGCATACAGACGGATCGGTTTTTGAAGGTGCTACAGCAACAAGGCACGACACTGCCCCGCGAAATCAAACACCTGAAAATAGATGTAGCCAAAGAACACCTGAACCAGAACCGAAAAACCATCGCCGAAATCGGCCTTCTGTTGGGATACTCAGACAAGTCCCACTTCACCCGGTTTTTTCGAGGTCAGACGGGTATGACACCGACACAGTTTCGAGCGGACACGAGTCTTGCAAAGTAAAATTTAAGCTGATCGGTCGGGTTTAAGATGCCGGTGGTTCATTCTGACCAATCAAATCCCGCCCTTACTTGTTCGCAACTCACAAAAGCAGGAAACAAGGCGTGGACCGCACGATCCCTGTCGAGCAGCGCGGTTGAACGCGCTGCTATTCATTTAGTACGCAATCTAAAAAAATCAGTGTTTTGAATTCACGTCAGCCGTGGCACTTGCAGCCTGAATGGCCGCACCCCGAACCATCAGGATGCCCGTTGGCGCATGCCTCGCTGCAATAGTTACGGTCTTCCTTTTTGACGGCGTCTTTGATTTCGACGATGCAAACGCAATCGTCACAGGCACATTTTTGTTGAGTAACGGTCGGCACTGGTTTTCCCCTTTGCCAGGTTTCATCAGTAACTTCGTGGTCGTGCGTGAACAGGTGATCGATCATAATCGTCAAGACGCTGTGCACACATGCATCTGCCATCGCGTAAAAGACTTGTTTGCCACGCCTGTCAGATTTCAGAATCCGGGCGGAGCGAAGCAGTCGGAGGTGATGGCTGGTCAGCGATGCAGAAACGCCCAGACTGTCAGCTATGTCACCCGCGGACCGTTCACCGTCCTTGCAGGCAATCACAATCGACAATCGTGTCGGATCCGCCAGGAGCCCAAAGGTCTCTGTCAGCTGGGTCGTTTGATCGAGATGAAGGCAACGAATCTTCATGATTAAACACTTAAACGATTGTTCGATTGTTGCCCAACTTCTGCCGCTCAGTCAGGCTTTTGCGAACTGATTACATTCCCTAGAATATGGAAAAAGGCGATTGTTGTGCCTGTCCATCTGGCGCTCCACCCTGATGGACAGGCCCAAAACCGGAAGGCGACAAATCCTGCCCGTTGCGGTCATGTGAATCACGCTGTCAGACAGATGTCTCGGTGGTGTGGACCATCATACCGTCGGCGCGCTTCAAGCTCTTGGGAATGTACACGCAGGATTTCCAGGCTGGTCTTCAAATCACCCTTATCGATGTCGCGCGCCATAACAACCACTCAGCTGGTCGTTTCATCACTGCTCCAAGACTTTAGGGGGACGGGGCGTCGAATATGTGCTGCACACCGTGAAACACAAAGGGCCACTCCATACCCCGGACATGTACAATCCCCTTCATCCGAAGGATGTTCGGACCTTTGAGGGCAATCAGGATATCGAGTCAGAAATCAAAAAACGCCTGCCGGGATCGGGTCTGACACTTCAATGGAAGCCAAGCCGATGCGGTTGTCATGATGAAAACGCGCTCCACCAGAGGGCAGTGTTATAAGTTCAGTTTGTATCGCTTTCGGCGCAATCCAGGACAGGCCGAACGGCGTTCCGGTCTGAACTCGTCCATGCCGGGCCGTTAAACCCCTCTCTTTCTTTGCGCATCCCTGATGAGAGCAGCAAGCCGATAGAACCCATGTGCCATCTTGGTATAGGGCATGAGCAAGAAAAATGTCAGGACCGATCCAAGGTGGATGGCAACCAGCGCGGGCATCAGAGCCGTT